>NZ_LMWH01000027.1 GCF_001507435.1 Streptomyces sp. NRRL F-5122
CACCACAGCAATCTCGTCCGGAGTCACGCACACTCAACGCCACACCCAGCCCACAGGACACGCACCACCACAACCGACCTGACCAAGCCCTACTAGGGCAGCGGACTTCGAACTTCTCGAAGCTCTTGACGCTGGCCGCACGCGCCCGGAGCATGCCTGCGTCGGCGCCCGTGTAGTTCTTCTCGGCGCTTACATAACTCCCGGTGCCATACGAAAAGAGGGTGTAGTACCCGTCCATCGGGCAGAGGGAGAACTTCTCCCAGGGTCCAACGGAGGACGATCGAGCTCGGAGCATGCCGAAGACAGATCCGGTGTACTCCGCCTCCGCGGCGACAAAAAGACCGTTGCCTCTGGACTGGATTTTGATGTCGTCGCAGTGGTCAGTGCCGAGATCCCAATCAGGGGAGGCTACGGTGACCGTGCCCGACTGAGCGTGGGCTGCGGTCGCGGACGGCGTCACAGCCAGCACGACCACCACCGCCGCGGCGGCAATACCGAACTTGCCGAGGATGTTTTTGAGGTTCATGTTCCTGCTTTCAGCAATCTTTCTCTGAGCTTTGTGCACGATGACCTGCCACGGCCTGCCGAGAACCGGCGGCCGCTGACGCTGAGCATGAGATGCCTGGACTTCGATGTGCACCGTACGGTCCGGCGTCAGACGCATGGATAAGACGTTACTGATGCCAGCACAAGTCAACCTTGTAGGCATTGACGCCTCATCGACACGCGATTGAAGAACGATTGACGCGATGTCATAGCGTGGCACCACGCCGTGAGCCTCAATACCAGTGACTTAAGACTGTTGGCAACTCGGCTCCACCCAACTCGGGAGAGTCCGGAGCCTCTACAGGTTCCAGAGCGGTTCAGACGCAGGTGTGAGGATTCTGTTGTTACGCAGTAGCGCCCACAGAACGTCGACCCGGCGGCATGCCGGTTCGCCGAAGCCGTCGGCATCCGCCAACAACGCCGTACTGAATGACGGCCGTACCAAAGCCGCACGCTTCACGACGCTCAACGAGATCTGCTGCATCCTCGAATGCTCACCCGGCGGGGTGCTCCGCTGGTTACCCGACAGCCCACTGGTCGATTGACACCCGCCACCAGAAGAGCTGCTGCCCGCCAGGAGCGGAAGAGCGACAGTGGGTGACGGCCGTTCGACCTCTGCATCTGCCCTTCCGGTCGTTGTTTCGTTGCCCGCCACAGAGAGTGCCTGGGAACCGTAGGCCCCGAATCGAGGAGTGGCGATGCGCGCGCAAGAGGAGCGACCGGGCCAGGCTGCCGACGGGCAACGTAGGCCGGCCGGACCCGTCGTCAGAGCCGCGCAGTCCGCCGGGTGGACGACCGAGACCGTACCCGCCTTGCAGAGGACGGCAGGTAATGCCGCGGTGCAGCATACGCTGGCCCAGGAGCGGCACGAGCACGCAGCGGGCTGTGGCCACCCGGAGCCGGTGCCCGCGCAGCGCTCCATCGTCGCGGATGTCCTGCGCAGCGCCGGTCGACCGCTGGCCGCTGACGTACGGGCGGACATGGAGCAGCGGCTCGGGGCGGACTTTCCCGAAGTACATGTGCACACCGACAGCGTGGCCCAGCGGTCCGCCGCCGAGATCGGTTTCCGCGCCTACACCTCGGGCAGCCATGTGGTCGTAGGCCGGGGCGGCGCCGACAAGCACACCCTGGCACACGAGTTGACCCACGTCGTCCAGCAGCGCAGCGGCCCGGTCGCCGGTACCGACAACGGTGCGGGCCTGCGGGTGTCGGACCCCTCAGACCGGTTCGAGCGGGAGGCGGAGGCCAACGCCCGTCGTGTGATGAGCGGCCCCGCCCCGCGAGGCGGTCTCACAGGCGTCGACGCGACTTCTGCGCCGGGCCGCAGGGACTCCGTTTCCGAGCTCCCCGTGCGGCGGGTCTTTCAGGGCTCCTTGGGCACTTACAGCACCGGTCAGGCCCTCGCAGCCCTGAAGGCGCAGATCGAGGGATCGAAGCCCAAGTGGAGCGAGGTCGTGCGATTCGGCTCCGACCGGCCCTTTGGACGGCAGCTGGAACGTGGATGCCGATACCGGCTCCGGTGTAGCCCTTGGCGGTCAGGATGGGCCCCGTCCGCGGCCTTGTGCAGAGCAGGAAGCATGAATGCAGACTGCGGTGATGTCAGGAGTGGCACCGGGTTCGACATCGGAGACCTGCAGCGGGGTGCCGAGGGGACAGGAACTGCACGGTGCCGCCGGGCGCCGTCACTGACCCTCCAAGCGGATGGAACTGCCTGACCAGCGGTAACGGAGCAGAGCAGTTTCCGGACGCTGCGGGTGGCTGGACGACTAAATCTGACGCGCGCGTTCTATTTTCTCGCCCTCTCGCCCTCTACATTCCTGTGAGGTGGCAGTCACGGGTGCATCCTCTGATCCCCGTTGGACTGCAACCCTCTCTGGAGCCCGGATGCGCTCCGGCGCAGGACGGGCCAGGTTCGGCAGACCCAATGCCTCAGGCAAGCAGCAGCGGATCTCCGCGACGACGATCAAGGACCCCAGTGAACCCGAGCACCAAAGAACCTATGGCCGATGTGCGGGACATGTACATGGTCCACACCATGTTGCGCCGTGAGCTTGGCCTCCTCCCGCAACTCGTCAGGGACGTCGCCCCGGAAGACACCAGGCGCTCCGAGGTCGTCGGCGCCCACGCCTCCTTCGTCTGCGACCTCCTGCACCTCCACCACGAGGGCGAGGACGTCTTCCTGTGGCCGCTGCTCCACCAACGCGGCGGCAAGGAGGCCCAGGACATCGTGCCGGTCATGGAGCAGCAGCACCAAGGGATCGAGTCCGCCAACGCGAAGGTCCTGCGTCTGCTGCCGCGGTGGCGTTCCACCGCGCGCGGCGGTGATGAACTCGCCGAGGCGTTCGTCCGGTTGGAGACCGCCGTGCTGGAGCACATGGCGATGGAGGAGGAGCGGATCCTCCCCCTGGCCGAGAAGTACGTAACTGCGGCGGAGTGGAGGCGCCTCGGCGAGCACAGCCTCGAGAAATCATCGAAGAAGACCCTTCCGCTGGCCTTTGGCATGGCGATGTACGAGGGCGACCCCGAGGTCGTCAGAGCGCTCCTCGCCGAGGCACCGCCCGTCGCCAGGCTGCTCATGCACGCGGTCGCGCGACGTCGGTTCGTCAGGCACGCCAAGCGGGTTCACGGCACCCCGACACCCCCGCGCGCCACCCGCTGAGGGACCCGTCTGCCACCGGGGCCCGCGCCGTGCCCACGGCGCAAGGGCCCCCTTGGCGTCCAGCGCCGGAAAGTGAGGGCGGGACGGGAGGGCAGAGAGTGCGCACCGCCGCTCAGCGCGGCCAGTCCCTGCCAGCCACGGGCCGACCCCGTTGCATGCGGGTGAAGGCTCCGGCGAGCGTCATCAACCAACTACCGGCATGCGGCACATGTTCCCGCCCTACGACAGACCCATCGGTGCAGTGCCCAGCCTTCGCCTCCGCTCCGAGAATGAACGGGACGGCTGAGAAGTTTTCCTCATGGAGGACAAGGCAGGTGGGGTTCAGGGCCAGTCGGTTCGCGCAGGCAAGTACCCCCCGTGTCGAACGGGAGAGACGGTTTCTGCTCGCCAGGCCTCCCGAACTGTCTGCGGTGACCACAACTCGCGTGATCACCGACAGATACGTGGTGGGGACCCGTTTGAGGCTGCGGCGAGCGGATTTCACAGACGATCGCTGCGAGCTCAAGCTCACCCGGTAGGTACCCATCCTGCAACCCGGCACCGTCCAGGGCCTGATCACGAATACGTACTTGTCCCCGGCCGAATACGACGTACTCGCTTCGCCGCCGGCAGCGGTGCTGCCTGCGCTGTCGGATGTGGAAGACGTCTAGGTACTCGAGGAGTGCTGTGGGCAGCTCCAGACACGTCCGCCACCGTCTGCGGTCGAGTAGTTCAACCTGGACCCGGGCCCAGAAGGAATCCATCATCGCGTTGTCCACGCTGTCTCCGATAGAGCTCACCGAGGGCAGCAGGTCGGAGGCCCTCGGGCGCTGGGTGAACGCCCAACTGCGGTGGGCGAACGAGATCCTCAAGGTGGCCTCGGCCAAAGCACTTACTTGCTGTAGCCAGCCGGGCGGCGGTAAAAGCCGTGCCACCAGGTCAGTGCCAGCTCGCGCGCGAACGCGGCGTCGCCGGCGGGATCCCCGGCGGTGACGTGGTCGACGAGGGCCCGCTCGCCGCCCATGACGATCACCCGAGTTGCACTCACCGGGTCCAGGTCGGCCGGGGTGCGGCCGGCGTCCTGCTCGGCGCGGAGCACCGCGATCGTCCAGTCCGTGAACTGGTTGAGTTCCGCACTCCAGAAGTCACGCACGGTCGCGTCGTATGTGGCGACCTCAGCGAGCGCCCGCCTTACGGCGGCGTGTTTCCGATAGACCTTCACCACTTGCAGGAAGGCGTCTGCGAGACGTTCGACGCCGTCCGACGGGGACCATGCCGAGGTGACGTCGAAGGAGGAGGTCATGAGTTCGGTGGCCAGGCGGATGAGCAGGTCGATCTTGTCGCGGAAGTGGCTGTAGAAGGTCGAGCGGGCGACGCCGGCCTCGGTGCAGATGTGCTGCACGCCGAGCTCGGTGAAGTTCGCGCCCTTGATCAGGAGACGCTGCGTCGCGGCCAGGATGTCCGCCTCGGCCGAGGTGGGGCGGCCGACCTTCGCGGTGCGTCGTCGGGTGATCGAAGGCATGTCCGGATCCTAGGGTCGTCGCTTTGCGGCGCACGTCACACTACACCTCGTCCGGACACCGTGTAGCGTCATTTCCGGACACGATGTCCGGACGTAGCGGCCGGAAAGATGTGGGACGCCGGGTCGCCTGCCGGTGGACCGGGTGTATCTGCAAGCAAGGAGTAGCTGGTGAAATATCGTCTGCTGGGACGTACCGGGGTCTGGGTCTCCGAGATCTCCCTGGGCGCGATGACGTTCGGCGGCAAGGAGCACCCGGTGTACCGCACCCATGGGGCACTCGGGCAGGAGGAAGTGGATCGGATCGTCGGCACGGCACTCGACGCCGGAATCAACTTCATCGACACGGCCGACGTCTACGCCGACGGCGAGAGCGAAGAGCTGCTCGGCCGGGCGATCGCGCAGCACCGGCGGGACGTGGTGCTCGCCACCAAACTGATGGCTCCGGTCGGGCCGGGGCCCAACGACCAGGGGCTCTCCCGTCTGCACGTGATGCGGGCGCTGGAGGACAGCCTGCGCCGGCTGAAGACCGACTACGTCGATCTCTACCAGATCCACAACCACGACCACATGACGCCGATCGAGGAGACGCTCAGCGCGCTCGACGACGCGGTACGGCAGGGCAAGGTCCGCTACATCGGCTGTTCCAACCTCGCCGCCTGGCAGATCAGCAAGGCGTTGGGCATCTCCGCGCTGCACAACCAGGCGAAGTTCGTCGCCAATCAGACGCACTACTCGCTGCTGTCGCGCGACGCCGAACGTGACCTGGTGCCCATGGCCGAGGACGCCGGGCTGAGCCTGACGGTCTGGCAACCACTCGTCGGCGGATTCCTCACCGGCAAGTTCGACCGCGGCGGGGTCAGCACAGAACAAGACTCCCGCCGGACCCGGAACGGCTTCGACTTCGTACCCTTCGACGAGGAGAAGGGCTTCACTGTGCTCGCCGCGCTGCGCACGGTCGCCGCGCGGCACGAGGTGAGCCCCGCCCGGGTCGCCATCGCCTGGCTGCTCGCCCAGCGCGCCGTCACCAGCGTCATCGTCGGCGCCCGCAAGCTGGAACAGCTCACGGACAACATCGCCGCCAGCG
>NZ_LMWH01000028.1 GCF_001507435.1 Streptomyces sp. NRRL F-5122
GTCGGGCAGGACTCCCAGCACCGGGCCGCCCGGCAGTTCACGGATGCTGTGGCTGCCGTCGTCGCGTGCGTACAGCAGCGGCACATGGCCGGCGCTGGCGCCGGTGACCCGTCCGTCGCCCGGGTCGATATGCAGCATGGTGCAGCTGGCGAATCGTGCCGCCTGCATGGTGACGAGCAACTCGTTGGTGCGCATCAGCACGGTTGCGGGATCGGGTTCGTGGGCGGCGATCGCGCGCATGGAGGCGCGCACCTGTCCCATGGCCGCGGCGGCGTCCACATCGTGTCCTTGGGCGTCGCCGATCTCCAGGGCGACGGCGCCGTCGGGCGTGACGAAGGCGTCGTACCAGTCTCCGCCGATGTCGAGCCCGTCGCGGCTGGGGCGGTAGCGGGCGGCGACCTCCAGGCCTGGGAGGTGCTCGGGCAGGGTGGGGAGCATGGTCTGCTGGAGCGCCGTGGCCAGTTCGACTCGTGCCTCTTGCAACCTGACGCGCTTGAGTGCTTGGCCGGCAAGGTCGGCAAGAGTACACATGAGGGCCCGCTCGTCCGGGGACGAGTGGTGTGTGCTGTCGTAGGTCACCAACCAGGCCCCGAGCGGCTGCTCACCGGCCGGGCTGAGGGGGGTGATCGAGATGGCGTAGCCGGTGTCGAGCTGGTCGAAGTACGGCACCATGGCCCCGTGCGGCCAGCAGCGGATGTAGTCCTCCTTGTCGGGAATGAACTGCGGCTTGCCCGTGCGGATCACGTAGGGCAGCGGGCTGGGAGCGTCCAGTGGCAGGCCGTGCACGGCGGCCACCGGTAGCGGGATCCCGGCATCGGAGGAGACGCGCAGGCGGTCTTTCGTGAGGAGCGCCAGCGCGGCGCCGGTACCACCGAAAGTCGCGGCGAGCCGGGTCAGGACCACCTGCCGTACTTCTTGCTCCGTGACTGCGGTCATCACGGCGGAGGAGAAGGCGGCGATCTCGTCGGCGCGCTGACGCTCAACACTCAGCGCGACCAGCGCTCTGCGTCGGCGCGCTTCCCACTTGGTGTCGTCACGGATCACTCCGAAGACCCGCTCAGGACCGCCAGAGCCGAGAACGATCCGACGACTCTGGCAGACCAGATGGTGGCAGCCATCGCGCTCGGTGAGGAACCGCACCCTGATCCAGGGGGACCGGGCGGCCGTTGACGTCACGAGCCGCCGCAGAGACTCCCGGTCATCGGGGTGGACTCGTCGCACCACCTCGGACAACGGCATGGAGGCCTCCGGGAACAGCGCCGCCAAGGCGGGTGCGCCACCGAGCCATTCCAGCTCACGCTCCTGGGGTGAATACATGCACAGGCCGAGATTGGCAGCCTTGGCCGCCAGACGGAACGGGATCAACAGACCGCCCCGATCGTTTCCCGCGTCCAACGAGTGCACCCATACCAGCGACTCCCGGCCTGCGGGATCATTCACCGACCGTGCCTCGACAAGACAGACGACAGATGCCGTATCCGGGCCGGGGAACTCCAGCACCCGCATCGCGACCGTGTTCGTCGTGGCGGCGTGGGCCACGAGACTCTCGACCGAGGCCAGCTGGCTTGCGGGCAGCAGATCACCGAAACCACGACCCAGGCACTGCTCCACCGACCTGCCCAGTGCCCTGGCCATCGCGGCATTGAGCCTGAGGACAGCTCCGTCCAGGGCCACGAGAGCCGACGGGGTGGGCCTTCGAAGGAGCTCGTCCGAGGCGTCCATCTGCGGCTCCCTGACATATACCGAAAAAGCCTCTTCTCATGATATTCGGGATGCCTTCGCCACGGGTGTGTCCGACCGGCTGCGTCACGTGACGACGGCAGGAAATCCGCTGGAAAGAAGCGGTGGGCAGCGGCTCGTGAGGATGACCACGACCGAGCGGTTCAGCTGTATCTCCCGGCCCAGCTGGGCCGGGGCGGGGAGTGCCACGTTGACCAGCGTGGTGTCGAGGTGGAGCAGGAATCAGGCCACAAGGAGGGCGACAACGGCCTCGACGACATACGAGTTGTGTACCGGCGTCGCTTCATCAGCCCGGGTGACTGGCGATCGTTTCGTGGTAGGTCTTCCCGCTGCTCATCCTGAGCAGCCTGGCGATGCGCCGCTTCGTCAGAGCGGTCGCGATCAAGTCGCCGATGCGAGGCGACAACGCCTCACCGAGCAGCAGCATGTTCGCCATGCGCGGCAGCACTACACGTCGCTTCCCCTGCCGGACTGCGGCCACCACGGCTCGCGCCACTTCGTTGGCCGGCAGCGGCGTCATGTGCCGGAACGGGGGCGGCATCTGCGCCTCCTTCGCCTCCCGCAGCAGGTCGGTGGCGGTGAGCGCCGGATAGATCACCGACACTCGGATACCGCTGTCGGCCACCTCCTGGCGGAGACTGTCCGAGAAGGCAGAGACCCCGTGCATCACGATCGCGTACGAGCCGAATCGAGCGAACGCCTTTCGCCCCATCACGGACGACATGTTCACGATCGCCCCAGAACCCTGCCGCCGGAACACCGGAAGCACGCGCTGCGTCACGTTGATCATTCCGAAAAGGCTCGCCTGCATCGTCTGGCGGGCGTTGTCTTCGAACGCCGCCGACTCGACACGGCCCACCATCCCGATCCCGGCGTTGTTCACCAGCACGTCGATCCGTCCGAATCGGCTCACCGCGGCGTCCACCAGGGCCGTCACAGCCTCGGGGGAGGTCACGTCCGTCGGGACCGACAGCACGTCCGACCCCAGATCGCGAACTTCGCTCTCCACCTGCGCAAGCCGCTCTTCCGAGCGGGCCGCAAGGACCAGCAGCGCCCCCTGCCGGGCGAACGCCAACGCAACGGCTCTACCGATTCCCCGTGATGCACCCGTGATCAATACAACCCTGTTCGCGAAGGAGACACTCATGACGTTCCCTCTCTCGTTGTATATACAACATGAGTAGCTGGAGGAAGCCTCCGGCTACCCCTCCCTGAGCGCTACGCGCCCGGCGGATACCCCATGCCGCCCGCAATCTCCTGGACCGCCGCCACGCCCGCCCCCAGAAGCTGAGCAGCCTGCTGCTGGGCCTGCCGCCACTGCGGCATCACGGATTCGATCTTGGCCCGGCCGGCGCCGGTAAGGGCGACTTCACGCATGCCCTTCGCGTCGGACGCCGAGGCCTCGATCCAGCCCTGGTTCAGCAGCAGATGCAGATTCCGGCTGACCGTAGACCTCTCCAACTGGAGCACCTCGCCCAGCCTGGACGGCGGACACGGACCCACCTTGCCCAGAGCGGCCAGCAGGTTGACCTGGGCAATGGTCACCCCATGACCCTCAAGGGCGCCATCGTAAAGACTGGTGACCGCCCGGCCTATCAGCCGGATACGCACGGCCAGACAGTCCTGCACGATTTCGTCGACGGAAGCACTCACCCTCTAATGTTGTATCTACAACAACCTCGGGGTCAAGCGCTCCGCCCGCCGAGCACCAAAGGAGACCGGAGCCGATCCCCCCCGGCTGGGCGCATCCGGAATCCGCTCGCCCCACCGGAACGCATTGCGGGTGATGGCGCAGGCGCCGGCATGAGTGCTCACGGAGCCGGTTCGCGTTGCGCGGTGGTTGCCGCGCCCGAGGCGACGGGCGATGCCGCTGCCTGCTCGGGCGCCGGCGACCCGCCGGTCGACGGGCGTCCGCCGGGGCGGCGGGCGTCCCCGCGTGCCACGCGGACGACGGCGTCTGCGCTGCCTCCGGACGCCGCCCGCTCGTCGAGCGAGGGAAACGGAACCGCCACCGTGCCGGGAAGTCGTACGCGGCGGAGCCTGGGGGAACCGTGGGACTTCTTCATCGTGCTGGACTCCCTTGCTTTCAACTGGCGGCCTATGAGGCTGAATCCGGCAGAGCTCATCGCCCAGGGGCCCCGTCGACAGGTGTGCGCCGCGCCACCGCCGGGTGGTGATGCACGAAAACCGGAACGAACGGGGGCCAAAGCGCGTGACAGTGGGCCTCGGCGTGCGAGGTCGTTCATCGCCCGCCCTCACCCCACCCCAAGCGGAGAATTGCCTCCACTTTAGCGGAGGTATCCTTCCGTTTCAAGGCGGCAGCCGAGCAGCACCGGCAGTTCATCGAGCTCCACCAGGTGAATCGTCGCCTGCCGCGAGCACGCCACCGTCACCCGAAGAGGACAGCGGGTCACGCGCGCGGGGGCGCTCCGGGCCCCGTGCTCCCGCACGAACGCCGGGTCGAGTGGCGTGCGCCCCGGCCGGCAACGGGGTGTCATGCCGCTGCCGCCGGCACGCTCACACCCAATGGCGTCGGGCCGCCGCAACGCCGGCGCCGAAACGGTTCGTCGTCCCGAGCTCCGCATAGAGGTCCTTAATCCGTCGGCGCAGCGTCCGCGTCGAGATCCCGAACTGGCGGGCGATGGCGTCGTCCTTGACCCCGGCGGCGAAGAGGGCGAGCAGGTTCCGCTCCTCGTCGGTAGGCATCCGGGCGCTGCCGCCCTCGACGGGTGGACCTGATGGCGGCGACGGCTCGAGGCCGGGACCGCTCAAGGACGCGGCCGTGGCCCAGTAGCGCTCGAAGAGCTCCGTCAGGGCGTCCAGCAGGGGAGGCGCCTCGGTGTAGAGGCACTCGGTGCCCTCGCCGTCCAGGCTCAGCGAGACCATCGCCGCGAACCGGTCCGCCATCGCCAACTTGATCGGCAGCGCGGGCACGACTTTGGCCTCTTCGCCGCGCGAGACGAGACTGCCCAACTCCTCCCAGCCGCCTTCGGCATCGAAGCTGGCCGCCGCGTAGACGACCCGCACCCGTACCCCGCGCCGGACCGCCGCCTCGTCGAGCGGCCCGTTGGGAGCCAGCAGGAACGGCGGCCGGTCCAGAGCGCAGATCTCGTGACGGGCACACTGCTTCAGGCGGTAGTAGCAGTCTCCGACCGCCTCCGCCCCGCTGATCGTCCTCGTCGCGGGTTCGGCCGCATTGGAGCGCCTGACTTCGTCGAATATCGCGCCCAACGGCTCCGCCGCGTCGCGCACGGCGGCCAGTTGACGCTCGTGCGACTCCACGAGTGCCCGCACGGCATAGCGGGGATCGACGGTGAGGAACTCACCCGAGGATCGGCGGCTGAGCAGTCCGGAGTGGTGAAGACGCTTCAGCATCGACAGTGCCTGCTCGGGCCGCAGTCCGAATGAGGCCACCACGTCGTCGACGGTCCCGCCTCCGTGGGTCAGCAGCCGGCGGTAGACGGCCTCCGCCTGTGCGTCGAGCCCCACTGCCTCCCAGGGAGGGTCGGCTTCCGTCATCGCTGTCCGCCTCTGGCCTGTGCTCGTGTGGTTCGGACAGAAAAATACAAGCCGAGGTGACGCGCAGAGCAACGGACCGGGACCTTACGGCGTCTGGAGCGTCGGCGAGGCCCGTACCACGCGACCGTGTGCGGCTTGCGGCAGCGTGCGGACAGTCCAGCGGTGTCTCCCCCAACTGCGCATGATGTATGGCGCATTGCAGGGATTTGAGCCGTGTCAACCTGGTGACATGGCACTCATGTGCCAAAGCACTGTCTTCACAGTGATGCGAACGGATGGCTGACTACGAACAACTCCGGCACATCTAGTGCCGCCTCAGGCAACGTTTGCCCTGTCGATGACGGCTTGTAGGTGCTGGTCGTCGGCATGGCGGTTTCGCCAGATGATGTAGCGGCGGATCATG
>NZ_LMWH01000029.1 GCF_001507435.1 Streptomyces sp. NRRL F-5122
GCGGGGGGCGCGGTGGGTCGGGCGCAGTGATCGGCAGGCTATGTAGGCGGTCCATGCGGCAAGGTGAGGCAGTGGGAGGGTGGTCCGGGTGCGGCAGCCGGGGCATCGGTGCCAATGCCGGAGCCAGTCGACGGTGTGGGTGTCGAAAAGGCGCGTGTAGTGGCTGGCCACGCGAATGTCGTTGCTGTACAGGTGGTCGGGCCGTTCTTGTGTGTTGCAGGACTGGCAGACAGGGGCGCGGACGTAGCCGTGTTCGTGGCAGTGGTCGAGCACGGTGGCGGGTGTGGTGTGGCAGACGGCGCACATCCACTCAGCTACCTTGCGGGAGATGCCGGGTTTCCTGCTGAGTGCCGAGTACAGGAGCCCTTTTAGTTCTCCGTTGTACGGGCGCGGCGCGGTGGTCGGGCTGTGGGGGCTCGTCGTCTGCCGACCGTCGGCGGCTCGGATCTGCCGGCGCTGGGACGGCGGCTCGGTGGCGGCTGTGCTGTTCTGGCGGGTCCGTGCGGCTTGCAGCCACCGCGTTTCGGCGTGCTCGGCCGCGTCCAGCAACCTGACCACGGCACGCGGCAACCACCATGCCCGCACCGTGTGGTCCCGGGTTTCTTCCACGAGAAGCCGCCGCCAGTCGATCCCTGCCAGATGGTGCAGCCGCCCCTCTTCAGATGGCGCTGCCCGCTCGGCGTCGCCCATCTTCTGCAGGTCCCGGGCGATGCGCTGGCGCCATCGCAGCAGCGTGTTGTCGTTCTGATTCTGCTTCGGCGCGCCACCGAACGGACCGATGCGGACCAGGTTCCCGTGGTCCATCTCCACCACGTTCAATTCCGCTGCCGCCCGACGCACCTCCATCTCCGGAACAGCCCACTGGCCGCCGCCTGCCTTCACCGTCGCCACCACACGGCCGCCCAGCAGGACATACCCCGCCCCGGCATCGGCAGGGAAGCAGGTGAACGTCGCAGAAACGGTCGGCACAGCGCTGCCGTCCGTCAAGCCGGCCCACAGAGCGTCCGCAGTGCCCAAAGTGATCAGGCCGCCGCTATGGCCCGAGGTGACACGCTCTGACATGCCGACAGGTTAACGGCTGACAGCGACATACTGATGGGTGACGTACTCGTACTGGGCACGACGGCAAGCCCAGGCCGACGACCTGGTCCACCCGCGCATCATCCAGGCCATGGCGGGCGTTGATGCGTTGATGCCGCTGTATGGCGATTGCCCATCGGGCTCCCGCCGGGGTTGCAGTGATGATCGCTTCACGGCACGGTGGGCTGCGTCCTGCGTGAGAGCAGGGCCCTGCTCGCCTGTCCCGGTCCCGGGCCCCGTCGTTCACCTGGGCCGGGTGTGAAGCGCCAGGGAGTGTGGCGGAATGGGCAGAAGCGCCGGATTCAAGTCCCGGTGCCCTTGCGGGCGTGAGGGTTCGGCTCCCTCCACTCCTACCACCGCGTACACCGGTACCTCGGCGGCGTGCCTACCGTGAGCAGCGAGGACGAGCGGTGCAGCGCCGGGGCCGGAGCAACGGCCAGGATGTTTCGCACCGCCACCGCATCCAAGCCGGTGCGCTGGGCGATGCGTTGGATCGGCTCTCCAGCCTGCCTGGAGGTGTTGATCGCCGCCACCAGGTCGCGTCGGGCTGCATGAACAACCTCCTGCGGCCGCCGTCACGGCCACGGCCACGGCCACGGCCACGGCCACCGCAGCATCTTCCAGGATTGCGGGCGGCGACGGCTTGCGGGCAGGAGAAGACGTCATGGAGTCATACTGCCTGGAAGCGGACCCAGACCGCGAAGAGACCCAGAGCCTGCTGTCAGGTACCGGCGTGCATCCGGACGTCTAGAGATCGGGTACCGCTGGACAGACCGACCCACTCATAGATGCCGTGATGTAGCCCAAGCCCTACACGGGAAACCTGACCCACCCAGGACCTGAATATTCCATCAAACGCTCTCAGAAAGCAGCAATTCTGGAGAGTTAGATAGGAGTTCGTATGCCCTAGTTCCTTGCGGCCGCACCAGACGGGAGCAGTTGAAAGAGTCCCGCAAGCACTCCGGATTCCTACCGGTGGACATATGCCGGAACACGGTTGGCGCAGACTCACCAACGTCCATTGCCCGAAGACGATCTAAGGATACGTCAAAAGACAGCTTGAGGAGGCCTGGAACCAACCCCAATCAATTCCCCTATCCAAGGCCCGCCACATGGGCGTAGAGAGCAGGGCAGGAGCGAGCATGCACCAGCGCCCCTGCATAACCCCGTGTACCCCTAAGGGAGCACGGGCGGGTGCCTGAGCAGAGGGGCGGGGTCGGGAAGCCCACGGTGCCCCGGCGCGACGCTGCTGCTTCCGCCTTCCCCCATGAAGATTTGCTGCCCGGGTCCCGTGTCTGCGATCTTGTGCGGGGCAGCGTCCTCAAGACGCGACCCAGCCGCCAGCACCACTCGCCTCGGGGTCCACCACTTGACCGCTGGTGGGCTGTTGGCCGAGCACGAGCAGCGGCTTGCTCTCTGACCTGTCCGCAGCCCTACGAAGAAAGGGAGATAGCGTGAACACCAAAAAGGTTACGGCCCGACGTCTTACGGCCGAGGAGGTTTCAGAATTGGGCCTCCAAGAGGACATCTTCGTCTCGGTAGATATAGACGATCTTCCTCTCGATTGCTACGCCCCGGCCTCCCTCACGAAGCCGGGTGAATATTTCGATGGAGGATCCTTCACCGCAAGGACAATCTTCGGTAAGGAAGTTCACATTCTTCCAGACAATGCTGAGGAGCGCGGGATCTGGGTTGCCGACGAGGCAGGGGAAGAAATCGAGGTTCTCCAGAGTGCTGGCGTCCTCCTGAACCTCGCCCTCTTCGTGCCAGGCGGGGACAACGAATCTCTGGAATCGCTCTACACCGCCGCAAGAGAGGCATTCGGCGCGGGACTCGTTCAGCGCTGGAACGAAGAAGTCGTCGCGGTGCCGGACGTCAAGGTCGACCTCTTCGAAGAGCCGACCCGCGGGCGGAAGAACACGAACAACCAGATCCGCGACCGCCGCGCGCTGGACATCTACCCCACCCGAGTGCGGTTCATGGAGCCCAGCGCTGGCTGGAGGTTCGTCGTCGAACCGCACAAGGAAACCATCGACAACACACCAACGATCTGAGCTGACAGCAGCCCCGAGAAGGCACACCAGCGGAACCGCCGCTCCTCGAGGCTGATCGACTGCTATCCCCAGTGGGATCGGATCCTGACGTAGCTGGCCCATCCAGCGTGCGTCAGTCCTGCCAAGCTTCCCCATAAGGGGCACATATCAGCAGAAGGGCTGCCGCCTTCGGCGGGCATCGTCCTACAGCTCACCCGACAACCGCGGGCTCACAGCTGGTCGGGCGGCTTCTCGTGCCAGTACCAGCGGTGAGCGGCCATGGCTTCCCTGGTCCATTCCGTCAGCAGCTGCGCGGCTTCCTGCGACCGGCTTTCGTCATGGCCGCCGCCGTCGGCGAAGAACTGTACGAGGATGCCGGCCGCGGGCCGCGTCGCATCACCCAAGTCGCAGGACGTGCACAGTTCCAGATGGATCGGCCACCCCTGGTCGTCGTCCTGGGGCATCACGGCGCTGATACTGACTTCGGCGTCGTAGGGTCTGGGTCTTCGTCGGGCCTGGTGACGGTGTCCGCTTTGGCTGGTACCCCGGAGGTATGCGGTACGCAGATGGGGGCGGGCTGACCACCGGGCAGCGCAAGCGCCGCGAAGAGATAAGGATGCAGGCCGTCGACCTCCTCGAGGAGCTTGTGAAAGTCCCGCGCATCGGCCGGGAGTTACGGGTGAGCGAGAAGTCCGTCTACCAATGGCGCCGTGCCTGGAAGGCAGGCGGGCGGGAAGCCCTGCGGTCCAAAGGGGCCCCGGGCTACGACTGCCGGCTCGGCCCCCACCTTCAGGCCAGACTCGCCGCCTGGCTGGACGAAGGACCGGCCGCACACGGCTGGACGGACGACCAGGTGTGGACCGCCGCCCGGGCACGCACACTGATCGGGCGGAAGTTCCACATCTCCTACAGCGTCTCCGGGGTGACCCGGGTGCTGCACCGGATGGGCTACAGCGTGCAGACGCCTGCCCGGCCCGCCGCCGAGCGCGGCGAGGACGCGTTCACCGCATGGCGGGAGGCGACCTGGCAGGAGGTAAAACCTTCCGGGCGGCGACCGGCGCCTTCACCTGCTTCGAGGACGAAGCAGGCGTGACCGGCCGCCCTCCCAAGGGCCGCACCTGGGGCCGACGCGGGATCACCCCGACGGTGCGCGTTCCCGGGCGCAGCCGTGGCCGCCTGTCGGTGGCCGGGCTGCTGTGCTTCAAGCCGGGCCTTCCCGCCCGCCTGTGCTACCGGCTACACCGGCCGCAAGGACGAGCGCCGCTCGCTGGGCGAGAGCGACTACATCCACCTACTGGATGGCGCCCACCACCTGCTCAAAGCCCCACTGATCGTGGTGTGGGACCGGCTGAACACTCACATCTCCAAGGCGATGCAGATACTCGTGGCGCAGCGCGAGTGGCTGACGGTCGTGCTGCTGCCCGGATACGCGCCCGAGCTCAATCCGGTCGAGGGCATGTGGGCACACATCAAACGGAGCCTGGCCAACCTGGCCGCCCGCCCCCTCAGCAACCTCGAGACTCTGCTCCGCAGACGGCTCAAAGCACTGCAGTACCGGCGCGCCATCCTTGACGGATTCCTCGCCGGGACGGGCCTCACTCTCGACAGACCGGACTGACCATACGACGCCGAAGTCAGTAATGACGTTCTGCGCGTCGGCTCCGTACCCAGCCGACTCCCGCAGCTCCTCCCACACCCGCCGGTAGTTGGCCACGCTGTCGGCACCGTCGAGCCACAGCTCCGCATGCCGGCCCTCTGCAATCGCCAACCGCTCGTCCGACACCCACAAGCCATTGGCCGGGCGGATCCGCAACGACGCCGAAATGGGTGTGCCGGAGCCTGTATCGACTCGTGAGGAGGTATCGCCAATGAGGACCTGTGCACACCGCGGGCCCGTCACCTCAAGGTAAGACGTCCCCACCCTTCCGGCGCTATCCAACATGCTTGGCGCATCTTTCGACGTGCGGGTGCACCAGGCCAGCAGGGCGGCTGCGAGGCGCACTAGCGGCCGCCCTGCATCAGGCCACGCGACCAGCGCGGCAGCTGCCCAGCACCGCGCTGGGGCGCCCCGTACGCCGATGCCGCACACGAAGTCGCCTACGCCGACGCACTGACCGGCGAATGGAACGCGACAGGGGGTCGCTGGCCGCCAATGTCTGGCTTTGTCCCCTTCCACGGGCAGCGTTTGTCTGCCCGTTCGGGCGGCAGTGGCGGATGTCGAGCGACGTGCTTGTTCACTCAGCAGCGCCGGCGACACGTAGTGCGTCGAGTCGGGCGTGCGTCATCAG
>NZ_LMWH01000030.1 GCF_001507435.1 Streptomyces sp. NRRL F-5122
CGCCGAGACCCGCGAGGTCCTCATCAAGTCCCTCGCGATGCTGCAGTCCAAGCACGCGGACCTGCCCTCCCGCAAACACGGCAACCCCCCGCAGTAACCCGGTACCCGACCGCACCAGCCCTTGGGAGGCGGCAGCCTTGCCCCAGCACTCGCCCCGGACCACGACGGTGCACGTGCGGATCGCGCTCGATGTGATCTGCGTGCACTCCTATCTCGGTTACACCCGCTTCACCCGTGCGGCAGAGCGGCTGCGCGCCGAAGGCAGGCAAGTCCGGGTGGGGTTCCTGCCGTTCGAACTCGCACCGGGTGCCGGGACCGAGGGGGAGCCGCTGCTTCCCGTACTTGAGCGGGTGTTCGGCGCGGAGGCCGTACGGCAGACGCTGCGCCACGCCGAACAGCTCGCCGCGGAGGGACTGGAGCTGCACTACGAACGCGCCGTGGCCACTGGCACGTTCGAGGCGCACCGGCTCATCGCCCGCGCCGCCCGGCAGGGCAGGGGCGAGCAGATGGTGGAACGGCTCTTTCGCGCCCACTTCACGGACGGGCGGCACATCGGCGACGCCACCACTCTCGCCCGTCTCGCCGAGGAGGTCGGTGTCACGGAGGACGACGGCTCCGTGCCGGTCGACATGACCGCCGAGACCGAGCGGCTGCGCGCCGAACTGGACCGGGTGCGCCGGCTGGGGGTCACCGGGGTGCCGGTGTTCTTCATCGACGGCGTACGGCCGCTGCACGGATCCCAGCCGGAGGCCGCGCTGTTCGCGGCGCTGCGCGAGGCGGCCCGGACCACGCCCGGCTTCTGACCGCAGCGTCCGCTACCTCAACTTTCGCATAGGGGCATGACAGATCCACGTCAAGTGCGTGGTGACGCCCCTCGGTGGCTGCTTGGCTGAAGGCCACCCCCGGTCCGCATGCGTCCATGCGGTGTTTTGTCGATATCCCCGCACAGATAGGGCTCAACATGGTTTCGCGACGCAGGTTTCTGGGCTCCGCGATAGCGGTGGCCGGCGCCACGGCGGGCTTCACCGCACTGACCCCGTCCGCGGCACAGGCCGTGGCACAGGCCGACCCGGAGGTGATCGTCAGGCCGGGCGACGCCCGCTACGCCGAGCTCGCAGAACGCGGTTACAACAACCGTTTCGTGGCGACGCCGGACGAGATCTGGCTCGTGCACTGCGCCTCCCAGGTCGAGAAGGCGGTGAACCAGGCCGTCGCCAAGAACCAGCGCATCACCGTGCGCAGCGGCGGGCACTGCTTCGAGGGCCTGGTCGACGACCCGCAGTTCCGTCTTCTGGTCGACCTGTCGGAGATGAAGAACGTCACCTTCGACCGGACCATGAACGCCTTCGCCGTCGAGGCCGGTGCCCGCCTCGGCGAGGTGTACAAGGCGCTGTACGAGGGCTGGGGTGTCACCGTCCCCGGCGGCGTCTGCCCCGAGGTGGGCGTCGGCGGCCACGTCAGCGGCGGCGGATACGGGCCGTTGTCCCGCCGCCACGGCCTTGTCGTGGACCACCTGTACGCGGTCGAGGTCGTCGTCGCGGACCGGGGCGGCAAGGCGCGCACGGTCATCGCCACGCGCAACGCGGGGGACCCGAACCGCGACCTGTGGTGGGCCCACACCGGCGGGGGCGGCGGAGGGTTCGGCATCGTGACTCGGTTCTGGTTCCGCACCCCGGGGGCCTCCGGGGGCGCGTCCGCACTGCTGCCGCAACCTCCCGCGCGGATGCGCAAGACCATCGTGACCTGGCCCTGGGCCCAGCTGACCGAGGCGGGCTTCACGCGCATGGTGCTCAACCACGGTGCCTGGCACGCCGCGAACAGCGCCCCCGGCTCGGTCTACTCGGCGATGCACAGCTCGCTGCAGCTGCACTCGTCCCTCGCCGGCACGGTCCAGCTCGAGATACGCATGGACGCCACGCTGAAGGACACCGCCAAGCTCCACGACGACTACATCCGCGCGGTGAACGCGGGTGTGGGCCTCGAGCCGACGGTCGACGTCACCGAGGGCACCTGGCTGGAGATCGCCCTGGAACCGACCCCGAGCTACGGAGAATATGCGCGGCAGAAGTCCATGGGCGGCCATCTTCGCAAGCCACTGACCGAGGCCCAGGTAGGCGCGATCTACCGCTCCCTGAACGACCCGAACCACTTCGGCGCCGGGCTGGTGTACCTCGCGGCCTACGGCTGCAAGATCAACACGGTGGAGTCGTCGGCCACGGCGATCCCTCAGCGGGACTCCGTCCTCAAGCTCTGGTACTCGAACAACTGGGCCGATCCGGCGCAGGACGAGACCGAGGTCGGCTGGCTGCGCACGCTGCGCAAGAACGTCCACGGAGCGACCGGTGGCTTCCCGGTGCCGAACGGCCGGCAGGACGGCGGCTACATCAACTACCCCGACGTCGACATGCGCGACCCGGTGCAGAACACCTCCGGTGTGCCCTGGTACTCGATCATCTGGAAGGACAACTACCCCAGGCTGCAGCGGGTCAAGAACACCTACGACCCCAAGAACGTCTTCCGGCACGCCCTGTCCCTGGACCCCGCCTGACGGCCGGCTCGGGCGATCGGCCCTCGCGCCGGAAGCGCACACCCCCCCATGTCCATGAGCATCGCGCCGGCCGCGGGCACCCCCGTGGCCGGCGCGGAACGACAGCCCGGAGGGCTCCATGACCAGCAGTAACCCCGCTGCCACCCGCACCGCTCCAGGACGGCGTGCGCTGCCCGTATGGCAGGCCGTGGCGGGGGCGGCCGTCCTCGCCACGGTCGTCAATCTGATCCTTCTGTTCATCGGCGACGCCGCCGGAGCCTCCCTGGTCCTGGAGCTCAACGGCAAGCCCGACGAGATCGGCGCCGGCGACGTGGTCTTCATGTCGATCGCGGCACCGGTGATCGGCGTCACTGTGACCCTCCTTCTGGCCCGCTGGAAGCCGGTCTTCCTGAGGGTGGGTCAGATCCTGGGCGGCGCCGTGGCGGTGCTCACCGCGATCGGGCCGCTGACCCAGGACACCGATGGCGGGACCGCCGCCACCCTGATCCCGATGCATCTGTTCGTCGGCTTCGTCGTGGTGGCCGCCCTGGAGGTGGTCCGCCGGTCCCGCGTCTGACGTCGAGGCAGTCACCAGGCGGCCCTTCGGAACCGACCGGTTCCGAAGGGCCGCCTTCGTACGGTTCCGCACGTCTTCGCATCACGGCACACAAGGGGGAAGCATGGCAACGGAGTGCTGGCGCATCATCAGTGGATCGCCCACCGACGAAGAGGTCGCCGCGGTGGCGGTGGCGCTGGCCGGCGTACTCGCCGCGAACGCCGCTCGGGCGGCAGAGCCGGCGGACACCGGCACCGGTCCGCGGGGGGCGTACTGGACACCGTTCTCGGCCAGGCGCGGGACGGCCACCTCATGGGCCGCCGGCCCGCTGCCGGGCTGGCGCGGCGCGGCCTGATCCCGCCCGCCGGGCGGTGGCGAATACTTGGGGCGAATGAGCGGAATGCGCTTTCATCCGAGCCAATTCCAGGTGGGAAGACCGCAGATCGCCGTTGACCGGGCGGCCTCCCTCGGATCACTGATCCTTCATCTTCCCCGGATCCGCTCTCGAATACGAGACGTATCCCTGCCGTCCTACCGACTCATTTCCCGGATGATCCAGGTGACCGGCGGTCAGGATCAAGCATGCCCCAGACGAAAACCGACGCCGCGGGCGGTGATGATCCAGCTGCTCGAACCCAGCTTGCTGCGCAGGCTGCTGACATGAGTGTCGATCGTACGTCCCGGCTCCGACCTGGAGTCCCGCCAGACCTGCGCCATTATCTGCTTCCGGGTGACAACGATTCCCGGGCGCGAGGCCAGCAGGTAGAGCAGATCGAATTCCTTGCGCGTCACATCTATGTGCCGGCCGTCGAGACGGATTTCCCGGGCGCGGGGATCGATGCCCAGCGATCCGACGGTGATGGCCTCATCGGGCGCGGCAGGCTGGCGCAGCGCCCGGCGCATGACGGCCTCGATACGCGCGATCAACTCGGCCAGGCTGTACGGCTTGGCCACATAGTCGTCCGAGCCGGCCCGGAGGCTGAGCACCCGGTCCACCTCGGAGTCACGGGCCGTCACGACGATGATCGGGACGTCGCACACGGCACGGATGCTCCGGCACAGCTCGACGCCGTCCAGATCGGGCAGGTCCAGGTCGACGAGGAGCAGGTCGGCGTTGCGGTACTGCTGCAGGGCCTGTGCGCCGGTCGGCACACTCTCGGCCTGGTATCCGTGCCGCCACAGGTCGCGAACCAACTCCTTCGCCACTTCGGTCTCGTTCTCCACCGCGAGTACGCGTAACGCCTTACGGACTCGCCTCACCTCCGGCCTGACGGACGCACCCCGCATCGACATCTGATGCGGAATGCGTGCTTCAACAAGCCTTACGGACTGATGCCCCATCCGAGAAATCCCCCATATTCATCCGGTCAAGAGGAGCGTCGAGCCATCGAAAGCATGTCCACAAGAAGGGTACAGACCATGCACTCGATCCGTCAAAGATCAACAGTTGACGACTCAGCTAATAGAGGAGAACCGAAACTCTGCCGAAACAATAAGTAATCCGACAGGCGCCGAAGAAGGCGATCCGGTGCACACAGATTCACGCCCCCGCGGAAACACGACCCCGGCGGAAGGCTCATCGCATGGCGAATCATATTGCCTGGTCAGTCAGCCCACTGGTATCCACGCACCAGCCCCGAATTGTTGCAAAGCCAACTACACCAGCTCCCCCGTACAGACTTCTTCCATTATCTCGCGATACATCGTACACGCAGGAGCGTACGACGTATACGAGTGATGGGTCACACCCATGCGACCGCAAATGCGATCAAGCGCAGGAGTATCCACAACAGCACGCTATCGACACCGTCAGTTCAGAAGCAGTGGCGAATCGGCCATCCTCCCCGGCCGACACACGACAGGACCCGGGCGACTTGACGCCGCTCTCGGAAGATGGGATGAGGACAATGACCGCCGCACAGGCGCGGGACCGCACGACACCCGCACAGACGCCGGTCCGCGAGATCTCACGGACGAAGGATGTGCAGAGGCTCGACCGGGTGATCATCCGTTTTGCGGGGGATTCCGGTGACGGGATGCAGTTGACGGGTGATCGTTTCACGTCGGAGACGG
>NZ_LMWH01000031.1 GCF_001507435.1 Streptomyces sp. NRRL F-5122
CGTGGTGGTGGTCTTGTCCCCGGTGTGGGTGAGGTCGTCGATGCCCGCCGAAGCAGACGTCATGACGGCCTCGGTGCGCAGCGGGTTGATCTCCGAGACAGCGCCGACGAACGTGGTCTTGCCCACGCCGAAGCCGCCCGCCACCACGATCTTCGCGGAGGTGGTGGAGCGGGAAGGACCGCCGCTAGAGCTTGCGAAGTCCACTGAGCACCCTTTCGAGCAGTGTCACGTCTGGCTGGCCGCCGGCGTTCTCGTCGCCGCCGGGTTGATGGATGGCGACCAGGCCCGCCTCCGCCAAGTCGGCGACGAGGATCCTGGCCACGCCGAGAGGGATCGTCAGGAGCGCCGAGATCTCGGCCACCGACTTGATCTCCCGGCAGAGGTGGCAGATCCGCTGATGCTCGGGCAACTGGCCCTGCATCTGGTGCGGCTGCGCGGTGGTGTGCACCAGCGCCTCGATGGCGAGCTGGTACCGCGGCCTGGTGCGGCCGCCCGTCATGGCGTACGGGCGCACCAGAGGGTTGTTCGAGGAGCCCGCGGGCGCCGGCTCGGGAGCACGGCGCTGCGGCTGCACGGGCTGGATGCGCGGCGCGGGCGGCTGGTCGTACGGCGACGGACCGGGGCCCTGCGGGCCCTGGGGCGCGTACGGCTGGCGCCGGTGGCTCGGCGCGGAGGGGAAGTTGTACCGGTTCTGCTCGCCCGGACCCTGACCCTGACCCTGACCCTGGCCGGGGCCGTAGGACCAGTTGCCCGAGGGCGAACCGCCTGGGGGTGTTGCCACGTTCTCTCCTCCTCCGACTGCGCCGGGCACCCATCCTTGTGGAAGCCGCGTCCCGAAACCTTACGGCCCCGGGACGCCAATACGCACCGTCCGTCTGTTAGTTGAGAAGGCTTCCCTGGAGCTCCGCACGAAGGTCCGGAGTCAGGACCGTACCTGCACGGTCCACCAGAAGCGCCATCTCGTACCCAATGAGACCGATGTCCGCCTCCGGGTGGGCGAGAACCGCGAGCGAGGAACCGTCGGAGATGGACATGAGGAAGAGGAATCCTCGCTCCATCTCCACAACCGTCTGGTTCACGCTGCCGCCCTCGAAGATGCGGGAGGCGCCCGCGGTCAGCGAGGTAAGACCGGAGGCGACGGCCGCCAGCTGGTCGGCGCGATCGCGGGGAAAACCTTCGGACATCGCCAGAAGGAGTCCGTCGGCGGAGACCACCACCGTGTGGGACACCCCGGGGGTGTTGTCCACGAAGTTGGTGATCAACCAGTTCAGGTTCTGTGCCGCCTGGCTCATCGGGCTCACACTAACGCTCCTGGTTGTAGGTGCTGTCAGGACCGAAGCCCTGGCCGTTCGTTTCACTACCTGCGTTGCGTCCCCGCTGGACGCCTCGGCGCAGGTTGCTCAGCCTGCCCCGCACGTCCTCGGGGGCGCGGGAGACCTGTGGGCCTCCCTGCGGGGTCGTCTCCGCGGCGCCCTCGATCAGGTTCGCCTTGGGCACCCGCCGGGGCAGACCGGAGGATGTGACCCCGCCCGCCTTCGGCTTCCGGACCTGGGACGCCTGCTGCCACCGCTGATCGTTGGCGGAGCGCCAGTCGCCGGCCGGCTCCGTGCCCGACGAAGGCTCCGGCGTCACGGGCTGCGGCCGATCGGTACCGCCGTTCGCGGTGGTGCCGCGGCGGGGCAGTCCTGCATCGGTCAGGTCGTGAACGGCGGACGGTGCCGGTCCGGGACGGTCGAAGCCTACGCGGTCCTGCTCACTCACGTCAGCGGCCTGCAAGGATTCCGTATCCGGAGCGTAACCACCGCGGTATGCGCTCTGGTACTCGTTCTGCTTCGGCCAGTCGTCCTGGTAGGAGGACTCGTCGAAGGCCGGGAACGTCTCCGGCGCGGTGCCCTGGTTCGCCGCCCGGTTGTCCTGGACCGGTTCCGCGAAGGCCGGCTCCGGATAGCCACCGGACGGGAAGCCGTCGCCCTGAGGCAGGCCGCCGTTCGGCGCGTAGTACTGCTCCTCGTACGCCGCCGACGGATCGTACGCCGCCGGCTGCTCCTCGTACGGGTGCTGCCCGTTGCCGAAGGACGGATCCTGTGCCTCGAACCCGTCCTGGTACGACGGGCCGGGCTCGGCGGCCTCCTCCGGGCGGCTGTGGCCCTGTGCCTGGGCCTCCAGGGCCGCACGGCGCTCCTCGCGCATCAGCGAGCGGCCGACGGGGTCCAGGTCGCGGATGTCGTCCGGGACCTCCACGTACTGGCTGTCGTCGAAGCCGAGTTCCGCGGCCGTACGCATCGGCAGCTGGGAGCCGAAGTTCTCACCCTGGAACTGCTGCTCGGGGATGATCTGCGAGACCGTGAACTCGTCGCGCTCCAGCGACTGCTCGCCGCCACCGCCGTGGGTGATGGCGTCCGGGAGCATGACCAGCGACGTGGTGCCCGCCTGCTCGCCGGAGGGCCGCAGCTGCACCCGGATGCCGTGCCGGTCCGACAGCCGGCCGACCACGAACAGACCCATGCGCTGCGAGATCGCGGCGTCCACGGTCGGCGGGTTGGCCAGTTTGTGGTTGATGTCCGCGAAGTCCTCGGCGGTCAGGCCGATGCCCTTGTCGTGGATCTCGACCATGATCCGGCCGTCCGGGAGACGGGTGGCGGTGACGCGGACCTTGGTCTGCGGCGAGGAGAACGTGGTGGCGTTCTCCAGCAGCTCGGCGAGCAGGTGCACGAGGTCGGTCACTGCGCGGCCGTGGATCTCGGCCTCCGGGACGCCCGACAGCTCGATGCGCTCGTACTGCTCCACCTCGGAGGAGGCGGCGCGCAGCACGTCGATCAGCGGGACCGGCTGGTCCCAACGGCGCCCGGGCTCCTCGCCGGCGAGGACGAGAAGGTTCTCGCCGTTGCGGCGCATACGGGTCGCGAGGTGGTCGAGCCGGAAGAGGTTCTCCAGCTGGTCCGGGTCCGCCTCGTTGTTCTCCAGGTCGGTGATCAGGGTCAGCTGGCCCTCGATCAGCGACTGGTTGCGGCGGGAGAGGTTGGTGAAGATCGCGTTGATGTTGCCCCGCAGCAGGGCCTGCTCGGCGGCGAGCCGGACGGCCTCGCGGTGGACCTGGTCGAAGGCCCGGGCGACCTCGCCGATCTCGTCCGTGGACGCGATCGGGATGGGCGCGACGCGGGTGTCGACACGGCCCGGGTCGGTGCGCGAGAGCTGGTCGACCAGCATCGGCAGGCGCTGCTCCGCGACGCCGAAGGCGGCGTTGCGCAGCTGGCGCATCGAGCGGCTCATCTGGCGGGCCATGAGACCGGCCAGGACGAACGCGGCGAGCAGGGCGACGACGACGATGCCGCCGGTGATGAACGCGGACTGCTTGGCGTCGTCGGCGATGCCCGAGGCGTCCGACACGGCCTTGTCGGCAAGGTCCGACTCGATCTGGCGGTAGGCGTTGTACTTGAGGGTGTTCACCGCCCACCAGTTGGCGGGTGTGACTCCCTTCGGGGCGAGCGCCGCGACAGCCGCCGGAGTCGGGGCCTGCAGGGTGGCGAGCTGCTGGATCATGTCGTCGGGCGGCGGCACATAGGTCTGGCCGGCCTTCTTCGCATTCTCGGCGGCCTGCTGCGCCAGGGCGGTGCCGTCGGCCTTCAGCTTGACCGTGGCCTCCTGCAGCTTCCTGGCGTCCGCCGCGGTGCCACCGCCCTGGTACTCCTCGACGGCGATGCCCTCGAGATAGGCGTACGACGAGAGGGCGACGCGCTGCTTGCCGAAGTTCTCGGGGTCCGGGCCCGGGCTGACCAGCAGGTGCATGCCGATCGAGCGCTCGAGGGAGAGCGCGGCCTTGGTGAGGGAGATGGCGTAGACCGTACGGCCGTAGCTGGTGATGTTGCCGGTGCCGAGGCCGAGCTCGTTGGCGAACTCCATCAGCGGGTGCGCGACCGCTACGTAGGTCTCTTCGGTCTTCACTCCCGGGAAAGCGGCGCCGTAGGCGCCCTTCCGCAGGTCCGGGAGCTGCTTCTCGGCGTCGCGGAAGATACCGAGGCGGCGCTCGAGGCCCGCCTTGTGCGGCATGTTCTGTGCGGCGCGGTCGAAGGCGGCGGCGGCCGCGTCGGTGGCGTCCCGCACCTTCTTCACGGTCGCCTCGTTCGCGACTTTGTCCTTGCCGGACGCATTCTTGTCCAGCAGGGGCTGTGCGGAGATGTCGCGCTCCTGATAGAGCGCGTCCGCGTAGGACAGCGACGCCTGAACCAGTCGTGCGGTGGCCTCCGCGTCCTGCGCCTGCTGCCAGGTGTCTATGGAGCTCTTCACCTGGAAGCCGCCCATGACCAGGCCCACCAGCACGGGTATGAGCAGGATCGCGTTCAGTCTCGTCGGCACGCGCCAGTTGCGCGGCGAGAAGCGGCTGCCACTGGTCGGGAGCGCCGATGGCTCCGGGCCGGGCACGTGTGCGGGTGCCGCTCCGCGCGGCGGCGGGGTGAAGTTGCCCCGCGCCGACGGCTCGGGACCGTTCTTGCTTCGCCTCACTCGACCAACAACCTCTCGGCGACGGCACCTACGTCGTGCCGCGGTGTCTCAAGAGCCCTGTCACGGACCTGTACGTCCTTGACTACTGGGCAGTTCAGGCATTCCAGCACGTCAGTCTGCGCGATTCCAAACACTCGCAAGTGGGCGTTCCACAGACTGAAGGCCCCAGATAAAACGGTCATAAAGAGCGAGCCCCGCCAAAAGGCGGGGCTTTTGTGAGCGCAGCGGCACCGACCGAACGCGACGCGTGGTGGTACCACCCGATATCTCTGTCGAAACGTTATGAACAGCGGGGCCGGCCGTGTCAAACGCCACAGCCGGCTCCCGCACATCTACGACAACTGCCGTATGGTGCCGACGACTTGCCCTACCGCAGACGTGCCATGAGGGCATGTTCGACCAGCGTGATCAGGGCACTCTTGGCGTCCGCACGGTGGCGGGCGTCGGTCGTGATGATCGGGGCGTCCGGGCCGATCTGCAGTGCCTCGCGGACCTCTTCGGGCGTGTAGGGCTGGTGCCCGTCGAAGCCGTTGAGGGCGATGACGAAGGGCAGGCCGGAGTTCTCGAAGTAGTCGACCGCGGGGAAGCAGTCGGCGAGGCGGCGGGTGTCGACCAGG
>NZ_LMWH01000032.1 GCF_001507435.1 Streptomyces sp. NRRL F-5122
CGGACCGCTTCGGCATCACCTGGATGGTCAACATCGCCCAACCGCAGGGCTGACCCCAGACCACCCACCACCGGCCGGGCGCCCAAACGGCGCCCGGCCACCGTGTGCCCAGACCCTGTGCACCGCCCCGGTGCGCGGTGGTCGGGCAGGTTGGTGGGGATGCCCGAGCATCAGCTCGGCTGGTAAAAGTGGCCACGCCGCTGCCATTCCCGCGCGAGCAGTTCGTAGGAGCGGACCCGGTCTGCGTGGTCGTGAGTGATCGTCGTGATGAGCAACTCATCGGCCCTCGTGGCCTCCTGGAGCTGCTCCAGGCGGTCGGCAACCTGGTGCGGTGAGCCCACGAACTGTGTATCGATGCGGTCCTTCACCAGTGCCCGGTCCTCGTCGGTCCACTCGTGGGCGCGAGCCTGTTCGGCGGTGGGGAACTCGATCGCGCCCTCGGCGGTACGGATGCTGCGCACCCACGGGCCGTAGCCGACGGCCAGTTCTCGGGCCGTCTCCTCGTCCTGGGCGACCACGACGTCCGCGGAGACGCTGACGTACGGCTTGTCAAGGAAGTCGGAGGGCTTGAAAGAGGACCGGTAGGCGTCCACCGCGTCCAGGACCGTTGCCGGGCTGACGTGGTAGTTGGCGGCGAAGCGCAAACCCCGGGCGCCGGCCACCTCGGCGCTCTGCCCGCCGCTGCTGCCCAGGATCCACACCTGGATGTCGGCCCCTTCGCCGGGCACGACGTGCGCCTGCAGGCCCTGCGCGGAGCGGTAAGTTCCCGCCAGCAGGGCGAGGATGTCGTCTATCTGCTGCGCATAGTCCTGCGACTGGGCGCCGGGCAGCATGAGCAGCCCTTGCTGCAGTGCGATCCGGGGCGACCGCAGGAGGCGTTCGAAGGAGAAGCGGGGCGGGATCAACAGCCCGTTGGGGGCGTGGCCGTCCACGACCGGGGTGGCCGTCGGCGGCGCAGCAGCCTTTTCGCCCGGGGGGCGGCCGCCCGAGCGGCCCAGGCCCAGGTCGAGGCGGCCGGGGTGCAGGGCGTCGATCAGGCCGAACTCCTCGACCGTGTTCAGCGCGGTGCGGTGGCCGAGTTGGACGGCGCCGGAGCCGAGCCGGATGGTGGAGGTCGCGGACGCGGTCAGCGCGAGGACGACGGCCGGGGACGTACCCGCCACGCCCGGGTTGAGATGGTGCTCGGCGAACCAGTAGCGGGCATAGCCGAGGCGTTCGGTCTGCCGGGCCAGGTCGATGGAGTTGCGCAGGGCGTCCGCGGCCGTCGAGCCCGAGGAGATCGGGACCAGGTCCAGGACACTCAGAAGGATGTCAGACATGCGCCTGCTCCTTGGCGATCGGCAGCGTCGGGAGTACGGGTTTCCAGGCGAAGGGCGGGTCGGGGATCTCCTTGCGCAGCGCGGGGGCGACCTCGGACTGAAAGAGTTCGAGGCAGCGGCGGTGCTGGGCGTTGGTCAGCCCGCCTGCGTCCGCGTTCAGGTGGAGCACCGTGTGCCCGAACTGCTCGTGATAGCGGTGCACCTTGTCGATGATCTGCTGCGGGCTGCCGATCAAGGCGGAGCTGCGGTCGATGAAGTCCTCCAGTGTGGGGAAGACGACCGGCAGACCGGCCTGCTTCTGGAACGCCTGCGTCGCCTCGAAGATCGGCCGGTACACCGAGAGGGCCTGCTGGGATGTACGCGCCACGTAGAGGCCCGCGGTGCCGGCGCCGACCGCGATGCCGGCCGGGTCATGGCCGTAGTGCTCCCAGCGCTCGCGGTAGTAGCGGATCAACTCCGCATACGGCTCGATGGGGTTGGTGACATTCGCCGAGAACAGCGGATCACCGTAGCGGGCGGCGAGGTCCACCGACTCCTTGCTGGTGGCGCTGCCGTGCCAGACCCGGATGGGCTGCTGGTACGGCCGCGGCCACACCTCGGCGTCCCGCAGCGGCGGGCGGAACCGGGGCGAGACCGTCACCTTGTCCTGCCGCCAGATCTGCCGGAACACCTCGTAGCTCTCGGCGTTGCGGTCCCACTGGTCCTCGGCCGTCACATGGAACAGTTCACGCTGCGCGCTGCCGTTGCCCTTGCCGATGATCAGATCCAACCGGCCGTTCGACAGGTGGTCGAGGGTCGCGTAGTCCTCATACGCCCGGACAGGGTCCAGCAGGCTGAGCGTCGTCACGGCCGTGAACAGCCGGATCCGGCGTGTCACAGCGGCCAGGTGACTCAGCACGACGGTCGGGGACGAGGAGATGAACGGCCGCTCGTGCCGCTCCCCCACGCCGAAGCCGTCAAAGCCCAGCTCCTCGGCGAGAAGAGCGTTGTCGACGACCTCGCGGAAGCGGTCACGGGTCGACTTCTGCACCCCGGTGACCGAATCCGGCCGGTGCACGATCAAGGTGATCGCGATGAACTTCACGGCGCCACCCGCTCCCCGCGGACCTGATCCGGGCGGGCGAGGCCAGCCCGGCCGCCCGGCAACGGCCCCTCGTACGGCGTGCGGTACACGCCCGACCGGCGACCAAGAGGGACGCCCGTAGCGGCGACCTCGCGGGCGACGTCCGCCAGGTCGGTACCGGTCCCCGGCACGCCCGAAGGCGGGCCGGTCCGCCACGTCTCATGGCCCGCGGCACTGATGGTCATGGCTTTCCCCTCTCGGTGCTGCCGTACGGGAAGGACACACGTGATCCCCTCACGCAGGACAGGGCGGGGGCGGCATCCGCAGCGCCACCACCTCCTCCAGGCGCCGGCCTGCGCCCGCTCCCCATGCCACCCGCGGTACAGCGCTGAGGGCTCACCCCACCATGTCTAGCAGGCAGTTCAGCGATCAATCGTTGCAGCTGCATGAAATCCTGCCCGGGCCGTCCCGATGCGCCCGGCGGGAAGCGGCCCCCGAACCCGGCCTGCCGCGGACCAGGACCACCCTGTCCTGCCCCGGCACCCTCACCCCACGAGACGCCTTTTTCCCTATTGAATTACTAGGAAATCTTGACGGCGGTCGGCACGGATAGGAGCATGAAGAACATGTCCCATACACAGCAACGACTCGTTCGTCGCCGGCATGTCGACTTTGGTCACGTCGTCAGCGCCGCTTGCTGTCACGCGTAAGGCACCGGTTCACCCTTTCACCCGTGCCGCTCCCTGCTCCTTTTATCCCAGACGATCAGGCCCCTTCACTCAATGCGCCTGACGACCCGACACCCTTTTGAGGGGCACCGCCATGACCGCGGCACTTCCGGACCAGGCCGGCCCGTACGATCAGCTGCTTTCCGACCCGCGTCATCTGCACCTGGTGGGCGATACCGCGCACAGTGCCACTCCCCAAGACACGCCCGCGCTCGTCGGCTACCTCCTTCTCGTCCCCGAGGGCACCGACCCCGCCGAACTCTTCGTGACGGACAGGCCCCGGCCCGACATCCGACCGCTCCTCACCACGAACTCCGCCCCCAGCCCGCAGGCAACAAGCGACGGGATCCGCATCGACCCCACGCGACATGTCGCCGAGGTGGACGGGCGCGAATTGAACCTCACCTACCTGGAGTTCGCGCTGCTGGCGCATCTCATAGAGCACCCCCACCACGTGCAGACACGCGATCAGCTGGTGACGGCGGTCTGGGGCTACGGCCACGTCGGCGACGGCCGCACCGTGGACGTCCACATCGCCCGCCTGCGCCGCAAGCTGGGCGAAGCCCACCGACGCCGGATCGTCACCGTCCGGCGCATGGGCTACAAATACGTGCCCACCCGGTAAGAGGGCCCTCACGCTGGGCACTTCGGCCGGCACTGTCCGACTGCCGTGCCGGTCTGCGCGGCACCGAGGACCTCAGGCTGTACGGGAGAGGTTCCGGCGCCGCCTGCCAGGTTCGCTCGACGAGGTACGCGACCCGGTCCAAAGGGTGTGCACCTGCCGCTGCACATGGCCTGGTCCCAAACGGCCTCGTACGAGGCAGGCAAGCCCTGCGCCGCGTGACGGACGTGCCAGAGCACCCGAATCCTCGCGGCAGAGGTCATACGGGCCCGACCTTGGGCCGCCGTCACTATCATCGGTATCGTCGCGGCGCGTAGGGGGGCAGCTGAGGATGTTCGTGGTCGAGGTTAGACAGACCGGACAGGCGTGGCTGTTGACGCTGCACGGCGAGTTGGATTTCAGCAGCGCCGTGCAACTGCGGGAGGCGGCGGACCGGGTGGTGTCCGGACTCTTGCGGCCCGGGCTGATGGTGATCGACTGCGCCGGGCTCGGCTTCTGCGACTCCTCCGGTATCAGCAGCCTGATCGCGGTCCACCAATGGCTGTCCGCAGGCGGGAGCACGCTGCGCCTGGCGGCGGTGCCCCAATCGGTGGCACGGATCTTCAGATTGACGGGCCTGGACCAGCTCGTCCGTGTGTACTCCACGGCCTCGGACGCCCTCGCCGTCGACGGCAGGGGCGTAGCGGCTTCTTCGCCTGCGGCCTCGACGCATGCGGCAGGTGAGGGATAGCCGGGCGGCGGCCCGCAGCCGGGGACCACAGGGCCGGCGGCGCAGGCGGCGTCCGGCACGGGAGCGCGGCGGGACTTTGCGCGCCGTGCCGGCCACTCCCCCGCCGCCTTTCGGGCTGCCCGCCCCGCGCCCTTGGGTAAGCCGACCATGCGGCCTTCTTCACCCCCGCCTGGGCGGCCGTCCGCCACACCCCTCTGACTCTCCGCCCCGGGCACGAGCTGAAGGGGACGGGGGAGGAGGCGTTGCCTTCGTCGGCGGGTCGGGCCGTCAGGCCCTCGCTGTGCTGTCCACCGGCGGACACACGCTCGACGGGGCGCAGTGTCGCCCGTGGCCGGGGAACATGGCCGCCGTGCAGCCTGCGCCGCGCGGCGAGCCTGGGCTCGCTAGGGTGCGGTGCGCCTGGTCTTCCCTGTGGGGCCGGGCGTGCCCGTGTTCCAGTCCAGGCGCAGCACGGCGAGGTCGTCGGTGTGCCGGTCCGCGT
>NZ_LMWH01000033.1 GCF_001507435.1 Streptomyces sp. NRRL F-5122
GACGCGACAGCCGGGTACTCACCCTGCCCGATACATGCGCAACAAGCCGAAACGGCCCGCCAAATGAACCGACGGACCGTCACGAAAGATCGAGGCTAGAGATCGGGTACCGCTGGACAGACGGACCCACTCATAGATGCCTTGGTGTAGCCCAAGCCCCCTACCCGGAAAACCTGGCCCACCCAGGGCCTGAACATCCCATGAAACATCCTCAGAAAGCAGCAATTCTGGAGAGCTGGAGAGGAGTTCACATGCCCCCGTAACCTTGCGGCCGCACCAGATGCAAGCAGTTGAAAGAGTACTGCAATCACTCCGGATTCCTGCCGGTGGACGTATGCCAGAACACGGATACGCACACTCACCAACGTCCACTACCGAAAACAATCTGAGGATACATCAAGAGACAGTTTGAGGAGGCCTGGAATCAGCCTCATCTCCCCTCTCCAAGGACCGCCACATAGGCGCAGAGAGCAGGGCAGGAGCGAGCATGTACCAGCACCCCTGCATAACCCTCTGTACCCGTAAGGGGTCACGGGCGGGTGCCCTGAGCAGAGGGGGCGGGGTCGGGAAGCTCACGGTGCCCTGGCGCGATGCTGCCGCTTCCGGCTTTCCCCATGAAGATTTGCTGCCCGGGTCCCGTGTCTGCGATCTTGTGCGGGGCGGCGACCTCAAGACGCGGCCCAGCCGCCGGCACCACTCGCCTCGGGGTCCACCACTAGACCGCTGGTGGTGTTGGCCGAGCACGAGCAGCGGCTTGCTCTTTGAACTGCCCGTAGCCCTACGAAGAAGGGGAAATAGCGTGAACACCAAAAAGGTTACGGCCCGACGTCTTACGGCCGAGGAGGTTTCAGAATTTGGGCTTCAAGAGGACATCTTCGTCTCGGCAGATACTGCTATCCCCGATGGGATCGGATCCTGACGTACCCGGCCCATCCAGCGTGCGTCAGTCCCGCCAAGCTTTCCCACAAGGGGCACATATGAGCAGAAGGGCTGCCGTCTTCGGCGGGCATCGTCCTACAGCTCACCCGGCAACCGCGGGCTCACAGCTGGTCGGGCAGCTTCTCATGCCAGTACCAGCCGTGAGCGGCCATAGCTTCCCGAGTCCACGCCGTCAGCAGCTGCGCGGCTTCCTGCGACCGGCTTTCGTCATGGCCGCCGCCATCAGCGAAGAACTGAACGAGGATGCCGGCCGCAGGCCGCCTCGCATCACCGGCGTCGCAGAACGTGCACAGGTCCAGATGGATCGGCACCAGTTCGCGGTTGGTCAGCTTCGCGTGTCCCGGCTGACTTTCGGGTCAACACGAGCTCACAGCCTCAACACCAGCCTACAATCCGACTAAGCGCGGATGCTACCCGCGCGTTTCCCTCTTCATTGATGGCGGAAAGTTGGTCGCTTCCCACCCCTCGGCGGAGGAGATCCAACGCTGCCACTTGATCCCGCAACTCCAACGCCTCCATGGGTGTCAGTTCGGGGCGCTCAGCCGCTGGATAGAAAATGGGTGCCCCGTTATCCCCGGGATGCAGCAGCGCATCGAATTCCTGATGAATATCCAGAACCAGAGTCGAGCACCAGTCAGCCCACTCCCTGATCCGGAAGCCATTCTCGAAAGCCCTCCGGACCATTTCTGCGGCCATCGAGCAGGCATCACTCAATTCATCAGAGACGCTCTCGCTCGCCGGTCGCTCGACAATATCCCGCAGAGACCGGAGCACCTCGGTCAAGGTTTCCCGCTCCGCCTCAAGTGAACGCAGCCACTCGGTTACCTGCTCATCGACAGTACAACCGGAACGGACCTCGATGATCGGCACGACCTTGAAGAGGCAGATCGAGGCGAAGCGGATGAGGGAGTCTTGCTCTGCTCTGTGCAGAGCCTGGGCCAATGACCCGTGGAAGGCGTCCAGGTCGGTCGAGGGAAGGAGGCGGCCCCCATCACCGGAGGAAGCACTCATGGAGATCCCTGGCGACGCCATCAGCGAAATTCTCGGTCTCCTCCCGAAGCCGCATCGTGATTGCCTGACCCGCACTCGCCTCCCTCAGCCCCATGAGAATGTCATAGTTCCGGGAACGCTCCCGCCTTTCCCGGGAGACTCGACCCTCCTCCGTAACCCGGTCCGGAAGGGTCAACAGCTCGTCCAGGACCGTCGCCACTTCCTCGGCAGCATCCAGACATCGAAGAACATGGTCGTTATGGCGGTCAAGCAGCATTTCTCGCGCATTGAGAGTGGCCAAAATACCATCCATTACGACCGTTTCCACGTTGTCTCTTTCCAGTTCCTCCAAGAACGAGGAGCCGAATATCGGGAACGAGTCGACAGCTGAAACACGGGCTGGGAGATCATCCGACGGAGCTCCAGCCGCCCACGACCAGAGATCCTCGTTGAGCGATCTCACCAACTCTTTCTGCACTCCCCACGAATCCGGAACAGGAAGCTCCAACACCGCGGGGAGTACACGGGAGGACGCCGCGATGGCAAGGATCTCAGGGCCACCACTCGGCAGTGCGTCGAGCGCCGGCACAAGGGTCCGTTTCAGCAAGGGGCCAGCAAGCGAATTCATCGATCGGCCGCCCACGTCAGCCATTTGTTCCAGTCCTCCCACACAAACATCCGCTGACCGATCGCCCAACGCGGGCCTTCTTGGAAAGGGCCTCTCATGGTAGCACCAGCCTCATTCAGCAAAGGGTAGCATCTGCCCGGACAGGAGTTTTTATCCACGGCTCCAGCGAGCGGCAGCCACCCCATCGACGCGATGAAGTCCAATCCGTCGCTCTCAGCATGTTCATCGGGGCGATTTGGAGCAATGTCGAGCCCCCAATCCTCCGCCTGTGCAACCTGCGCTGGGCTGAGCCGTTGGCTGGCACCCAGAACAAGGTGGTAAGCGTTATCACCCGCCACACCCGGATCACGAGCCCAAATGATGGTGGAGCTTCTGACCTTTGCGGCACGACGATCGAGAATCCCACCATGGATCGCGTCCACGATCTCACGGGCCGACTCCGCTTCCGAATACGTCCCGCCAACATCCGAATGGAGGACCTGGCCGCTCTGCAACTGGGCAGGGAAGGAGGTCGTCAGACCCGCGCCGGGGTCGATCGGATTGATCAGTGTGCTGCCGGCTCCGGCCTCGGGATCGGTCGGGAAGGTGGAGGTGAGCCCTGCCCCGGCACCGGTGTCGAGCGGGTTGACGAGAGTCGTGCCGTCGTTGGCGCCGGGGTCGAGGGGGAAGACGGTGCCCAGGCCGCCGGACGGTTCGGCAGCCGTCATGGTCGTGGTACCCGCGCCCGGACTGTAGACCGTGGGGGTCGTGGTGCTGCCGTGGAGTTTGACGGGGGCGGAGTCGGAGGGGCCTGTCGCCGCGGTCTTGGTGCCGGGCTGAGAGGTGGTGCCAGCACCGGTGGCCTGGCCAACTGGACGCTTGCCAGGGTTCTCACGCAGGCCCGTCTTGGCAGTCGGTGGAGGCGGAGGCGGCGGGAGGTTTTCGGTTGCCTGGGGGGTGGTGACCGAGGCCAAGGTGCCGCGGGCTGTGTAGGCGTACGACGTCGAGGACGAGCCGGTGCTGGTGCCGGTGAGCTGGTTGCGGGCGTTGTAGCTCGCGGTCGTCGTGGTGGAGCCGCTGGTGACGTTGGTGCGTTTGCCGGCGTCGTCGTAGCCGTAGCTAGTGGTCGTCGAGCTGTTGTTCCACGAGGTCAGGCGACCCGCCTTGTCGTAGCCGTAGGTGTTGGATGTGGCTCCGGCAGTGCCCGTGGTGGTCTGCGCGGTGAGATGTCCGGCGTTGTCGTAGCCGTAGGAGGCGGATGCCTCGCTGCTGCCGCCGGGAGCGGTGAGGGTGTCGCTGGTGAGGCGGTGCTGGGCGTCGTAGCCGAGGCTGCGGCTGGCGTTGCCGCTGCTGCCGTAGGCGATGCCGGTGACCTGGCCGGATGAGTTGTAGGTGTAGGCCAGGTTGGTGCCGGTGGCCGGGTCGGTGGCGCTGGCGACCTGGCCGTCTGGGTTGTAGGCGAAGGTCGCGGTACCCGTCTTGTCTGTACGGGAGGTGAGTTGGCCGTCAGAGTTGTAGCTGAAGGTGGCGCTGCCGGAGGGGCCGGTGGCGGAGCGGATCTCTCCGCGGTCGTCGTAGGTGTAGGTGTCGGTGCCGCCGGGCGCTCCGGCGGAGGTGAGGCGGCCGTCGGCGTCGTAGCTGAAGCTCCGGCTTGGGGTAGTGGCCTCCGCACCGGTGCCGGACGTGTCGGCCAGCCGGCCGTCGGCGTCGTAGGTCTGAGTGAGGGTGACTCCGCCGGACGATCTCGAGCTCGGTTTCCAGCTCGCGGATTCGTCGCCGCGCTGCGCGCAGCTCTGCGGACTCCTCCGAGACCCTGCCCGTTCGGGCGGCAGTGGCGGATGTCGAGCGACGTGCTTGTTCACTCAGCAGCGCCGGCGACACGTAGTGCGTCGAGTCGGGCGTGCGTCATCAG
>NZ_LMWH01000034.1 GCF_001507435.1 Streptomyces sp. NRRL F-5122
GTGGTGGTCACGTTGCGATGCCACCGCTGCCGATGTGGACCGGCTCTGGCAATCGTTTCTGCGGCGATTCGATCTTGAACACACCTTCAGAATGATCAAACAGACTTTGGGCTGGACCGCTCCGAAACTCCGCGACCCGACCGCGGCGGACCGCTGGACGTGGCTCGTCATCGCCGCCTACGGCCCAACTCCGCCTCGCCCGACCCTTGGTCGAAGACCTCCGCCGACCTTGGGAACGGCCGGCACGACATGGACGCCTCACGCCTGCACGAGTCCGCCGAGGTTTTCGCCGCCTCCACAGGAAGACTCCTCAGCCGGCCAGAGCACCGAAATCCTGCACCGCGGGCCCCGGCCGACCGACCGGCTCGAAGAACAGACACCAGACCCACAACCATCCCGTCACCGATGCCCTCAAGATGGCCGTAGCCCCCCGCGGTGGCAGCGTGGATTGGGGTCATCTTTCATGCGGACCGCGGCTCGCAGTACACCGCTGCCGCGTTCGCGCAGGTCTGCGACGGCTTCAGGATCCGCAGGAGCATGGGCCGGGTCGGCTCGAGTTACGACAATGCCCTCGCCGAGAGTTTCTGGCAGGGACTCAAGAGGGAGACGATGCACCAGAGGCTGTTCTCGACGGTGCGGCAGGCGAGGCTGGAGATTTTCCAGTGGCTGACGTACTACAACGTCCGCAGGCGTCACAGCGCCCTCAACTACCTCTCGCCTGTGGAGTTCGAACAGCAGCATCTGCGAGCAGATAAGCTCTCGATCGCGGCATGAGCCCCTGTGTCCACACTCCGGGGGACGCCTCACGCGCGCCCGCCCCCTGAGTCGGATGCTTGACTGCCGCCCGGTCCCGCCGTCGAGGATGCGACCCTTCTCACGTTCGATGGGCAGCCTCAGACCGTCGGCGGCTAGCGAACCTGCAGTACGTCGACTTCGGGAGACCTCACGAAGGTCTGCACGTAATCGATGGCTGCCTGCAACGCGTCCTTTAGCGGGGTGATGTCCCGAGCGACCTGAGCGAGGAGGCTGCCGCCCTGGAATGCAGAGAGAAGCAGATTGGCCAGCTGCGTCGGATCCGCGTCAGTGCTGATGCGGCCGAGTCGCTGCATGTGCTGGAGCCCGTCGCGGAAGATGTCCCGCCAGTGATCGAACGCGCTCGCGAGCTCATCGTGAACGTCAAGGTCGGTCTTGATGATCTCGCTCGCGAGGGAGCCGAGGCTGCAGCCTTCCTGGTAGGCGCGCTCGTAGCCGCCGTAGAAATCCGCCCACTCCCGAAATGCGTCGAGATCATCGAAGGAGGCGAATCGCTCACCGCGATGGAATGCGAGGACGCGATCGGCCTGCCATGCGATGACTGCCAGGACCAAACTCTCCTTGGTCGGGAAGTAGTGGTTGAGCTGTGACCCGCTGACGCCGGCCGCGCGACGGAGCTGCTCGTTGTTCGTCGCGTGGACACCCTTCGTGTAGATGAGTTCCGCGGCATGTTCCAGGATCCGGGCACGCGTCGCCTGACCCTTGTCCGTGAGCTTGTGAGGCACCCGAGCTCGTGTCGTGGCTTCCATGCGTCACACGATACCGCAGGTTGGGCTTGACAGCCCAGTCTTGGGTGGTGTTAGCTCTGAAAAGTGGGCCGCCAAGCCCAGAAAGCTCGGCCTGACCTGGGCTTGGCGACTACTCGCACACCTACCGGAGGTTGATCCGCTATGTCACGACTGAACACTCCCGCTCCCGAAGACGTCCCCGCGGGAGCGCAAGGCATCCTCGACAAAATTGGCGCACAGCTCGGCTTCGTCCCGAACATGTTCAAGACCATCGTGTCGAACCCGACCGTTCTTGAAGCCGTCACGACGCTGCAGGGCACCATGAGTCGCGTTCTGGACGCGAAGACGCGGCACACCATCGCGCTCGCGGTCTCGCAGGCCAACGGTTGCGGTTACTGCCTGGCGATTCACACGTACGTATCGTCCGAAGTCAGCGGGATGTCGAGTGACGACATCGACCTGGCTCGCGCCGGGAGCTCGGTCGACCCCAAGCGCGCCGCAGTCGCTCGCTTCGCTCAGCAGGTGGTCGAGAGCCGCGGGCGAGTCAGCGACGCAGACCTGGCGGCTGTGCGCGGCGCCGGCTACACCGACCCGGAGATCCTGGCGATCGTCACGGTCGCAGTGCAGGCGCTGCTGACCAACTTTCTCAACAACGTCAACCAGACCGACATCGACATCCCCTCCGCCAGCTCGGTCGGTACGCCCAGTTGAGCGCGGAAACCTCAGAGTGAAGATATGGCGGCCGGCCTGTACCTACCGTCGGCCGGACCGAGTGGAGGGATAATCATGAAGGCTAGCGGAGTGTCCGGACCCGATGCGGACGTCGTCCTCCTGGAGGTGCCTGAGCCGCCGGCTCCTGGTGCTGGTCAGCTTCTGCTGGAGGTGGAGGCGGCCGGTGTCGGTCCGTGGGATCAGTTGCTGAACGGTGCGGGCTGGGATGTGGGGCTGCGTCCGCCGGCGGCGCTGGGTGTAGAGGGCGTGGGCCGGGTGGTGGCCGTCGGTCCTGATGTCGAGGGCTTTGCTGTGGGTGACCGGGTGCTTGCGCATGAGGCCCCGCTGCCCGGTGGCAGTGGCTTCTGGGCTGAGCGGGTGCTGATCACTGCGGCCAGCGCTGCGATCTGCCCGGCGGGGCTGGATCCGGTGCAGGCGGGGGCGCTGCCGGTTGCCGGGCTCACGGCGTACCAGTCGCTGGAGGCGCTGGGGCTCAGCCGGGGACAGCGGCTTCTGATCACCAATGGTGGTGGGGCGACCGGTGTGCTGGCGTTGCAGATTGCTGCCGCTCGGGGGATCGAGGTGACGGCGACTGCGTCCGCTTCGGCTGCTGAGCGCCTGCGTGGCCGGGGTGCGCTGGAGGTTGTCGACTACCACGACTCGGATTGGGCGGGTCGGGTTCGTGGTGGGTTCGATGGTGCGCTGATCGCTGCTGGTGGTACCGCGCAGGCCGCGCTGTCGCTGGTGCAGGACGGTGGGCGTCTGGTGTCGCTGACCTCGGACGCGCCGACGGGAGAGCGTGGTATCACCAGCACGGACCTCTACGTCCGGCCTGATGCCGCTCAGCTTGCCCATCTGGCGCAGGCGGTCGTGGAGGGCACACTGAAGCAGAACGTGGAAGCCCTCCCGTTGAGTGAGGGGTCGGCCGCTTTCGCCCGGGTGTCCGCCGGGCAGGCAGGCGGCAAGAAGATCGTGCTCACCGGAGCACATCCACGACGGGGTGTCGCCCGGCCCTGACACCGACTCACGGCACCCTGCGGACACGGCACGGCCGCGTGCGCGGCCGTGCCCACCAGGCGAGGGCGCATCAGGCGGTCGGGCCGGTTCACGGTGGCACCGTGGAGGGCCGACCGCCGGCGGGGTTCCGGGCTCCGGGACACGGTCCCTGGAACGGCCGTCCGTGCGGATGCGATCACTGACCGGGGTGTCAGCGGACAGCGGGCGCCCAACGCGATCGGGAAGCCCGCGCAACAGCGCAGAGCGAGCAGCCAGGGCTTTCGCGGACCAGGCCATCGGCCCGCTGTGCCGCGCACTCGAAAAGGGCTGCGTTGTGACGGCCCAGGAGGACGCGGCACGCAGACGTGGCAGGAAAGGTTGAGGAGCGATGGGAATAATCACTGAGGACATGCGGCAGATCGTCACCAGCGCCAAGCTGGCGTTCGTTGCGACGGTCTGCGAGGACGGCTCTCCGAACCTCTCCCCGAAGGGGTCCGTGCGCGTCTACGACGACGATCACCTGGTATTCATGAACATGGCCTCGCCCAATACGGTGGAGAACCTGCGGCAGAATCCGCGGGTTGAGGTCAACGTGATCGACTTCCTGCTGAGGCGGGGGTACCGCTTCAAGGGAACAGCCGAGATCCGCGGCGAGGGCGACCCGGTGTACGACTGGTCCCGCCAGTGGGTGCTGAACACCCACGGCGATCCCATCTACCCGTGCCACGAGGCCGTACTGATCCGGGTGGACCGGGTGCTGCGGGTGGACTCTCCCGCGTACACGTTCGGGCACGCGAACGAAGACGACCTGAAGCGTGAGTGGGCCGCCAACTACGGTGTGGCATACCTTTGATGCGACATCGGACCACCTGACAGACGTCTGCACCCCATGGTGATGCCCATGGCGATCTTGTAGCAGGTCTGCCGGAGCAGGGTCAGGACTGGCGCGGGGCGCATAGTGCGCTCCGTTTCCAGCCCCCGCCGCCTCAATCCCTGCATGCGTTGGATAGGCCGCCAGCTAGTAGGGCTTGGTCAGGTCGGTTGTGGTGGTGCGTGTCCTGTGGGCTGGGTGTGGCGTTGAGTGTGCGTGACTCCGGACGAGATTGCTGTGGTGCGT
>NZ_LMWH01000035.1 GCF_001507435.1 Streptomyces sp. NRRL F-5122
GACCTGGACCCTAGACAAGTCCCATCGTTGCAGGTCAGGAGCACTCTTCGCGTTTCTGATCACCCACCGGACGCACTGCCTCGTGAAAGCGCGAGGCTAAGCAGCTGCTCCAACTTCACTCCGGAGGGTGCCCTCATCAACCAAGGCATCCCTGCTATCGAAGGCCTGTACGACACGGGCGCTAGCATCTACACCGAATACAAGAAGGGAGACGGCGCCCACGCTAGCGGCCGCATCACCGCCTTCGCCCTGGTGCTCGTGCTCACCCGAGGCCGCGGAGCCGCAGCCGAAGAGACGAGCTTGCTTTCTGAAGGCCTACCAACTGAAGGCAAGGTAGGCGTTCAGCAGAACGCTGCAGTAGGTGGCGGCGAACTGGTGCGCGTGGGCCGATGGATGTTACGAGTGGAGCACGATGCGATGAAGCACACTGGCGTTGTTCAAGAGGGGGCCGGAGGCACAACATATGTGGCGCATCCTTCGAACCCGGCGGCGTACGGGCGACAGGCCGCGCCCGGCACGGGCTATGTCGAGTTCGACGTACCGCGTGGTTCCTTGCATCCTGCGGGCGAACCCGGATGGGCTCAGATTCCTGGGCCGAATTCTATGCGAGCCCGTCTCGCGCTGCGCCGCGGCCTGCCGGCACCACAGTTTCGGCCTGCATTGAACATCCAGTGGCTGATGGAGAAGTGATGACGATCGACGAACCTCTGCTTGCAGCACTGCGAGCCTGGGCGGCCGAGTGTGGGGAGTCTCTGGCTGCCGAAGGGATCGCGCTGCATCTCGATGATTCGCGGTCCCAGTGGGGCAAGCCGAGTATGGCGTTGGCGCTGGATCGAAGCGAGATCCTCAGCCAATTGACATTGTGGGAGGGCGGGGAAGCGGAACTCGAGCGTGGCGTGATTGCGACCGGCAAGGTGAGCGTTGAGCATCGGGAATTGGCCTCGGTTGCCGATCTGCGTCGGGCCTTGGCCGATCTCGTTCGTTGGCAGCGCGAAGGTCCGGGTGCGCGGTGAGAACTGCGCCGCGCAGTGGAGGCCATTACGGACCCGGCCCGGGTCCCCTAATGGCCTCCACCCGATGCTGATGGCCGTCCTCGCCTCGCTGCGCGTTCCACTCTCCTGTCAACACCTACGATCCGCACACCGGAGCGCTGACCGACCAGCTGGTGACCCGATCCACCACCCCGGCGAAGGTCGACGAGCAGAACTACACCTACGACCCCGCAGGCAACACCACCAAGCAGGTCACCACCCGCCTGGGCACCACAGCCGCCCCCGAGACCCAGTGCTACCAGTACGACGAACTCGACCGACTCACCCAAGCCTGGACCGCCACCGACGCCTGCAGCGCCACCCCCACCACAAGCTCCCACACCCAAGTCGGCGATCCGCTCGCTGGCGGCACCGCGTACTGGACCAGCTGGGACTTCGACGCCCTCGGCCAGCGGCAACACCAAGTTGAGCACTCCACCACTGGCGGCACCGACACCACCACCAGCTACACCTACAACGGCAACGGCACCGTCCAGCCCCACGCCCTGGCCTCCACCCAGGACAGCGGCCCAAGCAACGCGACCACCAGCTACGCCTATGACAAGGCCGGCAACACCACCGGCCGCAACACCATTGCGTCGGGCAACCAGACCCTGGCCTGGAACGAGGCCGATCAGCTCACCCAGGTCAGCGGCGGCAAGAGCGGCACCACCAGTTACATCTATGACGCTGACGGCAACGTCCTGCTCCAGACAGACCCCTCCAGGGTCCACCGCGGTCCAGCTACCCGAGACGACCGTGAGCTGCAGTAGCTTCTCCAGCTCTGTGCGGTGCCGTCGTACCCAGGACGATATGAGTACGGCTTCCCCCTCGCACTCGCCGACGACCGCGACGTGACAGGTCGGCGCTGTGCCGATGGCGTCCGACTCCGGGACGCGCCAGTACGGCGTTACGTCGGGAGGCCCGACTGTAGCGTGTCCCTCCTCGACGTAGCCTCGGAGATTCAGGGCGCCCCACGCGTCAAGGGAACCGATCACGCGGACCGGTCGCCCGCCCTCGACCGGTTGGGACCCCTGATAGTCCGGCGCAGGAATCAGGATCTCGTCCTCACCCATGTCCGGCAATGGAACCACGCCCGTGACCAGGGCCTGTTGGCTCATGCGGCCGTTCGGTACGGCAAACGAGAACATGCTGTCGTAGAGGTAGGCGAGGTCGCCCGGCTCCGCCATGGACAGTCCGAGCCGGCGCACGCACTCCTCGCGGGTCTGCAGCCGGAATAGTTCGGTGTCCAGCAGCCCGCGCCAGATGACGAGCTGGCGGTCGAGCACCAGGCTGCGCAGCGACTCGGCGTCCGTGGTGGGGCCCGACGGCCGCGCCGTTCTTCCGGTGTGCAGCACGTCGGGACGCCCGTCCGCCGTGCACGCCAATGAGGCCGCTGCCTCCAGGCTGCACCAAGCGCCTCCCAGGTAGTCAGCAACGTCGTCCAGTAGCACCAGGGTGCGCCCGGCGACCTGCAGCAGGGACAGCGATTCAAGGGTCCGCCGGAACAGTTCTTGTTCCTCGGGGGTGCGCGGAGCCTGTGGCACGCAGCTGTAGTCGTACCAGAGATGAATCCGCCTTAGCAGCGGCTGCAGCGAGGGCACGGTGTCGAGCAAGGCACGCAGGCGCCGCAGGCCGATGTCGTCGGATGCCTGTGCCGCATCGAACTCGATCACGTCCACGCCGATCCGTTCCACCTCTTGGGCCACCGGCACCAGTGACGTGTCGTCCAGCCTTTCCCTCAGGACACCGATCAACAGGCACTCCGCCAGGTCCGAACCGGCCACACCGACCGGCATGTTCATCGCGGCGGGAGCCATCCGACGAGGGGTAGTCCACGTCGATGGGCGACTTGGACCGCCTCGCACAGCGAGACGACCAGATGCCACGCGATCAGTCGCGCCTGCGTGCCGTCCGGGTCAGGCTGTTCGACGTCCAGCCAGCGGTGTGAGACGAACACATGATGACAACCAGGGAAGACGCCGCGCGCCAGCCGGGACGCCACCTCGCGCATCTGAGGGAAGCGCGCGTACCCGATGAGCTCGTCCAGGGGCAGCCAGCGCGACTCGGTCAGGTGCCGCCAGAGCGACATGATGGGCTGGGGATACATGTCCTGCGGTTTGGCGATCCCATCCAGCGTGCCCAACTTTGGCCAAGCCGCGCAGGATCGATGTCTTGCCCGCGCCTGGCACGCCTGTCCAGCGGTACCCGATCTCTAGACGCCCGGATACACGTCGGTACCTGGCAGCGGGCCCTGGGCTGTTCGCGGCCCGCTCCCACACTCGGGCAGCATGACCTCATGACGTCTTCTTCTTCCGCCCGAGAGCACCCGTCGGATGACGCAAGCCTGGAGGATGCTGCGGCGGCCGTGATCGCGGCGCAGGAGGTTCTTCATGCAGCCCGGCGCGATCTGGCGGCGGCGATCAACACCGCCAGGCAGGCCGGCGAGCCGATCCAGCGCATCGCCCAGCGCACCGGCTTGGATGCGGTGACGGTGCGAAACATCCTGGCCGTGGCTCCGGCCCCGGCGCCGCACGTTCGTCCTCGCCGCACACGGTAGGCACGCCGCCGAGGTAGCGGTGTACGTGGTGGTAGGAGTGGAGGGAGTTGAACCCTCACGCCCGTAAGGGCACCGGGACTTGAATCCGGCGCGTCTGCCTATTCCGCCACACTCCCTGGCACTTCACCCCCGGCCCAGGTGAACGACGGGGCCCGGGACAGGCGAGCAGGGCCCTGCCCTCACGCAGGACGCAGCCCACCGTGCCGTGAAGCGATCATCACTTTAACCCCGGCGGGAGCCCGGTGGGCAATCGCCGTATAGCGCCATCAACGCATCAACGCCCGCCGTGGCCTGGATGATGCGTGGGTGGACAGGTCGTCGACCTGTGCTCGCCGTGATGCCCAGTACGAGTACGTCACCCATCAGTATGTCGGTGTCGGCCGTTAACCTGTCGGCATGTCAGAGCGTGTCACCCCGGTCCATAGCGGCGGCCTGATCAACCGGTGCCCTGGCTGCCGCACCCGGACCACCCTCCCACTGCCTCACCTTGCCGCATGGACCGCCTACATAGCCTGCCGATCACTGCGCCCGACCCACCGCGCCCCCCGC
>NZ_LMWH01000036.1 GCF_001507435.1 Streptomyces sp. NRRL F-5122
CTTCACCTGGAGAGTGCTTCTTTCATGCGACGACCTGGACCCTAGACAAGTCCCATCGTTGCAGGTCAGGAGCACTCTTCGCGTTTCTGATCACCCACCCCCCGGACGCACTGCCTCGTGAAAGCGCGAGGCTAGAGGCCCAGGTTCGATTCGACCTGCGCGATACGTACTCGTAAGGGCACGTCGATCCGAGAGGCGAGGAGCGTCGCACCCGCTACGGGCATGAGCGCGACGAGCAGTGATGGCGCCAGCGACCCGACAGCCCACCGAGCAGGCCAGGGGCCTGTTGATCTCGTAACACGATCTTGGTTGAGGGCTGTCCCCTAATGGGTTGGCGAAGATCGGCGTCGGCAGCTGGATCAGCGGGCCGTCCCCGGCCTTCCCAGAATGAGAGGCTTGGACCGGAAAGGTCGCGTGCACCAGGACCATCGTGGGTGAGACGTCCATCTCGCGACCGCGGTCACGGGGGTCCACCTTCACGAGGGAGGGACGTGTGGGCAGCTCGACTGCTGCGTTGGTCATCGCTGCGTTAGGTGTCGCCGGAACCCTGGCCTCGGGCCTCTTGACCCAGCGTGCCGCTGGGCCGGATCAAGACGTGGCTTGAGGAAGACGGGCAGCCGGGCTTCCGTGTGCCCGCTCGGACAGGTCCTTCCAGGCGTGCCAGCTGTCCAGGCTTTCCTGTTCGTTCGTTGCTTCTCGCTGCGGCTGCGGGCCGGGGGTCTTCGGCCGCAGCGTGCGGCCCGCGGCGGTGCGGGCGCGTCGTCACGCGATGACCTTGCCGTCGGGGAGGTCCGTGGACACCGAGAGTTCCTGCCAGTGGGCGAACTCTTCGTCGACGGCCGTGCGGGCCTGGGTGACCAGGCGGACGGCGTCACTGCCGAGCAGTAGGTGCCCCGGTGGGTCGGGGGCGTCGAGGACCGCGAGCAGTGCCTGCCCGGCCCGGGCGGGATCGCCCAGCTGATTGCCGCTGATGGCCAGGCGGTTCTCACGGATGGGGCCGAAGACCTCGTCGTAGTCGGGGATGCTGCGCTCGACGCGGTGCATGGACCGGCCCGCCCAGTCGGTGCGGAACGATCCCGGCTCGACGCTGGTGACGCGGATGCCGAAGGGCTCGACCTCCGGCCGCAGGCTGTCGGCGATGCCCTCGACGGCGTATTTGCTGCCGTGGTACAGGGACAGGCCGGCGAACGCCCGCAGTCCGCCCATGGACGTGATGAAGAAGACGTGCCCGGTGCGGCGTTCCCTCATGGAGGGCAGGACGGCCTTCGTGACGGCGATGACGCCGAACACATTGACTTCGAACTGGGCACGAGCGTCGTCCAGGGAGGCCTCCTCCAAGGTGCCCTCCACGCCGTATCCGGCGTTGTTGACCAGTACGTCGATCGGAGCGACGGCCTCGGTCACCTCCTCGACCAGGGCGGTGACCTGGTCGTGGTCGGTGACGTCCATGACGCGGCCTTGTGCCCGCCCCGGCGCGAGGGACTCGAAGTCCTTGATCTGCTCCGGATCGCGCAGCGTTCCGACGACGGTGTGTCCCGCGTGGAGTGCCTCCGTGGCGATGGCGCGGCCCAGTCCGGTGCTCACGCCGGTGATGAGGAAGGTCTTCGACATATCACTCTTCCGGTGGTGTGCGATGGGGAGAGGAGAGCGCATCCGCCGTCAGCAGCGCCTTGAGCGCTGTGCCGGCGAGTGCGCGGGCATGGTGTTCGGTGAGGGTGTAGTGGCCCGTGAGGCGGCGGAAGATCAAGGGGCCGAAGAGGATGTCGATGACGTCGTCCACGGCGATCGACGGATCCGCCTCGCCTCTGTCCACGGCGCGTTGCCAGAGTTCGGTGATGGCGGCCCGCCGGCCGGCGAGGAAGTATTCACGGAAGTAGGCAGCGCCTGCCGGATCGTCCACGCATGCGGCGAGCAACTGGGCGAAGACCACTCCGCGCTCACTGCCGTAGAAGGCGCTGACCCGCACCACTTGCTCGGTCAGGTCACCGACGGCGGCACCGGTGTCCGGCAGAGGCAGCGCCTGAGCCATCATGCGGCCGAACGCCTTCGCGGCCAGCGCGGTCCGCGACGGCCAATGCTTGTAGATGGTCGCCTTGCTGACTTGGGAGCGGGCTGCGATCGCGTCCACGGTGGCCGCCGGCAATCCGCCCTCGGACAGCAGCTCCTGCGTGGCGAGGAGCACCGTCTCATGGATGCGTTCGCTCCGCGGCCCGGTGGGGTGGGCGACGATCCCCTCCGACGTCTCTCGCGGAACGGAGGGGTCCTTGGCCTTGCGCGATGTCATCGTCCTGCTCCTGTGAAGGCGTTCGGCGCGGGGACCGTCGTGACGGGCGACGATCCGGTGGTGGCCTGTCGTCCGGTCCACCGTGGGGGGGTGTCCCGATACACGGAGACGGGACGGGGAGTGTCAGACCGCTCCGGCAAGGGTCTCGAAGGCCTGGTCGTCCAACTGGATCGAGGCGGCACCGATGTTGTCCTCCAGATGCGCCACGCTCGACGTGCCCGGGATGGGAAGCATGACCGGCGAGCGCTTGAGCAGCCAGGCGAGTGCGAGCTGGGACGGGGAGGCTCCGTACTGCTGTGACAGCGCCGCGAGTGGGCCGTCCGGCCCGGCCAGTTCACCGGTGGCCAGCGGGAACCAGGGGATGAAACCGATGCCCCGTTCGGTGGCGTGGTCCAGCAGGTCCTCGGCCGAGCGATTGGCGAGGTTGTACAGATTCTGAACCGTGGTGATGTCGGCGATTCGTGAGGCGTCCTTGACCTGGTCGACGCTGACTTCACTGAGGCCGATGTAGCGGATCTTTCCCTCGTCCTGGAGCTTCTTCAGCTCGCCGACCTGGTCCTCCAGCGGTACAGCGGGGTCGATGCGGTGCAGCTGGAAGAGGTCGATGCGGTCGACGCCGAGGTGGCGCAGACTGAGTTCGGCCTGTTGCCGCAGGTATTCCGGCCGGCCGAGGGGGATCCACTGATCGGGTCCCTGCCGGGTGAATCCGGCCTTCGTGGCGATGACCAGGTCGTCGGCGTACGGGTGCAGAGCCTCTTTGATCAGGAGCTCGGCGGTGAACGGACCGTAGGAGTCGGCCGTGTCGATGAAGTTCACGCCCAGCTCGACCGCCCGTCGAAGGACCCGGACGGCCTCCGCCCGGTTCGCGGGCTCGCCCCACACACCGGGGCCGGTCAACTGCATCGAGCCGAAGCCGAGACGGGTGAGCGTCAGCTCACCCAGAGTGAAGGTACCGCTGGCGCCGGCAGAAATCTCGCTCATCATGCCTCCAGAAGTGAACTGTACGGACAGTTTACTTCACAGGCCCGGAACCGCCAATCGGACCTCGCATACCCCCGCTTCTGATGGTTTCCCGCGTTCAGCCCGGTGACTGACGCTCGAGTGCGGACGACGGCACGCCGGGCACTCGGTGCGATGCGGCGGCGAGCCCGGTGGCATCTGCGGTGTCGGTGCTGCCGGGGGCCCGGGCGACTTCCCCGCCGGGCGGCATATGGCCGTCGGTCACAAGACCGAGGCCCGCGCTCGACCGCGCCGCCATGAGCCGATCGGCCCAGTACGCGTCAGCGACAGGGCGCAGAGATGCGTGGCGCCCCGTGTACGGCGTTCCACCGCATCACTCGCGCCTCATACTGTCGATGCCGTCGTCGACGCATTTGCCCGAGTGTTCCGGTTGCCCGCGCCCGCCGGGGCGACCGGACCGGCCATCCCAGCGGTCGTGGCGGCGGTCCGAGTCTGCCGGCCCACGGATGAACGGAAGCCCGGTCATGCCTGAGCGACCGATCGTAGTGTTCGACGTCAACGAGACCCTGCTCGACCTGGACGCGATCCGCCCCGTCTTCGAGAGGATCTTCGACGATCCCGCCGCCCTGCGCCTGTGGTTCGCCCACCTGATCACCTACTCCGAGGCGCTCACCCTCAGCGGCGTGTACGTCCCGTTCACCGACATCGGCGGCGCCGTGCTCC
>NZ_LMWH01000037.1 GCF_001507435.1 Streptomyces sp. NRRL F-5122
CCTTTCAGCGCCGATGGTACTGCAGGGGGGACCCTGTGGGAGAGTAGGACACCGCCGAACAAATTGTGAGGGAAACCCCGTACCGTTGGTACGGGGTTTCCCGCATTTCCGGGCCCTTTTGGCGTCGGGTTCTGGGTTCACCGCGGTTTCCTCGGTTTCGCACCCCCTCCGCACCGCCCCGCGAACCCTGCGGGTAAGGTCGGGGGGCATCGTTGGCTCGTTTCCCGCAGGAGGCCCCCGGGTGGAGGTCCAGGAGACCCGTGTTCAGACGGACCGGGTCCTCACCATCCCGAACATCCTCAGCATGGCGCGCCTCGTCGGCGTGCCCATCTTCCTGTGGCTGATCCTGAGGCCGGAGTTCGGCGGGCCGAAGAGCGACGGCTGGGCGCTGCTCGTTCTCGTGCTGAGCGGCGTCAGCGACTATCTCGACGGCAAACTGGCCCGCCGCTGGAACCAGATCAGCAGCCTCGGCCGGCTGCTCGATCCAGCGGCCGACCGGCTCTACATCGCGTCCACTCTTGTAGGCCTCACCTGGCGGGAGATTCTGCCCCTGTGGTTGACCGCCGTCCTTGTCGCCCGTGAGCTGGTCCTGCTTGTGATGGTCGGTGTCCTCAGACGCCACGGCTATCCGCCGCCGCAGGTGAACTTCCTCGGGAAGGCAGCCACGTTCAACCTCATGTATGCGTTCCCGCTTCTGCTTCTCAGTGACGGAAGCGGATGGATCGCGTCACTCGCTGCCATTTTCGGATGGGCGTTCGCAGGGTGGGGTACAACCCTGTACTGGTGGGCAGGAGTCCTCTACGTGGTCCAGGTCCGCCGCCTTGTCAGGGCGGACGCCATGGTCGATTGAGCCCGCCGTTTGGCAGCCGTAGCGGCTCGATGGCCCGCGCGCGGAAACTGCGGGACAATCTAGACGGGTGAAGTCGGCTGGACCGTCGTCTCTTAGAGGAGGACGCTTCCGACATGAAGGCCGTCGTGATGGCCGGAGGCGAAGGCACGCGCCTTCGCCCGATGACCTCGAGCATGCCCAAGCCGCTCCTGCCGGTGGTGAACCGGCCGATTATGGAGCATGTGCTGCGGCTGCTCAAAAGGCATGGGCTCAACGAGACCGTTGTCACCGTGCAGTTCTTGGCCTCTCTGGTCAAGAACTACTTCGGAGACGGCGAAGAGCTCGGCATGGAGCTCACCTATGCCAACGAGGAGAAGCCACTCGGTACCGCCGGGAGCGTCAAGAACGCAGAGGAAGCACTGAAGGACGACGCGTTCCTTGTCATCTCCGGTGATGCCCTGACCGACTTCGACCTCACGGATCTGATCAGTTTCCACAAGGAAAAGGGTGCGCTGGTCACGGTCTGTCTGACCCGGGTCCCCAATCCGCTGGAATTCGGCATCACCATCGTCGACGACGAGGGAAAGGTCGAGCGCTTCCTGGAGAAGCCGACCTGGGGTCAGGTCTTCTCGGACACCGTGAACACCGGGATCTATGTGATGGAACCCGAGGTCTTCGACTACGTCGAACCTGATGTTCCGGTCGACTGGTCCGGAGATGTCTTCCCCCAGTTGATGAAGGAAGGCAAGCCGATCTACGGCTATGTCGCCGAGGGGTACTGGGAGGACGTCGGCACCCACGAGAGCTATGTGAAGGCTCAGGCCGATGTCCTGGAGGGCAAGGTCGACGTCGAGATCGACGGATTCGAACTCTCCCCTGGCGTATGGGTCGCCGAAGGCGCGGAGGTGCATCCGGATGCGGTCCTGCGCGGACCGCTCTACATCGGTGACTACGCCAAGGTCGAGGCCGGCTCGGAGATCCGCGAGCACACCGTCGTCGGTTCCAACGTCGTCGTGAAGAGCGGAGCCTTTCTGCACAAGGCCGTTGTCCACGACAACGTGTACATCGGCCAGCACAGCAATCTCCGGGGCTGTGTGGTCGGGAAGAACACCGACATCATGCGCGCGGCCCGGATCGAGGACGGCGCCGTCATCGGCGACGAATGTCTCATCGGCGAGGAATCGATCGTCCAGGGCAATGTGCGGGTCTACCCGTTCAAGACCATCGAGGCGGGCGCCTTCGTCAACACCTCGGTCATCTGGGAGTCCCGAGGGCAGGCGCATCTCTTCGGCGCCCGCGGTGTGTCCGGGATCCTGAACGTCGAGATCACCCCGGAGCTGGCCGTGCGACTCGCCGGCGCGTACGCCACCACGCTCAAGAAGGGGTCCACCGTCACCACCGCCCGGGACCACTCCCGGGGTGCGCGGGCCCTGAAGCGTGCGGTGATCTCGGCGCTCCAGGCGAGCGCCATCGACGTAAGGGACCTGGAGAACGTCCCGCTGCCCGTGGCGCGGCAGCAGACCGCGCGAGGCAGCGCCGGCGGCATCATGATCCGGACTTCCCCCGGTGTGCCGGACTCCGTCGACATCATGTTCTTCGACGGACAGGGCGCGGATCTGTCGCAGGGCGGTCAGCGGAAGCTGGACCGTGTGTTCGCGCGGCAGGAGTACCGGCGTGCCTTCCCCGGGGAGATCGGCGACCTGTACTTCCCGTCGAGCGTCTTCGACTCGTACACCGGATCGCTGCTGCGCAGCGTGGACACGTCGGGGATAGCCGAGTCGGGACTCAAGGTCGTCGTGGACGCCTCGAACGGCAGCGCGGGACTGGTTCTGCCGAGCCTGCTCGGCAAGCTCGGTGTGGACTCGCTGACGATCAACCCGGGTCTCGACGAGTCCCGCCCCACGGAGAGCGCCGACACGCGTCGTGCCGGGCTCGTGCGGCTGGGTGAGATCGTCGCATCGTCGCGAGCCGCTTTCGGTGTGCGGTTCGACCCGGTCGGCGAACGGTTGTCGCTCGTCGACGAGAAGGGGCGGATCGTCGAGGACGACCGTGCGCTGCTGGTGATGCTCGACCTGGTGGCCGCGGAGCGGCGCAGCGGGAAGGTGGCGCTGCCGGTGACGACGACCCGGATCGCCGAGCAGGTGGCGGCGTATCACGGGACGCAGGTCGAATGGACCACCACGTCGCCCGACGATCTCACGCGCGTCGGTGGCGAGGAGTCGACCATCTTCGGCGGCGACGGACGCGGTGGCTTCATCGTGCCGGAGTTCAGCAGCGTCTTCGACGGCACGGCGGCGTTCGTGCGGCTGATCGGGCTGGTGGCGAGGACACAGCTCACCCTCAGCCAGATCGACGCGCGGATTCCGCGGGCACACGTCCTCAAGCGTGATCTCGCGACGCCCTGGGCCGTCAAGGGCCTGGTCATGCGTCGTGTCGTGGAGGAGGCCGGGGAGCGGTTCGTGGACACGACCGACGGTGTGCGGGTCGTGGAGACCGACGGGCGGTGGGTGCTGGTGCTGCCCGACCCGGCCGAGGCCGTCACCCATCTGTGGGCCGAGGGCCCCGACGACGCCTCCGCGCAGGCCCTGCTCGACGAGTGGGCGGCGGTCGTGGACAGCGCCGGCCGATAAAGGAGCACGCGACACGCCCGCGTGCCGGACATGTACCCCCGAGGGGGTATGTCCGGCACGCGGGCGGGGCCATTCGGAGTATGCGCTCACGACATGCGACTATGTGCCCCATGCCGCAGCCGCCCCCCGTTCGGAGCACACCAGGGCGCTCCCCGCGTCCGGACGCTTCCATGTCGTTGCTCACCAACGTCATGGATCACAGCCTCGACGACGGATACGCCGAGGCTGCCGCCCGGAAGCACACCGAGGGTGAGGGCGGTCTGCCGAGGACGGTGCGTGCCAAGCTCGGCCTCGCGGCCGGTCTGGTGCTCGCCGGCCTTGTGGTGACCGTGGGCGCCGCACAGGCGCGGGTGGCCGCCCCGACGGTCGCGAAGGAGCGCCAGGAGCTCATCGACCGCATTCAGAGCGAGACCGCGGCCGCGGACAAGCTCGAGGGCACGGTGGACACGTTGCGCGACGACGTCAGCGCGCGGCAGAGGTCCGCCCTGGAGAGGGACGGCGGTTCGGACGCGGCCGATCTCGTCGGGGTCCTGTCGGGCGCGGTCGCCGTGCACGGTCCCGGCGTGAAGCTCGTGGTGAACGACGCCAAGGAGGCCACCTCGGGTGGCAACGGCGATCCCCGCGAGACCTCCGACTTCTCCGACACCGGCCGGGTCCGGGACCGCGACATGCAGCGGGTCGTCAACGGCCTGTGGGAGTCGGGCGCCGAAGCCATCTCCATCAACGGGCAGCGGCTGACGGCGCTGTCGGCGGTCCGGGCCGCGGGCGACGCGATACTGGTCGACAACAGGCCGCTGGTGCCGCCGTACACGGTGCTCGCGGTGGGGGACGGCGACCGGCTCAGCACCAGGTTCCAGAACAGCGCCGACGGGTTGTATCTGCACGCGCTGCAGGAGAACTACAGCATCAGGACCGGCATTTCAGCCGAGGGCGACGTCCGGCTGCCTGCCGCTCCGAGCGTGATCGTACGTACAGCACAGCCGACCACAGAGAAGGGCACATCGTGATCGCCGTACTGGGCCTCGTCGTCGGAGTCGTGGTCGGGTTGTTGGTCCGGCCGGAGATTCCGGCGGTCGTCGAGCCGTACCTGCCGATCGCCGTCGTGGCGGCACTCGACGCCGTGTTCGGTGGTCTGCGGGCCATGCTCGACGGGATCTTCGACGACAAGGTCTTCGTGGTGTCGTTCCTGTCGAACGTGGTGGTGGCGGCGCTGATCGTGTTCCTGGGCGACAAGTTGGGCGTAGGGGCCCAGCTGTCCACGGGTGTGGTGGTCGTCCTGGGCATCCGTATCTTCTCCAACGCCGCGGCGATCCGCCGGCATGTGTTCCGGGCGTGAGGAACGATGAACAACGAGGAAGAGACTCCCGAGACGCCGCGGGGCCCCGAGCACCGGTTGCGCAAGGAACTGCCCCAGGAGAGGCCGGCGGCCGCCGACGCGCCCGGGGCGGTGGAGGAGGCGGCGGAGCCGAAGGAACCCGAGGCGGGGCTCACCGGCCGTCAGCGCCTTGCCCAGGGACTGTGGCCGCCGCGCGTGTCGCGGGCCCAACTCATCGTCGCACTCCTGCTGTTCGGCCTGGGCTTCGGTCTGGCCGTCCAGGTCGCCTCCAACAGCGACAGCGGCAGCGCGCTGCGTGGCGCGCGCCAGGAGGATCTCGTACGCATCCTGGATGAACTCGACGACCGTACTCAGCGTCTTCAGGACGAGAAGCAGGGACTCGAGGACCAGCGGTCCGAGCTGGAGAACAGCTCGGACCGGGCCGAGGAGGCTCGCAAGCAGACCGCCGAGAAGGAGAAACAACTCGGCATCCTCGCGGGCACGGTGGCGGCACAGGGCCCCGGCATCACGATGACCATCCAGGACACGAAGGGAACGGTCCAGGCGGACATGCTGCTCGACGCGATCCAGGAACTGCGCGCGGCCGGCGCGGAGGCGATCCAGGTGAACGGGGTGAGGGTCGTCGCAAGCACCTACCTGTCGGACTCCGGGAAGAGTGTGAGCGTCGACGGGAACAAGATCACCCAGCCCTATCGTTTCCAGGTCATCGGCAAGCCCCAGGACCTCGAGCCCGCGCTCAACATCCCCGGAGGCGTGGTGCAGACACTGGAGAAGGAGCAGGCCACAGTCGCCGTGGAGCGTTCTACGAAGATCGTCGTGGATGCCTTGCGGGCGGCCGAGCAGCCTGACTACGCTCGATCGTCCTCCCAGTGAACCGGGGGTGCATGGAGGCCGTCGGGCAAGGGCATGAGGTTGCGGGGGGTCGGCGCACCGAATGGGGGGTGCGTGGTGGAAACTGTCTGGTGGATACGGACGTTGTGAGGATGTCCGGGTCGGTCGGTGTATGTAATCAGGGTTCGTCCTGCCCCACGGGCGGGTCTGTTTCGGTCAAGGGGAATCGCCCGTGAAGTTGTTTGCGAAGTTGTTCGGCAAGAGCACGCGAGAGGGCGGCGAGAACGCGACTGCCCGCCATCGTGCCCAGCCGGGAGAAGCAGAGGGGCACCGCCCCCTGTTCCGGGACCAGGTCGCTGGTCCGGGTGGTGGCATTTCGGGAGGTCAGGGCGCGGCGTCTGTTGACCCCGGTGCGTCCGGACCCATAGGTTTCGGGGACATGTCGGCCCTCGTGTGTACAAGGTGCGGTCACCGCAACGCGGACAACAGCCGCTTCTGCTCCAACTGCGGTGCGCCGCTGCGACCGGGTGCGGTCCCGGAGCGTGCGTCGGAGACGACCTCCACGATCTCGATCTCGGGTCTGGAGGCCTACGACGCGGAGGCCACCGGTCAGACGTCGGTGCCGACGCTGTCCCCCGAGGCGCAGGCGGCCGTCGACGCGCTGCCGGCCGGTTCGGCGCTGCTGGTAGTGCGCCGCGGTCCCAACTCGGGCAGCCGCTTCCTGCTGGACAGTGATCTGACCACGGCGGGGCGTCACCCCCAGAGCGACATCTTCCTGGATGATGTGACTGTCTCGCGCCGGCACGTGGAGTTCCGGCGCAGCCCGGACGGGTCGTTCACGGTGGCCGACGTCGGCAGCCTGAACGGTACGTACGTCAACCGTGAGCGCATCGACCAGGTCGCGCTCACCAACGGCGACGAGGTGCAGATCGGCAAGTACAGGCTGGTCTTCTACGCGAGTCCGCGGGGCATCTGACCCGCCAGGGAAGGGTCCATGCTTCACACACCGAGCGGCGGTGCCGACAACGGCACCGCCGCCACGGGCAACGGGCCGATGAGCATCGGCGCCGTGCTGAACGTGCTGCGCGAGGAATTCCCGGAAGTCACCATCTCCAAGATCCGCTTCCTGGAGTCCGAGGGGCTCATCGAGCCGCAGCGCACCCCTTCGGGATACCGCAAGTTCAGCAGGCGCGACGTCGAGCGGCTCGGTCATGTGCTGAGGATGCAACGGGACCACTATCTGCCGCTCAAGGTCATTCGCGAGCATCTGGACGCCCTGGAACGGGGCGAGGAGGTCCGTCTCCCGTCCCTGGGCCGTCCGCATGACCTGGGTGAGGGGGAGCCGCTCGGGGACCTCCTGGGCGAGACCGACACCGCCTCGGTCGCCAGGATCGCCCGTGACGAGCTGCTGACCGCCACCGGGATCAGCGTGGAGCAACTCGAGGAGTGGGAGTCGTACGGCCTGGTCGTACCGCTTCCGGAAGGTGTGTACGACGCGGAGAGCATCACGGTGGCCACTCTCGTGGCGGAACTGGGCCGCCATGGGATCGAGCCCCGTCACCTGCGGGTGATGAAGGCGGCGGCGGACCGTGAGGCGGGGCTCGTGGACCAGGTGGTGGCCCCGCTGCGACTCCACCGCAACCCCCAGACCAGGGCACATGCCGAGGCGCGCACCAAGGAGCTGGCCGGGCTGGCGGTGAAGCTGCACGCCGCTCTGATCCAGTCCGCGCTGGGTGTGCGGCTGCCCTGAGCCGGGCTGTTCGCCGTGGGCGGATCAATGGGCCGATCTGTGCCCGACTACCCAAACATCCCGGGCACGGCCTAGGGTTGCTGTGTGAACGAGCTCGATGTCGTAGGTGTCCGGGTCGAGATGCCCTCCAACCAGCCGATCGTGCTCCTGCGCGAAGTGGGAGGCGACCGCTACCTCCCCATCTGGATCGGCCCCGGGGAGGCGACGGCGATCGCGTTCGCCCAGCAGGGCATGGCCCCGGCGCGGCCGCTGACCCACGACCTGTTCAAGGACGTGCTGGAGGCCGTCGGCCAGGAGCTCACGGAGGTGCGCATCACGGATCTGCGTGAGGGCGTCTTCTATGCGGAGCTGGTCTTCGCCAGCGGTGTCGAGGTGAGTGCGCGCCCGTCCGACGCCATAGCGCTGGCGCTGCGCACCGGCACGCCGATCTACGGCAGTGACGGAGTGCTCGACGACGCGGGCATCGCGATCCCGGACGAGCAGGAGGACGAGGTCGAGAAGTTCCGCGAGTTCCTCGACCAGATCTCCCCCGAGGACTTCGGCACCAGCAGCCAGTGACGGTCTCCCCTCGTGAACGGGCCGGAGGGCGTGTGCCGGTCGGGGATCGTGTGATGTGAGTGCCTGGTGTGGCTAAGGCGATTCGTGCGTCCCATGTGGTGCCGGAGGTATGCCGTGGCCGTCGTGCTCAGTCGGGAGCCCTGATCCGGAAACGCCTGCCCAGAGCCGGCAGGACCGTGCAGGTGCCGTCGAGTCGCCGGAGTGCCGCGGAGAGGCGCCGGTCGGGAGGGCCGACGAGGATCGGCCGCCCCAAGATCGTCGAACGGGCGTGGCGGGGAGGCGCACGTGGGCGGGCATTGGAGCACATGCCGGGGGCTCGTGCCACATCTCGGAGGCCGCCGCCGAAGCATTCGGCTAGCCTTTCCCCGCGGAAGGGCGCGGGAAACCACTCCTGGGGTGATTATCACTCGGCGTGCCGAGTGTGGCGATCGTTGACGTGCCCTTGGTGACTGCCTACCGTCGAGAAGGCAGGTCAAGGACGGAGGTCGGCGTGAGAATCAGCGGCGGCGGTACGGCTGGGGGTGCCCCCGGACGGAGTCTGGGGGAGAGTGGCCCGCACCCGCTTCACGGCAGCGCGACCGGCTCCGCCCCTCAGCGGCCGACGGCCGTGCCGGGCGACGAGGGGGCGGCTTCCGAGCAGATGGGCTATCGAGGTCCGACGGCGTGCGCCGCCGCGGGCATCACCTACCGTCAACTGGACTACTGGGCCAGGACGGGGCTCGTCGAACCGAGCGTGCGACCCGCTTACGGATCGGGGACGCAGCGGCTCTACAGCTTCCGGGACGTGGTCGTCCTGAAGATCGTCAAGCGCTTCCTGGACACCGGTGTCTCCCTGCAGAACATCCGCACCACCGTGCAGCACCTCAGGGAGCGCGGTTTCCGCGACCTGGAGCGGATGACGCTGATGAGCGACGGCGCGACGGTGTACGAGTGCACGTCGCCGGACGAGGTCCACGCCCTGCTCCAGGGCGGTCAGGGCATCTTCGGAATCGCCGTCGGTGTGGTGTGGCGGGACGTGGAGAGCGCGCTCTCCCAGTTGCACGGCGAGCGCATCGACACGGGCGAGACCATCGTCGGCCACCACCCCGGGGACGAACTGGCACGGCGGCGCAACCGGGCCGTCTGAGCGGTGCCGGGACCCGGGCGAATTGTCAGTGGCGTAGGGCAGCATCGGAGATGTGAGAACCGCGCCCACGATCCTGCATCTCGACATGGATGCCTTCTACGCCTCGGCGGAGCAGGCATCCAAGCCGAGTCTGCGCGGCAAGGCGGTGATCGTGGGCGGGCTCGGTCCGCGCGGAGTGGTGGCCACGGCCTCGTACGAGGCGCGGGTCTTCGGAGTGCACTCGGCGATGCCGATGGCCCAGGCACGCCGCCTCGCGCCGCACGCCGCGTATCTGGTGCCGCGATTCGGCTTCTACCGGGAGATCAGCGAGCAGGTGATGGCGCTGCTGAGGGCGCTGTCGCCGCTGGTGGAGCCGTTGAGCCTGGACGAGGCGTTCGTGGATCTGGAGGCCGGGGGAGCGGCCTGGGACGAGGAGTCGGCTCGTCGCACGGGGATGAAGCTGCGCGCGGACATCCGTGACAGCACGGGCCTGACGGGCTCGGTGGGGCTCGCCGCCTCCAAGATGCTCGCGAAGATCGGCTCCGAGGAGGCCAAGCCGGACGGCCTGGTGCTGATCCGTCCGGGTACCGAGCGCGCGATGCTCGGCCCGATGCCGGTGCGCACGCTGCCGGGCGTCGGTCCCGCCACCGGGGACCATCTGCGCCGCGCCGGGATCACCACGGTCGAGGAGATCGCCGAGGCGGGCGAGGACGAACTCGTGCGGCTGCTGGGCAAGGCCCACGGGCACGCCCTGTACGCCATGGCTCTGGCTCAGGACGAACGGCCGGTGGTGGCCGAGCGGGAGACCAAATCGGTGTCGGTCGAGGACACCTACGACGTGGACATCCACGACCGGGTGCGCGTCGGGCTGGAGGTGCAGCGGCTCGCGGACCGGTGCGTCCGCAGGCTGCGGGAGGCGGGCCTGTCGGGTCGCACCATCGTGCTCAAGGTCCGCAGGTACGACTTCTCGACGCTGACCCGGTCCGAGACGCTGCGCGGACCCACGGACGATCCCGCGGTGGTGCGGGAGGCCGCCGGGCGGCTGCTGGAGTCCGTGGACACGACCGGCGGGGTGCGGCTGCTCGGCGTCGGGGTCAGCGGCCTCGCCGACTACACCCAGGAGGACCTGTTCGCCCAGGCCCACCTGGCCGCTGGGGACGCACGCAAGGAGCAGCACCCGGAAGTAGGGGAGGCGGCCGAGACGGCCGAGGAGGCGCCCGCTCAGGTCCCGGAGCACATCTGGCGCGCGGGTCAGGACGTCCGGCACGCCGAGTACGGTCACGGGTGGGTGCAGGGCAGTGGTCTCGGCCGGGTCACAGTGCGGTTCGAGACACCGCAGTCCGATCCGGGCCGCGTGCGTACGTTCCGCACCGACGACCCCCGTCTCGAGTCTGCGGATCCGCTGCCGCTGGTGCCCCGAAGACCCGAGCCCACGGAGCCGCGGACGGTGGCATCGGGGACCGTGGACTGACGACCACGGGACGGGCCGAAGCCGGCACAACCGCGATCGGAGCGGCCACGATTCGGGGCGGGCCGGTTGTCAGGGGCGCCGGGTGCGCATGACCTTCAGGTCTCGTCCGACCCCGCCAGATGCCCGAAATCGCGGTCCGGCGGTGGGGGAGAGGTCACATCGAGCCCGTAGTGGTGGTAGAGCTGCAGTTCCTGCTCGGGGGAGAGATGGCGTCCGACGCCGAAGTCGGGAGCGTCCTTGATCAGGGCCCGTTCGAAGGGGATCCACAGCGCGCCCTCCACGAGTTCGCTGGGTTCCAGGGGGACGAAGGCGTCCCTGCTGAACAGGCCCGTTCGTATGGCCGCCCACTCGGGCGCACCGGTCGCGTCGTCGAGATAGACCTCGTCGATCGTGCCGATCTTGTTTCCGTTGCGATCGAACGCCTTGCGGCCGATCAGACTCCGCGGATCGATTTCGGTCTTCACGGTCCCTCCAGCAGGTCGCAACGCATCCGTAAGCACTACGAAAGAGCACATTGGGGAAGGCGGCCACTCGAAGGTGCCTGTGTTGTCCCCGCTGGTAGTCTGGCTAGCGGCTGCTGACCCCGTGCGGGAGAGTCCTCCGGAGTGAACCGGAGGCGCCGAAGGAGCAAACCCTCCCCGGAATCTCTCAGGCACACGTACCGCACGGACGAGGTCACTCTGGAAAGCAGGGCGGGTGTCGACAGCTTCCGCTCTCACCGACGGTGAAAGCCGGTACGCCTTCGGGCGGACCGGTGAAGCTCTCAGGTTGAGATGACAGAGGGGGAGGCCGTCGGGGTACCCGTGCCGTGGTGCCCCTCGAAGGTCGCGTCAGACCAGGAGGCCTCCGCAATGACCGCCCACCGCATTCCCCTCGCCGAACTCGAACGAGGGACGCCCTTCGAGCAGCGCCACATCGGTCCCGACCTCGAGGCCCGCGCGAAGATGCTCGCGCAGGTCGGCTACGGCTCGCTCGACGAGCTCACGTCCGCAGCGGTCCCGGATGTGATCAAGAACACGGACGCCCTGGATCTGCCGTGTGCGCGCACCGAGCGCGAGGTGCTGGCCGAGCTGCGCTCGCTCGCCGATCGCAACCAGGTCCTCGACTCCATGATCGGCCTCGGCTACTACGGGACCTTCACGCCGCCGGTGATCCTGCGGAACGTGATGGAGAACCCGGCCTGGTACACCGCGTACACGCCCTACCAGCCGGAGATCTCCCAGGGCCGCCTCGAGGCCCTGCTGAACTTCCAGACCATGGTGGCCGACCTCACCGGACTGCCGACCTCCGGCGCCTCCCTCCTCGACGAGGGCACGGCCGCCGCCGAGGCGATGGCGCTGTCCCGCCGCATGGGCCGGAACAAGAAGGGCCTCTTCCTGATCGACGCGGACGCCCTTCCGCAGACGATCGCCGTGATCCAGACCCGTGCCGAGCCGACCGGCGTGGAGGTCGTCGTCGCCGACCTCGGCGAGGGCATCCCGGCCGAGATCGCGGAGCGCGAGATCAACGGCGTACTGATCCAGTACCCGGGCGCCTCCGGTGCCGTGCGCGACATAAGGCCGGTCGTCGAGCAGGCACACGAGCTGGGCGCGGTCGTCACCGTCGCGGCCGATCTGCTGGCGCTGACCCTGCTCACCTCGCCCGGTGAGCTGGGTGCGGACATCGCCGTGGGCACCACCCAGCGCTTCGGTGTGCCGATGGGCTTCGGCGGACCGCACGCCGGATACATGGCGGTGCGCGAGAAGTTCGCCCGCAGCCTGCCCGGCCGGCTCGTGGGCGTCTCCGTGGACGCCGACGGCCACAAGGCCTACCGGCTCGCCCTGCAGACCCGTGAGCAGCACATCCGTCGCGAGAAGGCGACGAGCAACATCTGCACCGCGCAGGTGCTGCTCGCCGTGATGGCCGGTATGTACGCCGTTTACCACGGGCCCGAGGGTCTGCGGACCATCGCGCGGCGCACCCACCGGTATGCGGCGATACTCGCCGCGGGTCTCACCGCCGGCGGGGTGGAGGTCGTCCACGGCGCCTACTTCGACACCTTGACCGTGCGGGTGCCCGGCCGCGCCGACGCGGTCGTCGCCACCGCACGCGAGCGCGGGGTGAACCTGCGCCTCGTCGACGCCGACCATGTGTCGGTCGCCTGCGACGAGACGACCGGACGGGCCCAGCTGGCCGCGGTGTGGACCGCGTGCGGGGTCGAGGGCGACATCGAGGCGCTGGACGCGAACACCGAGGACGCGCTTTCCGAGGGCCTGCTGCGCAGCGACGACTACCTCACCCACCCGGTCTTCCACCAGCACCGCTCCGAGACGGCGATGCTGCGCTATCTGCGCCGGCTGGCGGACCGGGACTACGCGCTCGACCGGGGCATGATCCCGCTGGGCTCCTGCACCATGAAGCTCAACGCGACCACGGAGATGGAGCCGGTCACCTGGCCCGAGTTCGGTCAGCTCCACCCGTTCGCGCCCGCCGAGCAGGCGCAGGGCTACCTCACGCTCATCCGTGAGCTGGAGGAGCGGCTCGCCGAGGTCACGGGCTACGACAAGGTCTCCCTGCAGCCCAACGCCGGTTCGCAGGGCGAGCTGGCCGGTCTGCTCGCCGTACGCGGCTACCACCGCGCCAACGGCGACCACCAGCGCACCGTCTGCCTCATCCCGTCCTCCGCGCACGGCACCAACGCCGCCAGCGCGGTGATGGCCGGCATGAAGGTGGTCGTGGTGAAGACGGCCGACGACGGCGAGGTCGACATCGAGGACCTGCGGGCCAAGATCGAGCAGTACCGCGACGAACTGTCCGTACTGATGATCACGTACCCGTCCACCCACGGTGTGTTCGAGGAGCACGTCGCCGACATCTGCGCGGCCGTGCACGAGGCCGGTGGCCAGGTGTACGTCGACGGCGCCAACCTCAACGCCCTGGTGGGCCTGGCCAAGCCCGGCCACTTCGGCGGCGACGTCTCGCACCTGAACCTGCACAAGACGTTCTGCATCCCGCACGGCGGCGGCGGTCCGGGTGTCGGCCCGGTCGGTGTGCGCGCGCACCTGGCGCCGCACCTGCCGAACCACCCGCTGCAGCCGGCGGCCGGTCCGGAGACGGGTGTCGGCCCGATCTCGGCCGCTCCGTGGGGATCCGCGGGCATCCTGCCGATCTCGTGGGCGTACGTCCGCCTCATGGGCGGCGAGGGTCTCAAGAGCGCCACACAGGTGGCCGTGCTGTCCGCCAACTACATCGCCAAGCGCCTCGAGCCGCACTACCCCGTGCTCTACACCGGTCCCGGCGGCCTGGTGGCGCACGAGTGCATCATCGACCTGCGCCCGCTGACCAAGGCGACCGGGGTGAGCGTCGACGACGTCGCCAAGCGGCTGATCGACTACGGCTTCCACGCGCCGACGATGTCGTTCCCGGTGGCCGGCACGCTGATGATCGAGCCGACCGAGTCCGAGGACCTCACCGAGATCGACCGGTTCTGCGACGCGATGATCGCCATTCGTGCCGAGATCGAGAAGGTCGGCTCGGGCGAGTGGCCCGCCGAGGACAACCCGCTGCGGAACGCCCCGCACACCGCCGCCGCACTCGGCGGCACGTGGGAGCACCCGTACACACTCGAGGAGGCCGTGTTCCCGGCCGGAGTCTCGGCTGCGGACAAGTACTGGCCGCCGGTGCGCCGCATCGACCAGGCCTTCGGTGACCGGAACCTGGTCTGCTCCTGCCCGCCGCTGGACGCCTACGAGGAGTAATCAGCCTTCGGCATGCGTCGGGGCCGGTTCGGAGCGTATGTCTCCGGGCTGGCCCCCTTGTATGTCAGGGCAGCGACTGCCCCTTGTGCGCCGCTCAGGCGGCGGTCATCACCTCGGTGCCCATGGGGCGGTGCGGGGCGATGATCTGACCGTCGGGCAGAAGCTCACCGGTGTCCTCGAAGAGCAGAACGCCGTTGCAGAGCAGGCTCCATCCCTGCTCCGGGTGGTGCGCCACGAGACGGGCGGATTCCCGGTCGGCGGATTCGGCTGTCGGGCACGGTGGCTGGTGCTGGCACATGGTGGATGGGATCTTTCGCTCTGTCGTGATGTCCGAGATGGCTGTCGTGTCTGTCCTGCGGCTCTTCCGGTCGTTCATGGCCGCCCCCCCGTCGCTGATGCTTCGGTCTGGAACCCAGTGTTGCCCCACGGGCGTCGATCCGCAGGGATTTCGCAGCACCGCTCCTCACAGGTTCATGACGCATCACCCTGGCGGACGGTTCATCCCGATTCGGCGGTCACTTCGGGTGGTTCGCGATGGCCGCAAGGGGCTAGTCCCTCTGGTCCGATCAGCGCTCTGTCCCTCGTACGAGCGTGAGGTGGCACGAACGAGCGACTCCGCCCGTCCTCGGCGCGGGACGCACCGTGCCCCGCGGCCGTTTCCGGCGGCGGGGCACGGTGGGGAGCGGTGGCTATGCGGGAGTCGGCGAGCCGAGCAGCGGAGCGCGGGTGATGCGGTGCGTGAGTACCGGCAGCAGGTCGGCGACGGTGTGCGGGAGGTGGGAAGCGATCCCGGGCGGCGCGGGCGCGAGCGGCACAAGAAGGTCGGTCGCTGCCGGCGAACCGGTCGCCCCGTCGGCGGTGCAGTCCCCGTGCAGCCAGAGCGTGAGCATGTACAGCTCCGGCACGGACAGCAGCCGTGCCTGGTAGGGCTGTGCCAGGGCCTCCGCCTGCCGCAGGGCACGCTCGGTGGAGGTGACGTACGGGCCCTCGAAGAAGTGCGAGAACGCCCAGCCGTCCGGAGTCAGCATGGTCTCGGCTGCGGCCACGGCGCGATCGCCACTGCGGATGAGGAAGCGCCATCCGGCCAGACGGGTGACGGGGGCACCCGCCGGGGTGATCCGGTCCAGCACATGGACCGGCAGCGGGAGTTCGGGTGTCGCGGGGCCCTGGGCGCTGCGCAGGGAGGGGGTGGGGGCCTCGCGGACCGCGGTGGGGGAACCGAGTGCCGTGAGGACGGAGCGGAGGGCGGGCGCGGGAGCCAGGGGGACATGCAGCAGCATCGTGGGTCGCCTCTCATTCGGCAGGCACGGTGACGCGAAGGCGTGGGTGGGGCGGGCGGACAGCGCTGTCAGCTCTCGGGGTCGCAGGGGCGGGGGAATTGTGCCCGGACGAATGGCGGCGCTTTGACGCCAGGGTTCAGGGGCCGCCAGTGCCAACTCTCTACCCCGTGCGGAAAGTTTATACGACTCGTGTTCATGCAGTGTTTCGTCTAGTCGTTCCGCAAACGACCGGCAAGGAGATATCCGGTCAATGAAAGGCGGGAATCGTCCCGATGTCCGACGGGTGCCGAGGCTCCGACCTCGGAATACTCGTCCGTAGCGGACGGCCGGTTCTCGTCGGCGTTTTTCACCACATGCCTTCGCAGTGAAACTGCGTCTTGCCCCATGCCTCGTGAATGTGCCGCAAGCCGCCGACTCCCAGCCTAGCGTGCGACAGTGCCGCTCGGGGACGTTATCGATCGCGTTGCCGGGGCATCATCCACCGAGACCCGATGGACAGCAGCGGCCGAATCGTCGGCCTACCCGTCTCAGGAGGGACGCTTCGATGGGAGAGAAGGTCGTGGCGGGGCCGTTCGACCTGTCCGATCGGCAGCGCCACCGCGGCAAGCTCAAGCAGTGTCTCGCGGGGCTGGCGCGACTGCTGGAGGAGAAGCGGTTCGATCGACCCAAGAACCTGATGGGCCTGGAGATCGAACTGAATCTCATCGGATCCGACGGCATGCCGAGAATGTTGAATGCCCAGGTCCTCGAAAGGATTGCGAGCCGCGATTTCCAAACAGAACTCGCCATGTTCAACCTGGAAGTCAACATAGCTCCACACCGACTGGGCGGCAGTGTATTCGATCGGCTCGTCGAGGAGCTGCGCACTTCTCTCGCATATGCCGACCGCAAGGCGCACGAGGTCGATGCGGGAATCGTGATGATCGGTATTCTGCCCACGCTCGACCGTGACGACCTGGTCTCGTCCAACCTTTCCGCGGTCGACCGCTACACCCTGCTCAACGACCAGATCGTGGCCGCGCGCGGCGAGGACTTCAGGCTCGACATCGAAGGGGTCGAGCGGCTGGAGTGCACCTCGGGCTCGATCGCGCCCGAAGCCGCCTGCACATCGGTCCAGCTGCATCTGCAGGTCACCCCGGGGCGGTTCGCGGACGTCTGGAACGCCGCCCAGGCCGTCGCGGCGGTCCAGGTGGCGCTGGGCGCCAACTCGCCGTTCCTGTTCGGGCGTGAGCTGTGGCGCGAGTCCCGGCCGCCGTTGTTCCAGCAGTCCACCGACACCCGGCCGCCCGAACTGCAGGCGCAGGGAGTGCGACCGCGTACGTGGTTCGGGGAGCGCTGGATCACCTCGGCGTACGAGTTGTTCGAGGAGAACCTGCGCTATTTCCCGGCGCTCCTGCCGATCTGCGACGACGAGGACCCACTGCGCGTCCTCGACGACGGCGGTACGCCCACGCTCGCCGAACTCGTCCTGCACAACGGCACCGTGTACCGCTGGAACCGGCCCGTGTACGGCATCGCCGACGGAGTTCCGCATCTGCGGGTCGAGAACCGGGTGCTGCCCGCCGGGCCCACCGTCATCGACGTCATCGCGAACACGGCCTTCTACTACGGTGTCGTCCGCGCCCTGGCCGAGGAGCCGCGACCGGTGTGGACACGGCTGCCGTTCGAGGCCGCCGCCGCCAACTTCGACACGGCGTGCCGGTACGGCATCGAGGCGCGCCTTCAGTGGCCCCGGCGTGGGCGCCACGGCGGGATCACAGAGGTGGACGCCGTGGACCTCGTACGCGACGAGTTGCTGCCGCTCGCCCATGCGGGGCTGGACGCGTGGGGCGTCGAGCCCGCGGACCGGGACCTCTACCTCGGGGTGATCGAGCAACGGTGCCGGCTGCGGGCCAACGGCGCGAGCTGGCAGGCCGCGACCTTCCATCGGGCCCTCGAACAGGGGCTCGACCGGCAGGCCGCACTGGCCGCGACGACGAGGCGGTATCGCGCGCTGATGCATGTCGGTGAGCCGGTGCACACCTGGCCCGTAGGGTTGCCGGAACCGGTGCCGCTGGGGTGAGCGAACCGTCGGCCGATGCGGGCGGGCCCGCCTCGCCGGCGTTCCGACGGCAGCCGTGCGGATCGGTGGTGGGACATCGCCGCGGTGTTCCCGGGCCGCCGCTCAAGGGACCGTCCGCGGCGCGAACCTTGCCCGCCGCTCCGGGCACCGCAGTGCCGCCGGGGCACCGTGTTCGCGTGCGCGGACGACGCGGAGCGACCCACGGACAGGCGGTATCCCGGGACGCGGGCCCGTGCTGAGTCCGGGCACCGCCGCGCCCGTATGGCAGAGCGAAGGATGGCGGACGCCGCGTTCGGCGTCCGTTCGCGCTCGACGCCCCCTCGCGCATGATCTTCACAGCTACCCGAGAGACCCTTGCCGGGTGAAGATGGGGCGAGGCGGGATCGCTCGACGGGAGGCGGGAGTGCAGGTGGAGGCAGGGGCAGTGGCCGATACTTCAAAGGTGGAGCGGCCGACGCGACGGATTCTCCGCGACGAGACGCTGCTGGTTCTCGCGCTCTCGCTGGGCGCGAGCGGGGTCTCCGCGCTGATCAGCTTTGTGGGATCGGTCACCAAACCGGGAGGGCTCAAGGAGCAGGCGGCCACTCTCAACGCCTCGGCGGCGCCGGGACGCCCATGGCTCGACCTGGCCTGGCAGCTGTTCGGGATCGCGACCGCGCTGGTGCCGGTCGTGCTCGTCGCCCACTTCCTGATGCGTGAGGGCGCCTCGCTGCGCACACTCGGCTTCGACCGGGCCCGTCCCTGGCCCGACCTGGGGAGAGGAGCGGCGATCGCGGCCGTGATCGGCTCCGCGGGTATCGCCTTCTATCTGGCGGCCCGCGGTTTCGGAGCCAATCTCACGGTGGTGCCGGAGGCGCTGCCGGACGTCTGGTGGAAGTACCCCGTGCTGGTGCTGTCGGCGGTGCAGAACGCGGTCCTCGAGGAGGTCATCGTCGTCGGCTACCTGCTGCGCCGGCTCGGGCAGTTGGGCTGGACGCCCGGCACGGCGCTCGTGGCCGGCTCGGTGCTGCGCGGCTCCTACCACCTCTACCAGGGGATCGGCGGGTTCTTCGGCAACCTGGTGATGGGTGTGGTCTTCGTCTTCCTGTACCGCCGCTGGGGCAGGGTCGGCCCTCTGGTCGTGGCCCACTCGCTGCTCGACATCGGGGCGTTCGTGGGATACGCGCTGCTCGCCGGCAAGGCGGGGTGGTTGCCGACGGCCTAGTGCCCGCAAGGGCGAGGGCAGGGGTGCGCAGGGCCGCCGTGACCGCCCCGCACCCCTGTCCCGCCGTCACACGAGCAGTTCGCCCTCGATGACGGTGACCGCGTGGCCGGTGAGCAGGGTCCGGTCGCCGCGCAGTCCGGTGCGGACGCGGCCGGAGCGCGGTGACGCCTGCAGTCCGGTGAGGTCCGGCCGGCCGAGGCGTTCGGACCAGAAGGGCGCCAGGGCGGTGTGTGCGCTGCCCGTCACCGGGTCCTCGTCGATGCCGACGTCGGGGAAGAAGCAGCGCGATACGAAGTCGTACCCACGGCCGGGATCCTCGGCGGCGGCGGTGGCGATGATTCCGCGCGCCGAGCGTCCGCGCAGCGCCCTGTGGTCGGGGGCGAGGTCCAGGACCGTCTTCTCGTCGGCGAGTTCGACGAGCAGGTCGCCGACGTTCTGACCGGTGTCGAAGGCTGTGAGGGGTTGCGCGCCGAGGGCCTCGGCGATGCCCTCCGGGACGTCGGCCCGGGTCAGCGGCGCGGTGGGGAAGTCCAGGGTGAGGGAGCCGTCCTCGTGCGGCGTGGCGATCAGCACGCCGCTGCGGGTGGCGAAGCGTACGGGGCCCTCGTGGGTGCCCGTGGTGCGCAGCACGTGGGCGGTGGCCAGGGTGGCGTGGCCGCACAGGGCGACCTCGGTGGCGGGCGTGAACCAGCGCAGGGCCCAGTCGGCCTCGCCGCCTTCCGGCAGGCGGTGGGCGAACGCGGTCTCCGCGTGGTTGACCTCGCGGGCCACGTTCTGGAGCCATGCGTCGTCCGGGAAGGAGTCGAGGAGCAGGACCCCCGCCGGGTTTCCGGCGAACGGGCGGTCGGTGAAGGCGTCGACGATTCGAATCCGCATGATCCGACGCTAGGTGCCCTGCGGTGGCGCGTGCCAAGGCCAATCCGGGGTGTCTGGCCCGTCTTCGCGTCGTCGACCGTGTGTCCGGGTGCGGATGCCGGTTGCCGCGGGCCGGCCGCCCGGAATTTTCGCGGACGCCCACCGGATGTCGTGTGCCGCGCCCGGTGGGGGTGAGGTCACTCGGCGTCGGGGTGGCGCGGCGGCTGGGGGCCTTCGATGGTGATCCACTGGAGTTCGGTGAACTCCTGAAGGCCGACGCGTCCGCCGGGTCTGCCGTAGCCGCTGTTCCTGGCGCCGCCGAAGGGCATCGGGGGCTCGGCGCCGAGGGTGGTGCCGTAGATGTGGCACCTGCCGGCGTTGATGCGCTGGGCGAGATCGATGGCGAGAGGGATGTTCCGGGTGAAGACGGCCGAGGCGAGCCAGTAGTCGTTGTCGTTGGCCACGCGCAGGGCTTCCTCGGGTCCGTCGACGGTGATGACGGTGACCAGGGGGCCGAAGGATTCCTCGCGGTAGATGCGCATGTCCTGGGTGACGCCGGTCAACACGGTGGGCGCGAAGCACGGGCCGTCGGGTGTTCCGCCGGCCAGGAGCCGTGCGCCTGCCGCGACGGCCTCCCGCACGAGATCCGACAGCCGCGAGATGGTGTCCGATCCGACGACGGGACCGAGCACGGCGTGCGGGTCGAGGGGGTCACCGAAAGGGACCGTGGTGGCGAGGAGGGCCAGGCGCCGGTTGAATTCGTCGGCGACGGCCCGGTCGACGATGATGCGTTCGGTCGAAAGGCAGCCCTGGCCGGAGTGGGTGAACGCGCCGAAGGCCGACGCGCTGACGGCCTGGTCCAGGTCGGCGTCGGCGAGAACCAGCACGGGTGCCTTGCCGCCGAGTTCGAGGATCGCCTTCTTCAGGTGCGCGGCGGTTCTCTCGGCGATGATCCGGCCCACCAGGGTGGAACCGGTGAAGTGCACCCGCCGTACGGCGGGATGGGCGATCAGCGCGTCCACCACTTCGGGGGCGTTCTCGGGTGCGTTGGTGACGAGGTTGTAGACCCCGGCGGGCAGTCCGGCCTCTGTGAGGCATTCGGCGATCAGGCCGTGGGTCCGGGGGGTCTGCTCCGAGGCCTTCATCACCACGGTGTTGCCGACGGCCAGTGCGTTGGGCACGGAGTTGCCGACGAGCAGCGCGGGGGCGTTCCACGGGATGACGCAGGCGACCACGCCGACCGGCTTTCGGATTGCGACGGAGGTGCGGCCCGGGGTTTCGGAGGGGATGACCTCCCCGGTGAGGGCCTCGTGGACCGCGCTCGCCGCATGGCGGAACCTCTCGGCGAGAACCGAGGCGTTGTGCCGGCCCCAGCCGGCGGGGCCGCCCGTCTCGGTGGTGATCGCCGCGGCCATCTCGTCGGCTCGTGCCTCGAGTCTCTCGCCCACCGTCCACAGGACACGCCGGCGCTCGTTGGCCGCCAGCGCAGCCCAGGTGGGGAAGGCGCGTTCGGCCGCTTCGACGGCGCGGACGACGTCCGCGGGGACGGCTGCGGCGGCGCGGGAGGCGACCTCGCCCGTGAACGGGTCGTGTGCCGCGTAGGTGTGTGCGTCGGCGGCCTGTTGCCAGGTGCCGTCGATCAGCAGTCGCTGGACAGTGTTTTCGCTGCTCAGGGTCACGGTCATTCTCCTGCCGTGAGGACGTCGTGCCTCGCGCGGACCCGGACGCCTGACGCGGTGGTGCGGAGTCGGGTCGAGGGGCGACGACGGCCGGGCGAGCATCCTGGATGCGGAGCCGCGTGGTGACGCGGCGAGCCGTGATGACGCGCGGCGTCCAGGTCGGCGCCGTACGCGTCGGCGATGTGTCGACGTTCCGGGGGGCTCGCGCCGCGATGGCGACGGGGCCGGTTGTCGTCCTCGGGGCTGAACGGTGGTCCGCCTCCACAAGCCCCCGGCCGGCATCACTGAATGCCCTTTTGTCCACTCTTGTTCTGGAACATCGGCAAAATCAGCGATACGCCGCGATCGTATCGCCGTTTCTCGGCTGTGGACAGGTTCCCCGTCCCCGCGCGGAGCTCCGCGTGTGGTGCTGCGGCACTGGTGGGGGTGGGTGGCGGCGGGGGGACGCCCGTCCGCGCCCCTTCGGACGGAGCGGAAGGGGTTGTCAGTCAACCCTTCTCCGATATATCGTTGACGCATCGCGACAGATCAACGAAAGAGTGGAGTGATTGCTATGCGATCCCGTGGACAGGACTTCGGATTCGAGCGGCACGGGCACCACGGCGGCCCCGGTCATCGCGCTCAGGGCGGCTTCGACGGCCGACGTGGGGCTTTCGGTCCCTTCGGACCGGGTGGGCCCGGCGGCCCGGGTTTCGGTGGCCCTGGATTCTTCGGTCCGGGTGGACCCTGGGGTGGGCGTGGCAGGGGCGGACCGAGGGGGAGGGCGCGGCGTGGCGACGTACGTGCGTCGATCCTGGCCCTGCTGAAGGACCGGCCCATGCACGGCTACGAGATGATCCAGGAGATCGGCGAGCGCAGTGGCGGGGCATGGAAGCCCAGCCCGGGGTCGGTCTACCCGACCCTGCAGCTCCTGGAGGACGAGGGGTTGATCGCCAGTGAGACGGAGGGCGGCAAGAAGCTGTTCTCGCTGACCGAGTCCGGCCGCGCCGCGGCCGACGAGGGGCCCGAGGCTCCCTGGGAAGAGGCCTCGCGCGGCATCGACTGGGATGCGCTGCAGGAGATCCGCCAGGCCGGCTTCGGTCTGATGGAGGCGTTCAGCCAGGTCTGGAAGACCGGCAACAAGGACCAGCGCGACAAGGCCCTGTCGGTCATCAACGACGCCCGCAAAAAGCTGTACCTGATCCTCGCCGACGAGGACTGACGACGGTCCCTGTTCCGATACGGCGCCCCGCGGCGGCACGGCCGCGGTGCGTCCGCTCGTCCGGACGCACCAAGGTCAGGACACCAGTGCCCCCAGCCTGCGGAGCGACTCGTCGAGTGCGGCTGTCGCCGAGTCCTTCAGCTTGCCCGCCATGAGGGAGACGGCCGCGCCGGTGAACTCGCCGTCGATGCGGACGGAGGTCGTCTCCCCGTCCGGTGTCAGGGTGTAGCGGGTGGCGACGTTCACGGCCATCGGGCCCTTGCCGCGGATGGCCAGAACGCGCCCGGGCTGCAATTCGTCGATGGTCCAGGTGACCTCGGCGGGGAAGCCTATGAGTTTCATGTTCTCCTCGAAGGTTCCGCCCACCTCCAGAACCTCGGGGCCGCCCTTCGGGAAGCTCGTGTGGGTCGCGTTCCACTCTCCGTACGCGGGCCAGTCGGTGAGCCGGGCCCACACCTTGTCGGCCGGTGCGTCGATGCGTGCCTCCGCGCTGACTTCGGCCATGCCACCACCCCTTCGTGTCGGGTGCTGCGCCGGGCGCAGCTACGGTGTCGCGGAACGTAGCGGCAGGGCCCGGAACATTCAATACTGATGAACCGTCAGAAGTGCCGGAGGGGCGTGGTCGAGGCGAGCGGTGCGGCGGTGGCGACCCTGGGAGGCGAACGGCGTGACGTCATCCGCAAGGAGGAGAACCCGCCCACTCGTGCCCACCCTGTGTCGGACGCGTAAATGCTGCCCACCGGGGATGTCCGGAGTCGACGGTGCTGATGAGGTGGTAGGCGTGTCACTGCCTCAGTCCCAGCACCCGGCCCCGGAGCGCGGCGCACACCACCCGGATCACGATCCACGGCTCGACGCCGAACTGGCCGCGGTGGTGACGGGCGCGCGCAGAAGGGCGCAGCGGGACGGCGACCGGCAGGTGGACACCGCCCATCTGCTGCACACGCTGCTGGAGTCCGATCCCGAGGTGCGCGCCGTCTTCGACGGTCCGCACGTGGCGCGGCTGCTCGGCTATCTCGTCCAGCGTGCCATCGGCTACGGCCTGCGCTGGCAGGCCTCCGTCGAGGACTCGGGGGCCGTACCGCTCCTGACCGAATCGGACGGCTGGTCACCCGCGGCGGCGGGTGCCCTGGACGCGGCGCACGGTCGCGCGATCCGGCTCGGCCGGCCGCTCGTGCGGGGCGTCGACCTGCTCGCGGCCGTCGTCGCCGAGCCCACGTCCAGGGCCGTGGAAGTCCTCGGCCGCGCGGGCGTCGACGCGGGGGCGGTGGCGGTGCGGCTGGAGGAGGCCGCGGTGCGCGAGCGTGCGGCCCGATGGGCGGAGGTAGGCGACGCCGGTCACCGGGCCGCAACCGGGTTCGACGGTCCCGGATGAGCGTGCGCGGGCGGACCGGGTCCAGTTTCTGAGACAGGTGCGTTCAGGGGTGACGCTCATGTCGCCGCCTGTCATCATGTGCCGGTGCATACGTCTCAGGGGACTCAGGGCAGCCGCGGCAGGGGAGTCGGGCTCGGACTCGCCGTCGTGTCGGCGATCGCCTTCGGTGGATCGGGTGTCGCGGCCAAACCGCTGATCGAGGCGGGGCTCGACCCGCTCCACGTGGTGTGGCTACGGGTCACGGGCGCCGCGCTCGTGATGCTGCCCCTCGCCCTGCGCCATCGCGCACTGGTGCGAACGCGGCCCGCGCTGCTCGCCGGGTTCGGTCTGCTCGCCGTGGCCGGTGTCCAGGCCTGCTACTTCGCCGCGCTCTCCCGCATACCCGTCGGTGTCGCCCTGCTCATCGAGTACCTCGCGCCCGCCCTCGTCCTCGGCTGGGTGCGCTTCGTGCAGCGGCGTCCGGTGACGCGTGCCGCGGCCGTCGGCGTGGTGCTCGCGGTCGGCGGACTCGCCTGCGTCGTGGAGGTGTGGTCGGGTCTCGGCTTCGACCTTCTCGGGCTGCTCCTCGCCCTGGGCGCCGCCTGCTGCCAGGTCGGCTACTTCGTCCTGTCCGACCCGGGCGCCGAGGGCGGTGAGGAGGCTCCCGACCCGCTCGGCGTGATCGCATACGGCCTGGTCGTCGGGGCCGCCCTGCTCACCGTCGTCGCCCGTCCCTGGAGCATGCGCTGGTCCGTCCTGACGGGCACGGCGGACATGAACGGCACCTCGGTGCCGGCCGCGCTGCTGCTGGTGTGGATCGTCCTGATCGCCACGGTCCTCGCGTATGTCACCGGGGTGGTGTCCGTGCGCCGGCTCTCGCCCCAGGTGGCCGGTGTGGTCGCCTGCCTCGAAGCGGTCATCGCGACCGTGCTGGCCTGGGTGCTGCTCGGCGAGCACCTCTCGGCACCGCAGATCATCGGCGGTGTGGTCGTCCTGGTCGGAGCGTTCACGGCCCAGTCGTCCGCGCCCGTGAAGGCATCGGCCGAGCACGTGACGGGCGCAGGCGGCGCCGAAAGGGAGTTGTCGGTGCGCGGAACGGCCGCATAGGGTGCCGGTCATGCATTCCGACGCACTCGTTCTTCCGCCTCCGGCCGCCTGAGGCGGGCTCTCCGGAATCGTGCCCGGCGGATCGCCCGGGCGGAACGGTGCTGCCCGCAGAAGAAGTCCACGGACCCCGACGCTCCGGGGTTCCTTCCCGAACTTCTGCACCTCTGCGGAGAGAACTCGTGTCGCATCCTGCCTCCGGCCTGCCCGTCGGGCGAGGCCTTGTGTATCTGATCGTCGCCGGTGCCGCCTGGGGCACCGCGGGCGCCGCCGCCTCGCTGGTCTACCGGACCAGTGACATGGGGCCGGTCGCCCTCTCCTTCTGGCGCTGCGCCACCGGGCTCGTCCTGCTGGCCGCCGTTCGCCTCGTACGTCCGCGCACCCGTGCGGCCGGGTTCGAACCGCTGCGCCGCAAGGCGCTGCGGGCCGTTGCCACCGGGGCCGGGCTCGCCGTCTTCCAGACCGCCTACTTCGGGGCCGTCTCGGCGACCGGTCTCGCCGTCGCGACCGTCGTCACCCTCGGCGCCGGTCCCGTGCTCATCGCCCTTGGCGCCCGGCTCACCATGGGGGAGCGGCTCGGCCGCGGCGGGACGACCGCCGTCGCCGGGGCGCTCGCCGGGCTCGGGGTGCTGGTGCTGGGCGGCGGGGGTACGACCGTACGTCCGTGGGGCGTGCTGCTCGCGCTCGTGTCGGCGGCCGGCTACTCCGCCATGACGCTGCTGACCCGCTGGTGGGGCCGGGACGGCGGAGCCGACGCCTTTGGCACGACCGTCTCGGCGTTCGCGGTCACCAGCCTGTGCCTGCTGCCGTTCGCCCTGATCGAGGGTCTGGTACCGCACACCGCGCAACCGGGCTCTCTCGTCTGCCTGGTGGGGTACATCGCGGCGGTGCCCACGGCACTCGCCTACGCCCTGTACTTCGCGGGCGCGTCCGTCGTACGGTCCGCGACCGTGTCCGTGATCATGCTCCTCGAGCCGGTCAGTGCGGCGGTCCTCGCCGTCGCCCTGCTGGGTGAGCGGCTCACTGCGGCCACCCTCGTCGGCACCGCGCTGATGCTCGGCTCGGTGGCGGGGCTCGCGACGGCGGAGGCCCGTCGGGCACGGGCGCCGGGTGAGGAACCCGCCTTCGTATGACGGGAGGGTGCGGGGTCCGGCGCGGACCCCGCACCCGGCTCACACCTCGCGCCTGCGCAGCAGATGCTCGCGCGCGACCCGGTCGCGTGGACCGTTGCGCGTCGCCAGCCCGTCCGCGATGCGGTCCTGGATCTCTTCGGGCTTCCGCCCGGCGTACTTGAACTTGGCCCGGACACCCGTCACTTCGAGCCGCAGGCCGCGGATGCCGGGCAGCATGCGGCCGTAGGGGGCCTCACCCACCGTCGCACGGGCGGACCCGCCTTCCGGCTGGAAGTGTTGCGTCTGGCGGTTCAGCAGTTCCGCCTTCTCTGCGGGATCGTCCACGACATGTGCGGTGCACCGCAGTTGGACCGCGGCGTAGAAGCTCGTGGGCACACCGTTCTCGGACGGGCCGTCCGGCGGGGCCTGCCAGGGGCCGGGCACGAACACATAGTCGTCGACCACGCTCAGCAGCACCTCCGGGTTCGCCTCGAGCGCGGCCCACAGCGGGTTGGGACGGGCGAGATGGCCCACCACCTCACCGCGGTCCGTGTCGTAGGCGAAATGCAGCGGCTGGACGTACGGCGGTTCGCCGGACGGGCCGTTCACGGCGAGCTGCCCGAAGTCGCGGCCGACGAGCCAGCGCTGCCACTCGCTGTCGTCCTGCGGCGCGTCCCAGGGATGGATCAGCATCACAGCACCGCCAGATAGTCCGGAAGTCCGGTGCCGGGTGCCAGACCCGGGTCGGGAACCGGTGCGCCGTACTCGGTGCGGACCGGGACGACGCCGGCCCAGTGGGGGAGCGCGAGGTCCTCGGGCTCGTCGTTGATGCCGCCGGTGCGCACCTTGGCGGAGACCTCGTCCAGGTCCAGGCGGATCACTGCGGTGGCGGCCAGTTCCTTCTTGTTGGCGGGCCGTGAGTCGTGCGAGCGGCCGGGCACGACGTGGTCCACGATCGCGTCCAGGGCGACCCGCTTCTCCTCGGGGTCGTCGACCTGGTGGGCGATGCCGTGCACCACCACGGACCGGTAGTTGATCGAGTGGTGGAACGCCGAGCGGGCCAGGACCAGCCCGTCGACATGCGTCACCGTCAGGCACACGGCGAGCCCCGGGTCGGCCTCGCCCGTCATCCGCAGGGGCCGCGAGCCGGTCGAGCCGTGGACGTAGAGGCGTTCGCCGAGGCGGCCGTACAGCGTGGGCAGGACCACCGGTGCATCCCCGCGTACGAAGCCGAGGTGGCACACATAGCCCTCGTCGAGTATCGCGTGCACCAGCTCCGTGTCGTACGACGCCCGGTCCGCGGAGCGCGTGGGGACGGTGCGATCTGTGGGTGCATAGGCGGTGGCGCGTGACGACGCCGGATCGTGGGTCCCGTGCATTTGCGTCCCCTCTTGCACTAGTGCAAAATATACTTTGTGCTAGGAGGATATCCGATCCAGGGGCGGCGTGCAGCCGAGATCGCGGCCAGCGTCGAGCATGCGGTGGGCACGGGGGAGTTGGAGCCGGGCAGGCTCCTGCCACCGCTGCGAGAGGTGGCCGTCGAACTCGGCGTGAACCCGAACACCGTCGCGGCCGCGTACCGCATCCTGCGCGAGCGGGGGGTCATCGAGACCGCCGGGCGCCGGGGCAGCCGGGTGCGGTCCGCCCCCGCCACGACGGGACGGGACCACATTCGTGTGGATGTGCCTGCGGGCGTGCGCGACGTGTCCAGCGGCAATCCGGATCCGGTGCTGCTGCCGCCGCTGGCGCCGGCGTTCGCGGCGGCCGCGGCTCGGGGGGACCGGGAGCCGGTCCTCTACGGTGACGTCGCCGTGGATCCGGAGCTGGCGCGCATCGCCCGGGCGGACCTGGACGCGGACGGGGTGCCGGACGGCCCGCCGGTCGTCGTCTCGGGATCGCTCGACGCCGTCGAGCGCGTGCTCACGGCCCATCTCAAGCCCGGGGACACCGTCGCCGTCGAGGACCCCGGTTGGGGCAGGACCCTCGACCTCGTCCCGGCACTGGGGCTGCGCACGGTTCCGGTCGGCGTCGACGACGAGGGGCCGCTCCCCGACGACGTGCGCGGTGTCCTGGAGGCCGGCGCGCGTGCCGTCATCGTCACGGACCGGGCGCAGAACCCGACGGGCGCCGCGGTGAGCGCGAGGCGGGCCCGTGCCCTGAAGTCCGTGCTGCGGGAGCATCCGCGGACCCTGCTCATCGAGGACGACCACGGTCATGGGATCGTCGACGTCCCCCTTCACCCCCTCGCCGGAGCCACCCGGCACTGGGCGTTCGTGCGCTCGGTCGCCAAGGCGTACGGGCCCGATCTCCGACTGGCCGTGCTCACCGGGGACGGCGTCACCGTCGACCGGGTCCGGGGAAGGCAGCGGCTGGGGCCGGGCTGGGTCAGCCTGCTGCTGCAACGGGCGGTCGCGCGGCTGTGGACCGACGGCTCGGTGGACCCGAGGGCCGTGGCGGCGGCGTACGGCGGACGGCGGGACGCACTGATCGACGCACTGGCGCGGCGCGGTGTCGCGGCCCACGGGCGCAGCGGGATGAATGTGTGGGTTCCCGTCCCTGACGAGACGGGTGCGGTCGCGCGGCTGCTGCACGCGGGCTGGGCCGTCGCCCCGGGTGCGCGCTTCCGGATGAATGCGGCGCCCGGTGTCAGGATCACCGTCTCGACGCTCACCGCGGAGGAGACCGGGCGCCTCGCGGACGCCGTCGCCGCCGCCCTCGGGCCCGCCCCCGTCCGGAGCTACGTGTAGTCGGCGGCGGCGCCGGAGTCCTTCCGGCGGCCGGGTGCCTTACGGAGTCGTCCGCTTCCTCGCAGCCGGCGGCCGGGCACGGTCCCGCGCGGCGGACTTCGGCCGGGCCTGGGTCAGCGCCGCGCCTGCCAGCACGACGATCGCCCCGACCGGGGTCGACCAGGTCAGCGACTCGTGGAGGATCGCGACACCTGCCGCGGCCGCGATGACGGGGATGAAGTACGTGACCATCTGCGCCGTCGTCGGGCCGACCTCGGCGACCAGGCCGTACTGGATGAGCACCGCGAGCCCTGTGCCGAGCGCGCCGAGCGCCGCGACCGCAAGCAGCGGCACGAACGGGAGGTGGCTCGGAAGTGTGGTGAACAGCGGGGTGACCACGGCGAGTTGGACGGTGGCCAGCAACAACTGCGCCCCGGTCAAGGACAGGTGGGAGTGGCCGGTGCCCGCCAGGGTCCGGCGGACGTAGATCCAGCCGACCGGGTAGCTGAGCGAGGCCAGCAGAGCCATCACCGTGCCGGTCACGTCCAGCCCCTGGAAGCCCTGCCAGGCGCCGAGCACCGTCAGCACGCCGAGGAAGCCGAGGCCGAGGCCGGCGACCCGGCGCCGCGTGGGCCGGTCCTCGGAGAGCGCGACCAGCGAAAGGACCATGCCCCACAGGGGCGAGGTCGCATTGCAGATGCCCGCGAGCGTCGACGGGATCGTCAGCTCCGCGTAGGCGAAGAGCGAGAACGGCAGCGCGTTCAGGAGGAACGCCGCCACGGTGAGGTGGCCCCAGGTCCGGGCGCCGCGTGGCAGTCGCTCGCGTTTGACGGCCATCGCCGCCGCGAGCACCGCCGTGCCGAACAGCAGTCGGCCGAACGTCACTTGGAAGGGGGCGTACCCCTGAGTGCCGACCTTGATGAACAGGAAGCTGAAGCCCCAGATCAGGGAGAGGACGGCGAAACGGATGCGCCAGTCGAGGGCCGCCCGGCGACCCGGGGGGACGGTGGTCGCGCTGTCGGCGGGTCGGGTCGCGGCGATGCTCATGACGTCACCTTGACGCACGGTACCTCGTAGCACAATCGAGAATTCGCTGTAGGCATCTCGTAGCATCACTTACATGTTGAACCTCGAGCGCCTGCGTACCCTCGACGCCCTCGCCCGGCACGGCTCGGTCAGCGGCGCGGCCGAAGGGCTGCACGTGACGACCTCGGCCGTCTCCCAGCAGCTCGCCAAGCTCGAGCGGGAGGTGGGACAGCAGCTCCTGGCGAAGAACGGGCGTGGGGTGCGGCTCACGGACGCGGGCCGACTGCTCGCCGATCACGCGGCGCGCATCCTCTCCCAGGTCGAACTCGCCCAGGCCGACCTGGAGGCACAGCGCGGTCAGGTGGCCGGCGAACTGCGCGTGTCGGCTTTTCCCACCGCCGCGCGCGGGCTGTTCCCGGCGGCGCTGGCCGCGCTGCGCGCCGGCCATCCGGCACTGCGACTGCGCTCGTGCGAGCTCGAGCCGGAGGCCGGGGTGGCCGGCGTGGTCCGGGGTGATCTCGACCTCGCGGTCGTCCTCGACTGGTACAACAAGCCGATGCCGGTCCCCGACGGACTGGTGAAGGCGGCGATCCTCGACGATCCGGCCGACGTGGCGATGCCCGTGGGCCATCGGCTCGCTGACCGGACCGAGGTGGACCTCGAGGATTTCGCCGACGACGAATGGATCACCTGGGGCGAGGGGGAGTTCTGTCACGAGTGGCTGATGTTCACCCTGCGCTCCAAGGGCGTCGAGCCGTGCATCGGACACCGTGCCGCCGAGACGCACACACAGCTCGGGCTGGTCGCCGCCGGTCTCGGTGTGTGCATCGCGCCGCTGCTCGGGCGCGATCCGATGCCGGCCGGGGTCGTCACCGTGCCGGTGCGGCAGCGGGTGCGGCGGCACGTCTACGTGGTGTGGCGGGCCGACGCCGACCGCCGCCCCTCGATTCGCGCGGCGGTGCAGGCGCTGCGGACCGCGGCGCAGGCCGTGTCGGCGGGCTGAGCGGCGCGGGAAGGCCCGGCGGGGCCGGCCGCCGAGGACCGCACCGGTCCGGCTACACGGGGCCAAGCTTGCGGAAGTCCCAGGAGACGATCTTCTGCGGCGTCAGCCGGATCCACGCGTGGCGGCCGTCGTACGGCATGTCCTCGATGCCGAAGTTCTTGCGCGCGAACAGGGTCTCCGGCACATCGAGCTCGGCACACAGCTCCCCGGTACGCGGGATCTCGCCCACGAACTCCGCGACGCCGGACAGCTCCGCGCCCCTGAGCTGCTCGTACTCCTCACCGGTGTCGATCACGACGGCGATCCGGGGGTCGCGGCGCAGTTCGGCCCAGCGCTTGCTGCGCACCACGGAGTACAGCCACAGCGAGGTGCCGTCCCAGGCGAACCACAGGGCGCTCACGTGCGGGGCGCCGTCGGCCGACACGGTCGCCACCCGGCAGGTGCGCTGGGCGCTGAGGAAGTCGTCCAGCTCACCGGGCGTCATCATGATCTTCCGGCCCCGGCGCTGAGTGTCGGCCATGCCGTCCCCCTCTTCTTCTCCCACGTCGTGCCAGAGACATCATCTGACATCACGTCAGAAAAGAATGGGGCGTACTCCACCCACCCGCAATGGTGCTTCTTCCCTCCGCACGCGGCGATCGCTACTCTCGCCGCTTCCGAGCGCCGACGACAAGGGGAGCCATGGCGTCCCGACAGCTCAGCCAGGTCCTCGACCCCCCGACCACCGTGCTGCTCACCGTGGAGTGCCAGCAGGGTGTCGTGGGCCCGGACAGCGCACTGCCCGAACTCGCCCAGCAGGCGTGCTCCTCCGGCGCGCTGGTCAACGTGGCCCGGCTGGTCGCCGCCGCGCACGAAGGCGGGGTGCAGGTGATCCACGCGATCGCCGAGCGGCGGCCCGACGGCCGGGGAGCGAATCACAACGCACGCCTCTTCCGCGCGGCGGAACGGCTTCCGGTCCAGCAGCTCTCCGGCAGCACTGCCGTGCGGGTGGCGGCGCCCATCGAGGTGCGGGAGGAGGACTTCGTCGTCCGCCGGCTGCACGCCTGTCGCCCATCGAGGGCACCGAGGTCGACTCGCTGCTGCGCAACCTGGGCTGCCGCACCCTGGTCGTCACCGGCGTGTCGGCCAACGTGGCGATCCCGAACGCCGTCTTCGACGCCGTCAACCGCGGCTACACGGCCGTCGTGCCCGCGGACGCCATCGCGGGGGTGCCCTCCGACTACACCTCCGCGATGGTCCGCAACACCCTCGCGTTGGTCGCCACGGTCGCGACCACCGACGAGGTCCTGGCCTGTCTCGGGCCGCGGCGGCGTGCGTCGCGGGCCGGAGAGGACGGCGGTGTCACGTGAGCTTGATCTCGTCCCCGGAAACGGAGATGTTCGCGGCGGCCAGCGGCTGGGTCGCCGGCCCCTTCTGCACACTTCCGTCGGTCGCCGAGAAGTGGCTGCCGTGACACGGGCAGACGATCACGCCGTTCGAGATGCCGCTCACCGCGCAGCCCTGGTGGGTGCACTTGGAGGAGAACGCCTTGAACGTGCCTGCCGCCGGCTGTGTCACCACCACTCCCTGGTCGGCGAACACCTTGCCGCCGCCCTCGGGGATGTCGGCGGTCTTCGCGAGGACGGTGCCGTCGGTGCCGGCCGCGGCGTTCTCGCCCCCGCCCGAGGTGCCGCTGCTCGCGGTGCTGTCACTCTGCGACGTGCTCGGGGCCGAGCTGTTGCCTGAGTCACCGCACGCGGTCAGCGCCGCGGCGAGCCCCGTCACACCGACCGCCGCCATGACGGTCCGGCGGGCGGGTGCCGAGCCGGGCTGAAGCGCTTCGCTGGTCATGCTGACGTTCCCTTCCACGGATGTTTCGTACCTCTGGACGGAGGTACGGCCTTTGAACAATGACCGTTCAGCCACCGTCCAGATCTTGACCGCTTCGAGATCAGGCGGGCGTGAGACACGGCTGGGGTACCGCTGTCAGAGGGACGGCGAGACCACGACCGGGGGCGGTTCACGGCTGTGCCCGGCGCGGCCGCGAGCGGTCGGGGTCATCCCGGGTCGTGAGGCCACCGCCCGGGCCGGGCCCGGACCGAGGTGAGTGCGGGCACCGGGCCGGTCGCGACGGACGGGTGCGCCCCGGCGCCTTCTCCGCACAGAAACGTCCACCCAGCTCGTCGGCGGGGTGGACGTTTCTGTGCGGGTGTCCTTCCTTCTTCGTCTGGCGGTGGCGCGACCGCCTCAGCCCGCGGGCCGCGTCACATAGCCGATCAGCTTGGCCATGTTGGCGACGTAGGCCGCCGAGCTGATGCCCAGCGGGGCCTCGCGCGGCCGGTACGGGGGCTCCGCGGGCGGATCCTGCGGGTTGTACGGCGAGGTGTCGCGGAGATCGCCGACGTTCTTGCTCATGTACGCCTTTCCGTCGTACGGCCTGCGGGTGCCCGGCCCTTCGTAGGGGTTGGTCACCGCGTCCAGCGGAGTCAGCCAGTGGTCGCGGTCGCCGAGTCCGGCGACCAGGGCGGCCGCCTCGGCGTCCGACACCACCGGCATCGGAAGAGGTGCGTCACGCAGCAGGTCCGAGAGCTGGATGTCCCGCAGGGAGAAGTACCGGGGCAGGGGGATCGGTGCACCGCCGGAGAGCGGGGACCGGGCGCGCATCGCGGCCACCTCGGCCGGTGACATGGACGCCAGCTGCTCGTATCCGGCACGCAGTCCCGCGAGGTCGATGGAGCGGCCCGCGGAGTAGTGGCTCAGGGTGTCGTGGTGGTCGTGGTCGTGGTAGTAGGCGCCGTTGCGGATGTTGGATCCGAAGCGATGCACGAAGCGTGCGCGGTTGGTGCCCAGTTCGACGAAGGTCGGGTGGGTGCGCCCGGTCAGCAGCGGGTTCTCGTCGATCTGGCGCTGCGTCAGCCGGCAGCTCTCCAGCCAGTCGAGCGCTTCCGGGACCCGGCCGAGGTATCTGTGGTCTCCGGTCAGCCGGAAGTAGTGGAACAACTGCTGGACGTTGGTCTGGGTGGTGTGCGTCGTGAGCGCGCGGGGTTCGTAGGAGCGTGCGCCCGCGGGTGCTCCTGCGGGCCTGTCGTGCTTGGACCGGGACAGATGCTGCAGTCCCCAGCCGGCCTGCGGACCGGGCTGCTGCATCCGGCGCAGGCACTCCATCGCCCTGTGGACGGGACCGATCAGATCGTGCCGGCCCAGCGCGGAGACGCACATCAGCAGGAACTTGATGTTCTCGCCGAGCACATCGTCGTTGAAGGTGACGTGCTGGGTGTACTCGCCGTCCTCCATCCCGTGCGTCACGTCGCCGGGGAGCCACGGGGGCCGCCGCTCGGGCCACGGCGTCCTGCTGACCGAGCCGTGGTGAGCGGGATAGCGCTGCGGCCAGCCGCCGTCGGCCGCACCCCCGCCGAACTGGGCGGCCAGCACGAAGCCGATCGCGCGGTCCAGGGCGCGCTCGAACCGCCGATCGCCGCGCTCCACGTAGAGCCGCAGGATCAGCTGGGCGGCGGCGGACGTGCCCGCGTCGTCGAAGGTGGCGTTGCCGTAGTAGTGCTGGAACTCCTCCAGGCGCCAGCCGTTCGCGCCGATGGTCGCGTACCAGTCCCTGAGGGACTTCTCGCCGGCGAAGTCATGGATGTAGTTCCAGCCGCCGACCGGCAGTTGGGCGTCCACGAGGGCGAGACCGGTGCGCTCCGCGGCCCGGTAGAACACCTCCTCGCCGGTGGCGTGGTAGGCGTCGAGCATGCTGTGCCCGACGGACGGGGTACCGGGCGGCTGGACCCAGCACATGGTGCGCTTGGCCTCCATCTCGCCCCAGGTCACCGACAGATCCGGCAGATAGTTCCAGACGTAACCGCCCCGGTAGGAGACGGTGCCGTCCATGTACGTGGCCGCTCTGCTCATCGCGCGGATCGTCCCGGTCCGCTGATCGGTACCGGTCGGGGCCGCGGCGGTCGACGCCGAGGCCGCTCCCGGGTGGGTCACGGCGGGCAGGGCGATCAGCGGGGTGACGGCGAGTCGGCTGAACGTGCGGCGGCTCAGGTTCTCCACGAAGTGCCTTCCTCACGTATGCGTAGTCCGGAAGGTGCGTGCGGCTTCGGAGGCACAGCGGCTGCACCCGCTGTCCTGCCGGCGTCGCGGGATCGCCCGGTCCACCGACATGAACTCGGGCGCTGTATTGCCTCGGTGGACGGTAATGAGTGTGTCAACGCCGGACAAGTATGTGGACGACATTTTGATAGAAGAACTCTTTGGCCGAGGTCGGTCCGTCCTGTGGAGAGCCCGGGGATCGGCGCTTCGGTGCTGCGGCAGGCAACCCGCCCGTGACGCACGGGGATTGACAGGGTGCGAGTTCCGGAAGGAAAGTTTCAGACCGCAGTGGTCGGAGTGAAAACTTCTTTCGGAGGTCCGATGGAGCAGGTGGAACGGCCCGGAGAGTCCGGCGGTCCCGGTCGGGGCCCACTCAGCCGGCGCCGGTTCGGGGCGGGGGTGCTGTCCTTCGGCGGTGCGCTGGTGGTCGCCCCGCTGGGAACCGGGTCCGCCGCGGCGGACGACAGCGGCCGTGCGGCGAACGCGCCGCTTCGGCCGGCCGGACACGGGACGACTCTGCGACACGGTTCCGCCGCACGGGCCGGACTGCTTGCGGAGCACGTCGACGAGGTCACCGCCGTGGCCGAGCGGTACCTCGGGCCGTCGCCCAGGCATCCGTACTGGGCCGGCGCCGTGGTGCTCGCCGGACGTGGGGGAACGGTCGCCCTGGAGAAGGCCGTCGGCAAGGCCGTGCGGTACCAGGACTACGACTCCGCGACCGACACCGCCGTCGAGTTCCCGCCCGACCAGCAGATCGACGCGACGCCCGACACGGTGTACGACCTGGCCTCGCTGTCGAAACTGTTCACCTCGCTCGTCGCCGTGCAGCTCATCGAGTGCGGCCGCATCGAGCTGGAGGCGCCCGTCGCGCGCTATGTGCCGGAGTACGCGGGGGGCGGCAAGCAGGACATCACCGTCCGGCAGTTGCTCACCCACACCTCGGGGCTCCAGGCCGACATCGCCTTCTACAAGTTCGGCAGCCGGCAGGAGATGCTTCAGGCGCTGTGGGACGAGAAGCCGGTCAACCCGCCCGGGACCGTCTATCTGTACTCCGACCTCAGCATGATCTCCCTCCAGCAGGTCCTCGAGCGGGTCACCGGCAAGCCGCTCGACAGACTGGTCGCCGAGGGGATCACCGGGCCGCTGGGCATGACCGCGACCCGGTACAACCCGCCCGCCTCCTGGAAGCCGCGCATCGCGGCCACCGAGGTGGCACGGCTGCCCTGGTCGGGTCTCGACCGGGGACTGGTGTGGGGCGAGGTGCACGACGAGAACGCCTACGCGTTCGACGGCGTCGCCGGTCACGCGGGCGTCTTCTCCCGGGCCTGGGACATGGCCGTGCTCGCGCGGACCCTGCTCAACGGCGGTGTGTACGGCGGTGTGCGCATCCTGAGCGAGAAGTCGGTGGACCTGATGTTCTCCGACTTCAACACCGCCTTCCCCGGTGACGACCACGGCCTGGGCTTCGAGCTCTATCAGCACTGGTACATGGGCGCGATGGCCACCCCGAGTACCGGGGGGCACACGGGCTTCACCGGGACCAGCATCGTCCTCGACCCCACGACGGACTCCTTCCTCGTCATCATGGGCAACTCCGTTCACCCGGTGCGCACCTGGCGGTCCGGCTCGGCGCCTCGCGTGGCCGCGGGCGACCGGTTCGCGAGGGCCGTTCCGGTGCGACCCGCCCACGGCGGCACGGCGTGGTTCGGCGGCATGGCGAGCGCGACCACCGCCACGCTGGCCCTGCCCGCGCTGGACACCTCGGCCGGGGCACGGCTCGCCTGCGATCTGTGGTGGGACACCGAGCCCGGCTCCGACGCGTTGCGCGCCGAGACGTCCACCGACGGCGGCGCGACCTGGCAGCCGCTGACCTTCACCACCCGGGCGCCCGGCGGCGCCGGGCCGGTGACCCACGACGACGGAGCCGTGACCGGCTACAACGGCCGGGTGTGGCACGCACTCGACGCCGTGCTCCCCGCCGATGCATCCCTGCTCGTGCGCTGGCGCTACACGACCGACTCGCTCTATGTGGGGCGCGGGGTGTACGTCGGGGCGCTGAAGGTCCGGTCCGCACGCGCGCTGCTGTACTCCGACGCCCGTCCCGGCGACAACTCCCGGGTGCAGTCGGTCGGCTGGACACGCGAGCAGGACTGAGCCGGGAACCGGTCCGCTTGCCGCGCCCGCGTCGGCGCGTCGGATCCCGGGGCCCGGCCCCGGGATCCGGGTCGCCGCTGCTCGGAACCGCGGCCCGGGCGACCGGATAGCCTGGGGAAATGCTCAAGGAAGTGACGGCGACCCGCTACATCACCCCTCTGCGTGAGGGCGGTTCGCTGCCGGGACTCGTCGAGGCCGACGACCTCGGGACGTACGTCATGAAGTTCAGCGGCGCCGGACAGGGCCGCAAGACCCTCGTCGCCGAGGTCGTCTGCGGTGAACTCGCCCGTCGGCTCGGCCTGCGGGTGCCCGGCCTCGTGACCATCGGCCTCGACCCGGTGCTGGGCCTCGGCGAGCCCGACCAGGAGGTGCAGGAACTGCTCAAGGCGAGCGGCGGACGCAACCTCGGCATGGACTTCCTCAGCCGCGCCATCGGCTTCGACCCGCTCGCCTTCGCCGTCGGCTCCGAGGAGGCCGGCCGCATCGTCTGGTTCGACGCGCTGGTCAACAACGTGGACCGCTCCTGGCGCAACCCCAATCTGCTGATGTGGCACGGCGAACTGTGGCTCATCGACCATGGCGCCACGATGATCTGGCAGCACAACTGGCGCGGCGCCGAGACCTCAGCGGCGCGGCCCTACGACGCCTCCGACCATGCGCTCGCTTCCTTCGCGCCGGACGTGGCGAGCGCCGCCGCCGCACTGGCGCCGCTGGTCACCGAGGATCTGCTCGCCGAGGTGACCGCCGGGATCCCGGACGAGTGGCTGTCCGGTGAACCCGGCTTCGACACCCCGGATGCACTGCGCCGGGCCTACGCACGGCCGCTGCTCGCCCGCGCCGCCGACGTCCATGAACGCATCCAGGGCATCGAGACCCACCGGGGGGCCGGCAAGTGAACGGGCGGGACGTCTTCGAGTACGCGCTGCTGCGGGTCGTGCCGCGGGTGGAGCGGGGCGAGTGCATCAACGCGGGGGTACTGGTCTACTGCCGCGCCAAGTCCTTCGTCGCCGCCCGAATGTACCTCGACGAGCGGAGGCTGCTGGCGCTGGATCCCGGCGCGGACGTGCCCGGCGTGCATGCCGCGCTGCGTGCGGTCGAGGGCGTGTGCGCGGGCGGGGCGGCGGCCGGGCAGGCGGCGCACGACGACCCGGGGCGGCGTTTTCGCTGGCTGATCGCGCCCCGGTCGACGGTTGTGCAGCCCGGGCCCGTGCATACGGGGCTGACCGCCGATCCGGCGGCCGAGGCGGAACGATTGCTGGACCTCCTGGTGAGGTAATGGATCACATGCGCCGGGTGGGCCGTTGACACCGGGTGCCAGGGCTTCTAGCGTCACGTCTGCTGAAGGTACTAAGCGGTCGCTCACCTGATGGGCGTGCCGCGGGAGCCGCAGAGTTTCCAAGGCGTTCCAGGCTTTCCAAGGGCGAGGAGAAGCAGCAATGTCCACCACTGAGCAGCGGGTCGCGGTCGTCACCGGCGCCGCGCGCGGCATCGGCGCCGCCACCGCAGTACGACTGGCGGCCGAGGGCCATGCCGTCGCGGTGATCGACCTCGACGAAGCGGCATGCAAGGACACCGTGGAGAAGATCACCTCCGCCGGTGGCAGGGCCATCGCCGTCGGCTGCGACGTCTCGGACGAGGCGCAGGTCGAGGCGGCCGTCGCGCGTATCGCCGAGGAGCTGGGCGGGCCGACGATCCTCGTCAACAACGCGGGTGTGCTCCGCGACAACCTGCTGTTCAAGATGAGCGTCGCGGACTGGGACACCGTCATGAACGTCCACCTGCGGGGCGCCTTCCTGATGTCGCGCACGGTGCAGAAGCACATGGTCGACGCGGGCTTCGGACGTATCGTCAACCTCTCCTCGTCCTCGGCGCTCGGCAACCGCGGTCAGGTGAACTACTCCGCGGCCAAGGCCGGTCTCCAGGGCTTCACCAAGACCCTGGCCAAGGAGCTCGGCAAGTTCGGCATCACCGCCAACGCCGTGGCCCCCGGCTTCATCGCCACCGAGATGACCAAGGCGACCGCCGACCGGGTCGGCATGGGCTTCGAGGACTTCAAGGCCGCGGCCGCCACCCAGATCCCCGTGCAGCGCGTCGGCGAGCCCGACGACATCGCCAACGCGATCGCCTTCTTCACGGGCGAGGCGGCCGGCTTCGTCTCCGGCCAGGTGCTGTACGTCGCCGGCGGACCGCTCGACTGAGGCCACAGGAGTACGGACACATGACTGAACTTCCCCCCCTCTCCGGCAAGGTCGCCCTGGTCACGGGCGCCAGCCGGGGCATCGGCCACGGCGTCGCCGAGGCCCTCGTCGCCCGCGGCGACCGGGTCTGCATCACGGGACGCAACGAGGACGCCCTCAAGGAGGCCGTCGAGAAGCTCGGCGCCGACCGCGTCATCGGCGTCGCAGGCAAGGCGCACGACGAGAACCACCAGGCCCTGGCCGTGGAACGCACCATGGAGGTCTTCGGCCGGGTCGACTTCCTGGTCAACAACGCCGGTACCAATCCGGTGTTCGGCCCGATCGCCGACCTCGACCTGAACGTGGCGCGCAAGGTGTTCGAGACGAACGTCGTCTCGGCGCTCGGCTTCGCCCAGCGGACCTGGCACGCCTGGCAGCGTGAGAACGGCGGCGCGATCGTCAACATCGCGTCGGTGGCGGGGCTCTCCGCCTCGCCGTTCATCGGCGCGTACGGCATCAGCAAGGCCGCCATGATCAACCTGACCGTGCAGCTGGCACACGAGTACGCGCCCCTGGTGAGGGTCAACGCGATCGCGCCTGCCGTGGTGAAGACCAAGTTCGCCCAGGCGCTGTACGAGGGCCGCGAGGCGGAGGCCGCCGCGGCCTATCCGCTCGGCCGGCTCGGGGTGCCCTCCGACATCGGCGGCGCCGCGGCGTTCCTCACCTCGGAGCAGTCCGACTGGATCACCGGCCAGACGCTTGTCGTGGACGGCGGCATCTTCCTGAACGCCGGGGTCGGATGAGTTGAGACGGGTCCCGCGCCCATGACGGGCGCGGGGCACCGGGCCGGCAGCCGAGGGGCCGGTCCGCGGCTCTCCGCGCGGAGGGCACGGGTGCCGCTTGGACGGAAGTGGCGCCCGTGCCGGCGATCACAAGACACACAGACGGATGACAACGTCGTCATGGACGCCCCGATTCAAGCGCCCCGTCGAAGCGGGTCCGGCCGCGCCGAGGCTGCGGTAGGGTCTGCCGCCCACCCTTGGTACGGCAGATCGAGGAGCGTGCGCGTGTTCAACCGCAACCGTTGTCGGCGTCGACTGGCGGCGATCGCGTCCCTGTCCCTGGTGGCCGGTTGCAGTGCGCTCTCGTCGGGGTCCTCCGACGACAGGAGACCGATCGTCGTGGGCACCACCAGCTCCCCGACCACCCTTGACCCGGCCGCATCCTGGGACAACTCCTGGGAGCTGTTCCGCAACGTCTACCAGACCCTCCTGAACTACCCGAACGGCGCGACCGAGCCGGGTCCCGACGCCGCTGAGCAGTGCCGCTTCACGGATGCGACGACTTTGGCGTACCGCTGTGTGGTGCGTGAGGGGCTGACGTTCTCCAACGGGCACAAGCTCGACGCCCGGGCCGTGAAGTACTCGTTCGACCGGATCAAGCGCATGAACGTGCCCGGCGGCCCGGCGGGTCTGCTGGGCAGCCTCGACCGGGTGGAGGTCAAGGGCGACCGCGAGGTGGTCTTCCACCTCGACAAGCCCGACGCCACCTTCCCGTTCGTCCTCGCCACGCCCGCCATGTCGATCGTCGACCCGGCCGACTACCCGGCCGCACAGGTGCGCCGGGACGGCGAGGTCACCGGTTCCGGTCCGTACAGGCTGGAGTCCTACCGGGACGGCAAGGAGGCGAGGCTCACCGGGAACACGCGCTACAAGGGCTACGCCCAGCGCCGGAACGACGCGGTCACCATCCGCTACTTTCAGGACTCGGCCGCCATGGTCCAGGCGCTCAGGGGCAGGAAGATCGACGTCACCTACCGCGGTCTCGGTGCCTCCGACATCGTCGCCCTGCAGGCACACTCGTCCGACGAGGACATCCAGCTCGTGGAGAACTCGGGGATCGAGATCAGCTATCTGGTGTTCAACCCGAAGGACCCCTGGGCCGGCAAGGCGGCCGTGCGCAAGGCGGTGGCCCAGGTCGTGGACCGGGCCGCGATCGCCCACAACGTCTACAAGGACACCGTCGACCCGCTCTACTCCATGATCCCGGCGGGGCTGACCGGCCACACCACGGCGTTCTTCGACGACTTCGGAGAGCCCAGCACCGCCAAGGCGCGCAAGATCCTCTCCCGGGCGGGCATCACCCGGCCCGTGCCGCTCACCCTCTGGTACACCACCGACCGCTACGGTTCGGAGACCGCTCCCGAGTTCAGGGAGCTCAAGCGGCAGCTTGAGGACTCGGGCCTCTTCCGGGTCACCCTCGAGTCCCGCCCCTGGAAGTCGTACGTGGAGGGCTACCAGAAGGGCGAGTACCCGGTCTTCGGGCGCGGCTGGTTCCCCGACTTCCCGGACCCCGACAACTACATAGCCCCCTTCGTCGGCGAGCAGAACGCCCTCGGCACGCCCTATCCCCAACCGCGGATCACCGGAGTCCTTCTGCCGTCGTCGCGGCGCGAGAGCGATCGTGCCAAGGTGGTGGACGCGTTCGAGAAGGCCCAGCAGATCCTCGTGGACGACACCAGGCTGCTGCCCCTGTGGCAGGGCAAGCAGTTCGTCGCGGCGAGCGAGGACATCTCCGGCGGGGAGCGGGCGCTGGACCCGTCGACGATCATGATGATGTGGGAGCTGCACCGCAAGACCAGCTGGTAGCCCCCGTCGGGCACCCGTGCCCTTTGTCAGTGGTCGCCTGTAGGTTCTGGGGCCTGGAAGTGACCGCACATCGGAGGAAGTTGACGTGACCGACATCGCCATGCTGCCGGAGTCCTGGCGGGGCGTACTGGGCGACGAACTGCAGCAGCCCTACTTCAAGGAGCTCGTGGAGTTCGTCGAGGAGGAGCGCGCCAAGGGTCCCGTCTACCCTCCGCGTGAGGAGGTCTTCGCCGCTCTCGACGCCACGCCGTACGACAAGGTGAAGGTCCTCGTCCTCGGCCAGGACCCGTACCACGGCGAGGGCCAGGGGCACGGTCTGTGCTTCTCCGTGCGGCCGGGTGTGAAGATCCCGCCGTCCCTGCGGAACATCTACAAGGAGATGCACGAGGAGCTGGGCACCCCGATCCCCGACAACGGCTATCTCATGCCGTGGGCCGAGCAGGGCGTCCTGCTGCTGAACGCGGTGCTCACGGTGCGCGCGGGCGAGGCGAACTCGCACAAGGGCAAGGGCTGGGAGCAGTTCACCGACGCGGTGATCCGCGCCGTCGCCGGCCGGCCCGACCCGGCGGTGTTCGTGCTGTGGGGCAATTACGCGCAGAAGAAGCTGCCGCTGATCGACGAGTCGCGGCATGTCGTCGTCAAGGGTGCGCACCCCTCGCCGCTGTCCGCGAAGAAGTTCTTCGGCTCGCGCCCGTTCACGCAGATCAACGAGGCGGTGGCCCGGCAGGGACACGAGCCGATCGAGTGGACCGTGCCGAATCGGGGATGAGGCCCGGGGCGGGGCCGTGCCCGGTCCGGCCCCGCCCGCCGGCCCACGGGCCCCGCATCGTCACCGTCCTGGCCCAGCGCCCGTACGGAGCTGCCTGACCGCGATTGCCGGCGGAGGCGGTTAGCGTCGTGGTGAGGGAGGGTGACGAGCGCGGAGGAAGCCGTGGTGAAGCGACAGGAGCAGGCGGCGGCGGACGCCGTCATGACCCGGATCGGGCAGGGCGTCATGCTGCACCACGGTGGCGACCGCGAAGAGGCCCGGGACCGTTTTCTGCGTCTGTGGGCGGAGATCGGTGAGGACGGCGATCCGCTCCACCGCTGCACGCTGGCGCACTACATGGCGGACACTCAGGACGATCCCGCGGACGAGCTCGCCTGGGACCTGCGGGCGCTGTCCGCCGCCGAGGAATTCACCGACGAGCGCCTCGCCGGCCACGACGGGGTGCTCGCGGTGCGCGTGTTCTACCCCTCGCTCCATCTGAACCTCGCGGCCGACTACATCAAGCTCGGCCGCTGCGAGGCCGCCCGGGTCCATCTGGGCCGGGCGCGCGGCGCGGTCGGCGCCCTGGACGACGACTCGTACGGCGAAGGGGTCAGGGCGGCGCTCGTACGTCTGGAGCTGGGGCTCGCCGAGCGGTGGCCGAGGGGTGGCACACCGGAGCCCGGCCCGCCGGACGGCCCGGGCGGGGACACCCTGGGACCGCAGAGACGGCGCCCTTGAAGCGACCGGCGCGACCGGTACGAAGGGGACGACGATCGGCCCACGCATCTCGGGTCGGCGAGCGCCCGCGGGACGACAGAACCTCGACATGGGGCCCGCCCGATCGGACGCTCTGCGTGGCTCAACGCCCGTAGGTGCCCCGGCAGATCCTCGCCTCGGGGCTGTCGGGCCGCCACCCTCCGTATCTGCGGCCGAGCGCGCACACGTCCGCGTTCCTCGGGAGCCCCCCGGAGACGGTCGGCGGCAACTGCACCGGACCCCTTTGACCGGTCCGCCGCGGTTGCGGGTCGGCGGGCGGGTGGGGCCGGGCGGCGGGCGGAGCGATGCCCGGTGCGGGCGGGGCAGCGCGGTTCGGGCCGGTCTTGAACGGTGAGGGAGGCTCGGAGGGCCGGACCATCTCCAGCGCCTCCCGGGCCGGGGCTTGGACGACGCGGGGGTCCGTGCTGCCGTCGGGGCGCGGTGCCGAGGGGAGCGTGGGGGAGGGGGGCGGTCCGGAAGCCGGCGGTCGCTGGACGGTCACACAGCCGGTGAGGGCCGAGACGGCCACGGTGACCAGGAGCGCGGCGGTCGTCGTCGTTCGATGCACCCGCGCAACTCTGCAAGGTCATGGCCGGTTTGGGGAGCTGACAGGCGCAGGATGCCCCGCATGGGTGATCTCCGGCCCCCTACGGAGGGTCCGCGTCCATCGCGGCTGACGCCGGTCCCTCGGTTGCCGCCGTCCGGTCCACTCAGTCGCCACCGGCCGGACCCGGGCGCCATCAGCCCTTCCCGCGGCGGCCGTCAGTCGCGGAGCATGCCGTCGAGCAGTTCGCGCAGGCCGGCGCGCACCTCGCCCGGGCCGGGCACATCGGCGGTGAAGGATCCCGCGACGCACGAGAACATCAGCCCGTCCAGCCAGGCCACGAGCGACAGTGCGTGGCGGTCCGGGTCGGCCGAACCCATGGCCGTGACCAGGGCGTTGAGCTGGTCGCGGAAGCGGGCGCCGGCCGCGTCGAAGTGTCTGCGCAGCTCCGGCCGGCGTGTGGCCTCAAGGGCGAGTTCGTACCGGGCGAGAGTCAGCGCGCGGTGGTGGGTCAGGGCACGGTGGGCGGCCAGGGCCAGCGCGTCCACCACTTGGTCCGGCCCGCTCGTGGGGGCGGGCATCTCGTGCGGCGCGAGTACCCGGGCCTCCCGGTCGGCGAGGCGCCGCACCGCCAGCTCCAGCAGCGCCAGCCGGGTCCGCGCCAGATTGGAGGTCGAGCCCTGGGGCAGCCCCGCCCCCTCGTCGACCGCCCGGTGCGTCAGCCCGCGCATGCCGCGCTCGGCGAGCAGGGAGAGCGCGGTGTCGGCGATGAGGTCGGCGCGGGAGGTGCCGTCGGTAAGTGCGGACATGAACGCCAACCTATCCGTAGCACTACGCCTGTAGTAGTGTCGCCACATCTGCTCACTACAGGTGTAGTCGCATCTGTGCGGCACGAGGAGGGGCCATGGCACCGGCGTCGCGGGTCGTCGTCATCGGAGGCGGTGTCGGAGGGCTGACCGCGGCGGCGGCTCTGCACCGATCCGGCCGTCAGGTCACCGTTCTGGAGCGGGCCGGCTCGCTGGATCCGGTGGGCTCCGGGATCTCGCTGGCCCCGAACGCCCTGCGCGCCCTCGACGTCATCGGGCTAGGGGACGAGCTCCGCGACCTCGCCGCCTGGCAGGGGAACGGCGGGCTGCGCACACCGTCCGGGCGCTGGGTCTCGCGCCTCACCGCCGCCGATGCGGCCGAGCGTCTCGGTGGCCCGATCGTGCTGCTGCACCGGGCCACCCTCGTGAACACCCTGGCGGCACAGCTCCCGCCGGGGACGATCCGTACGGCGTCCGCCGCGAGCCTCGTCGACCCGGGAGACGCCACCCGCCCGGCCCGCGTCGCGGTCTCCGACGGCGAGTTGGAGGCGGACCTGGTCGTGGCCGCCGACGGCATCCACTCGGCCGTACGCCGTGCGCTGTTCCCGGAGCACCCGGGGCCCCTCTACACCGGATTCACCACCTGGCGGCTCGTCTCGGCGCCCCCCGGCGTGGAGTTCGCACCCCACGAGACATGGGGCCCGGGCCGCTTCTGGGGCACACAGCCACTCAAGGACGGCAGGGTGTACGCCTACGCCGCGGCCGTCTCTCCCGCCGGCCTGCACGCACCGGACGACGAGCGGGCCGAACTCGTGCGCCGGTTCGGGGACTGGCACGAACCGATCCCCGTCCTCCTCGCCACGGTCCGCCCCGAGCAGATCCTGCGGCACGACGTGCACCACCTCGCCGAGCCGCTGCCCGCGTTCCACTCGGGCCGGGTCGCGCTGCTCGGGGACGCGGCCCACGCCATGCCGCCCCAGCTCGGCCAGGGCGGGAACCAGGCCGTCGAGGACGCCATCGTGCTCGCCCACCACGGCGAGGACCTCGCCGCCTACACCGCCGCCCGGCTGCCCCGCGCGACGGCGGTCGCCCGCAAGGCGGTGAGGGCCGCCGACGTGGGTCTGACCCGCAGCCGTTCGGGCATCGCCGTCCGCAACGCCGCGATCGCCGCGCTGTCCCGGGTCGCCCCCGGGCTCCTCCTGCGCGGCTTCGAGGACATCGCCGACTGGCGGCCGCCGCAGCAGCCGTATGCTTCCGGCAAGGCACCGGTCCGCAACCCCTAGGAGACACCCCGTGAAGGTCGGCTGCATCGGACTCGGTGACATCGCGCAGAAGGCGTATCTGCCGGTGCTCGGGATGCAGCCGGGGCTCGAACTGCATCTGCAGACCCGCACTCCGGCGACGCTCCGGCGAGTCGCCGACGGACTGCACCTACCGGCCGCCCAGCGGCATGCTGACCTCGACGGACTGCTCGCCCAGGGTCTCGACGCAGCGTTCGTGCACGCGCCCACCGGTGCACACGCCGAGATCGTCACGCGGCTGCTGGAGGCGGGCGTGCCGACGTACGTGGACAAGCCGCTCGCCTACGAACTCGCCGACTCCGAGCGGCTGGTGCGGCTCGCGGAGGAGCGCGACGTCGGCCTAGCGGTCGGCTTCAACCGACGCCACGCTCCCGGATATGTACAGTGCGCCGAACATCCGCGCGTGCTGATCCTGATGCAGAAGAACCGGGTCGGACTCCCCGAGGAACCGCGCACCATGATCCTCGACGACTTCATCCACGTCGTCGACACCCTTCGGTTCCTGGTCCCGGGCCCGGTCGACGATGTGACGGTGCGCGCCCGGGTCGAGGGCGGACTGCTGCACCATGTGGTGCTGCAGCTGGCGGGCGACGGCTTCACCGCGCTCGGTGTGATGAACCGGCTGAGCGGTTCGGCCGAGGAGGTACTGGAGGTCTCGGGCCAGGACTCCAAGCGGCAGGTCCTCAACCTCGCCGAGGTCGTGGACCACAAGGGTCAGCCGACCGTGCGCCGGCGCGGGGACTGGGTGCCGGTGGCCCGGCAGCGCGGCATCGAGCAGGCCACGCTCACCTTCCTCGACGCCGTCCGGGCGGGCAAGGTGCTCAGTGCCCGTGACGCACTGGCGACTCACGAACTGTGCGAGCGGGTGGTGGCTGCGGTGCAGGAGCGCCCCGTCGCACTCTGAGCGCACGCAGGCCCTCGGCCGCGCACATCCCGGCGAGGATCAGCAGGGCCCCGTGGACGGGCCAGTCGCCGAACCTGACGTACGGGGTGACGCCCCGGGCGAGTGGAACGTCGTAGACCTCAGAAGCGCTGCGGTCGGTCCCGAGCCAGGAGCCGACGCGTGCGCCGCTCGGACCGTAGACGGCGGAGACGCCGGTGAGTGTGGCGTGCACCATCGGCCGGCCGGTCTCGGCGGCCCGCAGCGCGGCCAGCGAGGCGTGCTGCTCCGGCGCCCAGCTGTGCTGGAACGTCGAGGTGGAGGACTGGGCGAGCAACACCTGCGCGCCGTCCTCGGCGAGATGGCGGCTCATGTCGGGGAACGCGGACTCGAAGCAGACCATCGGGCCGATGCGCAGCCCGTGCCCGACGTCCATCACCACCTGCTCGGTGCCGCGCCTGCGGTCCTCGCCGGCCGCCCTGCCCACCGAGGTGGCCCAGCCCAGGACGGAACGTGCCGGTATGTACTCGCCGAACGGGACGAGCCGCATCTTGTCGTAGCGCTGCCCGGTCGGGCCGTCCGGGCCGACCGGCACCGAACTCTTGTATATGCCCGGCTGATCGGAGCGCCGCGCGTCCACGTTGACCAGGATCTCGGCGTTCACCAGCCGGGAGAGCGCCGCGATCCGCTTCGCCAGATCGGGGCGCTGTGCGAGGTCGAACCCGACGCTGCTCTCGCCCCACACGACCAGGTCCAGCTGCTGTCCGGCAAGCGCGCGGGTCAGCTGCTCCTCCCGGTCGAAGCGTCGCATCCCGCTGTCCGCGCCGCTGACGATCCCCGGCTGCACGACCGCGATCCGCATACGCCCGTCGGGGTGCGGGTGCGGCGACCAGGCCCAGGCGGCCGTGGTCGCAACGGCCGTGGCCACCAGACCTGCCGCTGCGGGGACCCGTGACGCGCGTACCGACACCAGCACGGCGACGGCCACATTGACAAGCACCACCAGGAAGCTCAGCAGCCACACCCCGCCGATCGAGGCGAGCCGCAGCGCGGGCTGCACCTGCCACTGGCTCGAACCGAGCAGGCCCCAGGGGCCGCCGAGCCCCTGCCAGGAGCGGACGAGCTCCACCAGGAGCCAGCCGGACGGCAGTACGACGAGGGCGGCGCCGACCCGCCCGGCCGTCGGCACCCCGGCCAGGAAACGCCGTACCAGCCAGCCCCAGGGCGCCCAGAGCGCGCCGAGCAGCGCGGCTATGACGAACATGAACACGTTCAGGCTCGGGAACAGCCAGTGGTGCACGGCCACCATGAAGCCGAAGCCGCCGAGCCAGCCGTCGTACAGGGCGCGCCGTCCGGTCGGGGCCGTCCGGATCAGCAGGATCCAGGGGACCAGGCAGACGTGGGCGAACCACCACCAGGAGGGTGCAGGGAAGGCGAACATGGGCAGGGCGCCCGCGAGCGCGGCGGCGGCACCGCGCCCGAAGCGGGAGGAGAGCCAGTCGTCGGGCATCCTCATACGGCGCATCCCTCCCCGGTGCATGTCTCCAGTGTGCGCGCCGCGGAAGATCTACGACAGAGGGCATGGAGGGGCAAGGGACGGGCTCGGTCAGGTGCCGGACTCCTGGCCGCGTGGAAGCGGCATGCGACGCCACTTCTCCTCGACGACCACTTCGCGCAGCCGCCAGCCCTCGTCCGTGCGCAGGAACGCGAAGGCGTACCGGCCGCCGCAGACGAAGTCCGGCTCGGCCGGCTCGCCGTCCTTCGTCGCGAACCGCATGGGATTGACGTAGTCGGCCCGGATCCCGGCCGTGTCGCCGACGTCGTGCGCCAGGGCGCCGAACCGGACCCGCCGGTTCACGATCAGGTGCTGGCGCATCGGGAACAGGCGCAACGTCCCCTCCAGCCAGTCGGCGACCCGCCCCGCTTCCCCCTCGATGCCGCCGGCCGACCGGTAGTCGGCCCGCCCGTCCGCCGTGAACAGCCCTCGGTACGCCGTCCAGTCTCCGTCGTCCACGGCCACCGCGTACTCGGTGACGAGTCCGTCGAGGGCCAGCCGATCCATCACGGTCGCGAGTTCCACGCGCTGGGTCATCGGTTCAGTGTTGGGGACGGAGGACGCGCCGCCAAGAGGTGTGCTGAGGGTTCAGGACATGGCGGACCGCCTGACCCCGGACAGCGGGGCAGGCGGTCCGGCCGGCCCGGGGCGCCGTGATCGCCGGGCCCGATTCCGGCGGGCCGGTGATCCCTGCGCTCCCGGGGGCATGATCACCACTCGTAGTGGTGGCGGTCGATGACGCGAAAGCTCCCCGCGACGGCGCTGTCGAGGAGGGCGCCTGCGAAGCCGCTCCCGAAGCGGCTTCCGAAGCCTCCGTCGCCGGAGTAGTCGTTGTTGCCGGTCACGACGCCGTAGGTGCTGCCGTAGGGGCCCACGGTGGCGACCGGCGAGCCGTTGTCGCAGCTGAAGCCGCGGTAGACCTCGACGATCTTGTCGCTGTCGTTGTCGACGCTGAAGCTGGTGGAGCCCAGTCCGCTGGCCGCGGGGACACAGCCGTCGACGGCGGCGGAGAACGACCGCTCGTTGAAGTAGATCCTTCCGATCCTCTTCTGGTGGTTTCCACGGTCCCCACCGCCCCCACGGTCGCCGTTGTTGCCGCCGTTGCCGCCGTTGCCGCCGTTGCCGCCGTTGCCGCCGTTGCCGCCGTGGTTGTAGTTGTTCCCGCTGTTGTTCCCGCCGTTGTTCTCGCCGTTCCCGCCGTTCCCGCTGTTGTTCCCGTTGTTCCCGCCGCCCGAGGTGTCGCCACCTTGCGGTGCTGCGGCCGGGACGGCCTCCAGCGGAGCCATGGCCGTCCGGAGGGAGGGCGCCGCCTTGTGGGGCGCAGGGGCGGCCAGCTTTGCGGACGGGCCGGCCTTGGTGGATTCGGTGGTGGAGGCGTAGGTGATCCCGGCGGTGACAAGGACCGCAGCGCCCACTGCGGCGGTGGTCACGGCGATGGTACGCGTCGGCATGTCAGTTCCTTCTCTCGTTAGAGACGCCGGCCGGGCAGCCGATCTCTGACGAAAGTACTGATAGTAACTTTTAGCTGCCATATCGGATATGCCCTCGGAGTGATCCCGTGCGGCCGGTCGGGTGCAAACGCGGCGCTGACGGCGTGTCGCGACTGCGCCGTCCGCGCCTGGCGCTTTGTCAGGGGCGCCGTCCCGGGGTCGAACTCCGTGGTCGTGGGGTGCTGTTGCCGACGGGTTGTTCCTCGCTCGCCGACCGGGACGGACCCGCGGTTTGCGACCGTGGGATGATCCGTCCACGTGCGTTCGGCAGGAGGAGACATCCATGACGCGTCCCGTCACCGTGGTCACGGGCGGAAGCCGGGGGATCGGTGCCGCGACGTGTGTGCGACTCGCGTCCGACGGACACGACGTGGCGCTCTCGTACGTGCGGGACGATGCCGCGGCCGAGCGGACCGCGACCGCCGTGCGGGCCGCCGGCGGACGGTGTGTCACCGTGCGGGCCGACACCTCCGACGAGTCAGACGTGGACCGTCTCTTCGACACGGCAGCCCGGGAACTCGGAGCGGTGACGGGCCTTGTGAACAACGCGGGCGTGACGAGCCCGCACGGTCGGCTGGTGGACGCCGACACCGCCGATCTCCGCCGAGTCGTGGAGGTCAACCTCCTCGGCGTACTGCTGTGTTCACGTCGCGCGGCCCGGATGATGACCCGGCGCAAGAGCGGAGTCATCGTCAATGTGTCCTCGGCCGCGGCGACGCTGGGCAGCCCCGGCGAGTACGTGCACTACGCCGCGTCCAAGGCCGCGGTCGACGCCCTGACCGTGGGTCTCGCCAAGGAACTGGGTCCGGACGGCATCCGCGTCAACGCTGTGTCGCCGGGGATCGTCGAGACCGAGATCCATGCGGCGATGGGCGATCCCGGGCGTCCCAGCCGTCTGGCCCCCACCGTTCCGCTGGGCCGGCCCGGACGGGCCGAGGAGATCGCCGCGGCGATCTCCTGGCTGATGTCGCCGGAGTCCTCGTACGCCACAGGTGCCGTGCTGAGGGTGTCCGGAGGACGGTGACGGCCGGAGCGACGGCACGTCGGGCTACGGCATGCCGAGCCCTGGGGAAGAACTGATCAGGATCGCCTTCGAACGCCTGTCGGGCCGGAGCGGTTGACGCGTGCTCAGGCCGCCTCGATGATCTCGCCGCGCATCGCTTCCGCCCACTCCACGACCAACAGCTCGTACTCCGCGCGTTCCTGAGCCGACAGCGTGCCGCCGGCCCGCAGCCACAGCGCACGGATCCGCTCGTTCACGTCGTCGGCGGACCGTGCGGAACCAGGGCTCATGGAATCGGGGGACATGCGGACAAGCGTAGGGGCAAGGGCTGACAGCGCGCTACCGCGCGGCTACGCGTGCAGTATGTGGTTGGTCACGATCGCTTCTGTGGACGGGAGTTGGGGGATTCTGCGTCGTCGGGGGAACGAACCGTGACGTGATGACCGGATCGTCCCGGGCCCGGTGCGCGCGCCCGGGCCCGGCTGCTCACCTCGACCTCATGTCCCGTGTCCGGCCGGGGCGCGTCTTCCGTGCGCCCGGTGGGAGGGTTCGTTCGTAGATGGTTCCGCCGGGCACGAACCAGCCCGCCTTCTTCCGCACCGCGGGGTCCGGGTCACCGGTGCGGGACTCATGAAGTGCGGCGACAGCGCGTGCGTCGAAGTGGGCGAACTTGCCGACGAGCTCGGCGGCCCTCGCCCTGACGTGCGGGTCGGGGTCCGAGGCCAGGTGGCGCAGTGCCGGGTCGAGGACCCGGTCCGCGCCCGGAGCGCAGGTGTCGCCCTTGCACCGGTCGCACGCCAGGGCGTGGAACGCGGCGATCCTGACCCGCGAGTCGGGGTCGTCGACCATGGTGACGAGTGCGTCCATGGACTCCGTGTCGACCAGATGATCGAGAAGTCGGCAGCAGCCCTCACGGACGGCCGGATTCTCGTCGTACAGGCCGGCCCGAACGGCACTCACCGCGTTCGTCCCGCGCCGGAGCAGTTCGCGGTACGCCGCGACCGTGCGTTGGGGGTCACCCAGGCACGCGACGAGGGCGTTGTTGTCGGTTCTGACGAAGCCGAGCATGAGTTCAGTGTCGAACGCTCCACCGGCTACCGGCAAAGGGATTTCGGCCGCGTGGCAGGCGGCCGTGCCCTCGACGGACACATCCGCGAGGACGGGATGCCGAACGAGGCCGTGTCACAGCCGTCACAACCGAGCCGTCCTCACCCGTTCGGGATGGTGACAGGCGCGTCGGGTGGGGCGTAGCGTCCCTCGTGCGGCAGTCGAACGGCCCGGCCGTGAGGCCGGGCGGGGGCGCAGAACGCGACCCTGCCTCCCCCCGTACGGCTGCCGCTTCGTCATGCGGTGTGTCGCACGCGGCCGGCCGGCCGCAAGGGTCGCGAGGGGCCGAGGCGAAGGCCACCGGCCCACGTCACGCCGCTCACTCGGTGTTCCCCTCGTCCGGGTCCACCGGTTTGTCGCCGTAGAAGCCGTCCAGTTGCACGTTCAGTTCGGCGAGGTCCGGGTGTTCGGCCAGATCACGGATCTCCGCCTGTGTCAGCACGTCCACAAGGCGACGCATCGAGCGTGAGGCCAACATGGCCGCGGCGGTCCTGTCCAGTTCGGCGGCGCGCTTGCGGTGCAGCTTGGCCAGGATGCGGAGCTGGCGGGCCCTCAGCTCGTACGGGTCGACACTCTCGCTCATGCGGGCCGCTCCTCGGTGTGTTCGTGACCGTCGCGCCATGCTCCCACCCGAACGCCGAGGCCGCAGAGCCGAACTCGTCGTGGCGGCCTCGTCGCATGTATCGCACAGGGCCCCGCGCGCCCCGGCCGCCGCCCCCTCGCTAGCCCGCGGACTCCGCCGCGTGCGGGCTGAGGACGCCCGCGGTGACCAGGGCGATGATGGCCAGGCCCAGAGCGATCCGGTACCACACGAAGGGCATGAAGGACTTCGACGAGATGAACTTCATGAACCAGGCGATGACCGCGTAGCCCGAGGCGAACGCGATCACCGTCGCGAACAGGGTCGGTCCCCAGCTCACATGCCCCGACTCGGCGGCGTCCTTGAGCTCGAACGCACCGGAGGCGAGGACGGCCGGAACGGCCAGCAGGAAGGAGTATCGGGCCGCCGCCTCGCGCTGGTAGCCGAGGAACAGGCCGCCACTGATCGTGGCCCCGGAGCGGGAGACGCCGGGAATCAGCGCCATCGCCTGGCAGAGCCCGTAGACGAGACCGTCCTTGGTGTTGAGGTTCTCGAGCGTCTTGCGCTGCTTCGCCGCCCGGTGTCTGCCGCCGGTCTCGTCGCGCGCCGCGAGCCGGTCCGCGACACCGATGACCACGCCGATGACGATCAGCATGGTCGCCGTGATCCGCAGATCGCGGAAGGGACCCTCGATCTGGTCCTTCAGCGTCACGCCGAGAACCCCGATCGGTATCGAGCCGACGATCACCAGCCAGCCCATCTTCGCGTTGTGGTCCCGCCGCGTCTCCTTGTCGAACAACGAGCGGAACCAGGCGGAGACGATGCTCGCGATGTCCTTGCGGAAGTAGATCAGCACCGCGGCCTCCGTGCCGATCTGGGTGATCGCGGTGAAGGCCGCCCCGGGGTCCTCCCAGCCCGCGAAGGCCGCGGTCAGCCGCAGATGGGCGCTGGAGGAGACGGGGAGGAACTCGGTCAGCCCCTGGACGAGCCCGAGGATGAGGGATTCAAGCCAAGACATGAAGTGAAGGGGTCCAAGCGCTGATCGTGGATACGGCGGCGGGCGCACCGAACGCCGGCTGCCGTGCCGAAACCGTCGATCAAGTGCGCAGAGCCGCAGCGTAGCGCCCCGGGACGGCGGCGCCCGCACCGGGGCTTTACCAACGCTTGGGGCGCTCGGGCCGAACCGCGCGCGCCGGAGCCCTCCGCCCGGCCCGGGGCAGGGGCGGTACGCGGTGTTGACCGCCCCTTCGGACGGGTGCTTTCGTAACACCGGGGAGAAAGCGCTTGCCGCCCCGCAGTCCTCGGAACTCGACACGCGTTGGCCGACGTCTGACGTCATGTCCGATGGAGCGCTGATCACGTCCATGCCCACTGCTCGCCATGCGTCCCCAGCCGTCGAATCCACCGGTCCCGACACCACCCAGGACCCGAATCCCGACGAAGTTCCCGGCCCGGACCCGCGTCCGGGCCGGCCGACGTCCCCGTTCGCCGGCAGGCGCATCAGGGCCGCCGTCGTGGGCGCCGGTGGTATCGCGCGGAGTTCCCATCTGCCCGCGCTCGCCCGGCTCGGCGCCGAGGGCGAACTCGAGATCGTCGCCGCGGTCGACGTCGACGCGGACGCGCTCGGGCGGCTCTGCGCGCAGGGCGGGATCCCGCACGCGTACCGCGACCTCGGCCGCATGCTCGCGGAACGGCGGCCCGATCTGGTCGCCGTCTGCACGCCGCCCGTCCTGCACCGCGAGCAGACCGTCGCGGCGCTGCGGGCCGGTGCCTGGGTGTGGTGCGAGAAGCCGCCGGTACCCGCACTGGCCGACTTCGACGCCGTCGAGGCGGAGGAAGGCGCGAACGGCGGCCCGTACGCGGCGATCGTCTTCCAGCACCGCTTCGGCTCCGGCGCCCGGCACGTCAGGCGACTGCTCGCCGGGCGGGCGATGGGACGGCCGCTGGTGGCGCACTGCCAGACCACCTGGTACCGCGACGCGGCCTATTACGCCGTTCCCTGGCGCGGCCGGTGGCGGAGCGAGGGCGGGGGACCCGCCATGGGGCACGGGATCCACCAGATGGACCTCCTGCTGGACCTGCTCGGACCCTGGAGCGAGGTGCGGGCCATGGCCGGGCGGCTGGTGCACGAGGTGGAGACGGAGGACGTCTCCACGGCGCTGGTCCGCTTCCGGAGCGGCGCCCTCGCCACGATCGTGAACAGTGTGCTCAGCCCCGACGAGACCAGCCGTATCCGCATCGACTGCGAGCGGGCCACCGTCGAGCTGACCCATCTGTACGGGCACCGCAACGACGACTGGCGCATCACGGCCGCGCCCGGGGTGCCCGAGGAAGAGGCCGCCGGCTGGCGGGACTTCGGCGCCGACGTGCCGAGTTCCCACCTGGCGCAGCTGCGTGAGCTGGTCGCGAGCATGCGCGCCGGTGAACGGCCCCGCAGCAGCGGCGCGGACGGCCGGTCCAGCCTGGAGCTGATCACCGCCCTGTACAAGTCCGCGTTCACCGACACGACCGTGCGCGCCGGGGACATCGGTCCAGGTGACCCCTTCTACACGGCCCTGCACGGAGGCGCGCCCGGCTGGGCACCCGAAGGCACCGGCGCGTCCGCGGCGGCACCGGGTCGGGAGGTCTCCGCATGACCGTGAAACTGCGCATCGTGCACACGCACGGCGATCGCATCACGCTCACGGCACCCACGACCGGCGTCGAACTGTTCGCCTACGTCTACGCCCCCGAGGCGGCCTGGGAGGCGCCGAAGCCGTATCTGCACCCGATGCGGACGCTCGCCGGAGACATCGTCACCGACTACCGGCCCAACGATCACCGCTGGCACAAGGGGTTGCAGCTCACCGCCTCCCACCTGTCCGGGCAGAACCTGTGGGGCGGCAACACCTACGTCCACGGCGAGGGGTATCTCGCCCTGCCGGAGCTGGTCGGCTCGATGGCGCACGCCGGCTTCGACGAGATCACCGCGCACGACGGCGGTGCGGTCATCGCCGAACGGCTCACCTGGCACCCGCACGGCGGTGCACTGTGGGCCGAGGAGGAGCGCCGCATCGAGGTCCACGACGTCGACGCGACCTCCCGGTCCTGGGCGTTGACCTGGGCCTCCTCGATCACCAATCGCCGCGACGAGGCCCTGTGCTTCGGCAGCCCGACCACGGCGGGGCGGGAGCTGGCCGGCTACACCGGGCTGTTCTGGCGCGGGCCACGGGCCTTTCGCGGCGGCCGGGTCATCGGGCCCGATCCCGGCGGGCCCTGGCCGATGGGGCGGCAGGCGCCCTGGCTCGCGTACACGGGGGAACACGACGGTGCCGACGGGCAGGCCACACTCGTCTTCGTGCACGCCCCGGAGAACGATCACCTGGGGGAGCGGGGCACTCATCCCGCCCACTGGTTCGTCCGCAACGAGCCCTTCGCGGCCGTCGCCCCCTCCTGGGCCTTCCACGAGGAGCTGGAGCTGGCCCCGGGCGACACGCTGCGCCGACGGTACCGCGTGGTGGTGGCGGACGGCGCCTGGGAGCGCGAGCAGATCGCCGACTACCTCGAGGAGCACCCATGGTGAGCCCCGGCGGATTCACGGGACTGCCGGGCGCCGTGGCCGTCTCGCATCTGTCCGTGTACGACTGGCCCGCCGCCGACGGCCTGTGCGGTGGAACCCCCCATCTGCATCTGACCTGTTCGGAGGCGTACGTCGTGGTCGGGGGCCGTGGTGCGGTGCAGACGCTGACGACGTCCGGCTTCGAGGTCACGCCGCTGGAAGCGGGCACCGTGGCCTGGTTCACACCCGGCACCGTCCACCGGCTGGTCGACGACGACGAGCTGCGTATCACCGTGCTCATGCAGAACGGCGGGCTGCCGGAGGCGGGCGACGCGGTTCTCACCCTGCCCCCGGGGTACCTGGCCGATCCGCAGGCCTACGCGGCGGCGACGGTGATCCCGGTGGGCGCTCCCGAGGCGGAGCGTGAGCGGATCGCGCGTGCCCGCCGGGATCTGGCCCTGGAGGGCTTCCGGGCGTTGCGCGAGGCGAAGGGCCCGGAGCCGCTGGCCGCCTTCCACCGGGCCGCCGCCGCGCTGGTGCGCCCGCGGCTGGCCGAGTGGCGAGCGCGGTGGTCCACGGGCGCACGGGCCGCCGCGGCGGCGACGGGCGAACAACTCGACCGTCTGGAGCGCGGTGACGTCTCCCACCTCGCCGAGGCGGTCGTGCGGGCCCGCAGGCCGTCCGCCGTCGGGAAGTTCGGGATGTGCGGTCGGCTCGACGTGTACGAGGAGACGTCGTAGTCGGTCCTATGCCGCGGTCGGACCGGACACCGTCCAGCCCGGTGCCTGGGGGTGCGCCGTCTTGTCGCCGTGGCGGACCTCCTCGCCGCAGGCGGAGCAGGTGACGACCGGAAGCAGTTCGCTGCCGCACTTGTGCTCGATCACCATGGGGCGGTCGCCGTCCTCGCGCAGATGGCGGTCGCCCCACGCCATGAGCGTCATGAGGACCGGCTCCAGTTCGAGGCCCGCCGCCGTGGGCAGGTACTCGAAGCGCTGTGGGCGCTCGCTGTACATCCTCTTGGTCAGGATCCCCGCCTCCACCAGGCGCTTCAGCCGTGTGGCCAGGATGTCCCGGGGTGCGCCGATGTTGCGTACGAACTGGTCGAAGCGTCCGTTGCCGAGGCAGACCTCGCGCATGACGAGCAGCGAGTACTTCTCCCCGACGAGAGCCAGCGTGTCGGCGATCGAGCAGGGGCGTGGGTGTTTGGAGGCGGCCATGAGTCCAGTCTAGGCAAGGGTTTGTTTTTCCAACTCTCGGCGTTATGGTGGATCCAGATTTCCTACTCACCGGTAACCGTCACATCGGCACACGCCGGGCAAGGAGGCCCGCACCATGCGCGACGCCGTGATCGTCGAAGCCGTACGCACCCCGGTGGGCAAGGGCAAGCCGAACGGCGCCCTCGCCCATGTCCACCCCGTGGAACTCCTCGCGCACACGCTGCGCACCCTCGTCGAGCGGTCCGGGGTCGATCCGGCCCTCATCGACGACGTCATCGGGGGCACCGTCGACCAGGTCGGCGAGCAGGCCATGAACACCACCCGGTACGCCGTCCTGTCCGCGGGCTTCCCGGACACGGTGCCCGCGACCACCGTGGACCGCCAGTGCGGTTCGTCGCAGCAGGCGGTGCACTTCGCCGCGCAGGGCGTGATCTCGGGGGCCTACGACATCGTCGTGGCCTGCGGTGTGGAGTCCATGAGCCGGGTGCCGATGTGGTCCAACGTGCCTGCCGGCAAGGACCCCTTCGGACCGGGCGTCGCCGAGCGCTACCCGGACGGTCTGGTCCCGCAGGGCATCAGCGCCGAGCTGATCGCCGCCAAGTGGTCGATCGCCCGTGAGCAGATGGACGCCTTCGCCGTCTCCTCGCACCAGAGGGCGGCGGCCGCCTGGGAAGCGGGCCTGTTCGACGCCGAGACCGCACCCCTGGAGGGACTGGCCCGCGACGAGTGCATCCGGCCCTCCAGCAGCGCCGAGATCCTCGCCGGGCTCAAGCCCGCGTACTACGACCCCGGATTCGCCGAGCGGTTCCCGCAGATCGAGTGGAACGTCACCGCCGGCAACGCGAGCCCCGTCAACGACGGCGCGTCGGCCGTGCTCATCATGTCCGGCGAGACCGCGGCCCGTCTCGGCCTGCGCCCGCTGGCCCGCCTGCACAGCTTCGCCGTGACCGGATCCGACCCCCTGCTGATGCTCACCGGTGTCATCCCTGCCACCGAAAAGGTGCTGCGCAAGGCGGGGTTGACCCTCGACGACATCGACCTGTTCGAGGTGAACGAGGCCTTCTCCAGCGTCGTGCTGGCCTGGCAGCAGGAGACCGGGGCCGACCTCGCGAAGGTCAACGTGCACGGCGGGGCCATCGCCATCGGCCACCCGCTGGGCGCGAGCGGAACCCGTCTGACCACGACCCTGGTGCACGCACTGCGGGCACGGGGCGCCCGCTACGGGCTGCAGACGATGTGCGAGGCGGGCGGCCTCGCCAACGCCATGGTCCTCGAGGCGGTCTGAGCCCTCAGTGCCCGCGCAGGTGGTGGCGCTTGCGCCAGGCCACCACCACGCCGGCCAGCGCGGGCACCGCGATGAAGGCCATCGCGATCAGGAATACGGGCGAGGTCGGCGTGCTGGCACGGGCGCCGGCGACGACGTACGCGGCGGTGTTCGGGATCGAGCCGAGCGCCGTCGCGAGCAGGTAGGGCGTCCACCGCATCTGCGAGACGGCCGCGCAGTAGTTCACCCCCCAGAACGGAAGGCCGGGGAAGAGCCGTGCCGCCATCATCGAGCGGAAGGCGTGCCGGCTGAGCTGCCCGTCCGCCGCCTTGAGCCAGCGGCCCCGCAGCAACGGGCGCAGCGCGTCCTGTCCGAGCGCCCGCCCGAGCCCGAACGCGATCGCGGCCCCGAGCACCGTGCCGACGAGCGCCGTGCCCGTGCCCAGTTCCGAGCCGAACAGCGCACCTGCCGCGAGGTTGAGCAGTGGACGCGGCACGAACGCGACCGTGATCAGGCCGTAGGCCAGCGCGAAGACGGCGGCCGCCGCGGCGCCCCCGAACTGCGGCGGCCAGCCGTGCGTCACCAGGCGCTGCGGCTCGAACAGCAGCATGCAGGTCGCGGCGGAGGCGAGCAGCACCAGCAGCAGGGACAGCCGTGACCAGGGGGAGAGCAGCACCCGGGTGCACCGGGCGGCGAGTCCGGCCGGTGGGACGACCGCGGGCGCGGCGACAGGTGGCGCAGTGGCGGCCTGGGGAGAGGCCGTGGCGGTGCCCCCAGAGCGGGTGGTGGCATCGAGCATTCGTCGACCCTAACCGACCGATGTGTGTGATCGCCGTATGGTTCGTCTCCCCGGCACCACTGTTCGGGAAGCCTTCATCCGGCCGTCGACCCGTCGAACTCGACTGCCTGCGAAAACCATTCGACGCGGTTGCGGCTTTCGGCGATGATCTGCGACATGTTCCGGTTCGCCTTCGTCCTCACGGCATCCGCCGCCGCGGATGCTCCGAAGGCTGCCGTCCTGATCCTCGTGGCCGCCGTCGACGGCGCCCGAAGCTGACCCTCCCCGGATCGTCCGGCGGACCCCGGAGGGGGAGGGTCGGCAGGTTCTCGGGGTCCCCGTCCCGGCCGGTTCTCCCGCCGCCGGGGCCGTCACTCGGCACCACTCTGAGAAGGCTTCGAGGTACAGCCATGCCCAAGACGGCATACGTGCGCACCAAACCGCATCTGAACATCGGCACCATGGGCCATGTGGACCATGGCAAGACCACGTTGACCGCCGCCATCACGAAAGTGCTGGCCGACCGCGGCACCGGCACGTTCGTGCCGTTCGACCGCATCGACCGCGCCCCGGAGGAGGCGGCGCGGGGCATCACCATCAACATCGCCCATGTCGAGTACGAGACCGACACCCGGCACTACGCGCACGTGGACATGCCGGGCCACGCCGACTACGTGAAGAACATGGTCACCGGGGCCGCTCAGCTGGACGGAGCGATCCTCGTCGTCTCCGCGCTGGACGGGATCATGCCGCAGACCGCCGAACATGTGCTGCTCGCCCGCCAGGTGGGCGTCGACCACATCGTCGTGGCCCTCAACAAGGCCGACGCCGGCGACGAGGAGCTCACCGACCTCGTCGAGCTCGAGGTCCGCGAGCTGCTCTCCGCACAGGGATATCCCGGCGACTCCGTACCGGTGGTACGCGTCTCCGGGCTCAAGGCCCTGGAAGGGGACCCGCGTTGGACCAGTGCGATCGAGGCGCTGCTCGACGCCGTGGACACCTATGTGCCCATGCCCGAGCGGTACCTGGACGCGCCTTTCCTGCTGCCGGTGGAGAACGTGCTCACCATCACCGGCCGCGGCACGGTCGTCACGGGCGCCGTCGAGCGCGGCACGGTCCGCGTCGGCGACCGGGTCGACGTGCTCGGCGCCGGTCTGGAGACCGTCGTCACCGGCCTGGAAACCTTCGGCAAGCCGATGGACGAGGCGCAGGCCGGTGACAATGTGGCCCTGCTGCTGCGGGGAGTGCCGCGCGACGCGGTCCGACGCGGGCACATCGTCGCGGCGCCCGGCAGCGTCACGCCGAGCCGGCGGTTCACGGCGCGCGTGTACGTGCTGTCCGGGAGGGAGGGCGGCCGGACGACCCCGGTGTCGACCGGATACCGGCCGCAGTTCTACATCCGCACCGCGGACGTGGTCGGCGACATCGACCTCGGTGAGTCGGCCGTCGCCCGGCCCGGCGACACGGTGACCATGGCGGTGGAGCTCGGCCGGGACGTCCCGCTGGAGCCCGGCCTCGGCTTCGCGATCCGCGAGGGCGGCCGGACGGTCGGCGCGGGCACGGTGACAGCCGTGGAATGAGGGACTGCTCCCGCCGGGTGGGGAGCCGCGTGCCGTCGTGGGACGGTGGCGCGGTTCCCCGCTTCCCCCGAGGCCGTCGCGGTGCCCGACGGCCACGGGTCCCGGCACAATGGAGGGGTGAGCGAGACCGTACCCGTCACCCGCACCGTCGATCACGGCGTCGCCAAGCTGATGCCCGACGTCGACCGGGAGCAGGCCTGGCTGCTCACGGTGGACGGGGCGCCGCAGTCGTACGTCGACCTCGACGAGCCGACGCATCTGGAGTTCGAGTACGCACAACGGCTCGGGCATGTGCTCGACACGGTCACGCCGCCGGGGCGGCCCCTCGACGTGCTGCACCTGGGCGGGGGAGCGCTCACCCTGCCGAGGTATGTGGCGGCGACCCGGCCCGGCTCCCGGCAGGACGTCGTCGAGGCCGACCGGGCCCTGCTGGAACTCGTCGTGGAGCATCTGCCCCTGCTCGCGGGCTCCGGCATCACGCTGCACCCGGCCGATGCCCGAGCCTGGCTGGAAGCCGCTCCACCGGACTGCGCCGACATGGTGATCGCGGACGTCTTCGGCGGCTCCCGCGTGCCCGCCCATCTGACGACGGTGGCGTACGCGCGCGCCGCGGAACGGGTGCTGCGTCCGGACGGCGTCTATCTGGCGAACCTGGCCGACGCTGCGCCCTTCGGCTTCCTGCGCTCCCAACTCGCCACGTTCGCCGAGGTCTTCGAGGAACTCGCACTGATCGCCGAGCCGAGCGTGCTGCGGGGACGGCGCTTCGGCAACGCCGTGCTCATCGCCGCCCACCGGGCGCTCGACGTCGCGCCCCTGTCCCGCCGCACCGCTGCGGACGCCTTCCCGGCCCGTGTCGAACACGGCGACGCGCTGCGGGACTTCATGGGTGACGCCGGGCCCGTGCACGACGAGAACGCGGTCCCGTCGCCGGAACCGCCCGACGGGGCCTTCACCATCGGCTGACGGCGGCTCGACCACCACCGGGTGCCACGGCCGAGCGGCACCCGGTGCGCGGGCTCAGGACGCCGTCGGGTCGCCGTGCAGGCGTACCGTGCTCAGGATCTTCAAGATCGTCGCGTCCGGGACCTCGTCCTTCACGCCCGTGGCGCCGTACAGGCTCCATGCGACGAAGTCGCCGGCGGAGTTCTTGAACCCGAACGTGACGGCCTTGCCGTCGGAGGCGCACTTGCCCTTCTGGGGCGTGTTCTTGGACCGGGCCCAGGCGATGCTGCCCTGTATGCCCGCCGCGGTGGTGTAGGGCTTGGCCTTCTTGTCGAAGGTGATGCTCTTCTTGTCCGGCTGCGTGTAACCGCCGTACACCCACCAGGCCACCTGGTTCACCGCCACCTCATCGGTGGACTTGGCCCCGCTCGCGCCCTTGGTCCCGGTCCCGGCAAGCGCCTTGTCGTCGGTCTGCCCGTCCTTGTTGTCGTCGGACGTGCACCACTTCTCCTTGAGGAACGCCGGCGCGGACATGGTGATCAGCGGCTTTCCCTCGGCCTTGGGATTGTCGTCCTCGAACCCGATCAACAGCCCGGGCGACTTCACGTCCCACTCCGGCGGGACGTCGAAGGCCGTGCCCCACTTGGGGTTGACGACGACTTTCCAGCCCGGGACGGTCGGCTTCTCGCTCTCGCCGCCGCGCGGGTTGTCGGACGCGGACGTCGAAGGCGTCGCGCTCTGGGGGGCACTTGCCGACGGCTTGTCGTCGCCCCCGGCCTTGTCGTCCTTGTCGCCTCCGAGGACCAGGAAAGCCGTGACGCCCGCGGTGACGACGACGGCCGCCGCCGCCACGATCGCGACGACCTTGGTCCGGTTGCCGCCGCCCCCGCCGCCCGGCGGCTGCGGTGCGCCCACGGGCGTGGGCGGCCCCCATTGCGGCCCGCCGGGCTGCTGGTACGGGTTGGGCTGCTGATAACCCGGCTGCTGATACGGGTTCGGCTGCTGGTACCCCGGCTGCTGGTAGGGGTTCTGGTTCTGCGGGTTCTGCTCGCCCCCGGGCGGCTGCTGTCCTGGCCACATGGGCCATAACCCTAGTGCCGCCTGTGACACGTTTCGGTCACTGCCCATCGTCAGACCCGTACCGGAAAAGGGGAGTTGAGCGCATCGACGCACACCGGGAGCCGCGGGGCCCGGGCGGCGGTCCGCACGGTCGCGCCGGGCGTCCGCCCGCCGCGCCCCGACGGCCGCACGCCGATCCACTTCGAGGCCCGGTACGTGATCGGTCCGGCCCCTGGCCAGAGGTCGCTACCCATGGGTAACATCCAGCCATGAGCGCAGACCAGACGTCGATCGGCGACATGCTCGCCGCCACGGTGCCGATGGCCAGGACCCTCAACCTGGAGTTCCTGGAGACCACGCCGGAGAAGGCCGTGGTGGCCCTGCCGGACCAGGGCGAGTTCCACAACCACGTCGGTGGACCGCACGCCGGTGCGATGTTCACGCTGGGCGAGTCGGCGAGCGGCGCGATCGTGCTGGCCGCTTTCGGTGAGCAGCTGTCGCGTGCCGTGCCGCTGGCCGTGAGTGCCGAGATCGCCTACAAGAAGCTTGCGATGGGCCCCGTCACCGCGACCGCGACGCTCGGCCGCCCCGCCGCCGAGATCGTCGCCGAACTCGACGCCGGCCGGCGCCCCGAGTTCCCCGTCACCATCACGATCCGACGCGGGGACGGCGCCGTGACCGGCGAGATGACGGTCGTCTGGACCCTGCGCCCCAACAGCTGACACGACCGCACAGGACACCGAAGGGCCCCGACCGGGGGAGACGACTCCCGGACGGGGCCCTTCTGTGTGACGGCGCAGGACTCCATGACGGGCACCGGCCCGCGCATCCGCCGTCGTACGACCGCCCGTTTCTCTTGCGGGCCGGGGCATCCGACCCCGCCCCACCACCCGTTACAGCTTGGTCATGGGTTGAGCCAACCGCCATGACCTGTGGGCGCCATGGTGATCTCCGATGCGCCGGATTCCGTGCGTTGTCGACCGATCTCCTCGCGCTTGCGAAAGGCACGACATTGTTCGCTCTCGTCTTCGGAGGGCACCTCGTGTACGTCCTCCTCGTCGCCCTTGTCTCGGCGTCGGTGCTCGGGGTCGTCACGCTCCTTCTCCGTGACCGGACCGACCGGCCCTGGGCCTATGGGGCCTGGGCGGCCATGACGACGGCCACCCTGTTCCTGACGCTCTGGCTCAGGCCCGTGGGTACGGGAGCGGTGCGATGCACGATCAGCAAGGATCTGTGGGAGCCCTTCGGGACGGTCCAGGGCTGGATGAACGTCGCGCTCTTCGTGCCCATCGGCTTCTTCGGGGTGCGTGCGGCCCGGCGGCCGATGCCCCCGCTGCTGCTGTCCGTCCTGCTGGCCTGCGGGATCGAGACCGCCCAGGCCTGTCTTCCCGTGATCGGCCGCTACTGCGACACGAGCGACCTGGTCACCAATGTCGCGGGCGGCGCCGTGGGCGTGGGCCTCGGGGTCCTGTCCCTGCGCCTCGCCGGTTCGCCGCTGTCGCCCTGGCCCACTCGCAGCCGATGGTTGCCGGTCGCGACCGGGGCGGGATTCGCGGCCGTCGCCTGTGTGATGGCGACCGTCGTCGATGTACGGGTCGTTGATCACGCCGAGCCGAGCAGGGAGGCGTCCGCGGAACAGCGGACGGTGATCGGGGAGGCGGTCCGCACGGCACTCGGCGACGATTTCAGGGTCGTCAGTGTCTCGGACAACACGCCGTGCGGCGTGGACGGCGTGAACGAAGAGGTGTGGGCCGAGCTGAAACCCAGCGGTATCGCCTCGCTGAGCTGGCCCGACCGTGACCGGTTCCAGATCGATGTGTCGGTGGGTCCCGAGGCCTCGGACGCGACAACCGGGTATCCCATTCCGGGCTCCGCCGGATCCGTGCACGACGAGGCGGCCGCCGAGCAGGCCGCAGGCCGGTACGTGGCCGCGCACTACCCCACCGCCGACCGGAAGCGGCCGGTGGTGGAGCGCGCCGACGACGGCGGGGACGGGACCTGGACCGTCACCTACCCCTACCACGACGACCGGATGCCGTCCGTGACGTCGCTGCGGGCGACCGTCGACTCCGCCGGACGACTCCGCGGCGTCCGTCTGGCCGCTGCCGCCGACAGTGGCCCCGGTGACTGCCGCTGACGGCATCGCCGAACAGGCTCCACGGCGGGCGGCCCCGGTCCTCGGCATCGGCTGGGCCGACGACCGGGGGTGGTGCGGGGCGACGTCCGTCGCCGCGCCGCGGCGGTGGCCGGTCCCGGGAAGCGCGGTGATCAGGACACGGCGCCCGGCGGGGCCGCGCCGGGCGCGCCCGGGCTCACTGACCGGGGAAGGTGAGCCGCAGCACGATCTCGTCGTCGTCGAGCTCACCCGTGGGTACGAACCCGAACTTCTGATAGAAGGGCCATGGCTCGCCGTCGCCGGGCTCGTAGCTGGTCAGCAACTCGGTGGCGCCGTCCTCGCGCACCAGGGTGATGACCTGGGCGAGCGCTTCCCGGCCGATTCCCTGTCCCTGGTACCGCTTGTCGATGAGCAGACGCCACAGGAAGTGCCGCCCCGCGTACGGACCGGTCGGCGGCTTCCACGACAGCATCACGAAGCCGACCGGCTCGTCGCCGCGGTACACGGCGCGGTACCAGGGCCTGGCCTCCGGGTCCTTGGCCGCCTGTTTGAGCGACTTGGACACGGAGGCGACGAACTGCTTCTGGTCGTGCCGCACGTGAAGGTCGCGAACGGCTTCCCGGTTGTCGTCGGTGATCTCCCGTAGGTGCACGCCTGGGGAACTCATGCCACTCCTCTTCCGCAGCCGGCAGCTGCGCCGTCCGGGCCTGTGGGAGGAGCCGCCACCGGGCGGCAGTCCCGTCCGTCCGGGCTGCCGAGTACCCGATTCAGGAAGTTTTCGCAGCGTATGCGACCCAGGCGATCCGGAGCGTGACTGGCGCGCCGGGGCGTGATCGGGCGCCGGGCGCCGGCACCGACCGTGCGCCCCGGATCCCCGTGAGCGAGGGCGTGCGCAAAGGGGGCGAGCAGGTAGGCTTCCCGGGGTACGTCCGAGGGGGAAGCGCGCCGCCGTCACACACGACACGGATCGCGCAGAGTGGAACGGGAGGAGCCGGCGTTGCACGTCCAGGAATGGCTCGACACGGTGCCCGCGGTCGCGGTCTACGCCGTGGTGGCCCTGGTCATCGGCGTGGAGAGCCTCGGTATTCCGCTGCCCGGCGAGATCGTCCTGGTGTCGGCCGCGCTGCTGTCCTCCCAGCACTCCGGCATCAACCCCGTTGTTCTGGGCGCCTGCGCCAGCCTGGGCGCCGTGGTGGGCGACTCCATCGGCTACGCCATCGGGCGCAAGGGGGGCCGGCCGCTGCTCGCCTGGCTCGCCAAGCGGTTCCCCAAGCACTTCAGCGAGGGTCACGTCGCCACCGCCGAGCGCTCCTTCGAGAAGTGGGGCATGTGGGCGGTGTTCTTCGGCCGCTTCATCGCCCTGCTGCGGATCTTCGCCGGACCGCTCGCCGGTGTGCTGCGGATGCCGTACTGGAAGTTCCTGACCGCGAACCTGCTGGGCGGAGTGGTCTGGGCCGGCGGCACCACCGCGGTCATCTACTACGTCGGCGTCGTCGCCGAGTCCTGGCTGAAGAAGTTCTCCTGGCTGGGTCTTGTGGCGGCGGTGGTCATCGGGGTCGCCTCGATGCTCGTCGTGAGGCGCAAGGCGAAGAAGGCGACGCAGGAGAAGGAGGCGGCCGAGCGGGAGACCGTCCCGGCCGCCGAGTGAGTCAGGGCTTCTCGTGCACCTCTCGGTGTGCCCTCGCCAGGTCCGCGTACATCGTTCCGTTCAGGGTGATCACCTCGCGCTCCTCGGCGGTCAGCTCACGCTTGACCTTCGCGGGCACGCCCGCCACGAGTGAACCCGGGGGCACACGCATGCCCTGTGGCACCAGCGCCTGAGCGGCGACCAGGGATCCCGCGCCGATCACCGCGCCGTTGAGGACCGTCGCGCCCATGCCGATCAGGCAGTCGTCCTCGACGGTGGCGCCGTGCACCACGGCGTTGTGCCCGACGGAGACACGCTCGCCGACGGAGACCGGGAAACCGGGGTCGGCGTGGAGCGTGCAGTTGTCCTGCACATTGCTGTTCGCACCGACGGTGATCCCTTCGACGTCGCCGCGCAGGACCGCGCCGTACCAGACGCTCGCGCCCGCGCGCAGCGTCACGTCCCCGATCACCGAGGACGTGGGCGACACGAACGCCTCCCGGTCCACCTGGGGATCCCTGCCGCCGATGCCCGCTATCAGCGCCCTGTGCGTCATTGCCTCTCCTCCTGGTCGGTCCACCGGCACCGTACGCCATCGGTAGGGCGAAGATCACAGCCGTCCTGACGCATCGGCGTACCCGGCGCTGAGTACCGTGTGCGGGTGCCCAGGAGCAAGAACACGTTCTCGTCATGGCGTCACGGTCTCGTGCAGCGGGCCGTGCACGCGGGCTGGGCCTGGGTGCAGCGCACGGGCTCCGTGACCGCCGAGCGCCCGGGCCGCTTTCGCTTCGGCGCGATGGGAACGAGTACCAGGCTGGCCTTCCCGCTCGGTACCGTCTTCGGCGAACCCTGGATCCATCTCGGTTCCCACTGCATCATCGGCGAGCAGGTCACGCTGACCGCCGGGCTGATGCCGGACCTCGACCTCGGCCCCGAGCCGATCCTGCGCATCGGTGACGGCGTCGTCCTCGGCCGGGGCAGCCACGTCATCGCCGACACCTCGGTCACCATCGGCAGCGACTGCTACTTCGGGCCGTACGTCTACGTGACCTCCACGAACCACTCCTACGACGACCCGCATCAGCCCATCGGCAAGCAGTGGCCGCGCATGGAGCCGGTGGAGATCGGCCCGGGGTGCTGGATCGGCACGGGCGCCGTGATTCTTCCCGGCGCACGGATCGGGCGGAACGTGGTGGTGGCGGCCGGGGCGGTCGTACGTGGTGATGTGCCGGACCATGTCGTGGTGGCCGGGGCTCCGGCGCGGGTCGTGCGGCGCTGGACCCCGGACACCGGATGGCAGCCGCCGCTCAGGACACCCGCTCCGGTGCCGATCCCGGACGGTGTCACGCCGGAGCAGCTGCTGGCGCTCTCGGAGCTCGACGAGGGCGATGTCGCCCGGCTCGCGGAGCTGGACGCCGAGGCCTGACTCAGCCGGTGGCCAGCAGCACCGAGCCCACCAGGGCGAGGCCCGCGCCCGCCGCCTGTACCGGGCGCAATCGTTCGCTGAGGAAGCCCCGCGCGGCGAGCGCCGTGACGACGGGGTAGAGCGAGGCGAGCACGGCGGCCACCGTGACCGGACCGTGCTGGGCGGCGAGGGCGTACGTGCCGTTGGCGGCGACGTCGGCGAGTCCGACGAAGGCGAGGGCGGGGACGGAACGCCAGGGGAGGCCTTCGTCCGGGAGGGCCGCGGCGCCCCTGCGCATGCCGATGTACAGGGCGGCACCGCCTGTGACGACGTTCGCGAGGCGCTGCACGAACAGGGCCAGGAACAACCCGGTCACCGTGGTCGACGCCTCGGCGATCAGCGCGAACACCGTACCGAAGCCGAGCGCCGCGACCAGGGTGAGCAGGATGGCCTGCCGTTGCACCGGCGCGCCTCTGAGCTGCGGTCCGCCCGCGAGGACCACGCCGAGCACGGCGACGGCGATCCCGGCGGCCTGGAGCAGCCCGGGGCGTTCGCCGAGGACGAGCCCGACCCCGATGGGCACGGCCACGCTCAAGGTGGCGAGCGGTGAGACGACACCCATCGGGCCGAGGGCGAGCGCCTGGTAGAAGGAGAGCAGAGCGACGGGCCCGACCAGGCCGGCCGCGAGCGCGAACCACAGCCGCGGTCCCGCCTCGCTCCACCCGCCCGTGGCCACCACGAGCGCGCCGAGGACCGCCGCCGCGATGGTCTGCGACACCACCACCACCGTCAACGCGGGCATCCGCCGGGTCAGCAGCCCGCCGCCGAAGTCGGCCAGCCCCCACAGGAGGCTGGTGGCCAGGGCGAACAGTGCTGTCATGGGCCGCCTCGCAGTACAGTGCAGTGAACGATCAGGTGCACCACACCATAGTTCATTCTGATGGACTCTGTCATACACAATATTGGACGGAATGTGTCGGATCTCGACCTGCTGACCCAGTCCCTGGCGCGCAACGTCAAGCGCTGGCGGACCGAGCGGGGCTTCACCCTGGAGACGCTCGCCGCCCGCGCCGGAGTCAGCCGCGGCATGCTCATCCAGATCGAGCAGGCCCGCACCAACCCGAGCATCGGCACGGTGGTCAAGATCGCCGACGCGCTCGGCGTGAGCATCACCACCCTGCTCGACTACGAGCAGGGCCCCAAGGTCCGTATCGTGCCCGCCGACCAGGCCGTGCGGCTGTGGCGCACCGACGCGGGCAGCTACAACCGACTCCTCGCCGGGACAGAGGCCCCCGGACCGCTGGAGATGTGGGACTGGCGGCTGATGCCGGGCGACAGCAGCGCCTCCGATCCGCACCCCTCGGGGACGGTGGAACTCGTCCACGTCACCACCGGCGAACTGACCCTCACCGTGGACGGCGTCGCGCACCTCGTCCCGACCGGTGCGAGCGCCTCCTTCGAGGCGGACACCCCGCACACCTACGGCAACGACGGCGACGTGCCGATGGAGATGGTCATGTCGATCTCGGTGCCGCCCGTGCGCTGAGACGCCCCGCCGGTGGCCCGCCCGCGGCTGTTAGCGTGCGGTCATGCGCGCACCCATCGGAGACTTCGACCAGGCCACGCCAGCCCCCGACTGCCTCGACGAGCTGACCGCTCCGGTGGCGGACGCCGTACGGGCCTGGCGCGGCGCCGTGCCGGCCGACCGGATCGTCTACGTCGACACCGAGCCGGACTGGGCCGACACCGCGGTCTTCCTGGAGCACTACGGCAAGGACCTCCTCGACCGGTCCGCCAACTGCGTGGTCGTCGCGGCCAAGCGCGGTGGCGAGACGACGCTGGCCGCCTGTGTGGTCCTCTCCGCCACCCGGGTCGACGTGAACGGCGTGGTCCGCCGTCAACTGGGCGCCCGCAAGGCGTCCTTCGCGGCGATGGACGTGGCGACCGGGGAGACGGGGATGGAGTACGGCGGCATCACTCCGATCGGACTGCCCGCCGACTGGCCGGTGCTGGTGGACTCGGCGGTCGTCGACCTGCCGTATGTGCTGGTCGGCAGCGGCCGGCGCCGGGGCAAGCTGCTGGTGCCGGGGAAGGCGTTCGCGGAACTGCCGAACGCGGTGGTGCTTGAGGGCCTGGGGGCCTGACCGCCGCGCGGATCGGGGCGTGCGCAGGGACGGCCGAGCGGCCGGGCGCGGTCGGCGCCGGGAGCCGGCCCGTCAGGCGCCCGGATGACCGTGGTGGGCCAAGGCCAGATGGGGATCCGTCTCGCCCGGTGCCGGGGCCGGATCCGGGTGGATCAATGCCGCGGTGAGTTTCGGGACGGCGTGCAGCAGGGCGTGCTCGGCCGCGACCGCGATCTCGTGCGCCCGGCGTACGCTCACCTCGCCGTCCACCACCACCGCCACCTCGGCGCGCAGCCGGTGCCCGATCCAGCGCAGCCGCAGTTCGCCGACCTCGCGCACACCCGGCACCGCGCGCAGCGCCTGCTCGGCCCGGTCCACCAGCGACGGTTCCACGGCGTCCAGCACTCTGCGGAAGACCTCGCGCGCCGCGTCCCGCAGCACCAGGACGATCGCGGCCGTGATCGCCAACCCGACGAGCGGGTCGGCGAGTTGCCAGCCGAGCGCCGCTCCGCCCGCGCCCATCAGCACCGCGAGCGAGGTGAATCCGTCCGTGCGGGCGTGCAGCCCGTCGGCCACCAGTGCCGCCGAGCCGATCGCCCGGCCCACCCGGATGCGGTGCCGGGCGACCCACTCGTTGCCTGCGAAGCCGATGACGGCCGCGACGGCGACGGCGGGGATGTGCTGCACGGGACGTGGGTCGAGCAGCCGCTCGACCGCCGCCCAGGCGGCGAACGCGGCGGACGCGGTGATGGTCAGCACGATCACGATGCCCGCGAGATCCTCGGCGCGGCCGAATCCGTAGGTGAAACGGCGGGTGGCCGCCCTGCGGCCCAGGACGAAGGCGACGCCGAGCGGCACCGCGGTCAGGGCGTCGGCGGCGTTGTGCACGGTGTCGCCGAGCAGCGCGACCGACCCGGAGATCACGACCACGACCGCCTGCGCCAGGGCCGTCCCGCCGAGCACGGCCAGCGAGAGCCACAGTGCGCGCATGCCACGGGCGGAGGACTCCAGTGCGGAGTCGAGCTTGTCCGCGGTCTCGTGGGAGTGGGGAGTGAGGAGATGACGGAGACGGGGCAGGAGGCCGAGGCCGCGCGGACGAGGGTGCGGGTGCTCGTGTGCGGGGTGGCGGGAGTGGACGTGCGCGTGTCCGTGCCCCTCGTGCTCGTGACTCACCTGAGGACCCCTTTCGCCGCGATGTGGACGCGTTCCCCCTACGGAGCCATTATGTGCGTATGAGCGCACGCATGCACCTGTCACCTGCGAAACCGGCGCAGTCGCGCACGGACGGCACGGCCGCGGAGCACCCCCGGACCCCCGGCGAGGAACAGTTCGCGCTGGCCGCCGAGCTGCTCGCCCTGCTCGGTGACCGCACCCGCCTCGCCCTGCTGCACGCCCTGACCGGGGGTGAGGCCGACGTCTCCACGCTCACCGAGGCGTGCGGCGCTGCGCGCCCCGCCGTCAGCCAGCATCTGGCGCGGCTCCGGCTCGCGGGCCTGGTCGACACGCGCAAGGAGGGACGCCGGGTGGTCTACTCGCTGCGCGACGGCCATCTGCGCCGGGTCGTGGACGAGGCGCTCAGCCTGGCCGACCACCGGCTCAGCAACCGCCCCGCCCACGACTGACCCTCCGGTCCGCGCTCCGGCCGGTCCACCCTCGCGCGGCGGGTGAACGCCGTCATCGGGACGGCGAGGTCAGCGGCCCGCGCCGGGTCCGCACGGCCCGCGGGGACCGGCGGTCGACGGGAGGCACGACGAAGCGCCGGGTCCCGCGGGCGCGCGGGGCCGGGGCCGCCGCGCGCCGCCGGTCCCGGCGCTCGGGCAGAGCGGTCAGTGGGCGCTGTCGTCCTCGCCCGCCTCCAGCAGGTTCGCCGCGGCACCCACGATGCTGGGGTCGGGGCTGCCGACGATCTCCTCGTCCTTGTCGGCGTAGCCGAAGCGGGCGAGGACACTGCGCATCGCCTCCACGCGTGCCCGCTTCTTGTCGTTGCTCTTCACGACGGTCCACGGCGCGTACTCCGTGTCCGTCTCGCGGAACATCGAGACCTTGGCGGCGGTGTAGTCGTCCCAGCGGTCGAGGGAGGCCAGGTCCATCGGGCTCAGCTTCCACTGCCGCACGGGGTCGACCTGGCGGATCGTGAACCGGGTGCGCTGCTCGCTCTGCGAGACCGAGAACCAGAACTTCACCAGGTCCACGCCGTCGTCCACGAGCATCCGCTCGAACAGCGGGGCCTGCCGCATGAAGCGGCGGTACTCGTCGTCGGTGCAGAAGCCCATGACGCGCTCCACGCCGGCCCGGTTGTACCAGGACCGGTCGAACAGCACGATCTCGCCCTCGGTCGGCAGATGTTCGACGTACCGCTGGAAGTACCACTGCCCGCGCTCACGCTCGGTCGGCTTCTCCAACGCGACCACCCGGGCGCCGCGCGGGTTGAGGTGCTCGGTGAAGCGCTTGATCGTGCCGCCCTTGCCGGCCGCGTCCCGCCCTTCGAAGACGATCACGAGCCGCCGGCCGGTCGCCTTGATCCAGCTCTGCAGCTTCAGCAGTTCGATCTGCTGGAGCCGCTTGTGCCACTCGTACTCCTTGCGCTCCATCCGCTCGTCGTACGGGTAGTTCTCGCGCCAGGTGTCCACGGGGCTGCCGTCGGGGCGCAGCAACACCGGGTCGTCGTGGTCGGTGTAGTCGACGCGCAGGCCGTCGGTCACCAGAGGTGTCATCCGTCCTCCTCCCGCTCTCTCAGTGGAACTGCGGCACGATCAGATAGATTCCGTAACCCACGACCGCGGCGCAGGCCAGGAAGCAGAGCCCGGCCTGGGCCAGGCCGAGGGCGTGGGTACCGCCGTCCCGCTCACGGGCGCTCTCGACCTGGGCGATGCCGAGCACGCCGAGCGCGAAGACGACGACGGCGGCGACGGTGACTCCGATGCTGACCGCGGTGACCTCGCCGAGGGCGGTCCAGTCAAGGTGCATGGCTAGAACTCTCCCTGCCTCAGGCGGCGGTGCCGACGCTCGTGGGGGTGGTGCCACGGAGCGTGACCTCGTGGCTCTCGTTCACATTGTGGGCGTGAATCGGGTTGCGGCGCGAGACGACCACGATGAACGCGGCGACGGCGGCGGCGACCAGGGCGATCACCGCGGTGCCGATGTTTCCGCCGTGCTTGACGACGCTCGCGGAGACGCCGCCCACCAGGGCGGCCGCCGGAAGCGTCACCAGCCAGGCGATCACCATGCGGCCGGCGGTGCCCCAGCGGACCTCGGCGAGCCGTCGCCCGAGACCCGCTCCGAGGATGCCGCCGGAACAGACCTGGGTGGTGGACAGGGCGAAGCCGAGGTGGGCCGAGGTCAGGATGACGGTCGTGGACGCGGCCTCGGCGGCGAAGCCCTGTGGCGACTGGATGTCGGTCAGGCCCTTGCCCATCGTGCGGATGATGCGCCACCCGCCGAGATAGGTGCCGAGGCCGATGGCCAGACCGGCCGACGCGATCACCCATACGGGCGGCCCCGCGTCGTGACCGAGCGCGCCGGCCGAGATCAGGGTGAGGGTGATGACGCCCATCGTCTTCTGTGCGTCGTTGGTGCCGTGGGCCAGGGAGACCAGTGAGGCGGAGGCGATCTGGCCGAGGCGGAAGCCCCGGGTCACCGACTCTTTGCGGGCACGGGCGGTGATCCGGTAGGCGAGGTACGTGGCCAGCAGAGCGGCGATCCCTGCCACCACGGGGGAGGCGACCGCCGGGATGAGGACCTTCTCGACAACCTTGTCGAAGTGCACGCCGTCGCTGCCCGCACCCACCCAGACGGCGCCGACGAGGCCGCCGAAGAGCGCGTGCGACGAACTGGACGGCAGCCCGAGGAGCCAGGTGAGCAGATTCCACAGGATCGCGCCCACCAGCCCCGCGAAGATCATCCCCGGGGTCACCAGTGTGTCGTCCACGATGCCGCCCGAGATGGTCTTCGCGACCTCGGTCGACAGGAACGCACCGACGATGTTCAGCACCCCGCTGATCAGGACCGCGGTTCTCGGCTTGAGCGCGCCGGTGGCGATGGAGGTGGCCATCGCGTTCGCGGTGTCATGGAATCCGTTCGTGAAGTCGAAGGCCAGCGCCGTGACGATGACGACGGCCACTAGGAACGTGATGTGGTCCATGCCACGATGCAAGCAATCGAAGGCGACCTGCCGGAGAAGCACAGGCAAAGCCCGGGCATGCGTCTGATGGGCGATCAGACACCGAAACCGCAGCTGATCAGGGGTGTCGAAGCGGCCGCGAAGGGTATGTGAAGAGATTTCGCGGACCACGCGGACGAGGGAACAGGTGCGCGCGTACGGCGGTGTGCCGGGACCGGCGGCAGGGGTGAACGCCAGTGGGCCAGGACGCTGTGTCCTGGCCCACTGGCGATGTGGTGGATCGGTGCCGGGCCCGATGCCGGCCCCGGGGATCAGGCAGCGGCGGGCGTGGCCTGAGTGAGCTGCTGGATGACCTTGGTCAGCCCCTCGACGACCTCGGTGTCGTCGGCCGGGTGGGTCTCGGCGAAGCGGACCACGGAGCCGGGGATGGAGAGCTTGGCCTCCTCGACGACCGTGCCGCCGGCGATCGTCACGGCCTTGCGTGCCTCGTCCTGCGCCCACACGCCGCCGTACTGGCCGTAGGCGGTGCCGACGACTGCGACCGGCTTGCCGGACAGGGCGCCGGCGCCGTGCGGGCGGGACAGCCAGTCGATCGCGTTCTTCAGGACGGCCGGGATGGTGCCGTTGTACTCGGGCGAGAAGAGCAGCAGGGCATCGGCCTGGCCGGCGGCCGCACGCAGCGTGGCGGCGGCAGCGGGCACGTTGCCCTCGACGTCGATGTCCTCGTTGTAGAAGGGGACGTCGGCCAGCCCCTCCTGGAGCACCACCTCCACACCCTCGGGGGCGTGCTTCACCGCGGCCTCGGCGAGCTGACGATTGTGCGAACCGGCACGAAGGCTGCCGACGAGGGCGAGGATGCGAACGGACATGGCGACACTCCCAGAATCTGCAACAAATACCACCGGACCAGGACGGACCGGGAGGAACCGGTAGGCCCTTCGTTGAAGTTTGTAGCACTCCAACCGGACCGCGGTCCACTTCCCGTGGAGTCTAAACGGACCCAGGTCCGAATCTCTTCCCGCCGCTAGGCTGAGGTTCATGACCGAGCAGCCTCCGCCCGCTCCCGTGCCGCCGCAGGCGGACAGCGAGGACCTCGCGGACCGCACCCTCACGCCACTCAAACCCACCCAGCTGCGCGCCGACGCCGCCCGCAACCGCACGCGGCTGCTGGAAGTGGCCGAGCGTCTGGCCGCCGAACGCGGTATAGCGAACGTCACCATGGAGGACATCGCCTGCGGCGCCGGCGTCGGCAAGGGCACGGTCTTCCGGCGGTTCGGGGACCGCGCGGGCCTGCTGGTGGAGCTGCTGAGCCATCAGGAGGAGAAGCTGCAGGCCGCCCTGATCTCCGGCCCGCCGCCGCTCGGCCCCGGGACGCCTCCCGTGGAGCGGCTGCGCGCCTTCGGCATGGGCGTCATCCGTCACGAACACGCCCACCGGGACCTGTACATGGCCGCCCACGCGGACCCGCGGCGCCACCGGACGAACGCGCCTTACCAGTTCCGCTTGACCCATGTGGCCATGCTGCTGCGCGAGTCCCGGGTCGAGGGCGACCTCGAACTCGTCGCGCACACCCTGCTGGGCTATCTGGAGACGGTCTTCGTCGACCATCTGCTCACCCGTCGCGGGATGTCCGAGGAGCGGGTGGAGGCCGGCTGGTGCGATCTGGTCGACCGGTTCACACACCGATGCGGCGACTGACGCCGCCGCACGGCCCATGATGGTGCGCGTGACGTCCTTGACCAGAAGAGCCGAGATGTTCGTCCCCGCCGAGCGCGATCCCCGCACCCTCGGCCCCGCCACTGGCGGCGAACGCGCCCTTCTCGTCGACTTCCTGGCCGCTCAGCGCGCCACGCTGGAACTCAAGTGCGCCGGCCTCGAGGCCCGGCTGTCGCAGCGGTCGGTGGCACCGTCCACGCTCTCGCTGCTGGGTCTGGTACGCCATCTCGCCGACGTCGAGCGTCGCTGGTTCCGGCAGGTCCTGGCGGGGCGGGACGCACCGCCCCGGTTCTCCTCGTCCTCGGACCCCGACGGCGACTTCACCGGTGCCGTGCCCGATCCGGACGTCGTCTCCCGGGCCTGGGAGGCCTGGCGCGAGGAGATCGACTTCGCCGAGGCGTTCGTCGCCGACGCACCGCATCTCGACGTCGAGGGCCACGACTCCTGGCGCGGAACCGTCTCGCTCCGCTGGGTGCTCATCCACATGATCGAGGAGTACGCCCGGCACAACGGCCATGCCGACCTGCTGCGGGAGCGTATCGACGGGGCCATCGGCGTATAAGCGGCGCCGTACCCCGTGGTGCGGTGTTTACGCAGGTCAGCGGCGTACTATCGGACATGACAACGGTCACCGGTGCAGCCTTTGCCGCAGGGTGCCGTTATGCGTTTCACTGCCGTCCAGGGACCCGATACGAGGGGGAAGGCGGACCACATGAGCGGCCACGGTCACCAGCACGGCCCCGGAGGGCACTCCGGGCACTCCCACGGTGTGTCGGCGGACGCCGACCGCCGTTGGCTCGGCCTGGCACTCGCCCTGATCACCGTGTTCATGGCGGCCGAGGTGGTCGTCGGTGTCCTCGCGTCGTCCCTGGCCCTGCTCTCCGACGCGGCCCACATGCTCACCGACGCGGCGTCCATCGTGCTCGCTCTCGTCGCGATGCGGCTCGCCGCCCGCCCGGCCCGCGGCGGCTTCACCTACGGACTCAAGCGCGCGGAGATCCTCTCGGCCCAGGCCAACGGGCTCACCCTGCTCCTGCTGGGCGCCTGGCTCGCGTACGAGGCCGTGCGGCGGCTGATCGCCCCGCCTGCCGTGGCGGGCATCGCGATGCTGGTCACCGCGCTCGTGGGCATCGCCGTCAATGTGGCCGCCACCTGGTGCATCTCTCGTGCCAACCGCTCCTCGCTCAATGTCGAGGGCGCCTACCAGCACATCCTGAACGACCTGTTCGCCTTCGTCGGTACCGCGGTCGCCGCGCTCGTGGTCGTGACGACGGGCTTCGAGCGCGCCGACGCCATCGCCACGCTCGTGGTCGTCGCTCTGATGGTGAAGGCCGCGTACGGACTGCTGCGTGACTCGGGCCGCATCTTCCTGGAGGCGGCGCCCGCCGATGTCGACCCCGACGCGCTCGGCGACCGGCTCGTCGCCCGTGCGGACGTAGTCGAGGTGCACGACCTGCACGTCTGGCAGATCACCTCGGGCCAGTCGGCGCTGTCCGCCCATGTGCTGGTCGAACCGGGCGGCGACTGCCACGCCGTGCGCCGCGACCTCGAGGACGTGCTGCGCAGCGGCTACGGCATCACCCACACCACCCTTCAGGTCGACCACGCCGCCGAGGCGGTTCTTCAGCTGGCCCGGCCGGGGGAGCGGGATACGGCCGGCGATCCCGGGCACTGCGAGGCCCCGCACGGCCCCGTCCACCGGGACGAACCGCACCACCACTGACGAGGGCGATGGCGGTTCCTGCACTGTCTTGACCCTCTCTTTCCCCGAATATCTCTGACACAGAGCTAATGTCTGGGTGTGGAATCGGAAAGCCTTCCCGACGACCTGGCCGACGCACTTCTCGGGGTGCAGCGGCTCATCCGGCGGCATCTGCGCCGTGGGATGACCTCGCCACCGCTGCGCGGGGCGGAGGTCGAGCTGCTGCGTCTGGTGGCGGCACGGCCGGGGATGGGCGTGTCGGAGGCCGCCAGGGAGCTGCATCTGGCGGGCAACTCGGTCTCGACGCTCGTCAACCACCTGGTCCGGGACGGCTATCTGATCCGCGAGACCGACCCGGCCGACCGGAGGGCCGCGCGACTGCTGCCCACGGAGGCGGCGGAGGCACGGCTGCGTGACTGGCGTGAGCGGCGCACGGCCCTGGTGCGCCGCCAGGTGGGCCACCTGGACGAGATGGACCGCAAGGCGCTCGAGGCGGCCCTTCCGGCGCTGCGCAAGCTGGCGGAGAACCTGCACGAGGAGGCCGAGGAGACATGACGCGGAACGCGAAGGACGACGGGGGGCCGGCGGTCGACGCCGTCACCTGTGACGGACTGCGCTACTCCTTCGGGGAGACGCAGGCGGTGGACGGCCTCGACCTGTCCGTCCGCGACGGCGAGGTGTTCGGACTGCTCGGCCCCAACGGAGCCGGCAAGACCACGGCCATCCGCTGCATCACCACGCTGCTCCCGGTGCCGGCCGGCAGGATCCGTGTCTTCGGCCACGACGCGACCCGCGAACGCATGGCTGTACGGCGCCTGCTGGGCTATGTGCCGCAGCAGCTCTCGGCCGACGCCGGGCTCACCGGGCGGGAGAACGTCGCCCTGTTCGCCCGTGTCTTCGACGTCTCCCGGCGCGAGCGCGCCCGGCGGGTCGAGCAGGCGCTGGAAGCCGTCGATCTCACCGCCGCGGCCGACCGGCTGGCCAGGACGTACTCCGGCGGCATGGTCCGCAGGCTGGAACTCGCCCAGGCCCTGGTGAGCGCGCCCCGGCTGCTGATGCTCGACGAGCCGACCATCGGCCTCGACCCGATCGCCCGGACCAACGTGTGGGAACACATCAACGCCGTGCGTGCCGCCACCGGCATGACCGTCCTCGTCACGACCCACTACATGGACGAGGCCGACCAGTACTGCGACCGGCTCGCCCTGATGCACCGCGGCCGCGTCCGCGCCCTCGGCACCCCCGACGAGCTGAGGACCGGTCTCAGGGAACGGCTCGGCACCGAAGGCCCGCTGCCGACGCTGGAAGACGTCTTCCGTGACGTCGCCGGCAGCGGACTCGACGATCAGTCAGGAGACTTCCGCGATGTCCGAAGCACCCGCCGCACCGCGTCCCGTGTCGGCTGACCCCGTCCACCTGGCCGACCTCGACCTGCTGGTGGTCCCGCCGCGGGCCCGTACCGGCTGGAAGGTGCTGCCCGCGCGGGTCGCGGCGCTGTGCGCGGTCGAGCTGCAGAAGCTGCGCCACGACCGCACCGAGCTCTACACCCGTGCGATCCAGCCGGCGCTCTGGCTGCTCATCTTCGGTGAGACGTTCACCCGGATCAGGGCGATCCCGACGGGTGGCATCCCGTACCTCGACTACCTGGCCCCCGGCATCATCGCCCAGTCCGCGATGTTCATCGCCATCTTCTACGGCATCATGATCATCTGGGAGCGGGACGCCGGAATCCTGACCAAGCTGCTGGTCACACCGACCCCGCGTTCGGCGCTCATCACGGGCAAGGCCTTCGCGGCCGGGGTCAAGGCGCTGATCCAGGCGATCGTGGTCGTGCTGATCGCCGCGGTGCTCGGGGTCGCGATGACCTGGAACCCGCTGCGGCTGCTCGGCGTGGCGGGGGCCGTGGTGCTCGGCTCGGCCTTCTTCTCCTGCCTGTCGATGACGATCGCGGGCATCGTCCTGACCCGTGACCGGTTGATGGGCATCGGGCAGGCGATCACGATGCCGCTCTTCTTCGGCTCCAACGCCCTGTACCCGGTGTCCGTCATGCCCGGCTGGCTCCAGGCCATCAGCAAGGTCAACCCGCTGAGCTACCAGGTCGACGCCCTGCGCGGACTGCTGCTCGGGACGCCCTCGCATCTGCTGTCCGACTTCGCCGTCCTCCTGGTGGCCGCGGCTCTGGGCATCACCTCCGCCTCGTCGCTGCTGGCGCGGCTGGCCCGCTGACACGGCGGTCACCGCCTCTTCCAGAAGGAGGCCATCAGGTCCGCGAGGGCCCTGATGATCTCGGGACGATCCGCCGCCTCCGCCCGGCGCAGGCTGATGAGGAGCGACAGCAGGATCATGACGACAAAGAGGCCCACGACGTAGAGGAAGAGCTGCGGCGCGGTAGCGGCCACTTGCTCCAGCACGGTCCACACAGTGCCTCCCGGACGTTACCGGCCGCTGCTCCCGGGAGGCTTCGCCACGGTGCGAAGGCCTCGACGGAGGCAGGCGGACACCTGTCATCTCGCAGCGCCCGCCGGCTGCGGACCTGGCGGCACGGTCCCGGGAGGGAGGGCGGACCCCAGCGAGTAGGCCTTCCTCCACCCGGTCGGCATGGTGTGGCGCTCGTGGTCGAGCGGTTCGGCGCCACTGCCGTGTGTCCTGTCCCGCGAGTCCGGCGGGGACGGCGTCTTCGAGTCCGGCGAGTTCGGCGACCTGTACGGCCCCGTCTCGTCGACGCTGGCGGTGCCGGGGCAGACTCCTCGTCGCCGCCTGACCAGTAGCTTCGCGATATCGACCATAACCGCGCGAGCAACCCGAACACGCGTGACCCGCACATTCGTTCACCCGTTAGGTCGTGGGACGGCCTTCCACCCGTGCATGCCGCGCGGGTGCCGAACGGGCCGCACCGGCCGGTGGGGGCGGACCCGGCAGCCGAAGGGACCGGTTCTTAGACTGGGAACGGAGGCCCGGCTTCCGAAGCTCTGTCCGGTACGGGAAGGCGGTGGCGCCGATGCCCTACGTGAGTGTGAGCGCGCTGAGTCATCCGGGGCTGCTGCGCGAGCGGAACGAGGACAGTCTTGTCGTCGGACCGTGGACCCTGTGCGCCACGGTGACCGAGAATCCGCAGACCCTGCTCTTTCCGCCGGGGACGCCGCTCGTCGTCGCCGTCGCGGACGGGCTCGGCGGGCACCCCGGCGGCGATGTGGCCAGTGCCCTGGTGGCGCGCCGGCTCGCATCGGTCGGCGCCGGCCTTACGGACGAGGACGCCGTCCGCGACGCCCTGGACGCCTGCAACCGCGCCGTGTTCGAGGCGTCCGGCGGCGACGAGGCGACCGTGCTCGCCGCCATGGGGACGACCGTCGCCGGCATCGTCGTACAGCCCGACTCGCTCCTGGTCTTCAACGTGGGCGACAGCCGCGTCTTCCTCGCCTCCCACGAAGGGCTGCACCAGGTCAGCGTGGACGACAGCCCACCGGTCGAGCCCGGGCAGCGCACCACGTCCCTGGTCACCCAGTGCCTGGGCGGCAGCCTCACCCACCGCGCCGTCCGGCCTCATGTGGCCACCGCGACCCTGTCGCCCGGCGACCGCTACCTCATCTGCACCGACGGTGTGACCGACCCGCTGACCACGGAGGTCATCGAGGACGTGATGAGCGAGCAGGACGACTGCCGGGCGGCCTTCGAGCTGTGGAAGGCCGCCATCGCGGCGGGCGGCCCCGACAACATCACACTGGCGGTCGTACGCATGACGGAGGACTAGGGGGCTGCCGTTCGGATCAGGTCGGCCGGGAGAGACCGCGCCTCTCGGTCGGCACGGTCCAAACGGTCCTAGGCGAGATTGCCGATCTCGATCGCCGGGCAGTGGTCCATGACCATCTCCAGGCCGGCCGCCCGGGTGCGGTCGTACGCCTTCTCGTCGACGACGCCCAGCTGGTACCAGACGGCCTTGGCGCCGATCGCGACGGCCTCGTCGGCGACCGGCCCCGCCAGATCGCTGTTGACGAAGACGTCGACCACGTCGACCGGGAACGGGATGGCGTCCAGTGAGGGGTAGCCCTGCTCGCCGTGTACCGTCTCGGCCTTCGGGTGGACCGGCACGATGCGCTTGCCGAAGCGCTGGAGGACGGCGGCGACCCGGTAGGCGGGACGGTCCTGGTTCGTGGACAGGCCCACGACGGCCCAGGTGTCGCCCAGCTCGGTGAGGATCTTGCGGATCGTTGCTGAGTCGCCGTACACGGCCGGTCTCCTTCGACGTCCCCGGTGCGGCAGTTCCGCCCCGGCTGCTGTGGGGGCAACAGCGAGCCGGACACCGGGATTCCCCCGGAACCGCGGGACATCGGCTCGTGATCCGAGGGCTGTGTGTGTCCGGAAAGCCGCCCGCTTCCCCGCGCCGGGACGCTCGCGCGCCTACGCTCGCTGCGTGCTCCGAATCTTCGACGCCCGCAGCGGCGAGCCCATCGACGTCCGTCCGGGTCTCGTGCGCGTCCACGCGCATGTCACCGCCGCCGACACCTCGGCCCTGCGGGTCCTGCTGACGGCCGACGTGCTGGCCCGGGCCCTGGAGATGGGCGGAACACCCGTCGTCACGGTCGCCGCCCCGACGCCCGCGCTCCGGGCACGCGCCGACGAACTCGGTATCCGGCCCGCGGAGCCGGACGCCCCGGGGGTCGGACGGGTGCTGCACGTCGTCGGGGAGCAGGACACCGCACCCGACGGGGTGCGTGTCGAGGTCGCCCCGGTGACCGGCCCCGCCGGTACCGCCGCCCCCGCGTCGGCCGTACGCCTCGCCCTGCTCGCTCAGGGGCGCCGGCAGCCCGTCGACCTCGGCGCGGCGGCGCTGTCCGAGGCACGGGACACACTCGACCGCTGGCGCGCGGCCGTCGCCAGCTGGGCGACGCGCCCCTCAAGGCCCGTCCCTGAAGAGGTGCGGGAGGGGCTGCGCACCGCCTGGGAGGACGATCTCGACGTGCCGGCCGTGCTGGCGACGCTGCGCCGTGTGGAGGCCGCCGACGACATGCCGGACGGGGCACGCTTCGAGGCCTACGCCTACGCCGACCGATTGCTCGGTCTGGAACTGACCCGGGAGATCGGGGCCTCGGCATGATCACCCGGTCCCCGGCCGGCCCGCTGCACCGACTCGTGGTGCTCCGGCACGCCAAGTCCGCCTGGCCCGCCGGGGTACCCGACCACGAGCGGCCGCTCGCCCCGCGCGGCCGCCGCGACGCGCCGGCGGCCGGACGCGCGCTCGCCGAGTCCGACTGGCTGCCCGATCTCGTCCTGTGCTCGACGGCCGTCCGCGCCCGCCAGACCTGGGAGCTGGCCTCGGCCCAGTGGGGCACCCCGCCACCCGTGCGGCTCGGCCCGCAGCTGTACGCCGCCGACGTGCCCGAGTTGCTGGAAAGCGTGCACCACGCGCCCACCGGGGTGCGGACACTGCTGCTGATCGGCCACAACCCGGGTCTCACGGACCTGATCCTCGAACTGGCCGGGGACGGCCTCGGTGACACCGTGGACCGGGTCAGGGCCAAGTTCCCCACCTCGGGGATCGCGGTCCTCGCCTGGCACGGAGACACCTGGGACTCCCTGGCCGCCGGCACGGCACTCCTGACGGACGTGATCGTGCCGCGAGGCAGGAAGGAGTAGGGGCACTGCGAGCGGCACGGGTGACGCCACTCCTCCGGGCTACCTCTGAAGGCCGTCAGCCACTCGAATCACATATCGTCACGAAAGAGTGACATTCCGAGCATGCAGGCCTGGAGGTGGAGTATGCGACGCGATCCGTCCCGCGAACCCCCCGCCCAGCGAATAGGCCCCGGCGTACGAATCGCCCTGGCGGCCGCCACCGGCATGGCAGTGGCGGCAGGCGCCATGACCCTGATGCCGAGCTCCTCGACCGTCGCCAACAGCCCGGCACCCCTGGCGTCATCGGCCGTGGAGCCCCCCGGTCATCCGGACTCGCCGTCGCAGGGGTACGCCGACGCGCCGCCGGGGGACAACGACCGGTCACAGGAGAAGTCGTCGATGCCCACGGCCTATGCGCAGCCGCCCGGCTATCCGGTCGTCCCGCCACCCGCGTATGCGCTGCCGCCGGGGTATCCGAGCGCCCCCGCAACGGCCTACGCCCTGCCGCCGGGGTACGCGGCCGTCCCGCCGCCGGTCTATGTGGTGCCGCCCGGGTATCCGGTCGTCGTGGCACCGGGTTACGCGCTGCCGCCCGGATATCCGAACGTCTCCGCACCGACCGGTGCGGCGCCCCAGGAACACCCGCCCACCCGCGACGGCACCGGGTCGGCTCCTTCGTTGGCCCAGGAGTCGATGGCGTCCGCGCCGCTCACGGCGAGCGGTCCGGTGGCCCCGACGGCGTCGGGGGCGCCCGCGGTGCCCTCGCCGGGCCCGCAGGACGGCAGCGCACCGCCGTCGCCGCATCCCGCCACGAGCGCGCCGAGCGCGTTCCCCAGCGGTCCGCCGGCCTCGTCGCCCTCCTCGGTTCCTCCCTCGCAGTCCCCTTCGCTTCCCGCTCCGTCCACCATGGCGCAGACCGGGCGGCCCACGACCACGCACAGGGTCGCGAGCGGAGAGACGCTGTGGAGCCTCGCCGCCCGGTACCTCGGCGATCCGGGGAAATGGGAGGAGATCCATGAGGCGAACCGATCGGTGCTCGAGAACTCCGTGAAGGCCCGTCCCGGTACCTCCGTGTCCGGGGCGTACCTCCTCCCGGACACCGGCCTCACCCTCCCCGCGACCTCCTGATCGCGCCGCATACGCTGGTCCGATGCAGGACGAGTACCACACGGTCGCCCGCGTGGGCGTACACGAGACCGAGATCAACCGCTCCCGGTTCCTGTGTGCCCTGGCCCCGGCCGCCAGTGAGCAGGAGGCCCAGGACTTCATCGCCGCCGTCCGCAGGGAACACGCCGACGCCAGCCACAACTGCTACGCGTACGTCATCGGCGCCGACGCCGCGGTGCAGAAGTCGAGCGACGATGGTGAACCCGGCGGCACCGCAGGCGTGCCCATGCTCCAGATGCTGCTGCGCCGCGACATGCGCTACGTCGTCGCCGTCGTCACCCGGTACTACGGCGGCGTGAAACTGGGCGCCGGTGGACTCATCAGGGCGTACGGGGGTGCCGTGGGGGAGGCCCTGGACACGGTCGGGACGATCACCCGCCGCCGCTTCCGGCTCGCCACGGTGACGGTCGACCACCAGCGGGCGGGCAAGGTGGAGAACGACCTGCGGTCGACCGGACGTGCGGTGCGGGACGTGCGGTACGGGGAGGCCGTCACGATCGAGATCGGTCTGCCGGACTCCGAGGTGGAGGGCTTCCGCGCGTGGCTGGCCGACGTCACCGCGGGCACGGCCGGGTTCGAAACGGGCGGAGAGGCCTACGGGGACGCATGACGGACGGACGGGGACGTCCGAGGGCAGTCGGCCCCGAGGGGCTGAAACGGGAGTAACCGCCCGTGGTGTCGGACCCGCCCGTTAGTCTCGGGGATCATGAGACTGCTGCACACTTCCGACTGGCATCTGGGCCGGGCGTTCCATCGGGTGAACATGCTCGACGCTCAGGCCGAGTTCGTCCGCCACGTCGTCACCACCGTGCGCGAACGCGGTGTGGACGCGGTGGTCGTGTCGGGAGACGTGTACGACCGTGCGGTGCCGCCGCTCGCCGCCGTCGAGCTGTTCGACGACGCCCTGCACCGGCTCGCCGACCTCGGCGTGCCCACGATGATGATCTCCGGCAACCACGACTCGGCGCGCCGACTCGGCGTCGGCGCGGGACTCATCGGGCGTGCGGGCATCCATCTGCGGACGGATCCCGCGGCCTGCGGGACGCCGGTCGTGCTGTCCGACGCCCACGGGGACGTGGCCTTCTACGGCCTTCCCTACCTCGAACCGGCCCTGGTCAAGGACGAGTTCATGGTGGAGCAGGCGGGCCACGAAGCGGTGCTGACGGCCGCGATGGACCGGGTGCGGGCCGATCTCGCCACGCGCGCGCCGGGCACTCGCTCCGTCGTCCTCGCCCATGTGTTCGTCACCGGCGGAGAGCCCAGCGACAGCGAGCGGGACATCACGGTCGGCGGTGTCGCGGCGGTCCCCGCCGGTGTCTTCGACGGCGTGGACTACGTGGCGCTCGGACATCTCCACGGCAGCCAGACCATCGCTGAGCGGATCCGCTACTCCGGCTCCCCCTTGGCGTACTCCTTCTCGGAGGTCGGTCACCGCAAGAGCATGTGGCTCGTCGACCTCGGAGCCGACGGCTCGGTCACGGCGGAGCGCCTCGACTGCCCGGTGCCGCGCCCCCTCGCGCGGATCCGGGGCCGTCTGGAGGGCCTGCTCGAGGATCCGGAGCTGGCGCGCCACGAACAGGCGTGGGTGGAGGCCACCCTCACCGATCCGGTCCGGCCAGCCGAGCCCATGGCCCGGCTGGCCGAGCGCTTCCCGCACACGCTCAGCCTCGTCTTCGAACCGGAGCGCGCCCCCGAGGAGCTTGGGGTGTCCTACGCCCGCCGGCTCGAGGGCCGCTCCGACCAGGAGATCGCGGAGGACTTCGTCGCGCATGTACGCGGCTCGGCGCCCGACGAGCGGGAACGGCTCGTGCTCCAGGACGCGTTCGACGCGGCGCGCGCCGACGCAGCGGTCCGGGAGGTCGCCCGGTGACCGTGCGCCCGCCCGACACGAAGGGAGCCCAGTGAGGCTGCACCGGCTCGACATCACCGCCTTCGGACCCTTCGCCGGGACCCAGCGAGTCGACTTCGACGAGCTCTCCGCCGCCGGTCTGTTCCTGCTCCACGGACCGACGGGCGCCGGCAAGACGTCCGTCCTGGACGCCGTGTGCTACGCCCTGTACGGGGCCGTGCCCGGCGCCCGGCAGAGCGGCCAGGGCGTGACCCTGCGCAGCGACCATGCGGCCCCGGAGACGCGCACCGGGATCAGGCTCGAACTCACTGTCGCCGGACGCCGGTTGGAGGTCACCCGGCAACCGCCGTGGGAGCGCCCCAAGAAGCGCGGCACCGGTACGACGACCGACAAGGCCCAGACCTGGCTGCGCGAGTACGACACGGCGGCCGGTGCCTGGAAGGACCTCAGCCGCTCCCACCAGGAGATCGGTGAGGAGATCACCCAGCTGCTCGGCATGAGCCGGGAGCAGTTCTGCCAGGTCGTACTGTTGCCGCAGGGCGACTTCGCCCGTTTTCTGCGCGCCGACGCCGAGGCCCGCGGCAAACTGCTCGGGCGTCTCTTCGACACCCACCGCTTCGCCGAGGTCGAAAAGCGCCTCGCCGAGCGGCGCAGGGCGACCGAGTCCGAGGTGCGGGACGGTGACGCCGTACTGCTGGCGGACGCCCACCGGATGCAGCAGGCGGCCGGTGACGCCCTGCCCCTGCCGGAGCTCGCCCCGGGCGAGCCCGGGCTCGCCGACGCCGTTCTCGGCTGGGCCGCGGTCGCCCGCAGCACCGCCCGCGAGCGGCTCACCCATGCACACTGCGCCCGCACCGCCGCAGAGTCGCTGCGGGCCGAGGCCGAGGGACTGCTCGGCGGCACACGCGAACGGGCCCGGCTCCAGCGCATGTTCGCCGAGGCCCGGGAGCGGGCCGCACTGCTCGAGGAGCGGTCCGGCCTGCGCAGCGAGGCACAGGCGCGCCTCGAGCGCTCCCGCAAGGCCGAGAGGGTGGCGCCCGCCCTCGACCTGCGCGAGACCGCGGAGGCGGAGCACCGGCAGGCCGCCATCGACGAGGCACGCGCGCGTACGCGGCTGCCCGGGACGTTCGCCCAGGACGGGGCGGCGGGTCTCGCCGCCGCGGCCCGCCGGGTCGCCGAGGAGCTCGGCGGACTCGAGTCGGCCCGCCGTGCCGAACAGCGTCTGGCCGGACTCGCCGCGGAGCGTGCGGATCTGGAGCGTGAGGAGCGTGCCGACGAGACGGTCCTGCAGGATGCCGAGGAGTGGCTGGCGGGGTGGGAGGAGACCCGGGCGGATCTGCAGGCCCGGATCGACGCGGCACAGCAGGACGCCGCCCGGGCCGAGCAGTTCGCGGTGCAGCGCGAGCCCGCGCAGCGCCGGCTGAGGGCGGCACGTCAGCGCGACGAGTTGGCCCGGGACACCGACGCGGCCCAGGCCCGTACCCTCGCCTCCCGCGAACGTGCGCTGAAGAGCCGCGAACACTGGCTCGACCTGAAGGAACAGCGGCTCAAGGGCATCGCCGCCGAACTCGCGGCGGGGCTCGTCGACGGCGAGCCCTGCACGGTGTGCGGGGCCGTCGAACACCCCGCGCCCGCGCAGAGGGTGGCCAGACACGTCGACCGTGATGCGGAGGAGCGGGCCCTCGCCGCTCACCGTGACGCCGACGAACAGCGCGCCGAGGACGAGCGGCGGCTCGGCCTCGTCCGGGAGGCGCTCGCCGCGGCGACGGCCGAGGCCGGGGATGCCCCCACGTCCCTGCTGGCCGAGGAGTGGGAGGAACTGGAGCGGCTCTACGGCACCGCGCGCGCCGGCGCCGCACGACTCCACTCCGCGCGGGAGGAGTCGAGGCGGAACGAGCACGAGTGGGAGCGGCGCACGGCGGACCGGCAGCAGGCCGCGCTGCGCGGGGCGGCCCGTATCTCCCGCAGGGACGCCCTGGACCGCGAACAGGCTTCGCTGGAGGAGGAGTTGCTGCGCGCCCGGGGTGACGCGGCCAGTGTCTCGGCGCGCTCTGCGCAACTGGAGCGCAGGGCCGCGCTTCTTGCCGACGCCGCCGACGCCGCCCGCGCCGCGGAGGACGCCGCTCAGCGGCTGAAGGACGCCGACGCGCGCCTCGCCGACGCGGCGTTCCGCGCCGGGTTCGACACCCCCCGGGCGGCGGCCGAGGCGCTCCTCGGCGACGAGGCGCATCGCGAGCTGCAGCGGCGGCTCGACGCCTGGCAGCAGGAAGAGGCCGCCGTGCGCGCGGTGCTCACCGACGCCGACACCGTGGCGGCCGCGCAGCAGCCGCCCGCGGACCTCGAAGCCGTCGAACGGGCCGCCGAAGCGGCTGTCCGGCGGCTCCAGGAGGCGGTCTCCGCCCAGGACGCCGCGGCCCGCCGCTGCACCGAACTCGACCGGCTGTCCGTGCGTGCGGGCGTGGCCGTCCGCCGGCTGGCGCCCCTGCGCGAGGAGTACGACCGGGTGGCCGGGCTGGCCTCGCTGGCGTCGGGCACCTCCGCCGACAACGAACGGAAGATGCGCCTGGAGTCGTATGTGCTCGCCGCCCGTCTCGAACAGGTGGCGGCCGCCGCGACCGTGCGACTGCAGCGCATGTCCTCGGGCCGCTACACGCTGGTGCACTCGGACGACCGCTCGGGCCGCGGCCGCAGTGGCCTCGGCCTGCACGTCGTCGACGCATGGACCGGGCGGGAGCGGGACACGGCGACCCTCTCCGGCGGGGAGACGTTCTTCGCGTCCCTGGCGCTCGCCCTCGGGCTCGCGGACGTCGTCACCGACGAGGCCGGTGGTGTCCGCCTCGACACACTGTTCATCGACGAGGGATTCGGCAGCCTCGACGACCAGACCCTGGACGAGGTCCTCGACGTCCTCGACTCGCTTCGGGAACGGGACCGCAGCGTGGGCATCGTCAGCCATGTCGCGGACCTGCGGCGCCGTGTCCACGCCCAGTTGGAGGTCGTCAAGGGCAGGACGGGTTCGGTCCTGCGGCAGCGGGGCGCCGGCTGAGACGGCTCAGCGGCCGAGGGGACGACGGGGGAGGGGCGACGAGTAGACGACGCTCGTCGTCACGGATCCCAGTGTGCCGATCCTGCCGGACACCTCCTCCAGATGCCTCATCGAGCGCGCCGCGACCTTGATGACGAAGCAGTCGTCGCCCGTGACGTGGTGTGCCTCCAGGATCTCGGGCGTCGCGCCGACCAGGTCGTGGAACGGCTTGTAGTTGCCGTTCGGGTACCGCAGCCGTACGAAGGCCATGATCGGCAGTCCGAGCCGCTCGGGGTCGACGACCGCCGCGTACCCCTGGATGACTCCGGCCTCCTCCAGCCTGCGGACCCGCTCGGTCACCGCGCTCGGGGACATGGCCACGGCGCGGGCCAACTCGGCGTAGCTGACGCGCCCTTCGCGCTGAAGGACGTCGAGAATCCGCCAGTCGGTGGCGTCCGGTGAATACGCGGTCATTTTCGAGAGATAACAGAGAGATCCCCGGCCGATCAAGAGGTGTGCCGTGGATCGCACCTTCAGGACGCCGAAGGGCGACCGTAGATTTCGGGTCATCGAGACACCTCTCTGAAAGGGCCCGACGTGAGCGACACCTCGACCCTCGCCGACCCCGTCCTGCGCATCCCGCCCGCCGCCCCTGCGGTGGCCGCCGCCCACTTCCGGGCGAGCCTCGCCTTCCACACCGACGTGTCCGACGTCGCCTCCGCGCTGGCGACCGGGGACCCGGGATTCGTCCTCCTCGACTCGCGGTCCACCGCGGCCTGGGACCAGGGCCACATCCCGGGTGCGCTCCACCTGCCCACGGCCCTTGTTCCGGAGCAGGCCGAGCGGCTGCTCGACAAGTCCGTCCCGGTCGTCACCTATTGCTGGGGTCCCGGCTGCAACGGTGCGGCCCGTGCGGCCCTTGCGCTCGCCGAGCTCGGGTTCTCGGTCAAGGAGATGCTCGGCGGCTTCGAGTACTGGGCGCGCGAGGGCCTGGAGTTCGAGACCCGGGAGGGCCGAGGGCGTCGCTCCGCCGACTCTCTCTCGGGCTTGACCGGTGCTCGTGCGGCAGACCAACCTCCCACGCCTGCACAGCAGTTGGACTGCGGCTGCTGACGTTCCGCGGCCGATATTCCCACCCTGCGGAAGCGGTGCCTCCGCTGCGCCGGGTGCGTGTAGCTTCTGAGCATGGTCAGTCATACGGATCAAGGTGCGGTCGCGTGGGTCGAGTCGGGCGGCGGGCCGCTCATCGCGATACCGGAGGTGGTGCTGCCGTTCTGGGCGGGCGCCGACGGCGACGAGACGTCCTCCGACTACGACCGGGCCTGTGAGATCGAGGGATACATCGGGCTGGTGCCGGTCGGGGACACCCGCGCCCTGGTCCTGGGCGACGAGCCCGCCTCCACCGCCTTTCTGGCGGAGTTCGGCACATTCGTACGCTGGTGCGCCGCGGACTCCGAGGCCGCGCTGCTCGACCGCGTCCCCGAGGCGCTGCGTACCGCGCAGTGGGAGCCGGAGGTGCAGTGGGACGTCCCGGGCGACGTGGTGCTGTTCGACGCGGCCTGGCCGGGTCACGAGTCCACACGCACGGAACATCTTCGGGTGGCGCTCGAACCGGGGCGGTACACGGTGCGGGCGGCGTACGTGGAGCCGGGCCCCGAGATCTGGATGGGTCTCGTCCAGGTCCGCCGGACGGGCGGCTGACGTGCCACGGCTCCCGTCCCCCACAGTCGAGGAACTCCGCCGCGACCCCCTGCCCCTGCGCGGCAGGACCGCCCTCGTGACCGGCGCCGGCCGGCGCGGAGGCATCGGTTACGCGGTGGCCCGGCGGCTGGCCGCCTACGGCGCCGGCGTCTATCTGCACCACCATGTGCCGCACGACGCGGCGATGCCCTGGGGCGCCGACCGTCCCGAGGAGGTGGTCGCCGCAGTGCGCGCGGCCCTCGGTGACCCGGACGCCCCGGTCGTCGACGGACCGGCCGACCTGTCCGACCCCTCCGCCCCCGCCGAACTGATCGCGACGGCCGCCGGGGCGCTGGGCGGACGACTGGACATCCTCGTCGCCAACCACGCGCTCAGCGGCAGCGACGGGACACTCGACACCGTCGACGCCGCCATGCTGGACGCCCACTGGGCGGTGGACACCCGCTCCGTCCTGTTCCTGGTCCAGGCGTACGCCCGACTGCGCGCGGCGACCCCCGCGGGGGGAGCGGGCGGTCGGGTGGTGATGATGACCTCCGGGCAGGACATCGCGGGCGGTATGCCCGAGGAGATCGCCTATGCCCTGCAGAAGGGTGCCCTCGCCTCGATCACGCGCTCGCTCGCGACCGCCCTCGCAGAGCGGGGCGTCACCGTCAACACGGTCAACCCCGGCCCCGTGGACACGGACTATCTGACCGGCGATGCGTACGAGACCGTCGCCGCCCGGTTCCCGGCCGGACACTGGGGCATGCCGGACGACCCCGCCCGCCTCATCGCCTGGCTCGCCACGGACGAGGCCGCCTGGATCACCGGGCAGGTCATCGACTCGGAGGGCGGTTTCCGCCGGTGACGGCCGGACCCGGAGGCGACGCCCCGGGACCGGCCGCCCGTCCGGCTCAGAGCCGCGACAGTTCGTCCACCAGGTCGTCCAGGCCCAGCGAACCCTGCGAGAGCGCCGCCATGTGCCAGGCCTTCGCGTCGAACGCGTCGCCGTGGCGCTTCCGGGCGTTCTCCCGGCCCAGCAGCCAGGCCCGCTCGCCCAGCTTGTAGCCGATCGCCTGGCCTGGCATCGACAGATAGCGGACCAGCTCGCTCTCCACGAAGTCCGCGGGACGGCTGGAGTGGGAGCCGAAGAACTCCTGCGCCAGCGCGGCCGTCCAGCGCTCACCCGGGTGGAACGGCGAGTCGCCCGGGATCTCCAGCTCCAGATGCATGCCGATGTCGATGATGACGCGGACCGCACGCATCATCTGGGCGTCGAGATAGCCGAGCCGCTGCTCCGGGTCGGTGAGGAAGCCGAGCTCGTCCATGAGGCGCTCCGCGTACAGGGCCCAGCCCTCGGCGTTGGCGCTGACACCGCCCACGGTCGCCTGGTAGCGGGAGAGGTCCTGCGACACGTGTGCCCACTGGGCCAGTTGCAGATGGTGGCCGGGGACGCCCTCGTGGTACCAGGTCGAGACCAGGTCGTACACCGGGAACCGGGTCTGGCCCATCGTCGGCAGCCAGGTCCGCCCGGGGCGGGAGAAGTCGGCGGAGGGCGCCGTGTAGTACGGCGCCGCCGCGCTGCCGGGGGGCGCGATGCAGGACTCCACCCTCCGGACCCGCTCGGCGAGTTCGAAGTGCGTTCCGTCGAGGGCCTCGATCGCCTCGTCCATCAGGCCCTGCAGCCAGTCGCGGACCTCGTCGACGCCCTCGATGTGGGTGCCGTGCTCGTCGAGGTGCGCCAGCGCGACCCAGGGTGTCGCGGCACCGGGGAGGACCTTCTCGGCCTCCTTCTTCATCTCGCCCAGGAGCCGGTGGTACTCGGACCAGCCGTATGCGTACGCCTCGTCGAGGTCAAGGTCCGTGCCGTTGAAGTAGCGCGCCCAGCGGGCGTAGCGCTCGCGGCCGACCGTGTTCGGCGCGCCCTCGACCGTCGGTGCGTAGACGTCGCGCATCCAGTCCCGCAGCTCCACGACGGCCGCGGTCGCCGCACGGGCCGCGTCGTCGAGCTGCGAGCGCAGCGGCTCGGGCCCCTCGGAGGCGAAATCCTCGAACCAGCCGCGGCCCCGGCCGTCCGTGTCGGACCACTCGGTGAGCTGCTCGACGAAGGTCGCGGTCGGGCGCGGTCCGGCGTGCAGCTTGCGCTCGAGCCCCAGGGCGAGGGACTCGCGGTAGCCCGCCAGTGCGGTGGGAACGGCGCGCAGCCGCTCCACGATCGCCGCCCAGTCCTCGTCCGTCGCGGTGGGGGTGATCGTGAAGACGTCACGCACGGAGTGCACGGGACTGTGCAGGTTGCTCACCGTCCTGAGACCCTCGTCGGCCTCGTGCACGGCGAGTTCCGCGGTGAGCCGCTCGCGCAGCAGTCGCGCGCACCGTCGTTCGATGTCGCTGTCCGCGCCCGGGCGGCGCTCCGCCTCGTCGAGCCGGGCGAGGGTCGCCCGTGCCAGCTCGGCGAGCGCCTCCTGGCCCGCGGGCGAGGTGTCGGGCAGCTTGCTCGAACTCTCCTTCACACCGAGGTAGGTACCGGTGACGGGGTCGAGGGCGACGAGGGCGTCGACGTAGGCGTCGGCGACCTCCCGGGGCAGAGGGCTCCTGGTGGTGTCTGACATGCGGACCATCCTGATACGACACCGTGGGGCGCGTCACGGGGATTCCGCGCTCGGCTTAGGGCCTGAAGTTCGGATCAGGTCGGCCGGGAGGGACCGAAGCGTTCGCGTGATGCCGACGTGATCCATGCAGCTAGGGCTGTTCAGTGGGTTTCGGCGGGCTCTGGCCCGGTGGCAGCAGGGGACCGCAGTCCCATTGCTGGAAGATCAGCCGCGTCTCCACCCGGGCCACCTCCCGCCGGGCCGTGAACTCGTCCAGGACCAGCCGCTGGAGATCCGCCATGTCCGCGACCGCGACATGCACGAGGTAGTCGTCGGGGCCGGTGAGGTGGAAGACGGTCCGCGACTCGGGCAACGCCCGGATGCGTTCCACGAAGGGGCCGACAAGCTCCCGCCGATGCGGTCTGACCTGCACCGATAGCAGCGCTTCCAGTCCGCGCCCCAGCTTCGCCGGGTCGAGCCGCAGTTGATGGCCGAGAATGACGCCCGAGCGGCGCAGCCTCGTCACGCGGTCCAGGCAGGTCGAGGGCGCGACGCCGACCTGCGCCGCGAGGTCGCGGTACGTCGTCCGGGCGTCGTTCTGCAACAGCCGCAGAAGATGGAGATCCACCGGGTCCAGTACGACGGATTCGGCCATGTGGCGAACGTAGCACGGGTTTCGGCGCCGTGACCCCGGCCGGTGTTCAGTCTGCCATCCATGGACTCCCGTACTCATGGCACCCACGACGCGCAGGACGGATTCGCGGTGGATTTCCCCGCCCGCCGGGCACTGGCCACCGAGGCCGTGCACGCCGGGCGTGAGGACCTCGCCGAGTTGGGGCTGCACGCCCCGCCCCTCGACTTCTCCACGACCTATCCCTCGCACGACAGCCGTGACGAGGCAGCCCGCATCGACGCGTTCGCGGCCGACGGCGCGGAACCCGACGGGCCGCCCGTGTACGGGCGGCTCGGCAACCCCACCGTCGCCCGCTTCGAGACCGCGGTCGCGCGGCTCGAGGGCACCGGGGGCGCGGTCGCCTTCGCGAGCGGCATGGCCGCGCTCAGTGCCGTCCTGCTCGCCAGGAACACACTGGGGCTGCGCCATGTCGTCGCCGTACGACCGTTGTACGGCTGCAGCGACCATCTGCTGACCGCCGGGCTGCTGGGCAACGAGGTGACCTGGACCGACCCGGCGGGCATCGCCGACTCCCTGCGCCCGGACACCGGCCTCGTCATGGTCGAGTCGCCGGCCAATCCGACGCTCGCGGAGGTCGATCTGCGCGCGATCGCCCACGCCTGCGGCTCGGTTCCGTTGCTGGCGGACAACACCTTCGCGACGCCCGTTCTGCAACGGCCCGCCGCGCTGGGAGCGCGGCTGGTGCTGCACAGCGCCACGAAGTACCTCGGCGGGCACGGTGATGTGATGGGCGGGGTGGTGGCCTGCGACGAGGAGATGGCGAGCCGGCTCCGCCAGATGCGCTTCGCGACGGGTGCGGTGCTCCACCCGCTCGCCGGTTACCTGCTGCTGCGCGGTCTGTCGACGTTGCCGGTGCGGGTCAGGGCCGCGTCGGCGACCGCCGAGGAACTCACCCGCCGGCTCGCCGCCGACCCGCGGGTGGCCCGGGTCCACTACCCGCGCATCGGCGGCGCGATGATCGCCTTCGAGGTGCACGGCGATCCGCACGCGGTGATCGGACGGGTCCGCCTGATCACGCCCGCCGTCAGCCTGGGTAGCGTCGACACCCTCATCCAGCACCCGGCGTCCATCAGCCACCGCATCGTCGACGCGACGGACCGCCGGGACGCCGGGGTGAGCGACCGGCTGCTGCGGTTGTCGGTGGGCCTGGAGGACGTCGAGGACCTGTGGGCCGATCTGGACACGGCGTTGGGGGCGGAGCGGGGTCCGGCCCCGGCGCGGTGGCAGGAGGCCGTGGGCCGGTAGCCGGCTGCGGCGTACGGGTGCCGTCCGCGGCCGCCCGGACCCCGCACGGCGAACGGCCCGGCGGATCGCGCCGGGCCGTTCGGTGGGTCGTGTGCGCCGGGGGCGCGGGACGGTCAGTCGCGTGCGCCCCGCGCACCGTGCGACCCGCCCGCCTCTCCGTACGGCAGACGCGAGGCCACGGGGGTCGCGTCCAGCCGGGCGGTGATGACGAGGGTGCCCTCATCGATCTGGTAGTCGAGGGGCAGTCCGAGACCGCGCATCGCGGCGACCATGCCGGTGTTGGACGCCTGGGTGACCGCGTAGACGTTCTCGCAGCCCGCCTCGACCGCCATCGTCACCAGCCGGCCGAGGAGTTCGGTGCCGATGCCGCGCCGCTGCCAGGCGTCCTCGACGAGCAGCGCGACCTCCGTCTCGTCGCCGTCCCACAGCAGGTGTCCGAGGCCCACGATGCGGCCCGACGTCGTCTGCACCGCGAGGGTCCGGCCGAACCGCGGGCTGAGCAGGTGCCTGAGGTAGCGGTCCGCGTCCCCGACCGGCCCGTGGTAGCGCATGCCGAGCGTGCGCGCCGAGCACCGCTCGTGCATCTCCTTCGCCGCCTGGAGGTCCGAGGCGTCGGCCCGCCGTACGGTGATGGACTTGCCCTCGGGCAGCGTGAGCACGTCCTGGCTGCGGGGGATGCGCGGTCCGAGCCGGGCGTCCAGCTCGACCAGCGCCCGCGCCCGCGCGAACTCCGTGGGCGTGAACGGCAGATACGGCCGCTCCACCGTGATCACCCCTCCCTCCGGCGCGCGCAGCCGCATCACCGTGTCCTCGAGGATTCCCTCGACGGGGACGTCGTCCTCCGCGCGGCCGGAGGCGGGGGAAACGGCAGGCAGCGAGCGGATGGTGCAGCGTCCGAGCAACTGCCGCAACGCCAGTGGGAGTTCGGCCGCGTCCAGCGCGGTGCGTGTGGCCAGTCCCAGTACCCGGGTCGGGGCGTCGACCAGGTCGTGCGCGTCGGCCCGCTCGATCCAGGTGCCGGTACCGCCCGCCGACGCGACGACCCGCGTGATGCCGGTCGCTTCCAGCTCCGCCGGGGCCCGCAGCAGGAACTCGTCGACCGTGCCCTGTGCCAGCGGGTGCGTCTGCAGACTGAGGATGTCGATCCGGAGGGAGGCCAGCGCCGTGCACAGGCTGGCCAGCGAGCCCGGTTCGTCGCGCACCGTCGTCCGCATCCGCCACAGCGCGGTGGAGGTTGCGGCCGTGTCGGTCCCGGACGGCCCGGCCTGCCGCTCCATGGCGGGGGGCCGGGCGCCGGTATCGCTCACGGGCGGTGCATGACCGTGGCGGCGTGCCCACCATGTGTGGAATCCGGCCGTCGCGACCAGGGCCGCCGCGGACAGGCCGAGGAGAGCGGGTCCGTCGGGTCCGTGCCCGACGAGGTTGGCTACCGCGTCGGCGACCGCGACCGCGGTGAACAGGGCGGCGAGCTCGATGACGTCCCGTCGCCAGTGGTGCACGGGGCGGCCGTGCCTGGCTCGCCTCACATCAGACATGTCTGGAGTCATGCAATCACTGTGAAGGAAGGGTGTTGCGTGATCACGAACGTTGTGTGTCTGATGGGTAAAGTATGCTTCTGTCCTTTTTGTTGTTCTCTTGGTCATGGCATGGAACACAGGTCCCCGCGGCAGTGTGTCCGCCCGCAAGCCGCGCACCGGGGGATGACTCCGGTGCGCGGCGCGGTGACCGAGGGTACGCGAGCCGGCGGCCGAACGTGGAACCGGCAGCCGCGGTGCGGCGTCTCCGCCGCTCCGCGGCTCGCTCCCTCAAGTCGCCTTCGACAGGGGAGAGTTACTGACCCACGCGGCCCGGCTGCAACACCTGGGTGAACAGCACGGTGCCGTCCTGCTCACGCAGCCGGACGGTCAGTTCCCCGCTGCCCCCGTCGATGTCGACCTCGCCGAAGAACTGGAAGCCGCCTGCCGGGGAGACGTTCGAGTCCGTGGGTGCCTTCACGAACACCCGCTCGGGGCCGAATGTGCCGTCGAGTGCGCTCGCCGGGAAGGCACCGGCGTTGAGCGGCCCGGACACGAACTCCCAGAAGGGCTCGAAGTCGGTGAACGCGGCACGCGAGGGGTGGTAGTGCTGCGCCGAGGTGTGGTGGACGTCCGCGGTCAGCCACACCGTGCCGGTGATCCGCCGGTGCTTGATGAAGCGAAGCAGTTCGGCGATCTGCAGTTCGCGGCCGAGCGGCGCGCCCGGGTCGCCCTGCGCCACCGCCTCGATGTTCGGCAGGCCCTCCGTGGTGTCCGGCACGACGAGCCCGATGGGCATGTCCGCGGCGATCACCTTCCACACCGCGCGGGACCGGGACAGCTCCCGCTTGAGCCACTCCAACTGCTCGGTCCCGAGGATGCCCTGCGGGTCGACGGCCTGGTCGTCGGGCGAGTTGGCGTTGCGGTAGGTGCGCATGTCCAGGACGAAGACATCGAGCAGCGGACCGTGCCGCATGACCCGGTACACGCGGCCGTGGCGGTCCTGCGGCTGGAGCGTCGAGAGGGGGAAGTACTCGCTGAACGCGCGCCGGGCGCGGGCCGCGAGCACGTCGATGCTCTTCTCGGTGTAGCGGGGGTCCGCGGAGGTGATGACCTCGCCCGGGTACCAGTTGTTTCGGACCTCGTGGTCGTCCCACTGGATGATCGACGGCACCTGGGCGTTGAACCGCCTGAGGTTCTCGTCCAGCAGGTTGTAGCGGAAGTTGCCGCGGTACTCGGCCAGGGTCTCGGCCACCTTGGACTTCTCCTCGGTGGTGATGTTCCGCCAGGCGCTGCCGTCGGGCAGGGCCTGGGTGGCGGAGAGAGGGCCGTCGGCGTAGATGTTGTCGCCGCTGCACAGGAAGAAGTCGGGTTCGAGCTTCGCCATCGCCTTGTAGATGGTGTAGCCGCCGAGGTCGGGGTTGATGCCCCAGCCCTGGCCCGCCAGGTCGCCCGACCACAGGAAGCGCACTCCTTGGCGGCGCCCGAGCGGCGTCGTGCGGAAGGTGCCCCTGACGGGTTCGCCGGTGCGGCGCGGGTCGTCCGGATCCGCCAGCAGCACGCGGTAGTGGATCTGTTCACCCGCGGGCAGCCCGTGCAGCCGTGTGGTGCCCGTGAAGTCGGTGCCGGCGCCCAGCAGCGGGCCGTGCCATCTGCGCGGATTGCGGAACGACTCGGTCGCGGCGGTCTCGACGATCATCCGGGCCGGGCGGTCGGAGCGCACCCAGACGAGACCGGAGTCCGCGGTCACGTCACCGGTCTGGACACCCCATCCTGCCTTCGGGCGTCCCGACAGGGCGAACGCCGGTGCCGCGCCGAGCGCGGCGGGCAGGGTCAGGGCCGCCGAGGCGGCCAGGGAGCCGCGCAGCACGCTGCGGCGACCGGGCGTGGGACGGTGTGACATGAAGCGCCTCCAGGTTCGGTTCCGGGCGATGGGCACTGCCACAACTACTCGTGTGCCGCAGCGCACATGGAAACCGCACATGAACAACTGACCGCCGTGACACGGGGACCACAGAGTGCGTGAGGCGTCCCGAGCAGGTGAAGGACGGCGGTGCGCACGGCGCTCGTCAGGGGTCCGCACAGGTGTCCCCGAGGGCGCCCGCGGCAGCCCGAGTCGCCTTGGGAGCAGGCGTGTCGGGGGCGGCGCACCAGTCGCGCGACCGTGCGGCACGCGGACCGGTACGGTCAGCGGCTGCCGTCCAGGATGACCCGCGCCACCAGTGCCGGATCGTCGTTCATCGGCACGTGCCCGCAGCCGGGCAGTCGCACGAGCCGGGCCCTGGGGATGATCTGCTTGGCGCGGACACCCTGACGGCGCACCAGGAGACGGTCCTTGGTGCCCCACGCCACGGTGACGGGCAGACCGGGCAGGTCCTGGGTGAACCGGACGGAGGCGCCCGCCCGGAGCGTGGCGGCAAAACCCTCGGCGCCGGCCAGCGCCAGCGTCTCGGCTACCACGGCCTCGGGTGAACGGCGGCCGGGGCGGGCGTAGATGGAACTGGTGAGCACGGTGCGGCCGGCCGCCGTGCGCGACAGCCGCTCCACGACCGGCAGCGGGATCCGCTGCGCCGTGTGGCGCATGGCGAGCAGAACCGCGAACGCGTACCGCCGCTCCGCCGGGGTCCAGAACCCGGCCGGGGAGAAGGCGGTGACGGACCGTGCGAGCTTCTCGCGACCCAGTTCCAGGGCCAGCAGACCCCCCAGGGAATTGCCCGCAACGTGCGGACGGTCGACGTCGAGCGCCCGGCACAGCGAACCGAGCGCGGGCACCACGGTCGAGAGGTCGTACGCGAGTCCGTCCGGCAGGGCCGGGGACGCACCGAAGCCGGGGAGGTCGACGGCGATCACGTCGCGTTCGGTCGCCAGGATGTCCACCACCGGGTCCCAGGCCTGACGGTGATGGCCGATCCCGTGCAGCAGGAGCAAGGGTTCGCCGGATCCCACGCGTGCATAGGAGACGGTCACGGTCCGCGGGCCGTGCGGAGAGGTGACGCTGAAGGAGACCGTGGCGGGCATACTGCTGCTCCTCGTCCGATACACGCCGGAGAACGTTGACCTAGACAGCCTGTCAGCAACTGCTACCGGCGGGTAGCCCCCGATCGGGGTGAACCCCTGCCGCGCGGCGGCCCGTTGACTGTGTCGTGTCCGACAGTTGCGTCACCTGGACAGGGCGGAGCGGGTCGGATGGGATGGAGCGGTGACCACCGACGCCGCGACCGAGGTTTTCGAAGAGCATCGCCCCGTACTGATGGGTGTCGCCTATCGCATGCTCGGCCGGGTGAGTGACGCCGAGGACGTGGTCCAGGAGGCGTGGCTGCGCTGGTCCCGCGCCGACCGCGACGCCGTGCGCGCGCCGCGCGGCTACCTGGTGCGCATCACGACCCGGCTGGCGGTCGACCGGTTGCGTCAGGCCCAGGCACGCAAGGAGTCCTACGTCGGTCCCTGGCTGCCCGAGCCGTATGCCACCGACTTCGGCGACGCCGTGCCGGACACGGCGGAGCGGGCCGTACTCACCGACTCCGTCTCGCTCGCCGTCCTGGTCGTCCTGGAGTCCCTGTCACCGCTGGAGCGTGCGGTGTTCGTGCTCAGGGAGGCCTTCGGCTACCCCTTCGCGGACATCGCCGCCACCCTGGACCGCAGTGAGGCCGCGGTGCGCCAACTCGCCATCCGGGCCCGCAGGCACGTCGACGAGCGGCGGCCGCGCTACGAAGTCGACCAGGCCGAACGGCGCGATCTGACCGAGCGGTTCCTCGCCGCGTCGGTCGAGGGCGATCTGGACGGGCTGCTGCGGCTGCTGGCCCCGGACGTCCGTCTGGTCGGGGACAGCGGGGGCCGCACCAAGGCGCCGCTGCGGGTCCTGGAGAGCGCCGACAAGGTCGCCAGGTTCATGGCCGGTGTGGCCGCCAAGGGCATCGAGGACGTGTCGTTCCGATTCCCGGAGCTCAACGGTGGCACGGCCCTGCTCGTCCTTTCGGGCGGCAAGCCGGACACCGTCCTCCAGGTGGACGTCGTGGACGGGCTCATCCAGTGCATCTACATCATGCGCAACCCGGACAAGCTGGGATCCCTGTCCGTCGGCTAGCCGTGGTACGGACGGACCCGTAGCCCCGCTTCATGAACGTCTTCCGAACCGGGGTCGCGCTGTCATGTCACCGGCGGCGTCCATCGCGAACGCCGTGTGAACGCTCTGCGGTGCGGACCCTATGCGGTGCGTAAGGGATCGAGGATTGGTCTTGACCAAGGGTGGGGGCCGCCCTATGGTCGCAGAGAAGTGCAACAACCTTTAATAAACAAGGGCGCTTAAACGCCGGCGCGCCACGGCGATTGCGGAGGACAGGGTGGGGACCACGCAGCTGGAAACGGTGCCGGAGCCTAAGTACTGGCACCTCAAGACCGTACTCACCGAAGCGCTCGACTCCGAGTTCTCCGTGGGCGAGATCCTGCCCAACGAGCGGGACCTCGCGGCCCGCTTCGGAGTCGCCCGCGCCACCCTCCGCCAGGCGCTCGAACAGCTCGAACTGGAGGGCCGGCTGCAGCGCCGCCGCGGTGTGGGCACCACCGTCGCACCGCCCCGCATGGGCGTGGCCGTGGGCTCCGAGCAGCACACCTGGCCGGGTGCGGCGGACGACGCCTGGAAGCCCACCGACTGCACCCTGGCGGTCGCGCCCCCCGCCGTGGCGGACCTCCTGGAGACCGACCGTGACGAGGACGTGCACACGGTGCGCCGTTCCCGGGTCAGCCACGGGCAGCCCGTCGCGGCCGAGCTGATCTACGTCCCCGAGTCCTCGGTGCCCGACCTCTCCGCGATAGACGCACCTTCGGGCCCGGCGCGGGCGCGTGCGCTGCTCCGGGAGCTGCAGCACCTCGAGTTCGAGGGCCAGGAGCAGTCCGTGGAGCTGGGTTCGGTCAGTGCCGAGGACGCGAGGGAGCTCGACCGGCTGCCCGGTGCCCCCGTCCTCGTCGTCACCACCCGCTTCTACGCGGACGCACGCACCGCGGCGGTCTCCGTCGCCACCTACCGTGCGGACACCTGCCGCCTGACCTTCGGAGCCACCGGCGGTGTGGAGATCCACCACGACCCGGAGCGCCGCGCCTCCTGACCGCCCCGCCCGGTGCCCGTGACCCCACCACGGTCCACCGGCCCTCCCAGGGCCTGCGTACGACGTCGCGCCCCGGACCCATCGGTCCGGGGCGCGACGTCGTAAGCGCGCCGTGCGGCCACGCGGCCTGGCTCAGCGCCGTGCCGTCACGGTGCCCTCCACCGCGAACAACTGCTCCTCCACGTGGTCGAGCGCCAGCCGTAGTGCTCCGGTCGCCACGGCGGCCTCGCCCAGCTGCGAAAGGGTGACCTTCGGGGGGCGCAGGCAGTAGCGGGCCAGCTCGTTCCGCAGCGGGGCGAGCACGCCGTCCAGACCCGCCGCCCAGCCGCCGATGACGACCAGTTCGGGGTCGAGTGCCAGGACGAGCGCCGCCACGTCGTGCACGAGCCGCTGTATGAAGCGGTCCACGGCGGCGCGGGCGCGCTGGTCGCCCTCCCTGGCGAGCGCGAAGACGTCCGCGACCTGTTGCTCGTCCAGCGGATGCAGCGGCTGGTCCGTGGTCGACAGCAGTGTCTCCGGAGTCGCCTCGCGGCCCAGCAGGTGCAGCGCCCCGATCTCGCCGGCCGCCCCGCCGAAGCCGCGGTGCAGCCGGCCGCCGATGAGCGCACCGGCGCCCGGACTCAGCCCGGCCAGCACGAACACGATGTCGTCGGACTCGGTGGCCGCACCCTTCCAATGCTCCGCGACGGTCGCCGCGTTGGCGTCGTTCTCGACCAGCACCGGGCACTTGAATGAACGGCTGAGCCGATCGCCGAGCTTCAACCCGGTCCACCCGGGCAGCGCCGTGCCGAGCCGGACGGTCCCGTCGGCCTCCACGATCCCGGGACTGCCCACGCCGACCGCGCGCAGCGAGTCGCGCGCCACGCCCGCCCGGCGCAGCAGCTCGGCCACCGTGCTCCGCAGCCGCTCCAGGCGTTCGTCAGCCGGCGCCGTCTCGGAGATCTCCTTGGACAGGGTGCCGAGCTCCCGGCCGTCGAGATCGGCGAGGACCGAGGTCACCCGGTGCGCGCCCACGTCGATGCCCAGCAGATGGCCTGCCTCCGCCCGGAAGCGGAAGGTCCGCGCGGGCCGTCCCTGACGCCGGGCGGCGCCCTCCTCGGCCGCCTGTTCCACCACCAGCCCGCCCTCGATCAGACCCTCGACGACGCCCTCCACGGTCGGCCGGGAGAGCCCCGTCACCCGTGTGATCTCGGTGAGGGTCGCGCGGTCCGTGGCGCGCAGCGCATGCAGCACCACCGCCGAGTTGATCCTTCTCAGCAGAGAGGGGTCCCCGCCGGTCAGCCGCCCCAACGTCCGTCCTCCCAGCTCGTGCGCGTGTTGGGCGGATCGTACTCGGCGTCGCGCACACCCGCGAGGGCCAGGCACCAAACGAGCGGAGCGACCTTCCGGGCACGCCGCACATCACGGGCGAGCCGGGCCCGCGGCCACGGTCGTATCAGCCCGGTACGACGAAGGCGGACCCGTGGACCGAGATCACGGCCTGCGTGCGGTCGCGGGCCACCGACGGCGTTTTCACGCGCCTGCTACGGCTTCACCGGCTCCGTGCCGACAACCGGATGTGCGGCCGTCTGCGGGTCCGGCAGGCCGCGTGCCAACGGCCGCGCCTCCGCCTCCCGATCGGCCGGTGCCACGCCCGACGCACCGCCTCCGGGGCCCGCGCCTTGCCCGTGCCGCCGTACGCCGCGGCCGCCAGGACGCCCGACCCATCGGGGAGCCGAACGAACGGAACCCGCAAGGTGGCTGACTCCCCGCCAATTGTCAGTGACGACTGCTGTACTGGACGTATGACCATCGACCAGCACCTGGCCACGATCGACCTGCTGCGCGCGCGGGAGTTCCCGGCGCGGAGCGGTGCGTCGGACGTGGGCTTCGGGGGCCCGGGGTTCCACATCGCCCCGTTGGCGGTGAGCGCCGGTGTCGGTACGGGTGACGGCGCGGAGCGGGAGCGCTGGGCGGAGGACCTCGACGCCTGGAAGGAGGCCATCGCCCAGCGGCTGGACGACCGTTGGGGGGAGGGACTGCGCTGGTGGTCACTGACCGTCGGCGTCCGCAAGGCACGCGGCGAGGAGATACCGGAGCCCTGGGCGACACTCGGCGACCTCGTGGACGAGCTGTATCTGTGGCGGCCGGACGGCACCGGCCGATGGGTGGCCCTCGGCGTGGCCGAGCGCGACGGGGCGGACGAGATAAGGCTGCTGGCCGCCGTCACGGACCGGGACCCGCCCTGATCCGCTAGCGCCCAGCGGCCTCGCGCAGCCGCCCGTACTCCTGCGCCATCGTCGCTGCCGTCCAATGCGCGTTGAGGCCACTGGGGTTGGGCAGGACCCAGATCCGGCTCGACCCGATCGTGCGCTCCTGCGGACCGACGACGGCCCTGCGGTCGTCGAAGGCCGCCCGATACGCGGTCACTCCGACGACCGCGAGCCACTGCGGACGCAGCCGCTCCACCTTCGCGCCGAGGACGCGCCCGCCCTCGCGGAACTCCTCGGCGTCCAGCTCGTCCGCCCGTGCGGTCGCCCGCGCCACCACATTGGTGATGCCGAGCCCGTACGTCAGCAACTCCGCCTGTTCCGACGGCTTGAACAGCCGCGGGGTGAAACCGGACAGGTGCAGTACGGGCCAGAAGCGGTTGCCGGGGCGGGCGAAGTGATGGCCCGTCGCCGCCGTCATGAGACCGGGGTTGATGCCGCAGAACAGAACGGCGAGGCCGTCCGCGACCACGTCCGGTACCAGCCGGTCGCGGGCGGCCTCCAGTTCCGCCGGGGTGAACCGGGTCAGAGGATCGCCCCCGGGGTGTAACCGGCGGCCTCCGGGTGCTGCTTCACGATCTCGTCGACACGGCCGACGAGCGCACCGACCTGGTCGGCCGCGGCGCCCGTGAAGGACAGCTTGTCGGCCATGAGCGCGTCCAACGCGTCGCGGTCGAGCGGGATGCGCTTGTCGGCGGCCAGCCTGTCCAGCAGTTCGTTGCGCTCGGCGCCCTGCTCCCGCATGGCCAGGGCGCAGGCGACGGCGTTCTCCTTGATGGCCTCGTGCGCGACCTCCCGGCCGACGCCAGCGCGTACCGAGGCCATCAGCACCTTGGTCGTGGCGAGGAACGGCAGATAGCGGTCCAGCTCACGTGCGACGACCGCGGGGAAGGCACCGAACTCGTCGAGCACCGTCAAGAACGTCTCGAGCAGTCCGTCCAGCGCGAAGAACGCGTCGGGCAGCGCCACGCGGCGCACCACCGAGCAGGAGACGTCGCCCTCGTTCCACTGGTCGCCCGCCAGCTCACCGGTCATCGACGCGTAGCCGCGCAGGACGACCATCAGGCCGTTGACACGCTCGCAGGAGCGGGTGTTCATCTTGTGCGGCATCGCGGAGGAGCCGACCTGCCCCGGCTTGAAGCCCTCGGTGACCAGCTCGTGCCCGGCCATCAGCCGGATCGTCTTCGCCAGCGACGACGGGGCCGCCGCCAGCTGGACCAGCGCGGTGACAACCTCGTAGTCCAGCGAGCGCGGGTAGACCTGCCCGACCGAGGTGAAGGCCTGCGAGAAGCCCAGGTGGTGCGCGATCCGGCGCTCCAGTTCGGCGAGCTTGGCCGCGTCGCCGCCGAGCAGGTCGAGCATGTCCTGCGCGGTGCCCACGGGTCCCTTGACGCCGCGCAGCGGGTAGCGGCCGAGCAGTTCCTCGACCCGGCCGAAGGCCACCAGCAGCTCGTCCGCCGCCGTGGCGAAGCGCTTGCCGAGGGTGGTGGCCTGCGCGGCGACGTTGTGGGAGCGACCGGCCATGACCAGCTCGCCGTATTCACCCGCCAGCTTGCCGAGGCGGGCCAGTACCGCCACCGTGCGATCGCGCATCAGCTCCAGCGACAGCCTGATCTGCAGCTGCTCGACGTTCTCAGTCAGATCGCGCGAGGTCATGCCCTTGTGCACGTGCTCGTGACCGGCCAGCGCGTTGAACTCCTCGATCCGCGCCTTCACGTCGTGCCGCGTGACCCGCTCACGCTCGGCGATCGAGGCGAGGTCCACCTGGTCGAGAGCGCGCTCGTAGTCGGCGATCGCCGCGTCGGGGACCTCGATCCCCAGGTCCTTCTGGGCCCGCAGCACGGCGAGCCAGAGCTGCCGCTCCAGCTTCACCTTCTGCTCGGGGGACCAGAGCGTGGCGAGCTCGGCGGAGGCGTAGCGTCCGGCGAGGACGTTCGGGATTCGGGGCTTTGCGGGCGCAGCAGTCACGTGCACCGATTCTACTGGCGATTCGTGCAGGCCAGCGCCATAGGCCGATTCGGCGGAAACTACGAGACCCGCGTCACCGCGGACGGCTCCGCCGCCGCGGAGTCGGGTGGCGCCCGCGGGGCGGTTCCTACGACCCGTGCCCGAGGCCCCCGGTGCGGTCCGCGATCTCCACCAGGATGTCACCGTGGCACGCCTCGGGCGCGCACCAGCAGGCCAGAGTCCTGCCGCGCAGTGCGGGCACCAGCTCCAGCAGATCGGGGCGGGACTTCAGATGCTCCCGGTACTTGTCCATCACCTCGGCCCGTGTCCCGTCGCGCTTCTTCTGCGGGGTGTCGAGCTGGAACGGGTTGTACAGCGGGTGCCCGGGGAGGTTCCAGCCGCCCCTGACCATGCGTCGGCCGATGTAGACGACGTCCTCCGGGCCGTCCGCCAGAGCGGGGCCGAACTCCTGAAGGCGGCCCTTGAGGTTGATCACCGTCGTGGTCATGCACGACCCCCTTCGAAGCGTTCCGTTCCTATGCGGCGGGTCCCTCGTACGGCAGCAGGTCCGGGCGCTTGGCCGGGAGGCCGTCGCCGGACGAGCGGCCGGTCAGCCTGCGGCCTATCCAGGGCAGCAGATGCTGCCGGGTGAAGTGCACGTCCGCGGTCCGGCGGGCGAGCCAGTTCGGCGGGGCGGACGGGGGCAGCGGCGTGCGCCACTCCGCGTCCGCGCCCTCGTACCCGAGGGTCTGCCATACGGCCTCCGCCACCCGGCGGTGCCCCTCGTCCGTCAGGTGCAGCCGGTCCACGTCCCACATCCGGGGATCGGAGAGCGATGCCGCCCCGTACAGGTCGACCACGACGGCACCGTGCCGTTCCGCGAGCTCGTCCACGCAGGCGAACAGCTCCTCCATGCGGGGCCGGAAGCGCTCGAGGACCGGGCCCTGCCGGCCGGGGCTGCGCATCAGGACCAGCTGCTTGCACGACGGGGCCAGCCGCTCCACGGCCTCGGTGAGCAGACCTCGGACCCGGCCCATGTCGCACCTGGGCCGCAGCGTGTCGTTCAGCCCGCCGACCAGGGTGATCACATCGGCCTGCATCGCGGCCGCCACATCCACCTGCTCGTCGACGATCTGCTTGATCAGCTTGCCGCGGACGGCGAGGTTGGCATACCGGAAACCGGGCGACCGCGCGGCCATCCGGCCCGCGAGGACATCGGCCCAGCCGCGGTAGTTGCCGTCGGGCAGCAGGTCCGACATGCCCTCGGTGAAGGAGTCGCCGACGGCGACCAGGCTGGTGTACATGGGGTTCGTCTGCATGGCGCCGTTGATGGTATCCCGCGCGCATACCCGCCGGTCGGTCGCCCCGCACCCCCCGACGGCTCAGGCCCGGCCCGTCGGGGGGAGGGGGTGTCAGCCGACCGTGCCAGGCTCCCGCGGCTGTCCGAACAGCTCCCGCAGTACGTCCTCCATCGTCACCAGCCCGGCCAGCCGGCCGTCCTCGCCGTTGACCGCCGCGAGGTGCGTGCGGTTGCGGCGCATGGCGGTGAGCACGTCGTCGAGCGGTGTGTCCTCCCGCACCCGCGGGACGGCACGGATGTCCCGCAGCCGGAACGGCTCGTCGGGCGCGGTCGCGTCCAGCGCGTCCTTGACGTGCAGATAGCCGATGATCCGCCGGTTCTCGTCCACGACGGGGAAGCGTGAGAACCCGGACTCGGCGGAGAGCCGCTCCAGCTGATCCGGGGTGACGCCCACATGCGTGTAGACGACGCGTTCCAGCGGGACGACCACGTCCCGCACGGGCCGGCGGCCCAGTTCCAGGGCGTCGTGCAGTCGCTCCTGGGCGCGGTCGTCGATGAGCCCGGCGGCTGTGGAGGCCTTGACCAGCCGTGCCAGCTCGTCGTCCGAGAAGGTGGCGGTGACCTCGTCCTTGGTCTCCACGCGCAGCAGTGTGAGCAGGGTGTTCGCGAAGGTGTTCACGGTGAAGATCACCGGGCGCAGGGCCCGGGACAGTGCCACGAGCGGCGGGCCCAGCAGCAGCGCAAGGCGCACCGGCTCAGCGAGCGCGATGTTCTTCGGCACCATCTCGCCGAAGAGCATGTGCAGATAGGTCGCCAGGGTCAGCGCGATCACGAACGACACCACACGGCCCGCTCCCGGTGGGATGCCCACCGCGTGGAAGACGGGTTCCAGCAGGTGCTCGATCGCGGGTTCGGCGACCACACCGAGGACCAGGGTGCACAGGGTGATGCCGAGCTGCGCGGCCGCCAGGAGCACCGACACATGCTCCAGGCCCCACAGCACACTGCGGGCGCGCCGGTCGCCGGCCTCGACATGGGGCTCGATCTGGCTGCGGCGCACGGAGATCAGCGCGAACTCGGCGCCCACGAAGAACGCGTTCGCGACGAGGGTCAGCAGACCGATCAGCAACTGGACGACGGTCACGGCTCCCCCTCCCGCTCCACGACCGGTGCGTGCATGAGCACGCGCGCGGCCCGGCGCCCGGAGGCGTCCACCACGTCCAGGCGCCAGCCGGAGACGTCCACATGGTCGTCCTTTGCGGGTATGCGGCCGAGCTCCGCGGCGACGAGTCCGGCGAGGGTCTCGTACGGGCCTTCGGGCACCCGCAGCCCCACACGGGCGAGCTGGTCGGTGCGGGCCGAACCGTCGGCCAGGTACAGCGTGCGGCCGGTGTCGTCTGTGCCGGCCGGGGCAAGGTCGGGCGCCTCCTGGGGGTCGTGCTCGTCGTGGACCTCGCCGACGACCTCCTCGACGATGTCCTCCAGCGTGACGACCCCGGCGGTGCCGCCGTACTCGTCGATGACGACGGCCATGGTGTTCTTTCCGGAGAGCCGGTCGAGCAACCTGTCGACGGTGAGGGACTCCGGGACGAAGAGCGGTTCCCGCATCACCCGGGCGACCGAGCAGTGCTGCCGCTTCTCGGCGGGTACGGCCACGACGTCCCTGATGTGTGCGATGCCGACGACCGAGTCGAGGTTCCCGCGGTAGACGGGGAAGCGCGACAGACCGCTCGCGCGGGTCGCGTTCGCCACGTCCTCGCACCTCGCCTGCGCCTCGAGGGCCATGACCTGGACGCGTGGCGTCATCACGTTCTCGGCGGTGAGGTCGGCGAGGTTGAGGGTGCGGACGAACAGCTCGGCGGTGTCCGCCTCGAGCGCGCCCTCCTTGGCGGAGTGTCGCGCGAGCGCCACCAGTTCCTGGGGGCCGCGCGCGGAGGCGAGCTCCTCGGCAGGCTCGAGGCCGAAGCGGCGTACGACGTGGTTCGCGGTGTTGTTGAGATGGGTGATGAAGGGGCGGAAGGCGGCGCTGAACCAGCGCTGGGGCGTACCGACGCGCCGGGCCACGGCCAGCGGCGAGGAGATCGCCCAGTTCTTGGGCACCAGCTCGCCGACCACCATCAGGAACACGGTCGACAGGCCCGTGCCGATCACGAGGGCGAAGGACGTGGCCGCGGAGCGCGACAGTCCGAGGGCTCCGAGCGGGCCGGCGAGCAGCTTGGCGATCGACGGTTCCGCGAGCATGCCGACCACGAGGTTGGTGACCGTGATTCCGAGCTGGGCGCCGGAGAGCTGGAACGTCAGGCTCCGCACGGCCTTGAGGGCACCGGTGGCGCCACGCTCGCCGCGCCTGACCGCATGCTCCAGGGCGCTGCGTTCGACCGTGGTGAGCGAGAACTCCGCCGCGACGAACCCACCGCAGGCGAGTGAGAGCAGTACCGCCACCAGCAGGAGGAGCACTTCGGTCATCGGGTCACCTCCGTCCCATGATCGGCCAGGGACGCGGAGACCGCGCGAGGTCGGATACTGGGAGGCTCGCCCATCGGCGGACGCTCACACCTTTCCATGCTGGGACGAGTTGACCCGTCCGGGGGAGGGCTCGACGCATCCATGGTAAAGGATCGGCAAAGTCATTCAGTCCGTGAGGGGCTTCACCCAGCGACGCCAGTGTTCCTCGGGCGAGTACCCCGCCGACCGCCATGCCTGATGGGCGGTGGTGTTGCGCTGCAGGACCATCGCGTCGCCCCGGCGCCCGCCGAGCCGGACGAACCGTTCCTCCGCGGCGGCCAGCAGTGCGGAGGCGATGCCCGAGCGTCGCCGCTCGGGATGCACGGCGAGCCGGTACAGATGGCAGCGCCAGCCGTCGAAGCCCGCGATCACGGTGCCGACCAGTGCGCCGGCGTGCTCGGCCAGGAGCAGCGCCTCGGGATCGCGGGCGACAAGGCCCTCCACGCCGTGCCGGTCGTCGCTGATGCTCGTGCCCTCCGCGGCCGTCTTCCAGAAGGCGAGCACGGCGTCCAGGTCCTCGGGGCGCGCGGGGCGTATCCGCAGATCGGTCATGCGGAGATCCCATCACGGAGGGATCCGGCGGACGCGATATTTCCGGCATGCGGACGGCTACTTTCCGCGCAGGGACTCGATCACCGGCGCGAACGCCTCCATGCAGGGCTCCAGAACCGTGAAATACGAGAACCCGAAGCGTTCGCGCTGGGCCCGCACCCGCTCGACGATCTCCTCCAGGGGGCCGGCCAGGACGACGGGCAGCGCCAGAGCCCCCTCGAGGGTCAGGTCGGGGTTGCGCTCCAGCAGCGGACGGACCGTGCCCGCGGGGTCGTCGGTGACGGCCACCAGCTGGATGAGCAGATTGAGTTCGGCGGGCTCCTCGCGACCGGCCGCCAGCCGCCGGTACACGGCGACGCGCGCGTCGAGCTCCTCGGCCGAGAGCGGTGCCAGGCGTCCCGTCGTGCTCGCCGCGACGGGGCGCGCCCCGGTGAACGCGGCGATGTCGGCGTGCTCCGCGGTGATCCGCAGCATCCGGTCTCCGTTGGCACCGATCAGCAGTGGCACGCGCGGCTTCTGCACCGGCCGCGGCAGATGCGTCTCCGCGCCGAGCAGTTCGTCCAGCTCGCGCACCGTCCGGTGCAGGTGATCCACACGCTCGCCGGGCGAACCGTAGGGCAGTGCGGCCTCCTCGTGCTCCGACTGCACGTAACCGGTGCCGAGGCCCAGCTCGAGGCGGCCGCCCGTCAGTGCGTCCGTCGTCGCCACCTCCCGGGCGAGCAGCGCCGGATTCCAGAACCCCGTGTTGAGCACGAACGTGCCGACCCTGGGGCGCTCGGTGGCATCCGCGGCCGCCACCAGGGCGGGGAACGGCGCCGGCAGGCCGAGATGGTCCGGGACCAGGATCACGTCGTAGCCCAGCTGCTCGGCCCGGCGGCACTTGGCGCGCCACTCACCCGCCGGTGCGGGCTCGAGCAGATTGACGCCGAAGCGGAACGGACGCGGCATGAACTCTCCTCAGCGGGACGCGACTTGAGTGCGTGCCGAGTACATCATTCGTGTGCGATCGCCGCCAGCACATTCATGCGCGACGCGCGCAGGGCGGGCAGCAGCGCCGCGACCACACCCACGACCGCCGATCCCACGACCACGGCGACGATCGTGCCCCACGGGATCTCCAGGGCCCTCATCCCCTGCAACGCGAGCACCTGCTGGGTGCACACACCCCACACGAGCCCCAGTGCCAGTCCGAGCACGGCACCGAACACGGCGATCACCACCGACTCCAGCCGGATCATCCGCCGCAGCTGCCTGCGGGATAGCCCGATCGCGCGCAGCAGTCCGATCTCGCGGGTGCGCTCGACGACCGACAGGGCAAGGGTGTTGACGACCCCGAGCACCGCGATGACGATCGCCAGGCCGAGCAGGGCGTAGACGAGGTAGAGCAGCACGGCGATCTGGTCGTGCACCAGCTTCTTGTAGTCGGCCTGGTCGCGGACCTGGACCTGGGGGTACGGGTCGAGGGTCTTCTCCAGCCGGGAGCGCAACTCGTCCTTGGGGGTGCCGGGTGCGGCATTGACGTACAGGCCCGAGTCCTGCCCGTCCGGAACGTACTTCTGGAGCGTCGCCATCCCGAGGTAGAGCCCGCCCTGGGTGCCGAAGCCGCCGGACCCGCCCTGGTCGGTGAGCGCACCGACCATGAGATCGGCGTGCCGCCCTGCCGGGAACGTGACGGGGATCGTGCTGCCGACACGGACACCGTGACTCGACGCGAACTTCCCGTCCATCGCGAGCGACCCGTCCGCGAGCGCGGCGGCGGTGTCGCCCCGGGTGTAGGTGATGTGGGCGACGTCGTCGAGCCGCGGGTCGTAGCCGGCGGCCGTCGACTCGACGAGCTTGCCGTCCGGCAGCCGCACCGCGACGGGCGTGAATCGCTGGCGCACCACGAGTCCCACGCCCTCCGTGGCGCGGACCCGTGCGGTGATCTCCTGCGGGAAGGGCTGGAAGTTGCTGTTCTGCACCACGAAGTCGGCGCCCAGCGTCTTGTCGATCTGCTGGTCGAACGACGTGGACATGGATGCGCTGGCCACCGACATCCCGCCCACCAGCGCGAGTCCCACCATCAGTGCCGACGCGGTGGCGCCGGTGCGCCGCGGGTTGCGCAGGGCGTTGCGCTGGCTCATCCGCCCGACCGAACCGAACAGGGCCGGGAAGGCGCCGCCCAGCACACGGATCACCGGTCGCACGAGCAGCGGTCCCGCGATGACGGTCGCGACGAGGGTGAGGACCACCCCCAGTCCAAGCAGGGAGGCCGCGGGCGCGGTCTTCGTCGCCCGGGCGCACCCCGCCAGCGCGGCCACACCGAGCGCGCCGACGATCGCTCCCGCCACCGCGCGCAGTTTGAGCGGCCGACCGACACCGGCGACCTCGGCGTCGGCGAGGGCCGCCATGGGGGACACGCCCGCCGCGCGCCGCGCGGGGAGGTAGGCGGCCACGAAGGTCACCCCGACCCCGACCACATATGCGGCGACCGGGGTCGTCCAGCCGATCACCATCTCGGTGGACTTCAGATTCATGCCGAAGGCGCTCATCAGCCGGATCAGCGCGGCGGCGAGCCCGATGCCCGCGGCCAGCCCCAGCGTCGAGCCGACCACGCCGAGCAGCAGCGCCTCCGTGAGCACCGACCGGCGCACCTGCCGCCGGTCGGCACCCAGGGCGCGCAGCAGTCCCAGTTCGCGGGTGCGCTGGGCGATGAGCATGGAGAACGTGTTGACGATGAGGAACACGCCCACGAGCACCGCGATGCCGGCGAACCCCAGCATCACGTACTTGATCACGTCCAGGAACGCGCCGAGTTGGTCGGTGTCGGACTTGGCCTGTTCGCTCGCGGTCTTCAGGTCGTAGGCGGGGGAGCCGAGTCGGGTCGCGATCCGCTGCTTGAGCCGGGCGTCGCCGACGCCGGGCGCCGCGTCGACCGCGATGCTCGTGGCCGCATCGGGACTGCCCAGCAGCCTGGTCTGGGCGGTCGGGGTGTCAAGGAAGACCAGGGCGGCGCCGGGGTTGGTGGTCGTGAAGGTGGCGATGCCGACGACCCGCACCCTGAACGAGCCGGGCCGGGCCAGGATCGTGAGCGTGTCGCCGATCGCCACGTGCTTGTGCCGGGCGGTGTCGGCGTCCAGGAGTGCCTCGCCGGGGCCCTGCGGCGCATGTCCGGAGGTGAGTTCGACCGGGCTGCGCTCGGTGACGTACCAGTCCTTGGCGATGGTGGGGGCGCCGGTCGTGGGTCCCACCGGGTCGTTCCTGCTGTCGACGACCGTGAGGTTGGTGACCGAGGCGTCCACATGGGCGGCGGCGACGCCGTCGACCCCGGCGATCCGCGCGGCGAGCGAGGCGGGAAGCGTCGGCGTCACCCCGGACGGGATCTGCGAGGTCAGATCCTCCTTGGGACTCACCGTCACGTCGGCCGCCGTGGAGGCGAACAACCGGTCGAAGGTCCGGGTGACCGTGTCCGAGAAGATCAGGCTGCCGGCGACGAACGCCACGGACAGGACGATGGCGAGCGCCGAGAGCGCGAGCCGTCCCTTGTGCGCGAGGAAGCTGCGCAGAGTCGCCTTGAGCACGGCGGACTCAGTCCCCGGGGCCGGACGCGTCGCCGAAGGCCGCCCGGATCGTGTCGAACCGCTTCATCCGTTCGAGCACCGCCTCCGCCGTGGGCCGCTCCATCTCGTCCACGATCCGCCCGTCCGCCAGGAAGAGCACGAGGTCGGAGTGGGCGGCCGCACCGGGGTCGTGCGTGACCATGACGACGGTCTGCCCCAGTGCGTCCACCGCCTCCCGAAGAAAGCCGAGCACCTCCAGCCCGGCTCGGGAGTCGAGGTTGCCCGTCGGCTCGTCCGCGAAGATCAGTTCGGGGCGTGAGGCGAGTGCCCTTGCGCAGGCGACACGCTGCTGCTGCCCGCCCGACAGCTGTGCCGGGCGGTGTTTCAGTCGGTCCCGCAGCCCCAGTGTGTCGATCACCTGGTCCAGCCACTTCGCGTCGGGCTTCTGACCCGCGATGTCCATGGGGAGCGTGATGTTCTCGGCCGCGTTCAGGGTCGGGATCAGATTGAACGACTGGAACATGAATCCGATCCGGTCCCGGCGCAGCCGTGTCAGCTCGCGGTCCTTGAGCCCGGTGATCTCGGTGTCGCCCAGCCACACCTGTCCGGCCGAGACGGTGTCGAGCCCGGCCAGGCAGTGCATCAGCGTGGACTTCCCCGATCCCGAGGGCCCCATGACGGCGGTGAAGCGGCCGCGTGCGATGTCCACGTCGACCGCGTCGAGGGCGAGCACCGTCGTCTCGCCCGAACCGTACGCCTTCGTCAGGCCCCGGGCGCGAGCGGCGGTGCCGTCCGCCTCCGAGCGGCCCCGGGCGTGCTCGGCAGCAGCAGTGGACAAGACCGCCTCCTCGTTGGTGGACGTCCCCACGTTCCGGTCTCCCTATCCGCAGAGCGTAGTGTGATGCGGCGCACACCCGGTATCCCCCCGAAGTCCAGACGCCTCTCCACCGAAGGTCGTGCCCCTGAGGCCGGTGTAAGGGACACCTTCCACCCTGCGGTGGAGACCCGCCGCCCCCTTGCCGGTGCTAGCACAGTCGCGCTAGCGTCGAGGTATGGCGAAGACCCAGCTGAACGTGCGGGTGGACGAGGACACCGCCCGAGCCGCCCGTGAGCGTGCCCTGGAGCGCGGCATGAGCGTCAACCGGTACATAGAAGAGCTGGTCCGGCAGGACACCGGAGAAGCCGGTCATACGTTCGTCGAGGCCGCCGCCGACTTCATGAAGCAGTACGAGTCGGTCTTCGCGGAGGAGTTCGGCGCCGCGCAGGGCGAGAGTTCGGGCGCGCACCGGAGCGAAGGTCGTCACTGAACCGTTGAACGACCTCTCCATCGACCTCGCCTGGCTGCTGATGGTCGCAGAACAGAAGACACCCGGCGACCCGCAGGTCACCGACTGGGGCGCGCTGGTCGCCGCGGTGAGCCGGCACGACGCGGAGATATTCGGCGTCCCGGTCTACGACAGCCCCTACGCGCGTGCCGCCGCCCTCCTCCAACTCCTGCTGCATGTCCCGGCGCTGGAGCGGTCCAACGCACTGTTCGCCTCCGCCGTCGCCTATGGCTATCTGGCGGCCAGCGGCGTCAAGGTCGTCACCTCTGCGGAACAGGTGCGCGACCTCGCCCGGCTGGTCAAGGGCGGTGAGGCGTCGGTGCACGACATCGCGCGGGAACTGCGCCAGTGGAGCCTTTGACTACTCCTCGGCGCCGGGCCGCCGTGCCGTGCCCAGGACGCAGTACGAGGAAGGCAGCCGGAGCCCCTTCTCCGGAACCAGCACCCAGCGGTAGGGGCCCGGTTCGAAGCCGGCCGACCTGATCGCGGCGATCGGGTCCCGGCCGACGTGGCAGTTGCCGAAGAGCCGCGGCCACACGGTGCGGTCCAGCGTCCGCTGGACCACCGTCATCATGCGCCCGCCGCCCCGGCCGTGTTCGAAGAACCGCAGCTCCCCACCCGGACGAAGCACCCGTCGTATCTCGGTCAGCGCACGCGCGAGGTCCCGCACGCTGCACAGCACCAGCGAGGCGACGGCGGCGTCGAAGGCCTCGCTCTTGACCGGCAGGGCTTCCGCGGCGCCGGGCACCACGTCCACCGGCACGTCGGCGCGCAGGGCGGCGGTGGTCGCCAACTGCCTCAGCGCACGCTCCGGTTCGATGGCGACCACCTCGGCCACGGTGCGCGGGTAGTGCGCGAAGTTCAGACCGTTGCCCGCGCCGATCTCGATCACCCGCCCCGACAGACCGGCGAGGAGTTCGTCCCGGTGCGGGCCGACGGTGCGTTCGGCGGCCACGCTGCAGCGGGCGTAGAAGCGTGCGAACAGCGGGTGGTGAACGATGTCCTGGGCTGGGCGAGGCGGCATGACGGGCCTCCCGGAGGGCGGGCGATACCGGGATTCTCCCCCGGACACACGGGGCACACGCCCGCCCGTTCCAGCGGCGAAGGGCGAACCGGTGCCGCATCGCGCCCGCCACCTGGTGGCGCGACATGAACGCCGGCCCCGCTATGACGCGAACTCCGAGGTGAACGCGCCCGCGTCCCATGTCCCGCCCAGCCGAGGTGCCAGCCACCCCGGTGCCTCGGCGCGGAAACCGGCCGGCGGATGCGCCCCCGCTCCGGCGGGCAGCGCACCGAGCAGGGGTGACTCCGTGACCACCGGCAGGTCCGCGAGATTGCACCGTGAGGCGAGATCGGCCGCGACGGGCCAGCTGCCGATGACCACGCCCGCCAGCTCGAGGCCCCGCTGACGCAGTTCACGTGCCGTCAGCTCGGTGGAGTTCAGTGTGCCGAGGCCCGCCGCAGCGACCACGAGCACCGGTGCGGCCAGCAGCCGGGCCGCGTCCGCCAGGGTTCCGCCCTCGTCGTCGAACCGCACCAGCAGTCCGCCGGCCCCCTCGACGAGCACGAGGTCGTGTCCGGCGGCCAGTTCGGAGGCCGCCTCGGCCACGTCGTGCGGCCGCACGGCCCGCATGCCCGCCCGTCGTGCCGCGGTGGCCGGGGCCAACGGCTCCGGATAGCGCGCCAGTTCCCGGGTCGTCACGGCGCCGGCGAGCCGGGCCACCTCGTCGGCGTCTCCGCGTTCGTCGGGTCGTACCCCCGTCTGTGCGGGCTTGAGGACGGCCACCGACCGTCCCGCGGCGACGGCTGCCGCGGCCACGGCAGCCGTCGTCACGGTCTTGCCGACCTCGGTGCCGGTCCCCGTGATCACCAGAACCGACATCTCAGCCCTCCCGTGCCGCCGCGCACATCCCGCGCGCGATCCGTGCCACGTCCGCGTCCCCCGTGACATAGGGCGGCATCGTGTAGACGAGGTCGCGGAACGGGCGCAGCCAGACGCCCTCCCGCACCGCCGCCCGGGTGGCGGCCGCCATGTCCACCTCGTGGTCGAGCTGTACGACCCCGATGGCGCCGAGGATCCGCACGTCACGCACGCCCGGCACCGCCGCGGCCTCCGCGAGCCCCTCCGTGAGACCCGTCTCGATCCGTTTGACCTCCGCGTGCCAGTCCTGGCCGAGCAGCAGTTCGATCGAGGCACAGGCCACCGCGGCCGCCAACGGGTTTCCCATGAAGGTGGGCCCGTGCGCGAGCACCGGCACCTCTCCCCGGGAGATCCCGTCGGCCACCCGCGGGGTGCACAGCGTCGCCGCCAGGGTCAGGTAGCCGCCGGTCAGGGCCTTGCCCACGCACATCACGTCCGGGGTCACCGCCGCGTGGTCCGCGGCGAACAGCGCGCCCGTACGGCCGAACCCGGTGGCGATCTCGTCGAACACCAGCAGGACGTCGTGCGCGTCGCACGCCTCGCGCAGCACCCGCAGATAGGCGGGGGAGTGGAACCGCATGCCGCCGGCGCCCTGCACCACGGGCTCGACGATCACCGCGGCCAGTTCGTCGGCGTGACGGGCGATCGTGTCGCGCAACAGGTCGGCGTAGGACTCGTCGTAGGCGGCCGGCGGTGCCTCGGTGAAGACCTGCCGTGGCAGGACGCCCCGCCACAGCTCGTGCATCCCGCCCTCGGGGTCGCACACGGACATCGGGTGCCAGGTGTCGCCGTGGTAGCCGCCCCGCCAGGTCATCAACCGCTGTTTGGCGGGGCGGCCGAGCGAACGCCAGTACTGCAGGCACATCTTGACCGCGACCTCGACCGAGACGGATCCGGAGTCCGCGAGGAAGACGTGCTCGAGACCATCGGGCGACATGTCGACAAGGAGCTTCGCCAGCCGGACGGCGGGCTCATGGGTGAGCCCGCCGAACATCACATGGCTCATCCGCGTCAGCTGTTCGCGCACGGCCTCGTTCAGCACCGGGTGGCTGTAGCCGTGGATGGCCGACCACCACGACGACATGCCGTCGACCAGTTCGCCGGAGCCGTCGGCCAGACGCAGGCGCACTCCGCTCGCCGACTCCACGACGAGCGGCTCCTGCCGGCCGGGCATGGGACCGTACGGGTGCCAGACGTGCTGCCGGTCGATCGCCAGCAGCTCGTCCACGGACAGGTCAGGCATTGGGCGCGAGATCCGTTCCGGCGCCGCGGCGGCGGACGGCGACGAGATCGGTGCGGGGCTCACCGGCCTGCGGCGCGGAGTCGGAAGCACCGGCGACACCGTCCTCGTGGGCTTCGCACCCCGCGCCTTCGTGGGCTCCGCATCCGGCGCCGTGGTGGGACCCGCAGCCACCGGGCAGACGATGCTCGGGCAGCGTCAGCCGGTCCGTGCCCTCCACCTCGAACCCGGCGTCCGCGATCATCTCCAGATCGGCCCGGCCCGCCTGGCCCTCGCTGGTCAGGTAGTCGCCCAGGAAGACGGAGTTGGCCAGGTGCAGGGCGAGCGGCTGGAGTGTACGGAGATGGACCTCGCGCCCGCCCGCGATACGCACCTCCACATCGGGGCACACGAACCGCACCATCGCGAGGATCCGCAGACACCGCTGCGGGGTGAGGTTCCACTCGTTGGCGAGCGGGGTGCCCTCGAAGGGGATCAGGAAGTTCACCGGAACGGAGTCGGGGTCCAGTTCCCGCAGCGCGAAAACCACGTCGACCAGGTCCTCGTCGCTCTCGCCCATACCGGCGATCAGCCCCGAGCAGGCCGACAGGCCGGCGGAGTGCGCCTTGTTGACCGTGTCGACACGGTCGGCGTAGGTGTGGGTGGTGGTGATGTCCCCGTACGTCGCCTCGGACGTGTTGAGGTTGTGGTTGTAGGCGTCGGCGCCGGCCGAGCGCAGCCGTTCGGCCTGGCCGTCGGAGAGCAGGCCGAGGCAGGCGCACACCTCGACGCCCTCGTTCTGCTCCTTGATGGTCCTGATGGTGTCGGAGACCCGGTCCACGTCCCGGTCGGTGGGCCCGCGGCCGCTCGCCACCAGGCACACCCGTTTGGCCCCGCCCGCGACACCGGCCGCCGCGGCCCGGGAGGCCTCGTCCGGCTTGAGCCAGGTGTACTTGAGGATCCCGGCCTGCGATCCGAGCCGCTGGGAACAGTAGGAGCAGTCCTCGGGGCACAGGCCGGACTTGAGGTTGACGAGATAGTTGAGTTTCACCCGCCGGCCGAACCAGTGACGGCGCACCTTGCCGGCCGCGGCCACCACATCGAGCACGTCGTCGTCGGAAGTGGCGAGGACGGCCAGAGCCTCCTCGCGGGTCGGCGTCTCGCGCCGCAACCCCTTGTCCACCAGCGTGTTCAGCAGGTCCATGGAAGCCGATCCTGTCCTACCCGAGGGGTCCGGGCCAAGGAGACTTCGCACAACAGACTCCGTTCGACGTGTGGGTATTGCCACACCCTGGGCGGCTGGTCGTCCCGCTAGTGTCTGTGCACTGCCTACAAAAGACCCGGAGGACCCATGGCGTTCGGCTGGATCGACGAGCAGGCCCGGGCACGCCGTCGGGCGGGACTCGTGCGCACGCTGCGCCCCCGCGCCGCCGACTCCCCGCTCCTCGACCTGGCGAGCAACGACTATCTGGGTCTGGCACGCCACTCGGAGACCACCGGGGCGGCGGCGGAGGCGGCCCGGGTGTGGGGCGGCGGCTCGACCGGCTCCCGGCTCGTCACCGGAACCACCGAGCTGCACGGCGATCTGGAGCGCGAGCTCGCGGAGTTCTGCGGTTTCGAGTCGGCCCTTGTCTTCTCCTCCGGATATGCCGCCAACCTCGCGGCGGTCACCGCACTCGCGCCGCACGGTTCCCTGATCGTCTCCGACGCGGGCAACCATGCCTCGCTCATCGACGGGTGCCGGCTCGCGCGGGGCACCACCCAGGTCGTCGCGCACGCCGATCCCCAGGCGACCCGCAAGGCACTCGACACCCACCGCGGTCCCGCCGTCGCGGTCTCCGACACCGTTTTCTCGGTCGACGGCGACGCGGCTCCCCTGGCCGAACTGGCGTCTGTCTGCCGTGAGTTCGATGCCGGTTTGATCCTCGACGACGCGCATGGACTCGGGGTGCTCGGTGCCGGCGGGCGGGGTGCCGCGCACGCGGCGGGCCTCGCGGGCGCACCCGACGTGGTGGTGACCGTGACCCTGTCGAAGTCGCTGGGCAGCCAGGGCGGCGCCGTCCTGGGGCCCGCGCGGGTGATCGACCATCTGGTCAACGTGGCCCGGACGTTCATCTTCGACACCGGACTCGCCCCGGCCGCGGCGGGCGCGGCGCTCGCGGCGCTGCGCCTGCTGCGCCGCGAGCCCGAGCGTGCACAACGGGCCCGCGCGGTGGCGGCGGCGCTGTACGCACGCCTCACGGCCGAGGGCCATGAGGCGGTGCGGCCGGACGCCGCCGTGGTCTCCGTGCGGGCGCCCTCGCCCGAACTGGCCCTACGGTGGGCGGCGGACTGCCGCTCGGCGGGGCTCGCCGTCGGTTGTTTCCGCCCACCGTCGGTGCCCGACGGGATTTCACGGCTGCGACTGACCGCTCGCGCCGACCTCACCGATGAGCAGGTCGGACGCGCCGTACGTGTGATCGGCGAGACGCGGCCGTGAGTCGGCGAAACGGCCGTGCGTCGCGTGTCGTACGGGTGGTGCGCCGGGAGTCGTACGCAGTCGTGAGGGAGTAGTCGCTACGGAAGTGACTCGGAAATCAGCGGAAAGTTGGCTGATATATGACCGAGTTGCTTCGAAGGTGATCAGCTCAGTCCGGTCAGAAACTCCTCCCAGGCGTCGGGGGTGAACAGCAGGGCGGGGCCGGTCACGTTCTTCGAGTCGCGCACGGCCACAAGTCCGGTCCAGCGCCCGGCGGTCGGCCGCGCGGTCTCCACGCAGTTGTTCATTCCCGTACTCCGGCTGCTGCGCAGCCATCGCACGCCGTGCAGGGAGGTACTGGCGTCGATGTGCCGAGGCAGTGCTGACATGGTGCCTCCTTATGCTTCGCCGGCCAACGCGGCGATGTAATCCAACGATTCCTCGGGTGAAAGGGCGTGGATCTGAAGGGCGTCGAAGGCCTCGCTGTAGGCCTGGAGGTCTTCTTTCCGCTCGAGGTAGAGGCTACTCGTCAAGTGGTCGAGAACGACGACATCCAGATCAGATCTGCTCGGAAATGAGAAGATTACGAAAGGACCGGTGACGCCGATGTGTGCGCCGGCGGCGAACGGCAGGACCTGCAGCCGCACCTGCGGCAGTCGGGCCGCGTCCCGGAGCCGCCGCAACTGGTGCGCCATCACCTGCGGCCCCCCGACCACCCGGCGCAGCACCGCCTCGTCCAGCACGGCGGACAGCTCGAGCGGGGGATCCGCGCGCAGTACGTCCTGGCGGGCCAGCCGCACCTCCACCAGGGTGTCCAGTTCGGCATCCTGAAGCGCGCCCACGGCGGCCCGGGTGACGGCGCGCGCGTACTCGGGCGTCTGCAGCAGCCCCGGCACCACGGAGGTCTCCAGCGTGCGCATCCCGCTCGCCTGCGACTCCAGGCTGATGAAGTCGCGGTAGGTCGGCGGCAGCACTCCGCGGTACGCGTGCCACCAGTTCTGCCGCCCGCCGCCGTCCTCGGAGCCGGCCAGTACGAGCAGCAGTTCGCGCAGCTCGGGGTCCTCGGCGCCGTACGCGTCCAGCAGCAGACGCACGTCGGTCGGTTTCACACCGCTGGAACCGGTCTCGATCCGGCTCACCTTCGACTGGTGCCAGCCGACGAGAGACGCGGCCTCACCACTCGTGAGCCCCGCCCCGGTCCGCAGGGCCCGTAATTCGGTACCGAGTTTGCGACGACGCACCGCTGGTCCGTACTGCATGGGCCGACTCCCTCCGCATGGCGCGCGGTTTTCACGGCGACGGTAGAGGATGCGCCCGACACACACCCAAATACGGTCGGTCGTCGGAGAGTTCACCGCTTCGGGCGACAGATATATGCATATCTCGAGGGATCGCACCCGATGGGGCCCTGGTGATGGCAGTGTGGCGCGCAGCACCAAGTCCGGGACCGTTACTGAACCAACCGCTCCGTGTCGGACTCCGGTCCCGAGGGAAAGGGACGACGTCGCCATGGCAGACCGTCAGGAAGCATCCGTCACTCTGCCGAGCGATCCCGCCTCGGTCTCCGCCGCCCGACAATATGTTTCGAACGTCCTCGCCGAATGGGGATTGCCGAGCGACACCGAAGTCGCCGACACCGTACGCCTGATCGTCTCCGAACTCGCCACCAACGCGGTGCAGCACACCCTCGGTCAGTCCCCCACGTTCACGGTCGACATCATGCTCGACCGGGACGAATTACTGCGCATCGGGGTCACCGACAGCCATCCGCGCTTCCCCAAGCGACTGCCCGCGGCCGTGCAGCAGGACAACGGCCGCGGCATGGTGATCATCCGCTGGCTGACCGCGGAGCACGGCGGCAGACTGACCGTGCGGCCCACCCGCGAGGGAGGCAAGACGGTGGCGATCGAACTGCCGTGGGCCGCACCGGTGCAGTCGGTCACGGCCGTCGGCCAGCAGGAACCTTGAAGCGGCGGTGGGCCTTGCCCGGACCGGACCGCAGGGCCCGGCGCGGCGCCTCCTCAGACATGCCGGGCCGCGCGGCCGAAGGCGCCGCGCATAAGCGCCCGGAAGGCGTCGGCCACGGGTGCCGCCTCCTCGGTGCGGTAGGCGACCGAGATCGTACGGCGCAGGGAGCCCGGTTCCAGGTGACGCGACCCCACCGGTGTCGCCGCGGTCCTGGCCGCCATCTCCGGCACCACCGCCACCCCGAGTCCCGCACTGACCAGGGCGCACACCACGGCGTATCCCGGTGTCTCCACCACCACCGAGGGCGTGGCCCCGGCAGCGGCGAGGGCGGCCTCCACGCCCCGCCTGGCCGGGTGCCGCGGCGCCATGCTGATCACTGGTCGACGGGCTCGGCAGGTGGCTGCGCAGCCCGCGCACGGCACGAGTGTCGGAGGCGGTCACCGGGAGTGCTCTGGCCGCTCTGGGTCTGCTGCTCGTTCTGGAGCCGTTGCTGATCTGACGACGGCCCGCTGGACCAGCCGGGGCAGGATCCGCCACAGCCCGGCGCAGACCACGAAGGTGCCCGCGGCGGCCGCGACACCGGCGGCGCGGCCGAGGGACACATCCACCACCAGCAGCACCGACCCGGTGAACGCGAGCGTGAGGACCACCAGTCCCGCTGCGGCCAGACGGGACGAGATCCGCACGATGGCCTGCTTGGCGTGCTGCTGGAACAGTGTGCGGTGCAGCGCGGCGGGTGCCATGAACAGCGCCGCGGCCAGCATGGACAGCAGGAGGGTGCAGACGTATGTGGTGCGCTGGGCGGTGTCGAGGGACGGGAAGCGCTGGGTGAAGGCCAGGGTGAGCAGGAAGGCGAAGAGGATCTGCACGCCCGTCTGGATGACGCGCAGTTCCTGCAGCAGCTCGGCGAAGTTCCGATCGGCGCGCTCCAGCGGCGTCTCGTTCCGTTCGTCGTGAGGGGATCGGTCGGCCATGGTCAACGAGTAACCGCTCCGGACCGTCTCACGCGCGGGTGGGGTGGCGGCGTGTCGCGCCGCCACCCCACCGGACGGGTCAGCCGACCCGGCCGTACCAGACGCGCTTCGTCCAGAGCTTCTGGAGCCTCACGACGTCACCGGTCTTCGGTGAATGCCAGATCCTTCCCTTCCCGGCGTAGATGCCGACGTGGTAGACGTTCCGACCCGAGTGGAAGAACACCAGGTCTCCGGCCCTGCGCCGGGAGGCGGAGATGTGGTGCGTCCTGTTGTACTGTGCCGCGGCCGTGCGGGGCAGCTTCTTGCCCGCCTTCTTGAACGCGTACAGCGTGAGCCCCGAGCAGTCGAAGCGACGTGGCCCGGTGGCGCCGTACTGGTACGGGGCGCCCCTCTTCGCCGCCGCGACCTGGAGAGCCTTCGTCGCCAGGGAAGCGGCGGCCGCGTCGGTGCTGAGACCGGGGACGGTGATGCTGCCGCCGACGGCGGCGAGGGTGAGGGCCGAGGCGGTGCCGGCCCGGGTCAACAGCGACGGGACACGATTGAGCGCAGTCATGCGCAACCCTTCGTCAGCCGCCTGTGAAGGATGACCTGTCGGATTCGGGCTGGCGAAGTAGCCCGGCCGCTCACGCGGCTTCACCCCAAGGACCGTCCGGATCTCTCTCGGACGGCCCGCCTTGCCGGGTCCTCCACTCCTGCCGATCCACTCCTGTCGACCGGTCGTCCGGGCGGCGGCAGGACTCGGCGTCCGCCCGGACCGCCCCGCCGCGGGTGGCGGGGGCTTGTCGTCAGGAAGGGATCTTCACGTACAGGCGTCGGAAAATCACAACGAAATCGGGGGTTTGTGGGTTTACTCACCACTCACTCGTTCGGCTGGACAGCCGCGCGACCGGCAGCCGTTGGGGGGACGAGTGAGGCCCCGACCTGCACCGGAGCGTCTCATGCCGCCCTGAGGTCACGCGCGTTGCCCATCTTCACGGGCTCTCCGAAGGAGGCGCTCCTACTCCAACCAGGGGTACACCATTTGGTTCGTTTGAACCGCGCTTGGACGGTCGGTGTCCCCCAGAGCGCCGCGCGGCGGCCCCCACCGCCGCAACTCACCCTCGACTGCGCGACGGTCACGTTCCGTCAGTCCGCGCCGGGCGGCACCGCGATGCGGGCGGCGCGGCGTTCACCGTCCAGAACCCGCAGCGCCCGGGTGAGAGTGGGGCCGTGCAACTCGTTCTCCCCTCTCTGGTGCATGAGTGCCAGTGCCTCCCGCAGTGCCGACGCCTTGCTCACCAGGGCCTGGGCGGCCCGCAGACCGCGGTAGGTGTCACCGGAGTGCACCGGGTTGATGCGGCCGAGGAGATCGACCACATCGAGGTAACGGTCGATCAACTCGGCTTCGGCACGGGTGAGTGCGGGCAATGGGGGAATTTCGGGGGGCAGCATCGGCCGCTCACCTCGCGCCGGGCGCGGTGCGGGACGCCTTGCGGCTCGCGATGATGCCGTCGACCAGTCCGTACTCCACGGCCGCCGGCGCGTCGAAGATCTTGTCCCGCTCGATGTCCGCCGCGATGCGCTCGGGGCTTTGGCCGGTGTGCCGTACGAGCATGTCCTCCAGTTGATTGCGGGTACGCGTCAACTCTGCGGCCTGGATGGCCAGATCGGTGGCCTGACCCTGGACAGGCTCGGGCAGGGACGGCTGGTGGATCAGGATCCGCGCACCCGGCAGTGCGAACCGCTTGCCGGGCGTGCCTCCCGCGAGCAGAACCGCCGCCGCGGACGCGGCCTGGCCGAGGCAGACGGTCTCCACGTCACAACTGACGTACTGCATCGTGTCGTAGACGGCGGTCATCGCACTGAACGAGCCGCCGGGCGAGTTGATGTACAGCGAGATGTCCCGGTCCGGGTCCAGGTACTCGAGGTGCATGAACTGCGCCATCACGTCGCTGGCCGAGATGTCGTCGACCGGCGCCCCCAGGAACACGATCCGCTCGTCCAGCAGCTTTGCGTACGGATCGAGGGTCCGCTGCCCATAGCCGGTGCGTTCGGTGAACTCGGGCAGGACTGAGCGGGCGGTCGGTCGGTTCATGGCACGCGCCTCCTCGGGATCGCTTCTGTAAAAAATGTACAGGACGTACGTGGCCGAGGGAGGAAAGCATGCTGAGAGCGAAACGGCGCCGCCGCGGGATCCGGGGGCGGGCCGCCGGGCTTTTCATGCCTGCAGCCGGACGGGGCTCCGGGCAGGTGTCCCCCTCGGGGCAGAACGGGATCTTCCGTCGGGAGGGGCCGGTCAGCGCCTCCGTCTAAGCTGGACCACATGGCCTACGAGATTTCGGTGACGCAAGCCAGGGCTGAACTCGCCGATCTGATCAACCGTGTGGTGTACGGCGGCGAGCGTGTCGTCGTGACGCGGCACGGCAAGCCTCTCGTCGCCCTGGTCTCCGCCGCCGACCTGGAGCGGCTCGCCGCACTGGACGCCGAGGAGGAGCAGGTGATCACCTCGGTCTCCAGCGTCCGTGAGGTCTCCTCGGCCCCGCGCGAGCGGCATCGCTTCGGTATCGCCGCCGAGCACCGGGGGCACAGCGCGTCCTGACGGCGTACCGGTGAGGGCGCCAGGGTGCCGGCATCCGGTGCCCGCGCAAGCCGCCGGGGCGGGGTGGGTGCGGTCGGCGGTGCGGCCCCATGTCGCGCCGACGGCCGTCGTGCGGTATACGGTCCGTCTCTCGCACCCCCGTTCGATGTGAGTGCGGCTCCCGGGACGGCCGGGATCGGCTCCAGGACCCGACGGCCGCAAAGACGCCGGAGCGCCCTCCACGGGCGTGGACGGCCGTACGGGGACGGGTGCCCGTGGGCCGGGCGGGATCGCAGCTCGGTTAACGTCGTGGAAACCCGATCCAACTAACGTGCCCCTCCACACCGTCAGGGGCCCTGCCCCATGGCCGCGGCAGCCGGGCCCCGCCGGGTCCGAAGCGAGGACTGTGAGGTGGGACATTGCAACTGACCCCGCACGAGCAAGAGAGGCTGCTGATCCATGTGGCCGCCGACGTGGCCGAGAAACGCCGGGCCCGGGGGCTGAAGCTCAACCACCCCGAGGCCGTCGCGCTCATTACGTCGCACATCCTGGAAGGCGCCCGTGACGGCCGAACGGTCGCCGAGCTCATGGCATCCGGACGCAAGCTGCTCACCCGTGACGACGTGATGGCGGGCATCCCGGAGATGGTCCACGACGTCCAGGTGGAGGCCACGTTCCCCGACGGCACCAAACTCGTCACCGTCCACGACCCGATCGTGTGAGCAGGGAGCGGCCATGATTCCCGGAGAGATCCTGTTCGCCGACGAGCCCGTGCTCTGCAACGAGGGCCTCGACGTCACCCGGCTCACCGTCCTCAACGCCGCCGACCGGCCCGTCCAGGTCGGATCCCACTACCACTTCGCCGAGGCCAACCCCGGCCTGGAGTTCGACCGCGCCGCCGCGCACGGAAGACGGCTGAACATCGCGGCCGGGACCGCGGTGCGCTTCGAGCCCGGAATCCCCGTCGACGTGGAACTCGTCCCGATCAGGGGCGCCCGTGTGGTGCCCGGCCTGCGCGGAGAGACCGGAGGTGCCCTCGATGCCTGAGATCTCGCGTGCCGCGTACGCCGATCTGTTCGGGCCGACCACGGGGGACCGCATCCGGCTCGCCGACACCGATCTGATCGTCGAGATCGAGGAGGACCGCTCGGGCGGGCCCGGACTCGCCGGGGACGAGGCCGTGTTCGGCGGCGGCAAGGTCATCCGTGAGTCCATGGGGCAGTCGCGCGCCACGCGTGCGGACGGGACCCCGGACACCGTGGTCACGGGTGCCGTCGTCATTGATCACTGGGGGATCGTCAAGGCCGACATCGGCATCCGCGACGGCCGGATCAGCGCCATCGGCAAGGCCGGTAATCCGGACACGATGGACGGAGTGCACCCGGACCTGGTGATCGGCCCCGAGACGGAGATCATCGCGGGCAACGGGCGGATCGTCACGGCGGGCGCCGTCGACGCCCATGTCCATTTCATCTGCCCGCAGGTGGCGGAAGAGGCGCTGGCTTCGGGTGTCACCACACTCGTCGGCGGCGGCACGGGACCCGCCGAGGGCTCGAAGGCGACCACGGTCACTCCCGGTCCCTGGCACTTGGCCCGGATGATGGAGGCGATGGAGCAGTACCCGGTCAACCTCGGTCTCCTCGGTAAGGGCAACACCGTCTCGCACGAGGCGATGCTCTCCCAGATCCGCGGCGGCGCGCTCGGGCTGAAACTGCACGAGGACTGGGGCTCCACGCCGGCCGTCATCGATGCCGCCCTGACCGTCGCCGAGCGCACCGGCGTCCAGGTGGCCATCCACACCGACACGCTCAACGAGGCCGGATTCGTGGGCGACACCCTCGCGGCCGTCAACGGGCGCGGCATACACGCGTACCACACGGAGGGGGCGGGCGGCGGCCACGCTCCGGACATCATGACCGTGGTGTCCGAGCCGCACGTGCTCCCCAGTTCGACGAACCCGACCCGTCCGTTCACCGTCAACACGGCCGAGGAGCACCTCGACATGCTGATGGTGTGCCACCACCTCAACCCTGCGGTGCCGGAGGACCTGGCGTTCGCCGAATCCAGGATCCGGCCGTCCACGATCGGCGCGGAGGACATCCTTCATGATCTGGGCGCGATCTCGATCATCTCCTCCGACTCCCAGGCCATGGGCCGGGTCGGTGAGGTGATCATGCGGACCTGGCAGACGGCTCATGTGATGAAGCGACGGCGCGGCGCGCTCCCGGGTGACGACCGCGCGGACAATCACCGGGTGCGTCGCTATGTCGCCAAATACACCATCAACCCGGCACTCGCGCAGGGCCTCGCCCATCAGATCGGTTCCGTCGAGACCGGCAAGCTCGCCGACCTCGTCCTGTGGGAGCCGGCGTTCTTCGGCGTGAAGCCCCACCTCGTCATCAAGGGCGGCCAGATCGCCTACGCCCAGATGGGCGACGCCAACGCGTCCATCCCCACGCCGCAGCCGATCCTGCCGCGGCCGATGTACGGGGCGATCGGGCGGGCTCCGGCGTCGAACTCGGTCAACTTCGTGGCACCGTCGGCGATCGAGGACGGACTGCCCGAACGGCTCACGCTGGGCAAGAAGTTCGTGGCCATCGAGTCGACACGGCGGGTCACCAAGGCGGACATGCGCGAGAACGACGCACGTCCGCACGTGCGGGTCGACCCGGACAGCTTCGCCGTACACATCGACGGGGAGCTGGTCCAGGCGGTGCCGGCCGCCGAACTTCCCATGGCCCAGCGGTACTTCCTCTTCTGATGTCCAGGGCAGCGCTTCTGGTCCTGGCCGACGGCCGCTTCCCCGCCGGCGGGCACGCGCACTCCGGCGGGGCGGAGGCGGCCGTGCGCGCCGGGCGGGTCACCGGGGCCGCGAGTCTGGAGGAGTTCTGCAGAGGGCGTCTGCACACGACCGGGCTGGTGTCGGCCGCGCTGGCCGCGGCGGCCGCACTCGGCGCGGACCCCGTCGTCCTGGACGCGGCCGCGGACGCCCGGTCCCCGTCGCCCGCCCTGCGTGCCGCCGCCCGCAGGCTGGGACGGCAGCTGCTGCGGGCCGCCCGGCCGGCCTGGCCCGCCACGGAACTGGACGCGCTGGCACGGGAGTTCCCCAAGGGGGCGCACCAACCCGTCGTGCTGGGGCTGGTGGCACGTGCCGCCGGGCTCGGGGCGGCCGACGCGGCGCACTGTGCGGCGTACGAGTGCGTCGGCGGACCGGCAACTGCGACGGTGCGGTTGCTCAGCCTGGATCCCTTCGAGGCCACAGCTGTGCTGGCGCGGCTTGCGTCCGAGGTGGACCGGGTCGCCGACCAGGCGGTCCGAGCCGCGCACCGGGTGCTGGACCAGGGGGCCGACGCCCTGCCTGCGGCATCCGCCCCGCTCCTCGAGATCGGCGCCGAAGCGCATGCCGCCTGGCCTGTACGTCTGTTCGCGTCCTGACCCGGGCTCTGCCCCCGACCTTCACCGATCTTGCCGTTCCGCCTCCGGGCGCCGGACGGCCGATGCCGGCCGACCCCGGCTGAACAGGAGCAGCAACCATGCACCTCGACCATCTGCACGACGGCCCGTCGGCCGTCGGCGCCGACGCCCGACGGCCGGACGGCACCCGTCGTGCCCTGCGGATCGGGCTCGGCGGCCCGGTGGGTTCGGGCAAGACGGCGACCGTGGCCGCACTGTGCCGCGCCCTGCGCGACGAAGTGGCGCTCGGTGTCGTCACCAACGACATCTACACCCGGGAGGACGCCGCGTTCCTACTGCGTGAGGCCGTACTGCCGCCCGAGCGCATCGCCGCCGTCGAGACGGGGGCCTGCCCGCACACCGCCATCCGGGACGACATCTCCGCCAACCTCGAGGCCGTCGAGGACCTTGAGGACGACACCGGCCCGCTCGATCTCGTCCTGGTCGAGTCCGGCGGCGACAACCTCACGGCCACGTTCTCCAAGGGGCTCGTCGATGCCCAGATCTTCGTCATCGACGTCGCGGGCGGGGACGACATTCCACGCAAGGGCGGTCCCGGGGTCACCACGGCCGATCTGCTCGTCGTCAACAAGACCGACCTCGCACCCTACGTCGGCTCCGACCTCGCCCGGATGGCCGCCGACGCGAAGGCGCAGCGGGCGCAGCTGCCGGTCGTGTTCCAGTCGCTGCGCACCGAGGCGGGCGTCACCGCCGTCGCCGACTGGGTGCGGGCGCGGCTGGCGGCATGGACGGCGTGAGTACGGGGGTCCGGGCCGCCGCGCGGATCGTGGCCCGGGGGGACGGGCGGGGCGGCACATCCCTGCCGGTGCTCGAAGGCGAGGGTCCGCTCGCAGTGCGCCGTACCCGGGCGAGCGGGGACGAGGCGCGCGTCCTGCTCGTCGGTGCGATGAGCGGACCGCTCGGCGGCGACCGCTTCACGGTCGAGGCGAAGGCGGCGGACGGCGCCCGGCTGCGCCTCGGCTCGTCAGCCGCCACCATCGCCCTGCCCGGGCAGACCAAGGAGGAGGCCCGCTACGAGGTCCGTCTGGACGTGGCCGCGGGGGCAGAGCTGCACTGGCTGCCGGAGCAGCTGATCTCGGCGCGGGGCAGTGAGCTGACCGTCACCACACGTATTCGGCTCGCCTCGGGCGCTCGTCTCGTGTACCGCGAGGAACAGGTCCTCGGCCGCTTCGGCGAGGAACCGGGGCGGCTCACCAGCCGGCTCGCCGTACGTCTGGACGGGCGGCCGCTGCTCGACCAGGAGCTGTCCTGCGGGCCCGGCGCCCCGGGCGGATGGGACGGGCCGGCCGTGCTGGCCGGCCATCGGGCTCTCGGTCAACTCCTCGTGGTCCGCCCGGAGTTCGTCGACGCACCGGTCGCGGCGAGACCGCTCGGCGAGTGCGCCGCGCTGTGCCCGCTCGCCGGTCCCGCCGTGCTCGTCACCGCGGTCGCGCCCGACGCGCTGCGCCTGAGACACGTCCTGGACGGTGCGTTGCGCGACCTGAGTTGAGTCCTCTTCTCCGCTCAACGGAGAGTGACATACCGCTTATCGGATTGGCAAAGAAAGTCAAGTGACCCCTGTTCTCAGGGACCTCACAGACGGAAGGATCCACATACCCATAGGAAACCTTGGAGGGGGAGGTCCCACTTGAGGGGATTCAGACCGACGCGACGGGTCACCGCGCTCGCTTCCGCGGGGGCGCTCGTCACGGCGACGCTGATAGCCGGGGCCGTGGCGGCACCGTCGGCCACCGCCGACACGCGCCACGGCCAGGACCGGGAGGCACGCGGCGCCGCGATCGCCGCGGCGCGTGCGGCCAGGGCCGGGATCGACTGGAAGGACTGTCCGGCCGACTGGGGTCTGGTGAAGCCCATCCAGTGTGGTTGGGTCACCGTTCCACTCGACTACGCCCACCCGGACGGCAAGCAGATCAAGCTCGCGGTCGACCGTATCGGGAACACGGGCACCAAGCAGGAGCGCCAGGGCGCCCTCGTCTACAACCCGGGCGGGCCCGGCGGCTCGGGGCTGCGCTTCCCCACCCGGGTGACCGGCAAGAACCCGATCTGGGCCAACGTGGCGAAGGCCTACGACTTCGTCGGCTTCGACCCGCGCGGTGTCGGCCACTCGGCGCCCATCTCGTGTGCGGACCCGCAGGAGTTCGTCAAGGCGCCCAAGGCCGACCCGGTCCCCGACACCGAGGCGGACAAGTCGGCACAGCGCAAGCTCGCCCGTGAGTACGCGCAGGGATGCCTCGAGCGCACCGGCCGCGCGATGCTGCAGCAGATGACCACGCCCAACACCGTGCGCGACCTGGATGTCATCCGCGCCGGGCTGGGCGAGAAGAAGCTCAACTACCTGGGCGTCTCCTACGGGACGTACATCGGCGCCGTCTACGGCACGATGTTCCCGGGCCACGTCCGCCGCATGATCGTCGACAGCGTGGTGAACCCGTCGCGCGAGAAGATCTGGTACGAGGCCAACCTCGACCAGGACGTCGCGTTCGAGGGCCGCTGGAAGGACTGGGAGGACTGGGTCGCGACGAACGACGCCTCCTTCCACCTGGGCACCACCCGTGCCGCGGTGCAGGCGAAGTGGCTTCAGCTGCGTGCCACGGCGAAGAAGCACCCGATCGGCGGCGTCGTCGGCCCGGCCGAGCTGATCTCCTTCTTCCAGAGCGCCCCGTACTACGACTCCTCCTGGGTGCCGGTCGCGACCGTCTTCAGCCAGTACGTCGCCGGTGACACCCAGGCGCTCGTCGACGCGGCCGCGCCCGACCTGTCGGACACGGCGGGCAACATCTCCTCGGAGAACGGCAACGCGGTCTACACGGCCGTCGAGTGCACCGACGCCAAGTGGCCCACGAGCTGGCAGAAGTGGGACCGGGACAACAGCCGGCTGCACAAGGACTACCCGTTCATGACGTGGGCCAACGCATGGCTGAACCTGCCGTGCGCCACCTGGCCGGTCAAGCAGCAGACCCCGGTGAACGTGAAGACCGGCAAGGGGCTGCCGACCGTACTGATCGTGCAGTCCACGCGTGACGCCGCGACGCCGTTCGACGGCGCGGTCGAACTGCACCAGCGCTTCAAGGGTTCCCGCCTGATCATCGAGAAGGGCGCGGGCTCCCACGGCGTGACCGGTCTGGTCAACCCGTGCATCAACAACCGGGTGGACACCTACCTGCTCACCGGAAGGACGGACGGCTCCGACGTGACGTGCACGCCGCACGCCACCCCGAAGCCGTAACGGGGCAAAAACGCGAGGGGGCGGCCGGGATCCCGGCCGCCCCCTCGTCGTACCCCGAGCGATGCCGTCAGGGGCACCGCGGGGAGTGTCAGTAGGGACCGTTGACGTTGTCGATCGAGCCGTAGCGGTGGTACGCGTAGTTGCACGCGGCGGTGATGTTGGCGACCGGGTCGTAGATGTCCCACGAGGTTCCGGCCACGTGGTACGCGTTGAACGTGGGCTGGATCGTCTGCAGCAGGCCCTTGGAGGGGATGCCGGCGGCGGCGTTGGAGTCCCACAGGTTGATGGCCCTGGGGTTGCCGGAGGACTCACGCATGACGTTGCGGTAGATGCCGTTGTAGGACCCCGGGATGCCGTGCTGGGCCATGATGGCCAGCGACTCACGGATCCAGCCGTCCAGGTTGTTGGCGTAGGTCTTGGCCGGGGTGGCGGCCTTCACGGGGGTGGCGGTCTTCGCCGGGGTGGCGGTCTTCGCGGGGGTGGCGGTCTTCGCGGGGGTGGAGGTCGCGCTGTCGCCGGAGTCGGGCGAGGTCGAGCCGTCGGGAAGGGTCAGGACCTGACCGACCGCGAGATGGCGGGGGGACCAGATGTCATTGGCCTCGGCGAGGGCCTCCCAGCCACCCGGCACCTGGTAGGTGCGGGCGATCCGGTACAGCGTGTCGCCCGGCTGGACGGTGTAGGTGGTCGAGGAGGCCTCAGCGGACGAGCCGGAGTCGCCGCCGGACGAGGACAGGTTCAGGACCTGGCCGGGCACGAGGGTGTAGGGGCTGGAGATCTTGTTGGCCTCGGCGAGGGCCTGCCAGCCACCCGCCACGTGCGCGGAGCGGGCGATCCGGTAGAGGGTGTCGCCGTACTGGACGGTGTGGGTGGGCACGGAGTTCCCGGCCACAGCCTTGGCGGCGGGTGCGGCGTTGGCCTGGACGGTGCTCAGCACGGCCGTGCAGCACAGGGCGAACATGCCGACAACGGTGGTTCGACCCCCGAGTCGCCGGACCCGGGCCTTTCGGTGAGAAGCAGGAATAGGCATGGTGCGGACCTCGTTCTAGCGATTGCCTGTCCGCAGCTGCCGATTCCCGTCGACAAACAGCCCCGCATTTCGGTTAGCGGCGCGCTGCGGCGGAGTCATTCTTAGCCGCCGCAAATTACTAAGCAATTACCCTCCTTACTAAGCAGGCTAGTGGGGACCGAGCAGTGCAGGGTCCCCTTTGCCCCGGGAAATCTGGGCAGTAAGGACCGGATAAAGCACTAGCGAGCTTCGTAAGTGAAGTGCATCACGTTCTGTGCAAAGCGGGAATGGACGTGATTCAGGGAACAGTAATGCCGCTTTCTTGATGTACTTAAGCGGCAGTTCAGCTCAAGAGGCCCCAATGACTTAAATAGCCATTAGTGTCGCAATAAGAATTAAATGCCCAAAACGGACACGCAAACGCCCCTGTTCGCCGTGGGGGCGCGGTGTCCCGGGGTGCGGGCCGCGGTCAGCTCAGCGGCATCCGGGGGAACCTGCCGGCCTTCTGCGCCGTGTCCTCGGCCTCTTCCGCCTTGACCGCGGCTGCGTAGCGGTCGACGTACTCCTGCTCGGAGAGCGACAGGATGGCGTACATGATCTCGTCGGTGACGGCGCGCAGGATGGCCTTCTCGTTCTCCATGCCGGCGTACCGGGAGAAGTCCAGCGGCTTGCCGAAACGGATCACCACCGGGTGGATGTTGGGGATGACCTGTCCGGGCGGCTGGGCCTCGAACGTGCCGATCATCGCGCAGGGGACCACGGGGACCCCGGCCTTGAGGGCCATCACCGCGACGCCCACCTTGCCCTTGTAGAGGCGGCCGTCGTGGGAGCGGGTGCCCTCCGGGTAGATGCCCAGCAGCTCGCCCTTGTGCAGCACACCGAGGCCCTCGCGGATGGCGGCCTGCCCGGCGTCCTTCCCGGAGCGGTCCACCGGGATCTGCCCGGCGCTGCGGAAGAAGGCGGCGGTGAGGCGGCCCTTGATGCCCGGCCCGGTGAAGTACTCGGCCTTCGCGAGGAAGGTGATGCGACGCTTCAGGATCGCGGGCATGAGGAAGTGGTCGGCGAAGGAGAGGTGGTTGCCGGCCACGATGGCCGCACCGTCCGCCGGTACGTGCTCCAGGCCTTCGATGCGCGGCCGGAAGGCCAGCCTCAGCAGGGGTCCCAGAACCACGTACTTGAGCAGGTAGTAGAACAAGGGGTGCTCCTCACTCCAGCGGATCGGCTCCACCGCCGCGTTCTAGCAGCTCAACCGGACTGTCGTGGGGAGTCTAGGGTCAGGTGCGGTCCGCCGGAACCGCGTCGGACCGGACTCGCCCCGTTGGCGATGTTTCTGACGGTCCGACAGTGAGATCGGCGGGCCGCACACGCTTCGTGCGGCCCGCCGGGGCGGGCCGCACGAAGCGTGTGGATGTCGCGGAGCGGGAGGTCACCGGTATTCGTCGTCCCCCTGCTCGAGGGAGAACGTCCTCTCCTCCGTCCGGCGGCCGTCCTGCCGTCGCGCGTCCTGCCGGTGCTGACGTTCCTGGCGCTCCTGCTCCTGGGCGCCGAGGGTCTCCTCTGTCATGTCCTTGAGGTGGCCCGATTCATCCGCGTACCGGTCATGTTCCCGATCGGTCATGTCGGCTCACTCCTCGACGAGGTGAGACAGGGGCGCAACTCCGCCCCCGTTCAGCCTGGCACGAGTCGGATTCCCCTGCATATCGGCGGAGTCCCGGGCGCACGGGCCGCCTTATGTCTCCTCCTCCATGCGGATCGACTTCCTGAGCTGTTCCATGGCGGGGCTGTCTTTGCCATCGTTCATTTCCAGAAGCGCTCGCGCGATGGCATCGAGCTTGCGCTGAACGGCGTGCTCGGCCCGCATCTCCGAGTTCTTGAGCAGCGCGAGGAGGAGCAGCGTGACCGCCGTCATGGACTCCCCGGCGAGCAGGAGCCACTCCAGCGGCAGCTTCGCCACATGGGCCGAGACGAAGAAGCCGACCAGGGCCAGGCAGATCAGGAAGAAGAGCGGGGAGCTCGTCAAATTGGAGACTTTCTCCGCGAGTTCCTCGAATCTGCCTCGCCGCGGACCGCCGCGCTCGGCGGGACTCTGAAAGGTCATGGTGGAAGAATCACCCGGCTTTCCTCGTGGCCGGGGGAGGCCTCACCGCCGAGCGGTCCTCACACACGCGGCCATGCACCCGCGCGGGGGACCTTCGGCGACCCCGGCACCTTGCGGGACCGGGGCCCCGGTGAGGCTGTGGGCCGTGGCGGTCCGCCGGGCGTAACGTGCCCGCGGGAGGTGGGCCGGCATGGCGGTGCAGGTGGCGGTGTGCGGGCCGGCGCGGTGCGGCGAGCGGGAGTGGGACCTCGCGCACGAGCTCGGCCGGCTGCTCGCCGAGCGCGGAGCGGTGGTGATCTGCGGTGGGCACGGCGGGGTGATGGCGGCCGTCGCGGCGGGCGCACGGTCCCGCGACGGTCTGGTGGTCGGAGTGCTGCCGGGCGCCGATCGCACGGGTGCGGGGCCCGATCTGAGTGTCGCGATCGCCACCGGTATGGGGCAGGCGCGCAACGCGGTCATCGTCCACAGCGGGGACGCCGTCGTCGTGGTCGGCGGATCCTGGGGGACCTTCTCGGAGCTGGCGCTCGCGATGCGCCGGGGCGGTGTGCCGGTGGTGCAGCTCGGCGACGGCTGGCGTCCGGTGGACGCCGACGGCCGGGATCTGCCCGGCGTCGCTTGTGCGCGGACGCCCGCCGAGGCCCTCGACCTCACCGGGCTGTGGCCCTGACCGGCAGTTCGACCTGCCAGGTGTGCACGGCGTAGTGCAGGGTCATGCCGTGGCGCATATACAGCCGCAGCGCCTCGGAGGTGTTCTGCGTGTCGACGCCTAGGCCCACCGTGTCCCGTCCACGGGCCGCGAAGGCGCCGAAGGCGTGCCGTAGCAGGTGGCTGCCGATCCCGCGGCCCCGGGCCGCCTCCAGGACGCCGAGATGGCGGATCCAGCCCATGCTCGTGTCGTCGTTCCTCGCCATGAGGACGCCCGCGTCGCCGAGGCCGGCCAAGGAGGCGATCCACACCAGTGACCAGTCGGTCCGGTCGCTGCCGAGACTCGCCAGCCACTCTTCGTAGGGGCGCGGGTGGTACTCGAAGTGGTCGGCGAAGGCGGCGTCCAGCAGTTCGTGCACACGCCGGCGGTCGGCGTCCGTGCGGCACTCGCGCAGCGTCACGCCCGTCACCGGGTCGGGCACGGGCAGCGGGTCCCCGTCCGCCGACAAGGGGCGGTGAGCACGTTGAACCGCCGTATCACCCGCCAGCCGCGGGCGTCGAGCAGCGTCGTGTCCAGGGTGGGGGAGGAGTTGAGGTACAGGTGCACCACGGCGCTCGGGACACCGTTCTCCGCGGCCTTCTGCGCCGCCCGGTCCTCCATCAGCTCCAGCAGCCGCCGGCCCGCCGCGTCCTCGTCGGGAAGCGTGTACAGGTCGACGTCGATCCGCTCTCCTCGGGCCACGTCCCACAGCAGTCCGTAGGCCACGAACCGGCCGTCCCCGTCGACCCCGACCCATGAGTCCCGCGCGAGGTCGACCCCCGGACGCCGCAGATCGGACTCGACGGTGTGCGGATCGGTCTCCGGCCGCCCGATCTCGGCCAGATCGACGGCGTTCAGGAGTTCGCACAGGCCGGTGACGTCGTCGAGGGCGGCCGGGCGCACGGTGAGAGTCATCCGCTCACTGTCGGGGAACCGTCCCGGGCGCCGCAACGGGATATGGGCGCGCCCGGGGCCAGTACGCGGGCACGGCGCCCGGGACGGTCGGGTACCGCCCGGGGCGCCGCGTCGGGTCAGGCGGCCAGCGCCTTCTCCAGCGTCTCCAGGGCCGACCGCAGCTCCGCGTCGGTGATCGTCAGCGGCGGGGCCAGGCGGATCGTGGAACCGTGGGTGTCCTTGACCAGGATTCCCTCCCGCATGAGCCGCTCGCTGATCTCGCGGCCCGTGCCGATCGCGGGGTCGACGTCGACACCGGCCCACAGCCCGCGGGCGCGGAAGCCGACGACGCCCTTGCCGACGAGCGCGGCGAGCCCGTCCCGCAGCACCACGCCGAGCTCGGCCGCCCGCCGCTGGAACTCGCCCGCCTCGAGCAGGCCCACCACCGCGGAGCCCACCGCCGCCGCCAGCGGGTTCCCGCCGAACGTCGAGCCGTGCTCCCCGGGCCGCAGCACGCCGAGGACGTCCCGGCGCGCCACCACCGCGGACACCGGCACGATGCCGCCGCCGAGCGCCTTGCCGAGCAGCACGACGTCCGGTACGACCCCTTCGTGGTCCACGGCCAGCGTGCGGCCGGTGCGGCCGAGGCCCGACTGGATCTCGTCGGCGATGAACAGGCACCCCGCCCGGCTGGTGAGGGCACGCACCCCCGCGAGGTATCCCTCGTCGGGGATGACCACGCCCGCCTCGCCCTGGATGGGCTCGATCAGCACGGCCGCCGTCGTGTCGTCGACCGCCGCCTCCAGCGCGGGCAGGTCGTTGTACGGAACGATCCGGAAGCCCGGTGTGAAGGGGCCGAAGCCCGAGCGTGCCGTCTCGTCCGTGGAGAAGCTGACGATCGTCGTCGTGCGGCCGTGGAAGTTGCCGGACGCCACGACGATCGTCGCCCGGTCGGCCGGGACGCCCTTGACCTCGTACGCCCACTTGCGGGCCACCTTGACCGCGCTCTCCACCGCCTCCGCGCCCGTGTTCATCGGCAGCACCATGTCCTGGCCGGTGAGCGCGGCCAGGGACTCGGCGAACTCGGCGAGCTGATCGTTGTGGAAGGCGCGCGAGGTGAGGGTCAGCCGGTCCAGCTGGCGGTGAGCCGCCTCGATCAGCACCGGATTGCGGTGCCCGAAGTTGAGGGCGGAGTAGCCGGCGAGCATGTCGAGGTAACGGCGGCCCTCGACGTCCTCGACCCAGGCGCCCTCGGCGCGGGCGACGACCACCGGAAGCGGGTGGTAGTTGTGCGCGAGGACCGGCTCCTCGGCACGGATCAGCTCGGCGGACGAGCGGGTACGGGCGGGTGCGGTCATGGACGGATCTCCTGAGTGCAGCACTTGATGCCGCCGCCGGCCTTCTGGAACTCCGACAGGTCGACGGGGACGGGGTCGTAGCCGTGCTCGGTGAGCCGGGCGGCCAGCGCCTCGGCCTTCGGGGCGATGAAGACATGGCGTCCGTCGGAGACGGAGTTGAGGCCGAAGGCCATGGCGTCGTCGTGGGTGGCGAGCACCGCGTCCGGGTACAGCCGGGCGAGGACCTCGCGGCTGCCGGGGGAGAACGCCTCGGGGTAGTACGCGATGTTGTCGTCGTCGAGGACGAACAGCGCCGTGTCCAGGTGGTAGAAGTACGGGTCGACCAGGGTCAGGCTGATCACCGGGTGCCCGAAGAACTCCTGGACCTCGCGATGCGCCTCGCGGGTCGTACGGAATCCGGTGCCGGCGAGCACATAGCGGCCCGTCCACACCAGGTCGCCCTCGCCCTCGCAGACGGACTCGGGGCGATGGACGCTGTAGCCGGCCGCCTTGAACCACGTCTCGTAGTGAAGGGACTCGGGACGCCGCTCGGGCGCGTGGAACAGGGAGCCGAAGACGCGGCCGTCGACGACGACCGCGGAGTTGGCGGCGAACACCATGTCCGGGAGACCGGGCACCGGCTCCAAGGTGTCCACGGTGTGGCCGTGGTCGCGATAGACGTGGATCAGCGACTGCCACTGGTCCCGGGCCAGATCCACGTCCACCTGCAGGTCGGGATGCATCCAGGGATTGATCGCGTACTGCACGGCGAAGTGTCTGGGTTCGCAGACGAGGAAGCGCCGTCGCCGCGGCACACGGATGTCGGGCACAGAGGGGTTCCTCCGCTTCCTGGGGCGTTGACTGGGTGAGACCAAGGTAGGAAGCGGCGGGGATGGCCGACAAGCAAGGATGGCTGCGCGTCGACGCATGAATGATGCGTCTTCGGGCTGGTCAGCGCACGTCTGCTGCGCTGTCGGGGGCGACGTTGCTCGCGCCCGCCTCAGGGCTCTCCGGGAGCAGATGGGACAGTACCATCACGCTGATCGTCTTCCGGATGAACGGCTCCGTGCGGATGCGTTCCAGCACCTCCTCGAAGTGCTCCACGTCCCGCGCCCGCACGTGCAGCAAGGCGTCCGCGCCGCCCGTCACAGTCATGGCGGCCGTGATCTCCGGATGGTTGCGCACGACCTCCGCCAGCCTGCGGGGCGGCGCCGCGCCCTCGCAGTACACCTCGACGTACGCCTCCGTGCGCCAGCCCAGCGCCGACGGCTTGACCGTGGCCGTGAACCCGGTGATCACATCCGTCTCGCGCAGCCGGTCGACCCGGCGCTTGACCGCTGTGGACGACAGGCCGACGGCAGCGCCGATCTCGGCGAAACTGGTCCTGGCATTCGCCATCAGAGCGGTGACGATCTTCCGGTCGAGCTCGTCGAACGGCGCTGGCCTGCTGTTCATGCGGGCACTGTATCCAGCGAGAACGTCCATGCTGCGCACATGTCCACACGTGCGGAATGCTCCTACACTCCACGTTCATGCTGCGCGCCCTCGCCGTCGACGACGAACGCCCCTCTCTCGAGGAGTTGTTGTATCTGCTGCACGCGGATCCGCGGATCGGGAGCGTGGAGGGCGCGAGCGACGCGACGGAGGCGCTGCGCCGTATCAACCGTGCCCTGGAAACAGGGCCTGCCGGCCCCGACGCGATCGACGTGGTCTTCCTCGACATCCACATGCCGGGACTCGACGGCCTCGAGATGGCCCGGCTGCTGACCGGGTTCGCCCGGCCGCCACTGGTGGTGTTCGTCACCGCCCACGAGGGATTCGCCGTACAGGCCTTCGACCTCAAGGCGGTCGACTACGTCCTCAAGCCGGTGCGCCGCGAACGGCTCGCCGAGGCCGTGCGCCGGGCCGCGGAACTGAGGGAGGCCACGCCGCTGATACCCGTGCACGAACCCGACCCGGACCACATATCCGTGGAGCTCGGCGGTGTGATGCGGTTCGTGCCGGTCGAGGACATCACCCACGTGGAGGCGCACGGGGACTACGCCCGCCTGCACACCGCCCACGGCAGCCATCTCGTCCGCATCCCGCTGTCCACCCTGGAGGAGCGCTGGCGTACGCGCGGGTTCGTCCGCATCCACCGCCGCCACCTCGTCGCCCTGCGTCATGTCGACGAACTCCGCCTGGACGCGGGCACGGTGAGCGTCCTCGTCGCCTCGCTCGAACTCCAGGTCAGCCGGCGTCACGCCCGTGAGCTGCGGGACCTGCTCATGCGCCGGACCACCGGCCGGTGAGGGGCAACGGCGTGCCCCAGGACCCCACCGAACGGCGTGTCGTCGTCACGGGTCCGCCCCGGCGTACCCGCAGGACCTCCGGGTACTACCGGCCGCGTACCGAGATCGACGAGCAGACCACGCTCGGCCACACCTATGTCCGCTCCCTGATGCGCAGTCAGCTGAGGGTGGCCGTCGTCGTGTTCACCGTGCTGGTCCTCCTGGTGGGGCCACTTCCCCTGGTGTTCGCCACCACTCGGAACGCGGGCTTCGAATGGGTGGTGCTGGGATTCTGCCTCTACCCGGCGCTCGTCCTGCTCGCCCGCTGGTACGTGCGCCGCGCCGAGCGCAACGAAAGAGACTTCGTCCGGCTCGTCGAGGACCGCTGAGGGACCGTCGTGAACCAGAACTACGTCGTTCCCGCGGTCGCCCTGGTCGTGCTCGCCACGGTCCTCGTCGGCGCCTTCGGGCTGCGGATCTCCCGCACCACGTCCGACTTCTACGTCGCCTCCCGCACGGTCGGGCCCCGTCTGAACGCCGCAGCGATCAGTGGTGAGTACCTCTCCGCCGCCTCCTTCCTCGGCATCGCGGGTCTTGTCCTCGTCCAGGGCCCCGACATGCTCTGGTACCCGGTGGGCTACACCGCGGGCTATCTCGTCCTGCTCCTGTTCGTGGCCGCCCCGCTGCGCCGCTCCGGTGCCTACACGCTGCCGGACTTCGCCGAGGCCCGGCTGGCCTCGCATCCCGTGCGCAGACTCGCCGGGGCCTTCGTCGTGGGCGTCGGCTGGCTGTACCTCCTGCCCCAGCTCCAGGGCGCGGGTCTCACCTTGACGGTGCTCACGGGTGCGCCCGACCCGCTCGGCGGGATCATCGTGGCGGTCGTGGTCGTCGCGACCGTCGCCGCCGGCGGTATGCGCAGCATCACCTTCGTCCAGGCGTTCCAGTACTGGCTCAAACTCACCGCTCTGCTGGTGCCCGCGCTCTTCCTGGTGCTGGCCTGGCAGGGGGACGGCGCACCGCGCGGCGCCTTCGCCGAACCGCCGGCCTTCCGTGACCACCGCGTGGTGCGGATCGACGAGAGCCTCGATCTGAAGCTGTCCCGCCGGCTGGACGTCACGGCGACGGGCGCGGTCGACGGCCGGCGGTACACGGAGCAGCGCGTGGACCTGGCCCCGGGCGTCCACCACGTCGAACGCGGTACCCGGCTCGCCTTCGGCAAGGGCGACCGCGTCCCCGTCGCCGACGGCGGTGACAACAGCGACATGTCGACATCCCCGGAATCCGGCAGCGAGGAACGCCCGCTGTACGCCACGTACGGACTGATTCTCGCCACGTTCCTGGGCACCATGGGGCTGCCGCACGTGGTGGTCCGCTTCTACACCAGCCCCCACGGTGTCGCAGCCCGGCGCACCACGGTCGCCGTGCTCGCCCTGATCGGCGCCTTCTACCTCCTGCCGCCCGTCTACGGGGCTCTCGGGCGGCTCTACGCCCCCGAACTCACCCTCACCGGGGACGCGGACGCCGCGGTGCTGCTGCTGCCCGACCGGATGATCGGCGGAATCGGCGGGGACCTGCTGGGCGCACTGGTGGCGGGCGGGGCGTTCGCGGCCTTCCTGTCCACGGCGTCGGGACTGACCATGGCGGTGGCGGGAGTGCTCACCCAGGACGTACTGCCGTCGCGGGGCGTACGCCACTTCCGGCTCGGCACGCTGCTGGCCATGGCGGTGCCGCTGGCGGCGAGCGTCCTCGTCGGAGGGCTCCCCGTCGCCGACGCGGTGGGGCTCGCGTTCGCCGTGTCCGCGTCGTCGTTCTGCCCGCTGCTCGTCCTCGGCATCTGGTGGCGCCGGTTGACCCCGCCCGGGGCCGCTGCGGGCATGCTGGTCGGGGGCGGTTCCGCGTTCGTCGCCGTCACGGCGACGATGGCCGCCTATCCGGGCACCGGGACCCTGCACGCCCTGCTCGCCTGGCCCGCGCTCTGGTCGGTGCCGCTCGGATTCCTGACCATGGTGCTCGTGTCACTGGCGACGCCGGGGCGGGTGCCGGCCGAGACGGACGCGATCCTGGCCCGGTTCCATCTGCCCGAGGAACTGCGGGCGGAGGTGAAGGCGTGAGCGGATTCCTCGCGGGCCTGTGCGTGGCCGTGCTCCCACTGCTCGCCGCCGGGTTCTGGCTGGGGCGGCGCACCGCGCGCCCGGAGAGCCTCGGCGGGCTCGGCACACCCGTCGAGCACGCCACCTTCCAGACCCTGCACACGGCTTCCCTGGCGGCTCCGCCGCTGCGTGCGGGGCTCACCGAGGAGACGGCCCGCAAGTCCGCACGCCGGCTGCGCACACTGCTCGGCACGGACGCGCTGTGCCTCACCGACAGGGAGGCGGTGCTGGCCTGGGACGGTGCCGGGGAACACCATCGCGACGAGGTGCTGGGCCGGCTCGTCGGCCCGCTGGAGATCGGCCGCGGTGAGGCCTTCCGCCTGCGGTGCGACGAGCCGGACTGCCCACTGCGCTGGGCCGTCGTCGCCCCGCTCACGGTCGACGACCGGGTGCACGGCGCGCTGGTGGCCTGCGCGCCCCGGGAGTCCGCCGTGCTGGTCCGGGCGGCCGCCGAGGTCGCGCGCTGGGTCTCCGTGCAGCTGGAGCTGGCGGACCTCGACCAGTCCCGAACGCGGCTGATCGAGGCCGAGATCAAGGCCCTGCGCGCGCAGATCTCCCCGCACTTCATCTTCAACTCGCTGGCCGTGATCGCCTCGTTCGTACGCACGGATCCCGAGCGGGCCCGAGAGCTGCTGCTGGAATTCGCCGACTTCATCCGCTACTCCTTCAGAAGCCGCGGCGACTTCACCACGCTCGCCGACGAACTGCACGCCATCGACCACTACTTGGCGCTGGTGCGGGCCCGCTTCGGCGACCGTCTCTCGGTCACCCTTCAGATCGCCCCCGAAGTGCTGCCGGTCGCGCTGCCCTTCCTGTGTCTTCAGCCGCTGGTGGAGAACGCCGTCAAGCACGGCCTGGAGGGGACGGCCGACAAACGGCACATCAGCATCACCGCGCAGGACACGGGCGCCGAGGCTCTGGTCGTCATCGAGGACGACGGCGCGGGCATGGACCCCGAACTGCTGCGCCGGATCCTCGCCGGAGAGATCAGCCCGTCGGGCGGCATCGGCCTGTCCAACGTGGACGACCGGCTGCGCCAGGTGTACGGCGACGACCACGGGCTCGTCATCGAGACCGCGGTGGGTGCAGGCATGAAGATCACCGCCCGGCTGCCCAAGTACCAGCCGGGGGTGCACTCGGCGGGTCGGTTCCCCCGGCAGTGACCCTCAGGAATTGCGGGTGGCGACCATGCCGAGGGTGATCAGGCCGAGCACGATCCAGCCGAACCACAGCCAGCCGTTGCCGCCGAGCGCCACCGTGTAGGCCGTCACCACCACGAGCCCACCTACGGTGAGCACCCCCATCGCCTTTGTGGAACCGGGCATCGCAACACCCTCCTCATGGTTCGTCGCCTTCCATGGTGCCTCCCGTTCTGCCTGCGCACGGTGCAGACGACCAGATGAGTTCCGGACTTCCAGGCAGCTCCGCCCGTCCACGGGGCCGATTCGTGGCGGGACGGGTCATAGCCGCTGGTCGTGGTTCCCCCGCAGGACACCAGCCGCGCCACCCGCAGCGCCGGGAGGTCCAGGCAGTCCCGCTACTGCATGTGGCCCTGTCGACGAACGGCTGCGCTGCGGATCTCCGCGAGCCTTTCCCGGATCTCCTGCGTCCGCCGCGCGCACTCGGCGCGCCCCCGGAGTCGTGCCTCCTCGGCGGACGTGTGGGACACCAGGATTCAGTTGCCGCGTGCGTTGAGTGAGGCGAGATAGGCGTTGTACGCCTCGAGTTCCTTGTCGCCGTCGCGGTCCGCGGCCCGGTCCATCCGCTTGGCCTGCCGCTGTTCGGAGCCGTACCACTGGAAGAGGAGGGCCAGGAGGACGAGCACCGAGGGGACCTCGCTGAACGCCCAGGCGATGCCGCCCGCCGAGGTCTGGTCGGCGAGCGCGTCGATGCCGAGGGAGGCGGGCGGGTGTTCGTAGGTGGTGACCATCGGCGTGGAGGCCATCATCAGCGCGATTCCGAAGAACGCGTGGAACGGCATGCCCGCGAACAGCTCCAGCATACGCATCAGATGGCCGGGGCGGTGCGGCCCCGGGTCGATGCCCATGATCGGCCAGAAGAACACCAGGCCGACGGCGAGGAAGTGCACCATCATCGCGATGTGCCCGGCCTTGGACTCCATCAGGAAGTCGAACAGGGGGCTGAAGTACAGGCCGTACAGGCTGGCGATGAACAGCGGGATCGTGAAGGCCGGGTGGGTGATGATCCGCATGTAGCGGCTGTGCAGCAGCATCAGCAGCAGTTCGCGCGGACCCGTGCGGTCGCGGCCCGCGGTCGGCAGCGCGCGCAGCGCCAGGGTGATCGGCGCGCCCAGCAGGATCAGGATCGGGGCGAGCATGCTGATCACCATGTGCTGCACCATGTGCACGCTGAACATGACCATGCCGTAGTCGTTCAGCTTCGTGCACATGGACAGCATCACCATCAGCACGCCGACGGTGTAGGCGATCGTGCGGCCCACGGGCCACTTGTCGCCACGCCGGACCAGCCGTGCGACACCCCAGCCGTACAGTGCGAGCCCGGCCAGGCAGGCGACGAGGAAGAAAGGGTCCGTGGACCACTCCAGACCCCGTCCCAGCGTGAACGGCGGCAGATCCGTGGTCATGCCGTGCCCGCTGTGATCCATCCGCCGGCTCCTGATTCGTGGGGGTGTGCGCTGTCTGTCCGCACCAGAGTAGAACCGCCCCCGGTCGCGCTCGCGACCGGGGGCGGCTGGGACCGCGGTGTCTACAGGACGGTCTCGGCCTCGGTGTAGCGCTCGGACGGCACCGTCTTCAGCGTCTCCACGGCCTCGGCGAGCGACACCATCAGGATGTCTGTGCCGCGCAGCGCGGTCATCTTTCCGAACTCGCCGCGGTGCACCGCCTCGACGGCGTGCCAGCCGAATCGGGTGGCGAGCACGCGGTCGTAGGCCGTCGGGGTGCCGCCGCGCTGGACGTGCCCGAGGATGACGGGACGGGCCTCCTTGCCGAGCCGCTCCTCCAGCTCCACGGAGAGCTGGCGCGCGATACCGGCGAAGCGCTCGTGGCCGTAGACGTCCTTGCCGCCCTCGTCGAAGACCATGGTGCCCGGCTTCGGCTTGGCGCCCTCGGCGGCCACCACGATCGCGAACCGCTTGCCCGCGTCGAACCGCTCACCCACCCGGGCGGCCAACTCCTCGATGTCGAAGGGGCGTTCCGGAACGACGATCGCGTGGGCGCCGGCCGCCATGCCCGAGTGGAGCGCGATCCAGCCGGTGTGCCGGCCCATGACCTCGACGATCAGTACCCGCTGGTGGGACTCGGCGGTGGTCTTCAGCCGGTCGAGGGCGTCGGTCGCCACGCCCACGGCCGTGTCGAAGCCGAAGGTGACGTCCGTGACGGCGATGTCGTTGTCGATGGTCTTGGGCACGCCGACGATCGGCAGACCGTTGTCCGACAGCAGCCGGGCCGCCTTGAGCGTGCCCTCACCGCCGATCGGGATGATGGCGTCGAGACCGAGCTCCTCGACATGGCCCCTGGCCCGCTCCACACCGTCCCGCAGATGCTCGGGGCGGACCCGGGAGGAGCCGAGGATGGTGCCGCCGCGAGCCAGGATGCCGCTCACCGCGTCGAGGTCGAGCTTGAGGTAGTCGCACTCCAGGAGGCCCTTCCAGCCGTCGCGGAAGCCGATGACCTCGTCGCCGTGGTCGACGACGGCGCGGTGCACGACGGACCGGATGACGGCGTTCAGGCCGGGGCAGTCACCGCCGGAGGTGAGGACACCAATGCGCATAGCCCGAAATACCTTCTCCACGTGGGCCGGGGACCGGACCACGCTGTCCGGTTCGATCCCTGCCAGCCTACCGGCGGAGGGGTGTGGGGCCGCACCGTGCGTCCGCCTGCTGGACGCACCCGCTCAGCTGTGCGGACAGACCGTCAGACGGGCCGGTCCCGCCCGTCGGCCCGGCCGGCGCGCACGCCCTCGGGCCGTTTCCGGGCCGGCGGGACAGGGCCTAGGCGCGGCCTAGGCGGGCTGCTCGGCCGACGCGATGCGCTCGGTGCGCAGGGCCTCGTACCAGCGGTCGTCGACCGGCGGCAGCGCGTTCACGTCGAGCGCCAGTTTCAGCAGCATGTCCGCGATCAGCGGGTTGCGGGCGAGGACGGGCCCGTGCATGTACGTGCCGAAGACCGTGTCGTTGTACGCGCCCTCCGTGCCGTCGCCCGTGCCGTTGCCCCGGCCGAGCCGTACCTGTGCCAGGGGGCGGGCGGTGGGACCGAGGTGGGTGACGCCCTGGTGGTTCTCGAAGCCGGTGAGCTGGGGCAGGCCGAGGCGCGGGTCGATGTCCGCGAGCACGTCGCCGACGCACCGCTCGCCCTCGCCGCGCACCGACACCACGTCGAGCAGGCCGAGACCCGGTTCACGCTGTCCGAGATCGTTGACGAACTCGTGGCCGAGGATCTGGTAGCCCGCACAGACCGAGAAGACGATCGCACCGTTCTCGACGGCCCGGTACAGGCCGCCGTCGCGGCGCAGCCGCTCCGCCGCGAGCCGCTGCGGACGGTCCTCACCGCCACCGATCAGGTAGATGTCGCCGGAGGTGGGGATGGGCTGGTCGCTGCGTACGTCCAGGCGTGCCACGTCGAGTCGGCGCTGACGGGCCCGGCGCTCCACGACGAGGGCGTTGCCCTGGTCGCCGTAGGTGCTGAGCAGGTCCGGGTAGATCCACACCAGACGCAGGCTGTTGTCACTCATCGAAGATCGTCCTTAGTCGTCAGTTGCCGACGCGGCGGCGCAGGTCCTGGAAGGCCGTGTAGTTCGCGATGACCTCGATCCGGCCGGGCGGTGCCTGCTGGACGGCCTGGTCGAGGTTCTCGCAGACCTGGAAGGACTGGTTCGCGACCTCCAGGCGCACGGCGAGGTCCAGCTTGCGGTCGCCGATGACGAAGATCGGGTGGCCGGTCAGCCGCGTGTAGTCGACGTCCCACAGCCAGGAGGTGTCGGTGCCGTCCGCGCCGCGGGCGTTCACCGAGAGGATCACCGGGGTCGGCGGCGGGTCGATGAGCGAGAAGGTCTCCAGCCAGCCGGCCGGGTTCTTCGCGAGCAGCAGGCGCAGGTCGCGGCCCTGGAACTGGACGACGTCGTAGCGCCCGGCCACCGCCTGGACCTGGTACATGCGCTCCAGGGCGACCTGCGGGGGCACGCCGAAGACGGCGGCCACCGCGGCCGAGCTTGCGGCGTTGGCCTTGTTGGCCCGGCCCGGCAGCTGGAGGTGGATCGGCCAGGCGGAACCGTGCGGGTCGAGGACGTGGTCGCCGGACAGCGCCCAGGACGGGGTCGGCCGGCGGAAGCCGCACTCGCCGCAGTACCAGTCGTCGCCGGGGCGCTGCATCACACCGCCGCAGGAGGGGCAGGACCAGGCGTCGTCCTTCCACATCTGCCCGGCGGCGACCCAGACCACGTTGGGCGAGGAGGAGGCGGCCCAGACGACCAACGGGTCGTCCGCGTTGGCGACCACGACGGCCTTGGAACCGGCAAGGCCCTCGCGCCAGTTCTCGGCGAGCATGCGGGTCTCCGCGGCGCGGTCGAGCTGGTCGCGGGAGAGGTTGAGCAGCGCGATGCACTTCGGGTCGGTGTCCCGGGCGACGCCGGCGAGGTACTTCTCGTCGACCTCGATGACGCCGAACTTGGCGTCCGAGCCGCCGGCCAGCGCCGAGGTGATGCCCGCGGGCATGTTGGCGCCGAGCGCGTTGGACACGACCGGGCCCGCGGCGCGCAGCGCCTCGGCGATCAGCCGGGTGGTCGTGGTCTTGCCGTTGGTGGCCGAGACCAGGATCACGTCCAGGTTCTGGGCCAGCCGGGCGAGCAGGTCGGGGTCGAGCTTGAGTGCGACTCGGCCGCCGATCACCGATCCGCTTCCGCGTCCGGCGGCGCGAGATGCCGCAGCGACCGCCCTGCCCGCGGTCACGGCGAGCTTGGCCCGCGGCGTCAGCGGGTCCGAGTTGTCTGCCATCAGTTCTCGATCCTCCTTGCATACGGCGCCGCGCCCTGTCCCGGCAACGTGTGGACCTCAGCCTATCGAGATCCGTTCACGCACCCGAATCGTGGCACCACGCCGACGTTCGCGCCGCCTTGAGGACCGTACCCTTGCCGCCATGCGACATGGCTCGATCCCGGGCGCCCGAGGGCGCGTGAGGCCCGTCACCCTGCTCGGTGAACCGGTGCTGCGCAACCCCTGCGAGCCGGTCACCGGCTTCGGCCCCGAACTGGCCCGGCTCGTCGAGGACATGTTCGCCACGATGTACGCCGCGCAGGGGGTGGGGCTGGCGGCGAACCAGATCGGCGAGCCGCTGCGGGTGTTCGTGTACGACTGCCCCGACGACGAGGACGTCCGCCATCTGGGGCACGTGGTGAACCCGCGGCTGGTCGAGGCCGACGGAGTGGTGCTGCGCGGCCCCGAGGGATGTCTTTCGCTGCCGGGCCTCGAAGCGGGTACGGAGCGGTACGACCATGCGGTCGTCGAGGGGTTCACGGTGGACGGCGAGCCGCTCACGGTGCACGGCACGGGGTGGTTCGCCCGGTGCCTGCAGCACGAGTGCGACCACCTGGACGGAGGCCTGTACGTCGACCGGCTCGACGGCCGCCGGCAGCGCCGGGTGATGCGGCAGGCGGCCAGGGCGTCCTGGGGCGGCCGGGCCGCCGCCGGGCCCCGTTAGCGGCGCCGGTCCGTGCCGATCGTCCTCGCGCGGGTGCGCCCGGCCCCGGCAGAGCCGTCGCCGGGCGCTCGCTCAGAACCCCGGGCCGCCCACGCGGTCCCCGGCGGCGGCCAGCCGGCCCCACAGCAGGTCCGCCAGGCTACGCACCAACTCGGCGCGGGAGCAGGGCCGCTCGCCGAGCCACCAGTCGCCGGCCGCGTGCATCATCCCGACGATGCCGTGTCCCCAGACCCGAGCGAGCTGGTGGCTGCCCGGCCCGAGGTCCAGCCGTTCCTCGATGAACACGGCCAGCTCCTCACCCATCCGGCGCAGTACCGGGATGGAGTGCCGGCTCGTGTCGAAGCCCTGGTCGCTCGGCGTACCGCCCTCCGCCGGATGCATCAGGAAGCGATAGACCTGCGGACGGGCCTCGATCGCCGCGAGATAGGTGTCCAGCGTGGCCTCGACCCGCTCCCTTCGCTCGGCCGGGGCGTCCAGTGCCGCCCGCAGCGAGTCGAGGAGCGCGTCGGTGTGGCGTTTGGCGAGAGCGGCGTACAGGCCGCCCTTGTCGCCGAAATGGCGGTAGAGGATCGGCTTGGTGATGCCTGCTTCGGCGGCGATGGCGTTCATCGAGGCCCCTGGGCCGTCGCGCAGCACCACCCGGTCGGCGGCCTCCAGCAGCTCGCGCCGTCGGCGGTCGGCGGACCGCTGCTGATCGGCCCGCTGCGTGGTCTCCATGATCTCTCCCCACCCGTGCTGTATCGGTGACGCCTGCGCAAACTAACACTGAAAGGCAGGTCGGTATCGAACGAGCTGCCGACCACCCGCCGAAGACCCTCGGCTCCGGCCGGGGAGTTGACTTTCCTACTGGTGAGTAACAGACTGCGGTTACCGCAAGTAACAGCTTAGCGCAGCGCTGGAGGGGACATGGCCGAGTTCACCATGGAGCTCAACGACGAACAGAAGGAGGTCCGGGACTGGCTGCACGGCTTCGCGGCCGATGTGATCCGCCCCGCGGCCGCCGAATGGGACGAGCGTGAGGAGACTCCCTGGCCGGTCATCCAGGAAGCCTCGAAGGTCGGCATCTACTCCCTCGACTTCTATGCCCAGCAGTACTTCGACCCCACCGGCCTCGGCATCCCCGTGGCGATGGAGGAGCTGTTCTGGGGTGACGCGGGCATCGCCCTGTCCATCGTCGGCACCGGCCTCGCCGCCGTCGGCGTCCTCGCCAACGGCACCGAGGAGCAGATCGGCACCTGGATCCCCCAGATGTACGGCGACCCGAACGACGTCAAGGTGGCAGCCTTCTGCTCCTCGGAGCCCGATGCCGGCTCCGACGTCGGGTCCATGCGTACACGCGCCGTGTACGACGAGGCCAAGGACGAGTGGGTGATCAACGGCACAAAGACCTGGGCGACCAACGGCGGGATCGCCAATGTCCACGTCGTCGTCGCGGTCGTCGACCCCGAGCTGGGCTCCAAGGGCCACGCGTCCTTCATCGTCCCGCCGAACACGGCGGGCCTCGCCCAGGGCCAGAAGTTCAAGAAGCACGGCATTCGTGCCTCGCACACCGCCGAGGTGATCCTCGACAACGTGCGTGTCCCCGGCTCCTGCCTGCTCGGTGGCAAGGAGAAGCTGGACGAGCGGCTCGCCAGGGCCCGGGAGAAGGCGAAGGCGGGCGGCGAGCGGGTGAAGAACGCCGCCATGGCCACGTTCGAGGCGTCCCGTCCCGCCGTGGGCGCGATGGCCGTGGGCACCGCCCGTGCGGCCTACGAGGTGGCGCTGGACTACGCGAAGACACGCGAGCAGTTCGGGCGGCCGATCATCGACAACCAGGGCGTGGCCTTCCAGCTCGCCGACATGCGCACGCAGATCGACGCGGCGCGGCTGCTGGTGTGGCGGGCCTCGTGGATGGCGATCAACGGCAGGCCGTTCACGGCGGCCGAGGGCTCCATGTCGAAGCTGTTCGCGAGTGAGACGGCCAAGAAGGTCACCGCCCAGGCGATCCAGATCCTCGGCGGCAACGGCTACACGCGCGAGTACCCGGTCGAGCGGATGCACCGCGACGCCGGCATCTACACCATTTTCGAAGGCACGAGCGAGATCCAGCGGCTGGTGATCGCGCGCACCCTCTCGGGGCTGCCGATCCGCTAGTCAACGGTGTCTGAGCGGCGTCAGCTGCTCGATGTCGTACCGCCTGCGCAGCTCCTCGATCGCCTCGTGGTCCGGTGGTCCTTCCTGCCCCAGGATCTCCAGCAGCTCCTCGAAGTACCGTTCGTGATCGGGCGGCGGGGAGGCCTGGAAGAACATCTTCGCCGGGGTCTCCGTGGGGTTCGCGAAGGCGTGCGGGCACCCCGGCGGGACGACGATGATCGTGCCCGGGGTCGCCCGCACCACCCGGGTGCCCGAGCGGGACTCCCACTTCTGCCAGTGGTCGGGGGTCCGCACGCGCGGTTCGAAGGCGAGCACGTCCAGCTCGCCTTCGAGGACGTAGAACAGCTCCTCGCTGCGTGTGTGCACATGTGCGCCGACGTCGAACCCCGGCGGCACGATCACCTCGAACGTGGACGCCGTGCGCGAGTGCGAGCCCGTCACCTTGAACGTCACGTGCTGGGCCGGTGTGCGCACCACGCGTCCGTGGCCCGGCGGCACGAGCAGCCCTTCGCTCGCCCTGGCCTCGTCGCCGGCACCCGTGCCCTCGGTCGCCGCCATTCCTTCGGTCGTTGTCATGAGCGGCTCACCACACGACGGCGCCGGGCCGCGGCGCGAAGTGGGCGGGGGAACCCGGTGGATTGCCGGGCCGCCACCGGCTCGCGGCTGAAGCGGGGGTCGTTCGCGACCGTACGTACGTCGTCGTAGCCCGTCATGAGCCAGTTCCAGCCCTCATCCTGGGACAGTTCGAACGGGGCGACCGGGCCCTTGTGCATCAGCTCGGCCGGCGCCGGGTCGAAGTCCACACCGGTCAGTTCGGCGGCGGGCCAGGAGCGGACCGGCGGCAGGGTGCCGTTGATCGTCCCTTCGGTCATCTCGCGCCGCCTCACTGTCCGTGTCGGTGGTCGTCTCACTTGGATCCGTTGGACCCGTTGGCCGAGATGTGCCAGCGGCCCAACGCCATCTCCGCGGTGATGCCCGGTCCGAAGCCGGCCAGCAGACCGCGGGCCGAGTGCTCGGCGCCGCCCGCCTCGAACAGCCGGCGCAGGGCGTCCAGGACGACCGCGCTCGCGATGTTGCCGTACTCGGTGAGCGTGGCCCTGCTGAACCGGAAGGCATGGGGCGGCACCTGCAGAAACCTGCACAGGTCGTCCAGGATGCGCGGGCCGCCCGCATGGACGATGTAGAAGTCCAGGTCGGAGGCGTCCCAGCCGTGCTGTCGCGCCAGTTCCTTAAGGGCCGGGGCGAGCGGTTCCATCGTGGTGGGAACCCGTTTGTCCAGCAGGAAGTGGAATCCGGTGGCCCGGACGTCGTACGCGATCCACTCCTCCGTCTTGGGGATCAGGTACGAGCCGTTGCGCTCCAGTTTGATGCCGGTGCCGCCCTTGCCGCGTACGACCGCCGCCGCGATGCCGTCACCGAACAGGCCGTTGGACAGCAGTGAGCCGACGCCCAGGTCGGTGGGCTGGTAGCACAGCGAGCAGAACTCGCAGGCCACGATCAGCGCGTTGGCGTCGGGGTACGCCGTGCAGAAGTCGTGCGCCCGGTTGATGGCCGCGCCGCCGGCGGCACAGCCCAACTGGGCTATGGGTATCTGCCGGGTGTCGGTCTCGAAGTCCATCGAGTTGATCAACCACGCGGTCAGCGAGGGCATCATGAAGCCGGTGCACGACACGTAGATGATCACGTCGATGTCCCGGGTGAGCAGTTCGGCGTCGTCCAGGGCCTGCTGGACGACCGCGGGCACACGTGCTTTCGCCTCGGCCTCGTAAAGGTTGTTGCGCTCCTCGAACCCGGGGTGCTTCAGCGTCTCCTCGATGGGCTGCACGATGTGCCGGGTGCGGACCCCGGTGTTCTCGATCAGTCGCAGTGCCAGCGGGAGTTGGGGGTGGTCGGGGTGGCGGGTACGCGCGAGTTCGAGCGTCTCCTCCATCGTGATCACATATTCCGGAACGGAGACCGCAGGTCTGCACAGAGTCGCCATGGAGCGCGCCTTCTTTCGCCTTGGCGGGGGACTTGGCTCCCCCGGCGGAAGGGGTGTTCACCCGTCTGCGGGTGCCCACCCACGATCACCCGGTGGCCCGGGGATATCTCGTCGGCCTACTCCACTTCAGCGACAAACGCAGAGTGAACGAATAATCACTTTGTGTGATGATGGCAGGTGAGGGCTGGTCTCCGGACGAAGTGCGGGACCGTGCGGGCAAGCGGCGCCACGGCCGCCGCTCTCCTGTGTTCCTAGCGGCGTGAACTGTGCGCGATGCAAGCCACGTCGATCCGGTCCGCCAACTTCGCGAGTTCGATGGTCAGCGTCGCCACCGTGTCCTCGTCCAGCCCCTCCTCGCCGGCCTCGACCAGGCGCACCCACCGGCCGCCGAGCGTACGCAGCAGCTTGCTGACGTCGGCGGCGGCCACCTGCAACGTGCCGTGGTCGTCGACGATCAGAGGGAGGGTCACTTCGCGGTTCACAGAGGGGATCGTAACCGCGGAACCCTCACGCTCCGTGCCATACCGTGGTGATGTTGCAGAACTCGCGGATTCCGTGCTCGGACAGCTCCCTGCCGTACCCGGAGCGCTTGACCCCGCCGAACGGGAAGGCGGGATGGGATGCCGTCATCCCGTTGACGTACACGCCGCCCGCCTCGAGATCCTGTACAAAACGGTCGAGTTCGACGCCGTTGTGCGTCCAGACGTTGGAACTCAGTCCGAACGGCGTGTCGTTCGCCACCGCCACGGCCTCGTCGAGGTCCGCGACCCGGTACAGCGTGGCGACCGGGCCGAACGCCTCCTCCTGGTGGATGCGCATCCGGGGGGTGATGCCGGCGAGGACCGTCGGCGGGTAGAACCAGCCCGGCCGGTCCGGGCGCTCACCGCCGCACAACACCTGCGCGCCCGCCCCGACCGCGTCCTCGACGAGTTCCTCCAGGTCCGCGCGGCCCTGCTCGGTGGACAGCGGCCCGACGTCCGTCTCCTCCTCCATCGGGTCGCCGACCTTCAGCGCCGCCATGCCGGCCGCGAACCGCTCGGCGAATGCGTCGAACACGTCCGTGTGCACGATGAACCGTTTGGCCGCGATGCACGACTGCCCGTTGTTCTGCACCCGTGCCGTCACCGCGACCTCGGCGGCGCGGTCGAGCTCCGCCGAGGGCATGACGATGAACGGGTCGCTGCCGCCCAGCTCAAGGACCGTCTTCTTGACCTCGTCCCCGGCGATCGCGGCGACGGAGCGGCCCGCCGGCTCGCTGCCGGTGAGGGTCGCGGCCTTGACCCGCGGGTCGCGCAGCACCCGTTCGACGGCGCCTGAGCCGATGAGCAGGGTCTGGAAACAGCCTTCGGCGAAGCCCGCCCGGCGCAGCAGGTCCTCGAGGTAGAGCGCGGTCTGCGGGACGTTCGAGGCGTGCTTGAGCAGCCCGACGTTGCCCGCCATCAGTGCGGGCGCCGCGAACCGGATCACCTGCCACATGGGGAAGTTCCACGGCATCACGGCGAGCACCGGGCCCAGCGGCCGGTAGCGCACGAGCGCCCAGGAGGCACCCGAGTCCTTCACGTCCCGCTCCGCCGGTTCCTCGTCGGCGAGCAGTCCCTCCGCGTGCTCGGCGTACCAGCGCATCGCCTTGGCGCACTTGGCGGCCTCGGCACGGGCCTGCTTGATCGGCTTGCCCATCTCGGTGGTCATCACCCGCGCGATGTCCTGCTGGTCCTCGTCGAGCAGGTCGGCCGCCCTGTTCATGCGCAGCGCGCGTTCGGCGAACGTCGTCGTACGGTGACTGCGGTATGCGGCATCGGCGGTGGCGAGCCGTCGCTCGATCTCCTCCTCGCCGAGGGCGTCGTACGTCTTGAGCGTCTCGCCGGTCGCCGGGTTCACGGTGGCGATGGGCATGGCTGACCTCCTGAGAACAGGCTTTGTTCCGACCTTCCCGCGCGACGGCGGCCACCGCAACGCGTACTGTGCACTCAGCCCGAGTGCTCCACGAGCCGGTCGAGAAACGCCGCCTGGGCCTTCACGATCAGATCCCGGGCCCGGTCGAGGCCGAACCACTCCACGCGGTCCAGTTCGGGGAACTCCTTGAGCTGCCCCGACCTCGGCGGCCACTCCATGGTGAAGGTGCCCGGCACGACCGTCGCCGGGTCGAGGTCCGCCTCGAGAGCCCATGCCGTGACGGTCTTGCCGCCCGCCTGCCGCACCTCACCGAGCGGAAGGGCCTGCCCGTCGGGCGGCGGCAGTCCCAGTTCCTCCTGGAACTCGCGACGGGCGGCGTCCCACGAGGGTTCGCCGGGCTCGTACTCGCCCTTGGGCAGGGTCCACGCCCCCGCGTCACGGCGGGCGAAGAACGGGCCGCCCATATGGCCGAGCAGTACCTCCGGGCCGTGCTCGGTGCGCCGGAAGAGCAGGAGGCCGGCGCTGTGTCCCGCCCGGGCGCTCACGGGGCCGCCTCCGGGTGGGCGGCCAGCACGGTCTCGACCGTGTCGGCCTCCTCGGGCCGCTTGTCCTCGCGATAGCGCACCACCCGGGCGAACCGCAGGGTCACGCCTGCGGGATAGCGCGTCGAGCGCTGCAGTCCGTCGTAGGCGATCTCGACGACCAGTTCGGGGCGTACGGTCACCACCCAGCCGTTGTCGTCCACGGCCAGTTCCCGCAGCCGCCCGGTCTGCCAGGCGAGCATCTTGTCCGTCATGCCCTTGAACGTCTTGCCCAGCATGGCGAAGGAGCCGTCCGGGTTGCGTGCACCGAGGTGGAGGTTGGAGAGCTTTCCGGTACGGCGGCCGTGGCCCCACTCGGCGGCCAGTACCACCAGGTCGAGGGTGTGGACGGGTTTGACCTTCAGCCAGGAGGCGCCGCGTCGGCCCGCGCTGTAGGGCGCATCGAGTGCCTTGACCACCACTCCCTCGTGGCCCCGGCCCAGCGTCCGGGCGAGGAAGTCCTCCGCGGCGGCGACGTCCTCCGGCCCGTCCACCAGCGTGCGCCGCACCCGCATCGGCTCCGGGACGAGCCGGGCCAGCTCGGCGTGGCGTCGGGTGAAGGGCAGGTCCAGCAGATCCCGGTCGTCCACGGACAGGACGTCGAAGAACACAGGGGAGACGGGCACGGCGGCCGCGGCCGCCGCCACGTCCACCCGCGACCCCACGCGTCCGGCGGTCTGCTGGAACGAGCGCGGGCGCCCCTTCTCGTCCAGGGCGATGACCTCGCCGTCGAGGACGAACCGTTCGCCCGCCAGCTCCAGGGCGGCCGAGGTCACCTCGGGGAGCCGGTCGGTGATGTCGTCGAGCGTGCGGGTGTGGACGCGTACCTCGTCGCCGTCGCGGTGGACCTGGACGCGGATGCCGTCGAGTTTCTCCTCGACCGCGCAGGCGCCCAGCTTCGCGACCGCTTCCGCGACCGACGACGCCGTCCGTGCGAGCATCGGCAGCACCGGGCGGCCCACCGTGAGCCGGAACCGGTCGAGAGCCGCCGGGCCGTCGGCGAGCAGGGCCTGCGCCACCGTCTGCAGCGATCCGGCCAGCATGACCGCCCTGCGCACGTCCGCCGGGACGGCCCCGGTCGCCTCGGCCAGGCCCTCGGCGGCGAGGGCGTCCAGGGCGCCCTGGCGCACCTCGCCGGTGAGCAGTCCGACGAGGAACCGCTGCTCGTCCTCGGTGGCCGCCGCCAGCAGCTCACCCACCAGCCGCCTGCGCGCGGCCTGCGACCCTGCGCCGGTCGCCGCCCCGATCCCGGTCAGCCGTTCGTCGACGTCACGCACGGTGAGCGTCGGCCCGGCGGCGGGCGGAACGGGCTGAGCGAGCAGTTTCCACCCGATGCCGAGCCGGCCCTGCGGCAGACGCCCGGCCAGATACGGAATGACGATCGGCACGTCGTCCGCGTCGGCGGCCCGGAACAGCTCGCCGAGCAGCGCGATCTTCCGTGATCGCGCCGATGCGGCGGCGACCTCCCTGGACACCTGTGCGAGCCGGCTCAGCAGCATGCAGTCATGGTGCACCGCGGGCGCCGGGTCTACACCCGCGCGATCGCGTCCAGGTCGGTCATCAGCAGCTCGCCGTTGATGGCGGCACCGGCCCGGTAGCCGCGGCTGGCCGCGTTCACGACCTGCTCCGCGAAACCGCCGGCGTTGCCCGCCGCCCACAGGCCGGGCACGGTGGTCTGCCCCCGCTCGTCGACCACCGGGTAGCTGCCGAACGGGGTCTCGTTCAGCTCGGCACCGAGGCGCTCGAACAGGCCGATCTGCGGGACGGGGCGGGGCGCCACGAACAGCACCGAGCGGTCGTGGGCCGTGCCGTCCGCGAGCCGGACGCCGGTCAGCCGGTCGTCGTCCACCACCAGCTCCGCAACCTCGCCCGGAACCACCGCGACCCCGGCCGCCGCAAGCCGGCGCAGGTCCTCGGTGGCGAGCTCGTCCTCGGCGACGGTGTGCAGGAACAGGGTCACGTCCTTCGACCACTGGGAGACCATCAGGGCCTGGTGAACGCTCATCGGTGTCGAGGCGAGCACCCCGAAGGCACGGTCGCGCACCTCCCAGCCGTGGCAGTACGGGCAGTGCAGCACATCGTGCCCGAAGCGCTCGGCGACGCCGGGAACCGTGGGCAGCTCGTCCTTGAGGCCGGTCGCCACCACCAGCCGCCGGGCATGCAGGGCCGCGCCTTCGGCGAGCGTCACCTCGAACTCCCCGTGCGCGTCCCGGACGGCGTCCACCACCCGGCCGCGCCGGAGCTCCACGCCGTAGCGGGCGATCTCCTCGCGGCCCACGGCGAGGAACTCGGCGGGCGGCATGCCGTCGCGCGAGAGATATCCGTGCATATGCGCCGCGGGCGCGTTGCGCGGCTCGCACGCGTCGACGACGAGCGTGCGGCGCCGCGCCCGCCCCAGGACCAGGGCCGCGGAAAGTCCGGCCGTACCGCCGCCGACGACGATCACTTCGTACTTCTCGGTCATGGTGACCACCTCCGCCGAGACGGTCGCCCGGACGGCGCAGGATTGACAAACAAGTTTGCCGGAACTGCAATGTCTGTCATGAGTACGGACGAGGTTCTCGCGGAGGTGGGTCCCCGGCTGCGGCGGATCCGGAAGGAGCGGGAGGTGACGCTCGCGGGGCTGTCCGAGGCGACCGGCATCTCCGTGAGCACTCTCTCGCGGCTGGAGTCGGGGCTGCGCAAACCCAGCCTCGAACTGCTGCTGCCGATCGCGCAGGCCCACCAGGTGCCGTTGGACGAGCTGGTCGGCGCCCCGCCGGTGGGGGACCCGAGGGTGCGGTCCGAGCCGATCGTGCGCCACGGCCGCACCCACTGGCCCCTCACCCGCCAGCCCGGCGGCCTGCAGGCCTTCAAGGTGCTCGAGCCCAGGCGGCGTCCCGAACCGGATCCGCGGACGCACGAGGGCTACGAGTGGCTCTACGTGCTGTCGGGGCGGCTGCGGCTGGTCCTGGGGGAGCACGACGTCGTGCTCACCGCAGGGGAGGCGGCCGAGTTCGACACGCGGGTCCCGCACTGGTTCGGCTCGACGGGGGAGGGTCCGGTGGAGTTCCTGAGCCTGTTCGGTCCGCAGGGGGAGCGGATGCACGTACGGGCACGGCCCCGCCGCCCTTGACGTCCGGCGCCCGCCGTCCGTGACGCACCCGATGGTTCCCCGATCGGCAAGCGACCGCTTAGTATGCGATCGGCCCCGATCGGTCCCTTCACCGGCCGAGGCCCTCCGGAGGCGGACAAGACAAGCTGGAGGCCCCGCATGCAGGCATGGCAGGTGCACGAGAACGGCGAGCCGAGCGAGGTGATGCGGCTCCAGGAGGTGGACCGGCCCACGCCTGGCGACGGCCAGATCCTGCTCACGGTGCGCGCCGCGAACATCAACTTCCCGGACGCGCTGCTGTGCCGGGGCCAGTACCAGGTCAGGCCGCCGCTGCCGTTCACTCCCGGCGTGGAGATCTGCGGCGAGACCGAGGACGGCCGGCGGGTGATCGCCAACCCCGTACTGCCGTTCGGCGGTTTCGCCGAGTACGCCGTCGCCGACGCCGCGGCCGTGCTGCCCGCACCCGACGCGCTCGACGACGCCGAGGCCGCGGCCCTGCACATCGGCTATCAGACGGGCTGGTTCGGCCTGCACCGGCGCGCCGGTCTGGAAGCCGGCGAGGCGCTGCTCGTGCACGCTGCGGCGGGAGGGGTCGGCAGCGCGGCCGTACAGCTCGGGAAGGCGGCCGGTGCCACCGTCATCGGTGTCGTCGGCGGAGCCGGGAAGGCCGCCGTCGCCCGGGAACTGGGCTGCGACGTGGTCATCGACCGGCACGCGCAGGACGTCGTCGCGGCCGTCAAGGAGGCCACCGGGGGGCGGGGCGTGGACGTCGTCTACGACCCGGTGGGGGGCGACGCGTACACGCAGTCCACCAAGGTCGTCGCCTTCGAGGGGCGGATCGTCGTCGTGGGTTTCGCCGGCGGGTCCATCCCCAGCCCGGCGCTCAACCACGCCCTGGTCAAGAACTACTCGATCCTCGGGCTGCACTGGGGCCTGTACAACACCAAGAACCCCAAGCTGGTGCAGCACTGCCACGAGCAGCTCACCGCACTGGCCGCTCGTGGTGCCATCAAGCCCCTCGTCAGCGAGCGGGTGCCGTTGAGGGGGGCGGCGGCCGCCGTCCAGCGCGTCGCCGACGGCGTGACCACCGGCCGGGTCGCGGTCGTACCGGGGAACGGAGCCTCCGCATGAACGACGCAGCCGAACTGCGGGACCGTACCCGGGAGTTGCTGGCGTCGCACCCGCCCGCCCACACGGGCCGCCTGGACTTCCTCAGGGCCCGCTTCGACGCGGGGCTCGCCTGGGTGCACTACCCGGAAGGGCTCGGCGGCCTCGGCGCGCCGCGCTCGCTCCAGGCCGTGGTGGACTCCGGTCTGGAGGCCGCGGGCGCGCCCGACAACGACCCCCGTCGCATCGGTATCGGTCTGGGCATGGCCGCGCCGACGATCCTCCGCTACGGCACCGAGGAGCAGAAGCGGCAGTACCTCAGGCCGCTGTGGACGGGCGAGGAGGTGTGGTGCCAGCTGTTCAGCGAACCCGGCGCCGGATCCGACCTCGCGGCGCTCGGCACCCGGGCCGTCCGGGACGGCGAGGGGTGGCGGGTCAACGGGCAGAAGGTGTGGACCTCCAGCGCCCATCTCGCCCGCTGGGCCATCCTCATCGCCCGCACCGACCCGGACGTGCCCAAGCACCAGGGCATCACCTACTTCATCTGCGACATGACCGACCCCGGTGTCGAGGTCCGGCCGTTGCGGCAGATCACCGGCGAGGCCGAGTTCAACGAGGTCTTCCTCACCGACGTCCGCATCCCCGACTCCCGGCGCCTCGGGGACGTCGGAGACGGCTGGCGTGTCGCACAGACCACGCTGATGAACGAGCGCGTGTCCATCGGCGGCATGCGCATTCCGCGCGAGGGAGGCATGATCGGCCCGGTCGCGAAGACCTGGCGCGAGCGCCCCGAACTGCGCACCCACGACCTGCACCAGCGGTTGCTGCGGCTCTGGGTGGAGGCCGAGGTCGCCCGGCTCACCGGAGAGCGGCTGCGGCAGCAGCTCGTCGCGGGCCAGCCCGGCCCCGAGGGCTCCGGGATGAAGCTCGCCTTCGCCCGTCTCAACCAGGAGATCAGCGGTCTGGAAGTGGAACTCCTCGGCGAGGAGGGTCTTTTGTACGACGACTGGACCATGCGCCGGCCCGAACTCGTGGACTTCACCGGCCGTGAGGCCGGGTACCGCTACCTCCGCTCCAAGGGCAACAGCATCGAGGGCGGGACCAGCGAGGTCCTGCTGAACATCGTCGCCGAGCGTGTGCTCGGACTGCCCCCCGAGCCGCGCACCGACAAGGACGTCGCCTGGAAGGACCTCGCCCGATGACCGATCTGCTGTACTCGGACGAGGAAGAGGCGCTGCGTTCGGCCGTCCGCGACCTGCTGGCCGACCACTGCGACGCGGCGGCGGTGCTCGCGCGCATCGAGTCGGACACTCCGCACGACCGCTCGCTGTGGAAGCTGCTCACGGAGAGCATGGGCCTAGCCGGGCTCCTCGTGCCGGAGTCCCTGGGCGGCCAGGGGGCCACGCACCGGGAAGCCGCCGTCGTGCTGGAGGAACTGGGGCGCGCGGTGGCTCCGGTGCCCTACCTGACGAGCGCGGTGGTGGCCACCGAGGCCCTGCTCGCCTGTGAGGGGGCGGAGGCCGAGAAGCTGCTGACGGAGCTGGCGTCCGGGCGGACCGTGGCCGCGCTCGCCGTCGGGCTCGCCGCACGGCCGGAGGGCGACCTCGGTGTCGTACGGCAGGAGGGCGGTGCCCTGTCCGGGCAGGTCACCGCGGTCGCGGACGCGGCCGTCGCGGATGTGCTGCTGGTACCGGCCGACGACGGGGGCCTGTACGCGGTGGCCGCGAACGCCGTGACCGTCACCCCGCAGGTCTCCCTCGACCTCACCCGGCCGGTCGCGACCCTCACGTTCGACGGGGCGCGCGCGCACAGGCTCACCAACGACGCGCCGACGGCCGTACGACGAGCGCTGCGGGCCGGCGCCGGACTGCTCGCCTCCGAGCAACTCGGCGTCGCCGACTGGTGCCTGAGCGAGACCCTGCGCCATCTCAAGGAGCGCAAGCAGTTCAACCGGGTCGTGGGCGGGTTCCAGGCGCTCAAGCACCGCCTCGCCCAGCTGTGGCTTGAGATCGTGAGCCTGCGGGCCACCGCCAGGAACGCCGCCGACGCGCTCGCCGGGAGCGGTGAGGACACGGACGTCGCCGTCGCAGTCGCCGCGGCCTACGCGGCACCCGTCGCGGTCCACGCGGCCGAGGAGGCCCTCCAGTTGCACGGCGGGATCGGGATGACCTGGGAGCACCCGGTGCATCTCCACCTCAAGCGCGCCAAGGCGGATTCGATCGCGTACGGAACGGCCGGTGCCCATCGCGAGGCACTGGCCCGACTGGCCGACCTGCGGCCGCCGTTGTAGGCCCTTTACGGCGCAGGCCCGCGCGCCCCGGGGGACGCGGGCCTGCTCCCGGACCTTCGCCCGGACGAAGTGAACGAGCGGCGGCGGTCCGGCCAACTCCTGCCGGGGCGGCGGCAGGTGACCGCGGAAGGGCCGCATACTCCCTGAGGTCCGGTAAGGCCCTACAAGGGAGGCAGAGCATGGCCCTCACCACCCGTCGCAGAGCCCTCACCACCCTCGGCGCCGCCCTCGCGGGCTCGCTCGTCCTGCCCGCCGCGCATGCGTCGGCGGAGGCGGGCAAGCACGGCCCCCGTCCGCTGTGGCGGGCCCACGCGCACAACGACTACGACCACCCGCGTCCCCTCTTCGACGCCCTCGACCACCGCTTCGGCAGCGTCGAGGCCGACATCTACCTGGTCGGCGACCAGCTTCTGGTCGCCCACGACCCCGTCGACCTCGACCCGAAGCGGACCCTGGAGTCGCTCTACCTCGACCCGCTGGCCGCCCTGGTGAAGTCCAACCACGGCTCCGTCCACCGGGGATGGCGGACACCGCTGCAGCTCCTGATAGACATCAAGACGGAGGGTGCCTCGACGTATCTCGAACTCGACCGTCACCTCAGGCGCTATCGGAACCTGTTCACGACCTGTGCGCACGGTCGTGTGCACCCGGGCCCGGTCACCGCGGTCGTCTCCGGTGACCGGGCGGCCCGCGCCCCGATGGAGGCGCAGACCGTACGGCGCGCCTTCTACGACGGACGTCTCAGCGACCTCGGCACCTCCGCGCCCGCCTCCTTCATTCCGCTGATCAGTGACAACTGGACGCTCAACTTCAGCTGGACGGGCGACGGTCCGTTCCCCGCCGACGAGCGGCAGAAGCTGCGCGACATCCTCGCCGGGGCGCACGGCCGCGGACAGAAGGTGCGCTTCTGGGCGACACCCGACGCCGCGGGACCGGCCCGGGACGCGCTGTGGAGCGTGCTCTTCGACGCCGGGGCCGACTACTTCAACACGGACGACCTCGCCGGCCTCGAGTCGTTCCTCGACTCTCACCGACGGCCGTAGAACCACACGATCGGGGGACACGTCAGCCGCCCGAAGGGACCCTCCGCTACGCCACACTTGCGGCCGAAAGCCGCGTAGTGACGTGGCGGAGGAGGCTGAGGGTGGCTATTTCCATCTCTGTGGTGCTGTTGCTCCTGATCATCATGGTGATCTACATGCGCAACGGCGCGCTGAAGATCACACACGCCATCGTCTGTCTGCTACTGGGCTTCTTCCTGGCGAGCTCGAGCATGGCTCCGACCATCCACCAGGGGCTGGCGGCGACGGCGCAGATCGTCGGCAGCCTGCGCCCCTGACGCTCACGAGCCGGAGAAGACCCCGACCCCGTCAGCGACCGGCCGCTCGACGCCCCCGCTCGGGTGGTTGCGCACCGTCACCGTGCGCGCGCCCGGTGTCCGGGCGACCAGCGTCGTGGAGCCTCCACCATCCAGGTTGAAGCCGTCCGTCGCGCCCGATGCCCGCAGGACCGCGGCGATTTCGGCGACGGTGAGGCCGCTGCGGTAGGCGGCCCCGCCGTCCGTGGCGAGCAGCAGCAGTTGGCGGCCGCCGTCCGCGATGCCCACCGCGGTACGCACCGCGGACGTCTCGTCGTCGAGTCCGGGCAGCGGTGTGCCGTGCCGCAGCACGGGGAACCCGCCGATCGCGAAGCGAAAGGGGACGCCGGACGAAGCGGCCACCAGGCGGTGCTGCACCTGGACCGGCTCACCCTCGAACAGCTTGCGCAGGTGCTGGGCCCCCGCCTCACGGCCGACCAGCACCGTGGTCCCGCGTGGAATGGAACCTCTGCCGGGCGCGTCGGCCGCGGCGACGACCCGTCCGTTCCTGATCGTCACCTCGTAGGTGTCGTCGCTGCACGGTGCGCCGCGGTTCGTGTCGGTGCCGCAGGTGGCCCGCACCCGGGACGCGCTGCCCCAGTCCGAGGTGTACGCCCCGATCGAACCCTGGGGCAGCGCGTACTGGTTGAGCCCGCGCAGGGGCAGCCGCTCTTCGGGGGTGGTCACGGAACCGGTGAGGGACAGCCGGTCCAGGCGGGCCCTGCGGTCGGTGCCCACCCCCAGCACGTCCTCTGTCGTCGTACCGGCAGGCAGGCCCGGACCGAAGCGCTGACCGCGCGGCACGGCGGCCTTCAGCGCACGTCCGTCCGCGACGGCGGGGCCCACGGCCGAGCCCGTGGCCTCGACCCCCGGGTGCTGGGTCTCGGAGATGTTGAAGAAGTCGCCGTTGATCCCCGCCACGGCCCGCTGGGCGTCGGCGAGGTGGGACACGACGTCCCGCGCCGCGACGACGCCGGGGTGCAACAGGCCCACGCGCACATGGGGGTTGCCCAGGTCGACGGTGACGAGGTGTGCGTGGGTCACCCCGTGCGAGGCGGAGATGTCGAACTGGCTGTACCGGACCCCCGGTGCGACCGTCCGGACCTGGGCCGCGGCACCGGCCGGACCGGCCGCGACAAGAGCCGCGCCGGTCAGCGCGGTCCATGCCACGAGTACCGTCAGTGCTGTTCTGAACCGTCCGACGCGACGCGTCACAACTCCCCCTGATGTCTCGTCACCTCTCGGGATTCAGGGGAAGTGCACCAGACCGGGGGGTCCCGCGCGATGTTCAGGCGTCGACGACGCGGGAACGGATGAGAAAACGCACTCCTTCGGGTGCTTCCAGGGAGAAGCCGCTGCCGCGGCCCGAGACGACGTCGACGATCAGCCGGGTGTGGCTCCAGACCTCGTACTGGCTGCGGGACATCCAGAAGCCCACCGGTTCGCCGACACCGTCGACGTCCAGCTCCGCGAGCAGCACGTCCGCTCCACCGGTGCGGAACTCGCCGCGGGGATAACACATGGGGGCGCTGCCGTCGCAGCAGCCGCCGGACTGGTGGAACATCAGCGGTCCGTGGACCTCCCGCAGCTGCCGCACCAGCTCGGCGGCCGCGGGGGTGAGCTCCACGCGCGGAGTCATGTCCGTCGTCACGCGCCCCATTCCAGCGCGGAACACGTTGCAACGACGTTGCACCCGCGGGACGTCCACGGTCCTCGCTCAGCCTCGGTAACCCCGCAGCTTCCGATAGAGCGTCGCCCGGCCGATCCCCAACGCCGCCGCCGTCCGTGCCTTGTTGCCGCCGTGGCGGCGCAACGCCTCAAGGATCGTGGTGCGTTCGGCGTGCTCCATCGGGCTGAGGGGCCGGGCTGCGGGGCCCTCGCGCACGGGGTCGGGCAGCTCGGCCCGGTGGACCGGTCCCGACGCCCGTCGGTCCTCGGCCAAGGCCCGTACGACATGGGCGAGTTCCGTGACGTTGCCGGGCCAGGGATACCGCTCCAGCGCCCGCAGGGCGTCCAGCGTCCAGGTCAGCGGAGGCTGCCCCGGGGCCGGCCGCGGGGCCAGGACGGGCAGCAGGTCCCGTATGTCCTCGGGGCGTTCCCTCAGCGCGGGGAGGGTGACCGACCGGGCGGCGAGCGTGTCGAGGAGCCGCTGGAGACAGGGGCCGGCCGGCGCTCCGGGGGTGTAGGTCACGAGCAGCCGCGCGTCGGGGTGCCTGTCGAGCAGGGAGTTGAGGGCGGCGACGCCGGACTGGGCCAGCCGCTCGGCGTGGCGGAGCAGGAGAGGGCGGCCGGCCGCCAATTCGGCCAGGGCGGGCCCGAGTTCGCTGTCCTGCGCGGCATCGGCCACCCGGGCGGACCGCTCACCGAGCAGTTCCCGGGCCAGCGCCGTCTTGCCCGTCCCACGCTCACCGGTCACCAGCAGCGGCTCGGGAACGCGGGCCAGGGCGACGGCTTGCCGGGTGGCATGCCGCCACGGGACCGAGGAGCCGATCAGCGCGACGGACCGCCGCGGCGGGGACGCCACGGCGCCGCCCAGTGGCTCCAGTACCGCCACGACGCCGACGGCCGCTCCCTCATGGCGTACCGGGGTGATCCGGGCGGTGCACCCCGCCCCCGCGGGCAGGTCCGGGTCGACGGGAACGCCCTTCCGTCGTACGGCGATCGCCGTACGCTCCAGAGCATCCAGGGCCTGCGGCGACAGCATCCGCTCGGCCGCCGCGCTGACCAGGCGGTTGCGTCCGTCCAGCACGGCCACCGCAACTCCCTGACCCTGCGCGGCCCGCAGATAGGCGTCGAGCAGCACCCGTTCGGTCCGCCGCGCCCGGGCGAGGAGTTCGGCCTCCACCGCCGCCGCGGCGGCCTCGGCGAGCGCCGCGCCCGGATGCGGTCCCGCTCCGGACCACAACGGGGACACGACGGTCACCGTGCCGAGCGCCTGCCCCGTCTCCGGCGCCGTCACCGGAACGCTGACGGCCGACACGTCCTGCCAGCGGTCGAGGAAGTGCTCGGGACCGTGTACTTCTGCCCGGCGCCGGCTGCGCAGCGCGAGGGCCGCGCTGTTGGGACCCACCGTCCGTTCCGACAGGTCGGCCCACTGCTCGGGTCCCGCTGCGCTGCCCGCGCTCCACAGCACCCGGGGCCGCTCGTCGGTGAGGAGGAGGACGCAGCGACCGGTGCCGAGGGCGGGCGCGATCCGCTCCAGCGCGGGGCGGGCGGTGCCGAGCAGGGCCGCCCCGGTCGCCCGCGAGGGGCCGGCGGTGCCCTTCTGGAGGTCGTGCGGCACTCCGAAGAACCGCGCGCGCCGCCATGAGGCGACAACTTCCTCCGGTACGTCCTCGGGCAGTGGGCGCCCGGACAGGAACCGTTCGCGGGCCCGGCGCAGCGGAGTGAGGGAGGTGCCGGCGGGGGAGTGCTCAGTGGTGGTCACGACACTCCCACCGTATCGCCCTCAGTTGAAGGGACAACAATCGCGGGTCCCGTGGCCGCCGTCGCCGGCCGTGCGGAGCTGTCTCGTATTGAGACACCCACGACCCCGTGGGCCGCTCCATGATCTTGAATGCCTGGTGTCCGTTCCCACCGTCAGGAGCGTCCCGTGTCCACCGTCGTCGAGACCGACGTCCTCATCGTCGGCAGCGGCCCGGCCGGTGCCTCGGCCGCGCTCGCCCTCAGCACCTACGGTGTGCCCAACATCGTCGTGACCCGCTACGCGAGCCTGGCGGACACGCCCCGCGCGCACATCACCAACCAGCGCACCATGGAGGTGCTGCGCGACCTCGGCGTCGAACAGGACGTCATCGCGCATGCCACCCCGCAGCACCTGATGGGCGACACGACCTTCTGCACCAGCCTGGCCGGTGAGGAACTGGGCCGGGTGCGCTCCTGGGGCAACGACCCGCTCGTCCAGGCGGGACACGAACTCGCCAGTCCCACCCGCATGTGCGACATGCCGCAGCACCTGATGGAGCCGGTCCTCGTGAACGCGGCCGTCGCCCGCGGCACCCGCCTGCGCTTCCAGACCGAGTACCTCTCCCACACCCAGGACGCCGACGGGGTGACCGCCACCGTCCGGGACCGGCTGCGCGGGGACACCTACGAGATCCGCGCCCGGTACCTGATCGGGGCGGACGGAGGCCGTTCGAAGGTCGCCGAGGACGCGGGGCTGCCCATGGGCGGTCAAATGGGGGTCGCCGGCAGCATCAACATCGTCTTCGACGCGGATCTGAGCAGGTACACGGCGCACCGCCCGTCCACCCTCTACTGGGTCCTCGCGCCCGGCGCGACCGTCGGCGGTATCGGCGCGGGGCTGGTGCGCTGTGTGCGGCCGTGGAACCAGTGGCTCATCGTCTGGGGGTACGACGTCGAGGCCGGCGCCCCCGATCTGACCACCGAGTACGCCGAGTCGATCGTCCGGCAGCTGATCGGTGACGACGAGATCCCGGTGACCGTCAGGTCGTCCTCGGCCTGGACGGTCAACGAGATGTACGCGGAGACCTACTCCACCGGCCGGGTCTTCTGCGCCGGTGACGCCGTGCACCGGCATCCGCCGTCCAACGGCCTCGGCTCCAACACCTCGATCCAGGACTCGTACAACCTGGCCTGGAAGCTGAAGCTGGTGCTCGACGGCGTCGCGGATCCGAAGCTGCTGGAGACCTACACCGCCGAGCGCGCGCCGGTCGGCCGGCAGATCGTCACCCGCGCCAACCAGTCGATCCGCGAGACAGCCCCCATATTCGAGGCCCTCGACGGGCTCTCCCCGCAGACCCCCGAGCAGCTGTGGGCCAACATCGCGGCACGCAAGGACGCGACGGACGCCGCCGAGACCCAGCGGACCGCACTGCGCGAGGCGATCGCCTTCAAGGTCTACGAGTTCAACGCCCACGGCGTCGACCTCAACCAGCGGTACGTCTCGGACGGGATCGTGCCGGACGGCACCCCCGACCCCGGCTTCACGCGCGACCCCGAACTGCACCACCAGCCCTCCTCGCGTCCGGGCGCCCGGCTTCCGCACGCCTGGATCACCTCGGGCACCCGCACCCTGTCCACACTCGACACGGTGGGCAAGGGGCGCTTCACCCTGCTGACCGGCATCGGCGGCGAGCGCTGGGTGCGGGCGGCCGAGGCGCAGGCGGTCGAGATCGCCACCGTGGTCGTCGGGCCCGGCCGTGAGTACGAGGACCCCTACGGCGACTGGGCCCGGCTGCGAGAGGTGTCCGACGCGGGAGCGCTGCTGGTGCGACCCGACGGGTTCGTCGCCTTCCGGTACGCGTCGGCCGCCGAGGACGCGGCCGCACTGCTCACGGACGCGCTGGAGCGGATCCTGGGCCGCGTCTGAGCGCGCGACCATGGAGTGAGCGGGACTCGCAGAGGAACAAGGAGCCGGGATGACCGCGGACGCCACCGAGACCACCGTCACCGAGGAGGTCGTCGCAGCCCTGCGCGCGACCGCGGACCCGCGGCTGCGCGAGCTGATCGAAGGCCTCGTCCGCCATTTGCACGACTTCGTGCGCGAGACCCGGCTCACCCGCGAGGAGTGGGAGAAGGCCGTCGGTTTCCTCACGGAGACCGGGCAGACCTGTACGGACATCCGGCAGGAGTTCATCCTGCTGTCGGACGTGCTCGGCGTCTCCATGCTGGTCGAGACCGTCAACGGCCACCACACGGCGGGTGTCACCCAGTCCACCGTCCTCGGCCCCTTCCACATGAGCGCGTCCCCGGAACGTGAACTCGGGGACTCCATCGACCTGGTGGGCGACGGCGAGCCCTGCGTGGTCAGCGGCCGGGTCCTGGACGAGGACGGAACGCCGCTGCCCGGCGCGGTCCTCGACGTCTGGCAGGCGGACGCCGAGGGGTACTACGACGTGCAGCGGCCGGACCTGCAGCCCGCGGGCAACGGGCGCGGACTGTTCACGGCCGACTCCGAAGGCCGCTTCCGGTTCCGCACCTGCGTACCGGCGCCGTATCCGATCCCCACCGACGGCCCGGTCGGTGAACTCCTGCGCGCCACCGGCCGGCATCCCTACCGCCCCGCCCACATCCACTTCATCGCGACGACCGACGGCCACGAGCCCGTCACCACGCACATCTTCGTGGGCGGCAGCGACCATCTCGACTCGGACGCCGTGTTCGCGGTGAAGCGGAGCCTGGTGAAGGACTTCGCACCGACCGACGATCCGTCCCTGGCCTGTGAGTTCGGCGTTCCGAACCCGTTCCGGCACGCCCGCTTCGATCTCGTGCTGGAGCGTTCGGCATGACCGTCCCCGCCGACTTCTCCTACGAGACCCGGCCCGTGCGGGTCGTCTTCCGGCCGGGTGCCGTCGTGACCGCGACCCCGGACGAGGCCGGGCGTCTCGGTCTGCGGCGGTTGCTGGTCGTCTGCGGCGGCAGGGGCGAGCCCACCGCGCGCACGGTCGCGCAGGCACTGGGCGACGCCTGTGTGGGAGTGCACGCCGAGGCCCGTATGCACGTACCCGCCGACGTCGCCGACCGGGCCGTGGACGTGGCGCGGGCCGCGGGCGCCGACGGATGCGTCGCGGTCGGCGGCGGTTCGGCGATCGGGCTGGGCAAGGCGATCGCGCTACGCACCCGGCTGCCGCTGATCGCCGTGCCGTCGACCTACTCGGGTTCGGAGATGACCCCGGTGTGGGGCCTGACCGACCACGGCGTCAAGCGCACCGGCCGCGACCCGGTCGTCCAGCCCCGCAGCGTCGTCTACGACCCTGAACTCACCCTGTCCCTCCCGGTGCCGCTCACGGTGACCAGCGGCATCAACGCCGTCGCCCACGCGGTGGAGGCGCTGTACGCACCGGACGCCTCCCCGTTGATCTCGCTCATGGCGCAGGAGGGCGTACGGGCGATGGCCGGGGCGCTCCCGTCGGTGGCCGCCGATCCGGGGGACCTCGACGCGCGCGGCCGGGCCCTTTACGGGGCGTGGCTGTGCGGCGCGTGCCTCGGCGCGACCACCATGGGGCTGCACCACAAGCTGTGCCACGTGCTGGGCGGCACGTTCGGACTGCCGCACGCGCCGACGCACACGGTGGTGCTCCCCTACGTCCTCGCCCACAACGCGCCCGCGGCGCCCGCGGCGGTGGCCGCACTGAGCGGGGCCCTCGGCGCGCAGGACGTACCGCGCGCCCTGTGGGAACTGGCGGGTCGCCTCGGTGCGCCGCGCTCGCTCGCCGAACTCGGCCTCGAGCGCGAGGATCTGGCGGTCGCCGCCGCCCAGGTCGCGGGTCTGCCGTACGCCAACCCCCGTCCCGTGACGGCGGACGGGGTGCTGGGTGTGCTGACGGCCGCCTACGAGGGGCGGGAGCCGGACTCCGCCGGGGCGCCGGGATAGGACGCCGGGTGTCTCGTAATGAGACACCCGCCGCAGGGCGGTGTGCCACAAGATCGAGAAGGGGGGATCGTATGCAGGCGCGGCTGCTTCGGCGTGCCCACGTCCGCCGCTCGCGCGGCTGCGCCCCGAAGAAAGGTGAACATCATGGCCCTCGCACTGCTCCGGCGCCGGCGGCCCAAGGGCGCCTCTGCCGCGGCGGCGGGCCTTTCGCTCCCCCTCCCGCAGGGCGCGGGCGCCGTCGCCCGTGAGGTCGTCGACCCCATGGGCTCGCCGATGGCGGCCGCCGACGTCACGGTCACCGCGCTCGATACGCACCGTGTCGCCGCCCGCGGGACGACCGACCCGTACGGATTCTTCCTCGCGGCGCTGCCGCCCGGCCGCTACAGCCTCCTGGTCGCCGCAGAAGGGCTGCAGCCCCACCGCGAGACGCTGGAGATCGCGGCGGGCACGACGCTGGCCGGCGAGCGGATCTGGCTGCAGCCGGCCGAGAGCCAGCAGCTCCCGGTGCCCGGCACCTGGCTCTTCGACCCCCCGCACACGGCGATCCGGTTCATCGCCAAGCACGTCGGCATGGCGCACGTCCACGGCCGCTTCGAACGCTTCGACGGCGGCATCCAGGTCGCCCAGGACATGACGCAGTCCCGTGTCCACGTGCGTATCCACGCGTCGAGCATCACCACCGGCAACAACACCCGCGACAGCCATCTGCGCTCGGCCGACTTCCTGGACGTCGAACGGTTCCCGTACATCGACTTCGCGAGCACGCGGTTCGTCTACCGGGGCGGCAGCAAGTGGGGCCTGCAGGGTTCCCTGACGATGCACGGAGTGAGCCGGTCGGTGTCCCTGGACACGACGTACCTCGGCACCGTGAACGGCGGCTACGGCGAGGAACTGCGCTGTGCGGCCCTGGCCAAGGCGGAACTGCACCGCGAGGACTACACGCTCAACTGGCGTTCGATGTTGGCCCGCGGGATCGCGGTGGTGGGACCGACGGTGCAGCTGGAGCTGGACGTCCAGGCCATGTACCGCACTCACGACACGCCGACGCCGCCGGAATAGGCCTCCGGAAGGCCGGGCCGTACCCCCAGCTCGGAGGGGGCACGGCCCGGCCTCCGGTCGTTTGCGCCCGTGGCCATGACCTCTCCCGCCCGGGTGCGCCGGACGGCGCCGGCGCGGGGCGGGCGCACCGAGGCGGGGCCGCCGAGGGCGGAGCGCCCTTCCGTTGCGGCTTCGTGGGCATGGGGCGAAGCTCAAAGGGGACTGTCCGGCTACACGAGCTGGGGTGTTGCGGTGGGTGCCATGACTCCTTCGACGTCCGGCGGCCACCGGGAGCCTTCCCCTGGGCCCTTCGCCCCGAACGGGGACCCCGTCCTCGCCGCGCGGTTCAGTGTGCCCCTGACCCCGGACACCTTTGTGCGCCGGCCCCGTCTGACGGAGCAGCTCAGCCAGGGTGTCCAGGGCCCGCTGACCCTGGTCATCGGGCCCGCCGGAGCCGGCAAGACCCTGCTCGTCGCCGACTGGATCGCCGCCGAAGGGGCACGGGACCGGACGGCCTGGCTGACGGTGGCGCCCGAGGACAACGGTCCCGGCGTCTTCTGGACCTATGTGCTGGAGGCCCTGCGACGGCACGGGCTCGCGGCCGGGGACGGCATCGGCAGCCCCGCACGCCCCGGCGAGGTGGACCACTCCCTGCTGACCAGGCTCGCCGCGCAGCTGAGCCGACACGAGGGACCGCTGCTCCTGGTCCTCGACGAGTTCGACCGGGTGGGCCAGTCGGCGGAGGTCGCCGACGAACTGCAGTTCGTGCTCAGGCACGCCGGTGACGGACTGCGTCTGCTGATCATCACCCGTACCGAGCCGCTGCTGCCGCTGCACCGGTACCGCGCAGCAGGCGAGATCACCGACATCCGCGCCGCCGATCTGGCCTTCCGCCCGGAGGAGACGGCCGAGTTGCTGCGCCGGCACGGCATGCACCTGTCGGACGACGCCGTCACGGCACTGACCGACCGCACCGGCGGCTGGGCGGCGGGACTGCGGCTGTGCACTCTGGCGGCACAGGGAGCCGAGGACCCGGAGACCTTCCTGAAGGACTTCGAGGCCGGCCGGAGCACGCTCGCCGACTTCCTGCTGGCCGAAGTGCTGGACGCCCAGCCCGTCGAGACGCAGGACCTGCTGCTGCGCACCAGCGTTCTGGAACAGATCCACCCGGACCTCGCCAACGCGCTCACCGGGCGGGACGACGCGGAGGCGATCCTCGCCGGACTGCAACGAGCGAACGCCTTCGTCGAGGTCATCGGGCACGCGTGGTACCGGCTCCACCCCCTGTTCGCCGAGATCCTCCGGGTGCATCTGCGGGTACGGCACCCGGGGCTCGAGTGCGAACTCCATCGCAGGGCGGCGCACTGGCTGAGCGAGGCCGGCCTGCTCACCGAGGCCCTGCCGCACGCGGCGGACGCGGGCGACTGGGAACTGGCCGCCACCCGTTTCGTCGACGAGCTGTCGATCGGCCGGCTGCTGACCGGGCTGGACTCCGACCAACTGGACGCGCTCTTCTCCCGGATGCCCCCCGACGCCACGGGCCCGGCGGCGGACCTGGTGCGCGCCGCCCGCGAACTCGCTCACCACGACATCGACCGCGGTGTCGAACATCTCCACCGCGCCGAACAGCACCTCCCCGCCGACGGGGACCCCGGCTCACCGGCCCTGCGCCTCAGCTGCGCCCTGCTGCGCGTCCTCGCCGCCAGGATGACCGGCTCGGCCGATCGTGCCGAGGCCGCCGCCGCCGACGTGGAGACGGCGGAGCGAGCCGTCCCCGCCGAGTCCCTGGCCCGGCACCCGGAGGTTCCCGCCCTGATGCTCACGGACCTGGGCTCGGCCCAGCTGTGGGCGGGACGGTTCGAGGCGGCCCAGGCCTCGCTGTCCGCGGCCGCCGAGGTGGACACGGGACCGGAGACCGCGTTGCCGCGGCACGAGTGCCTCGGCCGGCTGGCCCTGATCGACTTCCTGAACGGCTGGCCGGGCCGCGCGGAGGCGCACGCCCGTGAAGCGGTGGCCGAGGCCGAGCGGTCGGGGCTGCCGCCCGAGGCATGCACCGGCATCGCCCAGCTGGTGCTGGGCGCCGTCGCCATCGACCGCGACGACCTCGACACGGCACGGACCCACCTGGACCACGCCGCCTCCTCCACGCTTCCGCGCGACCCTCTCGTCAGCGCGGGGCTGGCGCTGCTGCGGTCCCGCCTGCTGCTCGCCAAGGGCCATCCGCAGGCGGCACTGCGCCTGCTGGAGGAGCACCGGCGGCCGGCGGACCTCCTCGAGCCCTCGCCATGGGTGAAGGACCGAACCGCCCTGACGATCGCGGGTGCCTACCTCGCCGAGGGCCGTCCGCAGGCTGCACAGGAGGTGCTCGAGGAGGAGGGAGCCGAGGGACCGGAGAGCGTGGTCGCCGCGGCCCGTGCCCGGCTCGCCACCGGAGACGGCACGGCGGCACACGATCTGCTCGAGGCACTTCCCACGGGGAACGGGGAGGGGCCGGCCATCACGGTACGAGCGCTGCTGGCACGAGCCCAGGCGGCGGACGCGGCGGGCGACGGGAGCGAGGCCCAGCGCCTGGTCGCACGCGCTCTGAGCATGGCCAGGCCGGAACGCCTGCGACGGCCGTTCCTGGAGGCCGGACCCTGGCTGCGGCGGCTGGCGCGCCGCCGGCCGGACCTCGCGCAGGGCCACGAATGGCTGTCGGCCTCACTCGTCGGGCACGTCCCGGCGGCGGACGCGCCCGACCCCGGACCGGCACCGGTGACCGAGCCGCTCAGCGAGCGCGAGCACGAGGTGCTGGAGCGGCTGGCGCAGATGATGTCGACGGAGGAGATCGCCGCCGACCTGTATCTGTCGGTGAACACCGTCAAGACGCATCTGAAGAGCCTCTACCGCAAACTCGCCGCGACCAGGCGGGGCGAGGCCGTGCGCCGGGCCCGGGAGCTGCACCTGCTGTGAGCGCGCTGCCCGGCCCGCGGTGCGGCAGACGCACGGAACCACCCGGGACGGGCCCGTGTCACTCGGGAAGGCGCCGCATCTCCACGACGTGCAGTCCGAGCGACTGACAGCGGGCGAGCAGGCCGTAGAGGTGCTCCTCGTCGACGACGCGGCCGAAGAGCATGGTCTGGTCCGGACCGACGACGCTCTCCAGCTCCGGGAACGCCTTGGTCAGCACGTCCGACATCTGGCCGTCGACGCGGAACTCGTATCGCATGACAACGCTTTCCGCGGCCGCTCAGCGGACGAGCACCTTGGCCTTGGCCGCCTCGTACTCGGCGTCGGTGAGGTGACCGTGGTCGCGCAGGCCGGCCAGTTCGGCCAACTCGTCGGCACTGCTCGTACCGGTCTCGGGGGCGGACGCGGCCGCCTCGCGCACGTAGGCGCGGAAGGCCTGTTCCCGGGCCTTCGCACGCCGCACGGCACGCTCGCCCATGGACCTCCCTCTCGCGATCAGGTACACGAGGACACCGGCGAACGGCAGCACGCACACGAACAGCATCCAGCCGGCCTTGCCCCATCCGCTCAGGCCGTCGTCGTCGAAGACGTCCCTGACGACCCGGAACAGCAACATGAACCACATGACCCACAGGAAGAACCACAACATGGTGAGGAACGCGCTGAGCAGGGGGTAATCGCTCACGATGACCTCCGGTGCCGGCCCGCCCCTCGGCGCGCGCGGCGGGCTGTGACTCCTGACGCAGTCCACGGTGGGCGCTGGTGCGGGTCCCCGGGATCACCCGGAGCGGGTGGCGTCGCAGGGAGACCGGGAACCGTACGCGGGCGCAGGCGACCACCGCGTGACCCGCGGGCTCACGCGGTGAGCGGCCGTACGGGCCGACCCGGCGGCGCCTACCGCTCGGGGACGTCCTTCGGCGCCACGCACAGGGCCCAGATGATGAACCCGTACAGAGCGATCAGCGTGAGCGACCAGACGGGGTAGTACGGAATCGACAGGAAGTTGGTGATGATCAGCAACGACGCGATCGCCACCCCGAGGACCCTCGCCCAGGTGGCCATCATGAAAAGGCCGATGCTCACGATCATGGCGAGCGCCCCCAGGACCAGGTGGACCCAGCCCCAGCCCATCAGGTCGAACCGGAAGACGTATTGGGGGGTGGAGACGAAGACCGCGTCCTGGGCGATCGCCATGATGCCCCGGAAGACATCGAGGACGCCGGAGACGAGAAGCATCACGGCGGCGAAGAGCGTCAGACCTGTCGCGGCCGCCAGGGTGCCGGCCGAGCGCTGGTGCGACGGGGTGGTGGCCATGTGGGGACCTCCGTTCGTTGCCCGGCTGCTGCTCACAGCCTCATCTGTGAGCGTGCGCCCGGCGCGCGTCCTGTTCCTCACCCGGAATGGGTGAGGACTCAAGCACTCGCACATGTGATCGACCACGGTTCCCGCCGGGGGCGACGGTGCCGCTGCCGTTGCGCTGGCGGGGCGAACCCGGCCCGGCGCCGGTGTGAAACGCCCTCAGGGGCGTGCGGTAGGGTTTACCTGCGTGATCACGCGGAATGCCGCGGAGGACGCACCGGGACGTGGCGCAGCTTGGTAGCGCACTTGACTGGGGGTCAAGGGGTCGCAGGTTCAAATCCTGTCGTCCCGACTGGAGACAGTCGCAGGTCGGGGCCGGTTTCGGAGGTATACGAAACCGGCCCCTGATCATTCTTGGGGACCAGCTTCCTTGACCGGCGCTAGGCGTATTGATCACGAGCGTTGTTAACGCCGCCGGGCTTGATCACGGCGAAGGCCTCCGTATGTGGTGGAGGTGTCGAATCTTCACCGCGCGGAGGCCTTCGTGCCCCTCCGTAATGCCCGGCTGACCGGTCATGGCAGGCGACTGTTGGTTGAGCGTGTCCGCTCTGGCCGTCCCGTCGCCCACGTCGCCGCAGAGATGGGCATCTCCCGCCCCACAGCCCAAGAGCGGACTCATCGACCGTTCCAGCCGTCCTCGCAGGACACCGCACCGGACGGCAGCCGCCACCGAGGCGCATGTCTGCAGGCTGCGGCAGGACCGAAAGCTGGGCCCGGCACGTATCGGACCGATCCTGGGCCTGCCCGCCTCCACCGTGCACCGCATCCTCACCCGGCACGGCCTGAACCTTCTGGCCTTCCTGGACCGGCCCACTGGTCAGCCCATCCGCCGCTACGAGCGCGACCGGCCCGGCGAACTGGTCCACGTGGACATCAAGAAACTCGGCCGGATCCCCGACGGCGGCGGCCACAAAGTCCTGGGCCGACAGGCCGGCCGGGCCGGGCGAAGCAGTGTGGGCTTCGACTACGTCCACTCCGCCGTCGACGACCACAGCCGCCTCGCCTACAGCGAGATCCACCCGGACGAGAAGGCCGCCACGTGCGCCGCATTCCTCCGCCGGGCCGCGGCCTTCTTCCACACCTGCGGCATCGAGCGCGTCGAGCGGGTCCTGACCGACAACGCCTGGCCGTACCGCAAGAGCTTCGCCTGGCACCAGGCACTTGCCGACCTTGGCGCGGCCGGCAAGCTCACCCGCGTCTACCGGCCGAAGATCCACGGCAAGGTCGAACGCTTCAACCGCTCCCTGCTCGACGAGTGGGCCTATGTCCGCCCCTACACCAGCAACCAGGAGCTGACAGACTTCCTCCACACCTACAACCACCACCGCTGCCACACCGCAGTACATTTCGTCGCAGTTCAGAGGCCGTCTTCGGACGGCCTCCGCTGTGTCCGGCCCGCTCACAGCCAATCGCGACGTGCCGCGTGCCAGGCGAGTTGCATACGGGTGGCAGCGCCGGCGAGTTCCATCATGTGCTGGATACGGCGCTGCACGGTACGCCGGCTGAGGGCCATCTGGGTCGCGATCGCCTTGTCGGTCACTCCGGCCACCAGCAGGGCGAGCAGCCGCCGGTCGGTGGCGGAGAGCGGGTCCGGTCCGTTCGTGCCGTCGGCACCCGACAGGGCTCCGGTGTCGTCGGCGCCCAGTGGTACCGCGTCCTCCCAGTAGCGTTCGAAGAGGGCGATCAGGGCGGCCAGCAGATTGCTGTCGCGCACCAGCGCGGTGGTGGGTTCGTCCGGGCTGCCGTTGGGGCCTCCGGGTACGAGCGGGAAGATCGCGATCGAGCGGTCGGCTATCGCGAGGCGCAGCGGCAGATGCGGCACGGCGCGGGCGATCTCCCCGGCGCGTACGCCCGCCACCACGTTGTCCACGGCGCCCTCGTCGTCGAAGAAGGCCTTCTCGTACAGCACGCGGTACTGCACTCCGCGCTCCAGGGCCTCGAACTCCGCCGTGTTGCTGCCCGAGGGCATGGCCACGTACTGGGCCTTGCAGAACCAGAGCATCTCGTCGTGCGCACTCGCCTGGATCTGCCGCAGATGCTGGCGCAGCGCCTCCGCGCCGGTGATGACCTCGATCAACTGGCCGGCGTCCTGCCTGCGCACGGTGTCCCGGTAGACCTCGAGCAGGCTGGTGGCCTCCGCCCGGGCCAGGTCCAGCGCGTCGGCGCTGCGCTTGAGCAGGGGCAGCAGCGCCACGTCGGGGGGAGTCGCCCGGAAGTACCGGGGGATGCCGTCCGTGTGGTTCGCCATGCCCTTGGAAGTGAGCATGTACAGGATGCGGGCGCACTCGGCCTCGTTCAGCCCGGTCCTGCGCGCGACGTCGACGGCGGTCGCCCGGCCCGTGTTCACCAGCACCCGGTACACGGACTCCTCGACATCCGAGACCCCAGCCGCCTCCAGCGTCACGGCGCCCTCCCCGAGACCTCCGGTCTTCAACGGTTGGACACCGTACTGCATGGAGCGCGTAAAGCGGAGGCCGATCATGCCGGATCGGTGTCCCGTACAGTTACGCAGGGCTCTCTTCGTATCATCGATACGATATTGGTGCAGTCGCTGATTACATGAGCTGTTATCGTCGACCACATGGACACGAAACAGGCGATAATCGAGGCCGCGGCCGAGCTGCTGGCGCGGTCACCGAGCGGTGACGTGTCCACCCGCGGGGTGTGCGACGCGGCCGGGGTGCAGCAGCCGGTGCTCTATCGCCTGTTCGGCGACAAGGAAGGGCTGCTCGCGGCCACGGTCGACCACGTCTGGGACCAGTACCTGGGTGCCAAGCGCGTGGCCGAGAAGTCCGCCGACCCGTTGGAGGACCTGCGCGCGGGGTGGGACAGCCACACCGCGTTCGCACTGGCCCACCCCAACGCCTACAAACTGATGTTCGCCCCGACCCTCCGCTCCGCGCCCGAGGCGGCCCGGGAGGCGATGCGCATCCTGCGGGAGGTCCTCGAACGGCTCGCCGCGCAGGGCCGTCTCCGGGTCCCGGCCGATGACGCGGCCCGCATGGTCATGTCGGCCAACACCGGGGTCGCCCTGTCCCTGATCACCCGGCCCGCCCTGTATCCGGACGCCGGCCCGTCGACGCTCGTCCGTGACGCGATCCACCACGCCATTCTGGTCGAAGGGGGTGCGGACACCTCGGCCCGGGACGCCAGGGCGGCCGCCGCCTCCACCCTGCTCGCCTCGCTGGACGGGCTCACCCCCGCCCCCTTCACCCCCGCCGAGTCGGGCCTTCTCGAGGAGTGGCTCGAACGAATCCCTGCCGCCGGTCGGTCCGACTGAGGGCCGCGGTCGGATGTGGAAGCCGGCTCTACGGCATCCGCTGAGGTCGAAGACGGCGCCGTTTCAGCGCAGTGTGGCGACCGCGGTGCGCAGCAGGAGCGTCTCGGCGCGGTCCCACGAGGAGCCGTTCTCGACCACGAGCGTCCGCCAGCCCGACGGGCCGAACCAGAACCACAGCAGGTCCGCGGTCTCCCCTACGGAGTACGGGGGTGCCGGGGTGAGCGTGTGCAGATGGCGGGCGGCGGCGCGGAGCGCGTCCCGGTAGGCCGTGGTGTAGCGCTCCCACAGTGCCTCGCCGTGCTCGTGCACGGGCAGCGCCTTGCGGATGGCCTCGTGCACCAGGAACTGGCTCTCGTTGCCGAACCGCGTGCCGCGGGCCAGCGCCTCGAGGACCGACTCCGGTGTCCGCAGGTCGAGCAGCGCGGCCAGGGCCTGCTCGTAGTCGGACTCCCGCACTCCCTGCTCCACGATCCGGTCCAGGATGTCGCCCTTGCTCCCGACACTCGCGAAGACCGTCTTGGAGGCGACCCCGGCAGCGGAGGCGATGTCCGCGACGGTCACCCGGGCGTAGCCGCGGTCGGCGAACAGTTCCGTGGCCCGCTGCAGGATCAGCGAACGCGTGCGTGCGGCGGCCTGCTCGCGCAACGGCGAGACATACGGGCGAGGAGTGGGCATGAGACCATCCTAGTGAACATCATCACATGGTTGTCCTATTCATTAGGCTGGCTATAACCTCAATTTGCGCAGGCCGCTGGGCCCGGCGTGTTCAGGGCTGCCGTGGCCGTCGCATCGTCGTGCGGTACGGAGTCGCACGACTGCTGAGAGGCATGAACGTCATGGGTATGGACGCCACGGACCTGGCCGAGGGGCTCTTCCGGGTCCTCGCCACGGGGGATCCGGCTTTGGCCGTCGACGTGGTGCACGAGGACTTCCACAACCGGGAGGCGGCCGTGGCACCCGCGGCGTGCGCCCTGCCGGGACCGGCGGGGACCCCGCCTTCAGCGACCTGCGCTTCCCCGTCCTCGCCGCCGCCCGCAACGACGAACAGATCTGGGTGCGGCTGCGTATGCAGGGCCGCCACACCGGCGCGTTCGTCCGCTACCGGGACGGCGCACTCGACCAGGCGATCCCGCCGACCGGCCGTGAGATCGACTTCGAGCAGATCCATGTGCTCGAGCTGCGCGACGGCAAGGTGATCGGACACGAAGCGGTCCGGGACGACATCACGATGCTCGGTCAGCTCGGGGTCTTTCCCCCGGCCCCGCCCACCGCTCTGCGCATGGTCGCCTGGCGGGTCACCGGACGGGCCTCCCGCGCGGCGGCCCAGGTCACGGCCGAGGCGGCCAGGGCGGCCGCCTCGCTGGGCGCCTGACGCGCGGTTGGCCCCGACGGTGGGCGGCGCGCGACACGGCTCGCGGGCGGGCCCCGTGCGCTGCGCCGCGCCCCCAGGCCCGTGCCGTGCCGGGACGGGGCGGCGCCGTACGCCTCCGGTGATCCCCGCGTGCGCGCCGTGGCGCCACGTCCCCGGACGGGGACCGCGCCCCCCGCCGAAGGCTCAGTCCTTGGCCGCCCACATGCCTCGCACATGGCCGAGGTGGCGGGTCATCACCTTCCGTACAGCCTCCTCGTCCCGCTCCAGCAGAGCGTCCAGAAGCTCCAGGTGCTCCTGGGCGGAGGCGAGAAGCCGCCCGGCCTCGACCAGCGCGGTCAGCCCGTACAGACGGGACCGCTTGCGCAGGTCGCCGACGACCTCGACCAGATGCGCGTTCCCGGCGAGAGCGAGCAGTCCGAGGTGGAAGCGGGTGTCGGCCTCGACGTAGGCGATCAGATCGCCGGCCGCCGCCGCGGCGACGATCTCCCGTGCCGCCGGTCGCAGGGCCTCGAGAGAGACCCGGTCCGCGGTCCCGGCCAGATGAACGGTGGTGGGAATCTCGATGAGTGAGCGCAGATGGCCGTATTCGTCGAGCTGCTTCTCCGACACGTCCGTGACCCGGAAGCCCTTGTTCGGGACGGCGGCGACGAGACCCTCCTTGGCCAGGTCGAGCATGGCCTCCCGCACCGGCGTGGCCGATACGCCGAAGCGCGCGGCGAGCGCCGGTGCGGAGTACACCTCACCGGGACGCAGCTCGCCCGCGATCAACGCCGCCCGCAGGGCGTCGGCGACCTTCTCGCGGTAGCTGCTCTTCTTGCCGCCCAGCGTGGGCAGCGAGGGAGCGGCGGGGGGCGAGCTGGGGCGCGGGGCGGCCATGGGGTCTCCTCGAACGGGCATGTGCGGTGTGGCGGGCCTGACATCACACAGTCCCCACCATGTGAGGGTGCAATGTCACGCACCACCAGTATCCCGTGTACGGGCGCGGCGGTGTGCCGCTACAGGACGAAGCCCGCGGGGAACGGGTCCTCCGGGTCCAGAAGGTACTGAGCGGTTCCGGTCACCCAGGCCCGCCCGGTGAAGCTGGGCAGTACCGCGGGGACGCCGGCGACCTGCGTCGTGTCGAGCAGCCGGCCGGTGAAGCGCGTACCGATGAAGGACTCGTTCACGAATTCGGTGTGCAGGGGGAGTTCGCCGCGGGCGTGCAGCTGGGCCATGCGGGCGCTGGTGCCGGTGCCGCACGGGGAGCGGTCGAACCAGCCGGGATGGATGGCCATCGCGTGCCGGGACAGCCGCGGGGTGGACCCGGGCGCGTACAGGTGGACGTGGTGACAGCCGCGGATGGTCGGGTCCTCGGGGTGAACCGGCGCCTCCTCGGCGTTGATGGCGTCCATCAGCGACAGCCCCGCGGCGAGGATGTCGTCCTTGCGCGCACGGTCGAAGGGCAGCCCGAACTCCTCCAGCGGCAGGATCGCGTAGAAGTTGCCGCCGTACGCCAGGTCGTACGTCACCGTCCGCCCGTCCGGCAGGGTGGCCTTGCGGTCGAGGCCGACCGAGAAGGACGGCACGTTCTTGAGGGTGACCGCCTTCGCGGCCCCGCCCTCGACGGCGACCTCGGCGACGACGAGTCCCGCCGGGGTGTCCAGGCGAATCGTGGTGACCGGTTCGACGACCTCCACCATGCCCGTCTCCACGAGCACGGTCGCCACCCCGATCGTGCCGTGCCCGCACATCGGCAGATAGCCCGAGACCTCGATGTAGACGACCCCCCAGTCGCAGTCGGGACGGGTGGGCGGCTGAAGGATCGCGCCGCTCATCGCCGCGTGCCCGCGGGGTTCGTTCATGAGCAACTGCTTGACGTCGTCGCGGTGTTCACGGAACCACAGGCGACGCTCGTTCATGGTGCTGCCGGGGATCGTGCCGATCCCGCCGGTGATCACGCGGGTCGGCATGCCCTCGGTGTGGGAGTCGACGGCGTGCAGGACGAGTTTGCTGCGCATGGCCCTCCAATCATGACGCCCGGTCCGCCTCCGCGGGGCCCGGCCTGAGTCGGGAGACCCACCGTGGTCGGCGTCGCGCGGGCACGGGACCCCGTGCCCGCGCGACGCGTGCGCGAACCGGCGGGTTCACGCACGGTGGTCTGTTTCACGCGAGGCCGGCGGCCACGGCCTTCTCCGTCGCGGCGCGGACCGCGGCCTCCTGCTCCGGCAGCAGCGGGACGCGCGGCGGCCGCACGGGACCGCCGTGCCGGCCGACGATGTCCATCGACAGCTTGATCGCCTGCACGAACTCCACCTGCGAGTCCCAGCGCAGCAGCTGATGAAGCTGACGGTACAGCGGCAGCGCGGTGTCGAGGTCGCCGGCGACCGCGGCACGGTACAACTGCACCGACGCCCGGGGCAGGGCGTTGGGGTAACCGGCCACCCAGCCCTTGGCGCCCGCGACCGCGAGTTCCAGCAGGACGTCGTCGGCACCGATCAGCAGGTCCAGTTCCGGGGCGAGCTCGGCGAGCCGGTAGGCGCGCCGCGGGTCTCCGGAGAACTCCTTGACCGCCTGGACGAAGCCCTCGCGGTGCAGCTTGGCGAGCAGTTCGGGGACGAGGTCGACCTTGGTGTCGATGGGATTGTTGTACGCCACGACCGGCAGGCCCGCCTTCGCAACCTCCTCGAAGTGGGCCAGAACGGACCGCTCGTCGGCGCGGTAGGCGTTCGGCGGCAGCAGCATCACCGAGGCGCAGCCGGCATCACGTGCCTGTTCGGCCCAGCGGCGGGCCTCGGCGGCCCCGTACGCGGAGACCCCGGGCATCACCCGCTCGCCGCCGAGCGCGGACACGGCGGTCTCCACGACCTTGGCGCGCTCCTCGGGAGTGAGCACCTGGTACTCGCCGAGCGAGCCGTTCGGCACGACGCCGTCGCAGCCGTTCTCCACCAGCCAGGTGCAGTGGTCGGCGAACCGGGCGTGGTCGACGGCCAGCTCGTCGGTGAGCGGGAGTGCGGTGGCGACGAGAACGCCGCGCCAGGGGCGGTGCTGCGGGACGGTCATGGGCGATCCCCCATCTCGATGATGTGTGACATGGTACTGACGTAGGCATGGGTCGGCCGGTGGCTCAGCATGCGTCCGGCCCTTCTTGGAGCGGCTCGCGGGCCAGCACGTCCAGCGGTACCGGACGTGCGAACGGGCTGCGCGCCGCCGTCGGCGCACACCCGGCGACCCCGGCGACCCCAGGAGTGCAGATCCGGCCCTGGCACCAGCCCATTCCCGCGCGGGTGAGCAGCTTGACGGTGCGCAGGTCCCCGGCGCCCAACCGACCGACTGCCTCCCGTACCGTCCCGGCGCGCACTTCCTCGCAGCGGCACACCACGGTGGCGTCGTCGACCTGGTCGGCCCAGTGGGCGGGTGGTGCGTAGACGCCGTCGAGCGTGGTGGAGAACCTTCGCAGGGCGGCGCGGCTGCGGGCAACACGTTCCCACTGCCGGGGATCGGGTGCGGTGCCGGAGAGCCGGGCGGCGATCGAACGACCGGCGATGTGGCCCTCGGCGAGGGCGAGTGCCGCACCACCGATTCCGGTGGCCTCGCCCGCGGCCCACACCCCGGGGACATCGGTGCGCTGTTCGTCGTCGACGGCCACGCCCGCCACCCCGTCGATCCGGCAGCCGAGCGTGTCCGCGAGTTCGGTGTGCGGCAGCATGCCGTGCCCGACGGCCAGTGTGTCGCAGGGGATCCGGCGGGCGGTACCGGGCCGCGGACGTCCAGCGGGGTCCAGAGCGGCCACGGTCACCGCCTCGAGCCGGTCGTCCCCGTGGGCCTCCAGCACCGTGTGCCGGGGGAGGATCCGTACCCTGTGCCGCAGCAGCCTGGCGGTGTACAGCGCCCCCTCGACGGCCTTCCCGGGCTGGGCGGCGAGGGCTCCCGCATGCCGGGCGAAGTCCTCGGGGCCGGCGGACTCCACGAGCGCGGCGACGGCGACCCCCGCCGCCGCGAGCCCGGTCGCCACCGGCAGCAGCAGAGGTCCCGTCCCGGCCACGACCACCCTGCCACCCGGCACCACGAGCGTGCCTTTGAGCATGGCCTGCGCCCCGCCGGCGGTGAGGACACCGGGCAGGGTCCAGCCGGGGAAGGGAAGCACACGCTCGTAGCCGCCGGTGGCCAGGAGCACGGCGTCGGCGCGGACGGCGACCGGCGTCTCCTGCTCGGGCCCGGACAGCGCATGCACGGTCAGGCCGGTGCTCGTCCGTTCCACGTTCCAGACATGGTGGTCCGTCAGGTGCGTGACGCGGCCGGCCGCGATGTGCCGGTCGAGTCCTTCACGCAGCCTGGTCCAGGTGCGCCACTGATGATGCAGGGCCTGTGCGCGCCGGGCGCCGAGTCCGGTCGCGGGCTGCCGGTAGAACTGCCCGCCCGCCGAGGGCGCGGCGTCGACGAGGGTGACACGAACGCCCCGGGCCGCCGCCGCGATCGACGCGGCGAGCCCGGCCGGACCGGCACCGATCACAGCCAGGTCAGTCGGCATGCCCCGTTCCCTCCTGTGTGCGGATCACATCGCCGGGCCGTACCGCTACGAGGCAGGCACGCTGGTTCGGCCGGTCGTTGACGGTCACGAGGCAGTCGAAGCAGACGCCGATGCCGCAGAAGATCCCGCGCGGCCGGCCGTCCCGCCGGGTGGTGCGCCAGGAGGTGATGCCCGCGGCCCACAGTGCCGCGGCGACCGTCCAGCCGGGCAGTGCCTGAAGCTCGCGGTCGTCGAAGGTGACCGTGAAGGCGGGCTCGGGCCTGGCGCCGGCCAGCTCCAGGGGGTTCACACGGCCTCCTGTTCGAATCGTTCCGGCCGGAAGGGGGTGAGATCGAGCTCCGGGCGGCCCCCGCCGAGTATCTGCGCGATCAGGTGGCCCGTTCCGGTGGAGAGCCCGATCCCGGCCCCTTCGTGGCCGCAGGCGTGGTAGAGCCCCGGTGCCCGCGGGTCGGGGCCGACGGCGGGCAGGTGGTCCGGCATGTAGGGCCGGAAACCCAGGTAGGTGCGCATCGCCCGCACCTGTTCGAGGAACGGGAACAGCCGGGTCGCGCCCGCTGCCAGCGCCCGTGCCACCGGCAGCGAGAACGAGCGGTCGAACCCGACCCGTTCACGGCTGGCGCCGATGAGGACCGGGCCGGCGGCCGTGCCCTCCACGACCGGGGAGGTCTGGAGGGCCGCCGAGTCGCTGGCCACATCGGCGACATAGTCGGCGGCGTAGACCTTGTGCCGCACCCGCGGTGGCAGCGGCTCGGTGACGAGGACGAATCCACGGCGGGGGAGCACGGGCAGCGTGACCCCGGCGAGCGCGGCGACTTCGCCGCTCCAGGTCCCGGCCGCGTTCACGACGGCGGGCGCATGTACGTCGCCGCGGTCGGTGCGCACACCGCGCACGGCCCCCTGACGTGTGCGCAGTACGCCGGTCACCGTCCGCCCGGTCAGCAGCCGGGCCCGCGAGGCCCGCACCAGATGAGCGGCGGCGAGGGCCGGCATCACCTGGCGGTCCTGCGGGTACAGCACACCGCCCGTGAGTCCGGGAGCCAGGTGCGGTTCGAGGTCGCGCAGTCGGTTCGCGGGGACGTCCACCGCCTCGACTCCGGCGGCCCGCTGTTCGGCCGCAAGTCCTTCGAGGGCCGCGAGTCCTTCGGGCGCCGATGCGACGACGACTCCGCCCTTGGGTTCGTACTCGACGGCCGGGCCCAGCTCGTCGGCCAGTTCGTCCCACAACCTCAAGGAGAGCAGGGCCAGTTCGAGTTCCGGACCGGGCTCCTTGTCGGAGACGAGCAGATTCCCCTCACCCGCGCCCGTCGTGCCTCCGGCCACGGGGCCGCGGTCGACGAGCGCCACGTCCAGACCGGCGCGGGCGGCGTAGAGGGCGCATGCCGCGCCCACCATCCCGGCTCCCACGACCACGACGTCGCAGGTCAGTTGCTCGCTCACATCAGTACTATGTCACATGGTTCTTGGGGTGAGGCAAGACCTTCCTTGCATCGTTCGACAACTCGCCCGGCCGGGTCGGCATTTGAAGGGCGTCGACCGCCGACGGCAAAACCTCGGAAGCCTCCTGCTTCTTTTATTGACAGCGGAAAAGAACCCACTTAGGTTCCGGGGCCATGCCCTCGAGTCCTCCCACGGAGGCGTTCCCGGCGCACACGCCGGCCGCCTCCCAGGTCTTCGTCACCGTGCTCTGTCACGGCCCTCTCACCCGCTCGGACATCGGCGGGCGGGCGGGCCTGTCGGCTGCCGCGGTGACCAAGGCGGTGCGGCCCCTGATCGAGGCCGGCTACCTGGTCGAGGACGTGGGGGAGGAGACCCGCCCGTCCCTGGGCCGGCCCGCCAACCCCGTGCGGGTGGACGGCGGACGTGCGCTGTTCATCGGGGTCAAGATCACCGGCGACGAGATCATCGCCGTGCTGACCGACCTGTGCTGCCGGATCCGTGTGGCCCGGCACCTTCCGCTGACCGCCCGCGATCCCGGGGCGGTGCTGACCCTGGCGTCCGAGCTGGTGCGCGAACTGCTCGCGGAGGCCGACGGGTTCGGCGCCCCGGTGCACGGTCTGGGCGTCGCCGTCTCCGGCGACGTGGACCGCGCTGCCGGTGTCGTGCGCTACTCACCCTTCCTGGAGTGGCACGACGTCCCGCTCGCCGAACTCCTCGGGATGACGACGGGCCTGAAGGTCACCGTCGACAACGACGTGCGCGCGCTGACCGTCGCCGAGCAGTGGTTCGGCGCGGGCGTGGGGCTTTCGGACTTCGCGCTGGTGACCGTCGGCGCCGGTATCGGCTGCGGTCTCGTGGTGCACGGCCGGGTCGTGTCCGGTGCCCACGGCGTGGCCGGGGAGATCGGCCATGTCGTCATCGATCCCGCGGGCCCGCCCTGCCACTGCGGCAACCGCGGCTGCGTCGAGGCCATCGCCGCGGACCCCGCGATCGTCGCCGCGGTGCGCGAGAGGACAGGCGTGGCCGTGACCGATGCCGCCGCAGCCCTGGAGCTGGCCCACCGGGGGGACCAGGGTGCCCGCGACGTCTACACCCGGGCCGGGGACGCCATCGGGCGGGCCATCGGCACCGTCGCCAATCTGTTCGGACCCGAACGCGTGATCATCTCCGGCGAGGGCCTCGCGGCCTACGACCTGTTCGCCGAGCAGATCCGCGACGCCTTCGCCGCGGCGGCCTTCGGCACGGCCGCGCAGTGCGACCTCAAGACCCGCCCGCTGCCCTTCGACGAGTGGGCGCGCGGTGCCGCGGCCACCGCCATCCAGTCCTTCATCCGATCCGAAGCCCGCCACTGACACCCACGGGTGCCCCCAGAACCCGGTCGCGGCCCCACCCCGAGGGCCGTGATCCCCACCCATGCAGAGCCGCCCCCGAATCCACAGGAGGTAGGACCCATGCGGTCATCCTCGTCCTTTGTCCTGCCCGTCCGCACCCTCAGAGCCGCGGCCGTGCTGGCCGTCGCCGTGGGGTTCGCGACGGTCGCCCCGATCGCCCACGCGGGCCCGACGGCCGGCACCCCGGCCGGGCAGGTCCACCGGGCCGTTGCCGCGGCGGACGCCGCCGGCGGCCAGGAGCAGGCCGCCAAGCCGTACATGGGCTGGTCGAGCTGGAGCATGCAGTCGTCGAAGTACCCGGGCCTCAACCCGGACGGCGACTACAGCTACCTCACCGAGGCCAACGTCCTGAAGCAGACCGACGCCCTCGCCGCCAAGCTCAAGCAGTTCGGCTACGAGTACGTCAACATCGACGCCGGATGGTGGCGCGACAACGCGTGGAAGCCCGAATTCGATGCGTACGCCCGGCAGACGCCCGACCCGGTCCGCTTCCCGAACGGGATGAAGTCGGTCGCCGACCACATCCACGCACGGGGCCTGAAGGCCGGTATCTATCTGCCCGTCGGCCTGGAGAAGGAGGCCTACGGCGACGGCAAGACCCCCATCAAGGACGCTCCGGGGTGCACCACGGCCGACATCGTCTACGGCGACCTGCGTACCACCAACGGCTGGGACAGCGCGTACAAGCTGGACTTCTCCCGTCCCTGCGCGGAGAAGTACATCGACTCGCAGGCCCGGATGCTCGCCGACTGGGGCTATGACTTCCTCAAGCTCGACGGTGTCGGGCCCGGCTCCGGCAAGAGCGGCGACCAGTACGACAACGTGGCCGACGTGGCCGCCTGGCAGAAGGCGATCGCGGCGACCGGACGCCCGATCCACTTCGAGCTGTCCTGGTCCCTGGACCGGGGCCACGCGGCGGACTGGAAGAAGTACTCCAACGGCTGGCGCATCGACACCGACGTCGAGTGCTACTGCAACACCCTGGTCAGCTGGGAGAACTCGGTCGACGACCGCTTCGACGACGCTCCCGCCTGGAGCCGCCTGGCAGGTCCCGGCGGCTGGAACGACCTCGACTCCCTCGATGTCGGCAACGGCGCCATGGACGGTCTCACCAAGGCCGAGCGGCAGACCTACGCGACGCTCTGGGCGATCTCCAAGTCCCCGCTCTACACCGGTGACGACCTCACCCGGCTCGACTCCTACGGCCTCTCCCTGCTGACCAACCGCGAGGTCATCGCGGTCGACCAGAACGCCACGCCGGCCGCTCGTCCCGTCACTCCGGCCGACGCCCAGCAGGTGTGGGCGGCTGAGAACGCCGACGGCAGCTACACCGTCGCCCTGTTCAACCTGGCCGACGCGCCCGCCGCCGTCACCGCCGACTGGGCAGCCCTCGGCTTCACCGGCAAGGCCTCGGTCCGCGACCTGTGGAACCATGAGAATCTCGGGACATACAAGAACAAGGTGACCGAGGCGCTTCCCGCCCACGGTTCCCGGCTGTTCACGGTCACCCCGCGTGGCGGTGCGCTCACCGCGACCGCATACGAGGCCGAGGCACCGGCGAACACGCTGGGCGGCAACGCCTCCATAGCCGACTGCTCCGCCTGCTCGGGCGCCCACAAGGTCGGCAACCTCTACCTCGGCGGCACGTTGCGCTTCAACGACATCGTGGTCCCCAAGGCGGGCATGTACACGGTGAAGATCGCCTACGTCAGCGGTGACGCCCGCTCGGCCGCGGTCTCCGTCAACGGCGGCGGTGCGACCAGCCACAAGTTCCCCTCCACCGGTGACTGGGGAACCGCCGAGACGGTCAGCGTGCCCCTCACTCTCAAGGCGGGTGCCAACACGATCACCATCGACAGCGGCGAGTCCGGCTACGCCCCGGACATCGACCGGATCGACGTACCGAAGACGTCTTCCTGACCGAGCCCCCACGGAGCCCGACATGTCATTTGATCCGTTCGACCGGCCGTCCAGACGCAGCCTGCTCGCTCTCGCCGCCGCCACCGGGGCGCTCGCGTCCCTTCCCGCCTTCACCGCCACCGCGGCGCCCCGCCGCCCCGACTCCGCGCCCACGATCGACGGAGGTTCGCGCCAGGAGCTCTGGTGGCAGGCCCCCGCCGACGACCACTCGATGATCGAGCAGGGTCTGCCCGTCGGCAACGGCAGGATCGGAGCTCTCGCGAGCAACGACCCCGGCCGTGAACTCCTGCTGATCACCGACGCCACCATGTGGACCGGCGGCCTCAACGACTCCCTCGACGGAGACGGTCAGTTCCCCTACGACCGTGAGCACTTCGGTTCGCTGACCCTTCTCGCCCGGCTCGCGGTCGACATCCCCGACCACGACCTGTCCGCCGTCTCCCGCTACCGGCGCGCACTGGACCTCGCCCGGGGCGTGGTGACCTCGTCGTACGTCCGCTCGGGCGTGACATACGAGCGACAGGTCTTCGCCAGCCGCCCGGACGACGCCATCGTGGTGCACTTCACCCAGAGCGGAGGCGGGCGCTACACCGGCACCGTCACCCTGGAGGGCACCCACGGGGAAACCACCGCAGGCGCCTCCTCGTTCGGGGGAGCCTTCCCCGGCGGTCTGCGCTACGGAGCGGCGGTCGCGGCGTACGGCAGCGGCGGCCGGGTGAGCGTCAGCGGCTCGCGCATATCGTTCACCGACTGCAAGGACCTCACCGTGGTGGTGAGCGGCGGCACCAACTACGCCCCCGACGCCTCCCACCACTACCGCGACCCCTCCCTCGACCCCGAGCAACTGGCCCGCACCAAGGTGCGGGCCGCGGCATCCCACTCGGCGGACACGCTGCTGCGCAGCCATGTCGCCGACTACCGCTCGCTGTTCGGGAAGCTGGACGTATCGCTCGGCACCTCGTCCGAGACGCAGCGCTCGCTGGACACCTGGGAGCGGGTCAGGGCCCGCGCCTTGGACAGCGCTCCGGACCCCGAACTCGAGGCCGCCTACCTTCAGTTCGGTCGCTACCTGATGATCTCCGGGTCGCGCGGGAGCCTGCCGATGGGGCTCCAGGGGCTGTGGCTGGACGGCAACGACCCCGACTGGATGGGCGACTACCACACCGACATCAACATCCAGATGAACTACTGGATGGCGGATCGGGCCGGACTGTCGCAGTGCTTCGACGCACTCACCGACTACTGTGTCGCCCAGCTGCCCTCGTGGACCGAGCTGACCCGCACCCTGTTCAACGACTCCCGCAACCGCTACCGCAACTCCTCCGGGAAGATCGCCGGCTGGACCGTCGCCATCTCGACCAACCCCCACGGGGGAGGCGGCTGGTGGTGGCATCCGGCGGGCAACGCGTGGCTCTGCAACACCCTGTGGGAGCACTACGAGTACACGCTCTCCCGCTCCCACCTCGAGAAGATCTATCCGCTCCTCAAGGGCGCCTGCGCGTTCTGGGAGGCCCGGCTCCTGCCGTACACGCTTGCGGACAGCGGGCGCGAGGTGCTCATCGCCGACAGCGACTGGTCGCCCGAACAGGGCCCGCTCGACGCGAAGGGCATCACCTACGCGCAGGAGCTGGTGTGGGCGCTGTTCGCCAACTTCCGCACGGCGTCGGCGGAGCTGGGCAAGGACACCGGGTACGCGAAGACGATCGCCGGGCTCCAGGAGCGGCTGTATCTTCCCCAGGTGAGCCCGAAGACGGGCTGGCTGGAGGAGTGGATGTCACCCGACAACCTCGGTGAGACCACACATAGGCATCTGTCGCCGCTGATCGGGCTCTTCCCCGGGGACCGGATCCGGCCCGACGGCTCGACTCCGTCCGACATCGTCGACGGCGCCACCGCGCTGCTCACCGCCCGCGGCATGAACAGCTTCGGCTGGGCGAACGCCTGGCGCAGCCTGTGCTGGTCACGCCTGAAGAACGCGGAGAAGGCGTACCAACTGGTCGCGACGAACCTCCACCCGTCCACGGACGGCAGCAACGGCACGGCCTTCAACCTCTTCGACATCTACGAGGTGGAACAGGGCCGCGGCATCTTCCAGATCGACGCCAACTTCGGCACTCCGGCGGCGATGATCGAGATGCTGCTCTACTCGCGTCCGGGGCATCTGGAACTGCTCCCCGCGCTCCCCGACGCCTGGGCCGAGTCCGGCTCGATCACCGGAGTCGGTGTGCGCGGCGGGTTCGTCGTCGACCTGAGCTGGCGGGACGGAAAGCCCACCGAGGCCCGTGTCCGCAGTGTCGGCGGACGGACCACGACGGTGGAGTTCGCGGGTTCGTCCCGCACGGTGAGCCTGAAGCCCGGAGGGTCGGTCACGCTGAGGGACTTCGCCCGGTGAGGCCCCGGTACGCACACGCGCGCCGTCTGTGCGCGGTGGTGCTGATCACCGCGTGTCTGCAGGCGGCGCCCGCGGCGGCGCAGGCGTCCGGTGGCCGGCACGACGTGATCACCTGGGGAGCGAGCGCCGATCGCCTCGGTGACGCCGTCGCCGACCGGAGCTACCGGCTGGTCGTGCACACCAGCGCGGCCGGGGACGATCTGCGCATCCGGTTGTCCAATGCCTTCGGCGACCGGCCGGTGACGTTCGACAGCGTCTACGCCGGTCTGCGCCGCCAGGGCGCCGAGCTGGCGCCCGGCAGCAACCGGCGACTGACGTTCGGCGGTGCGCGGTCCGTGACCGCGCCCGCCGGCGCCACCGTGTACAGCGACCCGCTCCCCGGCAGGCTGGCCGCCGGAACCGACCTGGTCATCAGCCTGCACGTGGCGGAAGCGGCGGGTCCGGCGACCGGGCACGGGATGGCGATGCAGACGTCGTACATCGCCCAGGGCGACCACACCGCCGAGGAGAACGCGGCCGGCTGGACGGGCACGACGGGGTCCTGGTTCTACCTCGACTCCGTCACCGTGCGGACCGGCGCGGCCACGGGAGCGGTGGTCGCGCTCGGTGACTCCATCACGGACGGCTGGGCGTCCTCGTCCGACGCCAACCGGCGCTGGCCCGACTACCTCGCCCGCCGGCTCCAGAAGGCGGACACCGCGGTCAAGGGCGTGGCGGACGAGGGGATCTCGGGCAACAAGGTCCTCGCGGACGGGGCGGGACAGAGCGCTCTGAACCGGCTGGACCGGGACGTCCTCTCCCACCCCGGTGTGCGCACGGTCTTCCTCTTCGAGGGGGTCAACGACATCAAGGCCCACACCGGTGTCACGGCCGAGGACATGATCGACGGCTACCGGCAGATCATCGACCGTGCCCACGCGGCCGGGAAGTGCGTCGTCGGAGCCACCGTCGCGCCCTTCAAGGGCTGGTCGGAGTGGGACCCGGCGGCGGAGGCCGTACGACAGGAGGTCAACACGTTCATCAGGGACAGCGGCGAGTTCGACGGGGTCACCGACTTCGACCGGATCCTGCGCAGCCCCTACGACCCCGAACGGGTCATGCCGTTCTTCGACGGCGGCGACCATCTGCACCCCAATGACAAGGGCATGCAGGCGATGGCCGACGCGGTCGACCTCACGAGTCTCGACTGCCGCTCCTGACGCCGGAGCGGCGGGATCGGCCGGACGCCGTGCAGCGCAGGCACTTGGGCCGCCCGGGTGCCTGCGCTCGAGGCCCGGCGGACAGCCGCGACCGTGAAGGAGCTCGGCTCATGACGGCGTTCCCCGTCGGACCGCCCACCGAGCGCTCGCTGCGGACCACCCCCGAGGGGCTGCTCCGGGAAGCGGGCGAGCGGTGGGTGCGCGGCCGCAAGGGCGACATCACGGAGCGGCCGGAGAGCGTGTTCAGCGCGTTGTCGTCGTCGGCCCGGCGCCGCGGAGATCGAGGCACCGGGCCGGACACGACGTTCAGGACAGGCAGCCGACGTGCGCGAGGGCCTGCTTGAGCAGGACCCCCTGGCCGCCCGGCATGTCGTTCTGGACCACGGCCGAAGCCGCCTCCTGCGGGCTGAACCACACGAGGTCGAGCGCGTCCTGGCGCGGGCGGCAGTCGCCGGTCACCGGGACGATGTAGGCGAGGGCCACCGCGTGCTGACGGGGGTCGTGGAACGGGGTGATCCCCTGGGTCGGGAAGTACTCGGCGACGGTGAAGGGCTGCAACGAGGGCGGGACGCGGGGCAGCGCCACCGGCCCGAGGTCCTTCTCCAGGTGGCGCAGGAGTGCGTCACGGACCCGCTCGTGGTGCAGGACCCGTCCGGCGACGAGCGTGCGGCTGACGGTCCCGTCGGGCCCGATCCGCAGCAGGAGTCCGATGCTGGTGACTTCACCGCTGTCGTCGACGCGCACGGGCACGGCTTCCACGTACAGGATCGGCATGCGGGCACGTGCCGACTCGAGGTCGTCGGCACTCAGCCAGCCGGGCGTGGTTTCGGTCGTGTCAGGCATTGCCCGATCGTACGGTCCACAACTCGCCTTGTCCGCGTGTCACTCCAGGTCAGACGCAAGTCACACGGACCGTGCTCCTCCCGGCCCACAGCCACAAGCCGAGGGGGGGATCCGGTCGGCCGGCATCAACCGGGCGTCGGACGGCGCCGACAGCCCGCCGTGGTCGCGCTGTCCGGGCCCTGCTGCGGCTTGCGAGGGCCGGCCGTCGCACCGGTCAGTTCCCCGCCGGCGCCTGGTCGCGCAGCCTGTCGCGCAGCCGGCGCAGGTCGTCCGCCGGCCGGCCCAGACCGTTCAGGCCGAGCCGGGCAGCCTCGGTGCGGGGGTCCGGGTGCATGGTGAACGCGAGGTTCAGGGCCTGGCGCACCATCCACTGCTGGCAGACGAGCAGCCGGCCCGCCCGGTGCTGGGCCGCGACGAGGTCGGGGTCCGTGAGGGGCAGACTGCGCAGGCGTCCGAGCAGCCGGTGCAGGGCGACGCTCTGCCGGTGGCAGTCCCGGGCGGTCTGGCCGGGCACGGGACCGGGCTCACCGCAGGCGGCCACGGCGCGGTCCGTCATGATCTGGAGCGCCACCGCCTCGTCGAGAATGCAGGTGAGGCCTTTCAACTGGGCGGTGCGCGGGACGAGCTCCACACTGGTGGGGTACCCACTGGGCCCGGGGCTGATCCCCCCCGGGACGGCTTTCGTCCGGACCCACGGCCGTCGCGCACGGCAGCACGCAGGGGGGACGTACACCCGGACCGTGACTCCGGTGGTCGGGGGCACCCCCGCCCGGCACCGGGTCCTGGATGGTCGGTCGCGAGGCCGGCCCGCACAACGGCTGAGGAGACGATGCTGTGAACTCCCTGTCACCCGGTTTCCGCGGGCGCCGCCGTTCCCTGGCCGAGCGGTTGCCACCCGGGCAGTACCCGACCGAGTCCTTCCCCGTGCTGTCCGCGGGGCCCACTCCGCGGGTGTCCACCGAGGACTGGACCTTCACCGTGACCACGGAACGAGGTGACACGCGCACCTGGACGTGGGAGCAGATGACGGCCCTGCCGCAGCAGGGGATCGTGCAGGACATCCACTGCGTGACGCGCTGGTCCAAGTTCGACACCCGGTGGCGCGGGGTTCCCCTCGACGCCTTCCTCGAGGACGTGGCGACGGAGGCCGGCTTCGCCGTGGTCAGCAGCTACGGCGGCTACACCAGCAACATGCCGCTGGAGGACCTGCTGGACGGCAGGGCGTGGATCGTCCACACCTACGAGGGGTATCCGTTGTCGCCCGAGCACGGCGGGCCCGCCCGGCTGCTGGTCCCGCATCTGTACCTGTGGAAGTCGGCCAAGTGGGTGCGCGGGCTTCGGCTCGTCATCGAGGACGAGCCCGGGTTCTGGGAGTCGATCGGCTACCACGACTATGGTGACCCGTGGCGCGAGCAGCGCACCTGGGGCGACTGAGGATGGCCGTGCCCTGGCGCAGGGTCCGGCTGGTCGAGCGCCGTTCCCAGACTCCCAGCGCCCGTTCCCTGGTCTTCGCCGCGCCCGGCTGGCCCGGCCATCTGCCCGGCCAGCACGTCGATGTGCGGCTCACCGCAGACGACGGCTACCGGGCGGTGCGCAGCTACTCGCTGGCCGCACCCGCCGACGGCGAGAGCATCGAGCTGGGAGTGCAGACCGTGCCCGGCGGGGAGGTCTCGCCCTATCTCGCCGACGATCTGCCACTCGGTGCGGACGTAGAGGTGCGCGGGCCGCTCGGCAACTGGTTCGTGTGGCGCACCGAGCAGCCGGCGCCGGTGCTGCTTGTCGCCGGGGGCTCGGGTGTAGTCCCCCTGGCGGCCATGATCCGCGCCCATCACCGCACGCAGTCGCGCAGCACCTTCCAGTTGCTGTACTCGGTGCGCACCCCCGACGACGTCTGGTACCGCGACCACCTGGCCGACGGGGACCCCCGCCACGACGTCCGCATCCTCTACACGCGGCAGGGCCCGCCGGCCGGCACGCGCGCACCGGGCCGGGTCGGACGGTCCGACCTCGACGGACCCGCGTCCCGTCTGCAGCCGGCCAGTCCTGTCTACGTCTGCGGTCCCACCGGCTTCGTCGAGGCCGTCGGCGATCTGCTGACCGACATGGGACGAGATCCCGCCACCATCCGCACCGAGCGCTTCGGGTGACCGGGCGCTTTCGCACCTCGGGAGGTTCCCATGGCAGACGGCACCGTCCGCCTCGACGGCAACTGCCTTGCCGGCCCGCTGTCCGAGATCCTGGCCGTGGAGCCCACCACGGCCTGGTGGCGTTGCCCGGAGTGCACCCGGTCGGGGCCACTGGCCGGGCTGCATGTCTACGGGCCCGAGCCCGGTCTGACCGTCCGCTGCCCGGGGTGTTCGTACATCGCTCTGCGGCTGGTCAGGGAGGGGGAGCACATCTGGCTGACGGTGGGCGGCGGCTCCGGCGCGTTCCGGTTCAGCACGGCCTGAGGGGCTCCCGCGGGCCGGCCGCGGGACGGACCGGCGGCATGGGAGGCGGTTCGCTCAGCCGCCGGCCGTGGCGCCGGCAGCACCCTTTCCCGAGCCGCCGGAGCGGTACTCGGTGGTCCAGTACAGGAGCGCGAGGGCCGGAAGGGCGGTGCCGAGGACGCCGACCGCGCCCCAGCCGCCGTCGCGGTAGGCGATCGAGCCGATCTGGGATCCGAGTGCGCCGCCGACGAAGAAGGTGGCGATGAACGCCGCGTTGAGCCGTGCCCGGGCGTGGGGGTCGAGCCGGTAGATGGTGTGCTGGCCGAGGATCATCGTGGTCTGCACGGCCATGTCCAGCACGACGGCGGCCAGGGCGATCAGCACGATGCTGTGCCCGGCCAGGCCCGCGACGGCGAAGGCCAGTGCGGCGGCGCCGAACGCGATGCCGGTCATGGTGCGGGTGAGCCCCCGGTCCGCCCAGCGTCCGGCGAGCGGGGCCACGGCCGCACCGGCCGCCCCGACGAGGGCGAAGAGGCCCACGCCGACCTGCGAGTAGTGGAAGTGCGGGCCGGTGAGGAGGTAGGAGACGGTGGTCCAGAAGGCGCTGAAGGCGGCGAACATCGCCGCCTGGTACAGGCCGCGGCGCACCAGTGCGGGATGGGTGCGCATCAGCGCGAACGTGGAGCGCAACACCTGGGCGTAGGGCACGGCCGTCGTCGGGGCGTGCCGGGGCAGTGCGGCTCGCAGGGTCAGGGCCAGCAGGGCCATCAGGACGGCCGAGCCGAGGTAGACGACACGCCAGCCGGCGATGTCGGAGACCAGGCTGCTGACCGTCCGGGACAGCAGGATGCCGGTGAGCAGGCCGCTCATCACCCGGCCCACGATCCGGCCGCGCGCATGGTCCGGGGCGAGGCCCGCGGCGAAGGGGACCAGGATCTGGGCGACGACCGAGGTGGCACCGCTGATCAGCGAGGCGGCCAGCAGCATGGGGAACCCGGTCGCGAGGCCGGCCGCCACCAGGGCGAGCGTCGTGACGGCGAGCAGGGTGGTGATGAGGGTGCGCTTCTCGAGCCGGTCGCCCAGCGGGACCAGGAAGAGCATGCCGACGACGTACCCGACCTGGGTGAGCGTGATCAGCAGGCCCGCGGTGGCCGAGCTGACATGGAAGACATCGCGCAGCGAGGAGAGCAGGGGCTGCGCGTAGTACAGGTTGGCGACCGTCATGCCGCAGGCGACGGCGAACAGCGCGATCAGCCAGCCGGGTATGCCATGGGCGGGTTCTGCGTCGGTCCTGTTCCGGCGTGCGGCTCGCAGAGCGGATGACTGAGGCACGAAGACACTTTTCTCGAGAGGCCGGAAATCCGGCGGGGCAGGGACTGCCTGTGGTGGCCGTGCGGCTTCGTCGCTGCACCCACGGGGAGATAAGCGTCCGGCGCCTTGTTGTACTTCCTCACCCGCGCTGATGATTCTTGATGGGGCCCATCTCTCACATTGATGGAGCACAGGCCCGGGACTCCGGGCCCCGGGCGGGGCGACGGGTCACTGCACGCCGGCTGCCCGTACCGGGTGCCTGCTCAGGATCGAGACCCGGTTGAACGCGTTGATGGTGATCGCCACCCAGATCACGGCGGAGACCTGGTCGTCGGTGAGCACCTCGCGGGCCGCGGCGTAGGCGGACTCCTGAGCGGCGGCGTCGGACGGATCGGTGACCGCCTCCGCGAGGGCGAGCGCCGCGCGTTCCTGCGGGGTGAACACCTCGGTGTCGCGCCAGGCGGCCAGCACGCCCAGCCGCTGGGTGGTCTCGCCCGCGCGCAGGGCCGCCCTGGTGTGGATGTCGAGGCAGTAGGCGCAGTGGTTGAGCTGCGACACCCGAAGGTTGATCAGTTCCACGAGGGTGCGGTCGAGCCCTGCGTCGGCCGCGGTCGCCCGGACCGTCTCGGACGTCTGGAGCAGCGCGTGGTAGGCCTTGGGGCTCTGCTTGTCGATGAAGATCCGCCGGCCGGGGGGCTGGGTCGTGTCCGTGCTCAACCTGGGACTCCTTCGGGGTCGCCGCTCCGGTCCGCTGGTGTGGGGTGCTCCGGTCGGGTTGTCGTCCTATGATCACGATATACTTGTTGAAAGTAGAACCATCATAGGGGTGGAGGGCGGTGTCCCATGAGTAACGTCGAGGCGGAGTCCGTCGAACTGCGCTGCGGAGCGTCAGTGGACGACCGGCGGGAGTCGAAGGTGCCGGAGATCGAGGTGCTCACCCCGCGCGACGTGCCACTGGGCGGCCCGCGGGCCATGACCGTGCGGCGTACGCTGCCGCAGCGCGCCCGCACCCTGATCGGCGCCTGGTGCTTCGCCGATCACTACGGTCCCGATGATGTCGCCGAGACGGGCGGCATGGACGTCGCGCCGCATCCGCACACCGGTCTGCAGACCGTGAGCTGGCTCTTCAGCGGCGAGATCGAGCATCGCGACAGCCTGGGCAGCCACGCCCTCGTACGCCCCGGCGAGCTGAACCTCATGACGGGCGGTCACGGCATCAGCCACTCGGAGGTCTCGACGCCGGGGACCACGGTGCTGCGCGGGGTGCAGCTGTGGGTGGCGCTCCCCGCGGAACACCGCCTCACCGAGCGGGACTTCCAGCACTACGTACCCGAGCCGGTGCGGCTCGACGGGGCCGAAGTCCGGGTCTTCCTCGGCTCCCTCGCCGGACACGACTCGCCGGTGCGGACGTTCACGCCCCTGCTGGGCGCCGAGATCGTCCTCGAGCCGGGAGCCACGCTCAGGCTCGGCGTCGATCCCGCCTTCGAGCACGGTCTCCTCGTCGACCACGGCCGGGTCGGCATGGCCGGCACTCTGCTCGACGCGGCGGAGCTGGGCTACGCGCCCACCGGCAGCGACTCGTTGACGCTCGTGAACGAGTCGCAGGAAAGGGCGCGGACGGTACTCCTCGGCGGAACCCCGTTCGATGAGGAGATCGTCATGTGGTGGAATTTCATCGGCCGCAGCCATGAAGACATCGTCCGTGCCCGTGAGGACTGGGAGAACTCCTCCGACCGCTTCGGCGCGGTGGAGGGATACCCGGGCGACCGCCTTCCCGCTCCCGCCCTGCCCAACGCCGTCATCATGCCCCGCAGGAACCCACCGCGACGCTGAACCGCAGCTGAAAGGCACTGACATGAGCCAGCCGTCCGCCGAACCGACCGTCGAGCGTGTCGACGCCAAGCACCGTTACGAAATCCTGGTCGACGGCGAGCGCGCCGGTCTGACCGCCTACCGCGACCACGGCGACCAGCGCGTCTTCTACCACACCGAGGTCGACGACGCCTTCGCCGGACAGGGCCTGGCGTCGCGGCTCGTCCAGGAGGCGCTGACCGATGTGCGGGCCTCCGGCAAGCGTGCCGTGCCCGTCTGCCCCTACGTCGCCAAGTTCCTCGGCCGGCACGAGGAGTTCGCCGACATCGCCGACCCGGTCACCCCCGATGTCCTGGAGTGGCTGGACACGCAGCTGGGCTGACCGCGCAAAGGGCGGAGCCGGGGCCGGGGGCCCGGCGGCCGACCCGCGGACCGCCGTGCGGAGGGGGAGCGGCGGCCCCGGGCGACGCACTCGGTTCCGCCCGGACGTGCCCCTCACCCGCAGGGTCGCCGGGCGACCGGGGTGGCCGTACCCCTAGTCCGCCGGCCCCGGCAGCAGCCCGCGCAGGGTTTCGCACTGCCGGTGGTCGATCATGTGCCGGACGGCCTCGGTGACCGTCTCGGCCAGCGTCGGCGACACCTCGCGCAGCAGCCGGCGCCCCTTCTCGGTGAGGGCCACCTCGATGCCGCGCTTGTCGCCGCACACCGAGCGCCGAGTGACCAGATCGGCGTGGTGCAGACAGGCGATCTGATAGGTGAGGCGTGTCTTGGGCCGGCCCAGCATCTCGGCGATCCGCGACATGCGCAGGGCCGCGCCCGGCTGGTCGGCCAGCAGGCACAGCACGAGGAACTCGTCGTGCGAGACGCCGAGGGTGTCCTTGACCTGGGAGCGCAGTCGCTGCTCGATGGCCCCGGCCGCGGCCAGCAACTGCATCCAGGCCCGCAGTTCGGCCGGCAGCAGCCCGCTCTCGTCCGTCCCGTCGCATGCGGGCTGGTCGGCGGGCACGGGTGAATGGGCCATGGTCCCTGAGTTTACCGGTTGTCCAGAATTGGATGAGAGGTGGAGTTCGTCTCCGGGACGAACCACACCCCGGGCTCCTTCGCCCCCTTGCTTCTCACAGTGCGGACGCCCCTCTTGACGCAGGCCGGAGCCGGATCGACACTCGGAGTGAATTTCCTAGTGGATCGGTAGGGAAGCATGGGGTGCCTGGAGCCGGCCATCGGCAGTGTGAGCCGCACGCGCCGGCAGTCCCTCCTTCTGACCTCCCGCCGTCACATCGATCTGCTGCGTGTCTGCAGCGCGGCCGGCCCCCTGCGCTGAACCGGCCCGTGCCGGGCCCCGCCGCTCACCCCCGCGCCGCCCGGGCGTCCCGTCCGCCCCGTGGCCGCCGCCCTCTGCACCTTCGCGCACCAGCACCCGGGGAGACACATGTCCGCTCATGACCTGACCGCCCTCCCGACGCCCCGGCCCGTCCCGGTCTTCCGGGGCCGTATCGGCCGCGACGCGCGCAGCGGCCACTACGCCGTACCGCGCCGCTACCACCTCCATTTGTGCCTGTCCTGTCCGCCCTGTCTGCGGACAGCCGTCGTGCACAGCCTGCTCGGCCTGGAGGCCGACTGCCCCGTGACGTTGTTGCCCGCGGTCCCCGACGGGCCGGGCGGCGAGCACTCAGCGCTGCGGCCGCTCTACGAGGCGAGCGCCCACCACTACCCCGGGGCCGCCGTCGCACCGGTGCTCAGCGACGACTGGTCGGGCCGGATCGTCAGCACACACGCCCCGGACATCATGCGCGATCTGGCCCTGCACTTCGGCACGGGCGCGACGGCGCTGTATCCGCCGGGCGCCGAAGCCGAGATCGAGGGCGTCCGGCGGCTGTGCGAGCTGGGTGTCGACGCGGCCGCACAGCGCGCCGGACGGGTCGACGCCGACGCGGAGGAACGGGCCGCGGCGCTCGGCTCGCTGCTGCGCACACTCAGTGCGCTGGAGGGCCGGCTGACCGACGCGGACTATCTGCTCGGTGGGCAACTCACCGCGGCCGACGTCGAGTTGTGGGTGAGTCTGGTGCAACTGGACACCGTGCACCGCTGGCACCTCGATGCTGCCGCGGTACACCGCATCGCCGACCATCCGCGTCTGTGGGCCTACGCTCGCGCGCTGGCCGCCCACCCCGCCTTCGGCGGCCTTCTCGACCTCGACGGCATCGCCCGCAGGCACCACGCGCACTGCCGGGGACTCGAGGCCGCGGGGGCGGCGGTGCAGATCGTGGACTGGTGCGGGCACTTGCCCGAAGCGGCGCGAGCGGTCGCGGACACCCGCCGGTGACAGGGCGGGTGGTCCCGGGTCGTCCTTCTGTCCACCGGTGACGGCCTCGGCCGCCTCCGTCCCCGTCACGCCGAGCGGTGACATGCGACCGCCCCGGCCGGATCCGATCCGGCCGGGGCGGCTGTCACGCTGAAGGCCGCTGCCTACGCGAGGGTCGTCAGCGCCTCGTTCCAGGTCGCCGACGGGCGCATGACCGCGGCGGCCTTGGCCGGGTCGGGCTGGTAGTAGCCGCCGATGTCGGCCGGCTTGCCCTGGACGGCGGCCAGCTCCTCGACGATCTTCTGCTCGCTCGCGGCGAGCGTCTCGGCGAGCGGGGCGAACGCCTTGGCCAGCTCCGCGTCGTCGGTCTGCTTGGCCAGCTCCTGCGCCCAGTACAGGGACAGGAAGAAGTGGCTGCCGCGGTTGTCGATGCCGCCGATGCGACGGGTCGGCGACTTGTCCTCGTTGAGGAACGTCGCCGTGGCGCGGTCGAGGGTGTCCGCCAGGACCTGCGCACGCTGGTTGCCGGTGGCCTTCGCGTACTGCTCGAAGGACGGCACGAGCGCGAAGAACTCACCGAGCGAGTCCCAGCGCAGGTAGTTCTCCTTGACCAGCTGCTGGACGTGCTTCGGGGCGGAGCCGCCGGCGCCCGTCTCGAAGAGGCCGCCGCCCGCCATCAGCGGGACGACGGACAGCATCTTGGCGCTGGTGCCCAGCTCCAGGATCGGGAACAGGTCGGTGAGGTAGTCACGCAGCACGTTGCCGGTGACGGAGATGGTGTTCTCACCGCGGCGGATGCGTTCCACGGACAGCTTGGTGGCCTCGACGGGGGCCAGGATGCGGATGTCCAGGCCCTCGGTGTCGTGCTCCGACAGGTACTGCTCGACCTTGGCGATCAGGTTGGCGTCGTGGGCGCGGGTCGCGTCCAGCCAGAACACGGCCGGGTCGCCGGTGGCACGGGCCCGGGTGACGGCGAGCTTCACCCAGTCCTTGATCGGGGCGTCCTTGGTCTGGCAGGCGCGGTAGATGTCACCCGCGGAGACGGTCTGCTCCAGGACGACGTTCCCGGCCTGGTCGACCAGGCGGACCGTGCCGGTGGTCGGGATCTCGAAGGTCTTGTCGTGGCTGCCGTACTCCTCGGCCTTCTGCGCCATGAGGCCGACGTTCGGGACGGAGCCCATGGTCGCCGGGTCGTAGGCGCCGTTGGCGCGGCAGTCGTCGAGCACGGCCTGGTAGACACCCGAGTAGCTGGAGTCCGGCAGCACCGCGAGGGTGTCGTGCTCCTGGCCGTCCGGGCCCCACATGTGGCCGGAGGTGCGGATCATGGCCGGCATGGAGGCGTCGACGATGACGTCGGAGGGGACGTGCAGGTTGGTGATGCCCTTGTCGGAGTCGACCATCGCCAGCTGCGGGCCCTCGGCGAGCTCGGCGTCGAAGGAGGCCTTGATCTCGTCGCCGTTGGGCAGGGCCTCAAGGCCCTTGAAGATGCCGCCGAGACCGTCGTTCGGGGTCAGCCCCGCCGCGGCGAACGTCTCGCCGTACTTCGCGAACGTCTTCGGGAAGAAGGCGCGCACCACGTGACCGAAGACGATCGGGTCGGAGACCTTCATCATCGTGGCCTTGAGGTGCACGGAGAACAGGACGCCCTCCCGCTTGGCGCGGGCGACCTGCGCGGTCAGGAACTCGCGCAGCGCGGCGACACGCATCACGGAGGCGTCCACGACCTCGCCCGCGAGGACCGGCACGGACTCGCGCAGCACGGTGGTGGAGCCGTCGTCGCCCTTCAGCTCGATGCGCAGCGAACCCGCCTCGGAGATCACCGCGGACTTCTCGGTCGAGCGGAAGTCGTCCACGCCCATGGTCGCGACGTTCGTCCTGGACTCGGAGGTCCAGGCGCCCATGCGGTGCGGGTGGGTCTTGGCGTAGTTCTTCACCGAGGCGGGGGCACGGCGGTCGGAGTTGCCCTCGCGCAGGACCGGGTTCACGGCGGAGCCCTTGATCTTGTCGTAACGGGCGCGGATCTCCCGCTCCTCGTCACTCTTCGGCTCGTCCGGGTATTCCGGCAGCGCGTAGCCCTGGCCCTGCAGCTCGGCGACCGCGGCCTTCAGCTGCGGGACGGAGGCCGAGATGTTCGGCAGCTTGATGATGTTGGCTGCGGGGGTCTTGGCCAGCTCACCGAGTTCCGCCAGGTGGTCGCCGATCCGCTGGTCCTCGGTCAGGTACTCGGGGAAGACCGCGAGGAGGCGCCCGGCCAGGGAGATGTCACGCGTCTCCACAGTGACACCCGCCTGCGAGGCGTACGCCTGGACCACCGGCAGGAAGGAATATGTCGCCAGGGCCGGGGCCTCGTCAGTGTGTGTGTAGATGATGGTCGAGTCAGTCACCGGGTGCTCCGCTCCACGTCTGCAACATTGCTCGACATCAAGATATCTCGTGAGCGCGCCGGGCTCGACAGGGGTCCGCGCCGGAGGCTCCCCGTCCGCGGCGCTGGACCGGCGGGCTTCGGGCCGGTCTGCGCCGCACGGCCCCCGACCCGCCCGCGGGGCCGGCGAACCGGCCCCCGGACGAGCCGCCACCCGCCCCGGTGGTCTCCCGCACGGCCCGGCCCGGCACCCGGGCCGGGCGCCCCGGACGCCGTCACAGGGGGTCGATGCCGCCTTGGTGGGCCACCATGTCGTCGCCACTGCGAGGGTGCGGTATGACGGCCGAACCCTGCTGGAGCGCCACCGTCCGGGTGGGTGCCGGGATGCGGATGCCCTCGGTCCGGTACCGCTGGTGCAGACGCTTGATGAACTCGTGCTTGATCCGGTACTGATCGCTGAACTCGCCGACGCCCAGGATGACCGTGAAGCCGATCCGCGAGTCGCCGAACGTGTGGAAGCGGACGGCCGGTTCATGGTCGGGGACCGCACCGGTGATCTCCGCCATCACCTCGGCCACGACCTCGGTGGTGACCTTCTCCACGTGCTCCAGGTCGCTGTCGTAGCCGACGCCCACCTGCACCAGGACGGTCAGCTGCTGCTCGGGGCGGGTGTAGTTGATCATGTTCGTCTTCGCCAGCTGCCCGTTGGGGATGACGACCAGGTTGTTGGAGAGCTGGCGCACGGTGGTCTGGCGCCAGTTGATGTCGACGACATAGCCCTCCTCCCCGCTGCTCAGCCGGATGTAGTCGCCCGGCTGGACGGTCTTGGAGGCGAGGATGTGGATGCCCGCGAAGAGGTTCGCGAGAGTGTCCTGAAGGGCGAGCGCGACGGCCAGACCTCCCACACCCAGGGCGGTGAGCAGGGGTGCGATCGAGATGCCCAGCGTCTGCAGCATCACCAGGAACCCCATGGCGAGGACCACGACCCGGGTGATGTTGACGAAGATCGTGGCCGACGCGGCGACCCCGGAGCGGGACTGGGTGACCGTCCGCACCAGGCCGGCGATCACCCGGGCGGCCGTCCCCGTCGCCACGAAGATGAGGAGCACGCTCAGCGTCTGGTCGACGTGATGCTGCACCGTCGGTGTGAGCGGCAGCAGCGCCGCCGCCGAGGCCGCGCCGCCGGCGATCGCCGCCCAGGGCACCAGCGCGCGCAGGGCGTCCACGATCACGTCGTCGCCGCTCCACCTGGTGCGCCGCGCGTGCCCGCCCAGCCAGCGCATCACGATGCGCAGCAGGAACGCGGCGACCAGACCCGCGACGAGGGCGATTCCGGCGAGTACGAGGTCGTCGAGGGTGAGCGCGCGGTTCACCGCCCACCTCCCGGGGCCAGGAGGTCGCCCGAGGGCCGGATGTGAGGAGTCGTCACCTTGCCACCTGCTCGAATACGGACCGCACGGCCGGGCGCCCACGGAGGCACGACGGAGTGCGGAGGGGATGCACGATCACGCCCGGATCGGGTGTACGCCGTCCGGAGCGAAGGTTCATCCTGCCGTATTCGGGTGTGCGGCCGTCACCGGGCCGATCCGAAACGGCCACTGACGTGCGCTCAGCCACATCCGCCCCGCCGGCCGGGTACCGGCCGCGGTCATCGGTTCTCCGGCGTGGACGGGGAGTTCGTCGCTCCGCGGGCCGCGGTCACAGGTCAGAGAACGACCCGTGCCGCCCGGCCCCCGAGGAGAAGCGGGCCGCGCCCTCCAGACCCTCCGCCAGCACGTCCATGCCGTACCGCAGTTCACCGCGCATGGCCGCGGCCTCCTCCAGGCCCTCCTGGTCGAGCACGGAGGCGCGGTCGCCGCGCAGGCAGGCCTGCGGGAACCGGGCGATGGAGGCGGCCAGTTCCTCGGCTTCGGCGCGCGAGCGACCCGTCGGGACGACGCGGTTGGCGAGCCCCGTCTCCGCTGCCTCCTGGGCCGTCACGGGACGGCCGGTGAGAATCATGTCCATCGCCCGGCTGGTACCGATCAGCCGCGGCAGCCGCACCGTCCCGCCGTCGACGAGCGGTACGCCCCAGCGGCGGCAGAAGACCCCGAACACCGCGTCCTGTTCGGCGACCCGCAGATCGCACCAGAGCGCCAGCTCCAGACCGCCCGCCACTGCATGCCCCGCGACCGCAGCGATCACCGGCTTGGACAGCCTGAGCCGGGTCGGCCCCATCGGGCCGTCGCCGTCCTGGGCCACCCGGTTGCCGCGCCGGGTCCCGACCGCCTTGAGATCGGCGCCCGCGCAGAACGTGCCGCCCTCGCCCCACAGCACCGCGACCCGTGCGGAGGCATCCGCCTCGAACTCCCGGAAGGCGGCGGCGAGTGCGGCGGCGGTGGGGCCGTCCACCGCGTTCCGGGCCTCGGGGCGGGAGAGCACGACGGTGGTGACGTACCCCTGACGTTCGATCCGGACCGGCATCGGGCTGCCCCTTTCACACGGACGGGAGGGCTGGCCCCGCCGAGGTTACCCGGGAGTACGGTCGTTGTCCGGTCTCAGATCACCTTCAGCCGAACCAACGCGCCCAGGGTCAGCGCGCCGGGCAGCAGGGGCACCCACACCGTGATGATGCGGTACGCGAGGACGACCGCGGTCGCCAGGGCCACCGGGGCGCCCGCCGCCACCAGGGCGACGATCAGCGCCGCTTCCACCGAGCCGATGCCGCCGGGGGTGGGTACGGCGGCGACCGCGATGGTCGCGGCCAGGTAGGCCACGGCCATGTGCGCGGGAGGCACCGGGAGCTCCAGCGCCCGACCGACCGCGGCGAGCCCCGCGGCCTGCAGCGCGGGGAAGGCCAGCGATCCACCCCACAGGGCGAGCGCGCGGGCGGGACGAGTGTGCACCGTCCGTGCCTCGCCGAGCGCCGAGCGCAGGAAGGTGAACACGGCGGTACGCAGCTTCCGGACGGCGAGGACCACCACAGCCGCCACGCACACCACCCCGGCCACGGCGAGCAGCACCGGACCCACCGCCGGGGCGGGCACGAGGCTGTTGAGGCGGAGGGCGTTCGGGAAGGCGATCAGCAGCGCCAGCAGCAGACCGGTCCGGGCGATCGACTCGGCGAGCAGATACAGCGCGACCGCGGCGGAGGAACTGGCCAGCGGCACCCCGCACACCGCCATGAAGCGCAGATTGACGGCGCTCGCGCCGAGCCCGGTCGGCAGGAGGTGGTTGGCCGCGCCCGCCGCGAACTGGGTGGCGAGCAGCCGGCGCACGGGCAGCCGCTGGACCACGGCGCCCTGACGGGTGAAGGCGGCCGCGACCCAGGTCAGACAGGTCGCACCGGCGGCGGCCACCAGCCATGGCCACTCGGCCGAGGCCAGCTGGCCGAATCCCGCCGCGAGCACGGCCCGGTGCTGCACCGCGACCACCAGTACGAGCACGAGCGGGAGCAGGCACAGGATCTGGCGGACCGGAACACGTCTGGGGAATCCCTGGGGGAGACGTACGGCACTCACATCGGCAGAGGTTTTCCGCGCCGCACCAACGTGAGGTTGCGGGCGCGGAGACAGCGGTTGACGTGCTGGGCAAGGCACGGATGCGCCGAGGTGTGCAGCCGCCGTCCGCCCCGGCGCGGCGGCACTTCCGCCGGGGTCCATGGCCCGCGCACGTCGTGCATTGACCTCAATATCGCTCGAGGTTCTAACGTCGGTCACATGAGCATGGAGACCACCGCCTGGCAGCAACTGCACAGTGTCATGACCGCGCAACGGGAGCGCCGCCCGTTCGACCGCGCCACGCTGCGCCGCATCGGCGCGTTCGCCCGTCCGCACCGCCGCCGCATCGCGCAGTTCGTCGTGGTCAGCGTGGTGACCGCGCTGCTCGCCGTCGCGACGCCCGTTCTCGCCGGACGTGTCGTCGACGCGATCGTGTCGCACGGCGACGGGGGGAGGGTCGTACGGCTGTCGCTGCTCATCGCCGTCATCGCGCTCGCCGAGGCGGCGCTCGGACTCCTCGCGCGCCGGCTGTCGGCCTCGCTCGGGGAGGGGCTGATCCTCGATCTGCGCACGGCTGTGTTCGATCATGTGCAGCGCATGCCGGTCGCGTTCTTCACACGTACGCGTACGGGTGCGCTCGTCAGTCGACTCAACAACGACGTCATCGGTGCGCAGCGCGCCTTCAGCAACACGCTCTCGGGAGTCGTCGGCAACTTCGTCACGCTGCTGCTCACACTCGCCGTGATGCTGACGCTGTCCTGGCAGATCACCCTGCTCGCACTGCTGCTGCTGCCGGTCTTCGTGGTCCCCGCCAGACGGACGGGCAGCCGCATGGCACGGCTGCAGCGCGAGGCCGCCGACCTGAACGCGGCGATGGGCACCCGGATGACCGAACGCTTCTCCGCGCCCGGTGCCACGCTCGTGAAGCTCTTCGGACGGCCGGAGGAGGAGTCCGCCGAGTTCGCGGCGCGGGCCCGGCGGGTGCGGGACATCGGGGTGCGCACGGCCATGGCGCAGTCCGCGTTCATCACCGCGCTCACCCTGGTCTCCGCCCTCGCGCTCGCCCTGGTCTACGGACTCGGCGGCTGGTACGCCCTGCGCGGCACCCTGGAGGCGGGATCCGTCGTCTCGCTCGCACTCCTGCTCACCCGGCTCTACGCACCGCTCACCTCGCTCGCGGGTGCGCGGGTCGAGGTCATGAGCGCGCTCGTCAGCTTCGAGCGTGTCTTCGAGGTGCTGGACCTGAAGCCGCTGATCGAGGAGCGGCCCGATGCGCGCGAGATCCCCGGGGGGCCGGTGGCGGTGGAGTTCGACAACGTACGGTTCGCCTATCCCAGCGCCGACAAGGTCTCGCTCGCCTCGCTGGAGGAGGTGGCGGCCCTGGACACGCGGGGCGGCACGGAGATCCTGCACGGGGTGTCCTTCCGTGCCGAACCCGGGCAGACGGTCGCGCTGGTGGGATCCTCCGGCGCCGGCAAGTCCACCATCGCCGCGCTCCTGCCTAGGCTGTACGACGTCGACGAGGGCGCCGTGCGCGTGGGCGGCGCCGATGTCCGCGACCTGAGCGCGCGCTCACTGCGCGAGACCCTCGGCATGGTGACCCAGGACGGGCACCTGTTCCATGACACCGTGCGGGCCAATCTGCTCCTGGCCCGCGCGGACGCGACCGAGGACGACCTGTGGAACGCGCTGTGCCGGGCCCGGCTCGAGGATCTCGTACGGTCCCTGCCCGACGGTCTCGACACGGTCGTCGGCGAGCGCGGCTACCGCCTGTCCGGCGGCGAGCGCCAGCGGCTGACCATCGCCCGTCTGCTGCTGGCTCGGCAGCGCGTGGTCATCCTGGACGAGGCCACCGCGCATCTCGACAACACCTCGGAGGCCGCCGTCCAGGAGGCACTGACGGAGGCGCTGGAGGGCCGCACCGCCGTGGTCATCGCCCACCGGCTGTCCACCGTGCGGTCCGCCGACCTGATCCTCGTCGTCGAGGAGGGGCGCATCGTGGAGCGGGGCACGCACAAGGAGCTGCTGGCCGCGGGCGGGCGGTACGCGGAGCTGTACCGGACACAGTTCGACAGGGCGGCGGACCGGGGGACCGGCGCCGAGGCGGTGGCCTAGTCGCAGTGGGCGTCCGAGCAGGCCGGACCTTAGCGTGATGGTGGGGAGGGGCGCTGCCCAGGGAGACGGTGACGATGTCAGGGATGGACTACGCGGCACTGTTCGCCGCCACGCCGAGCCCCTACCTCGTACTGGCTCCCGACCTGACGATCGTCGAGGTCAACCAGGCCTATCTGGACGCGACCAGACGGACCCGGGACAACCTCATCGGCCTGCACGTCTTCGAGGCCTTCCCCGACAACCCGGACGACCCCGAGGCCGACGGTGTGCGGAACCTGAGCGCCTCGCTGCACCGGGTCCTGATCTCCCGGCGCCCCGACACGATGGCGCTGCAGAAGTACGACATCCCGATCATCGACCGTCCCGGCGTGTTCGAGGAGCGCTGGTGGTCCCCGATCAACACACCGATCCTCGGTCCGGACGGCAGCGTGACCTGCATCATCCACCGGGCCGAGGACGTGACCTCCTACATCCAGACCCACCTCCGGGGCGGCTGGCCGCAGTCCGAGCGGCCCAGCGCCCGCGAGGCCCTGGAGGCCGAGCTGTACTCCAGGGCGCGCGAGTTGCAGCGGCTCAACGAGGAGCTGCGGCTCGCTCACACCCGGGAGCGGCGGGTGGCCGTGGCGTTGCAGGAGGCCATGCTCCAGTCGCCCGACCTGGCCCGGCACGAGAACGTCGCGGTGCGCTATCTGCCCGCCACCGGCTCCCTGAACGTGTGCGGCGACTGGTACGACTTCATCGACCTGTCCGACACGCGCTTCGCGGTGGCCGTCGGCGATGTCGTGGGGCACGGACTGGAGGCCGCCGCCGTCATGGGGATGCTCCGCAGCGCGCTGAGCGCGGCCATCCGCGCGCTGGAGCGGCCCGCCCAGGCGCTGGAGGTGCTGGGCCTGTACGCGCGGTCGGTTGAGGGTGCGCTGAACACCACCGCCGTCAAGGCCATGGTCGACACCCGCAGCCAGCTGATCATCTACAGCAGCGCCGGTCACCCGCCCCCGATCCTCGTCCACGCGGACGGGTCGCACGAGCTGCTCGACCAGGCGACGGACCCGCCGCTCGCGGCCCGGCCGCAGCATCTGCCCCGCCCGCAGGCCGGCCAGACCTACACCCCTGGTGACACTCTCGTGCTCTACACCGACGGGCTGATCGAACGCCGCGGCGAGCACATCGAAGCCGGCCTGGCCCGGCTCGCCGAGGCGCTCCGCCGGCACTGCGCGCTCAGCCCGGAACACCTTGCCGACGTTCTGCTGGCGCAGCTGGGAGTGGAGGGCGGCGCCCGCGACGACATCGCCCTGGTTGTCGTCCGGCTGTGACGGCACACCGCCTCCGGCGGACGGGTGATCCGGCGGGGTCAGCGGCCGATGGTGTCGAGCTCGGCGACGGCGTCGGCGGGCAGGACCAGGTCGGCCGCGGCGATGTTCTCCCGGAGATGGGCGGGCGAGGACGTGCCGGGGATGACGACGACGGCGGGTGAGCGCTGCAGCAGCCAGGCGAGAGCGACCTGCTGGGGGGAGGCCTCCAGGCGGGCCGCGACCTTGTGCAGGGTGTCGGACTGCAGCGGGCTGAATCCGCCCAGCGGGAAGAAGGGGGCGAAGGCGATGTCCTCGGCCGCGCACCGGTCCACCAGGGCGTCGGCCTGCCGGTTGACGAGGTTGTAGAGGTTCTGCACGGTGACGACGGGCGCGATGGACTGGGCCTCGGTGAGCTGCGTGGCGGAGACGCCGCTGAGTCCGAGGTGACGGACGAGGCCCTGCTGCTGGAGCTCGGCGAGGGCACCGAACTGCTCCGCCAGGGATTCCTCCTCCGGGGCGTCGTGGCCGCCGACGCGCAGGTTGACCACGTCCAGGGTGTCCAGTCCCAGGTGTGTGAGGTTCTCCCGCACCTGCGCCTTGAGGTCCGCCGGGTCCAGTGACGGGACCCAGCTCCCGTCGGCGGCCCGGCGGGCGCCGACCTTGGTGACGATGTGCAGGCCGGCGGGGTACGGGAAGAGCGCTTCCTTGATCAGTTCGTTGACCACGGCGGGGCCGTAGAAGTCGGCGGTGTCGATGTGCGTGATGCCCGCATCGACGGCCGCGCGCAGGACCGCGACGGCCTGGTTGCGGTCCCGGGGCGGTCCGAACACGTTCGGGCCCGCGAGCTGCATGGCGCCGTAGCCCATACGCGAGACGGTCATGCCGTCCGCGAGGTCGAACGTGCCGCCGGCAAGGGTGGTGGTCATCGGGGGGTTCCTCTCGTTTCATGTCCCGCAGCGGGCCGGTGCCCCTGGGAGACCCGGATGCCGTCGCCGGGTGATCGTCCCGGCGTTGTCCATCCTCGAAGCGTGTCGAGGGCGACGGCAGTTCCCCGGTGTTCCTGGGGCCGACAGGACCAGCCACGGACGTGCACGGGCGGCTGGTCCCAGGCTGCGCCCAGGAGAGCTCGCCTCCGCGTGACCAGGATCTCGTGGCCGGACTGTTCGAAATTCGGGCAAACCCTGCTAGGAATGTGTAATAGTCATCTATTTCCTTCAGGAAAGCCCGCTCATGGCCCACGAGAGCACCCCCGACCATCACATATTCGAGATGGACCTCACCGCGGACGAGGCGCGTCGGCGTACGGAGTTCTTCGCGGCGATGGAGCCCGGCTGGGACCCGGTGGCGGCGATGGCGGCCGAGGACGAGGCGTACCGGATGCTGTACTCCGGCCTCGACGAGCATCAGCAGCGGATCTACGAGCGCCTGGTGGCCGCCGGAGTGCTGCCCCCCGATCTCGGGCAGGGCCGTGCTGCCGATTGATCCCCACGCCGACAGGGCACGCCGTGCCTGGCTCCCGTGCCCGAACTGCCGGGACCACGAGAACTGCGAGAACTGCCTGGCCGGCCGCACCTGCCACGTCCACTGGCGCTATCTGCTGTCCAACTCCGGGCCCGTGGTCCATCTGCAATGCCCGAACTGCACGCATGTGTGGTTCGAGGACACGGCTGCCTGACCGCTTCGACCGGCTCCCGCGTATTCGGTGCGGCGACGGTCCTTTTCGGCACGCACACCTCAGCCCCCTGGGCGGGCTACCGGCGACCACGCCGTGTCGCGGCTCGTGGACAGCTCCGAGCGGATGTGTTGGCCTGCCCCGTGCTACGGCGAGGTGGGCGGGTGTGGGGAGCGGAGGACGAGCAGGGTGATCTCGCTGGGGGCGAAGACGCGGAACGGCGGGCCCCAGAAGCCGGTGCCGCGGCTGGTGTAGAGGAGGGTGCGGGTGCCGTGGTGGCTGAGGCCGGCGAGGGCGGGCTGGTCGATGCGGACCAGGTGGTGGAAGGGCCAGATCTGGCCGCCGTGGGTGTGGCCGGAAAGCTGGAGGTCGATGCCGTCGGCCGCCGCCCGTTCGACGAACTTGGGCTGGTGTGCCAGGAGCAGGACGGGCAGGTCGGGGTCGGCGCCGTTCAAGGCTTCGGCGAGGTCGGCGCGGTGACCTGCCAGGCCGGAGGACTCGGCGGTGACGTCATCCACGCCGGCGACCACGAGGGTGTCGCCCCCGCGTTCGAGCAGCAGATGGCGGTTGCGCAGCGGCTCCCAGCCCAGCTCGTCCATCAGGTCGACCCAGCCCTGGGCCTCGCTGTAGTACTCGTGGTTGCCGGTGACGTACACACGGGCCCGGGTCGCCCGCACGGTACCGAGTGGGGTGGCCTGGGCGCGGCGGCGTTCGGCCGTGCCGTCCGCGATGTCCCCGGTGTGGCAGACCAGGTCGGCTTCCAGATCGTTCACTGTCTCGCACACCCGTACCGACCAGCGAGCGCGATCGAGTGGGCCGTAGTGGGTGTCGGTGACGAGGACGACCCGGAGGCCGTCCAACCCGGCACCCAGTCGCGGGAGTTGCACGTCGAGACGGCGCACCCGTGGCACGCGGCGGGCCTCGGCATACCCCCAGCCGAGCAGTACGACGGCTACGCCGAGGACGGCCCAGGTGACGATTCGGGCCCGGTCCTGGCTCTCGCCGGCGCCGGCCACGGTCAGGGCGAGCCGCAAGAGGATGCCGAGCAGAACGGACCAGGTGAACAGAATCCAGCTGGTGCCCAGCAGGGTGTCACCGATGATCGCCGCCCGGTCCTGCTGGCGCCGGCCGTGGCCGCGCACCATCGCGAGCGGCATACCGATGAGACCGAGGGCGAACAGGGCGGTGCCGACCAGCGTGACGGGCAGCGGCCAGTGCTGGCCGCCGTACAGGAGCACCCAGCAGGGCACGGCCCACAGCAGGACGGGGGCGATCAGGGGGATGTAGCGCATCAGGCGGTGCAGTCGGCTCCTGCGCGGAGCTTGTGCCTCGCTGTCGGCGGGCCGGGTGTCGCTGGTGTCGGTCACGCTTCCCTCCCTGACCAGGCTGCAGTCTCGCGTACTGTATCCGGTCGCCCTCGGGCCGGCCGGACCGGCGTTCATGGGTGCGGCCCCTTGGGACGGAGGGTTCTCCGCGGGACGGCAGGGCTGGGCCGCGGACACCTCCATTTGCATGAGCCGCGATCAGGGCGCTGCCCGCGCGGGTGTGCTGTTCATGTGGGCGGAGAGCGGCTGTCACGCACCAACTCGACAGGCGCTCCCGGGAAGTGACGACGTTCCTGATACTCGTCGAGTGCGACGCCTGCCGGTGTAGGGTGAAGAACGCCCTTGACCTGCAGAAAGCGGGCAGGGAGCCGTCTTTCAGGAGTCCAGAATGCTGCGCACCATGTTCAAGTCCAAGATCCACCGTGCCACCGTCACCCAGGCCGACCTGCACTACGTGGGATCCGTGACCGTCGACGCGGACCTGCTCGACGCGGCCGATCTGCTGCCCGGTGAACTGGTCCACATCGTCGACGTCACCAACGGCGCCCGGCTGGAGACCTATGTCATCGAGGGCGAGCGCGGTTCCGGCGTCATCGGGATCAACGGTGCCGCGGCCCATCTTGTGCACCCCGGCGACCTGGTGATCGTCATCAGCTACGCCCAGGTCTCCGACGCCGAGGCGCGGGCCCTGCGGCCGAGGGTCGTGCACGTGGACCGCGACAACCGGATCGTGGCCCAGGGGGCGGACCCGTCCGCCCCGGTACCCGGCTCGGACCAGGAGCGCAGCCCGCAGGCCGTCACGGCCTGACCGAGGGGGAGAACGTGTCCACAGGCGACGGCGGGGGGCGCGGCGCGCTCGCCCTGCTGCACACCTCATCCGCCCATGTCCCCGTCTTCGACGCCCTGCGGGACCGGTTCCATCCCGGGCTCGAACTCAGGCATCTCGTGGCCGAGGAACTGCTCGAACGTGCCCGCGTCCACGGCCCGGACGCCGTGGCCGACGCCGTCCGGCATCTCCTCGACGCGGCGGTCGCGGCGGGCGCCCGCGCCGTGCTCTGCACCTGCTCGACCATCGGTGCGGTCGCCGAGCGCACGGAGGTGGACGTGCCCGTGCTCCGGGTGGACCGGCCGATGGCCGCCGCAGCGGTGGCGACAGGTCCCCGCATCGTTGTGATCGCCACGGTGGAGAGCACCCTGGCGCCCACGGTCGCGTTGATCCGGGAGGAGGCGGCCGGCAGCGACGTCGAGGTGCGCACCGTACTCGTCGAGGGGGCGTGGGAGCGGTTCGAGGCGGGCGACACCGACGGATACGTGCGGGCGGTCGTGGGCAGCGCCGACACGGTCACCGATGCCGACGCGATCGTCCTGGCCCAGGCGTCCATGGCCCCCGCGGGGTACCTGACCTCGACCGACGTCCCGGTCCTCGCCAGCCCCGAGCCGGGGCTGGCGGCGGCCGCGGCGGCGCTCCGCGGCGCCGCACGGCCGACCGGGTAGTTTCCGGGCGGTCCGTGGCCCACCCGGTCCTGCCGACGTCCCGCGACGGGGTGAGTGCCGATCGGTGCCCCGGGTACCCGGGGCACAAGTCCAGGGCCGACGCAGCGAATGGCTGGAGGACACGATGACGCATCCGTTCCCCGATCCCGCACGGCCGGGACCGCCGCCCGGACCGGGACCGACCCCGGGACCGGATCCGACCCCAGGACCGGATCCGACTCCGGGGCCGGGGCCCGCGCCGGGCCCGGAACCCGTCCCACCCGAACCCGTACCGCCCGGCCCGGCGCCGGTGCCGCCCGCACCCGGCCCCGTTCCGCCCGGTCCGGGACCCGACCGTCCGCGTCCCGGACCGGAACCCGTGCCCGACCCGGAACCCCGGCCCACCCCCCAGCCGCCTCCGTCCCCGATCCCGGAGCCACCAGGTCCCGACCCGGTGCCGGAGCCCGAGCCGGGGCCGCCCCTGAAGTAGGCCGGAACCGCGCGGTGGCCCGGTGCCTGGAGGTTTCCTCCGGGCACCGGGCCACCGTCATGCGGTCAGTGGGGCGCGCTACGCCCCGACCTCCGTCCGGTCCCCGCCCCACAGCGTGTGGAACGAGCCCTCGCGGTCCGTGCGCCGGTAGGTGTGCGCCCCGAAGAAGTCCCGCTGCCCCTGGGTGAGCGCGGCAGGCAGCCGTTCGGCGCGCAGCGCGTCGTAGTAGGCGAGCGCCGCGGAGAACCCGGGTGCCGGGACACCCTGGCGGGTCGCCGCGACGAGGACCTCGCGCCAGTCGTCCTGCGCCTGCGCGATCTCACGGGCGAAGGTCTCGTCGGAGAGCAGGCTCGGCAGATCGGGGCGGGCGTCGTAGGCGGCGCGGATGCGGTCGAGGAAGGCCGCGCGGATGATGCAGCCGCCACGCCAGATGGAGGCGATGCCGCCGAGGTCGATGTTCCAGTCGTACTCCTCGCTGCCCGAGGCGATCTCGTGGAAGCCCTGGGTGTACGACACGATCTTCGACGCGTACAGCGCCTGCTCCACCCGGTCGGCGAAGGCCCGGGCCTCGTCCTCTGCCAGCGGTGCGGGCTTCGGGCCGGCCAGGCCGCGCGAGGCCTCGCGCAGCGCCGAGTGCCCGGACAGCGAGCGCGCGAACACCGCCTCGGCGATACCCGACACCGGCACCCCGAGATCGAGGGCGATCTGCACGGTCCAGCGTCCGGTTCCCTTCTGCTCCGCCTGGTCCTGGACCACGTCCACGAACGGCTTGCCCGTCGCCGCGTCCACGTGCGAGAGCACCTCCGCGGTGATCTCGATCAGGTACGAGTCGAGCCGCCCGGTGTTCCAGGTGCGGAAGATCTCGGCGATCTGCGCGGGGGAGTAGCCGGCGACGTCGCGCAGCAGCTGGTACGCCTCGCCGATCAGCTGCATGTCGGCGTACTCGATGCCGTTGTGCACCATCTTCACGAAATGGCCGGCGCCGTCGGGCCCGACGTGGGTCACGCAGGGCGCGCCGTCCTTCGCCTTCGCGGAGATCTTCTCCAGCATCGGGCCGAGGGAGGCGTAGGACTCGGCCGATCCTCCGGGCATGATGCTCGGGCCGTGCAGCGCGCCCTCCTCACCGCCCGAGATACCGGTGCCGACGAAGTGGATGCCCTGTTCGCGGAGCTCCTTCTCACGTCGGCGGGTGTCCGCGAAATGCGCGTTGCCGCCGTCGATGATCATGTCGCCGGGCTCCAGGAGCGGGGCGAATTCCCGGATCACCGCATCGGTCGGCGCCCCGGCTTTCACCATGATCATCAGACGCCGGGGCCGCTCGAGCGCCGCAACGAAGTCCTTCGCGGTCTCGGTCGCCACGAAGTCGCCCTCGTGGCCGAACTCCTTCACAAGGTCGTGGGTTCGCGCCGTGGTCCGGTTGTGCAGGGCGACCGTATAGCCGTTGCGCGCGAAATTGCGGGCGAGGTTGCGGCCCATGACCGCGAGACCCGTGACGCCGATCTGGGCTGAAGTGCTCATAACGGTTGGCTCCTAGAGGTCCTGGAATCGGCGGTGCCGGTTCGGTCCTGAGGACATCCTCAGGGGGTGGTGCCGGTCGTGTTCGTCAGTATTGCCCGGTGACCATCCTGACGTGCCGGTACGCCCACCGCACATCCGCGTGTCGCGGCGAGGGGCGCGCAGGTGGCAGCCGCACCGGCAGGTCGTCCGGGCCCGTCCGGAAACGGGGGCGGAACCAGGTCGGTTGGCCCGCCGAAGAGGCCGATTGCCGTCTTGTCATGGCCTGTTCGCAACGCTTACTTTTGCCCCTCCTGACGCATGTCGAGGGGGTCCCCATGGCCGTACGCGGCCGGCACCGCCGGTATCAGCCGACAAGGATCAACCGCGCCTCGCTCACCGTCACGGCGGGCAGCGCGGGCATGGCCATCCCGCTGATCGGCGCCGGGGTCACGCACGCCGCGGACATGGACACCTGGAACAAGGTCGCCGCCTGCGAGTCGACCGGCAACTGGAGCATCAACACGGGCAACGGCTACTACGGCGGACTGCAGTTCACCCAGTCCACCTGGGAGGCCTACGGCGGTACGGCCTACGCCCGCCGCGCGGATCTCGCCACCAGGGACCAGCAGATCGCGGTGGCCGAGAAGGTCCTCAAGGGGCAGGGCCCGGGCGCCTGGCCGGTCTGCTCCGTACGCGCGGGCCTCACCCTCGCCGACTCCGGGGCCCGTACGAGCGGGCCCACCGGCGACACCCCCGGCACCGCCACGCGTTCCGTACGGGATGTGAAACCGCAGACCACACCCCAGTCGCAGGCGGGCACCGCCGAGATGTACACCGTGGTGCGCGGGGACACGCTCTCCGGGATCGCCGACACCCATCATGTCCAGGGCGGTTGGCAGCGGTTGTACGCGGCCAACCGCGAGGCCGTCGGGGCCGACCCGGATCTGATCCTGCCCGGTCAGCGGCTGCAACTGCGCGCCAAGGCTTCGGCGCGCACGGAACCCGCACCCTCCCGGACCCACAAGTCGTCCACCCGCAGGCAAACTTCGGAGCGCACCACCACCCACTCCATGGTCGCCCCGGTGACCGCGGCCACGGGCACGCCCTACCACGCCGCGGGCGGGGCATGGTCGAAGGGCTACCACACGGGCGTCGACTTCCCCGTGCCCACCGGAACCTCCGTGAAGGCGGTGGCCTCGGGGCACGTCGTCGCCGCGGGCTGGGGCGGCTCCTTCGGCTACCAGGTGGTCATCCGGCACGCCGACGGCCGCTACACGCAGTACGCCCATCTGTCGGCGATCTCCGTGCAGGACGGGCAGAGTGTGGTGGGCGGCCAGCGCATCGGCCGCTCCGGCTCGACCGGCAACAGCACCGGCCCGCATCTGCACTTCGAGGTGCGTACGGGGCCCGCGTTCGGCAGCGACATCGATCCGCTCGCCTATCTCCGCGCGGGCGGCGTCAGGCTCTGACGCCCGTCGGAAGCGGTCAGGATTTCACGCGGGCCCGGTTCCGGTCCGGGGCGGGCACGGGCACGAAGGGCCCGCCGTAGAAGGGAGCGTACAGAGGGGCCGGCTCCCAGTCGCCGTAGGTGTCCTCCTTGGCCGGCGCCTCCGCGGGCACGTCCTCCTCGGCAGGGGCCGGCGCCTGCGTGGGCACCGGGGCGATCACCGTCTGGAGCGGCTCCGGCTGGCAGACGGGTTCCGGGGCGGCCGACGGATCCGCGGCCGTCCGCTGCTCGCCACCGATCCGCTCCGTCGTGAGCAGGATGAGACCGCCCGCGGCCACGACACCGCAACCGAGGGCGAGCGCGGTGCCCGTGGTGCCGTAGCGGAAGGTCTCGCCGAACAGGGTGATGCCGACCGCCGCCGCGGCCACCGGGTTCACGACCGTGAGCGTGGCGAGCGGGGCCGCGAGGCCCGCACCCCGGTAGGAGGCCTGTGACAGCAGCAGACCGGCCGTCGCGAAGACGCCTATCACCGCGAGGCTCGGCACATCGGCGAGCGCGACCCCGCTCTTCCAGTCCACCGCGACCGTCTTCGTGAACACCGACGACATGCCGAACGCGACACCGGACCCGGTCGCCAGCAGCACGCTGCGTACCGCCGGATGCCGGTGTGCCGCGCGGGCCGCCACCATGAGCGCCAGTACGCCGCCCGCGGTGACCAGGGCCACCGTCACACGCTGGGCGCCGCTCAGGGTCTGGGCGTCGGAGGCGCCCACCAGGGACAGCAGACCCGCCAGGCCGACGGTCGCCATGACCGCGCCCCGCCAGGCCGTCGCCCCGGCCCTGCGGCCCACGAACAGGGCGGCCATGGGCAGGGCGAAGACGATGGTCAGCGCACCGAGCGGCTGGACCAGGCTCAGGGGACCGTAGGCGAGCGCCGCGACGTGCAGCAACCCGCCGAGACCGTTCAGCACGACCGACGCCCACCAGGCCGGCCGGCGCAGCGGCGCGCAGGACTCGTCCGGCGAGGACACGGCGACCCGCTCCTGCACGATCGCTCCGCCGGCGTAGGCGACGGCGGAGAACAGCGAAAGGAGCACGGACAACGCGAGGGCGCTCATGAGCGGCTCCTCTGCGGGGGGCCGGAGCGTGATGCCCGGCGCGGCTGACGGTCGGCTTCCACAATCAACACGATGCCGTGCGGAACCCTTCCCGTCGTCGTACCTGAGCACGCATTGGGTCATACTGCCGATGGAGTACGAACACGTTCACGTCCTCCCCCGGAGGGGTGACCACGGATGGCTCCCCCCTGCTGAGAGGCCGTGCGGGCCCTGGTACTACTGGCCTTCGTGGACCTCGACCCCGAACTCGCGGCGCTCGGCTCCCTGGGCGGCTTCTTCGTACTACGCACCGGAGTACCCCGGCGCCGGACTCTGCCGCACCTCGCGCACGCGTACACGGCCGCCCCGTCCGACGGCCCCGAGGATGTTTACCGGGATCCGCTGACTTTCCGCGTCCGCAAGGTCGCACGGAGTCTCCACGCCCCCGAGGCCCGGGTCGCCGCCTCCATCGCCCACCAGGGCCTGGCGGCCCGGCTCTGGTCCGTCGCGCTCGGGTGCGCCGCGCTGTACGGGAGGGCTCCCGACCTCGACCCGGGGCGGCTGTCCTGGGACCCGGACGGCAGCGCGCCCGAGGACCTGTGGCTGGACGAGGTGCGCGCGCTGCCCGTCGACGCGCTCGACGCGGTCGTGCGGGAGGCCCACCTCGTCCCCCTGACCACCGCCCTGGCCTCTCGCCACGGAGTCTCCGAACGGCTGCTGTGGGGCAACGCCGGCTCCGCCCTCGCGGGCGCCGTGCGCATGATCGGCCACTGGGCCCGGACGGAGGGCCGCGCGGACGTCGCCGAGCGGGCCCGCGGGCTGGCCGCCGGGTTGTTCACGCATCCCGACCTGTCCGGCACCCTCGATCCCACGACCGGCCGGCGCCGCAGTTGCTGCCTCTACTACCGGCTGCCAGGCGGCGGTGTGTGCGGCGACTGCTGTTTCGACCGCCCGGCGGGCCGGGACTGACACCCGTGTGGTCTTCCGCAACCGCGGTATCTGGGTGACCATGTGGGAACCAGCCGCTGAGACAGGGGGTTCCGGGTGCGTGTGGGCCTGCTGACCCGGGAGTACCCGCCGGACGTGTACGGCGGCGCGGGTGTTCATGTCGAGTTCCTCGCACGGGAGTTGCGCTCCCTCACCGACCTCGACGTGCACTGCTGGGGCGAGGGCGGTGCCGGGGGCGTCGTACGCCATCGGTCGTGGCCGGCCCTGGACACCGCCAACGACGCGCTGCGCACCTTCTCCGTGGACCTCTCCATCGCCGCCGTCCTCCAGGACCGCGAACTGGTCCACTCCCACACCTGGTACGCCAACCTCGCAGGGCACCTGGCCAAACTGCTGTACGGCATCCCGCATGTGATGACCGCCCACTCGCTCGAGCCGCTGCGCCCCTGGAAGGCCGAGCAGCTCGGCGGCGGGTACGCCCTCTCCAGCTGGGCCGAACGGACCGCCGTCGAGGCGGCGGACGCCGTGATCGCCGTCTCCGGCGCCATGCGCGACGACATCCTCGGCTGCTACCCGGACCTCGATCCCGCCCGGGTCCACGTCGTGCACAACGGCATCGACACCTCGCTCTACCGGCCCGACCCCGGCACGGACGTCCTCGCCCGCCTCGGCCTCGACCCGGGCCGCCCGTACGTCCTGTTCGTCGGCCGCATCACCCGCCAGAAGGGCGTGCCGCATCTGCTGCGCGCGGTCCGGCACATCGACCCCGACACCCAGGTCGTGCTGTGCGCCGGCGCCCCCGACACTCCGGAGATCGACCGCGAGTTCCGGGACCTGTTCGAGGAGTTGAGCAGAAGTCGCGAGGGCGTCCACTGGATCCCCAAGATGCTGCCGCGTCCGGACGTGATCCAGCTCCTCACGCACGCGGCCGTGTTCGTCTGCCCGTCGGTGTACGAGCCGCTCGGCATCGTCAACCTCGAGGCCATGGCATGCGGTACGGCGGTCGTGGCCTCGCGCACCGGGGGCATCCCGGAGGTCGTCGACGACGGTCGCACGGGTCTGCTGGTCGACGTGGACGACGACTTCGAGGAGCACCTCGCCCGCGCCCTGGACTCGGTCCTCGCCGACCCGGTGGCGGCCGAGCGCCTCGGAGAGGCCGGCCGGGAGCGCGCGGTGAAGCAGTTCGGCTGGGACACGGTGGCCCGCCGCACGGTTCGCCTGTACGAGGAACTCCTCGAGCAGGGGTAGTCAGTGAACAGAGAGCGGCACAACCGGGCTTAGAGGGGCGGCGGCATGCGGCGCGGTGGACCTTCGGTGCTGGGAATCGTACTGGCCGGCGGGGAGGGGAAGCGGTTGATGCCGCTGACCACCGACCGCGCGAAACCGGCCGTGACCTTCGGCGGAACCTACCGCCTCGTCGACTTCGTCCTGTCCAACCTCGTGAACGGCGACATCCTGCGCATCTGCGTGCTGACGCAGTACAAGTCGCACTCGCTGGACCGGCACATCACCACCACCTGGCGGATGTCCAGTCTGCTCGGCAACTACGTCACCCCCGTCCCGGCCCAGCAGCGGCTCGGTCCGCGCTGGTACCTGGGCAGCGCGGACGCCATCCTGCAGTCGCTGAACCTGATATACGACGAACAGCCCGAGTACGTGGCGGTGTTCGGCGCCGACCACGTCTACCGGATGGACCCGCGGCAGATGCTCGCCCGGCACATCGACAGCGGAGCGGGCGTGACCGTCGCGGGGATACGGGTGCCGCGCGCCGAGTCCCCCTCCTTCGGCGTGATCAGCCCGGGCTCGGACGGCCTGACCGTGGAGCGCTTCCTGGAGAAGCCCGCCGACCCGCCCGGGCTGCCGGACGACCCCGAGTGCGTCTTCGCCTCGATGGGCAACTACATCTTCACCACCAAAGCGCTGATCGAGGCGTTGCAGCGGGACGCCGAGGACCCGAACTCCGTACACGACATGGGGGGTTCGATCCTGCCGGCCCTCACCGACCGCGGTGAGGCGCAGCTGTACGACTTCAGCGCCAACCACGTGCCGGGCGAGACCAGCCGCGACCGGGGGTACTGGCGGGACGTCGGCACGCTGGACGCGTACTACGACGCCCATATGGACCTGATCGCGGAGCGGCCGGCCTTCAATCTCTACAACCGCAGCTGGCCGATCTACACACACTCCGGTCAGCTGTCGCCCGCCCGCTTCAACGCCGGCGGCATCGCCAGCGAGTCGATCATCAGCGCGGGGTGCCTGATCCGGGGGCAGGTGACGCAGTCGGTGCTGTCTCCGGGCGTCGTCGTGGACCCCGGTGCCGTCGTGCAGGGTTCGGTCCTGCACGACAACGTCCACGTGGGACGGGGCGCGATCGTGCGCGGAGCCATCCTCGACAAGAACGTCGAAGTGCCGCCGGGCGCGACGATCGGTGTCAACCCGGACCGGGACACGGAGCTGTACACGGTGTCGAAGGGCGGGGTGATCGCGCTGGGGAAGGGGCAGCACGTGCCGTAGGCGCTCCGGACCGTGTGCCCCCGCGGCAGCCGGGGCACACGGTCCGGCCACCCGAATGACGCACCGGAGGGGCCCTCGGCAGGCAGGGCCCGTCACCGGCCGCCTATCGTCGCCCATGAGCACTTGCCGATCGGCCCGGGAGCGCGGGGACGCTCCGGCAACGGGCCTCGGGCACATGGCGGGGGGACGACGAAAGCGAGGTCGGACATGACCGACGCAGGCGTGCACCCGCCTCTCCGCGGGCGAGCGTGTCCCCGGACGCGCTCCTCGCGCGCGGCCCCCACGACGCCGTCGGCGGCGGCATCCTCTCCCGGACCCCGAACGGTCCACCTGTCCTGACATCCCCACGGCGGCCCCGCCACCGATCCGGCCCGCCCCGAACCGCTCCCCGCCGCGGGACGGGACATCCGGACCCCGGACGGTGAACTCTTCCCGGCTCCTTGGGCGTTCCACGGCGGCAGACCGTCCTTCGCCGACTCCCCGCACCCGTGCTGCCCCGCTGCCGGGCACCGGTCTTCCGCGACGCGCCCCAGGTCAACCGCTTCGGATGCTCCGGAATCCGACACGGCGCCACCACCATGTGGACAACGATGTCGATCCCCCGGAGGTCTTCCCAGATGAGATGGACCCGGCGCCTGCGCCTCGCCGCCGCGGGCGCGGTCGCGGCCTCTGCCCTGTGCTCCCCGCCGGCCACCCCGGCCGCCGATCCGCCCGACGGCAGACTCACCGACCTGGTCAACCCTTTCATCGGCACGCAGAACGAAGGCAACACCTTCCCCGGTGCCGCCGTTCCCTTCGGCATGGTCCAGCTCTCCCCGGACACCGGGCACAGAACCGGCTACGACTACACCCAGCAACGGATCCGCGGCTTCTCCCTCGTCCACCTCTCCGGCGTCGGCTGCGCCATCGGCGGGGATCTGCCCGTGCTGCCGACGACCGGTGACGTCACGGAGACGGACTACGCCAAGTACGCGGCCACGTTCAGCCACGCCGACGAGCAGGCGAGCCCCGGCTACTACCGGGTCCGACTCGGCGACGGCATCCAGGCCGAACTGACGGCGACCGCACGCACCGGAGTGCAGCGGTACACGTTCCCGGCCACCGGCAAGGCCAATGTGCTGCTCAACGCGGGCCAGGCGCTGCACAGGAACATCTCCTCCAACGTAGAGATCCTCGACGACCGCACCGTGCGCACCACGATCACGGGCAGCGGCTTCTGCCGCTCCACGCGCCCGTACACGGTCCACACGGTCACCCGCTTCAGCCGCCCCTTCACGGCACACGGAACCTGGTACCAGGACTCGATCACCCCGAAGGCGACGAAGTCCTCGGGCCCCGGGCGCAACGGCGCCTACGTCACGTTCGACACCACCAAGGACCGGACGGTGGAGGCGAGGACCGCGCTGTCGTATGTGGACGCACGCGGCGCCGAGGCCAATCTCGCGGCCGCGCAGGCCGGTTCGTTCGACGAGGTCCGGGAGGCAGCCCGTCGCGCCTGGGAGGACCGCCTGGACGACGTCCGGGTACAGGGAGGCGACCGCACCCTGCGGACCACCTTCTACTCGTCCCTGTACCGGTCGTTCCTCGCGCCGAACATCGGCAGTGACGCCGACGGCCGCTACAGAGGCTGGGACCAGCGGATCCACCGCGTCAACGGGTTCACGTACTACCAGAACTGGTCCCTGTGGGACACCTACCGCACCCAGGCCCAGCTACTGTCCCTGCTCGCCCCGCGCGAGGCCCGCGACATGGCGCTCTCCGTGCTCGAGATCGACGCGCAGGGCGGCTGGCTGCCCAAGTGGGGCTACGGCACGGTCGAGACGAACATCATGAGCGGCGACCCGGTGACCCCGTTCCTCACCCACGCCTACCAGCAGGGGCTGCTGAAGGGATACGAGGAGCGGGCCTACCGTGCGCTGAAGAAGAACGCGGACGGCGTTCCCCCCGCCAACACCATGTACGTGGGCCGGGAGTCGAACCGGGAGTACATCGCGAACGGCTTCGCGCCCTACATCAAGAACCGTCCGTACTCCAAGCCGGGCGACTCCGACTACCACTACGGCGCCTCGGTGACCCTGGAGTACGCGCTGTCCGACGCGATGCTCGCCCAGATGGCACGCGACCTGGGCCATGACGCGGACGCGGCGCGCTATGCCGCCCGCTCGCGGAACTACCGGAACGTCTTCGACCGGTCGACCGGCTTCTTCCGCGCCCGGGACGCGTCCGGCGCCTTCGCGGGGCCGGCCGACCCGGCCAAGAGCGTGGGCTTCCACGAGGGCACCGCCTGGCAGTACCAGTGGCTCGTGCCGCAGGACCTGCGTGGCATGGTCGGTCTCATCGGAGGCGACCGCGCGGCCAACGACCGGCTCGACGCCTTCTTCGCCTACGACCGACTGCTCAAGGACCCCGTGGGGACCGCGCGCGATGTCTGGGTGAACGGGCCGTACGCCTACTACAACGCGGACAAGTACAACCCGCAGAACGAGCCCGACCTCATCGCCCCGTACACGTACCTCTCCACCGGCCAGCCCTGGAAGACGACCGACGTGGTGCACGCGGCGCTGACCCTGTTCACCGACGGGCCGACGGGCATGACCGGCAACGACGACCTCGGCACCATGTCCGCCTGGAACGTGCTCTCGTCGATCGGGATCTTCCCCGTGCAGCCCGGATACCGCACCTGGGGGCTGACCACGCCCGTGTTCGACCGGGTCGACCTGGCGCTGGACCGGGCGTACTACCCGGGAGGGCGACTGACCGTCACCGCGCCCGGCACGTCCGGCAGCCAGCGGTACATCCAGGGGGTGCGCGTCGACGGAAAGGCCCACGAACGGACGTACATCACCACCGACACATTGCGCCGTCCGAGCACGCTGGAGTTCACGGTCGGCGCGCGGCCGTCCGGGTGGGGCACGGCACCGAAGGCGGCGCCACCCGCGCTGAAGTGACCTCACACGTCTCATAAAGTCCCGCCTCTCTCGGAGAGGCGGGACTTTATCTGCTGTTAACTGAGCGTAGCCTGATCGTACTTGACCGTAATCGCCAGTCGGAGGTTGACTTCGTGTTCTCCCATCGTCGACGCGAGGCAAGCCATTGACTTCCGACCTGCTCGCACCACTCGACCTGGCGTTCTGGAACATCGAATCCGCCCGCCATCCGATGCACCTGGGCGCCCTCGGGGTGTTCGCGTGCAACTCGCCCACCGCGGGTGCCCACGCCGCCGATCTGCTGGCGGGTCGTGCCGCCGCGGTGCCCGGGCTGCGCATGCGGATCCGCGACGTGTGGCTGCCGGACGGACGGCTGAGGCGGGCCCTCCCCGCGGCGCGCCTCCCGCTCGCCCTGGGCGGCGCGGCCCGCGAGCCCGCACCCGACTTCGACCCCCTCGACCACGTAAGGCTGCAGGCGCCCACCGCCGACTTCCACGCCGCCGCCGGACGGCTCATGGAGCGCCCGCTGGAGCGCGGCCGACCGCCGTGGGAGGCGCATGTGCTGCCGGGGGAGTCCGGCACCTCCTTCGCCGTCCTGTTCAAGTTCCACCACGCGCTCGCCGACGGACTGCGCGCCCTCACGCTGGCAGCCGCGGTCATGGACCCGATGGACATGCCCGCGCCCCGGCCGCGCCCCCAGGCTCCTGCCCGCGGCCTTCTGCCGGACATGCGCAGACTGCCGGGTCTGCTGCGCGGCACGCTCGCCGACGTGGGCCGCGCCCTCGACATCGGCGCCTCCGTCGCCGTGTCGACCCTCGGGACGCGCTCGTCGTCCGCGCTCATCTCCGAGCCCAGCGGCACCCGCCGCACCGCCGGCGTCGCCGTCGACCTCGACGACGTGCACCGGGTGCGCAAGTCGGCGGGCGGAACCGTCAACGACGTCTTGATCGCGGTCGTCGCGGGCGCACTGCGCCGATGGCTCGACGAGCGCGGCGACGGCAGCGCCGGCGTCGAGCCCCGAGCCCTGATCCCGGTCTCCAACCGCCGCCCGCGCACCGCGCAGCCGCAGGGCAACCGGCTCTCCGGCTATCTGATACGGCTTCCGGTGGGCGATCCGGACCCGTTGCAGCGGCTGCGGAGGGTCCGCACGGCCATGGACCGCAACAAGGACGCCGGGCCCAACCGGGGCGCGGGTGCCGTCGCGCTGCTCGCCGACCATGTGCCCGCGCTGGGCCACCGGCTGGGCGGACCGCTCGTCAGCCAGGCCGCCCGGCTGTGGTTCGACATCCTGGTCACCAGCGTCCCGCTGCCGAGTCTCGGCCTGAAGCTCGGCGGCAACCCGCTCGCCGAGATCTATCCGCTCGCCCCGCTGGCCCGTGGCCAGTCCCTGGCGGTGGCGATCTCGACCTACCGCGGCCGGGTCCACTACGGGTTCGTCGCGGACGCGCGCGCGGTGCCGGACCTGGCGCGCCTGGCGCGCGCGGTGCCGGACGAGGTGGAGACGCTGCTGGCGGCCTGCCGCGTCTGAGCGGTTCGTCACACCCGTCGAGGGCGGCCGTGCCGGTGCGCGGCCGCCCTCGACGCTGTCCGGCCGCGAGGCGTGCGCCGATGCGGAGAGCTCCCGGGCCCCCGACCGGACCTGCCGCTGTTCGCTGATCATCACGGGTTTGGAGACCCGGCCGTGCGCTCCGTAAAATTCGCTGTTCGAAGGCGAGCGCGGTCGGAGCGCTGCGCGGGAGCGAGGAACGGCAGCGCGATGACGGTGACAGAGGACGGCCTGGCAGCCGCCGGCCCGGCGGCCATGGACGACACGGCGTACGGGCGCGGCATCGACCCGGAGCGACTGGCCGTCTGCCTCGGCGTGCTCGCGGAACTCGACGACCTCGACGTGGACCACCCGGACGCGATCAGGGTGCGCCGGGCCACCTCGCACATCTACCGCTCGGTCAAGCAGCGCCGCCGCCAGGAACGCCGTGCTGCCAAGACCGCCCACGACAAGGCGGTCACCGAGGCCACGGCGACCGGGTCCGCGCAGCGCATCGACGACGAGACCGAGGGCATCCTGCCGTCCTCCGTCACCGAGTCCGGCCAGATCGCCGGCATACTCCAGCGCCCGCGCTCCTGCTATGTGTGCAAGTCCCGCTATGTCGAGGTCGACTACTTCTACCACCAGCTCTGCCCGAACTGCGCCGACGAGAACCGGTCCCGCCGCGAGGCCCGAGCCGACCTCACCGGCAAGCGCGCCCTGCTGACCGGCGGCCGCGCAAAGATCGGCATGTACATCGCGCTGCGGCTGCTGCGGGACGGTGCCCACACCACCATCACCACGCGCTTCCCGAACGACGCGATCCGCCGCTTCAAGGCGCAGCCGGACAGCGACGAGTGGATCCACCGGCTGAAGATCGTCGGTATCGACCTGCGCGACCCGGCCCAGGTGGTGGCGCTGGCCGACTCGGTGGCCGCCGAGGGTCCCCTGGACATCCTGATCAACAATGCGGCGCAGACCGTGCGCCGCTCCCCGCAGGCCTACAGCGAACTGGTCGCCGCCGAGTCCGCCCCGCTGCCCGCGGGTGAACTGCCGTCCGCCGAGGTCATCGGCGCCTTCGGCTCCGGAGCCGTGGCCGCGCTGCCGGTGGCCGGCGGCGCACTGACGGCGCAGGACGTCACCGGTCTCGCCCTGGTCTCGGGTTCCGCCTCCCTGGAGCGGATCGCGGCCGGCACGGCGATCGACGCGGGCGGGCTCGTACCCGACCTGCACGACACCAACAGCTGGATCCAGGCGGTCGAGGAGGTCACACCGGTCGAGCTGCTCGAGGTGCAACTGTGCAACTCGACGGCGCCGTTCATCCTGATCAGCCGACTGCGGGCGGCGCTGGCCGGCTCCGCGGCCCGGCGGACCTACATCGTGAACGTCTCCGCCATGGAGGGCGTCTTCAGCCGCGGCTACAAGGGCGCCGGCCACCCGCACACCAACATGGCCAAGGCCGCTCTGAACATGCTCACGCGCACGAGCGCCCAGGAGATGTTCGAGAAGGACCACATCCTGATGACCGCCGTCGACACCGGCTGGATCACCGACGAGCGCCCGCATCCGGACAAGGTGCGGCTGGCACAGGAGGGCTTCCACGCTCCGCTGGACCTCGTCGACGGAGCGGCCCGGGTATACGATCCGATTGTGCGCGGCGAGCAGGGCGAAGACCTGTACGGCGTCTTCCTGAAGGACTACGCCCCCGGGAAGTGGTGATCCGGAAGCGGTCCGCAGGGCGGCGACGCGCCGCCCCCGGCGTGTGGCCCGCCGCCAAGTGGGAACTCGACCTGTCGTGAGTACCGCGCAAGGAGTTCTCATGGCCATTCCACACGAGATCGATCCACGCGCCACCGGCGATCCGCGAAACGTCTACACGAGCGACGAGCAGTTCTACCGGTCCGACCGTCCGGAGCAGCCCGTCCTGCCCGAGGACCGGCCGCGTGGTGGCAGGCCGGCCGACCCGGTGAGGCACCGCAGCACCTGGGCGACCGTGGCGCTGGTCGCAGGGATCATCCTCTTGGTCCTCGTCGGGATCGCACTGTTCCCGTGAGCGATCGCCACCTTTCGAGTCAGTCGTCACGAACGAGGTGACGCCCGTGACATCAGATCTGATGCGGCGCACATGAGCGCAATCGATGCTGGATGGCGTACGTCCCGGAGGCGAAGGACTCCGGGACGTACGCGGGTCCGACCCGAGGTCCGCCGTCGGCCGGCAGGTCCGCGCCGGTGATCCGGCCGGTCGCGTCCGACGCCGGTCGGAGCACGGCGCGCGATGTCCTCGGGCTCACCGATGCGGCCCAGCGGCAGCCCCGCGGCGACGGCGTCCTCGGCGTGCTCGCCCATCCAGGCCCGCCAGACGCACTGGACGAGCCGCAGCGGTGCCTCCACGTTGACGGTGAACGGCACCGCCCGCGGGTCCCGCGGGCGGTGACGCACACCTGGGCGCCGACCGCGGCGAGCGCCCCCGCCACGGCCCTTCCGATCCCGCGTGACCCACCGGTGACGACGGCCACCCTGCCCTGGAGCCCGTACGGCGACTTCATCCGCGTGCCGTCTCATGATGCTCCGTCAGATGACTGACCGGCGAGGTACGTCAGGACGAAATTCGCTGGCCGTTCCGATGACCGGCCGCCTAGCCTCACGCACAGTCCTCGCCCCGCCGGGCCGGCCCGGAGCCGCCGCCCGTACCGTCCGACCCCGAGGAAGGCCGCCGACCGTGAACGTCCCTCACATCCTGCTGTCCGGCATCGTCGGCTCGACGGCGTACGGGCTCGCGCACGCCGGCTCCGACGTGGACCGGCTCGGCGTCTTCGCCGTGCCCACGCAGAAGCTGCACGGCTTGCACCCGCCGAAGGAGTCCCTCGTCGGTACCGATCCCGACCGGACCTTCCACGAGGCCGCGAAATGGTGTCGGCTCGCGCTCGGCGGCAACCCCAGCGCGACGGAAGTGGTGTGGCTGGCGGACGAGTTGTACGAGGTCCGCACCCCGCTCGGCGACGAGCTGATCGGCATCCGCGCGTCGTTCCTGTCCGCCCGGCGTGTTCGGGCCGCCTATCTGGGCTACGCCACCCAGCAGGTCAGGAGGCTGGAGTCGAAGGGCGACCGGGACCCGTCGGCGGACGTGCGCAGGCGCACCGCCAAACACGCACGCCATCTGAAGCGGCTGTGCCACCAGGGACTGGAGCTGTACTCCACCGGACAGCTGACCGTGCGTCTGGAGGACCCGCAGGACTACCGCGCGTTCGGCGAGCGCGTGGCCGAGGACGCCACGGTCGCGCGGTCCTTGCTGCGGCACTACGAGAACGCCTTCGACGAGGCGCGCTGCGTGCTGCCGCAGGAGCCGGACGAGGCGGCCGCCGAGTCCTGGCTGCACCGGGTCCGTGCCCACTTCTACGCACCGGAGGCGGCCCTCACCCGCTGAAGCCCGGGCCGGTCGGCCGCCGTCCGTCCCGAGGCGGCGACGGCGAGCAGGGACAGCACGGCACAGGCGGCGTAGGCCGTGCCCGGCCACGCCAGCGGAGCCGGGTACGGCGTGGGGTGCGGCAGCCCGTCTTCCATGCGGATCAGGAACGGCACCAGGCGGGTGGCCGTGGCGGCGAACCAGGCCGCGGTCACCACCCGGCCGAGCAGCCGATGGCGCTGCGGCCCGTGGGCCGCCCACATCATGGCCGGCAGGCACCAGATCCAGTGATGGCTCCACGAAATGGGGGACACCAGCAGCCCGTACAGCTCGGCGGTGACCAGGACACCCAGCGGGTCCCGGCGCCGCACGGCGTTCCACAGTGCGCACGCGGCCAGTGCGGTGGCCAGTGCCAGGGCCGTGCACCAGGCGAGTGCGAGCGGGGCGTCCGGTCCCAGGAGCCTGCCGGCCGCGCCGAGCAGGGACTGGTTGCGCACGGACCACGCAGGTCCGATGCGCTGAGTCTGGGTCACCAGGCCGGACCAGTAGCGCGCCGACTCCCGCGGGGCGACCATCCAGGCCAGGGCCGTGGCCGCGGCCGCGGCCGTGACAGCCCAGACGGTCGCCCGCCATTGCCGGGTCGCCAGCAGATACAGCCCGCCGAAGGCCGGAGTGAGCTTCACCGCGGTCGCCAGACCGAGGGCCGCGCCCCGGGTGGTCGCCGCGCGCGGCACCGCCACCGCCGCGAGGACCAGGGCCGCAAGGAGCAGATTGACCTGGCCCTGGTCCAGGGTGTGCCGCACGGGCTCGAGCCACAGGCCCCCCGCCGTCCAGAGCATGACACGGGGCATCCGGGGACGGCCGCGGCCGGCGGACCGCAGCCGCTCGGCGCAGTGGACGATCACCCCCAGGGCCGCCACGGAGGCCGTCTGCCACAGGACGACCACGACCGTCCAGGGCAGGTGCGACAGCGGCAGGAAGACCAGCGCGGCGAACGGGGGGTAGGTAAAGGGCAGCAGCGGGATGGGCGGGCCGGTGTGCAGCCGGTAGTCGTAGAGGTGACCAGAGAGCACCAGGGGCGAGGCGTCCCGGTAGACGCGCAGATCCAGCGGCCCGGGGGAGAAGCAGACGGCAGCCAGTACGTGAAGGGCCACGGACGCGGCCAGGCACCAGCCGGCATGGCCGGTCATCCACTTTCCGATCACGCGGAGCCGTGCCGGGGCGATTCCGTGTCGGCGGCACACTTCGCAGAGTCTGTCGCCGCCAAATCGTCCTGCTCGGCCATTACGCCGACGGCGGCATGTCGGAGCCGGCCGGGAGGCGGAGACGCTCCCCTCAATGGGGGCCGTCCGGGACCGCCGTCACACGGCAACGGCCGTCGGCCCCGCGTCGACGCGGGGCCGGGCGCCCGGGGGCAGAACCGCCAGGGTCCTGGAACGGCCCGCGGAGAGGTCAGTCCATGACCCCCAGCCGGACGCGTCCGGCCGCCACCAGCTCCAGAACCGTGCGCCAGTCCTCCAGCACGCCGGCGTTGAGACCCATGACCTTGGCCGCGTCATCCGCCTGACGCAGAGTGACCGCGTCCTCGGCCAACGGGTCCCGCTCGAACGCGAGGACTTCCCGATGCGTCATGGGCCCGCCCTGACGGCGCAGGGTGAGCGCGCTCTGCGGGGAAAGCCCGCGCTCCGGGGAGACCGCGGCCAGATAGCGCTTGGCGGCCACGTGCAGGCGCACGAGGCGGGAGACCCGCTCGCCGAGCAACGGCCGTATCGCGTCGGCCGCGAGGTCGGCGTGTCCGGCGTCGTCGCCCGGCCGCAGCAGATGGCCGATGTCGTGGACCAGTCCGGCCACCTGGAGTTCCTTGTCCGCAGGGCGACTTCGGCGCAGCAGTGCGGCGGTCTGCAGGGCGTGGTCGTGCAGATCGACCTGGTCGCCGCTGCGGTCCGGGGTGTCCCATGCGCCCCGGCAGGCGTGCAGCAGATCCATCAGCTCCTCGACGCTGCGCAGCTCCATGCGTCAGTCCTCTCGCGAGAAAAGCCGTTGCCGAGTGTCAGCAGATCATGGCGAGCTTGCGACTCGGCCAACGGGACTTGAACTGAGCACGAGCCGGGCCGCGCCGGGTAGAGCCACGCCGGGGAACGGTGATCCGTACATGTGAGGGAGCGATGAGCAGTTCGACGATTGCTCCGAACGGGTGTACCCAAACGGGATGACAGGCAACAGATTGGTTAATAATGAATGCGAATGGGTGCCCGACGACTCAAGACAGTTACCTGGTTGTTTCAGCCCCATCGAGCGGCAGGCCGCTCATTTGGTTAACCTGGACCGAGCGGACAGCCATTGGGGTCCCACCCACACCCACGGTCCGTCCCGGGACAAGCCGCCTACCACGGCCTGCTCTCGTACGAGTTGCCGGCGCCACCGCGTCCGAACAGATTCGACCCAGACCCGAGCGGACGCGCGGGGCCACGGCAGCAGGCCGGGGCGGCACGTCCCGAGGGTTACCCGACACATAAGGAGTGCGCGGTGACACCGGAGAAGACGCATCACGATGACCGCCCCAAGGAACGCGTGGAGCGCGGCGGCCTACGGACGGAGAAGAAGCTCGGCAGCCTGGACGTCTGGGCACACTCGGCCCCGATCCGACTGGCGGGCTACGAGGACGACCTTGCCGAACCCCACATCCTGCCGAGCGTCGACTGACCCTGCAGGATCCGTCGTGATCGCCTGCGGCATGGGCGTGTCGGACACGCGCCCATGCTGATCAGGGAAGCCGCGGCCGGCGACTGGCCGCGCATCTGGCCCTTCTGGCACCGGATCGTCGCCGCCGGCGAGACCTACACCTGGGACCCGGACACCGACGAGGAGGCGGCCCGCGCCCTGTGGATGGCGCCGGCCAAGCGTGTTTACGTGGCCGAGGACGACTCCGGAGGGATCGTCGGTTCCGCCTTCGTCACCCCGAACTACGGCGGCCCTGCCGCCCGTATCGCGAACGCCGGCTTCATGGTCGACCCGGACCGGGCCGGACGCGGTGTCGGGCGTGCCCTCGCCGAACACATCCTGGCCTCGGCCGAGGCCGAGGGCTATCGGGGGATGGTCTTCAACGCGGTCGTCGAGACCAACCCCGCGGTCCGGCTGTGGATGTCCCTGGGCTTCACGATCGTCGGCACGATCCCCGAGGCGTACGACCATCCACGGTTCGGTGCGGTGGGGCTGCATGTCATGTACCGGGCACTGTGAGGGGGCGTAGCCGGCACGGGGAGGAATCGGAGGGGGGACTCGGCGGTAGGCGTGCCCGGCGATCGTCGTCGCCGCGCTCTCCCCTGGCTCGGTGGTATGCGGTATTCCGGAGGTTCCGGTCACTGGGGGCCCAGAATGCGGACCGCTGTCGGGTCATGGCCGCGCGCCGGTCCCGGCGCGGGCGCACACGATGCACAGCTCCGTGTGCGGCACCGCCAGCAGTCGGTCCCGGCCGATGACGTCGCCGCACACCGCACACCGGCCGAATCCCGGCGTCCCCACCCGGGGCAGGGTGGCGACGACCCGGTCCAGCAGAATCCGTGCGCGATCGGCGTCGGCGCGCAGGGCGGCGAGCGCGCTCACCCGGGCACCCACGTCGGCGGGGTCGAGGTCGCAGTCCGCGTAAAGGGCGGGCATCTTCGACTCGGCGTCCGCGAGTTCCTCGCGCAGTACGTCGGCCTCGACGGTGAGCCGATCCGTGATCGCCTTCAGATCGTCGGCCGACAGTGTCGTGGGCATGAGAACTCCAGGTCGATCGGTGGGCAGCGGGGTCTCAGGGCTCGAGGAGGGTCTTGATCATCCCGTCCTCCTTGGCCTGGAACATCGCGTAGGCCTTGGGGCCGTCCTCCAGCGGCACGGCGTGGGTCTTGAAGCGGTCGACGCCGAGCGGATCCTCGTCCGTGAGCAGGGGGAGGATGTCCTCCACCCAGCGCCACACGTTCGCCTGCCCCATCCGCACCTGGATCTGCTTGTCGAACATCGTGAGCAGGGGCATGGGGCTCGCGGTCCCCCCGTAGACCCCGGAAACGGACAGTGTGCCGCCTCGCCGCACCAGGTCGATGCCCGAGTGCAGAGCCCCGAGGCGGTCCACTCCGGCGTGTTCCATCAGGGGCTGCGCCACGGCGTCGGGCAGATGGCCGGTGACCCACTGCGCCGCCTTGGCGAACGGCGCTCCGTGCGACTCCATGCCCACGGCGTCGATCACGGCGTCCGGTCCCCGTCCGTCGGTCAGGTCCCGCACGGCCTCGGTCAGGTCCCTGCCGTGTCGGCGGAGGTCGAAGCAGGTGAAGCCGTTCGCCGCTGCTCGCTCCAGGCGCTCGTCCACCAGATCCACGCCGATGACCAGTCCGGCGCCGCGGTGACGGGCGATACGGGCGGACATGTCGCCGATGGGGCCGAGCCCCAGTACGGCCACGCTCCCGCCCTGCGGAACGGCCGCGTACTCGACGGCCTGCCATGCGGTGGGCAGCACATCGCTCAGATATACGTAACGGTCGTCCGGTGGGCCCTCGGGCACCTTGATGGGCAGCTTGTTGCCGAACGGGACCCGCAGGAACTCGGCCTGTCCACCCGGCACCTGTCCGTACAGCTTGGTGTAGCCGAAGAGCGCGGCACCGGATCCCCGCTCCTTCACCTGGGTCGTCTCGCACTGCGAATGCAGGCCCTGGTCGCACATGAAGCAGTCGCAGCAGGAGACGTTGAACGGTATGACCACGCGGTCCCCCGGCGAGAGGGTGTGCACCTGGGGGCCGACCTCCTGCACGATGCCCATCGGCTCATGGCCCAGGATGTCGCCGGGGTCGAGATAGGGGCCGAAGAGTTCGTACAGATGAAGGTCCGAACCACAGATCCCGGTGGACGTGATCCGCACGATGATGTCGTCGGGCTTCTCGATCCGGGGGTCGGGGACGGTCTCCACACGGACGTCCCGCCGGCCCTGCCAGGTGAGTGCTCGCATCGTCTCGCTCCTCGGTCTCGCGTGCAGGGATCGGGCCGTTCTTCCGAGTCCCCTGCGGTGCTCGCCTCGACACACCGTTCCCCGGGCGAGCGGGCGTCCGTCACGGAGCGTGGCGGATCGGTCCCGGCGGCGGTCGCCGCCCGACCGTCGTCCCACGTACCGCCACGGCCGCGGACGCCCAGCCGTGCCGGGCGGCCCATGGCGGCATCAGCGGCACAAGCGAGTCCGCCGGGCCGCAGCTCACAGCCGCTCGGGGCCCGTCCGCAGTTCGTGCGGTGGCCGCGGCGTTCTGCCGTCGGCGGCATCGATGTGTCGTGCTCGGGCGGACCGCATGGCCGCGGGGCGCGCCGCGTTGCGACGGGCACGCCGGCCCCCTGGCACACTCTCCCGATTCACATCCTGTTCGGCGTTGCCGGCCGGTGGTCTGCGCCGTCGTCAGTCCTCGCCTCTGACGATGTTCGACTCCGGTCCACGGCACGTCCTGGGAACCGTCCGGTCCTCGACGGCCGGTATGCAGGTACGCAGGGTGTTCTCACGCGGGATCCGGGACTGGTCCCGGCCCGGCTGAGGCGGGCGGACGACGGGTGTCTCGCTCGGGTGTGCGGTCACAACGCTTCATCTTCCTTCTGCATCCGATGGCGGCGAGGGCTCTCCCCACTCCGGCCGCTCGGCGCCAGTCGGTCGGGTCCCCAGCGACGGCTGTCCCAAACAACCATCGCGCCGGTCGACGTCGTTCCGTGGCGAACAAGTCACCGTCCGTGCGCGTCGCTCGGACGCCCTCCACCCGGACCGGTGAGTGAGGGGAAGCGCTCGTCACAGCCACTCGTCGACGGCCGCGACCGGCACGGTCGCCTCCTGGGGGACGGCGGGTTCGTCGTAGCGTGTGGTGACTGCGGATTCGTCAGACCCGGCCTCTCGTACGTCGATCACACCGTGCGCGTCGATCCACGGGCGGTCGGGCCGGGTGAGGGTTCCCCCTTTGCAGGCGAAGAGGGTGTCGCGCGCGGGTGAGGCGATCGACGTGCCGGTGGAGGGGGCGGGTGATGAGGGTGCCGTCTCCCTCGACTCGCCGATGCCGTTGTTCGCGACCTCACCGTCCGGTCGGCGGCCCGTCGCCACCGTGGACGGCCGACCGGTCAGGCCACCGGCGTCTGAAACACCCTTCAGCCCAGGGGCGCCGTACGCCGCCAGGGCTGCAGCGACTCCAGCCTGCCCGCCACATCCAGCAGTGCCGCCTCCGAGCCGGGCCGTCCGACCAGCTGCACCGCGCACGGCGCGCCGTTGGGGAACGTACCGAAGGGGACCGACATCGCGGGCCAGCCCGTAAGGTTCCAGGGCGGCGTCATGGGGGAGTAGTTGGTGTTGACAAGGATGTTGCGCACCCAGCCCCGCTCGTGCCACGGCTCCGCGGCCGGACTGCGGCGGGCGAGCGCCGGCGTCAGCAGGATGTCGTGCTCGGAGAAGAACGGCTCCAGGATCCGGCGCAACTGCTCGCGGCGGGAGCCGGAACGTGCGCCATGGACGAAGCGGCGGCCCACCGAAGCGTGCACCCGGGTACGGCGCGCCAGTCGTCCCGTGTCCAGGCCCTCGGCGTCGACCGCCGTACCGGCCGTCCAGTGCGCAAGGGAGGTGGTGCCCAGCCACCACGGGTAGGGCGGGTCGGCCGGGTGTACGTCATGACCCGCCTCGGCGAGCAGGGTCGCCGCGGATCGGGCCGCCTCCGCGTACGGACGGCTCACCCGCACGCCGAGCACGGGGCTGCGCAGGGAGAGCGCGATCGTGTGTGCGGCGGGCTGCTTCGTGCTCGTCTCCCTTCGGCCGGCCAGGACTTGGAACATCAGCCGGGCGTCCTCGACGCTCGTCGCGAGCGGCCCGTTCTCGGACATGCCGAACCAGTCGCCGTTGCCGATGCCCGCGGGGACCGTGCCGTGTCCCGGCTTGATGGTGACGAGCCCGCAGTTGGCGGCGGGGATGCGCAGTGAGCCCATTCCGTCGTTGCCGAGCGCGATCGGCACCAGCCCGGCGGCCACCGCCGCCGCACTGCCCCCGGAGGAGCCGCCCGCCGTGCGCGAGGTGTCCCATGGGTTGCGGGCGGCCCCGAACACCCCCTCGGTGGTGCCGAAGACACACAGCTCGGGCACGTTCGTGAGCCCGACGACGACCGCCCCCGCCGCGCGCAGCCGGGCCACCGTGACATGGTCGTGGTCGGCAGGCGTGTCCGGTGTCGCGGCCGAGCCGTTTCGGGTGGACTCCCCGCGTACGGCCAGATTGTCCTTGACCGCCACCGGGACGCCGGCGAGGGGGAGTTCGGCCAGATCGGTACGGTCCGCGACCTCGTCGGCCTCGGCCGGCGCGGCGTTCGCGCGCACTCGGCGGAAGGCGCCGACTCGACCGTCGAGTTGCTCGATACGCGCGAGGTGTTCGGCCACGACCTCGCGCGGGGTGATCCGCTTCTCGCGTACGGCGGCGGCGATCTCTGCGGCGGTACGGCCGACCCAGCTGGTCACGGGCGCTCCCTGTCGGTGCTCGGCGCGGTCGAGGCGTGCACGTACTGGCGAGTACGTGCAGAACTGTGCCCTGCCGAGGGCGCCACGTCGAGGGTCTGGTCGCGCCCTTGCCGCACGCGCTCCCCGGGTCACCGCCGGGATGGCCGTCGCCACTCACCCGGGACGGAAAGGTCATCCGATCACTGGCTCAAGTCCTATCGTTACGCGCCCCATTGACAGTCTCCCGGAGACAGCTCAATCATCAGACCTCCGATGAATTGGAGGTGCTCATGAACGCGTATCCAAGACGTCAGGTTCTCGGAGCCGCCGCGGTGGTGGCCGCGGGGGCGGCGCTCCCCCTCGCCGTCCCGGCCTCGGCCGGGTCCGCCGGCTCACCCGGCGCGGACGCCCACTGGGTTCCGGTTCCCGATCCCGTTCCCGTCGCCCTCGACGGCTACTTCGACAACGATGCCATCGACACCGCCTCCGCCCGCGGCGGCAACTTCGACGGTTCCGGCTACACCTTCCCGGGTGAGGAACTGCCCGCAGGGCGCGTGGTCGTCGACGGCATCCTCTTCGACTTCCCGTCCTCCGCAGCGGGAGCCGCCAACAACATCGTGGCCCTCGGCCAGCGCGTCGACCTGCCCAAGGGGCGTTACCTCTCGGCCCTGTTCCTCACCTCGGGCAGCTACGGCAACGCCTCCGGCCAGGCCACCGTGCACTACGCGGACGGCACGACGACGACCGGCGGGCTCGGCGGGTCCGACTGGTACGCGGCGGGCGGTTCGCTGTCGGCCCCGTACCGCTACGCACCGGACGGCAGCAAGGACGAGCACACCGTCGGCATCGGCACGGCCGAGGTCTGGATCGATCCCGGGCGCGAGGCGGTCGGCCTCACCCTGCCGACCACCAACCCGGCCGAGGAGGGCAAGGCATCCCTGCACGTCTTCGCGCTCTCCCTGCAACCGGTCGCCGAGGGACGGGCGCTGGCGCTGCGCGACGCGCACTCCACGTTCTCCCTTCTCGAGGCCGGCGGTGCCCAGAGCGTGGAGGCGACCGTGGTCAACGCGGGCACGGTCGCCGTACTGGCCGCTGACGAGGTGGCCGTGAGCGTCGACGTCCCGGGTGCCCGTACCGTCGAACCGGGCCGGGTCAGCCGTCTCGACCCCGGCGAACAGGCCCGGGTGCGGATCGGCATCCGCAACCGCGGCGGCACGACCCCCGGCACGGTGCGGTCCGGCACGGTCGCCGTCCACAGCGGCCGCCGCCAGGTCGGCGCCCGGACGGCGGACCTCACCCTCGGCGTGCCCGACTACCGGCCCACCGACGCCTCGCTCGCCGGGCACCAGGCGCCCTACTGGTTCCACCGTGCGAAGTTCGGCATCTTCATCCACTGGGGTGTCTACTCCGTGCCCGCCTGGTCACCGGTCGGCCAGCAGTACGCCGAGTGGTACTGGAACAACCTGCAGAGCGCGGACAACGCGGTGTACGCATACCACGCGCAGACCTACGGCGAGGACTTCGCCTACGACGACTTCATCCCGATGTTCACCGCGGCCAGGTTCGACCCGCGGGCCTGGGTGGAACTGTTCCGGGACGCGGGCGCCCAGTACCACGTGCTCACCTCCAAGCACCATGAGGGCTTCGCCCTGTGGGACACCAAGCTCTCCGACCGCAACGCGGTGAAGATGGGCCCGAAGCGCGATCTGATCCGGGAACTCTTCGACGCCTCGGCGAAGTTCACACCGGAGCTGCACCGGGGCCTCTACTTCTCGATGCCCGAGTGGTTCAACCCCGACAACCCGTGGATGGGTCACGCGCCGCGCAATCCGTACACCCTGGAGCCGGTCCCGTACACCGGATACACGGCGGGCAAGGACTATGTGAAGGACTACCAGGCCCCCCAGATGCTGGAGCTGATCCACCGGTACGACCCGGCCGTCCTGTGGTGCGACATCGGCGGTGCCAACGACAGCCTCGACGTCGTCGCCGAGTATTTCAACCACGGCAAGAACCGGCCGAAGCCGTACGAGGTGGCCGTCAACGACCGCTCGGGCATCGCCTTCCACGACTTCACGACCCCCGAGTACACGACGTACGACAACACCGTCGTCGCCAAGTGGGAGGCGAGCCGGGGTCTCGACCCGTTCAGCTACGGCTACAACCGGGCGACCCCGGACGACCGTTACATGACGACCGAGGAGGTCGTGCACAGTCTGGTCGACATCGTGTCGAAGAACGGCAACTTCCTCCTGGACATCGGTCCTCGCGCCGACGGCACCATCCCGGAGATCATGCAGACCCGGCTGCGTGAGACCGGCCACTGGCTGAAGACCAACGGCGAGGCGATCTACGACACGACGTACTGGTCCCGTATGGCGCAACTCGGAGAGGACCTCCGCTTCACGGTCCGGCAGAACGAGGCGTTCTACATCCACTCGCTGACACAGCCGGGCAGCACCCTGACGGTGGAGGCGCCCGTGCCGATCCGCGGCGGGGACAAGGTGACGATGCTGGGCCACGACCGGCCACTGAACTGGCGGGTGCGCAACGGCTCGCTGGTGATCGACGTGCCCCAGGCGGCGCGCAGGGCGGGCCGCCACGTCTGGGTGTTCAAGGTGGAGTGGCACAGCTGAGCGAGAAGGGCCGTCGGCGGCGAACCCCCGGGCGTCGTGCCCGGAGCGGAGCCGGTTCGTCGACGTTCGACGGTCCGGGAGGGGGCGGGGGAGTCCGGTCGTCGTCCGGCCGGGGTGATCCCCGCCGCCTCCCGCATGTCCACCGCCGTTCTCACCCGGCGGACCCGCTCCCCCGGGGCCGGGGCTGAGAGTCGAGCGCCGCCCCGGTGCTCTCCCGCTCGATCAGCCGCGGCACGGGTACCTGCACCGTGCGGGCCGGGCCACCGTCCAGCAGCGCCGTCAGCTCTTCCGCCGCCTTGCGGCCGAACCCCACCGTGTCACGGGAGAGTGCGGACAGCCACGGCTTGACCATGCGGCACAGCGCCGAGTCCTCCCACGAGATCACCGAGACGTCGGCGGGTACCGCGAAGCCCAGCTCGGCCGCCGCCGTGACGCCGGCGAGCGCCATCACGTCGTTGTCGTAGACCAGCGCGGTCGGCGGTGCGTCCTCGGCCAGCACGCGGCGGGTGACGGCGGCGCCCTCCGCGTCCGAGTAGTCGGTGGTCACCGACCGCACTTCGCAAAGGCCCCGCCGTTCGGCCTCCGTGCGCAGCGTACGGATGCGGCGCTCCGTATGCGCGAGGCCCGGAAGTCCCGCGATGTGCACGATCCTGCGGTGGCCCAGCGCATACAACTGGCCGACCACCGCCGCCATCGCGCCCGCGTCGTCGGCCCAGACCGTGGACAGCCCGGGATGCCGCGCGTCAGGCACCCCGCCGATCACCACCGCGGGCAGGCCCAGTTCGTCGAGCAGATCGGGGCGCGGATCGTCCGTACGCGGATCGACCACCATCACGCCGTCCACCCGGTGCTCGGCCCACCAGCGCCGGTAGACGCCGCACTCCGCGTCCACGTCCTCCACCACCTGGAAGAGCAGGCCCAGGTGACGCTCCGCCAGTACCTCCTGGATGCCGGAGATGAGTTGGAGGAAGAAGGAGTCCACGCCCAGCGTGTCCGCCGGACGCGCCACGACCAGGCCCACCGTGGCCGCGCCCTCCCCCGAGAGCTGGCGCGCCGCGGTGCTCGGCCGCCAGCCCAGCTGCTCTGCGACCCGGCGTACCCGGTCGCGGGTGACCTCGGAGACACCCGGCCGCCCGTTGAGCGCGAAGGAGACGGCGCTCTCGGAGACCCCGGCGCGCCGGGCGATGTCCTTCATGGTCGGACGGCGTGCGGGGGACCGCTTGGCGGGCACGGCGGCCCCTTTCTTTGAGTGGACTAATGCGCTTGAGTACCTAGACCCTAAAGCGCATTAGTGGGAGCGTGCAAGTACTCCTTGAGGGGTGCTCTGACCTGGACTAATGAGGTACGTATTTCATTAGCTGAGGCGAATCCATTGACTTCTCTCGAACGTGCCGTGCATGGTCGCTGGCGACACCAGCCGCCGACGCCGCAAGGGAGCCGTGTCACCGTGCCCACTCCATCCCGCAGAACATTCGCCGTCGCCGCCCTCGCCGCCCTCGTCCTGCCGCTGAGCGCCTGCGGTTCCTCGGACGACGGCAGTGGATCCACCGACGCGTCCGGCAAGGTCGAGGGGGACATCACCTTCCAGACCTGGAACCTGCGCGCCAACTTCAAGCCGTACTTCGACGGCCTGATCGCCGACTTCGAGAAGAAGTACCCCGGCACCCACGTGAAGTGGATCGACCAGCCCGCCGAGGGCTACGCCGACAAGCTCAGCGCGGACGCGGCGGGCGGGACCCTGCCCGATGTGGTCAACGTCTCGCCCGACCTGCTCGCCCCCCTGGTCAAGGCGGGGCTCGCCCTCGACCTCGACAAGGCGGCGGCCAAGTACCGGCCCGAGTACCTCGACGGTGCCTGGACGGGGCAGCAGATACCGGGCGTAGGCGGTACCTACGCCTTCCCCTGGTACCTGAACACCGGCCCGATGTTCTACAACAAGGGCCTGTTCAAGAAGGCCGGACTCGACCCGGACTCGCCCCCGAAGACGTACGACGAACTCTTCACCGACGCCCTGCAGATGGCGCAGAAGAGCAACGGCAAGGTCGCCACCCTCGCCAATGTGCCCACCGTCGAGGACTTCGGTCGCTACGGCGTCGAGCTGATGAACAAGCAGGGCACCGGCTTCGCCTTCAACGACGCGAAGGGTGTCGAGCTCCTCACCAAGTACAAGGAGCTGTACGACGCCAAGGCGCTCGACCCGCAGGCCCTGACCGCCACGCCCGAGTCCTCCGGGAAGATGTTCCTCACCGAGGCCGTCGCCATGAACCCGGGCAGCGCGCTGGACCTGGAGAACTTCAAGAAGCAGGCGCCGAACCTGTACAAGAACATCGGGATCACCGACCAGATCACCAGCACCGGTCACGTCAACATGTACGTGATGGGCGTGATGGTCAACTCCCGTACCAAGCACACCCCGGCGGCCGTCGCCTTCGCGCACTACGTGACCGACGCGCAGAACCAGATGTCGTTCGCGAAGCAGGTGGCCATCTTCCCGAGCACCGCCGGCTCGCTCGACGACCCGTACTTCACCAAGGAGGACGGCACGGACGAGACGCGGGTGCGGATCGCGGCCGCCAAGTCCCTGAAGAACGCGGTCAACTACACGCCCGTACTCTTCAGCGACCAGATGAAGACAGCACTGCGCAACGAGGTCGCCAAGGCGCTCCAGGGCAAGGAGAGCCCCAAGGCGGCACTCGACAACGCTGTCAAGGCCTGCGACCAGCTTCTCCAGCAGCAGGGCTGAACCATCATGGCCACATCCACCGTGTCGCGGGTGCGGCGCCAACTCCCCACCAGTCCCTGGCTCTTCGCCGTGCCGGGGCTGGTGGTGACCGGCGTCTTCATCCTCTATCCGTTCGTCTCCACCGTGGTGAACGCCTTCACCGACCGCCGCACCCTGATCCCGGGCGAATTCGTCGGGCTCGCCAACTTCCGCGAGCTGCTCCATGACGACATGTTCTGGATCGGCCTGCGCAACAGCGCGCTCTACGTCCTCGGGGTGGTCCCCGCGCTCGTCCTGCTGCCTCTGCTGCTCGCCCTGCTGGTGCAGAAGAACATCCCCGGTATCGCGTTCTTCCGCTCCGCCTTCTACACCCCGGTGGTCGCCTCCATCGTCGTCGTGGGCCTGATCTGGGTGTGGCTGCTGGACGAGCGCGGTCTGGTGAACTCGCTGCTGGAGACGATCGGAGTCGGCCGGGTCGGCTTCCTCAGCGACCAGTGGCTGCTCCTGCTGAGCGCCATGGCCGTCACGGTCTGGAAGGGCCTCGGCTACTACATGATCATCTACTTGGCCGCTCTCGCCCATGTCCCCCGTGAACTGCACGAGGCCGCGGCCGTGGACGGCGCGGGTGCCGTGCGTCGCTTTCTGACGGTCACCGTGCCCGCGCTCCGCTCCACCATGGTGCTGGTCGCCGCGCTCTCCTCGGTCGCCGCATTCAAAGTGTTCTCCGAGGTGTACCTGATCGCCGGTCCCACCGGTGGCCCGGCCGGGGAGGACACGACCCTGGTCATGCTCGTCCAGCGCACCGGCACGGGCCTGACCGGCCGGGTCGGCTACGCCTCGGCGATCTCGCTCGTCGTGTTCGTCGTCACCGTGGCGCTGATGCTGCTCGTCCTGCGCGCGGACCGGAGGGAGGAGTCATGAGTGTCGTGGAGAAGGCACCGCCGGCTCCCGCGCCCGCCGTCGTGCACCGCGGACCGGTCACCGACGAGCACGGCCGCCGCATCCGGGTGTGGGAACTGGTCCTGAGGTACGTGCTGCTGCTGTTCGTGCTGGCGCTGACGGTCGGCCCGTTCCTGTGGCAGCTGTCCACCTCGCTCAAGGGCCCGACCGAGGACATCTTCAGCTCCCCGCCCTCCTTCCTGCCCGCCCACCCGACGCTGCACAACTACGCGCGCGTCTCGGACACCATCCCCGTGTGGGACTACGCCCTCAACTCGCTGAAGGTCGCCACCGCCAACGTGGTGACCAACTGCGTCGGCTCGGCCCTCGCGGGCTACGCGCTGGCCCGGCTGCGCTACCGGGGCCGCAGGGTCGCCACCCTCGTCTTCATCCTGGCGATGCTGGTCCCCGCGGAGAGCATCATCATCGCCCAGTTCACCACCATGCGGGAACTCGGTCTCAACAACTCGCTGGTCGGCGTCGTCCTGCCGGGCAGCGTCGGCGCCATGAACGTGCTGCTGATGCGCAACGCCTTCCTCAACCTCCCCTTCGAGATAGAGGAGGCCGCGTTCGTCGACGGCGCCAACGTCTGGCAGCGGTTCGCCAGGATCGCGCTGCCGTCGGTCAAAGGCACCCTCGCCGTCGTCGCGATCTTCGCGTTCATGTTCTCCTGGGACGACTTCCTGTGGCCGCTGATCGTGCTGAGCGACCCGTCGAAGTTCACCCTGACCATCGGACTCAACTATCTGCACGGCACCTTCGCCAACGACGAGCGCCTCGTCGCCGCGGGCACCGTCATCGCGGTGGCGCCCCTCATGGTCCTCTTCGCCTGCCTGCAGCGCTACTTCTTCCGCGGCGTGGGCGAGGGCGCCGTCAAGGGCTGAACCTCCGTACGTGCACCACTGTCTGAAGGAATCCGCATGCCGCCTGCCGTGCGCTTCGGCGTCAACTACACCCCGAGCGAGGGGTGGTTCCATCACTGGCTCGACTTCGACCTGGACTCCGTACGCGCCGACCTCGACTCGATCGCCGCGCTGGGCCTCGACCACATCCGGGTCTTCGCGCTGTGGCCCTACTTCCAGCCCAACCGCACTCTGATCCGCCCGCGCGCGGTCGAGCAGCTCCTCTCGCTTGCCGACGCGGCGGCCGAACGCGGACTGGACGTCAATGTGGACGGTCTGCAGGGACATCTGTCGAGCTTCGACTTCCTCCCCGCCTGGACGCAGACCTGGCACCGGCGCAACATCTTCACCGATCCGGAGGTCGTCGAGGGAGAGGCCGCTTACCTGCGGACGCTCGCCGCAGCCCTCGCCGACCGGCCGAACTTCATCGGCATGACGATCGGCAACGAGGTCAACCAGTTCGCCGCAGGCCCGCATCCGGACCCGGACCGCATCACCCCGGAGCAGGCCGGGCGGTGGCTGACCCGGTTGCTCGCCGCGTGCGCCGAGGGCGCCCCCGGCAGACTGCATCTGCACGCCTCGTACGACGCCGCCTGGTACCAGGACGACCAGCCCTTCACCCCCGAGCACTCGGCCCGCCTCGGCGATCTCACCGCCGTGCACTCCTGGGTGTTCAACGGCACCGCCCAGCGCCACGGCCGCACCGGAACCGCCACCGAGCACCACGCGGCCTACCTCGTCGAGCTCTCCAAGGCCTGGGCGGACGACCCGCACCGCCCCGTATGGCTTCAGGAGGTCGGTGCGCCCGCCCCGCTGATCCCCCCGGAACACGCCGCGGCCTTCACCGAGGCAACCGTCACCAACGCGCTCGACTGCCCGGACCTGTGGGGCGTGACCTGGTGGTGCTCGCACGACGTCAGCCGTGATCTGGGCGACTTCCCCGAACTCGAATACGGTCTCGGCCTCTTGACCAACGACCGGCGGCCCAAGCCCGCGGCGGCGGCGCTCGCGCGGATCGCCGGTGCACAGCGGGCGGCCGAGCCGGCTCCCCGCACCACCGCACTGGCCGTCGACACAACGGCCGGCCGCTCCGTCTGCGCTCCCGGCGGCCCCGTCTTCGAGGCCTTCGCCCGGCTGACCGCCGACGGGGCCCGGCCCACCACAGTTCTCGCGAGCCGCGCCGACGACAAGGAGCACCTCGCGGCCCGTGGCATCACCGAAGTCGTCACCCCCGATCAGGTCACCGAGTAGCCCGTCCCCACACCGTCCCCACGACGAAACGGAGCACACAGTGAACCTCAGCAGACGCGCGGTCCTGCTCGCCGGAGCGGCAACCGCGCTCACCCCCGTGCTGCCCACGTCCGGCGCCTCGGCGGCGACCCGCGACCTCCAGCCGTACGCCTCCTACTGGTACCCCGACTCCCTGCCCTCCGGCACCCCGGGCACCGGCATCACCTGGCGCAGCCTGAAGACCTGGAGTGCCGCCACCGACACGGACCTGGCCTTCAACACCGCCTCCGTGCCGCTCGCCGCCCGCTTCACCCCCACCCCCGCGAACACCACCGCACGCTCCGGCCAGGCCCGCGTCCAGTCGCTGGTCTCGTTCGGGCCCACCTCGGCCAACCCCTCCCAGGGCGCGCCCACCGCCGACTACTACGCCCCGACCCACTGGGCGTATGTCGACGAACTGGTCTTCTGGGGCGGTTCGGCCGGCGAGGGACTGATCCTCGCACCCAACGCCCCGATCGTGGACGCGGCCCACCGGCACGGCGTACCCGTCCTCGGCAACATCTTCCTGCCGCCCGTGGCCTTCGGCGGACAGCTCCAGTGGACACGTGACCTCGTTCAGAAGGACGCCGCGGGGCGTTTTCCGCTCGCCCGGCAGCTCGTCGCGGTCGCGCAGGCGTACGGCTTCGACGGCTGGTTCGTCAATGCCGAGACCGGTGGCGGGGACAGCGCGCTCGGCGCCGACATGCTGGGGTTCGTCAAGGAGTTGAAGGCGCTCAGCGCGGCGAAGGGGCTGCGCGTCACCTGGTACGACGCGATGACCGTGAACGGAACGGTTTCGTGGCAGGGCGCCCTCGACAGCCAGAACCAGGCGTTCTTCCAGTCGGCGGACACCATGTTCGTCGACTTCAGATGGTCGAAGAGCTCGCTGGCGTCCTCGGGCACGCTGGCCGGGCAGCTCGGGCGCAACCGCTATGAGCTGTGGGCGGGCGTCGACGTGGAGTCGGGCGGCACCGGCACCTCGGTGAACTGGGACGCGATCGTGCCGGCCACCGCCGCGCACGTGACGTCGATCGGCTTCTACAGGCCGGAGTGGACCCGTAACCACCTGCCCGCGAACCGCACGCCCGGCGACTTCCATGCCGCCGACGACCTGTTCTGGACCGGTGCGTCGCTCGACCCGTCCCGCCCCGACACCACGGCGAGCTGGCGCGCCCCGGCCCTGTCGGTCGCCGACCGGTCCACCGTCGACGCGCTCCCGTTCGCGACCGTCTTCAACACCGGGCACGGACTGAAGTGGTACGAGGACGGCGAGGCCACCTCTGCCACCCCCTGGAACCACCTCGGCCTCCAGGACCGGCTGCCGTCCCGCCGGTGGGTCGTCCGCACCAGCGGCACCCGCCCCTCGGTCGCCTTCGACTTCGCGGACGCCTGGCGCGGCGGCAGCAGCCTGCTGGTCTCCGGGGCCCTCGACGCACCGGCCACCCTGGAGCTGTACGCGACCCGGCTGCCGATCGGCCCGAAAACGGTCGTGGAGGTGACCCACCGGGCCGACGCGGGCGACGTCCGCGCGGAGCTGGCGGTCGCCACCACGGAGCCGGGCGCGGCGGGCCAGGCGCCCTCGTACACCTTCTTCCCGCTGTCGGGCGGCGCCGGCTGGCAGACCACGACCGTGCCGCTGACGGGCCTGTCCGGCAGGGTGCGCAGGCTGGCCGTGCGACTCACCGGCAGCGGCGGCGAGGTGCGCTGGCGCCTCGGGCGGCTCGCCGTCCGCGACGCGGTGACCGCTGCGGCCGCCCCGGCCGGGCTGCGCGTCATCGACGCCGAAGGCGGCGATCTGCGGTTCGCCTGGCAGGCGGCCCCCGCCGCCCACAGGGCCGGGGCCCCCGGGGTACGGCACTACGAGCTGTACCGGATCCTGCCCGACGGGACGCGCCGTTTCCTCGGGGGCACCTGCCAGTCGGCGTACTACGCCGGCGGGCTCACGGCGGAGCAGGGCGAGAATGCCGCACGGTTCGAACTGCGCGCTGTCGGGGAGCTCTACAACGTCTCGACTCCGGCCACGACGACCCACCGCTGGTAACACCCGCACCCACACCCCACGGAGCACCCCATGCATGACGACCGCACCCTGGTCGAAGCCCGCCTGCGCCGCGTCCTCGACGAGCGCATCCGCCCCGCCGTGTACCCCGAGTCCGTGCCGCTCCAGGTCGCCGTGTGGCACGCACCCGGGGAACCGGTACCGGTCGCCGAGGGCCTGGCCGCTCCCGTCGAACCGATCGCGGTGGGCGCTCGCTGGGGCGCCCCGTGGGGCACCAGCTGGTTCCGGGTGACCGGGACCGTGCCCGAGGCCTGGGCGGGCAGGACCGTCGAGGCCCTGCTGGACCTCGGCTTCGACGAGAACATGCCCGGCTTCCAGTGCGAAGGCCTCGTCTACCGGCCCGACGGCACCCCGGTGAAGGGGCTCAACCCGCGCAACCAGTGGGTGCGGATCGGGTCCCCGGCCGAGGGCGGCGAGCAGGTCGAGCTGTGCATCGAGGCCGCCTCGAATCCCGTCATCCTGGACTACCACCCCTTCCGGCCCACGCAGCTCGGCGACAAGGAGACGGCGGGCGCCGAACCGCAGTACCGGCTGGAGCGCATGGATCTCGCGGTGTTCGACGAGTCCGTCTGGCAACTGGTCCTCGATCTCGAGGTGCTCGGCGAGCTGATGGCCGAACTGCCGGTGGACTCGGCGCGGCGCTCGGAGATCCTGCGCGCGGTGGACCGAGCGCTGGACGCCGTCGACCTCCAGGACGTCAACGGCACGGCGGAACACGCCCGTTCGCAGCTCGCCGAGGTCCTGGCGGCCCCCGCCGCGCCCTCCGCCCACCGCATCAGTGCCGTCGGGCATGCGCACATCGACTCGGCGTGGCTGTGGCCGCTGCGTGAGACGGTGCGCAAGGTGGCCCGTACGACGTCCAACATGACCGCGCTCATCGAGGACGAGCCGGAGTTCGTCTTCGCCATGTCCCAGGCCCAGCAGTGGGCGTGGGTCAAGGAGCACCGGCCCGAGGTGTGGGCGCGGGTGAAGAAGGCCGTGGCGGAGGGGCGGTTCGTGCCGGCGGGCGGCATGTGGGTGGAGTCGGACACCAACATGCCGGGCTCGGAGGCGATGGCCCGTCAGTTCGTGCACGGCAAGCGGTTCTTCCTGGACGAGTTCGGCATCGAGAACGACGAGGCGTGGCTGCCCGACACCTTCGGTTTCGCGGCAGGACTTCCGCAGATCATCAAGGCGGCCGGGTCCAAGTGGCTGCTCACGCAGAAGATCTCGTGGTCGCAGACCAACAAGTTCCCGCACCACACGTTCCTGTGGGAGGGCATCGACGGGACCCGGATCTTCACCCACTTCCCGCCCGTCGACACCTACAACTGCTCGATGAAGGGCAGCGAGATCGCCCACGCCGCAAGGAACTTCAAGGACAAGGGGGTCGCCAGGCACTCGCTGGCGCCGACCGGCTGGGGTGACGGCGGCGGTGGCACGACGCGGGAGATGGTCGCGAAGGCGGCACGTCTGCGGGATCTCGAGGGCTCGGCGACGGTGGTGTGGGAAACGCCGGAGAAGTTCTTCGAGAAGGCGGAGCGGGAGTACGCCCATCCGCCCGTCTGGGTGGGCGAGCTGTACCTGGAACTGCACCGCGCCACGCTGACCAGCCAGGCCAGGACCAAGCAGGGCAACCGGCGCAGCGAACACCTGCTGAGGGAGGCCGAGTTGTGGGCGGCCACGGCGGCCGTGCGGTCCGGATTCCGCTACCCGGCCGAGGACCTGGACCGCATCTGGAAGACGGTCCTGCTCCACCAGTTCCACGACATCCTGCCCGGCTCCTCGATCGCCTGGGTGCACCGCGAGGCGCGGGCCACCTACGAGCGGATCGCCGGCGAACTGAACGGGATCATCGAGGCCGCGCAGCGGACGCTGGCCGGTGAGGGGTCGGTGCCGCTGGTGTTCAACGCGGCCCCGCACTCCCGGGCGGGGGTCCCCGCCGGCGGGGCAGGCGAGCCGGTCGCCGCGGGCGAGGTGTCGCTGACGGCACGCTCCGACGGCGGCTTCGTCCTGCACAACGGGCTGCTGCGCACGGAGATCGACGCTCGGGGGCTGGTCGTCTCCGTGTACGACCTCCGGGCCGAACGTGAGACCGTCGCACCCGGATGCGCCGCCAATCTCCTCCAACTCCACCCCGATTTCCCCAACATGTGGGACGCCTGGGACGTGGACGCGTTCTACCGCAACTCGGTCACCGATCTGGTCGAGGCCGACGAGGTCGGGCCGGGCGAGGACGGCGTGTCGGTGCGCGTCGTGCGGTCCTTCGGCGACTCACGGGTCACCCAGGTGCTGTCGCTCGCGCCCGGGGAGCGGCGGCTCGAGATCGACACGGAGGTCGACTGGCACGAGACGGAGAAGTTCCTGAAGCTGGCGTTCCCCCTGGACGTGCATGCCGAACGGTACGCGTCCGAGACCCAGTTCGGGCACTTCCACCGTCCCACCCACACCAACACCTCCTGGGAGGCGGCCAAGTTCGAGGCCTGCAACCACCGGTTCGTGCATCTGGAGGAGCCCGGCTGGGGTGTCGCGGTGGTGAACGACTCCACGTACGGCCACGACGTGACCCGCACGGTGCGGGACACCGACTCCGGTACGACCACCACCGTCCGGGCCTCCCTGCTGCGGGCCCCGCGCTTCCCCGACCCGGAGACCGACCAGGGTGTCCACCGTTTCCGGCACGCGCTGACGCCGGGAGCCACGATCGGGGACGCGGTGCGCGAGGGTTGGCGGATCAACCTGCCCGAACGGCGGGTGGACGGTGAGCGCGCGGTTCAGCCGCTGGTGACGGTGGCGCAGGACGCGGTCGTGGTGACGGCGGTCAAGCTGGCCGACGACGGCAGCGGTGACGTCGTCGTGCGCTTCCACGAGTCCCGCGGCGGTCGCACCGAGGCCACGCTCACCGCGGGGTTCGAGGTGGCGGCGGTGGTGCCGACGGACCTCTTGGAGCGGCCGCTCGGCGATGCGCCCGCACCGCACCGCGAGGGCGGCCGGATCACGCTGCGGCTGCGTCCGTTCGAGCTGGTGACCCTGCGGTTGAAGCGGGCCTGAGGCGGGCGCGGGGCATCGCGCGTTCGGCGCGCGGTGCCCCGCCGGGAGCCCGCCGGAGGTTGTGCCCCTTCGATCACAGGACGGCGGTGGGCACTCGATGGTGATCGTCCCGGGCAGGGCCGCCTAAGGAGTGAGCTGCGCCCGCAGCCACTGCTCCACCTCGCCCACGTGCGCGGCGGCCGCCGCCCGGGCCGCCTCCGGATCGTGGGCGACCAGGGCCCGGTGGATCGCCGCGTGTTCGCGGCGGGTGCGGGCGAAGGCGCCCTCCTCCTGGTAGCCGCGCCAGACACGGGCCCGGAAGGTGCGTGAGGACAGGCCCTCCAGTATCGCGGCCATGGTCTCGTTGCCGGCGGCTGCGGCGATCTCGCGGTGGAAGGCGAGGTCGTGCGCGAGGATCTCCTCCGGGTCCTCCGTCGCGTTCATCGCGGTCAAGTGCTTCTCGACCTCCACGAGTTGATCGCCCGTGATCCGGGCGGCCGCGAGGGCCGTGGCCGTCGACTCCAGGATGCGCCGGACCTCGAGCAGCTCCACCAGGCGCGGTCCGCGCGAGAGATCCGCCACCACGCCGAACGTCTCCAGGAGGTCGCCCGCCTCCAGCAGGGTCACATAGATGCCCGAGCCGTGCCGCGCCTCCAGCACGCCGAGGACCGTCAGCGCACGGATCGCCTCCCGCATCGAGCTGCGTGAGATGCCCAGCTGGACCGCCAGATCCCGTTCCGTCGGCAGCCGCTGGCCGGGCTCCAGCCGGCCCTCGGCGATCATCGCCTTGATCTGCTCGATGGCGCGCTGCGTCACCGTCCCCTTCTGCGGAGCGTTCGCAGTCTTCTCCGGCTCCGTCTCCTCGGTCGGTGTCCCGTCCACGCCACTTCCTCCCGTTGCCGTGCGCGGCAGTCTAATCACTGATGTGGTCCGACCACTACGGTCGGATTACCGGAAATCTTGCCGTCGAAGGGTGTTGTGCGGGCCGAGTGGTCTGATAAGTATGCGGGCAACTGGTCGATCACGCTCGATGAGGAGCCGACAGATGGCCCGCAGGACAGTGCGGTACGGACGGCAAGGCAGGCGACTCTCCTCGTGGGCGGTGCGCGCGACGGCCACGGCCGCTTGCGGCACCTTGGCGCTCACGGCATGCGGCAGCACGAAGGACGCCGGACCGGCCAGCGCCGGAGGCGACGGCACCGGGAAGGTCGGGGTGATCCTGCCCCTGCTGACCTCGCCGTTCTGGCAGTCCTACAACGACTACGTGCCCAAGATGGCGAAGTCGGAGGGCGTCGACGCCCTGAAGACGGTCAACTCCAACAGCGACCCGTCCCAGCAGATCACCGACATCAACAACGAGCTCAATCAGGGCGTGAAGGGGCTGGTGGTCGCCCCGCTGGACAGCGCCGCCATCGAGGCCGGGCTCGACCAGGCCGAACGCAAGGGCGTCCCGGTGGTCGCCGTCGACGTCGCGCCCGACAAGGGCAAGGTGGCGATGGTGGTGCGTGCCAACAACGTCGCCTACGGCGAGAAGGCCTGCGACTACCTCGGTCAGCACGTCACCAGCGGCAAGGTCGTGCAGATCATGGGTGACCTCGCCTCGGTCAACGGCCGGGACCGCTCGGAGGCGTTCCGCGACTGCGTCAAGAAGAAGTACCCCAAGCTGAAGGTCCTGGAGATCCCCGCCAAGTGGGAATCCGACACCGCGGCCTCCAAGCTCGACACGCTCCTGAACGCCAACCCCGACATCAAGGGCATCTACATGCAGGCCGGCGGCGTCTACCTCGCGCCCACGCTGCAGACCCTCAAGTCCAAGAACATGCTGAAGACGGCGGGCCAGAAGGGCCACATCGCCATCGTCTCCAACGACGGCATCCCGCAGGAGTTCGACGCGATCCGCAAGGGCGAGATCGACGCCACCGTCTCGCAGCCGGCGGACTCCTACGCCAAGTACGGCATGTACTACATCAAGGCCGCCATGCAGGGGAAGACGTTCAAGCCCGGCCCCACCGACCACGACTCCGAGATCGTCAAGCTGCCCAGCGGCATCCTGGAGGACCAGCTGCCTGCCCCGCTGGTCACCAAGGACAACGTCGACGACCCCAAGCTCTGGGGCAACACGGTCAAATGAGCACACCAGTCGTCACCCCCCTGGTGGAGGCGCGGGGGATCGTCAAGCGGTACGGCCCCACGGTCGCCCTGAGGGAGGGGCAACTCACCGTGCTCCCGGGTGAGTCCCATGCCCTCGTCGGTCGCAACGGCGCCGGCAAGTCCACCCTCGTCAACGTCCTCACAGGCCTGCAGGCCGCCGACGAGGGCATGATCCGCTTCGACGGCGAGCCGGCGCCCCCGCTCGCCGACCGCGACGCATGGCGGCGCAAGGTCGCCTGCGTCTACCAGAAGCCCACGGTCGTACCGGAGTTGTCGGTCGCCGAGAACCTCCTGATCAACAGGCAGCCGACCGGTCGTGGCGGACTCATCAGCTGGCGCAGGCTCAAGGCCGAGGCGGCCGAGGTCCTCGCCACCTGGGACGTGCACGTCGATCCGGACGCCCGCACGGCCGACCTCAAGGTCGAGGACCGCCAGATGGTGGAGATCGCCCGGGCGCTGAGCTTCGGCGCCCGCTTCATCATCCTCGACGAGCCGACCGCGCAGCTCGACAACCGGGAGATCGAGCGCCTCTTCACCCGCATGCGGGCGCTGCAGGAATCCGGTGTCACCTTCCTGTTCATCTCGCATCACCTCCAGGAGGTGTACGAGGTCTGCCAGACCGTCACGGTGCTGCGCGACGCGCGCTGGATCACCACCGCCCCCGTCGCGGATCTCTCCCGGGCGGCCCTGGTGGAGGCGATGGCGGGCGAGATCGTCGCCGAGCGCGCCGTGTCGGCGCGGGACGCCGTGGCGGACGACGCCCCGGTGGCCCTCGAGGCGCGGGGGCTGACCTCCGAGTCGTACGACGGCATCGACCTCTCCGTGCGCCACGGAGAGGTCGTGGGACTCGCCGGTTCCAGCGGCAGCGGGAAGATCGAACTCGCGGAGACGTTCGCGGGACTGCGCACCCCGACCGGCGGCACGGCCCGTCTCGACGGCAGGCCCCTGCCGTTCGGCGATGTGCAGGCCGCGCTCGGGGCGGGCGTCGGCTGCGTGCCCCGGGACCGGCACGAACAGGGGCTCGTCGCCGGGATGACCGTCGGCGACAACGCCACCATGAGTGTCCTGGGCCGCCTCGGCAGGTACGGGTTCATCGGCACCCGGCGCAAACGCGTCTTCGCCGCCGATCTGATCCAGCGTCTCGACATCCATGCCGAGGGCCCGGACCAGCCGGTCTCCGACCTGTCCGGCGGCAATGCGCAGAAGGTCGTCATGGCCCGCGCCCTGGCCTCCGAACCGCGTCTGCTGGTCCTCATCAACCCCACGGCGGGCGTCGATGTGAAGTCCAAGGAGTCGCTGCTGGCCCGGATGGACAGTGCCCGTGAGGACGGCACCGCCGTGCTCGTCGTCTCCGACGAGCTCGACGACCTGCGGCGCTGCGACCGCGTCCTCGTTCTCTTCCACGGCCGGATCGTCGCCGAGCACCCGGCGGGCTGGCACGACCACGAGCTGATCGCTTCCATCGAAGGAGTGGACCATGGCTGACACCAAGGCCCAGCCGCTCACGCCCGTCCCGGTCCCCGAGGCGCGTTCGGCCAGGACCGTGCTGCTCCGCCGGGCCCGCGAACTCGCCCTTCTCCCTGCACTGTTGCTGCTCATGGTGCTGGGCGCGTTCGTGAACGACTCGTTCCTGACCGAGCGGAACATCATCTCGATCCTGGGTGCCTCGGCGGCCCTCGCGATGGTCGTACTGGCCGAGTCGCTCGTGCTGATCACCGGCAAGTTCGACCTGTCCCTGGAGTCGGTGGTCGGTATCGCCCCGGCGGTGGGCGCGCTGCTCGTCCTGCCCGCCGCCCAGTCCGGCTGGGGCACCGAGTGGCCCGCCGGACTCGCCCTCGTCGCGATCCTCGTCGTCGGTGCGGCTATTGGCGCCTTCAACGGCATCCTCGTGGTGAAGTTCAAGCTCAACGCGTTCATCGTCACCCTCGCCATGCTGATCGTCCTGCGGGGCCTGCTGGTCGGTGCGACCAAGGGCAAGACGCTGTTCGGGATGCCCGACGCGTTCTTCACCCTGGCCACCACGACCTTCCTGCGCGTCCCGATGTCCGTGTGGCTGGCCGCCGTCGCCTTCGCGGTCGCCGGTCTCGTCCTGCGCTACCACCGCGTCGGCCGCGCCCTGTACGCCATCGGCGGCAACGCGGACGCCGCCAGGGCCGCCGGGATCCGGGTGGAGCGGGTGATGCTCGGCGTGTTCGTCGTCGCCGGCTGCCTCGCCTCGATCGGTGGGATCATGCAGACCGGGTACGTGGGCGCGATCAGCGCCAACCAGGGCAACAACATGATCTTCACGGTGTTCGCGGCGGCGGTCATCGGCGGGATCAGCCTCGACGGCGGCAAGGGCACCATGCTCGGCGCGCTGACCGGTGTGCTCCTGCTGGGCGTCGTACAGAACCTGCTGACCCTCGCCCAGGTGCCGTCGTTCTGGATCCAGGCCATCTACGGCGGAATCATCCTGGTCGCCCTCATGATCGCTCGTGTGACGACGGGCCGTGCCCAGGACTGACCTCCCTCGTTGGCGTAGATCGCCGTACGACGTACGACCTCGCACGACCTCGTGCCCCGGACCGAAAGGCCTCTCGTGTCCCCAACTGCCGCCCGTATCACCGCGGTCGACACCTTCGACATCCGTTTCCCCACGTCCCGCGAGCTCGACGGCTCCGACGCGATGAATCCGGACCCCGACTACTCGGCCGCCTACCTCGTGCTGCGCACGGACGCCGCCGACGGCCTCGAGGGGCACGGATTCACGTTCACCATCGGGCGGGGCAACGAGGTACAGGTCGCGGCGATCGAGGCGCTGCGCGGACACGTCGTCGGAAGGGACGTGGACGAACTGTGCGCGGACCCCGGCTCGCTCTTCCGTGCCCTGATCGCCGACAGCCAACTGCGCTGGCTGGGGCCGGAGAAGGGCGTGATGCACATGGCGATCGGCGCGGTGGTGAACGCCGTGTGGGACATGGCCGCCACCCGTGCGGGCAAGCCCCTGTGGCGGCTGCTCGCCGAGGCCGAACCGGAGTGGCTCGTCCGCCAGATCGACTTCCGCTACATCACCGACGCGCTCACCCCCGAGGAGGCCCTGGACCTCCTGCGGCGCGGCAGGCAGGGCACCGAGGAGCGCACCGCTCGGCTGCTGGCGGAGGGCTACCCGGCCTACACGACCTCCGCGGGGTGGCTCGGCTACAGCGACGAGAAGCTCACCCGGCTGGCCGCGCAGGCGGTCACCGACGGCTTCCGGCAGATCAAGCTGAAGGTGGGTGCGGACCTCGCCGACGACGTGCGCCGGTGCCGGGTGGCCCGTTCCGTCGTGGGACCGGACGTCCGCATCGCCATCGACGCCAACCAGCGCTGGAACGTGGACGAGGCGATCACCTGGACCCGGGAGCTCGCCGAGTTCGACCCGTACTGGATCGAGGAGCCGACGAGTCCGGACGACGTGCTCGGTCACGCCGCGATCCGCAAGGCCGTCACGCCGGTGAAGGTCGCGACCGGCGAACACGTGCAGAACCGTATCGTCTTCAAGCAGATGCTCCAGGCCGGCGCCATCGACGTCCTCCAGATCGACGCGGCCCGCGTCGCCGGCGTCAACGAGAACCTGGCGATCCTGCTGCTGGCCGCCAAGTACGGGGTGCCGGTCTGCCCGCACGCGGGCGGGGTCGGGCTGTGCGAACTGGTCCAGCACTTGTCGATGTTCGACCTGGTCGCGCTCTCGGGCACGACCGACGACCGGGTCATCGAGTACGTCGACCATCTCCACGAGCACTTCATCGACCCGGTGGTGATCAGGGAAGGCCGCTACTCGGCGCCCACCGCGCCGGGCTTCTCCGCGGCGATGCGGCCCGAGTCCATCGCTCAGTACACCTTCCCCGGCGGTACCTTCTGGGCCGCCGACCTCGAACAGAAGAAGGGGCACGCGGCATGAGCGACTTCGAGGGCCTCAAGGCCCTGGTGACCGGCGGGGCCTCCGGGATCGGCCGGGCCACCGCCGAGCTTCTGGCGGCGCGCGGTGCCGAGGTGGCCGTACTGGACCTCGACCCCTCGTCGGTGGACAAGCCGCTGCTCGCCCACCGGGCCGATGTGACCGACGATGCGTCCGTCCGCGCGGCCCTGTCCGCCGCGGTCACCGATCTCGGCGGCCTGGACGTACTGATCAACAACGCGGGTATCGGCGCCCAGGGAACCGTCGAGGACAACGACGACGAGCAGTGGCGGCGGGTGCTCGACGTCAACGTTCTGGGCATGGTGCGCACGACCCGCGCCGCGCTGCCCCATCTGCGGGAGTCGGCGCACGCGGCGATCGTGAACACATGCTCCATCGCCGCGACGGCCGGGCTCCCGCAACGGGCCCTGTACAGCGCCAGTAAGGGCGCCGTCCTCTCGCTGACTCTCGCCATGGCCGCCGATCACGTCCGCGAGGGCATCCGGGTGAACTGCGTCAACCCCGGCACGGTGGACACCCCTTGGGTCGCCCGCCTCCTCGACGCCGCCCCCGACCCGGCCGCCGAACGCGCCGCGCTCCAGGCCCGCCAGCCCGCCGGCCGCCTGGTGACGGCAGCCGAGGTGGCCGGTGCCATCGCCTACCTGGCGAGCCCTCTGTCGGGCTCCACCACCGGCACAGCCCTCGCGGTCGACGGCGGCATGCAGGGCCTCCGGCTGCGGCCGGTGGGCCAGTGAGCACCCTCGGCGGCAGCGGCGTCGAGGTCGGTCCACTGGCCTTCGGCGCCGCCGGCATCGGCAACCTCTACACCGAGGTGAGCGAGGAGCGCGCGTACGAGGCGGTCCAGGCCGCCTGGGACAGCGGGATCCGCTACTTCGACACGGCCCCGCACTACGGACTCGGTCTGTCCGAACGCCGCCTCGGCGCGGCCCTGCGCGAGCACCCCCGCGCCGGGTACACCGTCTCGACCAAGGTCGGCCGTCTGCTGGAGCCCGCGGGCGCGGGCGGCGACGACCTCGCGAACGGCTTCGCCGTACCGGCCACCCACCGCCGCGTCTGGGACTTCAGCGCGGACGGCGTGCGGCGCAGCCTGGAGGACAGCCTCGAGCGGCTCGGCCTCGACCGTGTCGACGTGGCGTATCTGCACGACCCGGACGACCATGCCGAACAGGCGCTGCGGGAGGCCGCTCCGGCGCTGGAGAAACTCCGCTCACAGGGCGTGGTCGGCGCGATCGGCGCCGGCATGAACCAGGCAGGGATGCTGACCCGGTTCGTCCGTGAGACGGATGTGGACGTTGTGCTGTGCGCGGGCCGATACACCCTGCTCGACCAGCGGGCACTGGACGAACTGCTCCCGGCGGCCGCCGACCGCGGCGTCTCCGTGGTCGTCGGCGGCGCGTTCAACTCCGGTCTGCTGGCCGACCCGAGACCCGACGCCACCTACGACTACGCGGCCGCGCCGGCCGAACTGCTGGACCGTGCACTGCGGATGAAGGCAATCGCGGAACGGCACGGCACCACGCTGCGCGCCGCGGCGCTGGCGTTCTGCGGCGCCCACCCGGCCGTGGCGAGCGTGCTCGTCGGCGCGCGCTCGGCGGCCGAGGTCCGCGACTGCGCCGAGCAGTTCGCGGCGACCGTCCCGGCCGCGTTCTGGGAGCAGTTGAAGGATGCGGACCTGCTGCCGGCCCATGCCCCCGTCCCCGCCGAGGAGCCGTCATGAGAGTCGCCCTGCACACCAGGGTCCGCGCCGATCGCATCGAGGCGTACGAGGCCGCCCACCGGGACGTGCCCGAGGAGCTCACCCGGGCGATCAGGGCGGCCGGGGCCACCTCGTGGACCATCTGGCGCAGCGGGACGGACCTCTTCCATCTGCTGGAGTGCGAGAACTACCCACGGCTGCTGGCCGAGCTGGAGGCTCTCCCGGTCAACGTGGCCTGGCAGGCTCGGATGGCGGAGCTGCTCGACGTCGTGCACGACTACTCGCGCGAGGGCACGGACGCCGGTCTTCCCGTCGTATGGGAGCTGCCGTGACCATCGACGCCCACCACCACGTCTGGGACCTGTCCGTCCGCGACCAGGACTGGATCACCGGACCCGCGCTTCGGCTCCTGCGGCGGAACTTCACCATGGCGGACCTCGCGCCCGAGGCACGCGCGGCCGGCGTCGACCGGACCGTGCTGGTGCAGACGGTCACGGTGGCGGAGGAGACCCCGGAGTTCCTGGCGCTGGCGCAGGACGACGACCTCGTCGCCGGGGTCGTCGGCTGGACCGATCTGACCGCACCCGATGTCAAGGACACCCTGGACCGGCTGCGCGAACTGCCTGGCGGCCCGTACCTCCGCGGGATCCGGCACCAGGTCCAGGGGGAGCCGGACCCCGAGTGGCTGCTGCGCCCCGACGTACGTCGGGGTCTGGAGGCGGTCGCGGCGGCGGGCCTGGTGTACGACCTGGTGGTCCTGCCCCACCAGCTCCCGGCGTGCGTCAGGGTGGCCGCCGATCTTCCCCAGCTCACCTTTGTCCTGGATCACTTGGGCAAGCCACCCATCGCCTCCGGGGAACTCGAACCCTGGGCGTCCCGCGTGCGGTCGCTCGCCGACCTGCCGAACACGGTGTGCAAGCTGTCGGGGATGGTGACCGAGGCCGACCATCAGGCCTGGAGCCCGGCGGATCTGCGACCGTACGCCGACACCGTGCTGGACGCCTTCGGCCCCGACCGGCTGATGTTCGGCTCGGACTGGCCGGTGTGCACGCTGGCGGCCACCTATGCCGGGGTGTCGGAGGCTGCGGGCGTGCTCACTCGAGGTCTCGGGGATCCCGAACGTGCCCAGATCTTCGAGAAGACCGCCGCCCGGGTCTACCGGATCTGAGCCGCCTGGGCCGCCAACCGTGTGGGCGGCAGGAACTCGCGGACATAGGTGCGTTCCCAGCATGCTCCCGTGCTGCGCAGTTCCTGCCAGGTCGTGTACCGGTAGCGGAAGAGCCGTGCCCGGACGAAGCGCGGTGGGGCGTCCGGCGGGAACGGGGAGCGGCGCAGGAGCCGCAGTGTGTCGCGGTCGTTCTCCAGCAGGCGTTCGATCAGTCCGCCGAACCAGGATCCCGCGTAGGCGGGGGAGAGCGCCGCGAACCACATCAGCCAGTCCAGCCGCAGATGGTACGGCGCGAACTGGCGCGGCCAGCGTCGAGGATCACCCGGTTTGCCCTTGAACTCGTACTCCCGCCAGTCGGAGTCCTCACGCGGCAGTGCCTCCGCCGTGCCCTCGATCACCACCTCGTACCGGATCCGGCTGACGCTGCCGAACGCCCCGTAGGTGTTGACGAGATGCAGCGGATCGAAGGAGCGGTTCATGACCTGGCCGCGGGAGACCATGTTGCGCACGGGGTGGTAGCTGAGGACGACCAGGCCCGCCGCGACCGACAGCACCACGATCTCGTACCACAGCGGCGGCGCGGCCACCCCGGGAGCGGCGGCCGGGAACCGGATCGCCGACAGGGCGAGCACGATGGTGATCCAGTTCAGCCAGGCGAAGTTGCCGGACAGGACCAGCCACAGCTGGGTCACGATCATCAGGGACGCGGCCACCGTGGCGATCGGCTGCGGGGTGAACAGCAGGACGGGGACGAGCAGCTGGGTGACGTGATTGGCCGCCACCTCGACCCGGTGCAGCGGCCTTGGAAGATGGTGGAAGAACCAGCTCAGCGGGCCCGGCATCGGCTGCGTCTCGTGGTGGTAGTCGAGGCAGGTCAGCTTCCGCCAGCAGGCGTCCCCGCGGATCTTGATGAGGCCGGCGCCGAATTCGACCCGGAAGAGGATCCAGCGCAGCAGGAACAGCACGACGACCGGCGGGGCCACCTTGTCGTTGCCCAGGAAAGCGGCCAGGAAGCCCACCTCGAGGAGCAGTGACTCCCAGCCGAACGAGTACCAGGTCTGACCGACGTTGACGATCGACAGATACATCGCCCACAGGGCCAGCCAGAGCACCATGCCCGCCCAGAGCGGCAGTTGGGAGTCGAGCCCGGCGACCAGCGCCACCGAGACCGCGCACCCCGCCCATGACCAGGCGGCGAAGAACCGGTCCGAGTAGTGGAGGTGGAAGACACTCGGGGCGTGCTTGAAGGGCATCCGGGCCAGATGGCGCGGCACGGGCAGTATGCCGCGCTCCCCGATCAGCGCGCGGAACTGAAGAGCGGCGGAGAGAAAGGCGAAGAGGTACACGACGGCCAGGGCCCGCTGGAACACCAGCCGGCTGAGCCAGTACTCGGGTGCCACGAACCAGTCCACGGTGACCGCTCCTCTCCCTCCAGTGTGACCCGGTACCCCGGTCCGGGCCGAGGGCCCCGTGACTCTCCGTGCTGATGCGCTCCGCTTGCGCGACTCGAGCGAGTGAAGCAGACATGTAGTGACGAATCGTCCTGGACGAAGCGGAGAACGCGGTGAAGACGCCCACCCGGTCGCTGAGGGCACCCCTCAGGACACCCCATCCAGCCATCACAAGGATGAAGGCGCCCGCCAGGGCACTGGCAGCCGCCTGCTCGCTGTCGGCGGCGACCCTACTGTGCGCCGGATGCGGCGGGAAGGGACTCATACCGGGTCCCCCAGCCGGGGGTGAGGTCTTCCTCCAGTCGGCCGCGGCCCGCGGCCCCGACCCCTTCACCGACTCGACGGTCCGCTCCGGTGCGTCGCCCACGTCCGTCACCCGGGCGCCGCAACCGGTGGCGTACAGGACCGGAGGGGCCGCACGGTCCGTTTCCGGCGCCACGCCCGGCCTGTACGCCGGCACCCGCTCCGTCGGCAGCTGCGACGTGGAACGGCAGATCGCCTATCTGACCGCCGACCCGGTGAAGTCCCGCGCCTTCGCACAGGCCTCCGGCATCCACCAGGTGTCCGTCCCGGCCTATCTGCGCGGCCTGACATCGGTCGTCCTGCGCGCCGACACACGCGTCACCGACCACGGTTTCCGCGACGGACGCGTCGCCGGCCGCCAGTCCGTCCTGGAAGCGGGCACATCCGTCCTGGTCGACAACCGCGGCGTGCCCCGGGTGCGCTGCGCCTCCGGCAGCCCGATCGGCGAGCCCACGTCACTGAGGGGCACCCCGACGGCCCACGGCCGCCCCTGGTCCGCCTACCGGCCCGCCCAGGTCGTCGTCGTCACCCCGGCTCCGCAGATCATCGCCAACATCACGCTCATCGACATCGACAACACGAACACGTGGATAGTGCGCACGACGGGGGACGACGGGCGCCAGGACATCGACGTCCGGCCGCCCCAGGCCGATGTGCGGCCTCCGCAGGTCGACGTACGGCCCCCGCGCGCCGACGTACGGCCGCCGAGGTCCGATGGGCAGGGCGCCGCGCCGAGGCAGTTCGGGACCTCCTTGCAGCCCGCGCCGATCCCGAGCGGCATCCCTCCCCTCGAGAACCCGGACCCGGACAGGAGCGACGCCCCGCACGAGAAGAACCTGACGCTGAGGCGGCCCGGAGGCGACTGCGTGCTGCCCAGCGTGACCGTCACCACCGCGCCGTTGACGACGCGCGAGACCCGGGTGCCGGGGGATGTCCCGCCCGGGGACGTCGACTGTCCCACCGCTTCCATCGCCGCCGCCACCTCTGCGCCGGCCGCGCCCGGGGCGGTCACGCCGTCCGCTCGGCCGTCCGCGCCCAAGCTCGACGCGTCCGACGGCGGCCGTCCGGTCCCCGGCGACACGAGCACGGAGAGCCCGCTGTTCGACAGCCCGGCCGACGCGGTCGGCCACTGAACCCTCCGGGGCGGCCGCGGTCCCGGGGGCCACCGGGCAGAAGTCGAAGATTCCGGCAAATCCTGACATCGTGGGCCCATGGCTGATCGGGCAGCGAGCGCCCTGTCACGGCCGCAGGGTCGGCCCGCCCCACCGGATCCGATCCTGGCGCTCAACCGCATGGGCAGCTTCGACTGGGACCTGGACACCGGGCTGTTCCACATGGACGCCCAGGCCTACGACATCCTCGATCTGTGCCCCGACGAATACGACGGCCGCCGCGAGAGCCTCTCGCTGCGCATACCGCCGATCGAGGGCAGCCGCCTCGACGCCGTCGTCGCCCGTTCGATCGAGGACGGCAGCGCGAACTACGGAACCTACTTCCGCATCCGCCGCCGGGACGGCACCCTGCGCTGGACGCACAGCCAGGGCTATATCCATCGGGACGAGACGGGCAGGGCGCACCGGATCGTCGGCATCCTCCGCGACGCCACCCAGGAGCTGCGGGACGGCCGGACCCGCGGCGAACAGACGCCCCAGGACGAGGCGCTGCGCCGGCAGACGGACGTCGTCCAGATCACCACCGCGGCCCTGGCCCACGCCCGCACCGTGCAGGACGTCATCGACGTCCTCAAGGACAGCCGGGGCCTGACCCACCTCGGGGCGATGTCCCTCGTGGTGGGGATGGTGGAGAGCAGTCGCATCAAGATCGTCGCCGAGGGTCCCGATGGCCGCTCCCTCCCCGGAGCCGGCGTCACGCGCATCGACGAGCCGTATCCGATGAGCGAGGCGATCCGGAGCCTTTCACCGCAGTTCATCGAGTCACCGGAGGAGTTCGCGGAGCGCTACCCGATCCTGTGGCCGTACCTCAGGCACCTGGGCATCACCTCGGCCGCCTATCTGCCGCTGATCGTGCAAGCGCGCCCCATCGGCGCCGTGGGTCTGCTCTACGACGACCGGTACGGATTCACCGCCGAGGACCGCAACGTCCTCGTCGCGCTGGGCAGCAGCATCGCGCAGAGCCTTCAGCGCGCCATGTTCTACGAGCAGGAGAAGGACCTCGCCCAGAGCCTGCAACAGGCGATGCTGCCGCGTTCCATACCCAGCGTGCCCGGCGCCGACATCGCCGTCCGCTACCGTTCGGCCTCCCTCGGCCGGGACATCGGCGGCGACTGGTACGACCTGATCCCGCTTCCCGGCGGCCGGGTCGGCGCCGTCATCGGCGACGTACAGGGCCACGACACACACGCCGCCGCAGTCATGGGCCAGCTGAGGATCGTCCTGCGCGCCTACGCCGCCGAGGGCCACACACCGGCCACCGTGATGGCCCGCGCCTCGGTCTTCCTCAAGGAGCTCGACACCGAGCGCTTCGCGACCTGTCTGTACGCCGAGGCCGACCTGTCCAGCGGGGTGGTGCAGCTGGTCCGCGCCGGCCATGTCGATCCACTGCTGCGGACGACGGAGGACTGCTGCCGGCGGCTGTCCGTCGAGGGCGGGCTCCCGCTCGGGCTGTCCGCGGAGTTCGGCCGCCTCGAGTACCCGGTGACCACCGCCGAGCTGGACCCCGGCCAGACCCTGCTCCTGTGCACCGACGGACTGATCGAACAGCCCGGCACCGATCTCGACGACGGCATGCGGACTCTGCGGGACCTTGTCTGCACCGGCCCGGGCGATGTGAGCGACCTGGCCGACCGGCTCATCGCATCGGCCGAGGAGCGGGGTGGCCACGACGACGTCGCACTGCTGCTCCTCCGGCGCCGGGGCCTGGCCCAGCGGTCCGGCGGCCGACTCCAGCACCACGTCGGACCCGGTGACCCGCAGGCGCTCGGCGATGCCCGTCGCATGATCCGCGCCGCCGTCCGCGCCTGGGGCGTGGGGGAGCGCTCCTACGAGATCGAACTGGTCGCCGACGAGCTGATCACCAACGTGCTCCTGCACACCGAGGGATCCGCGGTCGTCACACTCAGGGTCCTCGCCGGCCACGACCGCAGGCTGCGGGTGGAGGTCGAGGACTCCTCCAGCGCCCTGCCCCGCCGCCGGGAAGCGGGCGAGTCCGGTGTCTCGGGCCGCGGGCTGCTGCTCGTCGACCGGCTCACGGATGTGTGGGGGGTGGAGGCGCGGGGCGGCGGCAAGGTCGTGTGGTGCGAATTCATGGTTCCGCGACGCGGGTGAGACGCCTGGCCGGTCGTGAAGCCGGGCAGGGGTGGCACTCTGGTACACATGCCGGAACTGCCCGAGGTCGAAGCGCTCAAGGATTTCCTGTCCGAGCATCTCGTCGGCCACGAGATGGTACGCGTGCTGCCCGTCGCGATCAGCGTCCTGAAGACGTACGATCCGCCGGTCACCGCCTTCGAGGGCCGCGGGGTCACAGCGGTGCACCGGTACGGCAAGTTCCTCGACGTGGAGGCCGGCGGACTGCACTTCGTCACCCATCTGGCCCGAGCGGGCTGGCTCCAGTGGAAGGACCGCCTCCCCGACGGCGTGCCGCGGCCCGGCAAGGGGCCGCTCGCCCTGCGGGTCGCGCTGGAGACGGGCGAGGGCTTCGACCTGACGGAGGCGGGCACCCAGAAGCGGCTCTCCGTCTACGTCGTCCACGATCCGCAGGACGTGCCCGGCGTCGCCCGGCTGGGCCCCGATCCACTGGCCGCCGACTTCGACGAGCAGCGCCTCGCGAAGCTCCTCGAGGGGGAGCGCCGTCAGATCAAGGGCGCACTGCGCGACCAGACCCTGATCGCCGGTGTCGGCAACGCTTACAGCGACGAGATCCTGCACGCCGCGAAGATGTCCCCGTTCAAACTGGCCGCGTCGCTCTCCCCGGCGGAGACGGGACGTCTGTACGAGGCTCTGCGCAGCACGCTCACGGAGGCGGTCGAGCGCTCCCGGGGTCTGGCGGCCGGCCGCCTGAAGTCTGAGAAGAAGAGCGGCCTGAGGGTCCACGGCCGGACCGGCGAGCCCTGCCCGGTGTGCGGCGACACGATCCGCGAGGTGTCCTTCAGCGACTCCTCGCTGCAGTACTGCCCGACCTGCCAGACGGGCGGCAAACCGCTGGCGGACCGCAGGTTGTCACGGTTGCTCAAGTAGGCCCTGCGCCCGGCGCGGACGAACGACCGGAACCGTTCCCCCGGCCTGTCGACTGCTGTCCGGCGGACACATGCGGGAGATCCGGACGTCTCACGACGCCGACCGGAAGCGGTGCCCGTCCTTCCGACCCGGCCGAGTGTCAACGGGCGTCGCCGCTGGTGTCGTCGGTGCGGAGAAGGCGTCAGTGGGACTTCAGCGTGACCAGGTGCTGCCCGTCCCTGGTACGCACCTCGAAGTGGTCGATCTGCCGGGACTGGAGCGCGGCGCCTCCGTGCACGGTGGTCGCATCTCCGTCCTCCGCGGGCACCATCCAGCTCGTCACCGTCTGCTCCGAGCCGTCCTTGCCCACCGCGACGAGCCGGCAGGGGTGCGGCCCGGACCCGTCCTTGACCGTCACATCCACCTGGCTGCCCCAGACCCGGTCCTGCGTGCTGATCTCCGCCCAGACGCCGGTGTCCGGGTCGGTCGCGCTCATGGCGGTCGTGTCCGAGGACCCGCCGTGTCCGGAGACGAGCGCCAGCGACGGGCCGCCGACCGCGAACAACACGGCGGCCGCGACCGCGTAGCGCAGGCGCTGTCGCCCGCTGCGCCGTTTGGCCGTCACCTCGTCGAGCACCCGCTCCAGCAGGCGGGGCCCAGGGGCCGCGAAGGGACTCACCGACCGCGGGGTCGCGTTGCGGTACAGCATCAGCTGTCGTGCGGCGGGACGGAACTCGCTCACATGCGCCTTACAACTGGCGCATTCCATGAGGTGGTCCTCGAAGCGAAAGGCTTCCGTCTCATCCAGAACGCCGAGCGCGTAGGCGCCGACGTCGCGATGGCGTTCCAGGGACCTCATACCAAATCCTCATGACCGGTGAGCGGGGTGGGGGTGGTGCTGCTGTTGCCCACCGGTACGGACCAGACTGCCGAATCACTCAAGGCCGTTACCGAATCGCGGCCAATACATTCGGAGCCGTCGGTCCGGCGGATTGGTCCCGGTTCAAAAGAGATGGATGGCGAGGTGTCCGAGGGGGAGTCCCAGCTGCCAGGCCGCAGTCCAGACCTTGGGGCCGTCCTCCTCGCCCACGGCGACCCCGCCGGGCACCGCGTCCAGATCGGGGGCGAGCAGCTCGGTCTCCTCCAGCCAGCGCCAGGCCGCCGACGCGAGCTCCAGGTCCGGGGCGGGCCCGCCGCACTCGATCGCCTCGGCGGCCAGTTGGGCCATGCGCCGGCGCACCCAGTCCTGCCAGGGCTGGTCGTATGCCGTCAGCGAGAGCCAGGTCTCCAGCTGTGAGACCACACGGATGCCGGACAGCTCGCCGCCGGTGTCGGACAGGAAGATGGTCAGTGCCAGGGCGTCGCGCCCGGCACGGAACTCGAAGGACGTCGGCGGCATGAGGTCGCCCGTGCGGAGCAGTTCGTCCGCGATGTACTCGGCATACAGCCACGCCATGGGGACGGCCAGTTCACCGCCGCCGGTGCCGTCCGTGCTCTCTTGGCCTCTGTGCAGCATCCCTTCCTGCCTTCCTCCGGTACGTGCGCGTCGCCCGAACCCGGGCCCCAGTGCGGAACACGGATGAAGCAAGCTGATTGCTCAACCATGGTCGGCAGCAAGGCGCTTTACGGAGGCTTGACCCGACCTACGGTTTCACCGCAGGTCGGCCGCGTATCCCGGTAAAACTCGGCGCAGGGCGCGCAATGCGTAGTACGCGCGAGACTTCACCGTACCGGGCGGAATTCCCAGAGCCTCGGCGGCCTCCGCCACACTGGCCCCTCGGAAATACACCTGCACCAGTACATCCCGGTGCTCGGGAGTGAGTGTCTTCACAGCCTCGCGTACATCGAGCATCGCGGCGGATCGTTCCGCATGGTCGGCGATCACCCTCGCGTTCTCCAGTACGGCGTCCCCGACCTCGGCAGGTCTCGCCTGGCGGGCCCGCCGCGCGTCGATCGCGAGCCGCCGGCCGACGGTCAGCAACCAGGGGCGCACGGAGTCGAAATCATGCGCGCGAAGCGCTTCGGGGTGTTGCCAGGCGCGTACGAACGTCTCCTGCAACAGATCCTCGGCGCGTTGCCGGTCGCCGTCCGAGAGCCTGAGCAGCAGGGCGAAGAGGGGGCGGCCGTGCTCGCGCTGCAGCTCGGCCAGCTCGTGCTCGGCGGTCGTCCCGGTCGGGGTGGTGGTTACGGCCGTCATGGGCGTATGGCAACGCGGGCCACGCCGCCCGCACAGGTCCGGGACCGGGCCGTGCGGTGGGCGGTCGCTGTTCGTCGGTGAACGGTTCGGCGAGCGGTCGACCGCCCTGCGCACGGGCGTGGCGCCGCTCTCCCCGGACTGCGGGAGGGCGGCGGGGCCCGGGCGACGTCAGGAGGTTCCGACGGTCCTGGCCAGCTTGGAGCGCTTGTACGAGTAGCCGAAGTAGACGACCTGGCCGATCGCGAACCACACCGCGAACCGCACCCACGTCTGCCACTGGAGAAACGTGATCAGCCAGATCGAGAAGACCACGCCGAGTGCGGGTACGAACGGCATCCACGGCGTGCGGAAGGAGCGCGGCAGATCCGGTTGCCGGTGGCGCAGGACGATCACCGCGGCGCACACCAGCACGAACGCCAACAGGATGCCGATATTGGTCAGTTCGGCCGCCTCGCCGATGGGCAGGAACCCGGCGATGGCGGCGGAGGCGATTCCGACGATCCAGGTGACGCGGGTGGGGACGTGACGCGTGGGATGCGTCTTCGCGAACCATCCGGGCAGCAGTCCGTCCCGGGACATCGAGAACCACACCCGGGTGACGCCCAGCATGAAGGCGAACATCACCGTGAGGATGCCGATGATGGCCCCGACCGCGATCACGTCCGCCAGCCCGCTGAGCCCCACGGCCTTGAACGCGCTCGAGAACCCGCTCTCCTTGTCGATGTCCTTGTAGTCCTGCATGCCCGTCAGCACCAGGCAGGCCGCCACGTACAGGACCATGGAGATCCCCAGCGAGTACAGGATCGCCTTCGGCATGTGCCGCTGCGCGTCCCTGGACTCCTCGGCCGCGGTCGACATGGCGTCGTACCCGAAGACGGCGAAGAAGACCGTCGCGGCCCCGGTGAACGCTCCGCCGACGCCGTAGGGGAAGAAGGGGTGGTAGTGACCGGTGTCGATGTGGAAGACGCCGACTCCGATCACGAGCAGAACCACAAGGATCTTGAGGGCCACCACCGTCGTCTCGAACCGGGCCGCGTTGCGGATGCCGAGGTTGAGCAGCCATGCGATCAGCAGGCACAGGACGACCGCGAACAGATCGACCCGGTGGCCCGTACCCGTGCCCGGCGCGCCCAGCATCCAGGCCGGCAGATGCGCGCCCGTCTCGCCGACGAGGAAACCGAAGTAGCCCGAGATGCCGATCGCGACCACGGCCACGATCGCCGTGTACTCCAGCAGCAGATCCCAGCCGATGAACCAGCCCGCGTACTCGCCGAGCACCGCGTACCCGTAGGTGTACGCCGAACCGGCCTTCGGGATGAGTCCCGCGAACTCCGCGTAGGACAGTGCCGCGCATGCGCTCGCCACCCCCGCGACGAGGAACGATACAAGGACCGCGGGTCCCGCCGTGCCGTTGGCGACGGTGCCGGCCAGGGTGAAGATGCCCGCGCCGATGATCCCGCCCACACCGATCGCGGTGAGCTGCCACAGTCCGAGCGATCGGTCGAGCCTCGTGCCGTCGTGGACTTCCGTCTCTTCGATGCGTTCGATGGGTTTGCGGCGGAGAATCCCCTCACCCATCCTGAGCCCGGCCATGAGCTTCACCCCTTCGCATACGGCAATGGGCTGACGGCGGATCATGATGGCGCAGGGGACGGCAGGGGCGGAAGACCGCATGCGTGCCCGGCCGGGACGAGCGCCCGCCGAGCGCGGTCGGGTCCGGCACCGCGGGCGCCGGCGGCGCAGCTACGGAACGACCGTGACCGGCCAGCGCCCCGCCTTGACCAGCCGGATCGCCACCGAACCGATGATGCGGTGGCCGGCCTGCTCGGAGGCGCCCACCACCACCGCGTCCGCCTTCAGCTCGTCGGCCGCCTTGACCAGCCCGTTGTAGGGGTCGCCGCGGAAGGTGTGGAACTCCCAGCGCACCTCGAATATCCCTCTGACGCGCTCGGTGGCCTCGCGGATGTACTTGACCAGGTCCTCCGCGATCGCGTCGGTGGTGTCGGCCACCGGGACCCCGAGCGCCGCCCCCGCCGCCATCACAGGCTGCACGTAGACGACGGCCAGCAGTGCACGCTGCCGACGGGCGAGACCGCCGGCGTAGGCGGCCGCCCGGAGCGAGGAATCGGAGCCGTCGACGCCGACGACGATGACTTTGGGCCCATCCGTTCCTCGCTCGAACTGATGCGAGTGCTGTTCCGTCACGGCGGTGAGGCTATCGGAAACCGCAGGTCCGGGGCCCGTTCGGGCGCCGGGGAATTCCACGCGGGTCGGCGGGACACGGTGGCTTGCGCCGATCCGTCCCGGGCTGTCCGCCGTCCGCTCCGATCGCACTCACCGCACTTCGACCATGCGGGCGAACACCACCACGTTCCCCGCGTAACCGTGCTCCTCGGAAAAACCTCCTCCGCAGGTGATGACGCGCAGTTCCGGGGCGCCCTTGTTCCCGTAGACGCGGCTGCCGGGGAAGTTCTTCTTGTCGAAGACCTCGTTGCCATAGACCTCGAACACGGCCGTCTTGCCGTCCAGGCGCCGTACCTCGACGCGGTCGCGCTGCTTCAGGGCGCCCAGTCCGTAGAACACCGCCGGGCCCACGTCGTTGTCGACGTGGCCCACGATCACCGCCGTGCCCTTCTCACCGGGAGAGACCCCGCCGGTGAACCAGCCCGCGAGGTTCGTGTCCTCGGGCGGTGGCGCGCTCACCCAGCCGGAGGCGTCGAGGCCGACCGGTACGACGGGCGCGTCGACCTGGATCGCCGGGATACGGACACGGCTGACCACGGAGTACTGCAGCGCGGCGGGTGTACCGGCGTGGCTCAGGGCGCCGGTGGTGCCCGCGGCCGCCGCCGAGGCCGGCTGCGGCGGGCCCACGTCGACGTGACCGGAACCATTGCGGACGAGGGCGAGGCCCGTCAGCAGGGCCATCGCCATCATGCCCCACGGGGCCCGTTTCTTCTGCCGGTCCTCCGTCCCGGTCGACCCGGACGCAGACATTCGCCAATCCCCTCTCGACGCGGCCGTCACCACGTCGGTCACGATCAACAGCACGCCAAGCGCGCAGGAATGAGTGAGCGACGGGGAGGCGGCGAACGGGTGTCGGCCGTCGGGGGTGCGACGGCCGGGATCCTTCTGACGGATCGTGACCTGTGGTGTGTCTCCCGGGCGGGAACACCCTCGCCCCGGATCCGTTCGGGACCCGGGGCGAGGAGATCCGGCTTTCAGTCCCGGGGAGGGGTGCGCCGGCGTGCCATGTGCCAGGCCGTGCCGACCGTACCGATGATCAGGGCGGCGCCGAGGCCGACCTCCTTGAGATGGAACCCGCGGACGCTGCCGCCGACACCGGCCTGTACGCCGTGCTGCTCGTACCCGCCTCCGCCTTCACCCTTTCCATAACCTCCGCCGCCGCCTCCACCGTTTCCATAACCTCCGCCGCCTCCACCGTTTCCATAACCTCCGCCGCCGATGCCTCCGCCGTATCCTCCGCCGCCGATGCCTCCGCCGTATCCTCCGCCGCCGATGCCTCCGCCGTACCCTCCGCCGCCGATGCCTCCGCCGCCGATGCCTCCGCCGTACCCTCCGCCGCCGATGCCTCCGCCCCCGTAGCCGCCTCCGCTGTCGGGCGCACCCCCGCTGCCGCTCTGCTTGGATCCCGCGGTCTCGCTGTGAGCGGCACCGATGGTGAGCTTGCGGTGGCCGTATTCATGACCGCACCGGAAGGCCACGTCGTAGGAGGTACCGGGGCGTGCGTTCCGGTCGATCACCGCCGTGGCCGAGGTCCCGCCCTTGGGGACGGTGACCGTCTGGAACACGCCGGAGGTGACCGTGGCCTCCTCCTTGCAGCCCTGTACGGGCAGCGAGAGCCGGCCGCCGGGAGCGACCGTCTCCGGCTGGAGGTTGTAGCCGAAGCCCGGGTTGCCGACGTCGTCGCCGGCGGCGGCCGAGGTGCATGCGGTGAGGGCGAGGGCGCCAAGGCCCAGCATTGCGGCCGAGAGTGCGCGTATCGCGGGCATGGAAGCCTCCAGGTCCCCGAGGAGCCTTGCTGCGGACGGATTCCGCTTGCGCCTGAAATGCACCTCGATGATCGAAACAGTAGGAAGGCCGCTTCGGGGGCGCGATCTCAGTCGTGCGAATGGGGCAAGTGCATGGGCCGCCCAGGGGACCCCGGCCGTGAAAGGGGGCGGGCCGGTGCGGCGGGAGGGAGCGCACGGGAGGTGGCAGGGGCGGGAGTCCTGTGACGGACCGCCCCTGCCGCCGGTGCGCGGCGGCGCCGGTGCCGTCACCCGTGCGCGTGCGGGAACAGCGTCAGGAAGGGCTCCGCGGACGCCGCGATGCCCCGGCTGTAGGGCGTGTCGAAGTCCCAGATCAGGAAGAGGAGGAAGGCGATGAGTGCGGAGAACAGCCCGGCGAGGACCAACTCGCGTGGCGTACGCTGGATCTGGAGTGCGAACACCATGCCGATGGTGATCACCGCACCGCCGATCAGCCCGAACCAGACCACCGTCGGCATGGTCGCACCCGTGGAGTCGGCCCGGGCAGCCCGTGCCGTGTCGGCCGCGGCCACCTGATCGAGGAGCGGCTGGTAGGACTGGGCCTGGAAGTCCGTCTTCGGCTGATAGTCGGTGACGTCCTGACGGATCCGCTGGAGCAGTTGGGCACCACGAGGGGTCACCTTGCCGTGATCCGTCATGGCCTTCCACTCGGCGGTCACGACATGGCCGACGTACGCGTCGATGTCGTCGCGGACGCGGTCGCGGACGTCGGGCGGATAGACCCGGACGCGCTCCGAGATCTCGTGCAGCGCCTGAGCCTCGGCCTGCACATGGTCCTGGGCGGCGCTGCGGGCCTCCCAGACACCGGCGATGGCGAGTCCCAGCACGATGGCGTACACCACGCCGATCCACATCGTCATGTACTCGATCACATCCGGTGTCTCGGACGGATCGTCGTCCTCGGCGGCGGTGCGATGCCGAAGCAGGGTCACCGCGACCACGACGGCACAGGCGGCCGCCATCGCGAGGGCGAGAACAAGCCATTCCGACAAGAAGTGCCTCCAGGGGTCAGCGCGGACGCAGCGCGGCCACGGCGAATACCGCGGGCGCGGCGATCAGCAGGGTGAACATCAGCGGTGAGGGAGCGTCGTGCGGAGGGCGCGGCCGGGACACCGAGTGGTACCGGGGGTAGTGCACGGGAGTCGCCGACGGGCGTGGGCTCGGCCGGTGCGAGGGGGGCGGGGCCACCGGTGGGGGGGGCGGCGGGGGCACCCGGACCGGTACCGGTCGTGGTGGCGGGGCCACAGGGGGCGGTGGCGGAGGGGGCGATACGGGTCTCGGTGTCGGCCGTGGTTCGGGTGGCGGTGTGGGGGTCGGGGTCGCCGTCGGTGTGGGGCTCGGCGTCGGGGTCGGTGTCGGGGTCGGGGTGAAACACGGGGAAAGGGGCCAGTGGTCGCCGCCCGCGACCGCCACCGCGTCCGTGCCACCGGGGCCCGTCGAGGCGTAGGCGCACGCGTCGGCCGACGCCGCTCCGGCAGGGGCGCCCACAAGGATCCAGACCATCGCCACCAGGGCCAACGCCCGTGGAACGAAGGTGGATCGGGGCCGTTCGGGTCGATGCACGACCGAGATCATCGGCGCGCGCGGGCCCCTCTACGCGCAGGCACCGACGAATTGCCCTGAAGGGGGGAGATCCACCATCCAGTGGTTTCGTCAACCATGTCCGTCGTGACCACGGTTGTGTACATGTGCGCGAGGGGGTCCGGGTGTGTCCGGGGCGGGTGACGGACGACGGGTCACAGGTTCCGGAAAGAAATCTGTGGACCGATTGAACACATCAGGCGGTCCCGTCCGTACCTAGGGCCAGACGCGGCGAGGAGCAGAGGAAGCCGCAACACCCAAGCGGATAGCGGGAGTTGAGAATGAAGACATCCTGGCGGAGCGCCTCCCTCGTGGCGACAGCTGCGGCCGTGCTGGCGCTCACGACGGCGTGCGGTCAGGAGAACGGCACCCAGTCGACGGGGAGCCAGAACGTGGGCGCGACCACGGCCGCAGGCGGCTACACGGACCCCGGAAACGGCTACGGTGCCGACTCCACCACGGCGCCGAGCGCCGCGGCCGCCGCGGGGCAGTCCGCGGGCCAACTGGCCGTCGCCGAGGACGCGAAGCTCGGCAAGATCGTCACGGACAGCGCCGGATTCACCCTTTACCGCTTCGACCAGGACACGGCCTCACCGCCGAAGTCCTCCTGTGACGGGGACTGCGCGACGACGTGGCCGCCGGTGCCCGCCGACGGCGCGTCGGTCGCTTCCGGCATCGACCGGTCCCTGCTCGGCGAGGTCACCCGTTCGGACGGCACCAAGCAGCTGACCGTCGCCGGTTGGCCGATGTACCGCTACGTCAAGGACACCAAGGCCGGTGACACCAACGGCCAGGGAGTGAAGGGCACCTGGTTCGCGACCGCGCCCACCGGCAAGAAGGCCGGCGCGGCACTGCCCGGCCTGTCCGTCCGCAACGACCCCAAGCTGGGCCAGATCGTCGTGGACAAGAACGGCATGACGGTCTACCGCTTCATGAAGGACAAGGCGTGGCCCAAGTCCGTGTCCAACTGCACGGGCGCCTGCATCGAGAAGTGGCCGGCCGTCGCGCCGGTCGCGGCCAACGACACCAAGGGCGTGCAGAAGAAGGGCCTGATGGGCTTCACCCGCCCCGACGGCACCAAGCAGATGACCGTCAACTGCTGGCCGATCTACACCTTCTCCGGTGACACGGCACCCGGTGACACCAACGGCCAGGGCGTGGGCGGCACGTGGTACGCCGTCGCGCCCGACGGAAAGCCGGTCGGCGCGCCGAAGTAGGGATCACCCCTCCCCAGGTTCGATCCATCACCCCGCCCGGTCGGTCGCACGACGCCGAAGGGAGTGGACACCCGGAGCGACAGAGTCGGCCGAACGGGACACCGGCGCGCAGGACCAGGCCCGCCCCCTCTCCACCGCACGGAGGGGGCGGGCCGCTTCGGCATGTGCGGGGAAGGCCCGCGCCGGTGCGCGTGAGGGCTCGACGAGCGACCCCGTCCCACTGCGGCGGAGCACCGGAAACGGCGCGCTGACCGGGAACGGATGGTCAATTTCCGTTTTTACTCGCTCCGTTGGCGGACGATCAGTAGCCTCTGCTCGAACACCGGATCGGCGACACTGTCGTCTACGCCTTGGAGAGCTGCATGGAGCGTCCCGCCTGGGCCCCGCGGAGCATCGACATCTCCGTGCCGAGCGTGTCCCGCATGTACGACTTCTACCTGGGCGGCTCGCACAACTTCGAGGTCGACCGGGTGGCGGCGCGCAGGGCGATGGAGTTCATGCCGGGCCTCCCCAAGATCATGCAGGCGAACCGGGCGTTCATGCGCCGGGCGGTCCGCTACGCCGTCGAGGAGGGCATCACCCAGTTCCTCGACATCGGCTCGGGCATCCCGACCTTCGGCAACGTCCACGAAGTGGCGCAGCAGGCGCACCCCGGCGCCCGTGTCGTGTACGTCGACCACGACCCGGTGGCCGTCGCCCACAGCCAAGCCGTTCTCGAGGGGAACGACGACGCGGACGTCGTCGCGGCCGATCTCCGCAAGCCCGAAGGAATCCTGTCGAGCCCTCAAGTGGAGCGCCTGATCGACCGGAACCGGCCGGTCGCGCTCCTTCTGGTTGCCATACTGCACTTCGTGGAGGACACGGACGACCCGTACAGTGCGGTGGCCGAACTGCGTGACGCGCTCGCGCCGGGCAGCCTGCTCGTCGTCACACACGCGTCGTACGACGGGATCCCGTTGCCGCAGGAGCGGGCCGAGGGCACGGTCGACGTGTACAGGAACATCCGCAATCCGCTGATCATGCGCTCGCGCGACGAGATCGCGCGGTTCTTCGAGGGGTACGACATGGTGGAACCCGGGCTGGTGCCGATGCCGAAGTGGCGGCCCGACACGGCATCCGAGGACGAGGATCCGTATTCCTTCGCGGGGTTCGCCGGCGTGGGGCGCTCGGCGTGACCGCCGAGCCGGGGGGACCGGAGGACAGACTGCGCAGGTTCGCGACGATCTGGAGCCGGGCGGTCTTCCCGGTCACCTCCACGTCGCTGACCCGACCCGATTTCGAGGAACTGCTGCTGCCGCTGGCCCACCGGCTGCGCGATGCGCTGCGGGCAAGGGCCTTCGACGCCGCCGCGGCCAAGGGGATCGGCGCCGCGCTGATCGAGGCGCACTGCACCGACCCGGAAGCGCTCAGCCGCACGCTGGACTGCGTCGACGCGTACCTGGTGCTCTACTGCGGTGATCCGGACGCCCCCGCCGAGGCGCAGGAGGCGCTGCGCACCCGGTGCTCGCGGTTGCAGCACGCGATGGCCGCCGGGTTCGCCGAGGCCCTGAGGGAACGGACGCTGGCCGAGCAGGAGACCATCTCGCAGGCCGCCCTCACCGCCCAGGGCGCCGTCGCGCACGCGCTGCACACCAGCGAGGCACGCTTCCGCGCGGTGTTCGAGGGCGCGGCGATAGGTATCTGTATCTCCGACCTCGACGGCAACGTCCTTCAGGTCAACGGCGCGTTGCTCCGTATGTTCGGCGGGTCCGAGAACCTGGTGCGCGGGCGCAACGTCGTGGAGTGGACCCACCCCGACGACGCCCCGCAGGTCTGGCGGCTGTACGACGAACTCGTCCGCGGCCAGCGGGAGCACTACCACGTCGAGAAGGCCTTCTATCGGCCCGACGGAACGGTGCTGTGGACCAATCTGACGGTCTCCCTGCTGCGGGACGCGGACGGGCGCCCGCAGTACCAGCTCGCGCTCATGGAGGACACCACCGAGCGGCGCCTGCTGAATCTGCGGCTGCGCTACGAGGCCACGCACGACGCCCTCACCGGACTGCCGAACCGCACCCTGTTCTTCGAGCGTCTGGAGAAGGCGCTCGCGGCGGGCGAGGGGCAGCGGTTCGGCCTGTGCTACCTGGACCTCGACGGCTTCAAGACCATCAACGACAGCCTCGGGCATGCGGCGGGCGACCGGCTGCTGGTCGAGGTGGCCGACCGTCTGCAGTCCTGCGCCACCGCGCCCGGTGAGATGGTCGCCCGTCTGGGCGGCGACGAGTTCGTGGCGCTGACCACCGGGCCCGACACCGAGCGCAAGGTCGACGAGCTCGCGGGGCGGATCATGAACGCGCTGGTCACCCCGATCAGCGTCGACGGCCGGGAACTGACCGTGCGCGGCAGCATCGGCATCGTCGAGGGACCGGTGGGCGAGCGCGGTCCGGCGGAGGTGCTGCGCAGCGCCGACATCACCATGTACCGGGCCAAGTCCGCGGGCGGCAACCGCTTCGAGCTGGCAGACCCCGAGGCCGACGCCCGGGCCATCACCCGGCACGGGCTGACCACCGCGCTGCCGACGGCTCTGGACCGCGGTGAGTTCTTCATCGAGTACCAGCCGTTGGTCCACCTCGGCGACGGCACCGTGCACGGTGCCGAGGCGCTGGTGCGCTGGCTGCATCCGCAGCACGGTGTGCTCGGCCCCGACCGGTTCATCCCGCTCGCCGAGCGCACCGGGCTGATCGTGCCGCTGGGGCGCTGGGTCCTCGAAGAGGCGGTGCGGCAGGCCCGTTCCTGGCAGGAGAGACACGACCGCTCGGGTCCGCTGCGCATCAACGTCAACCTGTCCCCGTGCCAGCTCACCCACCCCGGTCTTGTGGCCGACACCGTGGCCATCCTGGAGCAGGCGGGACTCGAACCGGACGCGCTCTGCCTGGAGGTGACGGAGTCGGCGCTCATCGGCGCGGACGACAGCCTCCTCAAGCCGCTGCGGCGCCTGGCCGAGATGGGGGTGGACATCGCACTCGACGACTTCGGCACGGGCTACTCCAACCTCGCCAACCTGCGGCGGCTGCCGGTGCGGGTCCTGAAGCTCGACCGCTCCTTCACCCAGAGCATGCAGCAGTACCCGGCGGATCCCGTCGACCTCAAGATCGTCGAAGGGATCGTCTCCCTCGCGCACAGCCTTGACCTCGCGGTCACGGTCGAGGGCGTGGAGACCGGCGCCCAGGCCGAACAACTGCGCATCCTGGGCTGCGACACGGCGCAGGGGTGGTACTACGCCCGCCCCGGCCCACCGGAGCGCCTGCACGAACTGTCGCTGCTGGACGCGACGGGCTGATCCCGGGTCGCCCGGAGACCCGCGGAACGCCCCGACGGGCACGTTCGGGAAGCGCTCGTGCGCCCGCTCAATCGGCGGGCGCCGGAGCCTGCGCCCGGGTCGCGTAGCGGCTGCGCATGACGGGGCTTGCCGCGGGGCCCGCGGCGAAGACATAGGCGTCGCTGTCGTCCAGCCGACGACCCGTCCTGGCGTCCACGACCACGGGTTCGACCTCCTCGCCGCTGTTCGCGTCGACGAGGATCATGCTGCGCTGCTCGGGAGCGAGGCGGGCGTTGCCCCACGCGGCCAGCGCGACGATCACCGGGCGCAGCGAGCGGCCCAGTTCGGTGAGCACGTATTCGTATCGGACGGGATGGCTCTGGTACGGCCGCCGCTCCAGCAGTCCGTCCGCCACGAGCGTCTTCAGACGCGTGGTGAGCATGCTGGAGGAGATGCCCAGGTTCTCCTCGAACTGGTCGAAGCGGGTGTAGCCGTCGAAGGCGTCGTGGAGGATCAGCAGCGTCCACCACTCGCCGACGTGCTCCACCGTCGTGGACAGCGGGCACTCCCTGTCCTCCAGCCTGATGCGACTTGCCAAGGTGGCCATCTCCCCAGTTACTGCTAAAGTCGAAGTTACTTGGTGCTATTTTAGCAGTCAGTCGGCGGCGGTGGCCTCCCGCCGTCGGATCTCCCTACGGAAGGCTTGTTTGCCATGCCCATCAGCGACTCCCTCGACGGCAGGCGCGCGCTGGTCACCGGCGGTACCAGGGGCACCGGTGCCGCCGTTGCCGAACGCCTCCGGCAGGCCGGGGCCACCGTGCTCGTCACCGCCCGGACCCCCACCGAGGACGTCGAGGAGAAGACGTTCATCGCCGCCGACCTCTCGACCCCCGAGGGTGTCGCGCAGGTCGTCGCGGAGGTGAACGCCCGCCTGGACGGAGTGGACATCCTCGTCCACAACCTCGGCGGATCGCAGGCTCCGGCGGGAGGCTTCGCGGCGCTCGGCGAGGACGACTGGGTGCGGGAGCTGAACACCAACCTGCTGGCCGCCGTCCGCCTCGACCGCGCTCTGCTCCCCGGCATGATCCGGGCCCGCTCGGGCGCGATCGTGCACGTCACCTCGATCCAGCGGCGCATGCCGCTGTGGAACGGCACGCTCGCCTACGCGGCCGCAAAGGCCGCGCTGAGCACCTACAGCAAGGGCCTGGCCAACGAGGTCGCGCCGCACGGGGTGCGCGTCAACGCGGTCTCGCCCGGCTTCATCCTGACCGGCGCCGCGGACGACCTGGTCGGGCGCATCGCGAAGGAGGCGGACATCACCCAGGAGGCCGCGCTGGAGCGGCTCATGGACTCCTTGGGCGGCATCCCCCTCGGCCGCCCCAACCGGCCGGAGGAGGTCGCCGAACTCATCGCCTTCCTGGCCTGCGACCGCGCCTCGTCCATCGTCGGTGCCGAGTACGTCATCGACGGCGGCACCACCCCCACCGTCTGACCACCCCTTTTTGAGAGGACCCCCATGCCCGACGACCAGCTCCGTGCCATCGCCCCCGACTCGCTGCCCGCGGTGGTCCTGCGCTACCTCGAGGCCCACCGCGTACGCGACACCGCCACCGCGATCGCCGCGTTCACCGACGACGCCACCGTGATCGACGACGGCGCCACCCACCGGGGGCACGCCGCCGTGGAGCAGTGGCTCGACCGGGCCGCCTCCGAGTTCACCTACACCACCGAACTCGTCGGGGCCCAGCAGGCGGGCGACGCGCACTATGTCGCGACACAGCATCTCGAGGGCGACTTCCCCGGCGGCACCGTCGACCTGCACTACCGCTTCACCCTCGGCTCCGGTCTGATCGAGCGGCTCGTCATCGAGCCCTGAGGCCGGACGCGGCCCGCCCGGCTCACCGCTCCAGCAGCATCCGCTGCAGCTCCCGCGCCGCCCGCGGTGGCGCCACGTCGCTGCGGTGGGCCAGGGCGATCGTCCGGTACAGGCCGGGGCGGGCCAGCGGGGTCACCCGCAGGCCGCGTCCGCTACGGGTGGCGATCATGCGCGGGACGACGGCGACGCCCAGTCCCGCCCGGACGAAGCCGAGTACCGCGTCCATCTCGCCCCCCTCCACCGCGAAATCCGGCTCGAACCCCTCGGCGCGGCATGCGGCCACCGTCAGCTCCCGCAGGTCGTAGCCGTGCCGGAACATCACCAGGCGCTCGCTCTCCAGATCGGCGATGCGGACCGTGCGCCGGCCGCCCCCCGGTCGCGGGGCGTCCGGGGAGGACACCACCACCAGGTCCTCGCGCAACAGCTCCACCGTGGTCAGCGCGGGGGAGGGGGTGGGCAGGGGCAGCACCACGAGGGCGAGGTCGAGGGCGCCGCGCGCCAGCTCCCGGACCAGGTCGTGGGAGCCGCCCTCCTCGATGAGGAGCTGAATGCCGGGATAGCGGTCGTGGAAGGCGCGCAGCACGTCCGGCAGCAGGCCGGTGCACACACTCGGTGTCGCGCCGAGGCGGACCCGGCCCCGGCGCAGCTGTGCCAGCTCCTGCACCTCGTGCCGGGCCGTGTCCGCGTCGGCGAGGATGCGGCGGGCCAGCGGCAGCAGCGACTCGCCCGCGTCCGTGAGGGTGATGTTGCCGCGGGCCCGCAGGAACAGGTCGGCGCCCAGCTCCCGCTCCAGTGCCTTGATCTGCTGCGACAGCGACGGTTGTGCCACATGGACGAGGTCGGCGGCCCGGGTGAAGTGCCGGGTCTCGGCGACCGCCACGAAGTACTGGAGCTGCTGGAACTGCATGATGCAAGCATAGGGCTTGGCTATCGAAACGAGCCGGACCATGTCTTGGACCGATAAGGACCTTCGGCTCTAGCGTTCCTGAACATGGCTCTGGCAACGCGGACGGACCGACGGACGTCCATGGCGCGCACCGTGTGGGACTCGACCGTCGGCAAGAAGACAGTGATGGCGATCAGCGGCCTGATCATGCTGCTGTACCTGGTCGCCCACATGATCGGCAATCTGAAGATCTACTTCGGGGCGGGGGAGTTCAACCACTACGCCCACTGGCTGCGCACCGTCGGCGAGCCCTTCATGCACTACGGGTGGACGCTGTGGCTGATCCGCGTGGTGCTGGTGGTCGCCGTCGTTGCCCACATCGTCTCCGCGTACCAGCTCAGCCGCCGCGACATCAAGGCACGGCCGAACAAGTACGTGCACAAGAAGCCGCAGGCCAGCTACGCCACGCGCACGATGCGCTGGGGCGGGATCATCCTCGCCCTGTTCGTCGTCTGGCACCTCCTGGACCTGACGACCGGCACCGTGCACTCCGGCGGCTTCCAGGAGGGCCACCCGTACCAGAACGTCGTGGACACCTTCTCCACCTGGTACGGCAACGTCATCTACATCGTCGCGATGCTCGCCCTCGGCCTGCACATCCGGCACGGCTTCTGGAGCGCGGCGCAGACCCTCGGCGTCGGCAGCCGTACCCGCGACCGCGCCCTGAAGACCACCGCCAATGCCCTAGCGCTGCTGCTCACGGCCGGATTCATCGCCGTTCCCGTGGGCGTCATGACCGGAGTGGTGAGCTGACATGACTGCTTCCGCCGAATACACCGACTACGCGACCGGTGAGCCGGTCGCCGACACCAAGGCGCCCGAGGGCCCCATCAACGAGCGCTGGGACACGCGCCGGTTCGAGGCCAAGCTGGTCAACCCGGCGAACCGGCGCAAGCACCGGATCATCGTCGTCGGAACCGGCCTCGCCGGCGGCTCCGCGGGCGCCACCCTGGCCGAACAGGGCTACCACGTGGTCCAGTTCTGCTACCAGGACTCCCCGCGCCGTGCCCACTCGATCGCCGCGCAGGGCGGCATCAACGCCGCGAAGAACTACCGCAACGACGGCGACTCGATCCACCGCCTCTTCTACGACACGGTCAAGGGCGGCGACTTCCGGGCCCGCGAGTCCAATGTGCACCGGCTGGCGCAGATCTCCGTCGAGATCATCGATCAGTGCGTGGCGCAGGGTGTCCCGTTCGCCCGCGAGTACGGTGGCCTGCTCGACACCCGCTCCTTCGGCGGCGTCCAGGTCTCCCGCACCTTCTACGCCCGCGGCCAGACGGGGCAGCAGCTCCTGCTCGGCGCCTACCAGGCGCTCTCGCGGCAGATCGCGGCCGGCAATGTCGAGATGCACCCGCGCAGCGAGATGCTCGACCTGATCGTCATCGACGGCAGGGCACGCGGGATCGTCGCCCGCGACCTGGTCACCGGCAGGATCGAGACGTACTTCGCGGACGCCGTCGTGCTGGCCTCCGGCGGTTACGGCAACGTCTTCTACCTGTCGACCAACGCCATGAACTCCAACGCGACCGCCATCTGGCGGGCGCACCGGCGCGGCGCCTACTTCGCCAACCCCTGCTTCACGCAGATCCATCCGACCTGCATCCCGCGCACCGGCGACCACCAGTCCAAGCTCACCCTGATGAGCGAGTCGCTGCGCAACGACGGCCGGATCTGGGTGCCGAAGGCCAAGGGCGACACCCGGCCGCCGAACCAGATCCCCGAAGACGAGCGCGACTACTACCTGGAGCGCATCTACCCCTCCTTCGGCAACCTCGTCCCGCGCGACATCGCCTCCCGGGCGGCCAAGAACGTCTGCGACGAGGGCCGCGGCGTCGGGCCCGGCGGCCAGGGTGTGTACCTCGACTTCGCGGACGCGATCAGTCGTATGGGCCGCAAGAAGGTCGAGGAGAAGTACGGCAACCTCTTCGACATGTACGAGCGGATCACCGCGGAGAACCCCTACGAGGTGCCGATGCGGATCTACCCCGCGGTGCACTACACGATGGGCGGCCTGTGGGTCGACTACGACCTGCAGACCACGGTCCCGGGCCTGTTCGCCATCGGTGAGGCCAACTTCTCCGACCACGGAGCCAACCGCCTCGGCGCCTCGGCGCTGATGCAGGGCCTCGCGGACGGCTACTTCGTCCTCCCGTCCACGATCAACGACTACCTCGCCCGCAACCCGCACCAGGACCAGGTGACGGACGAACACCCCGCCGTGCAGGAGGTGCTGGCCGAGACGGAGGACCGGCTGAACCTGCTGCTGTCCGTCGACGGCGACCGCACCCCCGACTCCTTCCACCGCGAGCTCGGTGAGCTCATGTGGGAGTTCTGCGGCATGGCGCGTACCGACGCGGGTCTGCGCAAGGCCCTCGAGCGCATCCCGCAGATCCGCGAGGAGTTCTGGCGGCGCATCAAGGTCCCCGGCACCGGCGAGGAGTTCAACCAGTCGCTGGAGAAGGCCAACCGCATCGTGGACTACCTGGAGCTCGCCGAGCTGATGTGCCTCGACGCGCTGCATCGCAACGAGTCCTGCGGCGGTCACTTCCGCGAGGAGTCCCAGACCCCCGACGGCGAGGCCGCCCGCAAGGACGACGAGTTCGCCTACGCGGCCGCCTGGGAGTTCACCGGCACCGGCGACGCGCCGGTCCTGCACAAGGAAGACCTGGTCTTCCAGTACGTCCACCCCACCCAGCGGAGCTACGCATGAAGCTCACCCTGCGCGTCTGGCGGCAGCAGAACGCCGACGCCGAAGGCGCCATGTCCACATACGAGGTGGACAAGATCTCGGCCGACATGTCCTTCCTGGAGATGCTCGACACCCTCAACGAGGAGCTCATCCTCAAGGGCGAGGAGCCCGTGGCGTTCGACCACGACTGCCGTGAGGGCATCTGCGGCGCCTGCTCGCTCGTGATCAACGGCGACGCGCACGGCCCCGAGCGCACCACCACCTGCCAGTTGCACATGCGGTCCTTCAAGGACGGCGACACGATCGACATCGAGCCCTGGCGGGCCTCGGCCTTCCCGGTGATCAAGGACCTGGTCGTGGACCGTTCGGCCTTCGACCGGATCATCCAGGCAGGCGGCTACATCTCGGCCCCGACCGGCTCGGCACCCGAGGCCCACGCAACGCCGGTGCCGAAGGCGGACGCCGACTTCGCCTTCGAGCACGCCGAGTGCATCGGCTGCGGCGCCTGCGTCGCCGCCTGCCCGAACGGCGCGGCGATGCTGTTCACCTCGGCGAAGATCAACCACCTGAACGTGCTGCCGCAGGGCGCACCCGAACGCGAGACCCGGGTGCTGGACATGGTGGCGCAGATGGACGCGGAGGGCTTCGGCGGCTGCACGCTCACCGGCGAGTGCGCCACGGCCTGCCCGAAGGGCATCCCGCTCGTGTCCATCACCAGCATGAACAAGGAGTGGCTGCGCGCGAGCCGCAAGGCGGGTCGCCGTTAGCACACAAGCAGGTCGGCGCTGCTCGGGACGGGGCGGCGCCGACCGTCGACGTTCGCCGTCGGAGTGCGGACGGGCGGGACCGGGGGTGGTGCTCCCCCGGTCCCGTCAGGCATCCCCGCGTCGATAGGCTGCGCGCATGATCTTCGGACGTCGTGGCAAGGACCGGCTGCTCGAGGCCGTCGCCGGGTTCGAGGCCGCCGTACGCGACCGGGACGGCGCTCGGTCGGAGCGCGGCATACGGGAGATGCACCGGCACTTCGCCGATGCGGCGGACCACGAGGCGGCCCAGGCCGGACCGCGGCTGTCCGCCCTGCTGCCGCAGGTGCCCGCGGAGCCCCGCGGCCTGATCGCCGTGATCGTCGGTGCCTGTGTCGAGCGTGGAGCGCAGGCGCGGCAGTGTGCCCCGGACGTCTTCGACGGACTCGCCGAGGCGCTCGCGGGCGCGGGCGAGTTCTGCGCCCGCTGGGAGACGACCGGGGGCGGGGACCTCCCTGAGCCGCGACCCGGCGATCCCGATCCGGCGGTTGCCGAGCGGGTCGGACGGGAGGCGGCCGCCGGCTGGTGGACGCTGCCCCAGTGGGAGATGGCGTCCGTTGCGATGCTGAACGACCCGTCGGTGCGCACCGGCCTGGAGGACGGCCGCCGCACGGAGCTGCTTGCGGCCGTGCGGTCGGTGCGGGACGCCTCCGGGCACGACTTCAAGTGCCTGGAGTACGCGCTGCTGGTGCTGGACGACGAGCCGATCGTGGTGCTGCACCGCCCGAGCGGCACCGGCTACGCGCTGCGGATGAGCGGCATCGGAGACAACTTCCAGTTGCACACCCTGCTCGCCGACGTCCTGGTCGGCGGCGGTCACGTGCCCGGGCGCGCTCCGTCCGCGCGGGAGGCCGCGGTGTGCCGGGATGCACCGGGCCAGGTGCCGACGACCGGTGCCTTCAACCTGGTGACACCCGGTGGTCAGTGGGTGTGGAACGAGGGGACACCCACCGACATCCCCGTCGTCGAGGGCTCCCGGCTGCTGGTCCTCGACCCGCCACCGTACGAGCGGGGCTGGCCGGCCGGGCGGTTCTTCCCCCGCATGTCGGCGGACGTGGTCCTGGAGCGTGTGATGGACGAGGACGAGGCCCGGGGATGGTTCGCGCACTGCGTGGACGCGAGATGAACAGTAGGTCCGGACCCGGCTGCCGCCGGCGGCTGAGCGAGCCGTTCAACTAGCCCACACCCGCTCTCCCTGCTCCGGTTACGCGTAGGTCAGCCGGCATCGGAAGAACAGGGGCGGCAGATCGCATCCCCACGGTCTGCTAGCCGCTTCGCCGAACCGGCCCGTGACCAGGAGAGAGCCATGACCGGCGTTTCCACCCTCGCCAGCCCCCCACAGCCCGTGGCACCGACGCGCTACACCGTCACCCTCGCTCGTGACGAGGCGGACGTGCAGGCTGCCCAGCGGCTGCGCCACGACGTCTTCGCCGGGGAGATGGGTGCCCTCCTGTCCTCCCCGCAGCCGGGTCTCGACGTCGACCCCTTCGACGCGTACTGCGACCACCTGCTGGTCCGTGACACGGTGACCGACGAGGTCGTGGGCACCTACCGCCTGCTGCCCCCGGACCGGGCCGCGGTCGCGGGGCGCCTGTACTCGGAGGGCGAGTTCGACCTCGACCCCCTGGCCGGCATCCGCTCCGGGCTCGTCGAGGTCGGACGCTCCTGCGTTCACCCGGACCACCGCGACGGCGCGGTCATCGGCCTGATCTGGGCCGGGATAGCGCGCTACATGGTCGACGGCGGGCACGAGTGGCTGGCGGGCTGCTGCTCCCTGCCGCTCGCGGACGGCGGCAAGCTCGCCGCCGGCACCTGGGAGCGGGTGCGCACCAAGTACATGGCGCCCGAGGAGTACCGCGTACGGCCGCTGCTGCCCTGGCGGCCCGAGGTGGAGGCTCCGGCCGGGCACACCGAGCTGCCCCCGCTGCTGCGCGGCTACCTCCGCCTGGGCGCCTGGGTCTGCGGCGAGCCCGCTCACGACCCGGAGTTCGGCGTCGCCGACCTGTACGTCCTGCTGTCGATGCGCCGGGTCAACCCGCGCTACCTGCGGCACTTCCTCTCGCTCGTCCCGGCGTGATGAACACGACCCGGACCCGTGTGACGAACGTGTCCCGTACCGTCGTGACCTGGCGGCCGCGCCGCGCCGCGGTGCTCGCGGGCCCGGGTGCGGCCGCGCTCCAGGCCACCGCCACGGTCACCGAGCCTCGGCGCGAGAGCACGGCGCCCGAGGCGACCGTACCGACGAGCGCCTGGCTGCCGAGCGCACCCTGCACCCCGCGCTCGTGCGTGGACGCGACCGCATCGGCGGCGTCCACACCGCGCGCCGTTCTTCGGCTGGCGGCCGTGCTGGGCGTACTGATCCCGGGGATCCTCGTGTTCCCGCTGGTCCGCCGTCTGCCCGTCGCATCCAGGGGGCGGATCGTCAGGGCCTGGTGCCGGACCCTCGTGCAGGCGGCGGGCGTCCGGGTGCGGCTCTCCGGGGCCGCCCCGCAGCAAGGCGGTCTGCTGATGGTCGCCAACCACATCTCGTGGCTCGACATCCCGCTCCTCGCGGCCGTCCGCCCCGGCCGGATGCTCGCGAAGACCGAGATCCGGCAGTGGCCGGTGGCGGGTGCCCTCACCGCGACCAGCGGTGCGCTCTTCATCGACCGTGACCGGCTGCGGGCCCTGCCCGAGACGGTGGCCCGGATCGCGGGCGCGATGCGCGCCGGGTCCGCGGTCGTGGTCTTCCCCGAGGGGAGCACCTGGTGCGGCCGGGCACAGGGGCGCTTTCGCCGGGCGGCGTTCCAGGCGGCACTGGACGCGGGTGTCCCCGTCCAGCCGGTGCGACTGCTCTACCGGTTCGACGAGGGCACGGCCAGCACGGCGCCCGCGTTCGTGGGGAGCGACTCCCTGCTGACGTCGGTGTGGCGGGGGGACCGACCGGCGTGCCATGGCCGCCGCCGCCCAGCTGGCCCTCGGGCTGCCGACGGCCGAGCACCCGCATCCGGCGGTGCGCTCCTGACACACCACCACCGGGCCGGGGCGGACCGCCCCGGCCCGGTGACCCGGGCTCTGCCCCGGAACGGCAACCCCCTTGTCCGTGCGCCGTTTTGCGCATTGCTACGGTGCACCGGTGTCCGAATCTTCACGCGATACCGCCGAGGGTGCCGGCTGGGGCGACGCACAGCCCGGTGAGTACCGCGCACTGATGCCGTCCCAGGTCGAGAAGCTCTCCTGGCTCAACCCGAAGACCCTCTGGGCGGCGCGCAACGGCGTGCTGGCCTCGTGGTTCGGAGATCCCACGGGACAGACCCGGAGCCGTTGGGCCCAGCAGCAGCAGTCGGCGGGCGCTCCCGCCGACAGGGTGATCAGGCACGACGGCCCGGACCGCTTCTCCTTCATGGTCATCGGAGACACGGGTGAGGGGGACGACCCTCAATACGCCGTAATTCCAGGCTTTCTGAAGGCCGGTCAGGACACCGACTTCGCCGTGCTGGCCAGCGACGTCATATACCCGGTGGGAGCCACCGCCGACTACGGGACGAAGTTCTTCCGTCCCTACCGCGACTACCGGGCCCCGATCTACGCGATACCCGGCAACCATGACTGGTACGAGGACCTTCAGGGCTTCATGAAGGTCTTCTGCGATGCCGCACCTCTCGCCCCGGCCCCGGCTCCGCGCCCACTGACGGGCGCCTGGCTGCGCTCGCTGCTGTGGCACAGGCCGGGCAAGCTGGACGAACAACGCCTCAGCGCGGCACGGAAGTTGCGCTCCGCCCCTGCTCAGCAGGCGGTGCAGCCGGGCCCGTACTGGGCGATCGACGCCGGGCCCCTACGCATCATCGGCATCGACACGGGTCTGCTCGGCACCATCGACGCCGAACAGGGCCGCTGGCTGCGTGAGGTCTCGCAAGGGCCCCGGCCCAAGATCCTCGTGACCGGTTCGCCGTTGTACGTGGACGGCGAACACCACCCCTGCCCCATCGAGGGCGGAGGCACGGTCGACGACATCGTCCGCGACCCCGGCCACCACTACGTCGCGGCGATAGGCGGCGACATCCACAACTACCAGCGCTATCCGGTGGACGTGGACGGCCGCACCATCCAGTACGTGGTCTCCGGCGGTGGCGGCGCCTTCATGCACGCCACCCACACCATTCCGCGCGTGTCCGTCGCGAACGTCGGCGAGCAGGACTTCCGCTGCTATCCGCTGCGGGGCGACTCCCTGGCCTTCTACAGCAGGCTCTACGGGCGCCGACTGCGACTGCGGCGCTTCTTCACCCTCACCGAGGCGGAGGCGACCGCCGTCGTCGCCGAGCGCCTCGGCATTCCCGTGACACGCGCGCAGGGCACACCGGCGCGGGTCACCCGGCGCATCCGGCTCGTCGCCCGTCTGCTGGGCGCCGGTGGTCGCCCGGACCGGACGGCGCGTTTCCGTCTGCCCGTACGCAAGCTCTACACCCGGCTCTTCTCGCCGGGTTCGGCCACCTACAGCGCGCCCTTCTTCAAGAGCTTCCTGCGTCTGGACGTCACCGAGGAGGCGGTACGGCTGCGCTGTTTCGCGGCGACGGGCAACCTGCGCCAGGAACTCGACCCGCCCGTCGAGGACGAGGTGACCATCCCGCTGGTGTGACGCGTCGACAAGAACGTCTCTCGGAACCTTCGGGTCAGGAATCGATCTCCCAGTGGAGGACGCCGGCCCGGGCAAGGGGTTCGAATGCCTCGATGAAGGGGGTCTCATCCGCGCCGGGCGGGAGGTCGACGGCAAGGTAGGTGCCCTGAAGCCACTCATGCGACAGGCCGGTGTGGACAGCCTTGCCGTGCGCGACTGCCGGCTGTCCCGCACATGATCCATGCCGCTCAGGCTTCGGTGCCTGCGGACGTCAGGTCAGTCGCGTGCGCAGCCGAGACGGACCGGCGGTTCTCCCGCCGCTCCTGTCGGGTGACCATCAGGATCCAGCCGGCGGCCATCAGGGTGCCTGCTGTGCCTGCCACCACGATCAGGCCTTCGGCAGGAATCATGTCGTCGCCGCTCGGATACCTCTGACCGCACAGCCGTACCGTCTCCGGGTGCTCGGCCGAGAACACCGCATGCCGACAGTGTCACACGTGTACCCCGCCCTGATTCCCGGACATCCCTTTAGAGCTGTCCCGTGAATGAACTCCCGCCCGGCGATCACTTATGGGACGGAGAGGCCGCTCCGATCGGACGCTCCTGCCGCACGGCGGAGCGGTGCGGCAGGAGGCCCGGACCCGGCGGAATGCCGAGCGATTCGCCTGCGTCGGAGAGGTCGTTCAGCCGGAGCCGCCGCCGAAGCTGATCTCGTTGCCGTCCGTGTCTCGGCAGCTCACCTTGGTCACACCACCTTCGTATGTCTCACGCTTCGTGGGCTCGATGCTCCGCCGAGCGATCTCGGCGACTCGAGTGCCGAGATCGTCGACGAACAACAGCACCAGGGCGTTCCCCGCCCGTTCCGGGTCCTCCACGATGTAGACGTAGCGATGCTCGGCGACCTCCCACACCGCTTCGATGGAGTTCGGCAGAAACGAGGGCTGCCTGCCGAAGAACTGCTCGTACCAGGGCAGCGCCGCGTCGTAGTCGGTGACGGGGATGCCTGCGAAGAGGTCCAGAGCCATGCCGTCCTCCGTGCGGAGTCGATGTGGCGTCCGTACTGACTTCGGCAGCGTCGAAAGGTCATCGTTGTCCGCCTCGCCATGACGACAGGGTCCTACTGACGCAAGGTGACCGACCAGCGAACCAGGCAGTCCACCTCGATCAGCCCGGAGCCCGGCAGTTCGACGGTGCCGCGGGAGGGGCCGTGGCACCGGTGCGGTTCCTTTTCTTCCACAGTGGGGCAGACGGGCACCGGAGCGTCACCTAGATCATCACCCTTGCGGCTACGACGCGTTGTAACATCACGCACCGCAAGGATTCAGCGGCCGATGGTCGACCGCCCCTACGGCGCACCGCTTCCTGCGGAAGGGCACTGTGTGGAGACCACGAAGCGGCGCTCCCCGGTGGGAAAGAAGGCCGAGTACAGCGCGGCCGCCTGGGTGATTGGGTGGGTGGTATTCCTTGGCTCCGGGTATGTGGCCTCGTTGGTGTTGATCAGTACCTGGGCGAATTGCGACATCGGCACCGACGGCTCCTATCAGATCGTTGCATGGGTGGTCGCGTCGACCGGCGCGGCGACGGTGTCTACCGTGCTCTGGGCTGTGATGCGCATGGTGACCGGCCGTCGACGCATCCTGCTGCCGCTGGTGTTGACGATTCTTGCCACTGCGATGTCGCTCTGGTCGGAGTTGGCAGTGTGGTACGTGTCGCCCGGCCACCCGGACAGCATGTGCGAACCGGGCGGCAAGCCCGTGGGGTGGCCCAATTGGCTGCCTTTGTGAGGCGGCCGGCCGGCAGTGCGGACTGAAGTCGACTAATGGGGCTGAACGGGACTTCCCAATGCTGATGTCAAGCTGCGACTGTGACGGGGAGTGAAACTTGGTAGCACTCTCTGTCACGGATCATTGCCCACAGGACGTTGACGCGTCGGCGGGCGAGGGCTAGGAGGGCCTGCTTGTGCCCCTTCCCCTCGCTCCGCTTTCGCTGGTAGTCCGCCTTGGAGGCGGGGCAGCACTTGAGGCTTGCCGGGGCAGACAAGTACATGGCCCGCAGCAGCCCGCGGTGGTAGCGGCGGGGTCTGTGCAGATTGCCACTGACGCGGCCGGAGTCGCGGGGCTGCGGGGCCAGGCCGGCGAAGCCGGCCAAGCGGTCCGCACTGCCGAAGGCATCCATGTCCCCGCCTGTGGCGGCGATGAACTCGGCGCCAAGCCTGGCGCCCATGCCGGGAAGGCTGCGTATCGCCTCGGCGTGCGGATGCTCGCGAAACCGGGCCTCGATGAGAGCGTCGAGTTCCGCGATCTCCTCGTCGAGGGCCATCACCCCCTTCGCAAGGCGGACCACCATGGCGGCGGCCAGCCTCTCGCCGGGCAGCGCAGTGTGCTGGGCCTGGGCGGCGTCCACGGCAGTGCGGGCGAGTGCGGCAGCGCCTTTCACCTTGCGGTTCCTCAGCCAGGTCTCAATCCGTTTCGCACCTGTACGGCGGATCGCTGCCGGAGTCTGGTAGCCGGTCAGAAGCATGACCGGACCCTTGTTGGTCAAGTCCAGTGCCCGCTCCAAGGCGGGAAAAATCTCCAGCAGTTGAGCCCTGAGACGGTTGATCTGCCGGGTGCGATCGAAGACGAGGTCCAGGCGCCGGGTGGTCAGGGTGCGCAAGGCGACGGCGATCTCGTCCCCGGGCCTGAGCAGCCCCAGGTCCCGGCGGATACGAGCCTGGTCGGCGATGACGAAGGCGTCCTTCGCGTCGGTCTTTGCCTCACCCCGGTAGGTGGCCGAGGCCCGGTGCACTGCCAGGCCGGTGAGGTAGGCGACAGACTGATCGTGGGCGGTGAGCAGACCGATCAGCAGGGCGGCCCCACCATGGTTGAGGTCGACGGCCCACAGCACGTCGTCGGATATCGCCAGCACATCGCCGAGCAGTGCGAGCAACTCGGTCTCGTCGTTCTGGATCCGGCGCGACAGCAGCCGCTCGCCCTCCGCGTTGATCACCACGGCGTGGTGATGCGTCTTGCCGATGTCCACCCCGGCCCAGATCTCGGGCACATTCCCCTCCGCCAGCTCGTCGTACTTCGCTCCCGCAGACGACCTCGCCGACGTTGTCCTACAGCAGCGATCGAGTCGCGTCTCCCAATCAGCGGTCGAGTCGTCACGGGGCTCCGGGCGGCCAAGTCCCGTAAGCCATCCAGCGGCTCAGCCTTTACAGCCATACCCGGAGCCCCCGGGTCCACCGACCTTACGAATGACCAGATCAGACCCACGTCTTCAAGGTAGGACAGCCTTTGGTCCGCATGAGTCAACTCTCACTCCTCGTTGCCTCGTGCGGAACTACACCCGCAACCTTGACTTGTCAGGTTGCCCCCGAGCGATCATGCTCCATGACTCGCGCATTATCGACGCCGCCGGTGGTCTCTTCGGAGGTGATCTCCGGCTCTCAGCAGCCCGTGCTGTCCGCTGCCCGGGACCTGGAGTTGCGGCCTTGGGCAGCGGCTGACGCTCCCGTATTCCTGGGGGCTTACCAGGACGAACAGATCCGCCGCTGGCATACGCGTCGGCCCCAGTCAGAGGCCCAGGTTCGACAATGGTTCGACGACTACCGCCAGGACTGGCAAAGCGCTACGGGCGCCCATTGGGCTATCGCCCGTAGCGACGGCGAAGTGCTCGGCAGAATTTCCACACGTAGCTGGAACTTCGACGACGGCATCGCCGGCGTCGGCTACTGGGTGCTCCCAGCGGCCCGCGATGCCGGTGTCGCGACCTGCGCGGTCATGGCCCTCTCAGCCTGGGCTTTGGATGAGATCGGCTTCTATCGCCTGTATTTGGACCACTCGACCCGCAACCATGCCTCCTGTCGGGTTGCTACGAAGTCCGGCTACCTACTCGAAGGAACTATGCGCAGTGCCGCAGTGCATGACGACGGTCGACACGACATGCACCTGCACGCTCGCATCCGGGATGCCTGAACCGGATTTTCACGAGGCCAGTGCATCGGACCGTCTCACGCCCGCAGGTGCGGGACGGCGAGGACGGTGGTGCCGACTGGTCAGTTCCCTTGCAGGATGGGCAGTCCGGCCGGCTTTCGCCCCTGGAGGTCTTCGTGGGCTCGACGCGCTTCCTCGAAGGCGTAGCGGGAGATCTCCAGGTCGTTGCACAGTCTGCCGCGGATCGCCGTGAACAGCTCCGAGACAGCCTTGTTGTCTGTGGGGTCCACGTACTGAGGCGTGCTGTCGCCGACTATGCGGATTCCGCGCGTGCCCCGCAGTGATGCGTAGTGCTGCGGTGGGCCTGAGGCGGCACCGATAGTAACGATCTTCCCGCCGTCACGAACTGCCTGTGCGGACAACTTGGCTGTTGCTTGGCCCACGAGGTCGAACACGACGTCCACGCCGTCGGCCGCCACCTCGTGCACCGCTTCGAGGAAGTCAGGGGCAGTGTCATGCAGCGCGTAGTCGGTGCCGGCCTGTACCTGGGGCGGCTTTGCTCGTGTGCCGGCCACTCCGATAGCGCCGAAGAACGCGGGTGCCCACTCGCCGACGAAAAATGGTGCAGCGGGCGGAGGGCGAACGGGCCCCGGCAGCGCTCAGCCGTCACGTCCCGGGCTGGTTGTCGTACCTGCGTTCTAGAGTCCTGCACATGTCCCGTCACACACCCAGCCGTCCGGTCGACGTGGAAAGCCTCTTCCCTGAGCTGCTGCCCTTCCGTCGTGAGTCCGTCCGCCTGCACCCGCGTCCTGGTTCTCCGACCCACGAGCACAGCTCCGTAGGAGGTCCCTTGCTCTGGCCTGCCACGGAGCCCTGGCCGGTTTGCAGGGAGGAGCACTACGACCCGGACGGCACGAATCGGCCCGCCTCCTCGGTACCCATGGTTCCCATCGTGCAGGTTCGTCGTGTCGACGCGCCATCCGTACCCTTCCCCGAGGGCACAGACCTGTTGCAGGTCCTGTGGTGCCCCTATGAGCACGGCGAGTTCTGCTACCCCCTGCCCCAGGTCCACTGGAGGGACTCAGGTGCCGTCGGCGACGTGCTGACCCCTCCGGCGCCGGCCGCTGAACTTCCTGAGGACTGGTACCCGGCTCGCTGTGTCGTGCACCCCGAGCAGGTGACCGAGTACCCGAGCCGGGACCTTCCCGACGAGGTTCACGACGCCCTCAAGGGCCGCTTCGACGAACTGCTCGCCGAAACCGGCCTGTTGTACTCGTACCACCTGGCGGAGGCCCCGGGAATCAAGCTCGGCGGCTACCCGGGCTGGACGCAGGAACCGGTATGGCCCGACTGCGAAGGGTGTGGCAACCGGATGGAACACCTCCTGACCGTGTCCAGCTGGGAATTCGACGGTGAGTCCTGGCGCACGTGGCTTCCCGAGGAGGACCGAGCCGACAAGAACGAATCGGGTGGTCGGCGATGGAAGGACGAAGCTCACAACCCCGCCGGGCTGTGCCTCGGCGACGCCGGAGGCGTCTATGTCTTCGAATGCCGTACCTGCCCCGATCGCCCCATCGGGCACTGGTTCGACTGCTCGTGACCACGGGGCGCCGTCACCTGCCCGCTGCGCAAGCAGAAGCACACCACGAAGCGAAGTGAAAAGGGCACAGGACGCGGCCCGCGGTACGCCGGATGCTGTTGGGATGTTTGAGGGCATGACGTTGGACTGGTCCCGTCCGGAGCACGCTTACGGATCCGCATCCGACCTACCGCGGCTCTTCGACGAAATCGGTGATCCCGAGCTGGCGTCCGAGGCGTGGGAGGAGCTGTGGGCCTCTCTCTGCCATCAGGGGTCGGTGTACACGGCCGGCTTTGCCGCCCTGCCCGTTCTGACAGAGATCGCCACTGGTCGTATGCCGGGCGGTCGTTGGCAGGCCCTTGGGCCGGTCGGCCGCATCGTCGTCGAGGAACAGCAGCTTCACGAGCCCGGTTACGTGCAGGCCCGCTACCCGGATGCGATCAACGAGCTGCGTCAGCTGACGCAGAACGTCGTGAGGGCAAGGCCGGGGCGGCGCGGACGGCCGGGCTTGTCGGCCAGGGGTGAGACGCCGTCGACCGGCGTTGGCTCGGCTCCTCTCCCTCGTGTGCGCTGCTGGTTTCGGTCGACCTGGGACCACTGCGCGGGGGCTTCCGTAAATCGTCCGGCACCCCCCGCCTTGCGCGAGAATCACCGTTCTCGTACTGTGGTCACCAAGGGGAGAACGAGCGTTCTCTGGACGGAGATGACATGACGACCGATGCACGCCCCCCGTTCCCGCCCTTCACCCGGGAGACGGCCGCGCAGAAGGTGCGCCAGGCCGAGGACGGGTGGAACTCCCGTGACCCGGAGAAGGTCGCCCTCGCCTACTCGGTCGACTCCCGCTGGCGCAACCGTGCGGAATTCATCGACGGGCGGGAGGAGATCGTCGCCTTCCTGACCCGCAAGTGGCGGCGTGAGCTGGAGTACCGCCTCATCAAGGAGCTGTGGGCCTTCGACGGCAACCGCATCGCCGTGCGCTTCGCCTACGAGTCCCACGACGACTCGGGCAACTGGTTCCGTTCCTACGGCAACGAGAACTGGGAGTTCGACGACAACGGCCTGATGCGCAAGCGGTACGCGTGCATCAACGACCTTCCCATCAAGGAGTCGGAGCGCCTGTACCACTGGCCGCTCGGACGCCGGCCCGACGACCACCCGAGTCTGAGCGACCTCGGCCTCTGACCACCCGGCGAGAACACGAGGGCGGGGACTCGCAGAGGGAAACCGTCCTCCCTACGCCGGTGCCTGCGCGGCGATCCGCGCGAGTCGGCGATAGGAGTCCACCAGCGCCGCACGGTCGTACGTACTGGTCGTGACGAGCACCTCCTGTGCCCCGGTCTCCTTGAGCAGTCCATCCAGCTGGTGTGCCACCTGGTCCTCGGTGCCCGCGATGTGGCCGACGAGCCCCGCCTCGTAGAAGGCGCGCTCCTTGTCCGTCATCGGCAGGGACTCCACGCGCTCGGCCGACGGCAGCGGCGGGAAGGTGCCGCGGGTCCGCGCGTGCGCCATCGACCACGCCTCGGACAGCAGGATGCGGCGGGCGTCCTGCGGCGTCCGCGCCACCGCGATCGTGCCGGAGACGACGACATACGGCTCGCTCGCCCACACGGAGGGCCGGAAGATCTCCCGGTAGAGCTCGATACCGCGCAGCATCCTCTCCCGGTTCCTCAGGTCCCCGATGACCATGGGCAGCCCGGCGCGGGCGGCGATCGCGGCGCCCTCGCCCATGGCCAGTACGAAGGGCGGCACGGTCAGGCCCTCCGTGGGCCGTGCATGGACCCCGGTGGCGGACGTGCCGCGGAACCATCCCAGCAGCTCGTCGAGTTGGCCGGCGAAATCGTCGGCGTCGTCCTTGTCCCGGCCGAGCGCCTTGCGTACCCCGTCGGTGAAGCCGACGGAGCGGCCGAGACCCATGTCGATCCGACCGGGGAAGAGGGCCTCCAACACGCCGAACTGCTCCGCCACGACGAGCGGCCGGTGGTTGGGCAGCATCACGCCGCCGGTCCCGACCCGGATGGTCCGGGTGGCGGCCGCGACGGCAGAGGCCAGCACCGTGGGTGCTGAGCCGGCGACACCGGGCACTCCGTGGTGCTCGGAGACCCAGAACCTGTGATAGCCGAGCCGCTCCATCTCCTGTGCCAGCCCCACGGTCTCCCGCAGGGCCTCGGTACCGTCGTGCCCCTCGCGCGTGCGCGAGCGGTCGAGCACGGAGAAGCGGGTTTCTGCGATCGCTGAACTCACGGAAGGTTCAACGTCCTGGGCGATGTGGGATTCCCGGGCGGCGTGGTGGCCGCTCGGCGCGGGGTGCGGGCTTGGCGCCGAGGTATGACGCGATATAGCGTTAGTGCGGGGGAGAGGTGCCCGTCCGGATCGAGGTGAAGGTATGTCAGGAGAGCGCTCGCACACCGAGGAGTCCGCGGGCTCGGGTGCGCCGAGCCGGCTGCGGGCCTCGCACGCGGACCGCGACCGGGTCGTCGACGTGCTGCGGATCGCGGCGGGAGACGGACGGCTGACCTCGGACGAACTGGACGATCGCCTGGAGGCGGCCCTCACCGCGCGCACGATGGGGGAGTTGGCCGTCCTCACGGCCGATCTGCCTGCCGTGGCCCGGACGGTGGGCGGGACACCGGCCGAGGTCAAGGACGTCATCCGGATCGAGCAGCAGGGCAGTTCGGCCAGACGCGACGGCCGCTGGGTGGTACCGCGGCAGATGGAGATCTGCTCGTCCTGGGGCGAGGTGACGCTCGACTTCAGCCAGGCGGTGATCACCCGGAACACCCTGCGCATCGACCTCGACTTGCGCGGCAGCGCCCTGAACCTGCTGACCCGCCCGGGAATCGTGGTGGACACCGACGCTCTGGCCACGGGATACGCCAAGATCAAGACGCAGGGGATCACCGACGCCGGTGCGCCGGAGACCTTGCGCATCGAGCTGGTCGGCCAGGTCAACTACGGCCGGGTGCTGGTCCGCCCCCAGCGGCGCAGCTTCCGGCAGTGGCTGCTTCGTGAGCCGGCAGCCCACCCGTCGCGGACCGGCTGATCGGTCCTCCCGGGAGTTCGGTCCGCGAGCTGCACGCCTCCAGCAAACCGACCCGCCGTCACGGCTCAGCCGACGTGGACGCGAGGCCGGCGCTTGCGGTCCGGTTCGGCCTCGCGCAGTACCTCGCGGGTCACCGGTGCCACCTCGCCCTGGCCGAAGAGGAAGAAGCGGAGGAAGTTGCGGAAGGGATCGCCCTCGGTC
>NZ_LMWH01000038.1 GCF_001507435.1 Streptomyces sp. NRRL F-5122
CGCCGCTACGAACGCAAATCCGAGCACTTCCTGGCCTTCACCAGCATCGCCTGCACCCTCATCTGCTACCGCAGACTCACCAAATGAGATGACGTCTTAACCGTTTGGCTGTGCGCCTTCGTTCCTGTTGTCTCAGGCAACGGGTCTTCCGCGGGCAGGGTGAGGGCTCGTTTTAGGCGGGCCCCGGGCCGCATCAATCTCTTTGGCCTCTATCCCAATTTGGTTCCGGCCCCCTACCTGGGGCGGGGGAGGGGGCCGGACCGATCGCGGCATTGCCCTTCGGGCAAGTCGCCGAGGATGCCTCCCGCCGGGCGACGGTGGTCATTACGCCTCGCTGTGCCGGGGAGCCGACCATTGCTCAGCGAGGCGGGGACACTCGGCGCGGCCGCCCGTACAACCAACCACCGTCGTGTGGACGGGCTATCTACCTCGTATCGACGCCTGCACGGAGGCCGCCTACCCGGGCGCGCTCACGGGCGTCGCGCACCGCAGCGGACAGACTGGCTATGTCATAGGCGCCGTGGTGCCGGAGTCCATTGATGAAGAACGTGGGTGTCCCTGCCACGCCGCTGAGATCCGCCGACTCCACGTCCTCGGCCACTCGTGCTGCACCTGCTCTCGTGCGAAGGTCGTGCTCGAAGCGCTCGGTGTTTAGCCCGATTTTCGCCGCGTAGTGGCTCAGGTCGTCCGGCTGGAGGGAGCCCTGGTGGGCAAGGAGCAGATCGTGCATCTGCCAGTAGAAGCCTTGCGCAGCTGCTGCCTCTGCCGCTTCGGCAGCGATCTGGGCGTGCATGTGGACATCCGCGAGGGGGAGGTGGCGCCAGACGTACCGCACGTCGTCGACTCCACGCAGCAGCTCGCGGATGACAGGCTCCGCCTGGCCGCAGTACCTGCATTCGTAGTCGCCGTACTCAAGCACGGTCACCGTCGCCCCGCACGGCCCCCGTACATGGTCGCGGGTCGGATCGACGTCCACTGCCAGGTCCACGATGCGTTCCGCCATCCCGACACGAGCCTTGAGCCGTGCCTGCCGTGGAAGGAGCTCGATTGCCCCGTTGACCGCCCAGGCGAGTGCGAACGAGACGACGACAGCCCCCAGCACGCCTGCCTTCGCCAGATCGAGCTGTGCGCTGTGGAAGGTACGCGTCGCGATGAGCAGCGAGACGGTGAATCCGACGCCCGAGAGCGTGCTTCCTGCGGCCACGGCACCCCAGCCTGCAGGGGGGCGCAGGCGGCCTCCGCTTAGCCAGGTCGTTGCCGCAGATGCACCCAGGATTCCAAGGGGTTTGCCGAGCACGTATCCGAAGAAGATGCCCAGCGTTACGGGGGATGTGGCTGCTTGGCGAAGAAGGTCGGCATCGACCTGGATCCCAGCGTTGGCTAGGGCGAAGAGTGGGACAATTACGTAACTGGTCCACGGGTGAAACAGCCGCTCCAAGCGGTCGTTGGGGGAGAGGGCAAAGACGAGACCCTCACGCGCAGAGCGTGCCATCTCAGGGGTCGGCTGCTCGCGGAAGAGCCGGAACAGCCCGCTCGCGCGCTCGAGGTCGCTCCGCGAGGCCGGGGCGGCGTAGGCCAGCAGGCCTGTAGCGAGTCCGATGATGACTGGGTCCACCCCCGACTGTGCCAGGGCAACCCAGGCGACGACAGCGAGCATCCCGTAGACGGCGGCCCGGTGCACGCCGAGGGCGTGCGCGAGGAGCGCGGTAGTGAAGACGGCCAGAGCCGTTAGGAGCGGTATCGCTTCGATACGGCTGCTATAGGCGCCAGCGACGACGGCTAGCGCGAGGAGGTCGTCGGTTACCGCGATTGTCAGGATGAAGACCCGCAGCCCGGGAGGCAAGCGCCGGCCAAAAGTGGCCGACATGCCCAAAGCGAAGGCGGTGTCCGTTGACATTGCCGCCCCCCACCCGTGGACCGACGGGTGACCAGCGTTGAAAGCCAGATAGACACCGATGGGGATGAGCATGCCGCTGACGCCGGCAGCGACGGGCAGGGTGAGACGCCTGCGCTCTCGCAACTCGCCCACGTCGAACTCGCGCCGGGCCTCGAGTCCGATCACAAAGAAGAACAGCGCCATCAGGCCGTTGTTGATCAAGTCGCGGATTGAGAAGGACGCGATGTGCGCGGCCGCCTGCACAGAGATCCGCGCACTCCAGAACGAGGTATAGCTCGGCGGTACCGTGTTCGCCCATATCAGTGCGGTGAGAGTGGCCACCAGGAGGACGACGGCGCTGCCTGTCTCGGTGCGGAGGAAGGCATGCAGCGGCGATCGGGCATCCCGTCCGCGTTCCGTTCGACCGGAGAGCTCGATAGGGCTGGAGGGCAGACTCATCGGATCGGCCTGCCGTCGGACAGGGGAGGGGCCAGCGGGAGTCGGTCGGGTCTGGACCGTCCTGCGCCCGTGCCGGCGCATGTCTTCAGGGCACGCCCCCCGACTGCCTCCCGTCGGCAGACGCTCCGCCCCTGTTTCCTATAGGTGCCTCTCGAAGCGACGTACGATCGCCGCCTCATCGTGACTCCTCCCTTACTCCGGGCCTCGATTGTGTCGGCGGCGACACGGCTCCTACCTTGGTCCGGGACAGAGCGAGGAGGCCCTCGGGGCTGACGGCGCCGCCCAACGCCGCATCTGACGCGCGGCGGTGGACCGTGAGGACCGCCGCCGTGGAGATCTGATGGCTTGCCGTGTGCATCGCCATTACCTCGAAGTTCGTTGACGACGGGTACTCGGATTCGGTGCCGGTGAACGGGCCAGGCGAGCTGACCCACTTGATCAGCTGGACGGACACGGCGCCTGTAGCGGGAAGATGTCCGTAAGCCGCTGCATCGCGCAGAGACATAGTTGCTCCATGCATGTCGTGGCGGAACAAGGCGGTCGGCCTCGTCCGGTGTGTGGTCCCTTGGTGCACGGACGGCCGCGCTCTCAGGTCCGAGTGCAGACGTAGTCCCGACAATCGACGTGCTCGCCAACATTCCTTGTCGCGCGTGCGCACAAGTGTTCCCGTGTGCGGCATCCGGCACTCCTGAGTACCTGACGGGCGGACGGCGAGTGCGTCGTCGACATCTACGCGGCATACACGCTCCTGGCTGGGCGTTCAACCAGGTCTCCTACCTGCAGCCGCATCCCAGCCCTTCCGGGTTCAGGGGCATCTCGAAGATCACGATGAGGAGTAGATGCAGAGTGGACGCCGGTAGGTCTTACTTGGACGCGCGGGTGCGACTGCGCCCCACTGCCACAGGACGGACAGGACGGAAGCAGGCTCGTGCGGGTTCATCCCCAACGGCACGGAAGGCCGGCATTCGCGACGGCCTTACCCGCCAACAGTGACGCGTTATCGGGACATGCAGCAGCGGTTCGTCCGCTTCGCTCAAGCGGCCTGCAACCCGCTGCGCAAGAACCAACACGACGACCGGGAGGAACTGCATGACCGACGTTGTCGAAGACTTCGACCTCGTTGTTCTGGGAGGCGGCAGCGGTGGATACGCTGCCGCTCTGCGTGGGGCGCAGCTGGGCCTGCGCACCGCGATGATCGAAAAACACAAACTGGGCGGTACCTGTCTGCACAACGGATGCATCCCTGCTAAGGCCCTTCTGCATGCTGCCGAGATCGCCGACCAAGCCCGCGACGCACAGCGCTTCGGCGTGATGGCCACGTTTGAGAGCATCGACATGCCCGCGGTGCAGCGCTACAAGGACGAGACGGTCGACAGCCTCTGTAAGGGGCTGACGGGGCTTGTCAAGTCACGGAACATCACGTACATCGAGGGTGAGGGCCGTCTGTCCTCCGCGACCTCCGTCGACGTGAACGGTCAGCGGATCCAGGGCCGCCACGTCCTCCTGGCGACTGGTTCCGTGCCGAAGTCGCTGCCGGGTCTGGAGATCGACGGCAACCGCATCATCTCCTCCGACCACGCCCTCTTCCTGGACCGCGTGCCGCAGTCCGCG
>NZ_LMWH01000039.1 GCF_001507435.1 Streptomyces sp. NRRL F-5122
TGGCCGCCACGAGAGACAACGTCGCACTCGCCGCAACCCCCAGACCGAGACCGACAGCCGACCGCGAACGACGACGCGTCGAAGACTTGCGATGATTCATGAAAATTTCCTCCTGCCATAAAGGCGGTAGAGCAGACGCCGGACAAGGCCAAGAGACCCACGACGCCTGCACCGAAAGTGACCTGCGTGAAGGTGAAGACAAGAGTGAGAGGGGTGACCACGGGGGCCGCGGGGGTGGGCAAATGCGGAGGGATGGAGGGCTGGGCGAGTGTCAGGGGGGTGGAAAGGTGCTGCTCACGGTAGGCAGCGGGGCCCAAGTGCTGCTTGCCGTCAGGGCCACCGAGCGGCGTCAGGTGCCGCCAGAACCCCGCGGCCCCGGCACCGATGGCGACGTTCCTGATGGTGAGGGTGAACGTGTGGGCGAGGTGGAGGCGGACGGTGAAGGTGAGGGTGAGCCGGTGGGAGGCGTGCCGGTCGCGGACGGGGTCGGGCTGCTCCCCGATGGATCCGGCGTGGGGTGGGTGCGCGTAGGAGACGCACTCGGCGTCCGGGAGACGGTGGCCGGACTTGATGAGGCTGGGGCGGCGCTGGAGGCAACGGGCGGGGTCACGGTTGCCGGCCGACCGGACGGTGGCACGGCGGGGCGGCGAGCCGGGTGCGAGGGGGCGGGGGAAGGGCCGGCCGTGGAGGTGGTCGGTGCAGGGTGCGGGGCGGGCACACCGGGCTGCAGCACCGGGGTCACGGGCGCGGCCGCCGGCAGCGGCTTCGGTGTCAGCCCCCGCACCCACGCCACCCCCAGCACCGCACCCACAGCCACCACCGCCCCCACCACAGCCAGCCGCATCACCGGTCGGCCCTCCGTGACCCGTAGGCCCGCCCGCCACACCCGCACCACGATCCGGCCCGCCAGATAACAACCACCCGCCATCGGACACAGCAGCATCAGTGTGCCGATCACACCCACCAGCCCCGCCCACACCTGCAGACCGGCGAACGCCTCGAGAGTGCCCGACACCTGCGCGGCCAGCGCCCGCCCGGCGGTCGCCACCAGCCGGGGAAGGTTCCACAACACATAGCCGACCTCGGCCAGCAGCAGCGGCACCATGACCGCCACCCACACCGTCACCACGATCCGCGCCGACCGCTTCAGCCCCAGCATCGCGGCCGCCTCCCGCCGCCGCCCCGGCAACAGGCCCATCAGGATCGGCTTGACCTTGCCGTACAGATCCGGCACGCCCGCCAGATCACCCAGAATGTAATAACCGTCCAGCCGCACCAATGGCATCAGCTGCTCCAGCACCTCGAAATGCGCGAGATACACCGCCGCCAAAAACAACGGCTGACCCGTCACGAGGTACAGGCCGGTCAACACCAGCATGAAAATGACGTTGAAATACACACCCCCCAAGCCCGTCCGTAGCCGGCCCGCCCTCCCCACCCGGTACACATCCGTGACATCCGTATACATCGACGGCCAGATCAAGAAAATCCCGCAACCGATCTTCCCCGGCACCGCCCCGCTGTAATGACAGGCCGACGCATGCCCGAACTCATGAAACACCAACGACGCCACAGTCAACCCAAACAGAATCAACATCCACAACGGCTGCTCCAACACCTGCAGCACCGCCGTGATCCCCCCATGCACCCCGAACAACCAGCCATCCATCACCACCGCCGCCACCAAAACCAACGACACGACCAGCGGTGAATGCAGCCACCCCAACACCCCAGCAATACGAGCGACCCACCGCTCACCGAAAACGACCCGGTGACCCTTCAACGCCAACAACAAATCCGACCGCGGAGCCGGCCCCCGGCCATCCCCACCGGGCGGGAGCGTCACCCCCATCGGAGTCAACTTCCGCTCCACCAAAAACACCACATCCTCGGCCGACACCTCCTGCCCATAACGGCCACTCACCCGATGCGAAATCGCCTCCGCATCCCGCACACCATCCACAGACCCCGCCACCAAATACAAAAGCCGCGACACCTGAATGACCTGCCCATCCCCCCTCCGCAGCAGAAACTTCCGCACCACAGAGCCCGACCCTTGATACTCCCCCAACAGCTCCAGGCCCTCGCACAACCGCGGAACCATCACCCCCGCACCCGACGACACGGCCTCAGACACACCGGAATCCGAAAGCACAGCAGCGCCCGAAGACACAAACGCGCTCAACGGCACAGCCGAAGGCACAGTGGAATGCGCGAATCCGGCAGGATGCGCAGGCACAGAATGGTGCGAGGGGCCGGCTGACTGCCCAGGAACGGCCTCACCCGGCGGCACGGTTGAGGGCACGTCAGAGTATGAGGGAGTGGCAGGGTGTGGGAGCATGCCGGCACCCTCCGGCATCGTCGAATCCGCGAGCCTCAACGCGTCCATCGCATACGCCGCATCCGCTCCCTGCACCGGGTACGCCGAAGGTGTCGGGTGCGTGGTGGACGCCGGGTGCGTGGAGTGCGCGTACGCCGAGGGCGCCGTGGGCGTCCTCGACACCTTGCGCGCCTCGGCCACTGGCGGTGCCGAGTACGTGGCCGCACCCGAGACACCGGCATCGACAGCGTCCTGGCGCACCGTCAACTGGTTCCAGATGTGGGCGGACTGACGGTGCCGCCCGCTGCGGCCACGGTTCCCATCGGACGCCGTCATTCACTACTCCAATACACAAACAGGGGAAGGCGATCCAGCCACCACCACGACCGTCCCTGGCCGACACGACCAACGAGGGCTGCCACGGCCGAGACGGCCGACGGGCTGTCGAAGCTGAACCGGCATAAGGGATAAGGACCGCGTCTGAGGGGTGCGGGCCCGGGCGGTGCACCGTACGTCACACGGCAACCGCATACAGCGAGCGACCACACGGCAGGCAGTGCGGGCGGCCTGGACAGGGAAGACAACGAAGGCACGGGGTGGCTGGGATGGCGTCAGACCTGAAGCCCATGCCGCTTCCGCGCGAAACATCCCATCCACAACCGGCACACCACACCGCATACGCCCTGCATCACACACACCGCAAACCAGACGTGGGACTCACGCCCTTTGGACGGGACCGGCTGCCGCGGTCGGCGGAGTCCAAGGCCACGTCCCGCAGTGGGCGGAGCGCAGGACCCACGCCCTCACAGCGGGCTGGATACAGGACCGCATTCGACAGTAAGTGAGCGGGACACGGGCCCAAGTCACACAACAGGTGAGACACGGGCCGGCGAGCCGCAACCGGCGGGGTGCAGGGCCGCGTTCCGCTGCACGAAGCGGCCCTGCACCACCAGCGGGCCTTACTGCCGCACGCTGATGGCCTGCGAAGCCTGGGACTGCGCGACCGCGTACGGCGAGCACGAGTTGACCGCCTCGGACTCGTTGTGCGCGTCCACGTGAGCGACCTTCTTCGTGATGTTCGTCATCTTGGTGAAGTTGAACGAGAACTTCCCCAGCGCCTCCCGCCCGGGCAGCAGCTCCGCGGTCTCGGCCTCAAGCTGGTCCATGTTCATGGAAGAAACACCTTTCATCCTGTCAAAGGAACGGTCGAACAGAACGGGCACCGAGCCCCAGGCGGCCGGAGAGCGAACCTCCGAACCGCCGCCCTGGGCCGCGTCCTGCACCTGCGGCGAGAGAGCCCGGCCGGCGGTGAACCACACCGACCAAACCTCCCGCACCGCAACAGCGTCCGAACGAGGGGGACCCACCGCCCCGCAGCCGGGTCATGCGGGAACCCGGCTGCGGAGCAGCGGAAACGGCGGACCCATTGCCACGAGGGCCAACAGGTCATGACCAAACCCCGCCGTCCAAACACTCCGAACAATTTGTCCGGAGGCCCTGGACGGTAGCCG
>NZ_LMWH01000040.1 GCF_001507435.1 Streptomyces sp. NRRL F-5122
ACGCGACAGCCGGGTACTCACCCTGCCCGATACATGCGCAACAAGCCGAAACGGCCCGCCAAATGAACCGACGGACCGTCACGAAAGATCGAGGCTAGCTTGATCTTTAACCTGTGCGGCGGGGTCGCGGAGTGGTCGACTTCTTGGTCCGGGGCGTTGTGGTACCTGTCTTGCGGGGTGTGTGGACGTCGTGGCGTGGGGTAGGTCGGACGTTCTTTCGGCCGGGTGGTCTTCCAGGTCCGGGGCGGGTGGTTTCGGTGCCCCGGCCGGGCAGAGGACCTTGGGGCGGATGTGCCGAAAGTCGCGGCGGACACGTGCCGGGGTGAGTCTGTCCGAGGATACGGGCCTCTCCCATGGGCGCCGCCGGTCGGCTGCTAACGGCCGGGCGAGTCGCAGTTGGGTGTAGGCCGCGAGGATCAGCCAGGTCCATCGGTCGGCCGCCTCGGGGGTGCGGATCTTAGGGCAGGTCCAGCCGAGGGTTTGTTTGAACAAGCGGAATGTGTGCTCGATGTCGAAGCGTCGCAGGTATGCCTGCCAGAGTCGGTCGCTGTCCGTTTCGGTGGCGCCGGTGCCCGACCACCAAAGCCAGACCGGCTTCGGGGTGGCTCCGCTGGGCAGATGCTCGATGTCCAGGCGGATCACGGTCCCCTCGACGATCGGAAGGGTGTCGTCGGCGGTTGCCCAGGAAGAGCGGTGGGTGAGTTTGGGGTGGAGCCGGTCCCAGGACCGGGCTGTGGCGGTGCCGTAGAGGCGCGTGTCGGTGATGGTGTGGGTGTCCGGGGTGCCCCAGGTGTCGGGCTGCCCGAAGACGAACTCACCGCCGTGCCGGGGCGGCCGGCCCATGGCTTGAGGCTGCCGCGGCGGGGTCTGCCTGCGCAGAACACGGTCCGACCGCATCCTCGCGAGCACCTGGACCGGCAGGTCCCGCAGGAGGTAGGCCAGGCGGGGTGCGTCGTATCCGGCGTCCGCGACGACGAGGACGTCCGGGTCGCCTGTCTGCCATTGGCCTGCGGTGATCAGCCGCTCGACCAGTTCGCGCAACTGCCGGGCGGTGACGGTCGCGGTGTCGTCCCCAGGTGCCAGACGCAGAGCGTCGAGCGGGGCGGTCCACGAGCTGCGGCCCGGCTCCAGCGCGCACACGATCGAGTACGGCCACCCGGGAACGGGGATGTGCTGGTCCTTGCCCCGGCCGTAGGTGTGGCACAGGATCCGCTCGGGTGAGGTGTGGGCGTCCGGCCGCAGCCAGCACGTGACATCGACGGCCAGGACCAGCCGGCCATCGACGGCCCGCGGCAGCGGCACCGCGGCCAGGGCCTGCCGCATCCGATCCGCGTCGACCCGACCCTTTGAGACGGCGGCGTAGAGTCCTCCGTGTCCACGGCGGTGTTCGCCCACCAGCGACAGCTCTACCAGCGACCTCACTGGCCCGTCACCGCACAAGACCGCGTCGGCCAGCTCGAACAGAGCATCCGAACGAGCGGCGAGACAGGCGTAGAACTCACCCCGGAAGCGTGACAGTTGGGCTGTCAGCTCCTGCCGGACATCGCGATGCAGCAGACTCATCCTCACGGCCTTCGTGCTGGACGTGTGTGTTTCTTGGTCGGAGCACATGTTCAGACGAAGGCCGCTTCCATGTACGGCGGATACCGAACCGAGTGATCAAGTACGACACGCCGTTCGAGGCATGGCTTCTACCGGCAACGCAGAGACCCGGGTCCGCAACGAGTGGACCAGTCGCCGGCCGGTGACAGTCGCTCTCCACTGGCCCGCACGACAACAAGCCTGCCGTCTTCGAAAGCGATTCGATCACTGGCGGCCAGAAAGAGGGGACTCGCCAGCTCGAAGGCGTATCCGTCGTCAGACTCGAGGTACTTCACCAGTACCAGCCGCGAGGCCGGCGTGGCTCCGTCAGCTACCAGGCGCATGCCGAAATGGTCCCACGCAGCCTGACGTCAACTCGACCGCATTCAGCGGCTGGCCAACGGCCCAAACGTTAAAGATCAAGCTAGGGTCTGTTGTGAAAGTGGTCTTGGAGTTACGTCCGTGAAAGGCGTGGCGGCCATGCACGTTGATCACGTCATGACTCAAGGACCAGCACCTCGCCCACTGTCCGACGAAGCCCTCTCCAGCCTGCTTGGCAAGGAGCAGTTCGGCACACTCGCCACCGTCAAGCGCAGTGGCCACCCCCACCTGACCACCATGCTGTACAGCTGGGATCCCGAAGCCCGCATGGTGCGGTTCTCGACGACGGCCGACCGGGTCAAGGTCGGGCATCTGCGGCGTAACCCACGTGCGGCGCTTCATGTGCAAGGTGGCGACGTGTGGTCGTTCGCTGTCGCTGAAGGCGAGGCCGAGGTCTCTGAAAGCACGACCGTTCCCGGCGACGCCGTCGGGCGGGAACTCCTTGAGATGATCCCGCAAGCAGCGAAGCCGGAAGATGAAGGTGCGTTCCTGGAGCAGCTGGTTGCCGAGCGCCGGGTAGTCATCCGGTTGAAGGTAGACCACCTGTACGGCACGGCACTCGACATCGACGGCTAGAACATATCAGGCCCATGCTGGTCACAGCCACTCATTCAGGACTGCGACCAGCACGGTCGCCTCGTAGCGCCAGGCCCTAACCGGCAAAGAGGCAGACGCCCGAGAATCCCTGAAGCCTGACAGGGACGGCGAGGGCGTCCACCCTGCCCCTCCCGCCCCCGCCCACCCGAGGTGGGGGCGAGAAAGAACGCGTCGTGATGCCCTCCTGGCCCATACGCACCCCAGGGCAGGTAGCGACACATACGGGCTGATCGCGGGCGACGTCGCCGGGACTGTCACCCTCCACCACGACCAGGGCGCCGGCCGGGGCCGCCGTGCGGGTCGTCTGCATGTCGGTCATGCGCTGTCACCCCCACCCGAGATCTGTTGTACCGGCAGGCTCAGCGCTTGCCCGCCGGACCGCGATTCAACCAGGCACAGCACTCTTCCGGTCGTATTTGAGGAAGAAATACCCGCACGGACCAAAGAGGAAATCTGTCGCGACGGTGGTAGACATTGGCCGTCCGCAGGGTTACCGTTTCTCTCGTACCCCGGAAGTCGAAGTGGGCACGGCAGACAGGAACTGCCGTGCGAGCAGGTCAAGCAGGACGCGACCCGAAGGGGTCGCAAGCAGTACCCGCGGTAGCCAGCAGTACAACCGAGTAACCGAAGGTAAGGAGCAGAACGCCATCAGGATCGCCTGGGCGAGGAAGCAGTCCGCCCGGGTACCGCAAGACCCCGGATTGGAAGGTGGTCCCCGGTCACGCATCCGCGATCCCCGCTGCCCCGCCCTCCCAGGCGGACCTGCGGACAAAGAAGGCCGGCGTAGTCGGCCGGTAGGTGGTGTTGAAAGCTCGGGGCCCGGGTGCCGTACGGCACCCGGGCCCCCCGACGCATCCCCCGAAAGAAGAGGTCTATGCCCTCTCGCAGTACCCGCCCCGCCGACATCCTCGACGACGACGACTACCCCGCCTACACCATGGGCCGGGCCGCCGAGATGCTCGGCACCACTCCCGCCTTCCTCCGCGCTCTCGGCGAACACCGCCTGATCACCCCGCTGCGTTCCGAGGGCGGACACCGCCGCTACTCCCGCTACCAGCTGCGCATCGCCGCCCGCGCCCGCGAACTCGTCGACCAGGGCACCCCCATCGAGGCCGCCTGCCGCATCGTCATCCTCGAAGACCAGCTCGA
>NZ_LMWH01000041.1 GCF_001507435.1 Streptomyces sp. NRRL F-5122
CTCTCCCCCCTCCCCCCTCCCCTCTACCAGGTCCTGGCCGTCCTCCAGGACCTGGTAGAGGTGCTTGACCGGTACCGACCGCACCTGCGACCCCCCGTGCCGGTCGGAACCGGACCGACCCAGGTACTAGCGGCGGCAGTCCCTGTGGCCGGGGTGCCAGACGCGCTGGACGTGGCCCGGCCTCCAGTGGCGGTGCTCCCAGCGGCCCGGAATCCATGTCTGGGTCCAGTAGCCCCGGCCGATCGAGCAGTGCCGGCCGTGGTCCGGCCCGGGGTGGTGGCTCGGGGCCGCCGAGGCAGTGCCGACCGCTCCGAACAGCGCGCCCGAAGTCAGCGCAACCGTGGCCGCGCCCAGGGCCGCGGCCCGCTTGAACCTGTCAGTCATCTCACATGTCCTTTCCGAGCGACGGTGCGTGAAGCTCCGTCAGTTGGCCCGGTCCGGTGCGACCGGGCTGGAACTGATACTGCCCGGCCGTCACGCCGAAAACGGAAAAGACGCCCACACGTAACTGAAAGCTAATTAATCTCTCATCCGTCACAAATAATCACATAATCTCACCGCTATCCCTCCGAACCGTCCGAGCGCCCATAGGGCACCTGACCAGGGACTCTACGGTCACGAAGTGCCACAGGGAGTCGCCGGAAGGCCTGAACACGCCCCGTTCGGCCCAGGTCCACCCCCCACCGCCATGCTCGTGGCCTTGTGCCGCCGGACTGCCTCATCGACGTCCGGCCCCGGCCAGGTCACCGCGGTCAGCTCCACTTGAGCCGCGATGCTGCCGGCTTCAAGCCACATGCCTTCGGCCGACATGTCTTTGCGCTTGCCGAACTCGCCTGACCGGTCGGCGGGTTCATGGTCGGGTGGCCCGGCGCGCGGCTTTCCAACGGGCGTACTCCGTCGGCAGACACACGGCGCAGGGGCGGTAGCCGGCCTCGACGGCGGTGGCTTCGTCCGCGAAGAGCACCCTGTGGGTGACGTAGTGACCGCCGGCGATGGCCCGCAGTGCGGACGGACAGTCCAGCCGTCCGTACACCCGGGTGCGGCGATGGCCACCGAGAGTGCCCGGGCTCAGGCTCAGGTAGGGCCGTCCGTCCCGGCTGATCAAGGTGTGGAGCCGCCGCTTCGGCCCGTTGCCGGACGGGGGCATGGGGGCGGTCATGCGGCGTCGTGGAAGACGAGACCCAGAGTGTGGCGGCGCCCTGAGCGGACGGTGCTCACACCGTGCCGCATAGGGGCGTTCGACCAGCCCCGCTTTGCGGCGACGGGCCGGTCGCGAGTGGTGAAGACGAGGCCGTGCCCCTGCGGAAGTGTTGTCGACGAGCCTCGGGACTGCGCACGCGGGCGTTGCTCGGTCATGAGGAACTCGCCGCCGGTGAAGTCCTCTCCTGGGGCGTCGAGACCGATCACGACCTGGAGCGGGAAGAGCATGTCGCCGAACACGTCGCGGTGCAGGGCGTTCCAGTCGCCGGGGCCATAGCGCAGCAGAATCTGTGCCGACCTGTCCTGCCCCGCCTCGTGGCACATCTCCAGCCACTCCCCCAGGCTGTCCGGCCAAGGGGCGGGCTTGCCCAGCTTGTCGGCCCAGTCCCGGGCGATGGGCAGCAGCCGGGGGTAGAACGCCTCGCGCAATTCCCGTACGGGGGCGGGCAGATCATGGGTGAAGTAACGGTACTGACCGGAGCCGAAGCGGTGGCGCGCCATGTCCACGGTCGTTCGGAAGCGCGCGATCTCGTCATAGAGGTCGGCGATCTTGCGGCACTCCTCCGGTGTGAGCAGCCGACGGGTCAGGGCGTTGCCGTACTCGTGGAGCTCGTCGGTGAGTTCGGCCCAGTCGTTGTCGTCGACCCTGCGGTCCACCGGCCCTGTTGGCCGAGTGGTGTCGATCATGGCAAGGCTCCTTGGGAACGGTGGTGCCACCCCGGCTCCGCACTCACGGGCATGGTGCAAGGCCGGGGCGACGCCTCAGGCGAGTTGGCCGGCATGTTCCAGGTCGAGGAGCTGCTGCTTGCGCTGCAGCCCGCCGGCGTAGCCGGTCGGCGCGCCGCCGGCGCCGACCACGCGGTGGCAGGGACGCACAACCATCAGCGGGTTGGCTCCGATCGCCGCGCCCACCGCCCGGACGGCGGCGGGGGCGCCGATCTGCCGGGCGAGGTCGCCGTAGGTGAGGGTTGCGCCGTACGGGATGCTCTCCACCGCCGCCCACACTTGCCGTTGGAAGGCCGAGCCACTGGTGACGTACTCGAGGTCGAAGACGGTCAGACCTCCGTCGAAGTACGCGCGCAACTGGGCGACGATCGCGGTGAACGCCTCCGGCTTCTCGATCCAGCCGTCCTGGACGAACATTCCGTGCTTCTGGCCGGGCACGGACAGCGAGGCAAGGGCGGTACCGCCCTCGGTTGTGCCCGACTCCTCGCCCACCAGCAGCAGTTCACCCAGCGGACTGTCCATCGTCGTGTACAGAGTCATTGGTCCGGTGTCCCTTCATGAGCTCTCATGGGATGCTGTACCGCTGACCAGTTTGCGGCTTTCACACCGCTCTGTCCGGCGGTATTCGGACATCGCTTTGCCGTGCGGGACGGTCATGGTCCGACAGCAGGGGACCTCACAGCGAAGGTCGCGAACTCGCCGTGCCCTGACCTGTGTTCGGCCTCAGACAAGGCTCGGCGGCAGAGCGCCCTCATGGGTGAGCAGGTGCACCTTGCGCTCGACGCCGCCCGCATAGCCCCGCATCGAGCCGTCCGCGCCGATGACACGGTGGCATGGACGCACCAGCAGCAGCGGATTCGCGCCGATCGCCGCGCCCAGGGCCTGAATACGGTCCCGCGCCAGGCCGAGTCGTGCGGCAAGGGCACCGTACGTGGTGGTCGTGCCCTACGGGATGCGCTCCAACTCGCGCCAGACCCGCTGCTGGAATTCGGTGCCGGCTGCCGCGAAGGTGAGGGCGAACTCGGTGAGTCGTCCGTCGAAGTACGCGCTCAACTGCTGTGCCACGTCCGCGAACCGTGCCGCGTCCCGCCGCCATGTGGGGCGGACGGCCGGTGCGTTCTTCTGGCCGGGCATGGACAGCGAGGCAAGATCGATGTCGTCGCCGTGTTCCTCACCCACCAGGAGCAGCTCACCCAGCGGGCTGGTGATCGTCGTGTAGGCGGTCATCGTCGCCTCCTCTTGACCCGGAATCGTCTCGTCCTCCACCTTCACGCTTCACGGGCACCGTTGCTGGCGGGATTCGGACATCACCCTACGGGGTTGCGGCGCAGGTCAGCTGGGTTCCGGCGGCCAGGCGGACCGGTGTGCGGTACGGCTCGCAGGGCCCATCACCCTTGCGACAGGACGGCACGAGAGGCAGCTGTCAGAGCTCGGGACTTGATGGTGCGGACGGCCGCCTGTGCTCCGAGGTCGAAGTCGGCCTTGATCCGGTGATACACGGCAGGTGTCCCCGTAGTACACGTGGACCCGAGGAACACCTCCCGCCAGTGCTCCGAGTGCTGGCACACCCACCGGTCCAACCGGATCGACCAAGCCAG
>NZ_LMWH01000042.1 GCF_001507435.1 Streptomyces sp. NRRL F-5122
GTGGTCGGCGTCCACATGGTCGGCGACCGCATGGGCGAGCAGGTCGGCGAGGCGCAGCTGATCTACAACTGGGAGGCGCTGCCGGCCGAGGTGGCCCAGTTCATCCATGCCGACCCGACGCAGAACCAGGCGCTCGGCGAGGCCCACCTCGCTCTCGCCGGCAAGCCCCTCCACACCTACGACTAATACGGTGGCCGCACAGACACCTTAGGTGCTCAACCTGCCAAGTAGCGGTGGAGAGTTCGCCGGGGAAGGCGGTTTGCTCGTACAACAGCGTGGGGTCCTGGAGGCAGTGGTGGAGCGGCTGGCATGCAGCTTGAAGAGGTTCCTCTGCGTGACAGCAGGGCAATTTCCGTGGCTGGCTGCCGTACGCCTGCGGTAGTGGGTCTTGGTGCCTAAGGGCTTGCCGAAGAACAACATGCGGGCAGGTATCGCGCTAACCTGGGATGTCAAGTCCCGGAGCCCACAAGTTAATTCTCTGCGAGCCCTAACGACCTTGTGCGCGATAAGAATGTGGGAACGCCAGTGCAGTCTGCTGTCAAGAGGCGCGGCTGTGATCAGCATGGATTCCAGGTTAGGAGAGCGTCAACTCCTATCGTGCATGAGGTCGTAAGGGCGTGCAGAAGAACAACACGCTGATGTCCGATTCGCGGGCGCAGTCATGTGGTAAGCGGTTCGCTGAGCTGCAGGATCTGCCTGACCGCCGTCATGGACATCACGCACTACAGCGACGGCTGGCGCCGCGTCTTTCCTGGTCGCCGAGGCCTACTACAACGATCGGCCCCAGAACCGGAATCAGCGTGTCGTTCTTCTGCACGCCCTAAATGATGACCAGTAAGCGGGTGTTGTGAAGTTCCGGCCACTCCTTGCGGGGCGGTGCTGCGGGCGGGGTTGTGTAGTCGTCCCATGCCGAGGGTAGGCCGGGACCCACCTACGTGATAAAGCAGTTCGGCAGCCTCACCCACACCGCCCCATCCACGGCCAGCCACCCGCAGAAAGAGACTGCAACTGTGTTCCAGGAAACCCCCATCTTCAGCCGCCTCGTCGCCGAACGGGGCGACGTCCCCAACCAGGTACGCGGTGAAGCCGACCGTATACACCGTGACCTGTCCCGGGTGATGCCCTGGACGTCGGCCAGCGCCCTGCCCGTCCGTACAACGCTGGACGGGCCGACATGGTGACGTGACTGCGTGGATGCTCCCAGATTCCGTCCAACCTGGATCGGCGCGCTGCCGTCATCGGGTAGAAGGAGCCGATACCCAGGTCGAGGAAACGGCCTATGAAGATCACTCCCATACAGGCTTACCGTTGCGGATCGACTTCAACCCAGCGAGCGTGCAGGCGGTCGATTGGGGCGTTAGGCACCTCGACCGCACGAGACCGGTTGCGATCGTCCGTCCATTCCCACGTGCAGATACAGACAACGGTAGGCGTGCCCAACGGCGGTGGAGTAGGTGAGCATTCCCATGGTCTGGGAGGTGCGGACATCGCCAGGCAGCCCCGAATACAGGAAGGTCACCCCGACTGACTGGGTGCCCTTCTTCTGGGTGTAAGTGTCTTCGATGCCGACCGATTGGCTTGGTAAGACACTGAGGTCTGGCGCCGCTATTACTGGTAAAGCGAGAGTCCCGCGCGGGCATGGACTGGATATAGCGAGGTGCAGGATGAAAGCCATTGTGGTGACGGATCAGGCTGCGGGAACGGCCGGGATGACGCTGGTAGAGCGACCGGAACCGGAAGCGGCGGGGAACGACGCCCTTATTCAGGTTCATGCGTCGGGATTCACCCCAGGCGAGCTGTCGTGGCCCTCGAACTGGACTGATCGCCTCGGCCGTGACCGGACACCTTCGATTCCCGGGCACGAGCTGGCCGGAGTGGTCACCGCCCTTGGCTACGGCACGACGGGGCTGTCGGTGGGGCAAAGGGTATTCGGCCTGACAGACTGGACCCGCGACGGCACACTCGCGGAGTACGTGGCCGTCGAGGCACGCAACCTCGCACCGCTGCCGGGCGATGTCGACTTCACAGTAGGCGCGTCCCTACCGATCTCCGGCCTGACCGCGTGGCAGGGTCTGTTCGATCACGGCCGTCTGCAGGCAGGGCAGAGCATCCTGGTGCATGGTGCGGCCGGCGGAGTCGGATCGATGGTGACCCAGCTCGCACGAGAGGCGGGTGCCTATGTCATCGGCACCGGGCGCACAGTTGATCGCCAGACGGCGCTCGACTTCGGCGCCAAGGAGTTCATCGACCTCGACAGCGACACCCTGGAAAATGTCGGCAAGGTCGATCTGGTGTTCGACATCATTGGCGGAGACATCGGGAAGCGATCTGTGGGCGTGATTCGCGCTGGAGGGACGCTGGTGACCATCGCCGGACCGCCGGAGGCGCGCCCTGCTGACGGCCTGGCAATCGACTTCGTCGTCGAGTCCGATCGCGCCCAACTGCGTGAGATTGTTCAGAGGGTCCGGGATGGACGACTGCGAACAAACATCGCCAACGTGGCTGACCTCGACGATGCCGTCGCCGCCTTCAATCCGACCGAGCGGATCAAGGGCAAGACGATTATCCAGGTTCGCCCATAGAGACTCAGAGACAGCAGAGGCCCCCGTAACGTCGTCGTAATGGGGGTCTCGTCTCGCGTCACTCGTGATGTAGCCGCGCCACACCGCCGACGAGGGTCCGTGGTCTATGCGGTTAGGACCCGTCGTTACCAGGACTCGCGTATGCATCGACGTCCCTGGCGGAGATATCGGGGCGATCCGTAAGCCCGAGCCGCGTCAGCTGAACGCTGGTGATCATTGCGGGGCCTCCCGAGACGCGCCCCGCCCACGGTGTGGGGGTTACCTTCGTCGTCGTTTCCGATCGAGCTCAACTGGGCGAAGTCGTCGGTGGACCCGGACGGTCGACCGCGGACGAACATCGGTAGCGTCGATACCCGCGTCGCTGTCTTCACCCTGACGCTCACGGCCTTATCGCGTGGTAACAGCTGTCTCCTAGTCGTGCTTTGTGTGGGCGCGTGAGGCGCTCGAAAGGCCGACCTCGAACGACCGCACAATCTGGGCGGTGCCGTCGCGGTCAGCAGACATCCGCGCGATGGCTTGGATTCGTTCAGGAGTCATGCCAGACAGAGGGCCGCCAACGTGACTATGAATCTTCACCGGTCGTTCGGTTCCCCCAGGTGCAGCCGACATGTGAAGACGTCGAGCCCACGCTGACCGAAGGCGCGGACGTCCCCGGCCTCGACACCTCCACCCAAGCCCTCGTCGCCAAGTACCGCGAGCTCAGGAAGAAGTGAACTGACATGCAGATCGGACTCATCGGCCTTGGC
>NZ_LMWH01000043.1 GCF_001507435.1 Streptomyces sp. NRRL F-5122
GGAGAAGCGCTCCTTCCGGTGCGGGCCGGTCTTCGATCGAAGCACCCGGGGTTCTCTTCCCCCGGGGGCCACTACCGAGGACCGGCGGCGGCGAGGTGCGCTTCCCCTCGTTCGGTGTGCGGGGCGGCGCCCGGTCCGTCCGGGCGTTCCTCGCACTGCTTCGTACATCTGGCGTTGTGCTACCACACTACAAAGCGTGGGTGACAGTCCGCATGTACAGCAAAGGGAGCGGCCCCCTTCGTACGGGAACCGCTCCCTTCACGGCGTCTTACCGGGCGCCCGCCGCACCGCGGCGGATGCCGAGGCGGTCGACCAGCACACGGAAGCGCTGGATGTCCTTCTTGGCCAGGTACTGCAGCAGGCGGCGACGCTGACCGACCAGGATCAGCAGACCACGGCGGGAGTGGTGGTCGTGCTTGTGGGTCTTGAGGTGCTCGGTCAGGTCGGAGATGCGGCGGGACAGCAGCGCGACCTGGACCTCGGGGGAGCCGGTGTCACCCTCCTTGGTGCCGAATTCGGCGGCAATCTGCTTCTTCGTGGCGGCGTCGAGCGACACGCGTACTCCTCGTAGTCTTCATGAGTGCCGCCGAGTGCCCCTGGTCTGCTTCTCAGGGGAGCTTCTGTGACTCGGGCGGCGGGGATCCGCTGAGCGCGTCCTTCGGTTCCCTGGAGACCCGCGAGGGTCCTGGGCAGGGCCCGGGGGCGCGTACACGAACGGCCGTCACACAGCGTACCAGCCGATGACGACGCCCTTGACCGCGGTCCCGTGAACAGCCCGCGCGCCGGTGGGCGGCCACTAGGGTGAGCCCTGGATCATCCGCACGTCGGGAAGGGGTCGCTTCGCCATGACGGAAGAAGCGGACGAGGACGTCAAGGCGCGCAAGGACCGGGAGCGGGACGAGCTGTACGCCCTCGACATCTCGGACGTCGAGTGGCAGAGCGCACCGGGCACGGAGGCGCACGAGGAGCGGGTCGAGATCGCCTACCTCCCCGGCGGGGCGGTGGCCATGCGGTCCTCGCTCGACCCCGACACGGTACTGCGGTACACGGAGGCGGAGTGGCGGGCCTTTGTGCTGGGGGCTCGGGACGGGGAGTTCGATCTTGAAGAGGGGCCGCGGACCGAGGGCGTCGCCTCCGAGTGAGCCCGGTGCGGCGCGATCCGCGTCCTCGGGGTCCCTGGCCGGGGACCGGTCGCGCGCCCCGCTCCGGCGGTCGCCCGAGGCGGCGATCCGGCCGTGCGGCAGAACGCGACACTCATAGGGAGGACGGCGTCCGCCCCGTCAGTCGTGATGCCGTCGGGCAGGTCCGGTCCGCCGCGGCCGGTCCGGCTCCGAACGGTTCGGCTCCGAACGGTTCGGCACCGCCCGGGAGTTGCGCGCCCGGCGGAGGAGGGTCGTGGTGGTGCCACCCGCAACCGAGCCGGGACCGGCACCTGCCGTGGAGCGCGAGCCCCGCAGCGGCGTGGCATCGACCTCCATGTGCAGTACGGCCTCCACGGAGGTCCCGTCCCCGTAACGGGAACGGAGACCCGGCCGAAGTCACCCGGCCGACGGACTCCGAGACCGGATTGTTGGGTACACCACGGAGGATGGACCGTGTGACGGCCCTCCCCGGCAGGTCGTGAACAACAGCGTTCCGCCATGAGGTGGTTGTGACCGGTTCGCTCCCCTTTTTGGTCCGGATTGACCGTCCTTGGTGTTCGCTTCGTGAACGGTCTTCAGCTGTCCGTGCGTCAGGTACGAGCAGGGTGTGACAACTCGGCCGCGCGTCGGGCCACGGGCGGGCCTGCCCCGGGAACGCTCGCGGTGATTAGGCTGGGAGTGGGCGCCGCACCGGAACCTGTGAGAGCCGTCGGCGCCCGGGGGACGTGCCGGGCGGAATCGGACGACGTCGGACGACTTTGTACAACAAGAGCGGTCGCCCCAGCACGGTATGAGGGTGCTCGACCACACCAGGAGGAACTGTGAGCAGCGATCGGAACGGGATCCGCGGGGGCTGGGCTTCACCCGACGATGACCAGTCCGACGCCGAGTCCGCCGTCGACATGACGGGCGAGTTCACCATCGACTACGCGGCGCCCGCCTGGTACACGCAGAACGCATCGGGCGGGTCGGCGGAGACGTCGTCGCAGCAGGCCGCGGAGCCTTCGGTTCCCGCCGCTCCCGTTCCGCCCGCGCCACCGGCTCCCCCTACCGAAGGGGGCGCACCCGCGGTGCCCGCGCCCACGACGCCGGCCGTGACCCCGGCCGAGGTGCCGAACGCCGGGTCCGACGAGGGTTTCCCCGTGTGGACGCCACCGGCCGAGGTGCCGGCGGCCCCGCCCTCTGCCCGGGACGCGCAGAACGCCGCCACGATGCGCTTCTCCGCGGCCGCGCTCCAGCACGAGTTCGAGCAGGCGGCCGCCGCGAGCCATGCGGCCGGGAACGCCGCGGCCGACCCGGACGACACGTCACGGGGCGGTGAAGGCGCGGGCGACGCCGCGGACTTCGAGCTGTCCGCTCCCTCGCCGCGCACCGGCGCCCAGGCCTCGGACGACGACGCGGAGACCGCCGACACCACCGACAGCGGTGCGGACGCTGCCGACACTCAGCAGGCTTCCGCCGCCGAGGACGCGAGCGACTCCGGATCCGACCGGGACGAGACGGGCGAGAACACGGCTGAGCCGTCCGACGATTCCTCGTCCCCTGAAGCTCCGGCGCCGGAACCGGCGCCGGAGACCGCGTCCCGGACCCCCGACACCCCGGTCACCGCCGGCGACACCGACTCCGCGGAAGCCCAGGGTCAGGGCGCCTCCGACGAGGACGGGACGGAACCGGCCACCCCCGCGGAGGGCGGGACGGCGCAGGGCGCACAGCCGGATGCCTCGGGGGACGTGCAGCCGCCGCAGGGCTGGACTCCGCCGCCGGTACCGCAGAACGCGCTCCCGCCCCTGCCGCCCGCCTACCAGCCGGCCGCGCCCGGCCCGGCGGCTCAGTGGCCCCCCACGCCCCAGGTGGCCCCCCCCCCCCCCGCCGCACAGGGTCAGGCACCCGCACAGCCGGCCGTCCCGCCTCAGCAGCAGCCGGCCCAGCCGCAGCCACGGCAGCCCGCGGCCGCCGCCTGGCAGCAGGCCCAGCCCGGCGCGCCCGTCCCCCAGCCGGCCGGCTACGGCTTCCCCCAGCCCGACGTCCCCGCCCCCCCGGCCGCCGACGCCCCGCACCCGCAGGCCGGTTACGGCTTCCCGCAGCCGGGCGTCCCCGTGCCGCCGCAGAGCGGCTACGGC
>NZ_LMWH01000044.1 GCF_001507435.1 Streptomyces sp. NRRL F-5122
CTAAGAGCCATCACGTAATGCCGGCCGGGACCTGCTGCCCCGCGAGGGGTGGTTGGCTTACCGGATGTCGAGCTTGAGGTTGTGGAGTGCGGCGACGCCGGCGACGGCGTGGTTGATCGCCTCGCCGTGGCGTCTGCATTGGCGGAGGATCTGGTGGTCCTTGAGCCGGGCGATGGTGTGTTCCGCCACGGCCCGGCGTTTACGAAACCTTCGGTAGTTGCGGTCTTTGATGATGCGGCCGTCGGGTCCGCGGCGTGGTGTTCGGATGCGGTCGGATCCGCGGTAGCCGCCGTCACCGGAGAGCCGGGGATGGTCGGGCAGTGTTTTGGCGAGGGTTTCCCGGAAGACGACCGCATCGTTGCGGTTGTCCGGCCAGGCGGCTCCGACGGCGACGATACGGCGGTCGCGGGCCCGGCAGACGATTTGCACGTTGACGCTGCGCCGGTAGTTTTTGCTCTTCGCGGTGCGCTGCTGGTCATGGGCGGGGATGAGGTGCCGTCGACCACCCACAATTCCCGCCGGTCGATGGGCGGTGGTCCGAGGAGCTCGGCGAGCGGTTCGGCGAGCCGGACGAGGGCGCGGTGTGCAGCGGCGTGAGAGACGCCGAATAGGGCTCCGAGCTGCTGCATGGTGAGGTTGGTCCGGTAAGCGAGGACGACGAGCAGGACACGGTCGGCGAACCGCAGTGCCCAGGGCCGGCCTCTGCCCGTATCGGGTGCGAGTTCCCACAGCTGTCCGACGAGATGCTGCATTTGCGGGCCAGTCAGACCGGTCCAGGCACGAAGGTCGCCCGCGGTGCAGCGGGCAAGACGCAGGCGCATGTACGCCATCGTAGAGACCGAAGTCCCCTCGTTGCGCGGGGCGTTGTCAGTGGGGCCTTGTAGCTTTGGTGTTGGTTGCCGCACTGGTCAAACTGCGGACAGATCCCGGTTGTTGCTACACAAAAAAGGAGGTGGGTCATTGAAGGTTGCAAAGCTGCATGACCCGGTGCCTGCCTCCGATGTTGCACCTCCCGCCCGCCGATACCGAGGCAAGAACAAGAAGAAACGCTGGACACGAAGCGTGGATATCGAGCTTGCGGTGATCCGTCTGCCGCTCGATGTTCACGACCCCGCCACCCGGCATCGGACCGAGGACCTGTTTTCCGCGATGTGGTCCGTGAAACGGGCCCTGCAGCGCGATGTGCGGGATGCGGTCGATGCGTACTGGGCCGGCGACGTCCGCCGGGACACGGATGCGAAAGCCTGGCGGCTGGAGCTGGGTCTGTCCCGGGAAGGGATGGAACGGCGCGCCTACCGGCACATGGAAAAGTCCCAACATCTCGCCCATCACCTCACCAAAGCGCTGGTGATGCACCAGGCAGACGAAGTCTTCGAGACGGCGGTGAGCCGGCATCTGTTCCCGGACTCTTCCGGCTGCCGATTCGGCCGGCCGAAGGTTGGCCGGTGGTGGGACTACACCCGCATCCCCGGCCGCGCCCGCTCCCACACCACCTCCCGGAAGTGGGAAACGTTCCGGCTGCACGGCACCCTGGCCGGGCACCTGGACGCCTACCGTCACCGCAGCCTCGACCGTACGGTCACCACCCCGGAGCAGGTCGCCGAGCTTCCTGCAGGGATCGCGGTGCTCGCGCAACCCCGGCACCTGCCCACGCCTATGCGGCCTTCGGGACGCGTCGAGACGGGCGAGGTGACGGCGAAGAAGACACCGAAGACGCGGGCCGCGACGTGGTGGGACCACACCGGGCCTTTGGCCGTCGTGTTCACCGGCGGCGCCGATTCACGTCGTGGTGCCCTGGTCCTGCCCGTGCGTCTGCCCTCGGGTTCGGGCCGCTGGCCGCGTCTGATGCACTTCCTGAACAGCCCTGACTCCTGGCACAAGACCGACCTCGTGCGCCGCCGCGACGCCTCCGCGCCGGGCGGGTGGGCGTACGAAGCTCACCTGATGGTCCTGGCCGGCGGCTACGCATCCCCCGCCACGAAGGCGCGCCGGCAGGCGGCGGCCGCACGCGAACGGGTCGGTGGTATCGACGGCAACGTCTCCAACCTCTCCGTCGTCTCCTTCCCCCACACCTTCGCCCCCGCCGACGGTGGCGTTGAGGCAACCAGGATCGCGCCCAGCGACGCGGAACTTGCCGCGCTGGCGAAGGCTCGCCGCAAGGACCGCGGACGCAAACGCGCCCTCGACCGCTCTCGCCGGGCGTCCAACTCCGGCCAGTACCAGCCGTCGAAACGCCAGCAGGCCCGCGCCGACCGGCGCCAAGCCGCAGGCCTGCCCGCACGGACCGTCGAAACGCCCGGCGGAGCGCGGGCAGCGAACAAGGCCGGGGTGCCAAAGCGGGCGTACCGGCGCGACAGCCTGTCGGCCGGCTACCGGTTCAACCGGGCCCGGCTCGCCGAAGCCGCCGCCACGCAGGCTGCGGCCAAAGACCACCGCGCCAGGCGGATAGCCGAGGAGATCATCAGCGGCCACGGCGCCAACCTGGTCGTCGAGGACTGCGACATCCGCACCTGGTACCGCAGGTGGGGCAAAGCACTGCAGGCCACCACGCCCGGCAGGCTCATAGCTGCCATCGGCCGGGAATGCGAGAAGACCGGCGGGCGGATGCTCCGCGCCTCCACCTTCACCACGAAACTCTCCCAGACCTGCTTCTGCGGCGAGAAGGTCGCCAAAACCCTCGCCGACCGCATCCACGCTTGCCCCGCCTGCGGGCTGACCGGCGACAGGGACAAGGTCTCCGCAGCCCTCTGCGCCCACGTCCACCTCACCGACCCCGAAGACCCCAGCACAGCGCGCCTGGACATCGTCCAGGCGCGCCACACACAAATCTTGTTCCATGAAGGGCTGCAAGAAGCCCTGTCGAGTCAACCGCAGCGCGGTGCCCGCCCCACACGGGGCCGCACCCACGCGGCAGCCACCAAGCCGGATCCTTCCGGCGGCAGGCCTCTGCTCGGCAAGACACCACCACCTGGTACCGGACTTACCCCGAATGAGACCCGACCCGCGAACGAGCGGCACAAGGCCCACGTCGGAACAGTCGGCTGTACGGACAACGCGCCACCCAGACGCGTCAGCTCCGTACAGACATCGGGTGGGCATCACGGCATTACGTGATGACTCTTAG
>NZ_LMWH01000045.1 GCF_001507435.1 Streptomyces sp. NRRL F-5122
CCGAGGGCGCGCGCCCTTGCCCCGTCGGCAGATCGCTCGCCGGACCTCAGTCGGCCCAGGGCTGATGGGATCGCTTCCGGCCGAACGGGGTACACGGAGAAGCCGTGTGCGCTGTCTTCGCCTTCCGACGCTCCAGGGCCCGCTGTGATGCCACCAGCCCCCCAAGCACCACGGGGCGATCGGGGTGCCCGACCGGCGGGCGCAAGAGAATGAGAAACAGTCAGATCAGCCAAAACCATGACACATAAACTACCCGCGCAACTCGCCGTGTCACACGAGATATCAAGGGAGATGTTCGCAGGCCTTTGCTGTCGGCGGTCCTTGAAAGCTGGTTCTGGAACACCTTCAGTGCCGCAGCCACGCAGGATCACCACAACCGCGATCATGAACGGCCTCGCGCCGCGCAAAGCACTCGTTTACGCAGGTCGAAGTCGGCCCGGCAGAACATCTGCCGTTTAAGCATCTCGATCTTGTTGCTGTGACCTTCGACGGCACCCGAGCTGCAGGGCAGGCTCAGCCCCACGACGACGGCATCGACATCCTGGCCGAGACCGTAACGAAGCCATGCAGCACAGGTAAGTCACCGGCATGCACCCACTCTATCCACTGGAGCGCGTCGCCTGACCAGTACCGCAGCCCACCTCCAGCACCGACGACCTTTCATCCATGCCGGTGATGGCGCCAAGGTCCCCGAACAGTTCGTCGGGGTATCCCGGCCGGACCCGGTCGTACAGTTCCGGTACCTCGTTGAACACTCGGCCAAGGTCGTATCAATTCAGGGGCATCTTCGAACTGCCGGTCACGAACGCACAACCTATGGGGCCGCCCGCGGAGACGCCACTGGTTTACCAGCAGCCGCTAACGCGCTGCCGCCGGTGGTTCAGAGACGCCTGCGTCCGGTGTCCGATGCTCCGCGTCGACCCGCAACAGCGTCGACGCCTGGAAGAGAACCTCCGCAACCTCGGTGACCGCATCGAGGAGGCCCGCGTCAACGGCTGGCCCGGGAGGTACAGGAGCTCCAGATCAACCTCGAAGCCGCACGGAACAAGCTCGCCTCCCTTGACCGCCACGCCCTGAACCGCAACCGCACCGCGGTCTCCCTGGGCATACCGATCACCAGAGAGAAGGCCGATGACCTCGATATCCTGCGTCAGGCTGCTGTCAGTTCGCCGAACTCAGACGGTCCAGCTCATCCTCGATTGCCTCGCGCAGTGAGTCGTGCTGCGGGCCGAGTGCGAACTGCTCGTCGGTCCATCTGTCGCAGGGATAGAGCCATACCGGCTTGCCGACCAAGTCAGTTGGCTCCCACTCGAATCGTGGCCATACGTGCGCATGCAGGAATCCATCCGTGTTGCCCAGGATCTCCAGATTGACTCGCCGGAAGGCAGTGTCCATACAACGGGACACTCGCTCGACTGCCATGCTCGACTGCTCGCCGAATGTGAGAGTGCTGTTAACCGCATGCCGGCAGCCAACGTCGTCGAGGGCGGCGACCAGCTCCTCGCGGAGGACGGTGGCCTCGAACGACTCGGAATCAGGCAGGACGAGCGGCGGAAGTTTGGCGGTCCGGGCCAGAGGTTGATCCAAATTCCGCTGACAGCCCGCTGAGTGACCACCAGTTGCAGCCCGTCCCAGGAGTAGGGGTAGGGGTAGCCGTCGATATCGGGCCCCTTCAGGCGATGGGCCGGGTGTGGGCGCCCCGGGCCGAGAAGGTCTTCAGCCTCAGCCAGGGACCGCAGCTCAGCGGGCCAATCCGGCCAGTGCCGGAGAAGTCGACGAGTACGTCCATCAAGGTCACGACAGTGACTGTGGCACTCTCCCGAGCCGGTCGCACCTCGATATCAGCGTTCCGCGCTGGCGCTGCGTTGCCGGACGGTGACGAGTGGCAGGAGGCCTGCAGTGGTCGGCACGTCGAGCTCGCATGGTGTCGGGCCTGCGGGCGTCGGAATGTCGGCCAGACGCCCGGTCCTGAACAAGGCCACGCATGTCCTGGAGGCCTGCCCCCGGCGAGGACAGGCACAGTGACCGGCTGCACGAGTGGGAACACCACATCGCCTGCCCCTGACTGCGCTCCCACCCGTCCCGGGTGGCCGAGGGCTGTCCGCGCAGGCCGGCCACGTCGAGGAAGTCGTCCCGCGCGCCGGTGGGTGGTGGGTCGGGGCTGCTGGTGGCGCACCACGGCCGGCCCGGGCCGCCGGCGGGGAGCACCAAGGCGACATGTTCGCGTCCCTCTACCATCAGTAGAGGAACGCGGTAGAGTCGGGATATGACAGCAGACGAGACGAGCATCAAGGTGAGCGCGGCCGCGCGGGACCGGCTGGCCCAGCTGGCGGCCGAGCACGGCACGACCATTCGCAGCCTGGTCGAGGACCTGGCGCAGAGCACGCCGACGCAGGCCGAATACGCCGAGCGTGCCGAGCTGGCCCGCGCCGAGCTCGCCTCCGCCCTCGGCAGCGCGCCGAGTCCGGCGGCAGAGGCGAAGGCCCGAGCTCTGCTGGAGCACCTGGGCGCCGCCTCGCACGGTCCGCGGGCGGCCGCGTAGTGGCGGCGATCGCGGTCGTCCTGGACCACACAACCGCCACGGCGTTGTACGACCCGAAGGATCCGTTCAACGAGGCGGTCGCCGCGTTCTACGTCCAGGCCTCCGGCGGACTCGGTGATCTGTATGCGCCGGTACTGTCACTGACGGCCGGCGACGCCGAGCGGCCCGGCTTGCTCGGCTACATCAAAGGCCTGCGGTTCATCCGCATCGAGGCATTCGACACCGATGCCGCGGTCACCGCCACCGAACTACTGCGCTTCGGACACGCCTGGGCCGCCGTCCACGCCATCCACGCCGCCCGCC
>NZ_LMWH01000046.1 GCF_001507435.1 Streptomyces sp. NRRL F-5122
GCGCAGTGGATCGCCAACTGGGCCATCACCGCGAGCTTCCCGTCGCTGGCCGACTGGAACCTCTCCGTGACCTACGTGATCTACGCGGTCTTCGCCGCGCTCTCCATCCCGTTCGTCCTGAAGTTCGTGAAGGAGACGAAGGGCAAGGCGCTGGAGGAGATGGGCTGAGCAGATCGGGACTCGCTGAAGCGAGGTTCTCCTCGGCGAGGGCGTCAGGGGCAGACTGTCCGGTGCGGTCATCGTGCTGATCTCCTTCGTGACTTCGACATCTCGAAAGTTCAGCCGGTGGCCGTTCTTCTATGGAGGCATCAGACCAGAAGCCGGAGCAAACCCCTGTATCAGGTCGAACCCGTACAACACTTCCCTGGACGTAACCGTTGAGGCCGGTGCTTGGTGGTCAGATCGTACGAGGCCCGGATTGGGGCGATGCCGGCGAAGGTTCGTAGTTACGTCATCTGACGCACGCTATATATCGGTGCCTATCCATACGGTCAGGGCATGACCAGCAGTTCCCCGACAGAGGCGGAGGGTGTTCCCGCCGGCCCTCGTGGCACGCAACGACAGCACGGTGCTAGGTGTAGATGCAGCAGCGTGCGGCGTGACCGAAGACAGTCTCGATCTCAATCACCCGTGTGTCGCGATTGGAGGTGCTGGTCGTTTCTCGTTCTCAACGAGGTCGCTGGGAACATGACATGGCAGTGCCACTTCGGACTCCCCGCATGCAAGTCATCAGCAGCGACAAGAAGCACGTCGTACTGCGTCTCCGTCGGTGACGAGAACTCCACTGGCCTCCAGCTCTGCTCCGAGGACGACGGCACCGTGCAACCGGTCGCGGGCTCCTGTTCATCTTCCGCCGATAGCCCGCCGATACTGCGCACCTGTCCGGCCGCCAAGGCATGCTCACGGCCCGTCGGCGCCCGGCCGCCGAGGAGCGAGGCGAAGCCATGAAGCCGCTCAGTCCGAAGCCTTTGGTCAGTGAGTGGGGCTGGCAGAGCTCCGCATCCTGCCGAGGCATGGACAGCTCCGTCTTCTTCTCACCGTCCGACGAGCGCGGCGCTCAACGGCGGCAACGTGAGCAGCGCGCCCAGGTGATCTGTCGCAGGTGCCCTGTCCGCAGACCCTGTGCAGCCTTCGCGCTTCGGACCGCCCAGACCTACGGAGTGTGGGGAGGGCTCACCGAGGCTGATCGCGAGGCACTGTAGTTTGCGCCGCAACTCGGCGTTACGCACCTCACCTTCCATGTCTGCCGCCTCTTCGAGGGTGAGTCCATCACTGACGTAAAGCTCGTCCAGCAGCGCTGGCTGAATCTGTTTGAGTGCGAACTGGCCCACAGCGACGGCCTTAACTGCGCCGGGGCGGCGCAACGTTGGGGCTTCACCGGCTTTGCCTAGCCCAGCTGTGTGTTCCGCAACGTCTGCAGCATCTTCCCTCGGGATTGGCGCAACACTCACTTTGTCATCCGGTGACGCGATCCACCCTGGCCTATAAGCAGTGAAACCTGGACGTCGGATTTTCGAGGAGGAAGAGGTTATGGTAGAGAAGAGGGAACCTGTCACAACGGTAGTGCGCAGGGTGACCGCGGCCGTCGGTATCCCCGGAGAGCTTGTCGTGCCGCTGTCGGCAGAGTTCTGCTACGACATGGCTGACCCGTACGCCGTGCGTCTGTCCTTCAGCACGTTGGAGATAGAGCCGGTCGTCTGGGTGTTCGCTCGATTGCTGCTTGAGGAGGGCATGCACCGGCCGGTTGGTGTCGGAAGTGTGCTTGTAAGTCCGCCGCACTGGTGCCATCGCGATTTCATGCGCATCGTGCTCAGGTCAAGAGCAGATGAGGGCGCCGCACGGATCGAGGTCCCGTCCGTTGAGGTAGGGGAGTTTTTGCGACGGTCATACACTCTGGTACCTCCTGGCGCGGAAAGCCTGCATGTTGACGTCGATCGTGCACTAGCCGCGCTCATGGACAGATGCGAGTGACCGCCCGTAGGGCAGAGGCAAGGTACGGGCACCTCATGAGCCCGTGCACGCTAAGCGGTGGACCGTAGAGGCTGGTGAACGGGGCCAGTTGTTCGCATCTGCGGCCCCAAGCCAGGTCGGCGCCCTGCTGATGGGACAGCAGTCCGGCGACCGCTTGAATCGTGTCGCATGTGGTTGCGGAAGCCGAGGTGGCGGCCCAGGCTACGCTAGTTCTTCAGATGGGCGACTCCGTGTGCGACGCGGAGGCGTTGCGTGGAGCGCGCTTGCGCTGTCGCTCGTGCATTTCCTCGTAGCAGTCCGGTGTGTTCTTCTTGAACTTGCGGTGCCGCTGGCGTCACTACGCGGCCGCCAGTCTGCGCGCCCAGACCCTGGTAACCGGCGTCGACGACTACGGCGGACCAACGGCCGGAGCTTGACCAAAACCCAACTTGTCGGCACGAGTGATGTCCACGCCGTTGCTTGCTTGAGAACAGCATCCGGCGCCCTTCCGTGAGCACCATGGGCTCGACTGCGTTCTGCCTGCTCTTACAGGAGATGAACCTGTTCCAGTCCTTGCGTCCGACAGCCGGCCGCTGTACTGGGATCTCATTGTCGTCGGTGATCCCGGTCTTGCCGATGGCGCCGAAGTGGTCGAGGCCCTTCGCCGGAGTCCGGAACCGCACTCCGGGAGCGACCGTGCAGTCTCGCTCGGCGAAGACGGGAAGCACCTCGGTGATGGCCGGTGTCATCGCGACCGTACGCAGGATGAGGATGCTGCGCCGCCGGGCGGCACAGCGCCGCCGGACGGCGTGACCCGACCGTCCCGGCCCCGCACCTCCGGACGGTCCGAGCGCCCCGCCGCGGCGCTCAC
>NZ_LMWH01000047.1 GCF_001507435.1 Streptomyces sp. NRRL F-5122
GTGGAACTCATCGGCGGAGTCCGCTTCCCCGCCATCGGCGAACTCCCCTACCTGCTCACCCTCGCAGGCCACGGCTTCTACTGGTTCCGACTCCGCAAGGACCCCGTGTAGTGCCCCGGGCGGGGCGGTTTCCACCGCCCCGCCCGGGGCACGCAGCCAGTGACACCCCGACCGCCCCCCGGGGAAAGGACGCACGCCATGCCGGAAGCCGTCACCCACCCCGCCGCAACCCAGCCCGGTCTGCTCGCCTCCCTGGACCCGTTGCTCAGGGAATGGCTGCCGCGTCAGCGCTGGTTCGCGGGCAAAGGCCGCCCCGTCACCGGGTTCTCCCTGGTGGCGGCCACCGAACTGCTGCCGCCCGGGGGCACGCTGAGCCTGCTCCATCTGCTCGTGCGGGCCCATCAACCCGACGTGCCGACCCAGGGTGCCGTGCCGCACCCCGGCGACTGCTACCAGCTGCTGATCGGGGTGCGCGAGGCACTGCCGCCGCGGCTGGCGCCCGCACTCATCGGGCACCCGGAGGACGGACCGCTCGCCGGGCGGACCGTCTACGAGGCGCTGTACGACGCCCGGGCCACGTCCGTCCTCCTGGAGGCGATCCGCAGCCGGGCCCGTATCGGCCGGCTGCGCTTCGAGGGGGACGCGCAGCAGACGATAGGGGAAGGACTGACCCCGCGGGTGGTGACCGCGGAGCAGTCCAACTCCTCGGTCGTATACGGAGATACGTTCATCCTCAAGCTTCTGCGGCGCCTCGTCCCGGGCACCAACCCGGACCTGGAGCTTCCGCTGATGCTCGCGCGCGAGAACAGCCCCCGGGTGCCGGCGCCGGCCGGCTGGCTGCTGGCCGACCTCGACGGGCTCGACGACTCCTATGTCCTCGGCGTGCTCCAGCCCTATCTGCGCGGTGCGACCGACGGCTGGGAACTCGCGCTGCGCGAAGTGGCCAAGGGCGAGGACTTCACCCGGGAGGCGCGGGCACTGGGGCGGGCGACGGCCGAGGTGCATCTGGCGCTGGCTCGCGCCCTGCCGACGGTCACCCTCGGCCACGCCCGGATACGGCTGCTCGCCGACGGCATGATCGAGCGTCTGGACGCGGCGGCACAGGCGGTGCCCGCGCTGCGGCCGTACGCACCCGGGCTGCGCTCCGCGTTCGAGGCGCTGGCCGACCTCGCCGCCGAGGGGCATGTCTGGACCGCCCAGCGCATCCACGGCGATCTGCACCTGGGCCAGTGCCTGCGCTCCCCGTCCGGCTCCTGGTCACTGATCGACTTCGAGGGCGAGCCGTCCAAGCCGCTGGCCGAGCGGCGGATGCCGCAGCCGACGGTACGGGACATCGCGGGGATGCTCCGCTCGTTCGACTACGCCGCGCACTCGGCCGGGCCCCCGGCAGCGGACTGGGCCGACGTCTGCCGGGCCGCCTACTGCTCCGGGTACGCGGACGTCGCGGAGCACGATCCACGCACCGAACCGGTCCTGCTGCGCGCGTACGAGACGGACAAGGCCGTCTACGAGGTCGTGTACGAGGCCCGGCACCGCCCCGACTGGCTGCCCGTGCCGATGGCCGCGATACACCGCCTGTCCGCCGGCGTCACACCGTGAACCACCAACCCCTGCCGAGGAGGCCCCGTCCGTGACCCCCCGTCCTCCGTCCGACGACAGTACGAAGAACAACGGCGACGGTCCGAAGAAGACCGGTGTGAAGAAGACGACCGCCGAGAAGAAGGCGGCAGCCGCCGCCGGGAAGTCGGCGGCCGGCAAGAAGAAGGCGGTGGCGAAGAAGGCGGCGACCGGAACGCAGAAGGCGACGGCCGCGCTGAAGAAGGCCGCGGCCGAACGGACCGGGGCCCAAACGGCGCCTGCGAAGAAGGCGGCCACCAAGAAGGCGACGGCGAAAAAGGCTTCCGCCAAGAAGGCGGCCCCGATGAAGACCACGGCGGGGACGGCCGCCGCCGCCCCGATCGCCGCCGCACGGACCGCCGAAGCGGCTCCGGCGAGGAAGGCTGCGGCCAAAAAGGCGGGCGCAAGAAAGGCAGCGGACACGAGGACCTCGGCACACCGGGGTTCCGCCAGCGGTCTGTCCGGCCCGGCATCCCCCGTCGGGACCCGCGCGGCCCGCCCGGCCACGGTGCCGATGGCACGTGAGGCGGTCGAGCAGGACACACCGGCGGCCCCCGTGGCCGGGGCGGCTCCGGTACCGACCGGCGCTGCGGGGCAGGACGTGGTCCTCTCGCCCGCCGTCGCCGCTCAGGACCGTGAACGGCTGCTCGCCGGCACCCACCACGATCCGCACGGGGTGCTCGGCGCGCACCCGGTGCCCGGTGGGGTCGCTTTCCGGGCCTTCAGGCCGTACGCGCTCTCCGTCACCGTCGTCGCCGACTCCCTGCGGGCCGGGCTGCACGACGACGGTGACGGCTTCTTCTCCGGGCTGCTGCCGCTTCGGGACGTCCCGTCGTACCGGCTCCTCGTGGAGTACGAGGGCTCGGTCCAGGACACCGAGGACGCCTACGCCCTGCTGCCCACCCTCGGTGAGTTCGATCTGCACCTGCTCGGCGAGGGCCGGCACGAGGAGCTGTGGCGGGTGCTCGGCTCCCACCCGATGACCCACCAGGGTGTGACCGGCACCCGCTTCTCGGTGTGGGCGCCGAACGCCCGGGGCGTTCGCGTGTCCGGTGATTTCAACTTCTGGGACGGGACCGGCCACCCGATGCGTTCGCTGGGCTCGAGCGGTGTCTGGGAGCTGTTCGTGCCGGGCGTCGGTGAGGGCGCGCTCTACAAGTACGA
>NZ_LMWH01000048.1 GCF_001507435.1 Streptomyces sp. NRRL F-5122
AAACGCCCGGTTACATTCCGAACCCGGAAGCTAAGCCTTTCAGCGCCGATGGTACTGCAGGGGGGACCCTGTGGGAGAGTAGGACACCGCCGAACAAATATTGAGAGAGAGCCCCAACTCCGGGTGGATACCCGTGAGTTGGGGCTCTTTCGCGTTTCCGGCTCCGCTTGCCGGCGTTCATCGATCATGTGCGGCCGGGGCTCCGCGGAAAATTGGGGCGCATCTGCCGCGTGCGGCCGTTAGCGTGGCCGCATGTCTCACGTCATCCGATCCATACGTCCCGAGGACTGGCCCGCCGCGAAGAAGCTGCGGCTCGCCGCGCTCCAGGACCCGGTCGCCCATCTCGCGTTCCTGGAGACCTACGAGGACGCGCTCGCCAAGCCGGACTCGTTCTGGCAGGAGCGGACGGCGGGAGCCGCGGAGGGAGAGACCGGGGCCCAGCAGATCATCGCCGAGGCACCGGACGGGACATGGGCGGGCACCTTGACCGTGCTGCTCGAGGAGGCCGGCACGACGGACTGGGCCGGGTTCGATGTGGAGCGGAGACAGGGGCACGTCGTCGCGGTGTTCGTGCGGCCCGAGCACCGTGGGACCGGGCTGACCAAAGCGCTGTTCGACGCCGGTCTGGAGTGGGCGTGGGGACGCGGTGCCGAGCGCGTGCGGCTTATCGTGCACGAGGACAACGTGCGGGCCAGGGCCTTCTACCGCAAGGCGGGGTTCGTGCCGAGCGGGATCACCGTACCGCTGTCCGGGGACGGTGAGGACTCGGAGCTGGAGATGGTGATCGAGCGGTACTAGTGGCTCGGCACCGGCAGGTCGTACTGCGGCCAGCGTGCGCGGGCCTGCTCGCGTGAGCGGAGCAGGGCCAGAGTCGGCAGGCCGCGGGCTGCTCCGGTGGAGAGCAGCTCGGGGAGCTGTGGGAGCGGGGCGACCGCTGCCACGTCGTCCAGGACGAGGGTGAGTGGTGGGTCGAGGCGACCGGAGGATGACCGTTCGGCCATGCGCCGGCCGCGCTCGACCACGCTGGAGGAGAGGGCCGTCAGCAGGGGCATGGCGCCGGGGTGCTGCCTGGGGTCCTCGATGGATTCACCCACCACATAAAGCGTGCCCCCTTCGTTGACGAAGGAATCCAAGGCGAGGCTGTCACTTCGGTTGGATGTGCATGCCTCGCGGATATTGACCGTGAAGAGGCAGGACAGGGCACGTGCCGTGAGCTCCTGTGCCACGTCCTTGCGTTCGGGATGCGAGGTGAGCGCTGCCTCCAGCTCGCCGGCCGAGCCTGACGCAGCCTTGGGGTTCGTCCGCAGTACCCGTACCGCCTCCTGGACCTGGGTGCCCTGGGCCCAGCGGTGGATGTGCCGGGTGGTGCGGCCGTCGACGGCCGCCGCGTGGAGATAGCTCCGCAGGAGCGTTTCCGCGACGTCCGCGACCGCCTGGTCGATGCGGGCCGTGGGTCGGACCGGAGCGAGCAGCGCGACGGCCCGGGCCGTGGCGGTCGCCTTGTCCTCGCAGCCGGCGGACGGTGCCCAGTGGAGCCGGGCCGGGGTGTCGCACAGGTGCGAGGGGTCGTAGAGGAGGACCGGGCCGAGCTTCGCGCGGGCATCCTTGGTCTCGGACCACAGCGCGGGGCTCGAAGTGACGACCAGGACGGGTCCTTCGGCGTCGCGTACCGCCTGGGCGGCGGCGGGATGACGGATGTCGGGCGCTCCGAGGACCACGGACGCGGGCGTCAACGAGGCGGACGGTGAAGCTCCGAGGCCGCCGCTCTGCTCGCTCACCACGCCGACGTGCTCGGCGGTCCTGACGGGTTCCGCAGTGGCGGCGGCGAGCTGTTCGACAGTGGTTTGGGCGGGTGCCTGTGCCGGAGCCGTGGGCTCGGGGTCATGGTGCTCCCCCGCACCGGGGCGGGGGGCGGGAACCGGTGCCGGATCGGCGACGAGGGCCGTGCCGGTGTCCCGGGCCGAGACGTCCGGGACAGGGCTCGGTGGGCCCGCGACCCGGGCCGGTGACAGGGTTTGGATGGGCGTGGCCCTACGGCGCGCCCGTACCGCCTTCCAGCGTGCCACCGTGCCGATCGCGAAGACGGTGAGCACGAACAGCACCATCAGTTCGCCTATGAACAGGCCCCAGAACAGCCCGTATCCGGAGAGCTGGTCCGCGGGGGTGTCGGGCCAGGCGGCCGCGATGTCGTGCGGCTCGGCCATGAGATGGCGCATCGCCACCGGTGTGTTGCTGAGCCCGACGCCATGGGGCCATGCGCCCTGGGCGAACCAGCCGGAGAGGCCGGTGGCCGTCCACACCATCAGCGTCACACCGAGCAGAAAGGCCAGTACACCCACCAACAGGCCGTCGGAGATGCCGCCCTGGCCGTCCCGCTGCTCCTTGCCTGGTCTCATCGGGACCCCATGTCTATGCCACCGTGGACTCGGACGAGCCGTCCATGTCGCTCAGCCGCTGCTCCATGAATGCTGCCGCGCGCTCTTCCGCCTCCAACTCCGCCGCGCGCAGGGCGTCGTCCGTCCGCCGGTCGCTGGACGACTCCGTCATGGCGCGGTCGGTGAACACGAGCGGCCGCTCCGACTCCGTGACCAGGTGCTTGACGACCTGGACGTTGCCGTTGACGTCCCAGACCGCGATGCCCGGTGTCAGCGTCGGGATGATCTCCACAGCCCATCGAGGCAGGCCGAGAACGCGGCCGGTCGCCCGTGCCTCGTCCGCCTTCTGGGCATAAATCGTCCTGGTGGACGCCATCTTCAGGATGGCGGCGGCCTCTTTCGCGGCCGCCCCGTCCACCACGTCACTGAGGTGGTGGACGACCGCCACGAAGGACAGGCCGAGCCGTCGCCCGAACTTCAGCAGCCGCTGGAACAGCTGGGCCACGAAGGGGCTGTTGATGATGTGCCAGGCCTCCTCGACCAGGAAGATGCGCTTCTTCCGGTCGGGGCGGATCCAGGTGTGCTCCAGCCACACGCCCACGATCGCCATCAGGATCGGCATGGCGATCGAGTTGCGGTCGATGTGGGACAGGTCGAACACGATCAGCGGCGCGTCCAGGTCGATGCCGACCGTCGTGGGCCCGTCGAACATGCCCCGCAGGTCACCGTCGACGAGGCGGTCCAGGACCAGCGCCACGTCCAGGCCCCAGGCCCGGACGTCGTCGAGGGCGACGTTCATCGCCTCGGCCGACTCGGGCTCGGGGTGGCGCAGCTGCTCGACGATGTCCATCAGCACCGGCTGGCGCTCGACGATGGTCTCGTTGACGTAGGCGTGGGCGACCTTCAGGGCGAAGCCGGAGCGCTCGTCCAGGCCGTGTCCCATCGCGACCTCGATGATCGTGCGGAGCAGGGCGAGCTGTCCCGTCGTCGTGATCGAGGGGTCCAGCGGATTGAGCCGGATGCCGTGGTCGAGCGCAGCCGTCGGGTCGAGCCGGATCGGCGTTATGCCCAGCTCCTCCGCGATCAGGTTCCACTCGCCGACGCCGTCCTCGCCCTGAGCGTCGAGGACCACGACCTGCCGGTCCCGGAACCGCAGCTGGCGCAGGACGTATGTCTTCTCCAGGGCCGACTTGCCGTTGCCGGACTCGCCGAGGACGAGCCAGTGCGGAGCAGGGAGCTGCTGACCGTAGAGCTGGAAGGGGTCGTAGATGTATCCCTTCCCGGAGTACACCTCGCGGCCGATGATCACGCCGGAGTCGCCGAGGCCCGGTGCGGCCGTCGGCAGGTAGACGGCCTGGGCCTGGCCCGTGGAGGTGCGGACGGGCAGCCGGGTGGTCTCGACTTTGCCGAAGAGGAAGGACGTGAAGGCGTCGGTCAGGACGGACAGCGGATCCCGCATCAGGTCCTTACCTCCGAATGCCGGTGGCGAAGGGGAGCGTGTTGACGAAGGCGCGGTGGTGCTCGCGGTCGCACCACTCCAGCTTCAGATAGGACTTGCCGGCCGAGGCCCGGATGGTCCGCTTGTCCCGGGCCAGGGCCTCCGGGGAACGGGCGGACACGGTGATGTAGCCGACCAGGTTGACGCCGGCCGCGCCGCTCGCGAGGTCCTCGCCCCGCTGGTCCAGACGGGAGTGGGAGGCGATGTCGCGGGGGTCGACGGTGCGGTTCATCTTGGCGGCGCGGCTGGCCTCCGCCTCGTCGTTCGTCTTCTCGGTCAGCATGCGCTCGATGGCGACCTCGGTGGGTTCGAGGTCCATGGTGACGGCGACCGTGCGGATGACGTCCGGGGTGTGGACCAGGAGAGGCGCCAGGAAGTTCACGCCGACCGGCGTCATGGGCCACTCCTTGACCCACGCGGTGGCGTGGCACCAGGGCGCACGCGTCGACGACTCCCGGGTCTTGGCCTGGAGGTAGGTGGGCTCCATGGCGTCGAGTTCGGCGGGCCAGGCGTTGCGCCTCGTCATCGCCTGGATGTGGTCGATGGGGTGGTCGGGGTCGTACATGGAGTGGATGAGGGAGGCGAGCCGTCCCTGGCCCAGGGGCTGCCGTACGCGGATGTCGGCTTCCTGGAGCCGCGAGCAGATGTCGGTGAGCTCGCGCGCCATGACGACCGCGAGGCCCGCGTCCCGGTCGACCTTCCTGCCGCCGTGTGGGCGTGCGGCCCGCGCCATGGTATGGGCCTCGGCAGCCAGTTCACGGGTGTAGTGCATGCAGGCCACGAGGTAGGCGCGGTGCTGCTCGCTGCTGGTGGACACCATGGACTGGAGCTGGTCGTAGGACTGCCGCAGCCACGTGGGGGCGCGTTCGTCACCGCGCTGGGCGACGTCCTTCGCGTGTGCGTCCGGGTCCGCGGGCAGGGTCCGGGCGAGCATCTGGAGGCGGGTGACGAAGCCGTCGCCGTTCGCCACGTGCTTGAGGAGCGTGCCGAAGCGGTCGACGAGGGCTTCCTGGTCCTCGCTGTCGCGCAGGCCCACGCCGGGACCCTCGATCTCGATGGCGGCGGTCACGGTCCGCCGGTCGGCGTGCAGCAGTACGGCGATCTCGTCGGGCCCGAACGGGGCGGCGAGCCAGCTGATACGCCCGATGCCCGGGGGAGGTCCGATCTCGACCTCGCGTCCGTCGAGGGCGGTGCCGGCTTCCATCACGCTGCTTCGATACGTCGTTCCCTGCCGCAGCGTCCTCTTGTACGTGCGGTTGATCTCGAACCACCTGTAGAACGTGCGGTGCTTGTAGGGGACGTACACGGCGGCCAGGGCGAGCAGCGGAAAACCCATCAGGAGCACGATACGCAGCGCGAGGAAGGGGACGAGGAGGCCGCACATCATGCCGAGGAACGCGCCCGCGATGATCAGCACGATCTCGCCGGACTCGCGGTTGCGGCCGATGATCGCGTTCGGCCGGGCGCGGCCGATCAGATATGTCCGGCGGGGCGTGACCGGATGCGACAGGTGGGACTCGGTCGTCAACGCCCTTCACCTCCCGTGCGGTTGGTACTGCTGTTGGGGGTCCTGCCGGCGTGCGGAGTGTCGGCCGGGCTGGTGCGCGGTGGGGGCGTGGCGGGGACGGATCCGCCGCCGGGGGCGCGGGTGCTGTGCGCGGCCACGCCGCCGGACACCGGGTTTGCGGGGCGCGGCGGTTGGTTGCCGCCACCGCCGCCGCCGTTGCTGTCGGCGCGTGTGCTGTGGGTCTTGATGCCCTGGGCGACGAGGGTCGCCGGGGAGCTGATGACGGCGGCGGCCTTGCGTTCGGCGCCCTGCATGATGCGGTTGCTGCGGGAGGCGGCGATCTCGTCGCCGAATCCGGGCACGAACCGGTAGATCATGGCGCTCGCGAAGATGGCGAGCAGGACGATGGCGAGCCCGGAGACCACGGCTGCCAGGGAGTCGGGTCCGTTGTCCGTGGCCAGCGCGCCGGCGAGCCCGAGCACTATGACGATGACCGGCTTGACCAGGATCACCGCGATCATGATTCCGGCCCAGCGGCGGACGTGGCCCCAGAGGTTCTTGTCGACGAGGCCGGAGTAGACGACGACGCCGAGGAGGGCGCCGACGTAGAGCAGGACGGCCCGCAGGAACAGTTCCAGGTAGAGGACGCCCGCCGCGAGGATCGACACGAGCGACACCAGGATCAGCATGATGGGGCCGCCGCCGATGTTCGACCCCTTGCTGAGCGCGCCGGAGAACGCGCCGAAGAACGTGGTGGTCTGGTCGCCGGTTGCCTTGGCGAGGACGTCACTGACGCTGTCGGTCGCGGAGACCACCGTGTAGAGGACCAGCGGGGTGAAGGCCGAGGCCAGCACGGTGAGCCAGAGGAAGCCGACCGCTTCGGAGAGGGCGGTGGTGAGCGGGACGCCCCGCACGGCCCTCTTGGCGACGGCCAGCAGCCACAGCAGGAGGGTGAGGATGGTCGACGCGGCGAAGACGATCTCGTACTGGTGCAGGAACTGCTGGTTGGTGAAGTCGACGCTGGCGGTCTCCTTCACGGCCTCGCTGAGCTTGTCCACGGTCCAGGACGCGGCGTTGGCACAGCCCTTGGCGAGGGAGGAGAGGGGGTCGAGGGGATCGGTGAGGGTATCGGGACCGGGTCCTCCGGAGGTGTCGCCGTTTTCGCAGTATTGCTTGGCGGGGCCGATGAGGAGGTCGCACGGATCGTTCGATGTCGTGGGAGTAGGCGTTGGTGACGGTGCGGCCAAAGCCCGCGCAGCCAGCGGAATGGTCAGCGCCTGAGCGGCGGCCACTACAGCCGCGAGTTTGAGTACGAAGCGCGGGCTACCGGGCATATGTGAACCCTCCGTACTCCTCGATGGCCTTGCTGATCTCGTCGGACGTTGCGGCCTTGTCGTCGCCGGGCACGGGGGCGGGGCCGTCGGTCTGGGAATCTCTGACGATCTTCCAATCACCGTTGAGCCACTGCAGGTCGAAATTCCACGTCTTCCACGTTGAGCTGACCGGATCGGTCGAGCCCTGGCCGGACATGCCGATGAGGCCCATGTACCACACTGAGACCTTGGCGTTGTCGGCGGTGTAATGCGTGCTCTTGGTGCCAACGGGGACTGTCCGCGACACGAAGGTGCTTCCTGTCGGCGCGTTGCCGTTGGTATCCAGCCCCAACTTGGCGAGGAAATCTGTCGAATAGGCCTGATCCATCGGGCCTTGAAGCTTGCCCGCGGCGGTCGGCGTGTAGATGGCGTCGACGATGCTGTGCCGGCTCTCCTTGTTGAACATGCCGTCGGACCCCAACACCACCGCATAGTTCGCCGCAGCCGACGCCGCCCCCTGTTGGTCGTGGGCGAAGCCCGAGGGGATGCCGGACGACTTCGACTTGACCGGGCGTGTGCCGGAGGCCGCCGTCGCGGACGTGTTCGGCTTGTTGTCGCCGCTGTCCGAAGAGGAGTCCCCTCCCCCGCGGTTCGCGAAGGCGATCGCCGCGATCAGGAGGACCACCACGCCGACGACCGTCACCAGGCTGCGGGACGACGACCGGCCCCGCCGGGCGCCCCCGTACACGTCACCGCCCCGCTCGGGCAGCCGTGTGCGGGTCTGTCCCACCCCGCCGTACTGTTCGTCGCCCCCGCCGGAGGCACCGTCATCGAGATTCACGCCGCGCACGCCCCCTCGACCTCGTAGCCGATTCGCATTTCGTGTCGGAACTCGTAGAAGTACGACGGTAGCCGTGCTGGCTTCCGCGCGGGCGCGGTGTGGTGACTCGACATCTGGGGAACGCAACCTCAGCCGGTGGGCGCGACGGACGGGTGGGTCGGAGGGTGGGAACCCTGCGCACCCGGGCGGGGACTGATGGTGCGTCAGGGTCGTGGTGGTCCGGGGCGGGGTCTAGACGGCCATGCCGTACACGATCGTGAAAAGCGTGCCGAGCGAGCCGATGATGAAAACCCCGGTCAGGCCCGCGATGATGAGGCCCTTGCCCTGCTCGGCGCTGAACGTGTCGCGCAGGGCCGTTGCGCCGATGCGCTGTTTCGCCGCGCCCCAGATCGCGATCGCCAGGCAGAGGAGGATCGCGATGGCCATCACGACCTCGACCATCACGCGAGCCTCGTTGCCCAGGCTGCCGAAAGGACCCCAGTCTGGGGCGATACCGCCGATGATCGTGTTGATGTCGCCTTTTGCGGCTGCGAGATACATGTAAGTCACCGCCCCTAGTGGGTAGTTCCGTACCCCTGCCACCGTCGCAGAGGTCAGGGTCATTGTCGCTGACGATGGCGCTGTCGCATGTCGACTTGGCGTCATTGATTGGCGGGTTTCGTACGTGTCCCTTGCCATCGGCCCGCGCGGGACCTTCTCGGGGGCGTGGGACGGTTCACCGAGGGGCATTTGGTTACTCTGTGTATCATGCCTGGTCACGCCGGGCAATGAGGGTCGGGCGGAACCTCCGGTGCGGCTCCGTCGGTGACCTCCTCCGTGCGGCGGGGACCTGGATCGACCCGCGACGCGGCCCGGACGTGTTGACCGTTCCGTCGGGGTGTCACCCGTACGAGCGGAAGGCTATCGCTGGACGGCGGAACGGGCCGCGGCCGGGTGCCGTGGCCCGTTCCGCCGGTGCGCCGGCGGACGGGGTCCCCACGACCCCCGCCGCCGGCCTCCCCGGTGGCCGGAGGTCAGCCCGTCGGGGCCGTGACGACGGCCGGTTGCTCGGTCTCAACCGCCTTACGGAGAAGGCGGGAGGGCGCGATGTCCGCCGAGAGGCCCTTCGCGGGCCGGTCGTTGGCGGCTGTGCGGGTCGCGATGCCGTCGCAGAAGCGGTACTTGGCGAGGGCGGCCGGTGTGCTCGCGCAGTCGTGTGCGCCGGCTCGGGTGCCGCGTTCGTTCGTCCGGGCGGAGCGGGGCGGGCGCAACGTACGGCCTCCTGAGCATCCGGTGACAGGGGCGGTGAGGGGATGTGCCGCACGCCGGTGCGGTGTTCCCGGCGGCGGCTCGGCGGCCCGTGGACGACGATGACTTGTTGCGTCCGCGACAACAAGAGGTCTCGGGAATCCTGACGTCCGCCTTACCGAACGAGGGCCTTGCCTTACGTGTCGATGGCCGCTCGATGGTGGTCCGCTGGGCACGGCTTGACCGGACTCCCGGGAGATGCGACGCATTTCCCCGCGGGGCCCGCGCGTGTCCGCCCGGCGAGCCGCCGGGCACGCTCGGATCGATTGTTCAGTGCTCGCTTATATAAGCACATGCTGATAGCTTGCCTCCCATGCACGCATTCGATGTGCTGGGAGACCCTGTGCGCCGCAGGATCCTCGAACTGCTGGCCGACGGGGAGATGACGTCCGGGTCGGTCTGCGAGGTCATCACGGCGGAGTTCGGGATATCGCAGCCCGGTGTCTCCCAGCATCTGAAGGTGCTGCGCGAGAACGGGTTCGCGACGGTGCGCCCCGAGGGGACGCGACGCCTGTACGCGGTGAACTCCGAGCCGCTGCGGGACGTCGACGAGTGGCTCGGGCGCTTCCGGCGCTTCTGGGCCCCTCGGCTGGACGCGCTGGAGACGGAGTTGGCACGGGGGAAGCGGGAGCGCCGCCTCGGGCGCCGGACGGGAGAGAGTGAGGGCTGACGACATGGACGTCACGCACGAGATCAATGCGGTACGGCGGCAGGTGGGCCGGCGGGAGTTCAAGGCGGGCGAGGCGCGGGTGGTGACGGTCTCGCGGACGTACGGCACCTCGCTCGACGACCTCTGGGACGCCTGTACGAACCCCGAGCGCATTCCGCGCTGGTTCCTGCCGGTCTCCGGAGAGCTCCGCGTCGGCGGGCGTTTTCAGCTCCAGGGCAACGCGGGCGGCACCATCGAGCGCTGCGATCCGCCGAAGAGCTTCTTCGCGACGTGGGAGTACGGCGGTGAGGTGAGCTGGATCGAGCTGCGCCTGACGTCGGTCGAGGACGGTGGGACACGGTTCGAACTCGAGCACATCGCGCATGTGGACGACGAGCGCTGGGCGGAGTTCGGCCCGGGGGCCGTGGGCGTGGGCTGGGACACCGGTCTGCTGGGCCTTTCGCTGTACCTGGCGACCGGGGCCTCGATGGACCCCGCGGAGGGCATGGCGTGGCTGATGTCCGACGAGGGCCGCCGCTACGTGACGCTGAGCAGCGAGGCCTGGCGGGAGGCGAACGTGGCGTCCGGTGAGCCGGAGGAGTCGGCGCGCGCCGCGGCGGAACGGACGACGGCGGCGTACACGGGCGCCTAGGCCCCGCGTCCGAGAGGGCTCGCCGTGCCGGTGGACGGCCCGGTCCCCGTGCGTGCGGGTGCCCTTTCGGGGGAGGAGTCGTGAGTCGCACCGGTGCGTCCGAAAGGGGGACGCGGCAACCGGCGGCGTGCCCGTGCCGACCTGCGGCGACAGAGGCTCACAGAGGAAATTCAGATTGCTCGCGGGGTCTTTCTCACCTTCCTGGGCCACAGTGGGAGGTGATGAACCGCATCCCACGCCCCCCAGGCAACCGGCGGCACGCGTTCTTCGGTGCCTTCGTGATGCTGGCCGTCACGACCTCCTCCGTGTCCGCCGCCGACGGCGGCCCCGGACCGCTGGGCGTCACCACCGTGGCGAAGGCCACCGCGGCAGGTGCGAGGGTCGGTGCGCTCTTCGAGACGGGCGACGCACAGGCGGGCGGCCACTTCTGCACGGCCTCCGTGGTCCACAGCGCACAGGGCGACCTGATCGCGACCGCCGCGCACTGTCTGGGCGGTGGCGCGGTGTGGTTCGCTCCCGGGTACCGGGAGGGCAAGGCGCCCTACGGGGTGTGGAAGGTGACCAGGACGTTCGTCGACGACGCCTGGAGCGGTGACGAGGACGAGGACAGCGACGTCGGTTTCGCCACGCTGGAATCCATCGGCGGTGTCGACGTCGAGGACGTCGTCGGGGCCGACAAGTTCGTCACCGGACGCGGGACCGGGGCGACCGCGGTGACCGTCACGGGGTACCCCGACTCCGCGGAGACACCGATCACCTGCACCAACAAACCGACCGCGCTCAGCGGTACGCAACAGCGCATCGCCTGCCCGGGATTCACCGCCGGCACCAGCGGCAGCCCCTGGGTGAACACCCACGGCGAGGTCGTGGGTGTGCTCGGCGGCCACGAACAGGGCGGCTCCACGCCGGACGTCTCCTACAGCGTCGTGCTGGGGGACGAGGCGCAGGACCTGTACCGGACGGCGTCGGCTCCCCGATAGCGACGGGTGCCGGACGCGGGCAGGCCGTCCGTGGACGGACCGCCGAACGCATGCGGCAGTCGTGCTTGCCCCGGGTGGCCGATCTCGTACCCCCGTGTGGCCGGACCAGGACTTTTCGGGTCCGGCTCCCCCGCGCGCCCCTACACTGACCCTCGGCGGACTCCCGTGCGAAGAGGGGCGGTTGACGGTGCGTAAGGCGTGGATCTGGACGACGGTCGCCGTCGGTGCCGCGCTGAGCTTCGTGATGGTCCTCGTCGTCGGCGTCTACATGGTCGCCGGCAACCTCGCGAACGGCATCGGGGGAGGGTCCGTCGGGCTCGCCAAGAACGCCGTGCCGGCCGCGTACGCGACGCTCGTACAGAAGTGGGGCAATCTGTGCCGCGCGATCAACCCCGCGCTGCTCGCCGCCCAGCTCTACCAGGAGAGCGGCTTCAACCCGAACGCCAGGAGCCCCGCGAAGGCAGAGGGGATAGCGCAGTTCATCCCCGGCACCTGGGCCGCGCACGGCATCGACGGCAACGGCGACGGAGTTGCCGACGTGTGGGACCCGCGCGACGCGATCCCCTCCGCCGCCTCGTACGACTGCAAGCTCGCCTCCTATGTGAAGGACGCGCCCGGGAACCCGACGGAGAACATGCTGGCGGCGTACAACGCGGGGGCGTACGCGGTCATCAGGTACGGGGGCGTGCCGCCGTACCGGGAGACCCGGAACTATGTGAAGACCATCACCACCCTGGCGAAGAGCTTCGCCGCGCCCGTTCAGCGGCTCCAGCCGTCCAGGCAGGCGGCCGGCGCCATCTACTACGCACAGAAGAAGCTCGGCACGCCGTACCTGTGGGGCGGCAACGGTACCCCCGAACAGGGCGGCCGCTTCGACTGCTCGGGACTGACCAAGGCCGCGTACGCGAGCGTGAACATCACGCTGCCGCGTGTCGCCAACGACCAGTACAACGCCGGGCCGCACCCGAAGCGGGACGAACTGCTCCCGGGCGACCTGGTGTTCTTCTCGCACGACCCCACCGATTCCCGTGCCATCCATCATGTCGGGATCTACGTCGGCGGCGGCTACATGATCGACGCGCCGAGGACCGGTGCCGTGATCCGCTTCGACCCGATCGACACCTCGGAGTACTTCGGGGCGACGCGTGTCACCGAAGATGGCGCGAAAGCACTGCCCACGACGGTGTGAATCGGGGTGCGAACGACACGTCGAAGGATGCGTCCTGGCTGGAACTATCTCCTGCGAGTGCCCGCTGAGCTGCGAAGACGAGTCTCTCTTCGATAACGTCTACGTGATCATTCGGTGGAATGCGGAACGTCGGGAAGACGACTGTGCGTTCCTTCTGACGTAGAGCGCCGACGTGGACGGACAGCTTGACGTGGAGCGTATCTACGACCACGGGGGTGGTGGAGCGGCGCGCACGCGCGCGTCCGCGGAACGCGACAGAGTACGAAGGGGCCGCGCACCATGGCTGGACTCGCCGAATCCGGGTCGAACCCCGACGTCGATCTGCTGTACGACATCAATGGCCTGGCCAAGGACGTGCCGCACTGGCTCGACCGGGGCCTGGGGTTCGTCGGCGAGTACGGCATTCTTCTCGCCATGGTTCTGCTGGTCGTGGGGTGCTGGTGGGCCGTGCGTCGACGCGGTGGCGAGGGCGTCGCGTCCTCCGTCGCCGCGCTCGTCTGGGCGCCGCTGGCCGCGGGCATCGCCGTGCTGGTGAACATGCCGATCCGGGGCTTCGTCCAGCGCCCGCGCCCGTTCGTCGACCATCAGGGGATCGACGTCCTCGTCTCCGGCAGGAGCGGTTTCTCCTTCGTCAGCGACCACGCCACGCTCACCATGGCGATGGCGGCCGGACTGTTCGTCGCCCACCGGAAGTTCGGCCTCGCCGGTCTCGGCCTCGCTCTGCTCGAGGGGTTCAGCCAGGTCTACATGGGCGCGCACTACCCGACGGACGTCGTCGGCGGCTTCGCGCTCGGTACCGCGGTGGCCCTGCTGCTCTCCCCGCTCGCCACGGCCCTGCTCACCCCGGTCATGAAGGCGATCGAGCACTCGCCGCGCGCGGGACGGCTGATCCGCGCCCGTGACGCCCGGGCCGCGGACCCCGTGATCGCCGACACCAGGACGGACTGCGCGACGGAGGAGCGGGGTCTGGCGGCGTGAGGCGGGGGCGGCCTCTCGGCCACCCCGACACCCGCCCTCGTCCGGCGAACGCCCGTCACGGCGCCCGGTGCGGGTGCTCGCCTCCGTCAGAGCGCCTGCGGGAAGGTGAAGAACCCGTTCGGGTCGTACTGGTGCTTGAGCTGTGCCAGCCGAGGGGCCGCGTCGCCGTAGTACGCCTTCCGCCAGTCCGTCAGGGTGGCGTCCGTGTAGTTCTGGTAGGCCGCGCCGGAGGCGTAGCCGCGCATCGACGTGTGCGCGGACGTCAGCCACGACTGGGCCGTCGTGCCCGAGGTGCCGGGCTGCCAGCTCGCGATGTACTGCGCCAGCATGCGTGAGCGGCGGTGCACGAACGCCGTCGCCGTCGGTGAGACCCGGTTGACCGCCCCGCCGAGGGCGGTGAACGCGACACTGCCCGCGCCGCCCCGCGCCTGCGCGACCTGGGCGAGAATCGTCTGGATGCCCGCGGCCGGGATGGAACGGTCGAAGAAGTCGGAGCGGGCCGCGTACGTCTCGCGGCCGAGGGCACCCTGCGCCGAGCGCCCCGGCGTCGAGCCCGGCAGATGGCACTGGGCGTCGGTGGGGAAGGACGAGCAGCCCGCGTAGGACTCCATCGCGCTTTCATACGAATGCCGGTTGAGCGAGACACTGCGGGCCGGGGCCCCGACCCGCGCGGCCAGACGGTCGACCGCGTTCTGGAGTTCGCCGTACGTGCCGAGCGAGAACGCGGCGACGGAGACGGTCGGTGTGCCGCCGTTCTCGAGGTGGCAGGAGGACCAGATCTCGTCCGGCTGGTCGGGGCCCCACTCCTGCCAGGCTCCGAGCACCGCGGCGGCCCGCGACCACGGCCAGGTCATATAGGCCGACACCGCCTGGGGCGCCGGGTGGGTCCTGAAGCGCAGCTCGGTCACGACGCCGAAGTTGCCGTTGCCCGCGCCGCGCAGGGCCCAGAAGAGGTCCGTGTTCTCGGTGGCGCTCGCGACGACCTGCTTGCCGTCCGCCGTGATCAGGGTCGCCTGGGTGAGGCTGTCGCAGGTCAGTCCGTACGCCCGGGAGACCACGCCGTGGCCGCCGCCGAGCGTGAGACCCGAGACGCCGACGGTGGGGCAGGAGCCCGCGGGAATCGTCACGCCCTTCGCGGTCAGCGCCCGGTAGACGTCGATGAGCTTGGAGCCGGCACCGACGACCGCCTCGCCGGCGCTCGCCCGTATCGTGTTCAGCTTGCCCACGTCGATGATCAGACGGTCGTCCCCGGAGGACCAACCGGCGTAGGAGTGGCCCCCATTGCGTATGGCGACCTTGACGCCCCGGGCGCGTGCGTACGCCAGCACGGTGCGGATGTCGTCCGCGTGTGCCACGTATGCCACCGCCGCGGGCTTCAGGGAGTCGAAGCGGGTGTTGTAGAGCTGCCGGGCCGTGGCCCAGGCCCGGTCACCGGGGCGGACCAGGGCGCCGTCCAGGTCCTTGGACAGGGCCTTCAAGTCGGCCGCGGCACGAGGGCTGCTCGTGGCCGTGGTGGTGGCCGCGGCCGGTGTCGCGGTCGTCGTGGTCGCACGCACGGACGTGCCGGTGGCGGACGATGTGCCGCTGGTGCCGCCACCGCTGCAGGCGGTGGTGACCGCCGCCGCGACCGTGGCGGTGGCACCGCCGATGAACGTACGCCGTTGCATGTGCGCCTCCCATGGGTTCCGAGCAATGAGATGGGCCCACGCGGCGGAAAAGTTCGCGAGGAAATGCCACAGAATCGTCACGACGCCCAGGGTGAGCGCGACCGAAATGCCCGGAACAGCCCCAGCATGTCCGCCCCCCCAGGCGAGTTGTGCGGCCGGGGGCCGCCGAAGCGGCCCCCGGGACAGCACATTTAGGCGCTCGCGTGCTTCTCGGCGTCCGTTCTGGCCAGGCTGCGGGCTCTGCGTGCGGGACCTCGCCAGCCACAACTGCATCGGGCCACGCAGAAACGGCCCTGATCGACGGTCGAGGTGCGGTGCTCCAGCGGAATGGTGGGGGTGTCCTGTCGCTCCACGCCCACAAGGTTACCCGGGGCAAGTGTCCGGCCATGCGGTGCGCGTGACGGCTCCCCCGACCCGTCGTTAAGCGGAACGACAGGAGGGCACCGGGACGGACCGGCTGGGGGTAGGCAGGTGATGGTGGTGCGGCGGCACGGTCGGGTCGGTGCGGCGATCGTCGCGACAGTGGGACTGCTCGTCTGCGGCGCCCCGCTCACCGGATGTTCCGGTGGCGGGTTCGCCCTTGATGACGCGCGCTCCGGCTCGGGCGCCGTCGCGACGCTCCGGCAGGCGGCCTCGACCCTGGTGCGCGCGGGCAGCTCCAGGGCCCGTACCTCGATGGAGATGGCCACGGGCGGGACCCGGGTCACCATCCGCGGCGAGGGCGTCTACGACTACCGCGAGCGGCTCGGCCGCCTCAGGGTGACCCTGCCGCAGGACCCGTCGGGCGCCGAGGAGCACCGCCCCATCACGGAACTGCTGGCCCCGGGCGCCCTGTTCATGAAGAACCGCGGTGCGGGCGTGCCCGCCGACAAGTGGGTGCGGGTCGACACGACCGCGCTCAGCGACGGCAACCTCGTCACGGGAGGCGCCACCGACCCCTACGCGGCGGCGGAGTTGCTGCGGGGGGTGCGGCAGGCCACCTACGTGGGGCGCACCGAGGTCGCGGGGACGCCGGTGCGGCACTATCGAGGGGTCGCCGACATCGGGCTCGCGGCGCGGAGCGCGACCGGCGACAACAAGGTGTCGTTGCAGGCCGCAGCGAAAGGGTTCGCCACGGCCGAGGTGCCCTTCGACGCCTATCTCGACGATCAGGGCCGCATCCGCAAGATCCGCCACCGGTTCAGTTTCGTCAACGGCCGGCAGAAGACCGCCGTCGCCGTGGCCTCCACGACCCTGCTGTACGCGTTCGGCGCCCCCGCCGACGTACGGCTGCCGGACACCAAGGACATCTACGCCGGGAAGATCGCCGCGCAGTGACCGGGCGCCTGCCGGTCACGCGGGCCGACGACGGCTCGCGCCGGGGCGGTCCCGTTCGCCCCGAACCGGGCGGGTAGCGACCGCCGCCCGTCCGGGAACTGGCGCGGCTGAGGGGCCGGAAATGGTCCGTCCGTGCCATGCGCGGTGCGTAGCCGCTCCCTACTCTAGGAAGCTGGTGACAGCAGAAAGAGGTGATGCACGTGGCTCGGGTCGGCGGTACGGCAGTTCAGGACCACGTGGCCCTCGCCGAGATCGAACTGTGCGGTGACCTGATCATCGCGGCCTCGGCCGCACACGAGGACCGGCTCAGCCTGGAGAGCATCGACGAGGTGCTGAAGGTGGCCGAGGAGAGGGACATCCGCGGCGAGTGAGCGCGCCGCCGAGGGAAAGCGGCGGATCCACCGCCCCGGTCGCGCGGAATGTCGGGAACATCACGTCCGCAGGAGGCGGCCGATCGCCTTCGTCGCCTCCTCCACCTTCGCGTCGATCTCCGTTCCGCCCTTGAGCGCGGCGTCCGCCACACAGTGGCGCAGATGCTCCTCCAGGAGCTGGAGGGCGAAGGACTGGAGCGCCTTCGTGGAAGCGGAGACCTGCGTGAGTATGTCGATGCAGTACACGTCCTCGTCGACCATCCGCTGCAGGCCCCGGATCTGGCCCTCGATGCGGCGCAGCCGCTTGAGGTGCTCGTCCTTCTGCTTGTGATAGCCGTGGATGCCGCGGTCGTGGTCGGTCACCACGGTCCCGGTGGCTTCGGAGGGCGCTGCCGCGCCGGTCTCGCTCGTCATCGCGTCCTCCTGTCGACTGCCGTTCCGGGGGGCAGGATCCGGACAGACGACCGTCGGTCCGGATTCCGCGCATCCCGGTACGGACACATACCCCTGGTGGGTATATGGTAACGAACTTTGCTGGGTATAGGGCCCTTGGCCGGCCACGTGGTCGCACCCGCACCGCCCCCGTGCGGACCACCGTGTTCGATGGGCGACACTGGAGGACGGCCCCTTAGCCGTGGCCGGATGATGCGCTTAGCATCAGCCTGACCGAAACCGAAGGATCCTGAGGACCCCACGTGCGCTTTCGTCTGACCCCCAGGGAGACGAGCTTCTACGACATGTTCGCCGCATCCGCGGACAACATCGTCACGGGCTCGAAACTCCTGATGGAACTGCTCGGGGCGGACGCCTCCGCCCGGGCCGAGATCGCAGAGCGTATGCGGGCCGCGGAACACGCTGGTGACGACGCCACGCACGCGATCTTCCACCAGCTGAACTCCTCGTTCATCACACCGTTCGACCGCGAGGACATCTACACCCTCGCTTCTTCCCTCGACGACATCATGGACTTCATGGAGGAGGCCGTCGACCTGGTCGTCCTCTACAACGTCGAGGAACTGCCGAAGGGCGTCGAGCAGCAGATCGAGGTGCTGGCCAGGGCGGCGGAGCTCACAGCGGAGGCCATGCCGAATCTGCGCACGCTGGAGAACCTCACCGAGTACTGGATCGAGGTGAACCGCCTGGAGAACCAGGCGGACCAGATCCACCGCAAGCTGCTCGCGCACCTGTTCAACGGCAAGTACGACGCGATCGAGGTCCTCAAGCTCAAGCAGATCGTGGACGTGCTGGAGGAGGCGGCGGACGCCTTCGAGCACGTGGCCAACACCGTGGAGACCATCGCGGTCAAGGAGTCCTGAGGCGTCCATGGACACCTTTGCTCTGATCCTGACCATTCTGGTCGCGCTCTTCTTCGCGTATACCAACGGCTTCCACGACTCGGCCAACGCCATCGCGACATCGGTGTCGACCCGTGCGCTGACACCGCGGGCGGCGCTGGCGATGGCCGCGGTGATGAACCTCGCCGGCGCGTTCCTCGGCAGCGGGGTCGCGAAGACGGTCAGCGAGGGCCTGATCCAGACTCCGCAGGGCGGCAAGGGGATGGGGATCCTCTTCGCGGCACTGACCGGTGCCATCGTCTGGAACCTGATCACCTGGTACTTCGGTCTGCCGTCGTCCTCGTCGCACGCGCTGTTCGGCGGACTGGTGGGCGCGGCGCTGGCGGGCGGTACGACGGTCTACTGGTCCGGGGTCCTGGACAAGATCGTCACACCCATGTTCCTGTCGCCGGTGGTGGGCCTGATCGCCGGTTACCTGGTGATGACCCTGATCATGTGGATCTTCCGCCGGAGCAACCCGCACAAGGCCAAGCGGGGATTCCGTATAGCGCAGACGGTGTCGGCGGCCGGCATGGCCCTCGGCCACGGTCTGCAGGACGCCCAGAAGACGATGGGCGTCGTGGTGATGGCGCTGGTCATCGCCGATGTCGAGGACTACGGGGATCCGATCCCGGTGTGGGTCAAGCTCGTCTCCGCCGCGATGCTGTCCCTCGGTACGTACGCGGGCGGCTGGCGCATCATGCGTACGCTCGGCCGCAAGATCATCGAGCTTGACCCGCCGCAGGGTTTCGCGGCGGAGACCACCGGCGCGTCGATCATGTTCGCGACGGCGTACCTCTTCAAGGCCCCGATCTCCACGACGCACGTCATCACGTCGGCGATCATGGGTGTGGGCGCGACGAAGCGGCTGAACGCGGTGCGATGGGGCGTCGCGAAGAACATCGTCCTGGGCTGGTTCATCACGATGCCCGCGGCCGCGCTCGTGGCGGCGGCCGCCTTCTGGCTGATCAACCTGGCCTTTCTGTAATCGTCACGAGGTCCCGGCACCCACGGGACCGTTTTGCCGCCCGACTCCCGCCGCGGATGCCACCCAGTGTCGTGTGGCCCGCATCCCCCTCGGCGCCGTCCGCTTCAAGGGACGCCCCGTGCCCGGCCCCTCGGTGCCGCCTTCCCCGCACCCACGCCGGTGAGCTCCTCCAGGCAATCTCCTTCCTGCCCCCGTTCCGGAAAGCGCCGAGCGGTTTCCTGCTCCTGGCTCCTCCGTGCTTGCCCCCCTCCCAGTGAGCCACGGCATGACATGCGACGGGTCGCTCATCGGGGTGTCGGCCCGATGACCCCGTCCCCGCACAGGGGCCGCCCCGTCCCCGAGCCTTGCGGCCGTCGTCCGAGATCATGCGCCCCGTGGCCGGGCCCGGGCCCGGGCCCCGTGGCCGGGGTGGGGTTCGAGATGCGGGTGCCGATCGGGGGGCAAGACTGGAGCTATGACTAGCAAGGCACTCCTCGAAGGCGGGCCGGCGGATCTGGCAGGCCAGATCGTGCCGGTCGTGCCCCCGGGACAAGAGCTGAAGATTCCGCACCGCGGCGGATACGAGCACTACAAGGTCACGTCGCGCCACGAGGACACCAAGGAGGGGCAGGTGAACGTCTACCGCTGGTGGGAACGGACCGAGCTCGCCGAATGAACAACGCGAACGGGCCCGCCCCCGGGAGCCGGGGGCGGGCCCTCTTCGGCCTCGCGGTGGCACCGCCATGCAGCACCGCGAGGGGTTTCCACAGACCGTCGGATCAGCCGAAGCGGCCCGAGATGTAGTCCTCCGTCGCCTGGACGGACGGGTTGGAGAAGATCCGCTCGGTGTCGTCGATCTCGATCAGCCGGCCGGGCTGGCCGACGGCCGACAGGTTGAAGAACGCCGTGCGGTCCGAGACACGCGCCGCCTGCTGCATGTTGTGCGTCACGATGACGATCGTGAAGCGCTCCTTCAGCTCACCGATCAGGTCCTCGATGGCGAGGGTGGAGATCGGGTCAAGGGCGGAGCAGGGCTCGTCCATCAGCAGGACGTTCGGCTCGACCGCGATCGCGCGGGCGATGCACAGACGCTGCTGCTGACCACCGGACAGGCCGGAGCCCGGCTTGTTCAGGCGGTCCTTCACCTCGTTCCAGAGGTTCGCGCCCTTGAGGGACTTCTCGACGATGTCGTTCAGTTCCGACTTCCGGTAGTTGCCGTTCAGGCGCAGACCGGCGGCCACGTTGTCGAAGATCGACATCGTGGGGAAGGGGTTCGGGCGCTGGAAGACCATGCCGACCTCACGGCGGACGGAGACCGGGTCGATGCCGGTGCCGTAGAGGTTCTCGTCGTCCAGGAGGACCTTGCCCTCGACACGCCCGCCGGGCGTGACCTCGTGCATGCGGTTGAGCGTCCGCAGGAACGTCGACTTGCCGCAGCCGGAGGGACCGATGAACGCCGTCACCGATCGCGGCTCGACCGTCATCGAGATGTCCTCGATCGCCTTGTGGGAGCCGTAGTAGGCGGTGAGTCCGCTTACGTCGATTCGCTTGGCCATGACTACTTCACTTCCAGTATCAGTCGCTGATGGCCGCGTCAGCGACCGGTCTTCGGGGCCTTCCAGCGGGCGATGCCGCGGGCAACCAGGTTGAGGATCATCACGAAGGCGATCAGGGTGAGCGACGCCGCCCAGGCACGGTCGTACGCCGCGTTGGCGCCCGCGCTGTTCGCGTACTGCTGGTAGATGTACAGCGGCAGCGACTGCTGCGCACCCTCGAACGGGTTCGCGTTGATGAAGCGGTTGCCGAACACCAGGAGCAGCACCGGCGCGGTCTCACCGGCGATACGGGCGATCGCCAGCATGACGCCGGTGGTGATGCCGCCGATGGAGGTCGGCAGGACCACCTTCAGGATCGTGCGCCACTTCGGCACGCCCAGCGCCAGGGAGGCCTCGCGCAGCTCGTTCGGGACGAGCTTGAGCATCTCCTCCGTGGAGCGGACCACGACGGGCATCATCAGGATGGCCAGGGCCAGCGAACCGGCGAAGCCGAAGGGCTGCATCTTGAAGATGAGCATCAGGCTGAGGATGAACAGACCCGCGACGATCGACGGGATACCGGTCATCACGTCGACGAAGAACGTGACGGCCTGAGCGAGACGGCCGCGCCCGTACTCCACGAGGTAGATCGCGGTGAGCACACCGATCGGCGCACCGATCACGGTGGCGAGGCCGACCTGCTCGAGGCTGCCGAGGATGGCGTGGTAGATGCCACCGCCCGGCTGGGAGTCCGCGACGATACCCATCGAGTGGGTGAGGAAGTAGATGTCGAGGACCTTCACACCGCGCGCGACGGTCGTCCAGACGAGGGAGACCAGCGGGATGACGGCGAGCAGGAAGGCGACCCACACGAGCGAGGTCGCGATGCGGTCCTTGGCCTGGCGACGGCCCTCGACCTGCGCGGCGACGACGTAGGTGCCGATGAGGAAGAGGAGCGCGGCGATGACGCCCCACTGGACGTGGCTGCTCAGGCCGGCGGCGGCACCGATGCCGCACGCGACGGCGATCGAGCCGAGGGCGACGGCCCAGGGTGTCCACTTGGGGAGGCTGGCGCCGCGCAGCGTGCTGGGGCGCTTGTCGGCGACGGCTGCGTGGCTCATGCGTTGGCCCCCGAGTACTCCTTGCGGCGAGCGATGATCATGCGAGCCGCGCCGTTGACCAGCAGGGTGATGACGAACAGGACGAGACCGGAGGCGATCAGCGCGTCACGGCCGTCCTCGGTCGCCTCGCTGAACTTGCTGGCGATGTTCTGGGCGAAGGTGCCGCCGCCCGGGTTGAGCAGGCTGGCGTGGATCAGGAAGTCCGGGGAGAGCACGGTGGCCACGGCCATCGTCTCGCCGAGCGCGCGGCCGAGGCCGAGCATCGAGGCGGAGATGACACCGGAGCGGCCGAAGGGCAGCACGGCCATCCGGATGACCTCCCAGCGCGTGGCGCCGAGGGCCAGGGCCGCTTCCTCGTGCATCCGCGGGACCTGGCGGAAGACCTCGCGGCTCACGTTGGTGATGATCGGCAGGATCATGATCGCGAGCAGGATGCCGACGGTGAGCATCGAGCGGGGGGCGCCGCCCTCCCACGAGAAGATGCCGGTCCAGCCGAGGTAGTCGTTCAGCCAGCTGAAGACGCCGCCCAGGTTCGGTACGAGGACCAGGGCGCCCCACAGGCCGTAGACGATGGACGGTACGGCGGCGAGGAGGTCGATCACGTACGCGATGGGCCCGGACATCCGGCGCGGGGCGTAGTGCGTCAGGAAGAGCGCGATGGCCACCGCGATCGGAACCGCGATGATCATGGCGATGATCGAGGAGACCACCGTGCCGAAGGCCAGTACGGCGATACCGAAGACCGGCGGGTTGAGGTTGGTGTTCCACTCGAAGGTGGTCAGGAAGTTGCCGTGGTCCTTGCCGATGGCGAGGGTCGCACGGTAGGTGAGGAAGACCGCGATCGCGGCCATGATCACCAGCAGCAGGATGCCCGACCCACGGGAGAGACCGAGGAAGATCCGGTCTCCGGGTCGGGTGGCGCCACGGGCCGCGCGCTTCGTCTCGCCCGTGGTCGGCTGGGGGGCAGGGGGAGGCGCTTCAGTGTTCTGTGTGGATATGTCCATCGGGATCTCCGGTCTGCGGAGCCGCACGCGCTGTGCGACTCCTGGCGGCGGTGCACCGGACGGTGCGGTCCGGTCCCGTGGTGGGACCGGACCGCACACTCAGGTCAGCTCAGGCCCTCGATGGTGGTGCGGACCTTGGCGATGATCGCGTCGGGGATCGGCGCGTAGCTGGCGTCGGCGAGGATCTTCTGGCCGTCCTCGCTGGCGATGTAGCGCAGGAACGCCTTCGTGGCGGGCAGGGTGTCGGCCTTGTTGCCCTTGTCGCAGGCGATCTCGTAGGTGACCAGGACCATCGGGTACGCACCGTCGGCCTTGGTGTTGTAGTTCAGCTGCAGGGCCAGGTCCTTGCCGGTGCCGATGACCTTGGCGTCCGCGATCGCCTTGGTGGCGTTCTCGACGCTGGCCGCGACCGGGGCGGAGGCGCCCGTGTCGATCTGGACCGAGCTCATGTCCTTGGCGTAGGACAGCTCGAAGTAGCCGATGGCGCCGGCGGTCTGCTTGACCTGCTGGGCGACACCCGCGGACTGCGGAGCGGACTGGCCACCGGGAGCCTCCCAGGCCTTACCACCCTCGTACTTGCCCCAGACCGACGGAGCCGCGGCCTTGAGGTACTTGGTGAAGTTGTCCGTGGTGCCGGACTCGTCCGAGCGGTGGAACGCCTGGATCTTGGTGGAGGGGAGCTTGGCGTCCGGGTTCAGCTTCTTGATCTCCGGAGCGTTCCAGGTCTTGATCTGGTTGTTGAAGATCTCGGCGATGGTCTTCGCGTCCAGAACCAGGTTGTCGACGCCAGGCAGGTTGTAACCGAGGGCGATCGGGCCGCCGACCATCGGGAGGTCGATGCCCTGGCCGCCGGAGCAGACCTTCTTGGAGGCCGTGACCTCTTCGGGCTTGAGGGCCGAGTCGGAGCCGGCGAAGGCGAGCTGGCCCTGGTTGAACGACGTCACACCAGCGCCGGAACCGCTGGCCTTGTAGTTGATCTGCACGCCACAGGCCTGGCTGAACTGCGCGACCCACGCGTCGATCGCGTTCTTCTGCGCGGACGAGCCGTCGGCGAGGAGCTGACCCTTGGCGTCGTCACACTTGATCGAGCTGGCGTTGGCCGTGGACGACGACGAGGCGCTGCTGCCGCCACTCTTGCCGCTCGTGTCGTCGGAGCCGCACGCCGTGAGGGCCAGGGCGCCGGAGACGGCGAGAGCACCGAGGGTGAGGGCCCGCCGGTTCATGCGCTGAAGCTTCACTTTCGGGAGTTCCTTCCTGAAGCCGCCGTCCTGTCCGGCGGCGTGCGAAGTGTTGGTGATACGAGCGCGTATTCGAGGCCGCGCTCGCCATCAGGTAAGGCCGAAATTAGGCAGAACAGGTGAAGCCGCTTATGGCCGTAAGTGAACGGAGGGTGAACCCCTGTGGTCGGTGCGGTTAGATCACGGAACGCTTACATCGAGGACACGGCGCGGTCCCGGGGGTCGACCCCGATTGTCGTCACTCTGCGCAACCGACTTGGGCTGTTCATGTCCGAGAAGTCCCGTCGTTCCGGCATCTTCGCCGGTTACGGAGCGCATTCCCCTTCTCTTCGTGGGAGGCCTCGGTGGACCCCGCGGGGGAAGGGCGCTCGAGCTGTCTCCAGGACCCAAGTTAGCTGCCGCGGGTGCGGCGGGCGCGGTGTCGGCCACGGGTATGGGTGATGAATTCGGTGTGCGCGACCGAACACGTGTATGTGGAACGTGTGTACGGCCGCGAAGGATGCCTCCAGGGCCGGAGGCGCCTCTTCGACGGCGGCGAACCCGGGTTACGTGGGATTCAGCGCGTTCAGCAACGCGTCGACCAGATCGCGGTCGCGCGGCTGGGTCAGGCGGTGTCTGGCGGCCGTCGGCGGGAGCCAGAGGATGCGGTCGACCTCGTTGTTCGGGATGAAGTGACCGCGCGCCCCCTCCGCCGCCCAGTACCGGACCTCCTTGGGACGGCCGTTCGCCTCGTAGCGGGCCGTGGGCAGGGGCGATCCGGGCACGGCGAGATAGCCGGTCTCCTCCTCTACCTCCCGCAACGCACCCGCGAGGGGATCCTCACCACGCTTCAGCTTGCCCTTCGGGTGCGACCAGTCGTCGTACTTCGGCCGGTGGACCAGACAGATCTCCAGCTCGCCGTCGACGGGCGAGCGGCGCCACAGGACGCAACCCGCCGCGCGGATGGTGTCGTCGGTCATCGGGTGCTCCGGCTCCTCTCCGTGCCTGCGGCGCGCCCGTCGGCGCGCCGTGCCGTCGTACGAGTGCCTCGTCGTCGAGGCGCCTTGCGCACCGGCGCCTAAGGAGTCACCACCGTCTGCTTCTGCCATGCCTGCTGGAAGGCGAAGCGGGCCGCCTCCACCTCGTGCCGCTGGTCGGCGTGGAGCACGCCGAGCGCGTACGCCGTCGCGGGGGCGATGCGAGGGGTGCGCGCGGCGGCGGCCGCGGCGGCCGCCGCCTCCGCGGCGTCACGGTGGCGGTTCAGCGCCTCGCCGGCCGCGAGCAGACGGACGTCCACGGCCGTTTCCGCCCCGTGCAGCACCTCACGGGCATAGCGGTGCAGGCGCAGCAGCAGCCGGACCTGGTGCCAGGGGCCGTCCTGCGGGTGCGGGGACGGGTCCGGCGACAGTCCGTGGACCAGCGCCTCCGCGTTGTACGGGTGGCCGGCGGTGACCAGCGGCAGAGCCGTCACCGCGTCGCACAGCCGTTCCTCGGCCGCCGCCGCGAGCGGGCGCAGGTCGGCGTCGGCCGCGGCGGGCGTGAGCGGGACCTCGCTGGCGAGAACGGCGACACTGTCCGCCACCGCGTGGAACCGGCTCGAACCGAGGGCCTGCAGGGCCGCGGAGTGCGCACGTGTCCGGGCCAGGGTCAGCTGGCGCTCCAGCAGGGCGCCCGCCTTCGCCGCGCCGACGGTCAGATTGCCCCGCTCCGGGATCGCGGTCTGGGGGTGCGGGCCGGCGCCGGCGGTCTCCCCGGCGCTCGAGGACTGGGCGGGGAACACCGACGAGCCCGACAGCCGGTGCAGGGCGAGGAGCAGGCGCTCGAGCCGGGCCGCGTACGCGTGCTCGCGGGCCAGCGTGCCGGAGAGCCAGGCGAGCTCGGGTCTCATCGCCTCGGACCAGTCGGCGTCGAGGAGCGGCCGGAACGTGTGCAGGGTGCCGCTGATCCGGCGGGCCGAGCGGCGCAGGGCCAGCGCCGCGTCGGCGGCGTCCTCCGTGCCGCCGTCGCCGGCTCTGGAGTCCTCTCCCGCTCTCGACTTCGCCCGCGCGGGAGAACCGCCCTGAGCGGGGGGACCGCCGGCGGTGCCGTTCTCCCGGTGCTGCCGCAACGAGCGCAGGAACTCCGTGGCCTGGGCCCGCAGGTAACCCGCGAGGGCGTCCCCGGACGTCGGCGCGGCCGTGGGGTCGGTCGGGGGATCAAGGTGTTGCTGTGCCACGCCGGCGCCTCCGGGCGTCTATGAGCATCTCCTGGATGTTCCGCAGGGGCTGGCCGTCCGCGTCGGTGGCGTGACGGATCCACTCGCCGTCCGGGCCCAGATGCCAGGAGGACGTGGTGTCGGACATACCGGTCTCCAGGAGCCGGTTGAGTGCCGCCCGGTGGGCCGGGTCGGTCACCCTGACGAGTGCCTCGATGCGGCGGTCGAGGTTGCGGTGCATCATGTCGGCGCTGCCGATCCACACCTCGGGCTCGCCTCCGTTGCCGAAGACGAAGACCCGGGAGTGCTCGAGGAAGCGGCCGAGGATGGACCGGACACGTATGTTCTCGGACAGGCCGGTGACGCCCGGGCGCAGCGCGCAGATGCCGCGCACCCATACGTCGACCGGGACTCCGGCCTGCGACGCGCGGTAGAGCGCGTCGACGATCGCCTCGTCCACCATCGAGTTGACCTTGATGCGGACGCAGGCGGGCCGACCGGCCCGGTGGTGCTGGATCTCCTTGTTGATCCGTGAGATCAGGCCGTCGCGCAGGGACTTGGGGGCGACCAGCAGACGGCGGTAGGTCTCCCGGCGCGAGTAGCCCGACAGCCTGTTGAAGAGGTCGGACAGGTCGGCGCCGACCTGTGGGTCCGCGGTCAGCAGCCCCAGGTCCTCGTACAGCCGTGCGGTCTTCGGGTGGTAGTTGCCCGTGCCGACGTGGCTGTAGCGGCGGAGCGTTTCGCCTTCCTGCCGCACGACGAGCGACAGCTTGCAGTGCGTCTTCAGGCCGACGAGTCCGTACACCACATGGCAGCCCGCCTCCTCCAGCTTGCGGGCCCACTTGATGTTGGCCTGCTCGTCGAAGCGGGCCTTGATCTCGACCAGCACCAGGACCTGCTTGCCGGACTCGGCCGCGTCTATCAGTGCGTCGACGATCGGCGAGGTCTCCGAGGTCCGGTAGAGCGTCTGCTTGATCGCGAGGACGTCCGGGTCGGAGGCCGCCTGCTCCAGGAAGGCCTGGACCGAGGTGGAGAAGCTGTCGTACGGATGGTGCAGCAGGACGTCCCGCTCCCGCAGCGCCGCGAAGATGTCGGGTGCCGACGCCGACTCGACCTCGGCGAGGTCGCGATGGGTGCCCGCGACGAACTTCGGGTACTTGAGCTCCGGCCGGTCGAGGTTGGCGATGCCGAAGAGGCCGGTCAGGTCCAGCGGGCCGGGCAGCGGGTACACCTCGGCCTCGGAGATCTTCAGCTCGCGCACGAGGAGGTCGAGCACGTACCGGTCGATGGACTCCTCGACCTCGAGGCGCACCGGCGGCCCGAAGCGACGCCGCATGAGCTCCTTCTCCAGGGCCTGGAGCAGGTTCTCGGCGTCGTCCTCCTCGACCTCGAGGTCCTCGTTGCGGGTGATCCGGAAGGTGTGGTGCTCCAGCACCTCCATGCCGGGGAACAGCTCCTCCAGGTGCGCCGCGATGACGTCCTCGATGGGGACGTAACGCTGCGGGGAGGCCTCCAGGAAGCGGGAGAGCAGTGGCGGGACCTTGACCCGTGCGAAGTGGCGGTGGCCCGAGACCGGGTTGCGCACGACGACCGCGAGGTTGAGCGACAGGCCCGAGATGTACGGGAAGGGGTGCGCGGGGTCGACGGCCAGCGGGGTGAGGACCGGGAAGATCTGGTGGCGGAAGAGCGTGAACAGGCGGGCCTGCTCCTTCTCGCCCAGTTCGTTCCAGCGCACCAGGTGGATGCCCTCGTCCGCCAGTGCCGGGGCGACGTCCTCGTGGAAACACGCAGCGTGCCGGGCCATCAGCTCACGGGAGCGGGCCCAGATCATCTCCAGCACCTCGCGGGGCTGGAGTCCGGACGCCGACCGGCTGGCGACGCCCGTGGCGATGCGGCGCTTCAGACCGGCCACCCGGACCATGAAGAACTCGTCCAGGTTGCTGGCGAAGATGGCCAGGAACTTCGCCCGCTCCAGAAGCGGCGTGTTCGGGTCCTCGGCCAATTCGAGCACACGTTCGTTGAACTGAAGCCAGCTGCGCTCCCGGTCGAGGAAGCGGCCCTGGGGCAGAGCCCCCTCGGCCACGTCGTACGACGAGAGGTCGGCGTCGATGTCCGGCTCCAGCTCGGAGACCGTCGCGGCCAGGGTGTGCGGGCGGTGCGCGGCGATGGACCCTACGGAGGGTTGCAGGTGCTGCTGGTTCGCGCGGTCCGAAGACTCTCCGTCACTCGGGGCGGTGGGGGACGTGTGGGCCGCTGCCTGGGCGTTCTGCTGGCTCATGGACCCATTCTTCCGCGCGGACCGGGTGGCGGGCGCGTCGGAAGGCCGGGACGGTGGTGCAGTGAAGGCATGACCGTGCCCCGCACCGGCCCCGTTCTCCGAGGGGGGTGTGTGTTCTGGCACGGCGGTGTTCATTGGCCGAGCGTCGCAAGCCCGTCTGAATCAATGGTTACGGCGACATGACGTGCGGGATAGCGGGGAGGGGCTCGCGGACGTCTACAGACGGCGCTGTGGCGTACGGGGGCGCTGGAAGCCCGGCGCGCGCCGTCTCTGTCGGGGGGCGTGCCGGGCGGCCGGTCGTGGTCCGCCGAAAATGTTCTCCCGAACGTGAACCGGTCGCGGGGGCTCGTCCGATGAGGGGGCGTGAGGGATACGAGAAGTGACGGGGAGCTGCTGCGTGCCGCGGCAGACGGGGACCGTCGCGCCTTCGAGGAGCTGTACCGGCGCTATGCGCCGTGGCTCACCGCACGGCTTCGCGGCCGGTGCGCCGACCCGGGGGTCGTGGACGACGTCGTACAGGAGACCTTCCTGGCCGTCTGGCGCGGTACCGCGCGCTACCGCGAGGACGGCGACGTGGCCGGCTGGCTGTGGCGCGTCGGCGCCCGGCGGCTGGTGGACGCGCTGCGCGGCGACGGCGCGCGCGGCCGGCTCCGTCAGACGCTGGCCCGGCTGCGGCACCGGCACGAGGCCTCCGCGGAGGAGCGCGTCCTGGCGGGGGTGGAGCACGGCGACCTGGCGGGAGCCCTGACCCGGCTCTCGCCCGATCTGCGGGCCGTCCTGCAGGCGACGGTGATCGACGGACTGACGACCAGGGAGGCGGCCGTCCTGCTCGGCATTCCCCCCGGAACGGTCAAGACGCGGGCGCTGCGTGCACGCAAGCGTTTGCGGGAGGAGCTGGCATGAGGGACGACAGGCACGACGGCACCGGATGGCACGCGGACATCGACGACCTCCGCGCCTATGCGCGCGGCGAGCTGCGGGCGCCCCGCCTGTGGTCGGTCGACACACACCTCGTCACGTGTGCGACCTGCCGTGGCACACTCGCCGAGGTCAGCGATCCGCCGGCCCTGGACGCCGGCTGGGAGCGCCTCGACGCCGAGCTGGATGCGCCGAGGCCGGGTTTCGTCGAGGGACTGCTGCTGCGGATCGGCGTCGCGGACCACACCGCGCGGCTGCTCCTGGCGACACCTGTGCTGCGGGCCTCCTGGCTGGGTGCGGTCCTGCTGGTCCTGGCCATGACCGTGGCCAGCGTGTACACGTCGGACTCCCCCGTCCTGTTTCTGGCACTCGCCCCGCTGCTGCCCCTGGCGGGCGTCGCGCTCTCCTACGGCCCCGCTCTCGACCCGACCCATGAGCTGGCGATCGTCGCGCCGCTGCACGGCTTCCGCCTGCTGATGACCCGCACGATCGCGGTGCTCGTCGCGAGCCTGGGACTGAACGGGCTGGCGACGCTGGCCCTCCCCGGATACGGACTGCGCGCCCTGGCCTGGCTGGTGCCTGCTCTGGCGCTGACGGCGACGGGGCTCGCGCTGACGGCACGTCTCGGCCCCGTCCTCGCACCCGCCCTGGTCAGCGGAGGCTGGGTCGCCCTGCTGATGGTGACCGAGGCGACCACGCACGGGATGCTCGCGGCCTTCACGGGGCCCGGCCAGGGTGTCGCGGCGGCGGTCGCCGTGCTTGCGGCCTGTGTGCTCCACCGCATGCGTGACCGGTTCGACGCCTCGCCGGTCCCCTCCCCCTTCACCCACTTCGCCCGCAGGAGCACCTCATGACCAGTGCCCCCACCGTCTCGGCCGCCGGCCTGACCCTGCGCTACGGCCGCACGGCCGCTCTGGACGACGTCACCCTCGGCCTCGGCGAGGGCGTGACCGGCCTGCTCGGGCCCAATGGCGCGGGCAAGACGTCCCTGCTGCGGGTGCTCGCCACGGCCGTGCCCGCCGACCGTGGCGCGTTCACCGTCCTCGGGCACGATCCGGCCACGGCCGCCGGACGCCGGGAAGCACGGCGCAGGCTCGGCTATCTGCCCCAGAACCCGGGCTTCCACCCCGAATTCACGGCCTTCGCGTTCGTCGACTACGTCGCGATCCTCAAGGAGCTCACCGACCGGGGCGCACGTCACCGCGAGGTGCGGCGCGTGCTCGAGGCCGTCGACCTGACCGATGTGCGCGGCAAGCGCATCAAGCGGCTCTCCGGCGGTATGCGCCAGCGGGTCGCCCTCGCCGCCGCACTCGTCGGAGACCCCGGCGTGCTGCTGCTCGACGAACCCACCGTCGGCCTCGACCCGGAGCAGCGCATGCGGTTCCGGGAGCTGATCGCCGACGCGGGCGCGAGCCGCACGGTGTTGCTGTCCACCCATCAGACGGAGGACGTGGCCATGCTCTGCCACCGTGTGATCGTCATGGCACGCGGCCGCGTCCGCTTCGCGGGCACCCCGGCCGAGTTGACCGCCAAGGCGGCGGGCCGGGTATGGATCGGCACGGAACGCGACCCGGGCGCCCGCGCCGGCTGGCGGACCGGTCTGGGCACGTTCCGGAACGTGGGCGACCCGCCGAAGGGCGCCGATCTGCTCGAACCCACCCTGGAGGACGGCTACTTGCTCGTCCTGGACGGAGAACCGGCGGAGGTGGCGTCCGTATGAGCACGGTCGTCGAAAGGACCTCCGTGGTCCCCGCTCGCGTGCGGACCGGCCGTCACTCGGCCTCAGCCGTCGTCGCCCTCGCCCGCTTCGAGGCCCGCGAACTCCTCCTCACGATCCCGGTTTTCGTGTTCTTCGCGCTCTACCTCGGCGCCACGGTCTGGAAGCCGCTCTTCTCCCGGGACGGCATGGATGACTTCCCCGTCCTCCAGAACGCCGATCGCGCCACGCAGTCCGGCTCCCTGTTCCTGGGCATCGCATGCCTCGTATGTGTGCACGCCGCCGCGCTGCGGTCCCGGCGCCACGGGACGGACCGGCACTTCGGCGTCCTCGTCATGGAGCCCTGGCGGCGCACGGTGGCGCACGCGCTGTCCGTGGTGCCGTTCGCGGCGGTCACCGCGATGGTCACCGCGATCGAGTACGGCTGGGCGGCCCTGAAGCCGGGTGCCGTGGGCCGGGGGTCGGCGGCCGAACTGGCCGTGGCGCCTCTCGTGGTGCTTCTGTGCGGCGCCGTGGGAGTGCTGCTCGCGCGGTTGTACCCCCGCATGGCCGGAGGTCCGCTCTTCGTGGTCGTGGGGTTCGCCACGTTCATGGTCGCCTCCTCCGTCACCGGCGGCCGGCTGCACTGGCTGAACTGGCTGCAGCCGGTCCTCACGGAGGACGGCTCCCCTCCGGTGCCCTCCGGCGTCCTGGGCCGTCCGGCCGGCTGGCACGCCTTGTACCTGGTGGGCTTGACCGCGCTGGTGCTGTGCCTGGCGGTCCTGCTCAGCGGGGGACGCACGCGGATGCTGAAGGCGCTCACGTTCGTCGCGCTCTGTGCCACGGCCGTGGGGATCGCGGGGCAGTCCCCGAACCACGAGGCCGCTCTGACCGAGGCCCGTGCGCAGCTGAGTCGTACGCCGCAGACGGTTCAGTCGTGCGTGGCGCACGGCCGGTCGATGTACTGCTCCTTCCCGGAGTGGACCAACTGGCGGGACGACTGGGCGCGGGTCGTCGACCGTGTCCAGGACCTCGCGGCCGGCGCCGCCGGAGGGACGCGCCTGACGATCCGGCAGCGGATACCGGTCCTTCACGACCTGAGCAGCGACTCCGCCATGACCCCTTCGAGTACGCCGCGCGAAGTCACGGTCGGTACGCGCTGGGGTGGCAGTCGGGTTCCCGAGTTCGCCGTCGGGGTGGCGTCGGTTCTCGTCACCGGCGACGAGGAGGCCGTCCCGGGCGTGTGCGACGCCCGCGTGGTGACCGTGATGTGGCTGGCGCTGGCGGCGCAGGACGACCCGGTGGCCGCGTTGCGCTCGGTCAGCCTGAACGGCGGGGGCGGCGGCTCCGCCGTCGTCATGTCTCCCACCGAACCGCTCTCCATGAGCGGCGAGCAGGCACGCATCGTCCGGGAACTGCTGCGGCGTCCCCACTACGAAGTCACGGCCAGGGTGAAGGCCCACTGGACGGAGCTGACGTCCCCGGCGACGTCCCAGGCACGAGTGGCGGAGCTCCTCGGGGTGCCCCCGGCGAAGGGGGTGGCAGGCAAGGGGGAGCCGTGCGAGGAGTAGCGCGGCGGGTACCGGGGCTGACAGGTCCGTGCCCTTCTCCCGCCGGTGTGGCGCAGTCCGCCCCGGCGGCAGCCCGGTGCCGCCGGGGGGCCCGGGCCTCGCTCTGGCCGGAGCGGCCCGGTCGGTCTCCGGCAAGTCCGGTACGGCGTACGCGGCGGCGCTCACGGCCCTGGCGGCCGTGCTGCCGGTGGGCGTGGTGCTTGCGATGCTGCCCCCCGAGCGCTGGGCCCTGTTCGTCGTGGCGGGAGCCCCTGCTGGACGGCGGCCCATCGGCGGTGGGCGGCGCCGTTGATGATCACCTGCTCCTGGGTGCGGCGCTGCTGCCGGAGCCGGTCCGCGGACGCCGGATCCCACCGCTGCCTCGGCGCCGGTCCCGGCGCTGAGGCCATCACCCGGCCGGCGGCTTCCGCGTCTCACGTCTCCGTGCGGTACATCAGATCCGTCTCGTAGGTCGTGAAGCCCAGCCGCTCGTAGACGGTCAGCGCGGCCTTGTTGTCCGCGTCGACGTAGAGCATGGCGGTGGGCAGGCCCTGGGCGGCGAGATGCCGCAGGCCGATGGTGGTGAGCGCACGGCCGAGGCCGCCGCCCTGGGCCCCGGGTCGGACGCCGAGGACGTAGACCTCGCCGAGCCCCTCCTCGGCGTGGACCTTCGTCCAGTGGAATCCGATGAGCTCGGGCCCCTGCTCGCCCGTGCGCTCCGCGAGGAAGAAGCCCTGCGGGTCGAACCACGGCTCGGCCTTGCGGTCGTCGAGGTCGCGCTGGGTGAGAGAGCCCTGCTCGGGGTGGTGGGCGAAGGCCTCCGCGTTGACGGCGAGCCAGGCCGCGTCGTCCTGCCCGGGCACGAAGGCGCGCACGGTGACGCCGTCGGGCAGCTTCGGATCGGGCAGGTCGAGGTCGGTCAACGGGCGGCGCAGCTGGCGCAGTTCGCGGAAGAGGGAGAGGCCGAGGACCTGGGCGAGGTGCCGGGCGGCGGAGTGACCGCCGTGCGCCCACACCCGCAGCCGCTTGCCGGACGTGGCGAGGAGCGCGGAGCCCAGCGCCCGGCCGTGCCCGTGACCGCGGTACGAGGGGTGCACGACCAGCTCGGCGGCCGGGGCCTCCACCGGGTCCGTGTCCTCCAGTTGCGCGTAGCCGATGAGCGTGTCGCCCACCGACAGCAGCAGATGCGACACCCCTTCCCGCTCACCGCCGCGCAGCTGCAGACGGCCCTGCTCGGACACGGCCTGCTGGCCGTCGACCCGGGCGGCTTCGGCGAGCAGCGCGAGCACGGCCTCGCTCTGTTCGGGCGAGAGTTCCGTGACGGTCTCGAGGGAGCGGGGCAGTGCCGGGCGGGCGGTGTCGTCGCTGGTCATGGGTACGAGGGTAAGGGGCGGACGGGGGAAAAGGGAGGCAAAGGCAACGCGCTTGTAACCCCGAACCCCCTGTTGCGCTACGCGCGTTGATCCTAGGCTGCGCGAATGGCCGCCTTGGCGCACTCTTTACACAACGCGCGCACAGGCAGCCGGCCGCCGGTACGGGGCCGGCTGTGCGCACGCGGCCGCTGCGCGCACTACACAGAGGGGGGCACATGCCGCCGATCCACCGGCACAGACGTCTTCACCGCACCCTGGGGGCGGCCGCGAGCCTGGCCACGGTCGCAGCCCTGGTGGCGGCGCTGCCGGCCGGCGCCCACGGCAACTCGTCCGGTCACGGGCACCCCGGCCGCTACCAGGACATCCAGCTGCTGTCCTTCAACGACCTGCACGGCAATCTTGAGCCGCCGTCCGGATCCTCGGGACGGGTGACCGAGCAGGAGGAGGACGGCACCACCAAGACCATCGACGCGGGCGGTGTCGAGTACCTCGCCACGCATCTGCGCCAGGCCCGCGAGGGCAACCGCTACTCGATCACGGCCGCAGCCGGTGACATGGTCGGCGCCTCGCCGCTGATCTCCGGACTGTTCCACGACGAGCCGACCATCGACGCGCTCAACAAGCTGGACCTGGACGTCACCAGCGTGGGCAACCACGAGTTCGACGAGGGCGCCAAGGAACTGGGCCGGCTCCAGAACGGCGGCTGCCACCCGACGGACGGCTGCTACGACGCGCACAAGAAGTTCCGCGGGGCGGACTTCCCCTACCTCGCCGCGAACGTGACGGACGAGAAGACCGGCAAGCCGATCCTCGCGCCGTACTGGGTGTGGAAGAAGAACGGCATCAAGGTCGGCTTCATCGGCGTGACGCTCGAGGGCACTCCGGACATCGTCTCCGCGGAGGGTGTCAAGGGCCTGAAGTTCGGCGACGAGGTGGAGACGATCAACAAGTACGCCAAGGTGCTCCAGCGCCAGGGCGTCCAGTCGATCGTCGCCCTCGTCCACGAGGGCGGGGCTCCCGCGTCCGGCTCCTACAACTACGACTGCGACAGCCCCGGTGCCGGCGACGGCATCTCCGGTCCGATCGTGGACATCGCCAAGCACGTCACCCCGGCCGTGGACGCCCTGGTCACCGGGCACACCCACCAGGCGTACGTGTGCACGATCGACGACCCGGCGGGCCGCCCGCGCATGGTCACGTCGGCCTCCTCGTTCGGCCGGCTGTACACGGACACCACGCTGACGTACGACCGCCGGACCGGGGACATTGCCCGGACGGCCGTGACCTCCGCCAATCACGTGGTGACCCGGGACGTCGCCAAGGCCCCCGACATGACGGAACTCATCACGAAGTGGAAGACGCTCGCCGCGCCCATCTCCTCCCGTCCCATCGGCTACATCGCGGGTGAGATCGGCAACAGCGGTACCGAGTCCCCGATGGGCGACCTGATCGCGGATGCGCAGCTGGCGTACGCCAAGTCCCTCGACCCGGAGGCCGATCTCGCCCTGATGAACCCCGGCGGCATCCGCGCGTCGCTCACCTACGCCTCCAGCGGCGGCGAGGGCGACGGTGTCGTGACGTACGGCGAGGCCTACACGGTCCAGCCGTTCTCCAACACGGTGAACCTGGTCGACCTGACCGGCTCCCAGGTGATCACCGCGCTGCAGCAGCAGGTCAGCGGCGCCAACGAGGCCTCGCCGAAGATCCTTCAGGTGTCGAACGGCCTGACCTACACCCTCGACCTGACGAAGTCGGGCGCCGCACGTGTGGTCGTGGACTCCGTCAGGCTGGACGGCACGGCGATCGACCCTGCGGCCACCTACCGCGTCGCGATGAACTCCTTCCTCGCGGGCGGCGGTGACGGCTTCGCGGAGCTCGGCAAGGGCGCGAACGTGCTTGTCGGCGGGGACGACCTGGCCGCGTTCGAGGGATACCTCACGGCCAACTCCTCGGCCTCGGCGCCGTATCCGGTGCCGGCGGCCCACCGGATCACCCTCGTGCAGTGACCGGGACGCAGTGATCGAAGGCCCGCCACCGTCCCTCGACGGGGGCGGGCCCTTCCGGTCCGGACGGCCGCGTGCGCATCACGCGAGTTCGTGTCTGCCGGTCTTCAACTGCGGCGTCGCCGTGCCCGGCAGCCGTACCGTCGCCACCGTGCCACCGCCCTCCGCCGGTGTCAGGGACACCTCGCCGCCCACCTGCTGGACCGTACGGGCCACGATCGACAGGCCGAGGCCCGAGCCGGGCAGCGCCCGGGCGCTCGGGGAACGCCAGAAGCGGTCGAACACGTGCGGGAGTTCCTCCGCGGCGATGCCGGGTCCGTGGTCGCGGACCGTCAGTACACCGTCCGCCAGCACGACCTCGATCGTGCCGCCCTCGGGGCTGAACTTCACCGCGTTGTCGAGGACGTTCACCATGGCCCGCTCCAGCGTGGACGGCTCCGCCCGTACGTACCACGGCTGGAGGTTCGCCATGATCGTCAGCTCCGGGCCGCGCAGCCGCGCCCGTTCCAGCGCCGTTTCGACGATGTCCTGCCACTCCACGGTCTGCGTCCTGCCCGTGTGCTGGCCCTGCTCCGGCCGCGACAGTTCCTGCAGATCGCCGATGAGCGAGGCCAGCTCGGTCATCTGCGCCTTCACCGAGGCGAGCAGCGCCTTGCGGTCCTCCGGCGGGATCGGGCGGCCCGTCTCCTCGCTGCGGGTGAGGAGTTCGATGTTGGTGCGCAGCGACGTGAGCGGCGTCCGCAGTTCATGTCCGGCGTCCGCGATCAGCTGCTGCTGCAGTTCGCGGGAGTTGGCCAGGGCCGAGGTCATCGAGTTGAAGGAGCGGGAGAGCCGGGCGATCTCGTCCTCACTGTGCGCGTCCACGGGGATGCGGATGGTCAGATCCTCGGTACGGGCGACGTGCTCGACCGCCTCGGTCAGCTTGTCGACGGGACGCAGGCCCGCGCGCGCCACGGCCAGACCGACCGCGCCGGCGCCCACCACCCCCACGCCGGAGACGAGGAGCAGCAGCAGGGCCAGGTCGTTGAGGGTGTTCTGGGTGCTCTTGAGCGGCACGGCGATGAGGAGAGCGGTGTCGGGGAACAGCCGGGGCTGGCTGCCGATGCCACCCGTGCTGACCACCAGGGGCAGGGTCAGCACCCGCACGTCGGTGCCTTCCGTGTCCGTGCCGTTGCGAAGGATCCCCTTGTTGCTGCTGGCGTTCTCGATCACGTCCTTGTCGGCGTCGGTGACCTTGACCATGCCGGCGGAGTGGGAGGAGAGGCAGGGTGTCCCGTCGGCCTTGACCAGCTGGACGTAGAGGTTGTCGCGGACACGGAAGTCGTCGCTGTCCGTCCCCGGGCTCTGCGGGCAGGAGGCCAGCGTGCCCAGTACATCGGCGTACCCCTGCGGTTTGGCCGCCGACTTCTGCAGGTCGTTGTCCACCTGCTCGTACAGCTTGCCCTGCACGACGAACCAGCAGCTCACCGATACCGCCGCCACCCCGAACGCCACGGCCGCAGCCACCAGCAGGGCCAGCCGGGAACGGAGCGGAAGGGACCGGAACCGCTTGATCACTCGGCGCCGCCCTGCCGCAGGACGTAGCCCACACCGCGGACGGTGTGCACGAGTCGCGGTTCACCGCCTGCCTCCGTCTTGCGGCGCAGGTACATCACGTAGACGTCGAGGGAGTTCGACGACGGCTCGAAGTCGAAGCCCCACACCGCTTTCAGGATCTGCTCACGGGTCAGCACCTGGCGCGGATGGGCCATGAACATCTCCAGGAGCGTGAACTCGGTCCGGGTCAGTTCCACCGGCCGCCCGCCCCGGGTGACCTCACGTGTCGCGAGGTCCATGCGGAGGTCGGCGAACGTCAGCGCCTCGTCCTCCTGAGCGCCGACCGCCACGGCGGCGTAGGAGCTGCGCCGCAGCAGGGCGCGGATGCGGGCGAACAGCTCGTCCAGCTCGAACGGCTTGACCAGGTAGTCGTCGGCCCCTGCGTCGAGGCCGGTGACACGGTCGCCGACCGTGTCGCGGGCCGTGAGCATCAGGATGGGTGTGGTGGTGCCCGCGCCGCGCATCCTGCGAGCGGCGGTGAGACCGTCCATGCGCGGCATCTGGATGTCCAGGACGACCAGGTCCGGCTGGTACGCGGTCGCCTTGTCCAGCGCGTCCGCGCCGTCCACGGCGACCTCGGTCTCGTAGCCCTCGAAGGCGAGGCTGCGCTGGAGTGCTTCGCGCACCGCCGGCTCGTCGTCGACGATCAGGATGCGCTGGGGTTCACGGTCGCCTTCGGCGGGACTCATCGGGGTGGGGTGTCCTCAAGGTGCGGTGGGCGGGGCTGGACGAATTCAGCCTCGCACGTTTCCCGGCTGGGACGGAAAGGGCGGCTCGGGCTTTTTCGCCGGGTATCGCCGAGCCGTACGGCACACGGCTCAGCCGAGCACCGCGGTCAGCCGGTTCAGCGGCACCTTGCGGCGGTGGGGGCGTGCGGCGCTGGTGCGCAGGCCCATGAGCTGCGGGACCGCCACTTCCGGGAGACGGAACTCGCGTGCGGGCGCCTCGTGGGGCTTCGGCACGCGCCTGATCGACGGTGCGTGCAGTTCGTGGGCCACGGCGAGGGCGAGGGAGATGCCGGCGGGGGCGATGGGGGCAGTGGCCTCGTGCAGAACCTTCTTGATCATGTCGTGCTCCTTACCGATCGCGGCGGCGGGAGGTCCGCTCAGCTCTGAGAGCCTGAGCGCAGCTTCGCCAGGTCGGACTTGACGGTGTTGATCGGGATGGCGAAGCCCAGGCCGACACTGCCGGCGCTCGACGAGGTCGAGTCCGAAGCGTCCGAGTACATCGCCGAGTTGATGCCGATGATGTTGCCGTTCATGTCGATCAGGGCGCCGCCGGAGTTGCCCGGGTTCAGGGACGCGTCCGTCTGGATCGCCTTGTACGTGGTGGTGGACGAGCCCGTGTCGCCGTTGAAGTGCCGGCCGCCGAACTCGAAGGGCCACTGGTCGTTGCCCTGGCCCTGCCCTTGCCCTTGGTTTTCGTCGGTCGAGACGGTCACGTCGCGGTCGAGGGCGGAGACGATGCCGCTGGTGACCGTGCCGGTCAGGCCCTCGGGGGAGCCGATCGCCACGACCTGGTCGCCGACCCGGATGCCGTCGGAGTTGCCCAGCGTGGCGGTCTTCAGACCGGAGGCGCCCTCCAGCGCGAGCAGTGCCAGGTCCTTCTTGCTGTCGGTGCCGACGATCCGCGCCGTGTACGACTTGCCGCTGCCCGTCGTCACCTTGATCGAGGTGGCGCCCGAGACCACGTGGTTGTTGGTGATGATCTCGCCGTTGCCGGTGATGACCACGCCGGAGCCGGTCGACTCGCCGGCGTTCGAGGCGGCGTTGATCTCCACGATGCTCGGGCTGACCGCGGCGGCCACACCGGACACCGTGCCCCTCTTGCTCGAGGGCACCACGGCGGTGCTGGTGGAGCTGGAGGAGACCGTGTTCTTGCCGGTCAGCTCCTGGATGCCGTAGGCCGTGCCGCCGCCTATGGCCGCGGCGACGATCGCCACGGCGGCGAGGAGGGCGAGCGGACCCTTGGAGTGCTTCTTCGGCGTCCCGGGCTCGGCGGGGACCGCCGCCGGGGGAGCCGTGCCACCGCCGTCGCCCGTGCCGCCGTGCCCCGCCGCGGCCGTGGCGGCCGGGTACGCGGGCTGCTGTCCCGGCCAGACCGTGGTCCCCGGCTCGACGGCCACCGGATGGGCCGGACGGTATGCCGGCGGGGGCGGCCACTCGGGGTCGACGGGGGAAGAGGCGTGCTGCCCGGGGTGTGCGAACTGGTGCCCGTCACCCTCGGGGTGCTCGTACTCGCCGCTGCGGCGGAAGCTCTCGGTCATGTAATAGAGGTTGTCCCGGGATCATGAGAGCCAGCTGAGTCGTCCCTGAGAAGCCCGACAGAACCTCGTATGCCCGATATAAAGATGCCTCGGAGGGCCTTCCGGAGCGGAATGCGCGGGCCGGTGGTCCGCCTCCGACTTCCGTCGATCAGGGAAACACGGGATGTCCGGTGGGTGAGCGTGCGTGAAGCGTCAGGCGAACATCTGTCTGAGATCTGTGCAGGGCGTGTGCGCAGGGGCCGCTGAGGCTACGATCACGGCGACCGGAGGGGGGCTCCGCGGTTTCGCCCGACTGTGCTGCGCTGTTTTGTGCGCGCTGCGTCGGGCTGGTGTGTCGTACGCCCTTCTCGGGCCCTTCCTACGACGTCACCCCAGGAGTCCTGAGTGATACGTGCCCCGCGCGGCCGTTGGAGACGCACTGCGACGACGCTCTCGGCGGCCGCCCTCGCGCTGGCCCTGAGCGGCGCAGGCGCCCTGGCGGCCCAGCCGGCCGCCGCCGCGGGCGGACTGCCGAAACCCGGAGTCCTCCAGCAGCGGACCGCCGCCCCGAAGCCCACCGCTTCCACCAAGGAACTGCGCGACCGACTGCTCAACGCCGCCAGGAAGCAGGCGGTCGAGAACAAGGAACAGAAGCGGGAGGCGGCCACCGAGGCGCCTGCCGCCGCCACCGGGTCGGGCAAGGTGTCCCCGTTCATCATCGGTGGCACCCAGACGACGATCGCGTCCGCGCCCTGGATGGTCCAGCTCGGCTACTACGACCCCGCCACCGACAAGGGCTACTTCTGCGGCGGCACCCTGGTCGCCCCGAACAAGGTCCTCACCGCCGCGCACTGCGTCGCGGGGCTGAACTGGGCGAAGAACGGGACGGTGCTGGCCGGTGCCACCGCGCTCGACGACTACAGCGGCGGAACCGTCGCCGGTGTCCTGCGTCAGTGGAGCCACCAGCACTACAACCCCGACACCATCCAGAACGACATCGCGGTCCTCACCCTCGACCGCCCGCTGGAGCAGCCCTGGCTGCGCCTCGCCGCCTCGAACGACAGCACCCTGTACCGGGCGGGCACCAATGCCACCGTGTACGGCTGGGGTCTGACCGCCGGCGGCGGTTCGGAGCTGTCCGCCACCCTGCGCAAGGCCACCCTTCCGCTGGTCGCCGACTCCACCTGCAACACCGCCATGCGGTCGGTCCTCGGCGGGGACTACTTCCGCGAGGGCTCGATGATCTGCGCGGGCACTCCGGCCACGGGCTCCGACGAGGGCACCAAGAGCACCTGCAACGGCGACTCCGGTGGCCCGCTGGTGGTCAGCGGCAGGATCGTCGGCATTGTGTCGTGGGGCGTGGAGGGCTGCACGGCCAAGGGCGCCTACCCGGTCTTCACCAAGGTCTCCACCTACACCGTGGGGGCCCAGCCGCGCATCGACGACGCCGACCTGTCGTACGACGGCCGCGCCGACCTGCTGCTGCGCACCCCCTCGGGTGGCCTGTTCCAGCAGAACAGCAAGGGCACCACGCTGGGGCGGCCCGGCTACCAGAGCGCCGGCTGGCAGGACATGAGCTGGGCCCTGCAGGCCGATCTGGACCGGGACTACTTCCAGGACCTGATCATCCGGGACAAGCACGACGGCAAGCTGTACCGCAGCTACTTCAACCACTCCACCCAGGACTTCGCCTGGATGCAGATCAGCACGGTGTGGGGCGGCTACAAGTCGTACGCCATTCCGGGCGACATGACGGGTGACGCCCGCCCCGACCTGGTGGCGGTGGACGCGGACGGCTCCGTGTACCTGTACCCGGGCAAGGGCAACGGGCAGTTCTACGGCAAGGTCAAGGTCGTCAACAAGGCCTGGAAGGGCGTGAAGATCTTCGGCCACGGCGACCTGTCCGGCGACGGCAAGGCGGACCTGCTGGTCCGCTCCGGCGACGGCACCCTGTGGCTCTACCGGGGCACCCAGCAGGAGCACACCCCGTGGTCCACGCGGATCAAGGCGCGTACGGGCTGGAAATTCACCTCGTACGTGGCGAACGGCGATGTGACGGGCGACGGCATCGCCGATGTCATGGCCCGCGACTCCGGTGGCACGCTCTGGCTCTACCGCGGCACGAACAAGGCCACCACCGGCCTCTTCGGCGCCCGGATCAAGCTGGGCACCGGCTACAACAAGTACAACCTGCTGTTCTGATCAGCTGAGCGCACCGACGGCCCGCCGGTTCACCGGCGGGCCGTTTGCGTGCGGGGTGTCCGGCGGCAGGGGGTTTCCGGTGGCAGTGGCGTCGCATGACTGCGCGGGTCCGCCCAGGCAGGGCGCCGCCGCTCGGCGCCTACGGGTCGCTGCACGGCGCCTGCGGGTCGACGGCCGGGGCCGGACTCCGGCCGGCTCAGCCCGTGCAGCCGCAGGAGCGCCGTACGACCAGCCTGGACGGGAACAGCTTCAGCCGCTCCCGGCGCGATCCCGCGACCCGCAGACCGTCGTCCAGCACCAGGTCGACGGCCGCCCGGGCCATCCCCGAGCGGTCCGAGGCCACGGTCGTCAGCGGCGGATCGGTCAGCGCCGCTTCCTTGACGTCGTCGAAGCCCGCCACCGCGAGCTCCCCCGGCACGTCGATGCGCAGCTCGCGCGCCGCGCGCAGCACGCCGATCGCCTGGTCGTCAGTGGAGCAGAAGATGGCCGGCGGACGGTCGGGGCCGGACAGCAGTTCCAGTCCCACCTGGTAGGCGTCGTAGCGGTTGTACGGCGCCTCGAAGAGCCGGCCCTCCGTGGGGATCCCGGCCTCCTGCATCGCCCGACGCCAGCCCTCGACGTGGTCGGAGACCGGGTCGCCGACCGCCGGGGTCTCCGCGGTGCCGCCCACACAGGCGACGTACTCGTAGCCGTGCTCCAGGAGGTGACGCACGGCGAGCTGGGCCCCGCCGAGGTCGTCCGTGACGACCGCGACGTCGTCGATCGCCTCGGGCCGCTCGTGCAGCAGCACCACCCGGGCCTCCCACGCGTCGATCTCGGCGGCGGCATGGTCGTTGAGCGCGTGGCTGACCAGGATCAGACCCGAGACGCGCATACCGAGGAAGGCCCGCAGATAGTGGACCTCGCGCTCGGCCACATAGTCGGTGTTGCCGACGAGGACCATCTTTCCGCGCTCGGCGGCGGCCTGCTCGACCGCGTGCGTCATCTCCCCGAAGAAGGGCTGACGCGCGTCGGGGACGATCATGCCTATGAGGTCCGTGCGCCGGGAGGCCATGGCCTGGGCGACCCGGTCGGGCCGGTACCCCAGCTCCTTGATGGCGGCGAGCACGCGCTCGCGCGTGGCCGGGGCGACCGGCCGGGGTCCGTTGTTGATGACATAGCTGACGACGGCGGTGGAAGTACCCGCCAGCCGCGCCACATCGTCCCGAGTCACCTTGGCCACGCGCGGAGTCTACGCGGATGGACCCGCCCTGGGCAGGGCATACGCCTTTCTATGCCTCAGCCGTGACCTCGGTCGAGGACAGGGCGGCCATCTCGCCCGCATCCTCCGGCTTTGACCGGGCGGCCTTCGCGCTCGTCCCCTCACCGTTCTCGGCCTCGCCCGGGCGGGAGGCGCGGTCCGCCTTCTCCGGGGTGACGAAGCGGTAGCCGACGTTGCGGACGGTGCCGATCAGCGACTCGTGCTCGGGTCCGAGCTTGGCGCGCAGCCGCCGTACGTGCACGTCGACCGTGCGCGTACCGCCGAAGTAGTCGTACCCCCAGACCTCCTGGAGCAGCTGGGCGCGGGTGAAGACGCGGCCCGGGTGCTGGGCGAGGTACTTCAGGAGCTCGAACTCCTTGAAGGTGAGGTCGAGGACGCGGCCCTTGAGCTTGGCGCTGTAGGTCGCCTCGTCCACGGACAGGTCGCCGTTGCGGATCTCCATCGGGGAGTCGTCGTTGACGATCTGCTGGCGGCCCATGGCCAGGCGGAGGCGGGCCTCCACCTCGGCGGGTCCCGCGGAGTCCAGCAGGACGTCGTCGATGCCCCAGTCGGCGGTCACCGCCGCGAGGCCCCCCTCGGTGACGACGAGGACGAGGGGACAGCCGGGCCCGGTGGACCGCAGCAGCTGGCACAGGCTGCGCACCTGCGGAAGGTCGCGCCGGCCGTCGATCAGGATGACGTCGGCGCCCGGGGTGTCGACGAGAGCGGGGCCTTCCGCCGGTGCCACTCGCACGTTGTGCAGGAGCAGGCCGAGAGCGGGAAGCACCTCCGTCGACGGCTGTAGGGCATTGGTCAGGAGCAGCAGAGAACTCATAGCACCCCACCCGCCCCGGTCGTCATACGTTCGTGCACGGTTCGCTCGCCCATAGCGTCTGGTTCCTCCTCGGTCCCTGCGAGTGGGGGTACCTCCCACGCCCTCCGGGCGGTGGGGGAGCCTTCGGCACAGCTTCGTACGGTGCGGATCCCACGCCGGGGACCCGCTTTCACGTTCGGCGGCCCGTACACCTGCGGTTTCCCGCTTCGTATACAACGCTTCCGAAAGCACAAAAGGACCCGGGGGCTACGCTGCCCGAGTCCTCTCCCCAGCAGAATAGCCCACATGAGCTCTGGTCCGGCAGGTCATACGGCACGATCCACGCTTCGTCCGAACTCTGAGACGGCCCGACGGGGCCCGCTGCGGACGCTGCTGCACACGGTCGACGGGGTGCAGATCGACGCCGCATACGATCCAGGCGCGGCCGCGACGGACATCGGGCATGCACCTTCCGGTCATCTCGAGGATCCCGCGATCGTGGTCGCCCACGGTTTCACGGGCGACCTGGAACGGCCCCATGTACGCCGGGTGGCGGGCGTCCTCGCCCGCCACGGCGCGGTGGTCACGTTCTCCTTCCGGGGCCACGGTGCGTCGGGGGGACGCTCGACGGTCGGCGACCGCGAGGTGTACGACCTGGCGGCCGCGGTGGAGTGGGCGCGCGCCCTCGGGCACACACAGGTGGTGACCGTCGGATTCTCCATGGGCGGGTCCGTGGTGCTGCGGCACGCGGCGCAGCACCTCGGGGACGCCGGTACGGACGCCGTGGTGGCGGTCAGCGCCCCCGCCCGCTGGTACTACCGGGGCACGGCCCCCATGCGCCGGCTGCACTGGCTGGTGACCCGGCCGGAGGGGCGTCTGCTGGGCCGCTACGGTCTGCGCACCCGTATCCACCACCGCGACTGGGACCCGGTCCCCACCTCGCCGGTGGAGTCCGTCCCCCTGATCGCACCGACCCCGCTGCTGATCGTGCACGGCGACCAGGACGGCTACTTCCCCGTCGACCACCCCCGGATGCTGGCCGACGCGGCACCGGGTCATGCCGAACTGTGGCTGGAGCCCGGCATGGGCCACGCCGAGCACGCCAGCGACGACGAACTCGTGGCGCGGATCGGGGCGTGGGCGGTCTCCCACGCGGGCTAGCCTGACGGTGTTCACCACGACCGAGTTGAGGAAGCAGATGGCACAGGGCACAGTGCGCTACTGGGCCGCCGCAAAGGCCGCGGCCGGGACCGCCGAGGAACCGTACGACGCCACCACGCTCGCGGAGGCGCTCGACGCGGCCCGCGGCCGGCACCCGGGCGAACTCGTCCGCGTCCTGCGGCGATGCTCCTTCCTTGTCGACGGTGACCCCGTCGGGACCCGTGAGCACGAGACGGTACGGCTGGCCGAGGGCGGCACGGTCGAGGTGCTCCCACCGTTCGCAGGAGGATGAGCACAGCGATGAGCAACCAGCCGTACGAGGGCTACGACCCGGGCTTCGACCCCCACCAGCAGCACTCCCATCCGCAGCAGTCGCGACAGCAGGAGTGGTACGACCCGAGCGCCGGGTATCCGCAGCAGCCCTCGGCCTACCCGCAGCACTGGGACGGACAGTCGTACGGACCCGCCCAGCCGCTGCCGCCGGAGTCCCAGGCGTACGACCCCCACGGTTACGCCGCGCACGGCGTGGGCGGCCGCGCCCATCCCTCCGGCCCCGGCGGGACGGCTGCCCAGGGCGGTGGCGGCACGCAGACCAGGACCGCGCCCGCGGCACCCCCCGTCGACATCTCCCGACTCCCCGCGAATCAGCGGGCCCGGCTCGAAGGGCGTTCGCCCATCATCGAGCCAGGTCTCCAGCCCGCCGCGCTCACCGCGCTGCTCGGGGCGCTGCTCGCCGGTGGCGCGGCCCTCGGCCCGTACGCCCTGGTGGTGCCGCTGGTGATCCTCCAGGGTGTGACGGCCGCGGGATGGTTCCGGCTGAACGGCATGTGGCCCGCCCGGCAGGGCATCGCGCTGGCTTTCCTGGGCGCCGTCGCCGCGGACGTCGCGGTGCTCGTGGCCGGCCGTGAGCACGCGCCCGCCGCGATCCTCGGCGCCCTCGGCGTCTGGGTCCTGCTCTCCCTCGTCCTGCAGCTGAGGTCGCACGCCGACCCGGACACCCGGATGCACGGTCTGATGGCGACCGTCGCCTCGGCCTCCCTGTCGATCATCGCGGCGGGGCACCTCGCGGCCGAGGCGGACGCAGTCACCGTCGGAGCCGTCGCTGTCGCCGTGGCGGTCCTGGCACGGGTGCTGCCGCTGCCGACCGCGGCCTCGGTCGTCGTGGCCCTGCTGGCGGCGACCGGCGCGGGCATCGCGATGGGGAACGCCACCGGCGCCGGTACGTCGGGCGCCTTCCTCGGTCTGGGCGCGGGCGTCTGCGCGCTGGTCGGCCACCGGGTCGCCTCCTACGACTACCCCTCCCGCTTCGTCCACTTCACGGCGGGCGTGGCCCTGCCGCTGACCGCGGCGGCGCCGGTGATCTATCTGCTGGGGCGTGCCATCGGCTAGCCAGTGTCACAGGTGATCGACAATTCGGAGGACCTCCGTCCGCACGGGGTTACAGTCGCGCTCGACGGCCACCCGGTCCGTCATCGACCGCCTAGGTGGGGGAAACACCGAGCATGCGCGCACTGCGGAGACTGCTGATCGTCGTCCTGGTCCTGGGCGTCCTCTTCGTCGTGGTGGACCGTGTCGCGGTCCACTTCGCGGAGAGCGAGGCGGCCGACAAGCTGAAGACCTCCGAGGGGCTGACCGACACCCCGGACGTGTCCATCAAGGGCTTCCCCTTCCTCACCCAGGTGGCCGGCGGGGAGCTGGACGACATCGAGGTCGGGATCAGGAACTACGAGGCCCCCAGCGGCGACGGCGGCGAGAAGATCCGCATAGACGACCTGAACGCCGACATGAAGGGCGTGAAGTTCACCGGCGACTACAGCTCCGCGACCGCGGCCACCGCCACCGGAACGGCGCTCATCTCCTACGACGAACTGCTCAGGACCGCCAAGGCCGAGCCCACCCAGGTGGCGCCCGGTGTCACCGCCCGGGTCGTCGGCCTCTCGGACGGCGGCAACGGCAAGATCAAGGTCGCGGTCGAGGCGACGGTCCTCGGCAAGACCCTGCCGGACCCGGTCACCGTGCTCAGCTCGGTGACGGTGCAGGGCAAGACCGTGAAGGTGCACGCCGACACGCTGCCGAGGTTCGGGGGCGTCCAGCCGGCCGAGGGCCGGGTGCGGGCAGTCACCGACTTCCAGCAGGCCGTCGACCAACTGCCCGGCGGCATCCGGATCGACTCGGTGCGGGCGGCCCAGAAGGGCGTGGAGATCACGGTGAAGGGTTCGGACGTCAGGCTGGCCGGGTAGGACGAGTCCTGAGCACGGGGCGTCCGAAAGACGAGACGTCTGGTCCGTACCGCGGCTGCGACAGGGTGCCCGGCGAGCCGGGGGCCCTGCGCCTGCAGGTTCGACGTCTCATCTTTCTCAAAATGCGGACGATCGTATCTCACCATTCGACACCCCGGTGACATGCCCGGCGGTCCGTCCCTACGATCGACCCCATGCAGCGACAGGCGGATCTCACGAAGCGGCGGGCAGTAGACCTGTGCCGCGTCGCCGCCATGCTCTGTCGCACTTCCTGAGCGGGAGACCCGACTCCCGTATCGCCGGCCCTGGTCCTGACGCAGGGCCACCCGTGCGCCGTGTACGCCGGCCTGAAGCCGCGCACCCGCACCCCACCCCGACTTGCAGACCCCGCCGCAACTGCCCCGGAGGAGATAGAGCATGAGCCGCAGCGACGTCCTGGTAGACGCCGACTGGCTGCAGGAGCACCTGGACGACTCGACGATCGCCATCGTCGAGGTCGACGAGGACACCTCCGCCTACGACAAGAACCACATCAAGAACGCCATCCGGATCGACTGGACCAAGGATCTCCAGGACCCGGTCCGCCGTGACTTCATCGACCAGGCCGGCTTCGAGAAGCTCCTGTCGGAGAAGGGCATCGCCAACGACCACACGGTGGTCCTGTACGGCGGCAACAACAACTGGTTCGCCTCCTACGCCTACTGGTACTTCAAGCTGTACGGCCACGAGAACGTCAAGCTCCTCGACGGCGGCCGCAAGAAGTGGGAGCTGGACGCGCGCGAGCTGGTCGACGGCGCGGAGGTCCCCGAGCGGGCCGCCACGGAGTACCGGGCCAAGGAGCAGAACACGGCCATCCGCGCCTTCCGCGACGACGTGGTCGACGCGATCGGCCTGCAGAACCTGGTCGACGTCCGTTCGCCCGACGAGTTCTCCGGCAAGCTGCTCGCCCCCGCGCACCTGCCCCAGGAGCAGTCGCAGCGTCCCGGCCACGTGCCGAGCGCCCGCAACATCCCCTGGTCGAAGAACGCCAACGACGACGGCACCTTCAAGTCGGACGACGAGCTCAAGGCGCTCTACGCCGAGGAGAACGTCGACCTGGCCAAGGACACCATCGCGTACTGCCGCATCGGTGAGCGCTCCGCGCTGACCTGGTTCGTCCTGCACGAGCTGCTCGAGGTCCCGAACGTCAAGAACTACGACGGCTCCTGGACCGAGTACGGCTCCCTCGTCGGCGTCCCGATCGAGCTCGGCGCCGCCAAGTAACCCCGGATCCCCGGACCTACCCCTAAGGAAGAGCCATGTGTGGAGCGAAGGCCGGCGGTCCCGACGCCTCGACGATCAAGCCCGGTGAGACCACGATCCAGGGTCAGGTGACCCGCGACGGCGAGCCCGTCGTGGGCTACGTGCGCCTGCTCGACGCGACCGGTGAGTTCACCGCCGAGGTCCCGACCTCGGCGACCGGACAGTTCCGCTTCTACGCGGCCGAGGGGACCTGGACCCTCCGGGCCTTGGTGCCGGGCGCAACCGCGGACCGCACGGTCGTCGCGCAGACGGGCGGCCTCGCGGAGGTCGCGATCGCCGTCTGACGATCACTCCACGACGGTCCGAGGGGCCGTACGTGCACGGCTGAAGGGCCGCATCCCGGGGCAGGACACCTGCCCGCAGGGGTGCGGCCCTTCGGCGTGTCCGGGCATAGCCTTGAGGTATGTACGCGCGACGGCGGCACGTCTACTTCGCCATGATGGGGACCTGCATCGGCCTGTTCGTCCTGGCCTGGGGGGTCGTGCGGATCTGGTCGGTCCCCGCGGCCGTCGGGATGTGCCTGCTCGCGATGGTGATCCCGCCGCTGGCGGCCATGGTGGCGAACCGTCGGGGTCCCGAGGACCGGTGGTGGGACGACCCGTCCGGGGACCCCAAGTCCGACGAGTGGTGGGACGAGCTGGACGGCAAGAAGCGGCACTGAGGTATGCGCCCTCGCCGGGCACGTCTCAGTACACGAGTGCCTGGGTGTCGTCCGCCAGCGCCTCCTGGACGAACACCTGTGCGCCGGCGATCCGGATGCCGTCGATGACGTCCTGCTGCGTGATGTCCCGGCGGGCTGCGCACTGGGTGCACAGGGTGATCCGCCCGGCCGCCATGATCGCCTCGATCAGATCGGGCAGCGGCGCCGCGTGCGGCAGCTCGAACTCCGCGGCCCGGCCCGGCAGGGCGAACCACGAGGACTCACCGGTCAGCCAGAACGAGACGTCGACTCCACTGGCAACGGCCACGGAAGCGACGGTGAACGCCTGGGAACAGCGCTCGGGGGCGTCCGCACCGGCCGTCACCTTGATCACGAGCTTCTTCGACATGCCCGAATCGTAGTCCGAATCGTGATCAACTCCCGTGCAACTCCGTTCAGTAGCCATGAGTCTCCTGTGTGCGCGGATACGGAATCCGTGCTTCTCGTTCTGTGGGGGGACGTCTTGGAAGAACCGGAAAGACCCGAAGAGAGGCCGGGAAGCTCCGCTGTGGCTCCGGAAACACCGGAAGCGCAGTCGCCGGAGGGCGAGGCCGGAGAATCGGCACAGGCTACGGACGGGCCCGTCGGCGGCGCACCCCGCCCCCGTCGGCGTGGCCGGACCGCCATGCTCGTCGTCGGTGCAGCCGTGCTGGGCGTCGTCGCCGGGACCTGCACGGGTTATGTCGTGCAGGCCAACCGCACGCCCACCCCCTTGCCGCCGCTGTCCCAGTCGGTGGTCAAGCAGTCCAAGGGCGAGACGGAGCCGCTGTCGGCCGCGCAGGACCGCCGTGTGAAGACCGACGGCGATCTGCGCAAGCTGCTGGTCGAGCGGCCGGCCGGGGCCCGCAACGCCCCGTTCCAGGTGGGCGACGACGGCTGGATGAGCCTCGCCTCGTACGCGGAGGCCTACGAGAAGCCCGACCAGGCCTTCACCGACCAGATCACGAGCGAGTTCCGGCGTGCGGCCGTCACCTCCTGGCGGACGAGCGACACGCACTACGTCGAGATCCGCCTCGTCCAGTACCGGCAGGAGGAGGACCTGGACGCCTCGGATCAGGCGGAGAACGGCACGTACTGGGCGGAGCGCGAATCCGGCTCGCACGGCTGGCCCGTTCCCGGTACGGGCGACGGCATGGCCTACGTGGACTCGACACCCGACCGGGAGCCGGGCTACCTCCCGTTGTACGGGGCCGAGGCACACGCCTGGCGCGGCGACATCTCCGTCGAGATCTACGTCACCGACACCAAAGCGATCACCAAGAAGGAGATCATGAGCCTGGCCGAGCGGCAGATGGGACGACTGTGAGCGAGAACCCGCAGACTCCCGTACCCGCCGGACCGGTGGACGAGGCCGGACAGCCGGGGCTCGTGGCCCCGGCGGCGGAGCCGTTCGCGGCGCCGGTGGCGGCCGCACCCGGAACCGGGCGACCCGTCCGCCGCCGACGCGTCGGTGTGATCGCCGGAAGCGCCGTGCTGCTTCTCGCTGTGCTCGGCGGTGCCGGGTACACCGTGGTCACCGTTCAGAACGCCGACCGCGATCCGGGCGCGCCGGTCTGGAGCCTGCCGAAGGCCGAGGCGGAAAAGAAGGTCCAGGCCGAGGCCACCGGCCTCAAGGGCATGCTGCTGCCCTTCGGCACCAGCGGCTACGGCCGCGGTCCGGACATGGGCGAGTTCGGCTCGGACACCGAGCTGAGCGGCAGGCAGGCCACCGAGCTGCGCAAGGAGTCGCTCCGCACCCTGCCCCGCTCCCAGCGGCTGCAGTTGGAGAAGGAGATCGACAAGCAGCACATCCAGGGCATGGCGATGCGCAGCTACCTCAGTTCGGAGAGCGCGACCGCCTCCACCGCGTACGCGGAGGACGTCTTCACCGTCGAGATCGTGCTGTCCCGGATGGAGAGCCGGCAGACGGTGCGTTCCATCGCGGCCTTTCAGCAGGAGTTCCTCGGCGCCATGAAGGTGTTCCGGGCGGGGCCGACGATCGAGGGCCACAAGAACGCCCGCTGCTTCCTGCCGCCGGCGGACCGCGACGAGAAGATCGACCTGATGGTCTGCTCCGCGTACGAGGGCGACGTCCTCGTCAGCGCCACCATGTCCGCGGCCAAGCCCCTGGACAAGAAGGGCGCGGCGGCCCTGCTCCGCGCACAACTGGACCGCATCAAGGACCCCGGGGAGGCGGTATGACCGAGCAGCAGACCACGGATCACCCGGCGGTGCCGGAGGGCTCGCCGAGCGCGGCGGCCACGCCTCAGCCGGCTGCTCCCCCGGTGCCCGAGGGGACTTCGCCGGAGGCCGGCGTTCCCGGCGCGTTCGTCGTCGCAGGGCCGCCGCCCGCGAAGAAGGACCGCCGGGTGCTGCGGGCCGCCCTGCGCTGGACCGCGGCCGTCGCCGTCTTCGCGGCGGTCGGTGCCGGCACGGCGTTCGGCATCACGAGCATGGACCGTACGGAGGTGCCCGGCCTTGCCACCGAGGCGGACGGGCGTTGGACCTTCCCCGAGATCGTGCGGCCGCCGCTGCCGTCCGGCAGCCCCCGCCCGTTCACCGAGGCCAACGCGGCCGGCACGCACTACGCCGACCTGCGTGCCCTGGTGCTGCCCGCCCCCGCGGGAGCCCGGGAGGACAAGGCGCTGCGCGGGAAGGACGGCTGGCTGCCGACCGAGGACTTCCTCGCGGAGTACTCCGACAAGCAGGACCGCAAGGAGTTCGGCCAGCGGCTGACCGACCACGGTCTGCGGCACATCGCGGGCCGGGGGTGGACCACGCAGGACGGCACGCACACCCGGATCTACCTGCTCCATTTCGACACCGCGACCGTCGTGGACGATCTCGCCTCGAACGAGTTCGCGAGTTTCAACAGTCTGGAGTACGCGGTCCGCGACGCCCACGACTCCGTCATGGACAGCGCCTTCCCGAGCGGGGCCCGGATCAGCGACATCTCCCACGCCATCTACGTCGAGCCCAAGCCGTACGGTGCTCAGCAGGTCCGCCAGGCCTACCTCCGCGCCGGTGACGTCTTCGCCGTGATCATCCAGTCCCGCAAGGGCACCGCCTCCTCCGTCCCCTTCCAGCAGACGGTGACCCTGCAGAGCGAGCTGCTGGACTGAGCCGACCTCGAAGAGAGGGCCGGGTTCCACCCGACTAGAGTGGGACCCGGCTCTTGTGTACCCACCCCCGCTCACCAAGGAGCACCCGTGGAGATCTTCTTCGAAACCCTGCTGGTCCTGGTCTGCGTCGGCGTGCTCGCCTTCGCCGGGCTGACCGTGAAGAAGCTGTACGAGGGCCAGCGCTGAGCCCCGCACCCACCACGTACGCGACCGCCACGACTCCCACGAGAAGCTGCTCATGATCGAGATCCCGTCCGACCTCCACAAGGACCTCGTGCCCCTGGTGTTCCTGCTCGGCGACTGGGCCGGCGCGGGCGTGCACGACTTCCCCGGTTCCGAGAAGTGCAACTTCGGCCAGGAGGTGTCCTTCACCCACGACGGGCGGGACTTCCTCGAGTACCACTCGCACAGCTGGGTGCTGGACAGCGAGGGGAACAAGGTCAGGCCGCTGGAGACCGAGGCCGGGTTCTGGCGGATCGACGCCGACCGCAAGGTCGAGGTCACCATGGTCCGCAACGACGGGGTCGTCGAGGTCTGGTACGGCGAGCTGGCCCAGAAGAAGCCGCAGATCGAGATGGCCACGGACGCCGTCGCCCGGACGGCCGCATCGGGTCCCTACAGCGGCGGCAAGCGGCTGTACGGATACGTCAACAGCGACCTGATGTGGGTGGGCGAGAAGCAGACCCCCGAGGTTCCGCTGCGCCCCTACATGTCGGCGCACCTGAAGAAGGTCGTTACCCCGGAGGACGTGGAGCGCTGGGCGAAGGCTCTCCCGGACGACCTTCCGGACGACGGGATCGCATTCTTCAAGTAGTCCTAGACTTTCCAGTGTGGTGAGCACCGACTGGAAGAGCGATCTGCGGCAGCGCGGCTACCGGCTGACCCCGCAGCGGCAACTTGTGCTCGAAGCCGTGGACACCCTGGAGCACGCGACCCCCGACGACATCCTCTGCGAGGTGCGGAAGACGGCGTCGGGGGTCAACATCTCCACGGTCTACCGGACCCTGGAGCTTCTCGAGGAACTGGGGCTGGTCAGTCACGCCCACCTCGGGCACGGAGCGCCGACGTACCACCTCGCGGACCGGCACCATCACATCCATCTGGTGTGCCGTGACTGCACGAACGTCATCGAGGCCGATCTCGACGTGGCCGCCGAGTTCACCGCCAAGCTCCGCGACACGTTCGGCTTCGAAACGGACATGAAGCATTTCGCGATCTTCGGCCGCTGCCAGGATTGCTCGCTCAAGAGTTCAACTACCCCGTCGTAGGCTGGACCCATGAAGAGTCCCCTGCTGGCCCTGCCCGGTGCCGTTCCCGCCGAAGGCGTGGACGAAGGCGTCGCCGCCCACTACGGCGACCTGTTCCGTGAGCAGCGTGCCCTTGCCGACGGCTCCGGATTCGTGGACCTCTCGCACCGCGGCGTCGTCACCGTCAGCGGAGAGGACCGGCTGAGCTGGCTGCATCTGCTGCTCACCCAGCACGTCAGCGACCTGCCTCCGCACCAGGCCACCGAGGCGCTCGTCCTCTCCGCGCACGGCCATATCGAGCATGCGCTCTATCTGGTGGACGACGGTGAGACGGTCTGGGCCCATGTCGAGCCCGGCACCCAGGACGCGCTCGTCGCGTATCTGGAATCGATGAAGTTCTTCTACCGCGTCGAAGTCGCCGACCGGACGGGGGACATCGCGGTGGTGCATCTGCCGGCCGGGTCGATCGCCGAGCCGCCCGAGGGTGTCGTGGTCCGCGAGACGCCGTACGGCCGTGACCTCTTCCTCCCGCGCGCGGACCTCGAGCCCTACGCGCACAAGAGCGGCCCCGCGGCAGGACTCCTGGCCTACGAGGCGCTGCGGGTCGAGCACCACCGCCCCCGCGTCGGCTTCGAGACCGACCACCGCACCATCCCGCACGAGCTGGGCTGGATCGGCACGGCCGTGCATCTTCAGAAGGGCTGCTACCGCGGCCAGGAGACGGTCGCCCGGGTGGAGAACCTCGGCAAGCCGCCGCGCCGGCTGGTCTTCCTCCACCTGGACGGCAGCGAGGTGCACCTGCCGCCGCACGGCACCGAACTGCGTCTGGCGGACGAGGGTCCCGACGGCCGCAAGATCGGCGTCGTGACGACCTCGGTGCGCCACCACGAGCTGGGGCCGGTGGCCCTCGCCCTGGTCAAGCGGAACGTGCCGCTCGACGCCCGCCTGGTCGCCGACACGACGGCGGCGGCCCAGGAAGTGATCGTGGAGCCGTAGGTTCAGATCTCCAGCAGCACGGTGAACGGGCCGTCGTTCGTCAGGGACACGCGCATCTGCGCACCGAACCGGCCCGTCGCCACCGTCGCACCCAGCGAGCGCAGCCGGGCGACCACCTCGTCGACGAGGGGCTCGGCGACATCGCCCGGGGCCGCCGCGTTCCAGGTGGGGCGGCGGCCCTTGCGGGCGTCACCGTAGAGCGTGAACTGGCTGATCACCAGCAGGGGCGCGTCTACGTCGGAGCACGACCTCTCGTCGTGCAGCATGCGGATCGACCAGAGCTTGCGGGCCAGCTGGGCCGCCTTCTCCTTGGTGTCCTCGTGTGTGACCCCGACGAGCACGCACAGCCCCTCGCCGCTGATCTCGCCGACCGTCTCGCCGTCCACGACGACGCTCGCGCCGTCCACCCTCTGCACCACCGCACGCATGAGGACCATGATGCCGTGCCTCCCGACGGCCCCGGGAAGGGGTCGACAACGCCGGCGCGACCGGCCGTCCGGGGCATTCCGCGCCCCTGTTTGTCCTCTATTACGAGGGCATTCTTATCGGCCCGTAACCCTCCATCCGGGGCAGATCAGGGGCACTCGGTCACATTGCGGCCACTCCGGGTGGCACGATGCCTGTGTTGCGGCGCATCCGTGGGGGGTGCCGCGCCGGTCGAGGGGACGGTAAGGACATGAGCACAGTGGGTACCGGGCGACGACCCGGGGTTGCGGCGCCCGCCCGATCGGGGAGCGCCGGGGAGTGCCGGGCTCCCGTGCAGCGCACGGACAGCCCGCTGCCCGCGGACGGGTCCGGGCAGGACCTGTCCACGCTGCGGCTGACCGAACTGCGCGCACTGCGCCGTGGCGCCCAGCGGGACGAAGCCGATCTCAGCTATGTACGACGCCTGCTCCAGGGCCGTATCGACATCCTCCGGGCGGAACTGGCCCGGCGCGGCGGACGGATGCCCGAGGAGGTGGTGACGCGGCTGCCGGAGATCCTCAGGGACGCACCCGCCCGCCATCGCTCGTCCGCCCGCCATGTGACGGTCGGCACACCGCAGAGCGAGGAGTTCCGGCGGCTGGCGGCGGAGATGCTCGCCGAGGTGGAGCTCTCGGACCTCCAGGCGCGTACGGACGACGAGTTGGGGGCCGGCATGAAGCGCCTCGAGCGGTACGAGCGGCAGGTCTCGCGGCGGCGGCAGCGGTTGCAGCGCACGGCGGACGATTGCAGCGCCGAGATCGCACGCAGGTACCGTGAGGGAGAAGCACAAGTAGACGACCTGCTCATGTGACGCGGAGGGCCCCGGCGAACCCGGGGCCCCTGGGTGTGCGCGGCGGCCCCGGTACCCCGGCGGCATCCGGGCGAAGGGGCGGGTCCCCGTCGCGAAGGCAAGCACCCATGTCGACTTCTGCCCAGACCGTCCTGCCCACCGGATCCGGCCACTCCGCCATACCCCCGATACTCGCCGAGGTGGTGCGGTCCGGGTTCGTCGAGGGCCGGCACCGGGGGAGCCTGGTCCTGCTCGGCGCGGACGGTTCCGTGGAGTTCGCGCTCGGAGACGTCTCGTCGCCGGTCTTCCCCCGCTCGTCCAGCAAGCCCATGCAGGCGGCCGGTGTGCTGCGGGCGGGCCTGGACCTGGCCGGGGAGCGGCTGGCGATCGCCGCCGCGAGCCATTCGGGCGAGGCGTTCCATCTGGATCTGGTGCGCACCATGCTGACCGAGCACGGCCTGAGCGCGGAGGACCTCCAGTGCCCGCCGGACCTGCCGCTGGACCCGGCCGAGGCGGAGGCGTATCTGGTGTCCGGTTCCGCGCGCGAGCGGGTCGCGATGAACTGCTCGGGCAAGCACACGGCGATGCTGGCGGTGTGCGCGCTGCGGGGCTGGCCGCTCGACTCCTACCTCGACCCCGGCCACCCGCTGCAGCAGCTGATCCACTCGGTGGTGGAGGAGACGGCCGGGGAGCCGGTCGCGGCGGTCGGTACGGACGGCTGCGGCGCCCCGCTCATGGCGATCAGCCTCACCGGGCTGGCCCGCGCCTTCCGGTCCTTCGTGCTCGCGCAGCCGGGCACCCCGGAACGCCGCGTGGCCGACGCGATGCGGGCGCATCCCGAGTACGTGGCGGGCACGCGCCGCCCCGACACCTGGCTCATGCGGGAGATCCCCGGCGCCCTGTCGAAGATGGGCGCGGAGGCGGTCCAGGCGGTGGCACTCCCGGACGGCCGGGCCCTCGCGTTCAAGGTGGACGACGGCGCGACCCGGTCACTGGGCCCGATACTGTCCCGCGCCCTGACCCTGATGGGTGTGCAGGCCCCGGTGGTGGACCGCATCGGCAGGGCGCCGCTGCTGGGCGGGGACCGCGAAGTGGGGGAGATACGCGCGGTGTTCTAGCCGCACCGCCCCCGGTGGCCGGGGGCTGCGGGACGGAGCGTGGGCAGGATCGTCCCGGGGGCGCCCTCGTGGCAGCCGGGGCGCGGAAATCCGCGCGACACCCGATTCGCCGTACCCCTAGCGTGGGGCCATGAGCCGCCGCGCCCAAGACATCGAGGTACGCCCGATCACCGAACCCGAGATCCGGGACTGGAGCCGTGCGCTCAGCACGGGCTTCCTGCGTTCCCCGGCCCTCTCGGACCACGACGTCGCCGACCTCGGCACGTACGTCGTTCCGTCCCGTACGCTCGCCGCCTTCGACCGCGGCCCGGCGCGCATCGTGGGGACCTTCCGCTCCTTCGCCCAGGAGCTCACCGCCGTCGGCGGGGCGACGGTCCCCGCCGACGCGATCACCAACGTCACCGTCACGGCCACCCACCGCCGCCGCGGCATCCTCAGCCGCATGATGGCCCTGGACCTCGCCGCGGCGAAGGAGCGCGGCGACGTCGCCGCCACACTGATCGCCGCCGAGTACCCCATCTACGGCCGCTTCGGCTTCGGCCCCGCCACCCACACCGCCGAGTGGACCGTCGACCTCCCCCGCACCGGTCTCGACCGTCACCGCTCCATCCCGGACGACGGCGGCCGCATCGACCTGGTCGACGTCGGCGAGGTGCGCAAGCTCGGCCCCGAGCTCCACGAGCGCCTCCGGCTCGCCCAGCCGGGGGCGATCAACCGCAACGAGCGCTGGTGGCAGGTCACCACGGGCGCGGTCCGCCTGGACGCCCGGCCGTGGACCGAGCCCTTCCACGCCCTCTACCGGTCCCCGTCCGGGGAGATCGAGGGACTCGTCGCCTATTCCTGCGACGACAACTGGGGCGACGACAAGCGGCCCACGAACACCGCGTCCGTCAAGAGCCTGATCACCACCAGCCCGGCGGCCGAGCGCGCTCTGTGGCACTACCTCTGCTCGATCGACTGGGTCACCACGGTGAAGTCGGGCCGCCGGGCCCCCGACGACCTGCTGCCGCACCTCCTGCCCGACCCGCGCGCGGCCCGTCTCACCACGTACGCGGACTGGCTGTGGGTGCGGATCCTGGACGTCGTACGGGCTCTGGAGGCGCGTACGTACGGCGGCAGCGGCGCGCTCGTCCTCGAGGTCGTGGACGAGGCGGGCCTGACCGGCGGACGCTACCGGCTGGAGGCCGGCCCGGACGGCGCGGAGTGCAAGCCGACCGACCTGGAACCCCAGCTGACCCTTCCCGTGGCCGAACTGGCGACGCTGTGGCTGGGGGACGAGTCCGCGGTGCGTCTGGCGGCGCTCGGGCGGGTGCGGGAACAGCAAGAGGGCGCCGCCCTTGTCGCCGACGCCCTGCTGCGTACGTCCAGGCGACCGTGGTGCCCGGACATCTTCTGAGCCCTCGCGGGCTTGGCCGGTCTCTGCGGTGGCACTCCTTCCGGGCGGGCGGTGGCGCTTCGTGCTGTGCATCCGTAGCGATTCAGTTGTGGTGGTGCGTCTGGTGCGGACCGACCGAGCTCCCGGCTCCCCTCCGGAAGGGAGTTCGGTCAGCCATTGTGCTGGCCAAGAGCGCTCAAGCTCTCTCAACTTCTCGAAGTTGGCGACCAACTTCACCTTACTTATCTCCGATTGGAGACGTCTCATAACCACCTTCCCCTGAACTGCCGGAAGATGGCGTGAAGTTGTAGTGTTTGGTCGTGGAGCCGGAACATGCCTCCGTCAACGGACGGAAGAGGTCACAGCGGCCACAGAGGTCGCACCATGATGTGGCCGACGAGCTGCGCAGCCGGATCAGGTCCGGAGTGCTGCGGCCCGGCCAGCGCATGCCCACGCAGGCCGAGTTGGCGAACGAGTTCGGCGTGGAGCGCGGCGCGGTGCGTCAGGCGCTGCGCATCCTGCAGACGGAGCGTCTGCTCGTCAACGTGTCCAAAGGGAGCCCGGCGACCGTCGCAGCGCACATGGGCGGTGCCGTGGCCGGCCCGGAGGCTCCGCCCCAGCCCACGATGGTGGCGCTCGCCCCACGGATCTCGGCGGCCTTCGCCGCTCCGCACGTGGAGATAGACGCCCTGTGTCTGACATCGGTATCGCTCACGCTCGCGATGAGCGAGCCGTTGCGCGAGATTCACGCGGGGCGAATAAAACCGGCCAAGGTCGATGTGCGCCTGCTGCTGCCGAGCGGCCGGATCGAGCTGGCGTTCCCCAAACCGGTGGAGGACACCGACGACGACCGGCTGCGCCGGCGCTGGCTGGCGCAGCGGAACGCCCAGGGCCAGGTCCTCAGACACAACCTGCTGGCGCTGCGCAGCACGCACGGCATCGACGTGCATGTCACCTTCCGGGCGCTGCCGTTCACTCCGCCGGTGAAGCTGTACCTGCTCAACGGGGCGGAGGCGCTGTTCGCGTACTACACGGTGACCCGCCGCGGCGCGGAGATCGACCACGAGTATCTGGAGATGTACGACGCCGAGGGCACGCGGTCCATGCTGTTCCCCTTCGCGCAGGGGGCGGGACTGCGGGACACGACATTCGTGGAGCAGTCGCATCTGTGGTTCAACGCCCTTTGGGAGACCATCAGCTCGGAACTGGAGCTCGGCGGCTAGCCGATGTCCTCCAGCGGTTCGGACGGTCTCCCGAAGGGCTGGTCAGAGGGCCGGCTGGGCGACCATCAGGGCGAGGACGACCGCCCCGACGGAGCTGCAGGTGGGGCTCTTGGCCTTGATGCCGACGGTCAGCAAGAGCAGGCCGATGATGCCCATCGTCCCGTACTTCCACTGGACGAACTGGTCGAAGCCGGCGACGAAGAGAGCGGAGAGAAGGGCTATGGCGGGCATGGTGGCACCTCTTTCCGTGCGGGTGGATCCGGGCGATCCGGAGGGCGGGGCAAGGGTGAGCGAACCGTCTGCATGGGGTGACTACCTGCGGCTGGTGCGTGAGGGGAGGCAATTCCTCCGCCAACTCTGTCGAGTTGGTAACCAACTCCCTTAGAGTTATCCCCAGTTGGTCTATGTCTATAAACAACTATCAGACAACTCCACATAGATGGACGTAGGTTGTAGCGTTTGGTCGTGACCCAGGAGAACGTCGCAGTGAACGGCAGCAGAAGGCTCTCGCCCCAGGAGATCGCCGAGACGATGCGGGCCCGCATCCGTGCCGGCGAGCTGAAGGCAGGCGACCGCCTGCCCACACAGGCCGAGCTGGCCGAGGAGTTCGGTGTGGAGCGGGGCACGGTCCGGCAGGCCCTGCGCCTTCTCCAGGAGGCCGGCCTGCTGAGCAACGTCAGCAAGGGGAGCCCGCCCAGGATCGCCCAGCCCCAGCCGGTCAGGGACGAGCCGCAGCCGACGATGGTCGGGCTGACGCCGAGGCTCGTGGAGGCGTTCGGGTCCCCGCACGTCCGCATCGACGCGGCCTGCCTCACCGCGGAGACGCTGATGCTGGCGCTGGGCGAGCCGCTGCGGCAGATCCACGAGGGCCGCATCCGCCCGGAGTCGATCGACGTCCGCATCCTTCTTCCGTCCCGGGACATCAACCTGGCGTTCCCGATCTCGGTCCAGAGCCCCGGTGACGACGACCCGGTCCACAAGCGCTGGCTGGACCAGCGCAACGCCCAGGGTCACGTCCTGCGCCACAACCTCCAGTCCCTGCGCTCGTCGCACGGCATCGACGTCCGCGTGACGTTCCGCGCCCTGCCGTTCACCCCGCCGGTGAAGCTCTATCTGCTGAACGGGTCGGAGGCCCTGATCGCCTACTACATGCTCACGAGGCGGGAGGAGGAGGTCTACAGCCAGACGCTCGAGATGTACGACACCCTGGGCACCGAGTCCCTGCTCTTCTCCTTCGAACGCCGGACCGGGCAACGGGACGCGGCTTTCGTCGATCAGTCACAGAAGTGGTTCGACGCCCTCTGGGAAACCATCACGTCGGACCTGACACTCTCCTAGTGACTTCTGATACGACGCAGACTGATCTGGTGGCAGAAGAGACTGAGAATCTGCGGAAGTTGATCGCCAAGGCGCGATTTATACTCTTTGACTTCGATGGGCCGATCTGTCGGCTCTTTGCGGGGCACACAGCGGAGGACGTCGCGCGCCGACTGGTCGAATGGCTCGAAAGCCGGGGGCTGCGCGGCCTGCTGACCGAGGAGGAACGGGTCCATCCGGACCCTCACTACGTCCTCGAGGCGATCCATCGACGGCATCCGCAGAGCGATCTGGTGACCGAACTGGAGGAGCGGCTCACCCAGCAGGAGTTGAAGGCGGTGACGTCCGCGATGCCGACGCCGTACGCCGACCCGTTGATCCGTACCTGGAGCGCCCTCGGCGGTCAGCTCGCCGTGGCGACCAACAACTCCGCCCGAGTGGCGACCGCGTACCTCGCAAGACGCGACCTGGACTCCTGCTTCGCCCCCTATGTCTTCGGCCGCACACACGACCTCGACCTGCTGAAGCCGCATCCGCACTGCCTCAATCAGGCCCTCAACGCGATGGGCGCGGATCGCACCGCCTCCCTGATGATCGGGGACGCCCCCTCGGACTTCTACGCCGCTCGGAACGCCGGCGTCGCGTTCATCGGCTTCGCGCGCAACCAGGACAAGGAGAAGCGTCTGAGGAGCGCGGGAGCCGAAGTCGTCGTGGAGTCGCTTGAACCGGTGCTGCGGATGCTGCGCGGTCAGGCCTGAGACATCACGATGGCGAACATGACCGCGGCTCCCACCGCGAGGCGGGTGTGGTTCATCCGGATGCCCGCGAAGATCAGCGCTATGAGGATCGCCCCCAGTAGCCCGATCTTCGACTGGGCCAGCATCGACAGGACGAACTCCGCAGCGGCGACAAGTCCTTCTGACTGGATCACTTTCCCCACCCGATCCTTCCGCTTCCAGTCAACCAACCAACTTGCAGCCCAATTGGACTGGTTATCGTGATTGGCATGTGCCCTGCTCGCTTGATCCTGTAACCAACAGGGCAGTTGGACTGCTTGGTTGGCTGGAAACGGTTTGCCGATCGGGTGAAGGAGGTACGGTCGGCGTGTGGATGCAGAGCGCGTCGGTGAAGGTGGCGGCACGGAGTTCGACCGCGTCGCGGGAGTCCTGCGTGCCCGGATAGCCGACGAGACCTATCCGTTGAACGGCACGCTGCCCCCGCAGCGGGCGCTGGCCGACGAGTTCGGCGTCTCCCGCGACACCGTGCAGCGGGCGATCAGGGAGCTCACCAGCGAAGGCTGGATCGAGTCCAAGCGCGGTAGCGGATCGCGAGTGATCAAGACCCAGCGCATCGAGTCCTCGACCCCCCGGGGCGTGAAACCGGGCGACCCCGTGACCGTGGGGTCATTCATCGAGCAGGCGTTCAATTTGCCGGAGGTCGACCTCGACGTCTACACGCTGACCTCGGAGTCGCTCAACATGCATCTCAAGATGTTGTACGACAAATGGGTCCGTGATCGGAGAGTCGAATCGCATCCCACGCCCCCACGGGTGAAGCTGCGCCTTCTGCTGCCGGCGGAGGATCTGGAGCTTCCCTATCCGAAGGCCCGGAACGCCAAGGACGATTCCGCCGTGGCGGAGCGGCACCTGGGAATCGCCCAGGAGCACACGTCCTCGCTGCGGCGCGTGCTGGGCAACCTCCAGGCGGCGAAGCTCGTCGAGTCCTTCGACCTCGAGGTACGCCACGTGAGACTGCCTCCGGCGTTCAAGGTGTACCTGTTCAACGAGACCGAAGCCCTGTTCGGCCCCTACGTGGTCGACGAGCGGCCCATCGTCCTGGACAGCGGCAAGGAGATCGAGGCGCTCGATGTCATCGGACTCGGCGCCACGCTCACCCACCACATCAGGGACCACGACCCGAACTCACCTGGTTCGACGTTCGTCGACAGTATGCAGTCGTGGTTCGACTCGCTGTGGGATCTGCTCACGGTCTGACGTCCGAATCGGGGTGACCGATTCGCCGCCATGGCGGCACGCCGCCTTGCATCCTCGCGACCCGTTACGTCGTTGAGACCAGTCCGGAGGGCGCATGGTTCAGGTTGCCGCTAATGTTGCCGCAACTTGAGCAACAGGAGAGGCCCGTGGGCGCACCTCCCGTTCCCCGGCACGCCTTATGGGGGCGATGGGCCGCCGGTGACGCCTACGACGAGTTCGTGGGCCAGGCAATGCTGGGCGGGGTGATGACCACGGGTCATCACAACCGGAACTATGTGCTGCCCCTCACCGAGGCCATGGCGCGCCGCGTGCGACGCAAACCGGGCACGAATGTGACCGTGCGCGTGCGCAGACCCGAAGCGCTGCCGGTCGTGATCAGGACCTGGCGGGACGAAGCGGAGATCCTCGACGCCATCAAGGGGGAGCTGCCACACGTCCCCACCTGTCTGGTCCGCGGCCGGGGGGCGTCCATCCACAGTTATGTGGAAGGCGTCCCGCTGTCCACGATCTGTCCCAACGGCAAGCCGGTCGAGAGGTTGCTGATCGACGCACTGGCAGGACTGCTCGCCCAGATGTCGCAGGTACGCAGGGAGGCGCTGCCGCGACTGCCCGATGGGTGGCCGCGCAACGACAAGGACAGCCAGGGCTTTCTGAGGACACTCGCCCTTCGGGCCGACCGGCAGATCCGTCAGCCCAATTGGACTGCCTTCGGCGGACTGTTCGCCGCACTCGGCATCCCCGAGGACGCGCTGATCCGGCTGGCCGAGCGAGTGCCGCTCATGGTCCGCAGGCCCTTCAGCCTGCTCCACGCGGATCTGCACCGGGACAACGTGATCGTCACCTACCGTGGTGACCCGCCCCTGATCTGTGTGGACTGGGAGCTCGCGACCTACGGCGACCCCCTGCACGATCTCGCCACCCATCTGGTCCGGATGCAGTACCCGGCGTTCCAGTGGGGTGAGGTGATCGACGCGTGGGCGCACGCCGTGCAGGCCATCAGACCGATGGCGGCCAAGGGTCTGGCCAGGGATCTGCGGCACTACGTTGCATTCGAGCGTGCCCAGTCCATTTACCCCGATGTGATTCGCGCTGCGACGTCGCTGGACGACTCGTTCGACCAGAAGAGCCTGGACACGGCGACCGAGAGCGTGAGCCGCGCTCTCCAGGCCGCGGCCGAACCCCTTCGGCTGGCTCATGTGCCGGACGCCGCCGAGATCGAGCGGGTTCTCATCCGGTGGCGGACGTCTCGGGGCGAGCAGGCGAGCGGTGTCCGCCGGACGGCCACCGCTCTGCGGTGGAAGCCGGACGAGCGGCTTCCCGAGCACCCTGGTTTTCCGCGTTCGGCCGTTCGTGACGCCTTGCTCGCCGAGGGATCCGCGCCGGCCAACCGGGTGTTCAAGGGCACCGGCCACCTCAACTCGGTGGTGCGCGTGGCGGACATCGATTTCCCCGTCGTGGTACGGCGCAGGTTGGCATCCGGCTGCCGTCGCGAGCGCGGTTACCTCAGCGAACACGCGGTCCTCGCAGCCATCGAGCGGTCCGGTGACGCAGTGATGGCCCCGAGGGTGCTCGCCCTCGGCGAGAGTCACGCCGGCGATCCCTTCGCCATCCACACATACGTCGGCCCTCCCGAGGGGGACCGGCCACCGAACCATCCCGTCAATGGTCTGCTGCCCCACGAGGCGGACGGGCTGGTCGACCAGCTGTGCGCTCTGACACGGGTCGACTTTGCCCCCGTTGATCCGACGTCCTGCGAGGTGAGCGACGGGGGCGGCTTCTACGGATGGCTGAGTGAGCAACTCGTCCTGCTGGTGGCAAATCTGCCCAAGGAGTCTCAGCAACTGGCCCGAGTTCTGGGCCTGCCCGGTGCGGAACGCCTGCGGGAGATCCTTTCCCGGCACCTGGTGACCCCCCGGTCGGCCGCCCTGTTGCACGGGGATCTGAACCCCTGGAATCTGGTGCGTCGGTCGGGCGGACTCACGCTCATCGACTGGGAGATGGCCATGGTGGGCGATCCGCTGTACGACCTGGTCCGCCATATGCATCTCACTCCCACACGTCCCGAGATCCGCGGGAGGATGTTCACGCGTTGGTCCCGCTCGCTGACTGAGGAGTACACGAGGGGCTGGCAGGAGGACTGGCGCGTGTATCGGTGGATGGAGGTCGTCCGCTCGGCTTACGTGGACCTCGACCGTCTCGTGACCGGCGACAGTCTGGATGCCCCCAATGTGCGCCGTGCCGTGGACACGTACGCGATGACCCTGGCCGAGGCCACGGCCGCACTCGGATTGCCCGTCAAATGGATCGCGAATCCCCATCTTGTCCGTGCACTGCCACACAGGGACCATGGAGCCCAACGGGTTGGCGGGCTCTCCGCGGACAACTGAACCACCGCTGGGCGCCTCGGTGCGGGGAGGGGCTGCGGATGTCCGTCGGTGGGAGAAGGCCGGCCGAGGGCGATGTGATCGAGCGCCTGAAGAGGTTACGGGCCCGCTACGAGCCGGCGGTCACACGGATCCTGCTGCTGGGGTTCTTCGGCACGGGGCTGATCGCGCAGTTCGTGAAGCCGGTGGGGGACGCCCTGCAGGGCAAGGTGTTCCTTGGCGGCGCCCTGCTCAGCCTGGTCGGCTACGTCCTGTACGACTCGGTGAAGGACCTGACCGTGTCCCTGCGGATGCCACCGCGCCGGCAGGTCAATTCACGGGAGCTGGGCGGCTTCGTGAGCGAGGCGTTCAGCGCACGCACCGTGGAGATCAGCTTCCTCGGCTATACCGGCGAAACGCTCTACAACGAGCTCTACCATCGCCTCGAAGGGCTCCTCGACGATCCCGGCCCGACCAGACACGTCACCGTTCGTTTCCTGATCCCGGACTTCGGACAGTCGATGACCGTGCCCTCGATGGTGGGACCGGGCGGGATGCCATTGGACGACCCCGACTTCCGTAGGCGGCTCGAGCTGCGGTGCCAGGAGTACGACCGCACCCTCTCCATCATCGCCGAGAGGCTCACCGCGGTCGGCCGGGTGGCGGCGGAGTGCGAGTACCGCGTCTATCCCGGCATACCGAGGGACAAGATCTGCATCTTCAACAGGGAGTTGGTGCTGTACGGCCTCTACGACGTGGCCCCCCGGACGATGCTGCGCAGCACGGATCCCGAGTTCTACGACCCGAAGGGCTATCGCACGGACCTCAACGTCTGGTCCCAGGAGGGCGGTGACGAGGCCAAGACCGTGATCACTACATGGAACAAGCACTTCGACGACCTGTGGACCCTCGCCGCTAACCCGAGCTGGAGACAGGGGACGACAGCGTGAGGGGCGGCCTTTGGCCGGATGGAAAAGTCGTGGCCTTGCCTTCTCGCGCTCTCACCGGATCTCAGGCGAACGGTGAGCCCGCCAGGTGTGTCTGAGCGCCTCGAGTTCGCTCCGGGGGAAGTGTTCACCCCACTTGCCCCGGTATCCGCTCTCGCCGTGGACCAGCGCAACCTCGTCGAAGCAGCGAACCACCGCACGGGCGAGACCGTCGATGCTCAGCGCTCCGGACCACAGTTGGGTCCCGGCGTTGTCGTGTTCACCGCCGTGCCGCAGTTCGAGCAGGCGGAGCCAGACGTCGTCGCCCTCGCGATGGAAGAACCAGCGAAAAGCCGTCGGCTCCGCCTCGAACTGCACACGTGCCTCCGATGCGCCGGCCATGAGTCGGGTGACCGCATTCAGCAGGTCCTCGGGAGCGTTGCCGATGTGCGAGGCGGTCAGCTCGGCCTTCGCTGCAGGCGCTTCGATCGTGCAGTCGGCCCAGCCGTGCCCGGTCAGTGTCCAGGTGAGCCGAAGGCCAGTGCTCACGGTCGGTCACCTCTGGAGCCCACGCCACGAGGTCCTTGTCGGCCCTGTCCGAGATTCTCGTTGCCGTCGGTTCCGCGTACCCGCTGCCCCGGCACCGCCATCGGTGCCTCCTGACGTCGAAATCCGCGGACAGAGTGACCGCGCCGGAGCAGGAGCCGTCGGCCACCGCACAGGTATCGGCTCTCCTGGGGCACAGCCGCCGGTCGAACGTCCGTTCCTAGTCCCACGGTTGAACGATATGCGACCTCACCGACATGGACGGAGAAGTTTGCTCCGCGATGGCGGGCAGGAGGCGGAAGGGCCCGGCACCGCGGCTGACCGACCTTCGCGGACACGGGGCCGCCCCGTGACCCGTCTCAGTGAAGGTGAACCAGCGTGATGCTGTGACCTGTGGTGATTCAGATTGACTGAGACAGCTGCTACTCGGTTGTCTCAGTCGATCTGGGTAACGCGGGGGCTTCCTTAGCGACGGCCCAGGAGCTCGGCGATCCGTATGAACCCGTCGGCGCCGTGACCCCGTCCGATGGCTCGGCGGGCCATGCCCTCAGCCGCGCGCATCACACCCGCGTCAATGCCATGTGCCTCGGAGGTGTGGACGATGTGCGCCATGGACGATACGGCCGAGGTGATCGGGTTGCCCTCACCGGAGTAGCTACCGCTGTCGGCCTCCTCCGCGGCCTCTTCGAAGATCGGCGGGAGGATGTCGCCGATGCCCTTGGCGAACGGTGCCAGCTCCCGCGCGGAGATGCCTTCGGCCCGCGCCATCGACAGGGCGTGCACATAGCCCGCCATCGCGGTCCAGAAGATGTCGAGCAGCGCGATGTCGTATGCCGCCGCGCGGCCGATCTCCTCGCCGAGGTGGGTGTGGGTGCCACCCAGCGCCTCAAGGACGGGCTGGTGCTCGCGGTAGAGATCCTCTGGGCCGCTGTGGATGAACACCGCGGCCGGAGTGCCGATGGTCGTGTTCGGCGTCATGATCGCACCGTCCAGGTAGCGAACACCGTGCTCAGCCGCCCACGCTGCCGCATCTCGGGCCCGGTCCGGCGTGTCGGCGGTCAGATTGACCACCGTGCGCCCCTTGAGTGCGCCGGTGACCGCCTCTCGCCGCAGAATGGTGTCCACGGCGTCGTAGTTCACCACGCAGACCACGGTCACACTGCTTGCGGCAACCGCTTCCTCGGCCGACTGGACACTGACCGCGCCCCGCGCGACCAGCCCCCGGTCCCGGCCCGGCGTCCGGTTCCAGACCGTGGTTCGCAGGCCGGCATCCAGGAACGCGCCCGCCAGGGATCGGCCCATCGGCCCCAAGCCGAGGACGGTGGCGGCAGACTGTTCGGTGTGTGAGGACATCTCTCAACTCCCATAGAAAATATCGGTAATCTGTGACGAATGGGACGAAAATGACGCGCAGCCGTGCCCAGGACCCGAATGTCTGTGGGGTAACTGCCGCGATCGCTGTGATCGACGGAAAGTGGAAGACGGTTCTGCTCTGGCTGCTGGAATCCGGTCCGCACCGCCCAGGCGAGCTGCGTCGGCGGCTGCCGGGCCTCAGCGAGAAGGTGCTGACTCAGGCGCTCCGCGAGATGGAGGCCGACGGACTGGTGCACCGGGAGGTGCACGACGTACTTCCGCTGAAGACCATGTACTCCTTGACCGCGTTCGGTCGAGAACTCTCCGAGGCGCTGGCTCCCCTCTCTGATTGGGGCCACCGCCGCTTGGAGAAGCTCAGCGAGGCCCAGTCGGCCTCATGACACATCGCCTCGTCACCCACTTTTCACCAGGATCTGACGGCCCTCCGGCCGCCCTTCACCAGAGTCACCCCGCTGCCGCCCGTCGCCAAGTACCCACAAAAAAGTGGCTACTACGGGTGCACATGCCCTCGGCGGCGAACTCGTCGAGGAGCTCGAACAGGACCTTGATCGCGTGCTGTTCGTCCTCAGGCGGAAGGTTCCAGATGTCGTGCCAGCCGTTCGGGAGGGCGATGTGGAGGACCTGGCCGGGTCAGGCGGGGTTGCAGTCGCGTTCGCGACGGGCGATGAGCCAGTCGTGCCAGCCGGTGAGCCCGTGCCCACCGTGCCGGTGAGCATGATGGTCGTAGCCGGTCAGGAACGCGGTCAGCATGTGGAAGGAGGTCTTGCCGACGAACATGCCGGGACGTTGGCCGACGCGGGCGAAGTAGTCGCGCTCCGTCATTTCCGAGAGGGGTTTCATGAGCCCGCCCCCTCGTGGTCTCCGGAGCCGTGGTCCGGGGTTGGACCAAGCCTGCGGCGGGCCGCTTCCAGGCGTTCGGCGTAGTCCGCCGCAAAGATCCCCGGTAGCGACTTGTCGAGCGTTCCGGCGATGCGGTGAAGGGGTGCCCAGACCGCGGCGTCGTCGACGAGACGGCTGAGGTCCGTCATCTGCACTCGCTCCAGCCAGTCCGACAGGACCAGCGCCTCGTCCGGGGTGAGTTTGATGATGATCTCCGGATTTACCACCGCTCGAACATAGTCCGAGGACCGTGTGTTGTCAGAGGCGCCTGGCACAGTGCCGCCGTGGACATCGATTCCTTCTGGGAGCTCATCGAGGAGTGCCGGCGGCGGGCGCAGGGGCCGGACGAACGGCTCGCGTGGCTGCGTGGCGCACTGTCGCAAAGGTCGCCGGCAGAGGTCGTGCAGTTCCAGGTGCGCTTGGACGAGGTGACGCACGAAGCGTTCACGTGGGACCTGTGGGCAGCAGCGGACCGGATCTTCGGCGGCTGGTGTTCGGACGACGGGTTCTGCTACTTCGGCCTGTGGATGGTGGGACTCGGCCGGGAAGCCTTCACTGAAGTGGTGGCTGATTCCGATGCCCTGGCCGCCACCCTGGAGGTCCAGGGCCTGGTGGGCCGTCCGCGGGAGGTATGGAACGGCGACTGGCCCGGGTGGGAGTCGCTCGACTATGTCGCCATGGAGGCGTACGGGATCCTGGCTGGTGTTGACGACGAGTGCGGCGAAGCGTTCTACGAAGCCGTTGACGCCGAGCAGGGCGATGGAGGCGGCAACTCCGGACCGCTCGGTGAGCGGTGGGACGTTCGGTGCGAGGATGAGGCAGTACGCAGGCTGCCGAGACTGAGCGCGATGTTTCCCCTGCGATAGTGACCCGGTGGTGCGAGCGGGCGGAGACCGTCGCATCAAGTTCCAAAGCCTGGATGACTGTGGCGTAAGGGCTTCCAACTGTGTTTTCAGCGTCCGTAAGACGGGGTGTGGCGTAGAAGTCTGCGCATGATGAGCGGAGGCCACCATTCTGGGGTGCTTGGCCGGTAGCCCGACAGCCACCGCAGATTCGCCCCCAACACCGGATCGAGCACTCCGACCCGTCCATAGCCCCAGCCGATCCGGGCACAGGCCACGGCCGTGGCCGCGAACTTCGCCGCGTCCTCCGGCTCGATCCGCTCGTCCGGGCGCAGGTCCAGCACGGCGGCAGTGCCGTCTCGGCCGCGTACGAAGTAGTCCGGCGTGTGCCGGATCCGCCGGCCCCGGCCGCCGTGCCGCCAGGACAGGCGGAACGGCTGTGAGACCACCGCCATCACGTCCGGGTCGGCATCCAGCCGCATCAGATGTCCGAGTTCCACCCATGACTCGTAACCCACGAGGTCAGCGCAGGTCGCGGCCCAGTACCAACCCGCGAAGTCGCGCTGCCCCCGGTAGGACGGGAACGCACGTACCTGCCCGGCCGTCTCGAACCGGGCCCGCCGCATCACCTCAACTGGCCCACCGTGGACTCGCCCCGGGCGCCGATCCTCCAGCCAGAAGTCCTCAGCCTCCAACAGGCACCTCCATTCGGCGCTGGCCAGGTGGGACGACCGTAGGCAGCCGGACGAAGCGGTGGGTCAGAAAGAGCGAGACGGATCAGCGGACGGCCAAGGTTGACTGAGACGCGCGACCAGATGGTTCAGATGGACCGAGACCGGCTGACCTTCAGTGAGATGCGTCACCCCGCACGGGCGCACCCGCCGGACGTGACACGACGCACTTTTGCAAGCGACCTGCTTGCAATTGTTAGCAAGGGTGCGGCAAGGTGGACGTATGGCATCGCTCAACGTCGGCAATCTCGGTGAGTACCTGCGCGAGCAGCGGCGCAATGCGCAGCTGTCGCTCAGGCAGCTCGCCGACGCCGCCGGGGTGTCCAATCCGTATCTGAGCCAGATCGAGCGCGGGCTGCGCAAGCCGAGCGCGGAGGTGCTGCAGCAGGTCGCCAAGGCGCTGCGGATCTCCGCCGAGACGCTGTACGTGCGGGCCGGCATCCTCGACGCCGAGCGGGACCGGGACGAGGTGGAGACACGTGCGGTCATCCTCGCCGATCCCACGCTCACCGAGCGGCAGAAGCAGGTGCTGCTCCAGATCTACGAGTCCTTCCGCAAGGAAAACGGATTCGAGATCGCCCGCCCGGACACGGACGACGCCCAGGACACCGCAGCCCCCGGCCCCCGTACGGCCGACGACGGTGATGCCGGTCCGCGGAAGAGCGAGGGGTGACCTCAGGACCGTGACGACGAGCGAAACGCACGGGACGACTGGAAAGCGCCCCGCGGGCCACCCAAAACCCTCAGACGAAAAGCGATCCGGGAGGACCGTTCCCATGGCCATCAGCAACGACCTGCGCAAGACCCTCAGCGACCCGACCCCGCTCTACTTCGCCGCCGGCACCGCCGATCTGGCGCTGCAGCAGGCCAGGAAGGTGCCCGGCCTGGTGGAGCAGCTGCGCTCCGAGGCCCCGGCCCGCATCGAGGCCGTGCGCAACACCGACCCCAAGGCCGTCCAGGAGCGGGCCGCGGCCCGCGCCAAGGTGGCCGGAGCCCGCGTCAAGGAGACGCAGGAGAGCCTCCAGACCAAGTTCAACGAGTTCATCAACGGTCTGGACTCCGACATCAAGAAGTTCGGCACCAACCTCGACGCCGACCTGAAGAAGCTCGGTGAGACCGCCCAGGACCTCGCCCTGCGGAGCGTCGGTGTCGCCGCCGAGTACGCCGTCAAGGCCCGCGAGACCTACGAGAAGGTCGCCGAGCATGGCGAGCTGGCCGTGAAGACCTGGCGCGGTGAGGCCGCCGAGGAGATCGAGGAGCTGGCCGTCGCCGTCGAGGGCAAGCCGGAGCCCGTCGTCGTCAAGGACGAGCCGAAGCCTGTCGAGGCCGTGGCCGAGCCCGCCGCCCCGGCGAAGAAGCCGGTGGCGAAGAAGGCCCCGGCCGCCAAGAAGGCCCCGGCGAAGAAGACCACGCCCCCGGCGAAGTAAGTAAGTGCGACGGATCGTGTGACATCGGACGGACCGGGCACTTGCGCAGTGCCCGGTCCGTTCTCACGGATACACGGCTGCCGGACACGGGTACGGTGGCCGTACATAGGACTCGACCCGGGTGGTGGGCATAGTGCTGTTGACGGCATTCGGCGGCTTTCTCTCGCTGCTGTACCTCGCCATGCTGGTGCTCGCCGTGGTGGCACTGGTGATGGCCGCGCTGTACCGGAATGACGCGTACCGGGCGGCCGACAAGCAGAACAAGGGCTTCTGGCTGATCATCCTGGGTATCGCGGTCGCGGTGAACCTGCTGGTACCGATGCTCTTCCTGCAGCTCGCGGGCCTGGTCGCGAGCATCGTCTTCTTTGTGGACGTCCGGCCCGCCCTCAAGCAGATCTCCGGAGGCGGCTGGGGTCGGCGTCGGCGCGGAAGCAGCAGCGACGGTCCCTACGGTCCGTACAACGGCGGACGGTAGACGAGGGCAGCGGTCCTACCAGTACGACGGCGGCGGCGGGCCATGCCCGCCGCCGCCGTGTTGATCGTCGTCGCGTCGCTTCTCGCCGTGCGTCACGGTCCGCGGTCGAGCAGGACGACCGCGACGTCATCCGCCAGCTCACCACCGTTGAGGTCGCGGACCTCGTTGACCGTGGTGCGCAGCAGTTCCTCGCCGGTCAGGCCATCGGCCAGCCGGCGTCGCACCAGCTCCAGCATGCCCTCCTGGCCGAGCCGCTCGCGGCCCTCGCCGATACGCCCCTCGATCAGCCCGTCCGTGTAGAGCATCAGGCTCCAGACGGGCCCCAGCTCGACCTGCAGACGCGGCCAGCGGGCGTGCCGCATCAGACCGAGCGCCGGGCCGTTGTTGTCGTACGGCAGCAGCTCGGCCGGCCGGTCCGGGCGGGCGATCAGCGGGGACGGGTGGCCGGCCAGACACAGTCCGGCGCGGCGGCCGTCCGGCGCGATGTCCACCGTGCACAGCGTCGCGAAGATCTCCTCGTTGCCGCGCTCGTGCTCCAGCACTTGCTGGAGGGTGGACAGCAGCTCGTCACCGCACAGGCCCGCGAGCGTCAGGGCACGCCAGGCTATGCGCAGCTCCACACCGAGCGCCGCCTCGTCGGGGCCGTGCCCGCAGACGTCGCCGATCATCGCGTGCACCGTGCCGTCGGGCGTGCGGACGGTGTCGTAGAAGTCACCGCCGAGCAGCGCGCGGGAGCGGCCGGGGCGGTAGCGGGCAGCGAAACGCAGCGAGGAGCCGTCGAGCAGCGGATTGGGCAGCAGACCCCGCTCGAGCCGGGCGTTCTCCTGGGCCCGCAGCTTGGACTCCGTCAGCCGGCGCTCGGCCGTCTCGGAGCGCTTGCGTTCGACCGCGTAGCGTATCGCCCGGCTCAGCAGGCGTCCGTCCAGCTCGTCGCGGAACAGGTAGTCCTGGGCGCCGACGCGCACGGCCTCGGCGCCGCGCTCGGCGTCGCAGGATGCGGTGAGGGCGAGGACGGCGTGCCGGGGCGCGATCTGCAGCACGTGCCGCAGTGCCGCCAGCTCGTCGTCCTCGGCCGCGGCCCGGCCGGGGGCGGGCAGCGCGAGGTCCAGCAGGATGCAGTGGACGTCGTCCGTGAGCAGCCGCCCGGCCTCGGTGAGGTTGCGGGCGGTGCGCAGCCGGATGGGACGGCCCGCGGTGTCGAGCATCTCGGGCACGATCGGCGAACCGGCCGGGTCGTCCTCGATCACCAGCAGGGTGAGCGTCTCGGCCGCGGTGGTGCCGCGGGCGGCCGGCCCCTGTGCGGCCGCGGTCACGGGCGGGGACTCGGCTTGAGCCTGACCACTCTCCGCGGCCGGGATCGCCCTCTGCCGCGGTACGGGTACGGGCATCGTCTTGGGTTCCTTCCCTCCCCCCGAGGGCACGGCGGGGCGAGGGACCTCGACCCACCGACGGGGACCATAGCGGTAGCCGAGGGGGCAACGGAATGCCCGGTGGGGCGGCTCGGGGCAACCGGCCGCCGTCATATGCCGCATCAAGTACCGCAGTTGGACACGACGGACCCCACCGGGGATGACGAATGTCACGTGTGGTCGAGGTTTTGGGCGGGGCCGTCGTGTGCCACGTCACGTGGGACGCATCACGCGTCCGGGCGAACGACCCCCAGGATGGGCATTGAGCCCGCGCCCGCGATGGTCACCGTCCGGCCCGGGCGCGGGGCGTGGATGATCGCGCCGTGACCGATGTACATCGCGACATGGCTGGCGTCATGGAAGTAGATGATCAGGTCGCCGGGGCGCATGTCCTTGACGTCGACGTGCCGGAGCTGCTTCCACTGCTCCTGGGAGGTCCGGGGGATCGGTGTGCCGGCCGCGATCCAGGCCTGGGAGGTCAGGCCCGAACAGTCGTACGACTTGGGGCCCTCTGCGCCCCATACGTACGGTTTGCCGATCTGGCGCGTGGCGAACCGCACGGCCTTCCTGCCCTCTTGGGAGGCCTTGGCCTTGATCTCCTTCAGTATCCCGGAGTCGAGCCAGGCGGTCTGGGCCTTGTGTGCGGCCTCCTCCTCGAGCTTGCGCAGCCGCTCCCGTTCCTTCTTCTGCAGCTGCGACTGGAGCTTCTCCGCCGCGGCGATCTGCTTCTCGATCCTCTTCTTGGCCTCGGCCCTGACCTTGCGGTTGGCGTCGAGTTCCTTCCAGCGGTCGGAGGCGTCGCGTGCGTACTGCTCCAAGTCGTGCTGTGTGCGCGTCAAGTCGGCGAGCAGGCCCTGGGTCGCGCGTTCGCCCTGGCGGACGGTGCCCGCGTCGTCGAGGAACGCCTGCGGATCGCTGCTCAGCCAGAGGCGTACCTCGGGCGGCAGACCCCCGCCGCGGTACTGGGCGCGGGCCGCGGCGCCTGCGCGGTCCTTCAACTCGGCGAGCTTGTCCTGCCCCTTGACGATTTCCCGGGCCAGCTCGACGATCTGCGCCGACTGCTCCTTGCTCTTCTCCTCGGCCGCGTTGTAGGCGTCGGTGGCGACCGCGGCGTCGTGGTACAGCGTGTCCAGTTTCTCGCGGACGGCTTCGAGATCCCCGACCGGCGCCGTCGCCGACCGGTCGGACGGCCTGGGCGTCGGCCGGCCCGGGCCGGCGTACGCCTCTGCGGGCACGCCCAGCACGGTGACTGCGCAGACCAGAACGATGGCCGACGTGGTGAGGGTCCGCTTCCCGGATCCCATAACTTCGCCCCCAAAGCTGATTAACTGTCAGTAACTCCCAGACGCCTGGGGGATCGTGTCACGGCGGCGTGCAAAGTGACAGAGGCAGGACTTAGGGGCGCAAAAAACTCCCTCTCCTGCCGCACCTCGTACGACGATCTCCCTCCCCCACAGGCCGTCTTCGTACGACGATCTCCCCGCGAATGTGACGAAGGACTCAGGAAGATCGTTCCCCGCAGATCGGACGGGTTCAGTCGCGGGGTGCCAACGCCCCCCAGGTCACGGTGACTTCCCCCTGACGCCAGCGCGCCGGGCCGTCGGTGACCGGCCAGTCCGACGTCAGTCGGCGGACGGTGCGTATCCACCGCTGGCGCGCGCCGTACGAGGCGTAGGGAGCGGCGGCGGCCCAGGCGCGGTCGAAGTCGCGCAGGAAGGTATGCACCGGTTCACCTGGGACGTTGCGGTGGATGAGCGCCTTCGGCAGCCGTTCGGCCAGGTCGGACGGGCGGTCCAGCGAGCCGAGCCGGGTCGCGAACGTGACCGTGCGCGGGCCCTCGGGGCCGAGCGCGACCCACACATGGCGGCGTCCGATCTCGTCGCACGTCCCTTCGACGAGCAGCCCGCCGCGGAAGCCGGCCCCGGGGTCGGCGGGGGCGAGCCGGGCGCGCAGCCGCTCCCACACGGCGGCGACCTCGCGCTCCTCGTACTGCCGCAGGACGTTCGCGGCACGGATGAGGGCCGGGCGGCCCTGCACGGGCACCTCGAAGCCGCCGTGCCGGAAGACCAGGCCCTCCCGGGCGTACGGCTGCGCGGCCGCGACCCGGACAGGCTCTATCTCCACGCCCACCACCCGGGTCCGCGGTGCCGCCGCACGCAGCCGGTGCAGCAGCTCGACCGCGGTCCACGGCGCGGCGCCGTACCCGAGGTCGACGGCCACGGGGTCCGCCACGCGGCGGAGCTCTGCCCCGTGGACCGCTGCGATCCAGCGGTCCATCCGGCGCAGCCGGTTCGGATTGGTGGTCCCGCGCGTCACCGTACCCACGGGGCGGGACGCGGCGCGGGTTGACATGCGTACGAGGGTAAGCGGCCCGGGCGGTGGGGCTCTGGACGGGGCCGGCGCGCTGCATCGATCGGCGACCCGACGGGGTCCGCGGCGAGAGGTGATCGCGTCCCGCAGGGCCGACGCCGGATCCCTCCACGCCGACCAGCCTCGAACGGTTGAGCGACGATAGGTAATGATTGGGCAAAACCATCCGTGCTGGAAATGGAGAGTCGTCCTCCGGCGTTCGCACCTTGGAGGGGGTCCTGCGCCCTCCCTGAAGGCATGCCCGGAACAAGGAGGAAACGCCACGTGAGCCAGTACATCAGCAGGCTCGGGCGTCGCTCCCCGACGGCTCCGCCGCGGCTGCGGCTGCCGCATCGCAGGCCGCGCCGCGTGGCCATGCTCTCCGTGCACACCTCGCCGCTCCATCAGCCCGGCACGGGCGACGCCGGCGGCATGAACGTCTACATCGTGGAACTGGCGCAGCGTCTGGCAGAGATCAACATCGAGGTCGAGGTCTTCACTCGGGCGACCACGGCCGCCCTCCCGCCGGTCGTCGAGCTCGCCCCGGGCGTCCTCGTCCGGCACATCGACGCCGGACCCTACGAAGGGCTCGCCAAGGAGGAGCTCCCCGCCCAGCTCTGCGCCTTCACCCACGGCGTGATGCAGGCCTGGGCAGGTCACCGCCCTGGCTACTACGACCTCGTGCACTCCCACTACTGGCTCTCCGGCCATGTCGGCTGGCTCGCCGCCCAGCGCTGGGGCGCCCCCCTGGTGCACGCCATGCACACCATGGCCAAGGTCAAGAACGCCTCGCTCGCCGAGGGCGACACCCCCGAGCCCGCCGCCCGGGTCATCGGCGAGACCCAGATCGTCTCCGCCGCCGACCGGCTCATCGCCAACACCGCGGAAGAGGCCGCCGAACTCGTACGGCACTATGCGGCCGACGCCGGCAAGGTGGCCGTCGTCCATCCGGGGGTGAACCTGGAGCGGTTCTGCCCGGCGGACGGGCGCGCCGCCGCCCGCGCCCGGCTCGGTCTGCCGCAGGATGCGCTGATCCCCCTCTTCGCGGGTCGCATTCAGCCCCTCAAGGCGCCCGACGTGCTGCTGCGCGCCGTCGCCCTCCTGCTCGACGAGTGCCCCGAACTGCGCTCCCGCATCGTGGTGCCGGTCGTGGGCGGTCCGAGCGGCAGCGGCCTCGCCAAGCCGGAGGGACTGCAGAAGCTCGCCGCGCGGCTGGGCATCGCCGATGTCGTGCACTTCCGGCCGCCCGTCGAGCAGGCCCGGCTCGCCGACTGGTTCCGTGCCGCGTCCGTTCTGGTCATGCCGTCGTACAGCGAGTCCTTCGGGCTTGTGGCCATCGAGGCGCAGGCGGCCGGTACGCCGGTGATCGCCGCCTCGGTCGGCGGACTGCCCGTCGCCGTCCAGGACGGACGGACCGGATTCCTCGTGCCCGGACACGACCCCGCCGCCTACGCGCGCGTGCTGCGCGAGTTCGCCGCCAACCCCCATCTGTGCGCCGGCATGGGCGAGGCCGCGGCCCGGCACGCCAAGTCGTTCGGCTGGGACACGGCGGCCTCGACGACGGCCGGCGTCTACGCGGAGGCGATGCAGGCGCACCGGCGCCGGGCGTGAGCGCCGCGGCCGACGCCGTCACGTACGCTGCCCGCATGTCCGACGAACAGCAGGCGGCACAGGTCATCGAAGGGGCGCTCGAGGACGCCGAACTGGAGTGGGAGAGCCCGCAGACGGGCTCGTACGTCGTGAAACTCCCCGGGACGCGCAAGCTGTCGACGACCGTGTCGCTGATCGTCGGCAGGCACTCCCTCTCTCTCAACGCCTTTGTGATCCGGCACCCCGACGAGAACGAGCCGGCCGTGCATCGCTGGCTGCTCGAGCGCAATCTCAAGCTGTACGGGGTGGGTTACGCCGTCGACCCGCTCGGCGACATCTATCTGACCGGCCGGCTCCCGCTGGGCGCGGTCACCGCGGACGCAGTGGACCGGCTGCTCGGGTCGGTGCTCGAGGCGGCGGACGGCAGTTTCAACACCCTGCTGGAGCTCGGTTTCGCGTCCGCGATCCGCAAGGAGTACGCCTGGCGGGTGTCGCGCGGCGAGTCGACCCGCAATCTGGCGGCGTTCAGTCACTTGACCGAGCGCTCCGAAAGCTGACGCTCCGGTCCGTACCAATCAACCGCTGCACAACTCTTTCCCCGCCCAGGGGCGCCGTGGCATGCTCACCGCCAACGCAAACATGAACAGCGTTCACATCCATGGAAATTCACGTCTCGGAGTCCTCGGAGTCCTCGACATCCTTGGAAGGCGGTTCGGACATGGGCATGGGGCACGCGGACATCACCAGACGGAGCCTGCTCGGCAGCGCCATCGCCGTGGCGGCCGTCGCCGTGACCGGAACGCCGGCGACGGCCGTCGCCTCCACTCGCGACAAGGGGGAAGTGCCCCTCCTGTGGCGCGAGTTCGTCCGAACCCCCTTCACCCATCCGCAGATCCCGTACATCGGCCGGGCCGGCTACGGCCGTGGCGCCACCCGCTTCCCGCGCCGTCGTGTGGTGGCCGATGTGACCGCGTACGGAGCCGTGCCGGACGGCGCCACCGACTGCGCCCCCGCGATCAACCGTGCTGTCGCCGACGCCGGGAGGGCCGGGGGCGGCACGGTGCTGATCCCGCCGGGCACGTACCGCATCGACGATCTGATCCGCATCGGACACGACAACGTCGTCCTCAAGGGTGCGGGCAGCGGCCGTACGACGCTGTACGCGACGAAGAACCTCACCGAGCTGATCGGTGTCTACGGCTCGCGGTACGGTGGCGACAAGTCCTCCTGGTCCTGGGCGGGGGGCCTCATCTGGCTGGCACCGAAGGCGCGTTGGGACTCCCTGGCCGTGGCGATCCGGGACCGGGCGTGGCCGTTCGAGGGCTGGACGGGCAACAAGCGCGACGAATGGGAGACGCTGACCACGGTGTCCCCGGCCCAGCGGGGCTCCTGGACGGTGACGGTCGCCGACACCCGGCGGCTGAGGCCGGGGCAACTCGTCCTGCTGCGCCTCGCGGACGACGCCGGGCACACCCTCCTGGAGCACATGTCCGGAGGCGGCTCGGGCCCCGAGGCGTACTACTGGGACGACAAGACGAAGCTGACCTCGTACGTCCCCTACGAGTGGCCCGTGCGCATCGCGCGCGTGGCGGGCCGGAAGGTCACGTTCGAGCGACCCCTTCCGCTGGACGTGCGCCCGGAGTGGGATCCGCGTCTGACGACACACGTACCCGCGCTGACCGGCGCGGGAGTGGAGGGCCTGACTCTCCAGGCCGTCCAGACCCCGCAGTCCCCGCACCTGCTGGACAAGGGCTACAACGGGGTCGCGTTCCAGTGCACCTACGACTGCTGGGCGGACGACGTCGTGGTGCGTGACGTCGACAACGGCTTCGGCCTGGTCGCCGCCTCCTCCTGCACGCTGCGCCGCACCCGGGTGGCCGGCCGGGGCTCGCACCACCCGTACTTCTGCCGGGAGGGCTCGCACGACAACCTGATCGAGGACTTCACCGTCGAGGAGCGCACGGTGCCGGCCCCGCCGAACACCCAGCTCCACGGCATCAATGTGGAGGGGTTGTCCTCCTACAACGTCTGGTCGCGCGGCGAGATGCGGATGGGCACCTTCGACTCGCACCGCGGGCTGCCCTTCGCGAACGTCCGGACGGACATCACGGTGAACAACAACGGCCGCCACGGCGGGGACGCGTCCGCGGGTCCCCTCTTCGGCGCCCGCTTCACCCACTGGAACGTCCGTGTGACGAACGGACGTGCGGGACTGATGAGGATCGACGGCCTGGCGCCGTACTCGGCCACCGTGGGGCTGAACGAGGTCACGGAGTTCGACCAGATCGACGTCCCCGACTTCGCGGGCGATCTGCACGCCCGTCTGGAGTTGTACGGGACGACGGACACCGTGCGTCCGCGCAACCTCTACGAGGCGCAGCGGGAGTTGTAGCCCGTCACCGGCGGTCGATCAGGAGGGGCAGCCGGCGGTCGTGCTGCTCACGGGGCAGCCGGCCGCCGCGCATCGGTGTGAGCGGTCCGTGCAGACCCGCCCGGAGGGTCTCGGCGACGACGCCCGGATCCTCTTCCGCGGCGAGCGGTGCCACGGCCGGGCGCGGTTCGCCGAAGGCGGCGCGCAGCGGGGCGGGCTCCCCGGCCGTCGCGAACGGCGGGTCCACGGCAAGTGGCTGTAGAGGACGGGCCGGCTGTATTCGATCTCGGCGGCGAGGCGGCGAGGCGGCGAGGCGGCGAGTGGTCAGCGCGTCCCGGCCCTCGGCCTCCGCGAGTTCCCGCGCGGCCGTGACGATGAGTCGCTCGCGTTCCGCTCCTTCGCGCTCACGGCGCGTCCGGGGTCGGCATGGCCACAATTCTAGCGTTGCTAGTCATTCTTTCGATGCTATGTTAGCGTAGCTTCAATATCTAGCGGTGCTAGAAAGGAGCCCGACATGCTTACGCCGGCTGCCTACGGCCTCGCCCTTCTGCTCGACCTGTTCGTTCTTGTGATCGGGGCGCGCTTCCTGCTGCAGCCCCGGGCCGCCGCCATCGGTTACGGCGTGCCGGCCAAGCCGGGCGGCGACGCCGCGTATCTGGAGATCAAGGGCCTGCGCGACGCCTCCACCGGCATACTTGGGCTCGCTCTGCTCGCCTTCGCCGGAGCACACGCCGAGGCTTGGTTCATGGTGGCCGCCGCCCTGGTCCCGCTCGGCGACACGCTGATCGTGCTGCGGCACGGCGGCACAAGGGCCGCCGCCTTCGGTATCCACTTGGCCACGGCGGCGGTGGTGCTCGTCTCCGCCGTGCTGCTCTTCCTCGCCTGATCCGCCGACGCGCCACCGAGGAGTTCTCAAATGTCGCTTTTCGTGCCGCAGTTCGACTCGTCCGTGATCGTCCGCTCCGCCGACGCGGAAGTCGTCGGCCGGGCTCCCACGACCGTACGGCTGCTGGCCGACAGCAGCGCGACCGGCGGGGCGCTGTCCACCCAGCGCGTCACCCTCACCGGGGGCGCGGACGGGGCGCGACCCCACTTCCACACCCGCTCGGCCGAGATGTTCTACATCCTCGACGGCACGGCCCAGCTGCTCTCCGGCGACCGGGTCGTCACGGCGGAGCAGGGCGATCTGGTCGTCGTGCCTCCTGGGGCGGCGCACGCCTTCGCCGCCGCGCCCGGACAGGACGCCGACATCCTGATCGTGATCACTCCGGGTGTCGAGCGCTTCGAGTACTTCCGCCATCTCGAGCGCGTAGGCCTTGGGAAGGTGCCGCCGGAGACGCTCCTCGAAGTACAGGAGCTCTACGACAACCACTTCCTGTCGAGTGAGGCCTGGGAGGGCCGCCGGGACTGAGCGGACGTGCCGGGACGGGGGCGCCCGCTCAGGCTGTGCTGGCCTCTGCCTCGGGCGCTCCCACCCGGGCCCCCGTCGTCGTCACCTCCGCGGGCAGGCGGCGCATCAGTGCCGCGTACCCGGCCGCCGCGCCCGTGCCGACCACCGCGCACAGCCCCCACAGCCACTCGGCGCCGAACCGGTCGATGACGACACCGGACATCAGCGGGGCGACCAGGGCCGCCACCGCCCAGGACAGGGTGTACATGCCCTGGTAGCGGCCGCGCCCGTGCACGGGGGAGAGGCGGACCACGAGGCCGGTCTGGGTCGGGGCGTTGACGATCTCAGCCAGGGTCCACACGCAGACCGTCAGCATGAAGACGCCGACCGAGCCGGCGAAGGCGGTGAGCCCGAAGCCGTACCCCGCCAGCATGGAGGAGGCCACCAGCAACCGGCGCGGGTCGCGGTGCTCGATGAAACGGGTGACCGGGATCTGCAGCGCGACGATCAGCGCGCCGTTGACGGCGATGGCCATGCCGTAGTCCGCGGGTGTGAAACCGGCCCGGCCCATCGCCACCGGCAGGCCCACCGACCCCTGCTGGAAGACGACCGCGACGAGGAAGGACAGCCCGACCACGCTCATGAAGCGCCCGTCGCGCAGGACGGCCGCCAGCCCCACGTCCTTCCCGGCCGCCTCCTTGGCGGTGACCACGGGCCGCGACTCGGGGAGCTTGGCGAACACCACGATCGCGCAGATCATCGTCATCCCCGCCTCGATCAGGAACCCGGCGAGGTAGCTGAACTCGGCGATGAACCCCGCGGTCATGGAGGAGACGGCGAAGCCCAGGTTGATCGCCCAGTAGTTGAGGGAGAAGGCGCGGACCCGGTCCTCGGGCCGGACGATGTCCGCCATCATCGCCTGCACCGCTGGACGGGACGCGTTGCTCGCCATACCGACCAGGAAGGCCACCGCGGCGATCGCGACGGGGTCGTGCATGAAGCCGAGCAGGGCCACGGAGACGGCCGTGGACAACTGGGCGACGAGGAGGGTCGGCCGCCGGCCGAGCCGGTCCGTCATCACGCCCGAGCCGACGGAGGAGATCACTCCTCCCAGTCCGTGCAGCGAGGCGACGAGTCCGGCGTAGGACGCGGAGTAGCCGCGGTCCAGGGTGAGGTAGAGCGCCATGAACGTGGCGACGAAGGCGCCCAGCCGGTTGACGAGCGTGCTGATCCACAGCCACCAGAACGCGCGGGGAAGGCCGGAGACCGTCTCGCGGGCGGCACGTCTGACGGCGGCGAGCGGCATGAGAGGTCCCCCACGGATGTAAGCGGTACGAGCGGTGAGCACAACTTACGAGTTTGCAGGCCGGAGGGGCTACTCGATTAACAGATGCCGTCAACTGGCGGACGCCCGAGAGGACGGCCGTCCGCCTGGCGAGCGGGTGCGCAAGCGGTCGGAGGCTTCGATTACGCTCGGGGCCATGGCCGACGCACCGTACAAGCTGATCCTCCTCCGCCATGGCGAGAGCGAGTGGAACGCGAAGAACCTGTTCACCGGCTGGGTGGACGTCAACCTGAACGAGAAGGGCGAGAAGGAGGCGGTCCGCGGCGGTGAGCTGCTGAAGGACGCCGGCCTGCTGCCCGACGTGGTCCACACCTCCGTCCAGAAGCGCGCGATCCGCACCGCGCAGCTCGCGCTGGAGGCGGCCGACCGCCACTGGATCCCGGTCCACCGCAGCTGGCGTCTGAACGAGCGCCACTACGGTGCCCTGCAGGGCAAGGACAAGGCCCAGACGCTGGAGGAGTTCGGCGAGGAGCAGTTCATGCTGTGGCGCCGCTCCTACGACGTGCCGCCGCCGCCGCTCGAGGACGGGGCCGAGTTCTCCCAGTCGGACGACGCGCGTTACGCGTCGATCCCGCCGGAGCTGCGCCCGAAGACGGAGTGCCTGAAGGACGTCGTCTTCCGCATGCTCCCCTACTGGTACGACGGCATCGTGCCCGACCTGCTGACCGGCCGCACGGTCCTGGTCGCGGCCCACGGCAACAGCCTGCGCGCCCTGGTCAAGCACCTGGACGGCATCTCGGACGCCGACATTGCGGGGCTGAACATCCCGACGGGCATCCCGCTCTACTACGAGCTCGACGCCGACTTCAAGCCGCTCAACCCCGGCGGCAAGTACCTCGACCCGGACGCGGCCGCGGCGGCGATCGAGGCGGTCAAGAACCAGGGCAAGAAGAAGTAGGTTTTGTGATCATGCCCCTGAGCTGCGCAGACGGCGCGACTCAGGGGCATTTTCACGGCCCGGGCCCTCTCTGGGCCCTCAGGCCCGCGGGTCCTGCGGCCGGAGCGCTCGCCCGAGAGCTTTCCGAGCCCGGTCCCGGCGGCTCGGCATGAGGTGCGCGTACACCTTCAACGTCAGCCCCGGATCGGAGTGCCCGAGGGACTCAGAGAGGGCCTTCGTCAGGCTCGGAGCGGCGGGCAGTTCGGCCGGTCTCGCGGCCGTCCCCTCGTTGCCGCCGGGCTCCACACCCGGCGCGTCCAGGCGGTGCTGCCACGCGGCGGGCCACCCGACGATCACCGCCAGGACTCCGACGGCGGGCCACGACAGCCACGCGAACGTGTCGACAGGCGCCGGAAGGCTGCTCCCGGTGGCGACATTGACGGCGACCGCGAGCAACACCGACAACAGGGCCGAGGCCAGGCCGATGAGCGCGATCGCCCGCTCCCGCCGCATCCGCGCCCCCGTCCGCCGCCCGGCACGTGTCCTCAGTGTGCCTCGGCGGCCGGGCTTCCCCCAGCGATTCGGGCTCCTCGGCACACCAGCCTGGCTCAGACGCCACCGCACAGCACCGGTCAGGGCTTCGTGTTCGGTGGCTTGACCCGGCCGGTGGGCAGGTTGATCCTGTTGCTCGCTGTGTGAGGGCGGGCACGATTCTCTGCGGAGGGCGCATGGCCTGGTGGCGTTCGATCGGGTCCGGACTCCGGGGGCCCGTCGCGTTCGTGGTGGGGTGGACCGTGCTCCTCGTGGGCGAGTTCACCGGTCGCCCGCTCTGGGCGGCGCTCCTGGCGCCCCTCTTCCTGGTGCCGAGTTGCGTCGCGATGTGGCGCCAGGAGCGCAAGCGCCGGCTCCGACTGCACACGCCTCGTCGCCGTCCGTGGCGCGGACGTTCGCCGGCGTCCCCGCCGTTGTCGCCCCCGGTGCGTGGTCGACGGGGCGACTGAGGGAGGAAGGTGATGGCTCCTCCCACGACCGGGATCGCCTGCTTCTCGCCGACGTCGTACGTGAACTCGGTCTTCCGGGATGACCACGAGGTGAGCGACATCTGAACATGCCCTCGGCCTGCGGTTTCCGGGGCGGCGGGAGGGCCGTTCGCCGGGCGGCTGCACTTAGCATGGCGGCGCTCGTGCCGGTCGGGGCACGCTGGGGATGATCTTGTGCCGGGGGCGTCATGGAAGAGGGCCGGAGATCGGGTTCGGACGTGGAGGGGGACTCGTCCTGGGTGGCGATCGTCCACAACGATCCCATCACCCTCATGTCGTACGTGGTCCATGTGTTCCGGGTCTATTTCGGCTGGTCCGAGGCCGAGGCCCGCGATTCGATGACGGACGTGCACCGCAAGGGCGAAGTCGTGGTCGCCGTGGGCAGCCGTGAGGAGATGGAACGGCATGTGCAGGCGCTGCACGGCTACGGCCTGCTGGCCACCCTCCAGCGCAACCCATGAGCTGCGAAAGCTCGGTTCGTGCCGCTGCCGGGTCCGGCGCGGGCCCCGTTCCACGGTGTTGCCGTCACTGCCGTCCGGCGCGGTTCAGGGCGTCCTCGGCCTGACGCGCCAGTCTGTCGACGAGGTCGGCCGCGGGCGGCAGGTCGGTGACCAGGTCGACGGCCTCGCCCGCCCAGACCGGTAGCGGCGGCACCTCGCCACTGGCCACGTCGTCCTGATAGGCCCGCTGCGCTTCGGTGTCCGTGGCGAGTTCCGCCTCCCGGCCCCGCCATCGGTCGAGGTAGCGATGGCCCAGGGTGCGGGCGGTGTACCGGGAGGGCCACGAGGAGCTGCGGGCGATGTCGAGCACGCGGCTGCGTTCCGTGTCCTGCCCGCGTCCCTCGACGAGCGCGGCGCTGATGGCCGGGTGCACCAGGGCCTCGGCCGTGGCCTGGAAGCGGGTGCCGATGACGGCGCCCGCGGCGCCCAGGGCGAGGGCGGCGGCCAGGCCCCTGCCGTCGGCGATGCCGCCGGCCGCGAGCACCGGCACCGGTGCCGCGAGGTCCACCACCACCGGCACGAAGGGAAGGGTGGACCGTCCGTGCCGGGCCCCGTGTCCTCCGCTCTCGGTGCCCTGCGCCACGATGACGTCGGCGCCCAGGTCCACCGCCTGCCTGGCCTCCTCCAGATCGGTGACCTGGATGGCGAGTAACGGACCTGCCCGGCGGATGCGTTCGGTGAAGGCGCTCGGGTCCCCGAAGGAGAGCATCACGGCACTGGGCCGGTGCTCCAGCGCGCGCTCGACCGTGCGGACATCGAGCGCCCAGGTCAGAAAGCCGATGCCCCACGGTCGGTCGGTGCCCTGTACGACGAGGGGCAGTTCACGGGCCAGCCACTGCGGATCGCCGCCCCCGGCGCCCAGCAGTCCGAGCCCGCCGCCGCGCGAGACGGCCGCGGCCAGCGCACCTCCGGCGGAACCGCCCATCGGTGCCAGCGCGATCGGATGCCGTACACCCGACAACTTCGTGAACGCCGTCCGACAACGCCATGGCCCGCATCATCGCACTCGCCGCAGTGCGGCACACGGTGAACGGCGCGCGCCCCGCGGTGCGGAAGGAGGGGCGAACGACCATGCCCCCTGCCGGCGCGTTCTGCGCCGGCAGGGGGCATGTTGGCGTGGTCGTGGCACTGACTACCGCAAGGAACGCCCTACTTGAGGTACACGAGACCGTCGGTCGTGACGGTGGGACGGCCGCTGGTACCCACCAGGACGATCTTCACGGTGTGCTTGGCGCTGGCGGACCAGGACTTGGTCCAGATCGCCTGCCGGTACAGCGTGCTGGACGACTTCAGGTCGACGGTGCTGACCTTCGTGCCGTCGACGTAGACGTAGACCTGGCCGGAGGTGGAGGCGCGGGAGACCACCCACGCCGCCGAGCGACCCGTGAACGTCCAGGTGAGGCTCGCGCCCTTCGAGGCACTGGAGTACGACTTGCCGCCGAGGTAGCTGCTGGAGGAGCGGGTGCTCCAGCTGCCGGACTTCGTGGCGGAGCTCTCCTGCAGGATCACGGGGGTGAAAGCGGGCGAGGAGGTACGGGAGTTGCCCGCGTAGTCGTAGGCGCGCATCGACCAGGTGGTGGCGGTGCCGGACTTGGCGGTGCTGCCGGCGCTGGTGGTGGTCGCGCCGTAGGTGGCCGCGGTCGGGGACAGCAGCTTCACATAGCGCAGGGCCTTGTCGTCCGTCGCCTTCCAGCCGAGGGTGACCGGGACTGCGGTGGTGTTGACGGTGCCGGAGCGCAGGGAGAGCCGCGGGGTGGTGGTGAAGGTCGGCGCGGTCGTCTCCGCCATGACGCTCAGCGCGGCGCTGGTGGCCGTCTTGCCGGACTGGTGCACGGCCCGTACGGCGACGGTGTGGCTGCCGAGGGCCAGGGTCGCGGCGGCGGAGGTGGCGGTGCCCGAGGTGGTGGCCACGGCCTTGCCGTCGACCAGCAGCTGGAAGTTCTTGATGAGCGACGACGGCGTGGTGGCCGTCCAGTGCACGGTGATGGCGCCCTTGGTGTAGTACGTCGAGCCGGAGAGGCCCGCGCCGTCGACCGTCGTGGTCTTCAGACCCTGCACAGGTCCGGCGGCCCACGCCCGGATGGTGGGCAGCTGGGCGTAGAGGGAGCCGCCGGGGCACTGGGTGTTGTAGCCGTCACGGTGGCCGGAGATCCGCTGGAAGGTGTACTTGGTCCCGGTGGTGAAACTGGTGCCGAAGTAGTTCTTCTGGCCGGCGCCCGCGGTGAGCTGGGTGGTTCCGGCGGGGTCGGCACCGTACTGGCCGAGCTTCCAGGCCGCCACGCGGGCGATCGAGGCCAGCGCGGCGTTGGAGGCGCTGGTCGTGGTGTAGTCACCGAGCACCGCGATGCCCGCGGACTCCCGGTTCCAGCCGTAGGTGTGGGCGCCGAGCACCGGCAGATCGACACCGCCCTTGCGGCCTTCGAAGACGGTGCCGCACTTGTCGACGAGGAAGTTGTAGCCGATGTCCTTCCAGCCCTCGACCTGCACGTGGTACGCGTAGATGCCCCGCACGATCGACGCCGACTCGGTGCAGGAGTAGTCGTTGGCCCCGTCGGTGTGGTGGACGAACACGGCCTTGACGTCCGGGTTGTACTCCGGCGCCTCGGGGCTGATCGACTCGTCGGCGCCCCAGCCCGCGCGCGCCACGATGGGCGGTTCGGGCACGGTGGACGGCCGCGCGGCCGGCACGGTGGGCGAAGCGCTCGCCGAGGGGGATGCGGGCACGGAGTCGCTGGGGGTGACCGCGGGCGTGGAGTCGGTCGGAGCGGGAGGCGTGGTGGTCTGGGCGTCCGTCGGCGCGACGGTGGTGCCGTCACCGGGTGTGGCGGAGTCCGTGGGCGCGGTGGAGTCCGTGGGCTCAGTGGAGTCCGTGGGTGTGGCACCGGGACTCGTCTCGGCGACGAACGCGGCCGGCTCGGCGGCGGCGGACTTCGTCTCGGCGGCGGTCACCACACCCGGGTCCACCAGGTTGACCTCGAGCCCCTTGGGCAGCGAGCCGGTGGTGCCGTTCTTGTGGACGACCTGTACCTGGACGCCGTCGGAGGAGCCGACCCACAGCGGTTCGGAGGCGCCGCGCACGTGAGGGCCGGGCTTCTCCAGCGGGTCGATGTTCAGCTCTAGGTCCTGCCAGGAGCTCCACTCGCCGCTGTCGAGGCTGTGGGTGCGTACCTGCACCGTGCCGTCGAGCCGCTTGGCGGCACCCGTCCACGAGACGCCGACCATCGAGAACTGCTGGGTGTCCGTGCGGGGCAGTTCCCGCTTGCCGGACTCGCTGCCCTTCAGCGCGAGGTCGTAGACCTTCACCGGACGCTTGGCACGACCCGTCGCTCCGTGGTCCTCCGAGGGGCTGGCGACCGCGTAGGTCACGATGCCCCCGCCGCCCAGGACGACCGCACCCAGCGTCAGCCACGCGCGCCGTTTGAGGCTCAGCGGTCTGTATGCATGCGAACGACGACCACTCACGACGTATCCCACCCCTAGAAGGCCGATGAAGGCCGCAGACGAAAGTCACATGAGGCACGCCCTTCACAGAGGTGACTCGCTCTCTCAGCGCGCCCCGGCCCGTGAACGTCACGCGGTACGAGGCCGCCGTGATGTAGATCACTGCGGTGGGAGGTGTGACCGGAGTTCCAAGAGGTCGCGGTGCTCCGGTCCCTGGCTGCCGGTCGACACGGCGGCAGGCGCCGGTCGTCATGGCGTCAGTGTCTGTCCGAGGTGGGCGCCGGCGGGTGTGCCGAGGGAGGCTCTGCGGAGCGCGACGGTCCGGGCGAGGCCGAAGCCCGTGCTGTGGACCGGTGTGTAAAGGACGATGCCGTCGCCCGCGTCCTCGCCGTCCGCCCCGAAGACGAGGCCCGCGTGTCCGGAGCCGGACAGATCGACGAGCGACACGGAGGAGCCGAAGCGGTCGCCGGTCTCGGTCGAGTCGAGGATTCCGGGGGTGTCCTGGTTGAGGGCGAAGGATCCGCTCGTCGTCAGACCGGAGGCGCTGCCCTGGAGCAGGGTGGCCTGACCGGCGTCGACACGTTCGACGCCGTCGCGGGTGAGGTCTTCGCCCGGAGTGCCGACAAGAGCGTCCGCACGGCCGTCGGCGTTGTAGTCGCCGACCGCGACGGAGGCGCCGAAGGCGTCACCGGGCCGGTCGGTGCCCGCCACGCCGACGGCGTCCTGGTAGACGACCTTGCGGCCTGCCGGCCTGAAGCCGGTGGCCGTCCCGGGGACCACGGTGATCTGACCGCCCGCCCGGCCGCCGGACTCGGCGGCACAGGGCTGCCCGATCACGAGGTCGTCGTGGCCGTCGCCGTCGACGTCGCCCGCGGCGATCGACCGGGCACCCCGCACCGGGACGACTCCCACCGTGGTCAATCCCGACGTCGAGCCCGCGAACCACACCACGCGCCCGATGCCGTCGGCGCCGCGGTGGACGAGGGCGACGTCCGCGAAGCCGTCTCCGTCGAAGTCGCCGGTCGCGGCGTGGAGTCGCGCGTCGGGAGCGGTGGCGCCGTCGAGCGTGCCGGACGTGGTGGCGCCGCCGGTCAGACGGACGTTCCAGGTACCGCCGCGGCCCGCGCCCGCCGCGAACACGTCCGCCCTGCCGTCGCCGTCGAAGTCACCGACGGCGACCGCGGAACCGAGCCGCGCTCCGGTGGCCGGGACACCGGAGGTCGTGTAGGAGAACCCCGAACGCAGACCCGGTCCGTAGAGGACGGTGACGGACCCGCGGTCGGCGTGGCCGCTCGCGCCGTCCTCGCCGGGGGCGCCGATCACGAGGTCGGCACGGCCGTCCCCGTTCACGTCGCCCCATGCGGTCGCGGCACCGAAGCCGTCGCCCGGCTCGGAGGAACCGGGCACCCCCGGGCTGTCCTGGGTGAGCGTCACCTTCGAGGCGACGGCGGGTCCGTCGGGGCCGCCCGGGACGACGGTCACGCTTCCGGCGGCGCCCGACGCCTTCGGGGTGCCGACGACCAGGGCGGTGATGCCGTCGCGGTTGCGGCCGGAGGCGGCCGGGGTGTGCTCGGCACCGGTCCCGTCCCGGGCGGGCAGCGCTCCGCCGAAGCGGTCCGTGCCCCGGTGCGGTGACGGCGTGTGCCCCGCTCGCCCGTCCGCCGGATGCACGGGGTGCCCGGCGGGTTCACGTCCGTGCCCCTGTGACTGCGCGGGCGGAAGGCCGACGGCACAGACGACGACGCCCGCTCCGCTCAGCACGACGGCTCCGGTCGTGAGTCACGCCGACCGTCTCCGGCTCCACGGCATGTGCGCACCGGTCGTACGGAGACTCAATGTCCCACCCCTCGATCCCCGACTTCCCCACCCGCCCCCGGGCGATACTCACCGAGCGAACGGGCCCGGCCGGACGTCACAGGGTGAGCCGCCCGGCCGGGTCGTTCCGACAGGACAACGCGCGGGCGGCCCCCGAGGAGACGGGCCGTGGCGAAGTGTTCGGGGCAGGTACGACGCGGCAGGGCGCACGCCTTTGGCACCCGGCGCGGGAGTGACACCTCGGCGCCCCCGTGCGCTGTAGGAGTGGACCGTCGGTACCGGCAGCGTTCGTCCCGCTCGTGCGGGTGTGCTCACGCTCCGGTCGGGCGGAGGCGACCCCTTCGTTCGCCTGCCCCGGCGGGCCCGTCGCCGGCGCGGCGTGTCGTCGGCACCGGTGACGTGAGCCCCTTGCGGCTCACGACGTGATGGACCGTGAGAAGCGGCGTCACAGTGGTCGAGTGTTGTCGATGTGGGGTGGGGGCACTGGTGCTGCTGGAGGACCGTTATCAACTGGAGGAACCGCTCGGGCGCGGCGCGATGGGCGAGGTGTGGCGGGCCGCCGACCACGTTCTCAACCGCACCGTCGCGGTGAAGGTCCTGCACGGCGACGACGCCGCAGCTCTCGAGCGGTTCCGGATGGAGGCGCAGACCGCGGGCCGTCTCAGCCACCCCAACGTGGTGGGGGTGTACGACTTCGGCTCCCATGACGGCCGGCCCTACCTGGTGATGGAACTCGTCGACGGCTGGAACCTTTCCCAGGAGCGTTCCGTGTACGGCGTGCTGGCCCCGCGTGAGGCGGCCGGCATCGCGGCCCAGATGGCCGCCGGACTGGCCGCCGCCCACCGGCACGGGGTGATCCACCGGGACGTCAAGCCCGCCAACGTCATGCTCACGATCGACCGGGACGTGAAGCTCACCGACTTCGGGATCGCCCGCTTCGCCGACGCCGCCGCCGGCGCGCTGACCGCCACCGGCAAGATCGTCGGCAGCGCCGCCTACCTCGCCCCCGAACGCGCCATGGGGCACTCCGCCCAGCCCGCCTCCGACGTCTACTCGCTCGGCTGCGTTCTGTATGAACTGCTCACCGGTCATCCCCCCTTCCGCGGCACCAATTCGCTGGCCGTGGTGCAGCAGCACGTCGAAGCCCAGCCGGCACCGCCCACCCAGCTGCGGCCGGACATACCGCCGGCGCTGGCCGACTACGTGATGTGCCTGCTCTCCAAGGACGCGGACGGCCGCCCCACCGCCGACCAGGCGGCCGCCTGGCTCGAGGCCTGGCACCAGTCGCCGGATCCGGCGGAACCGGAACAGGACCGTCCGGAGGCTGTGACCCTCACGGCCGCCCTGCCGATCGCCGCGGAACCGGAGGTGGCGGATACGTCCCCGCGCGTCCAGCGGCGGGGCAGGCGCAAGCCGCCGTCAAAGGCCGTACTGGGCGCCGTGGGTGTGGCCCTCTTCGCGGGTGCCGTCGCCCTCGGCGCCACCTGGAACGGGGATTCCGGCCGCGACACCCCCACCGCGCCGGCCTCCTCGGCACCGGGGGCGGCACCGTCCGCTTCCGTCGACCGGACGTCGCCGACCGGGCCCTCCGCCGGTGCTCCGTCCGACACCGCCGCACCACAGGACGACCAGGGGGGCAACGACGACCACGGCGGCGACGGCCACGGGGGCGGGCACGGCCGGAAGGGCAAGGGGTCCGACGACTGAGTCGCCCCTCGTATGGACACGCCGTACGGAAGATGTGGCCGGACGAGGAGCCCGGCGCCACGGTTGTGCTGATCTTGCGACAGTGACCGGACACCCGTGACACCTGGTGCGCTCGGTGCGCTGGAGGTAGTGACCCCGGGTGGGGTCCGCCGCCTGCTCTCCGGGGGGAGGTACGCGGGCGGCATCGCGACAGGGGCAGGCCGGTTCACCTCCCGTGACCGGCCTGCTCCTGCTCACGTCGTGGTGGCGCAGCCCACCGGGACGAGGAGGACACCGGTGCGGGACCGCACACCTCCCCGCTCGAGTTCGCGGACCGTCGTGGTCCGAGGGCGGCGTGGGTGCGGGTCACCAGATGGACAGCGGGACGGGGTGGACCTCGTCGGGTGCATGGCCGGCGCGTTCGTGGACGCGGCGGACGGCTTCGGCCGAGGGGGCCTCGGAGAGGCAGTAGAGCGTGCCGGACTCGGGGTCGGCCCAGGCCCGCTCGAAGTGCACGCCCTCCTCCCTCTCCACGGCGAGATCGGCCCGGTGGACCTGCTTCAGCCGGTCGTCAGTGATGCCCTTCATCCCATGGTGGACGTCCATGAACTGAGTCATCGCCGCGCACCTCCTTCCGGACGGGCTCGCCTTCTCCGCTTCCCATGCTGCGCCTGTCGGGCGGCACCTGCCACGGACACGAGGGGCCCCGGCACAGTGCCGGGGCCCCTCGTGGTCCTGCTCGATGTCCGGTCGTCCCGTGAGATCGTCCGCGTCGTCCGGCGTCAGCCGCACTGGCACGGAGCGCCCGACTGGCACCCGCATCCGCAGCCGGAGCCGCAGCCGCATGCGCCCACCAGCGGGAGGCTCGTGATCTCGACGGGTTGTTGGGTCTCGCGCTCCTGCGTGGGGTCCTGGGTGCTGGGGGTCTCGGCCATGGGTCCCTCCAAGAGACTGGTGCCTGTGCCCATTTCATGCCCCCGTCGACAGGCGCATCAACGGCGCACAGAGGCTTGTGCACACCCGGCCGGGCCCCTTCGAGCCCCCCGACTGGAGGGTGCCGGTCCGAGCGTCCGCCCCGAGCGCGGACCGCCGGCCCCTCCCCGTCGGGCTTCGGTCAGGCGCCCTCGACGCCCGTCACCGGCTGGATGTCGGGCTGGAGTTCGTCCGCGTGCTCGCCCGTCACCAGGTAGACCACGCGCTTCGCCACCGCAACCGCGTGGTCGGCGTAACGCTCGTAGTAGCGGCCCAGCAGGGTGACGTCCACGGCCGTCTCTATGCCGTGCTGCCAGCGGTCGTCGATCAGGTGCCGGAAGAGCGCGCGGTGCAGGAGGTCCATCTCGTCGTCGTCCTGCTCCAGCTGCATCGCCAGGTCGACGTCCTTGGTGACGATCACCTCGGCGGCCTTGGCCATCAGACGCTGGGCGAGCTGGCCCATCTCCAGGATGGTGGCGTGCAGGTCCTGCGGGACGGCACGCTCCGGGAAGCGGAGCCGGGCCAGCTTCGCGACATGCTGCGCCAGATCGCCCGAGCGCTCGAGGTCGGCGCTCATCCGCAGCGACGTGACGACGATGCGCAGGTCCGTCGCCACCGGCTGCTGGCGGGCGAGGAGGGCGATCGCGCGCGCCTCCAGGTCGTGCTGGAGCTCGTCGACCTTCTTGTCGCCCTCGATGACGGTCTCCGCCAGCTTCAGGTCACCGTCGAGGATCGCCGTCGTGGCGCGTCCGATCGCCGACCCCACGAGCCGGGCCATCTCGACCAGACCTTCACCGATCGAGTCAAGTTCCTCGTGGTACGCGTCCCGCATCAGGGTGTCCCTCTCTTACGTCTTTTCGGGGGGCCGGGGGCCCGGGCCCGTCGTCACCATGGTGAACACGGCCGTCACGGCGCCCTTTGCACCCCACGCTCCCACGTTCTGGTCCGTACGCGACTGTTTCAGTCATCTCAAATGAACCGGCCCTGGCTCCAAGGTGAACTCTGGGCGACGAGTGTCCGAGGTCGCACTCGGATGGCTGTGGTCCGGCGTCCTGACGTGCCTAACCTGGGTGCATGGACGTGAACGCGGCGGTCGCCGCAGCGGCAGCGATCGCCGGGGTGCTCACCGGCGTGATCGCCATGCTGGCGTTCCGCTGGAGCGAGCGCGACCAGAAGCGCCCTACCCGCACTTCCCTGCACACCGACCCCGTGCTTCCGCCGGGCGTCGACACCGTGCTGTCCGTGCTGCGCTCGTCGGCGGTCGTGCTGGACGAGGCCGACGCCGTCGTGAAGGCCAGCTCCGCAGCCTACGCCCTGGGACTCGTCAGGGGCGGCAAGCTCGCCGTCGAGCCGATGCTCCAGATGGCACGTGACACCAGGCGGGACGGGGAGATACGCCAGGTCGAGCTGGACCTGCCGCGCCGCGGCACCGGACGGGGCGAGGCCCTGGCCGTGTCGGCACGCGTGGCGCCCCTCGGCTCGCGGCTGGTGCTGCTGCTCGTCGAGGACCTCACCGAGGCCCGCCGGATAGAGGCGGTGCGCCGCGACTTCGTGGCCAACGTCAGCCATGAGCTGAAGACGCCGGTCGGCGCCCTGTCGCTGCTCTCCGAGGCCGTGATGGACGCCTCCGACGACCCCGAGGCCGTGGAGCGCTTCGCGGGCCGTATGCAGATCGAGGCCACGAGGCTGACCAACCTCGTGCAGGAGCTCATCGACCTCTCGCGGGTGCAGAACGACGACCCCCTCGAGGACGCCGAGCCCGTGCGCGTGGACGAACTGGTCGCCGAGGCCATCGACCGCTGCCGCCACCAGGCCGGCACCAAGCAGATCACCATGGCCGCCGGTGGCACCGCCGATCTGCATGTGTGGGGCAACCGCGGCCAGCTGGCCGCCGCTCTCGGCAACCTCGTCGAGAACGCCGTGAACTACTCGCCCGCCCGCACCCGCGTCGGCATCGCCGCGCGCAGGATGTCGGCCTCGGGCGGGGATCTGATCGAGGTGTCGGTGACCGACCAGGGCATCGGCATCTCCGACAAGGACAAGGAGCGCATCTTCGAGCGCTTCTACCGCGTCGACCCGGCTCGCTCCCGTGCCACGGGCGGTACGGGGCTGGGTCTCGCGATCGTCAAGCACGTGGCCGCCTCGCACGGCGGGGAGGTCACCGTGTGGAGCTCCGAGGGTCAGGGCTCCACTTTCACCCTGCGGCTGCCGGAGGCGGGTGCGGCCCGTGACCGTGCGACCGATCACCCGTCCGGACTCGACGACGAGGACGGCCGGCCCGACGGGACGACCACCGTCACATCCCCGTACGAACCGCTTCCCGCCCCGGAGGTCCTTCCGTGACCCGAGTACTCGTCGTCGAGGACGAGGAGTCCTTCAGCGACGCCCTGTCCTACATGCTCCGCAAGGAGGGCTTCGAGGTCGCCATCGCGACCACCGGGCCCGACGGTCTCGACGAGTTCGAGCGCAACGGCGCCGATCTCGTCCTGCTCGACCTGATGCTGCCCGGCCTGCCGGGCACGGAGGTCTGCCGCCAGCTGCGCGGCCGTTCCAATGTCCCGGTCATCATGGTGACCGCCAAGGACAGCGAGATCGACAAGGTTGTCGGCCTGGAAATAGGGGCCGACGACTACGTCACCAAGCCGTTCTCCTCGCGTGAGCTGGTCGCCCGCATCCGGGCCGTCCTGCGCCGCCGCGGGGAGCCCGAGGAGGTCACCCCGGCCGCGCTGGAGGCCGGTCCGGTCCGTATGGACGTCGACCGCCACGTGGTCACGGTCTCCGGCTCCAAGGTCGACCTGCCGCTGAAGGAGTTCGACCTCCTGGAGATGCTGCTGCGCAACGCGGGCCGCGTCCTGACCCGTATGCAGCTCATCGACCGTGTCTGGGGCGCCGACTACGTGGGCGACACCAAGACCCTCGATGTCCACGTCAAGCGCCTGCGCGCGAAGATCGAGCCGGACCCGGGCGCCCCGCGCTACCTGGTCACGGTCCGCGGCCTCGGCTACAAGTTCGAGCCGTGAGCCGACCGGCGCGCGTCGGCCGGGAACGGCCCCTGAGCGGGGCCTGAACGGCCCTCACGCGCGCACGGCACGATCAAGGGCGGCACCCCCTGGAAGGGGTACCGCCCTTCGTGCGTTCCGGTTCTGCGGCCTCGCTCGCCTCCGCCGCCGCGCGAGCACCGCGGCGGAGGGAGCGGTCACCGGGCGCAGGTGCCCCGGGCCGCTTTCACTGCTCGGACGAGCCCGACTCCGTCGTCGTGTCGCTTCCCGGCTCCTCGCCCGCGGGCGTGCCGGGCGCGCCCGAGGCGGGCGTACCCGTGGCCGACTCCGTCGGGGTGGCGTGCTCGGACGGCGAGCCCGTGGGGGACGGCGTCGAGGGGATGTTGCTGGGCCCCCACTTGGTGAAGTAGCTCTCGGCCGGGACCACGAACGCCCGCAGGTTGACCTCGCCGGTCTTGCTGAACGAGAAGGTGATCTTCTGCGCGTTGCCGTTCTGCACGGCGGCGTCCATGTTGTTCAGCGTGGCCGTGGCGTTGTCCTTGCCGCCGAGCACCAGGGAGCCGCCCGCCGGGACGGTCACGCTGCCGCCGCCCTTGGCCGGCGAGATCTCGGCGGTGCCGTCGCCCTCCACGCTGATCGAGTCCAGCGTCTGGGACGTGGTGCCGGTGTTGAAGATGGTCGCCGAGACCACGGCCGGGCCGCCGGCCTTCGGGTCGGGCTGGGTGATGACCATCGCGTTCTGGACCTTGATGTCGCCGACGCTGGTCGCCGCGTTGTCGGGCTTGACCTCGAGCGTCTGGGCGTTGTTGCCGGCGCCGCACGCGGCGAGCGAGGTGATCGAGAACGCGATGGCGGCGGCGGCGAGGGCGCCGCGTCGAATGCTGCTGCTCACGGCGGCGGCAACTCCTTGAACGTGGGCGGTGCAGGGCGACTCCCTGATAAAGCCGCCCTAAGTGTCTGTCAGCGGCCTTAGGTTACCGAGCCGTTCCAGAGCCGCCGCACCCGACCCGCCCCAAGGCATGCGGGGCCTCCTTGTGGCGCCCGTCGAAGTCGCTTCCGTCACGCCGATCCCATGCATCTCCTCAGGCACTTTGACCTCACGTCGTCCAGTATTCACATAAGCGTCTCCAGCCCCGCGGTGGTTTTCCGCAAGGAAATGCACGGAGGGGCCGAAAATCGATCAACCGATCAACGGCGGGATCACCGGGTGCCGTGATCAATTCCGGATTCGTCTCGCAGCGGCCATGAGGCGCCGAACGGAGTAGCGGAAGTCGATCGCTTGAGGGAGGACATAAAGGGGCGTTTTGGACCTAGTCAGGTGCCTTCGATGTGTGTAACGTGCGCGTTTCTCTTCACCCGCAGAGCGGCTCCGACCTGCGAATACCGTCTTCCGTCGCCCCCTCGCAGCACGTTCCTGTTGTGGTTGTCAAGCCCCGAGATATGCCCTGACCTGCGAAAACGCCATTCAGAAGACGCCGTTTCCGTGTTACCCTGGATAGCCACGGAAGGGGTACCTGTCACATGACGTTCAAGGTTGGCGACACCGTGGTCTATCCCCATCACGGGGCCGCGCTGATCGAGGCCATCGAAACTCGCCAGATCAAAGGCGTGGACAAGACCTACTTGGTGCTGAAGGTCGCCCAGGGCGACCTGACGGTGCGTGTGCCAGCGGACAATGCGGAGTTCGTCGGCGTGCGTGATGTGGTCGGTCAGGACGGGCTGGACCGGGTCTTCGAGGTGCTGCGTGCGCCGTACGCCGAGGAGCCCACGAACTGGTCGCGTCGATACAAGGCAAACCTGGAGAAGCTCGCTTCCGGCGATGTCATCAAGGTTGCGGAGGTCGTCCGCGATCTGTGGCGTCGTGAGCGCGAGCGCGGACTGTCCGCCGGTGAGAAGCGGATGCTCGCCAAGGCCCGGCAGATCCTGGTGAGCGAACTCGCCCTCGCGGAGAACACGAACGAGGACAAGGCCGAGGCTCTGCTCGACGAGGTCCTCGCGTCCTGACGCCCATCCCGCCCCACTCGCTCCCCGGCCGGGAGCGTGACGGACGGAGCAGTGCGCAGCACGTCTGCACATGCCGCGGTGCCCGATGACGCAGTAGCTGTCGCCGGGCGCTGCGGCATGTTCGTACCCGGACGCGCCTCGACGTCATGCTCTGCCGAAATGGTGAAGCCCTGCCCTCGTTCCGTACCCCGGCGGACACCCCCCGGACACGGGAAACCCCCGATACTTGGCGTGCCGGGCCCGGGCAGTCGGCTCGACCGGGGTCACGGAAGGGTCCGGTCAAGGCCTCGCGCCCGGCACGCTGTGGCCATACCCATCCCGGCCGAGCACACAAACCTGACAGGAACCGATGTCTGACGATTCGCGCCCTTCGCTCACCGGAACCCTGCCGGAAACCCCGGACTCCGCCCGGGCAGGGACCCCCATCGCGGCCGTGATCCCGGCGGCGGGCCGAGGTGTGCGCCTCGGTCCGGGCGCCCCCAAGGCGCTGCGCGCGCTGAACGGCACGCCCATGCTCATCCACGCCGTGCGCGCGATGGCCGCGTCCCGCGCCGTGTCCCTGGTGATTGTCGTGGCGCCGCCGGACGGCGCCGCGGAGGTCAAGTCGCTGCTCGACGCGCACGCGCTGCCCGAGCGGACCGACTTCCTGGTCGTGCCGGGCGGGGAGACGCGTCAGGAGTCCGTGAAGCTGGGCCTCGACGCGCTGCCGCCGGAGTACGAGATCGTCCTGGTCCACGACGCGGCCCGCCCGCTGGTCCCGGTGGAGACGGTGGACGCGGTGATCGAGGCGGTGCGCGAGGGTGCGCCGGCCGTGGTGCCCGCCCTGCCGCTCGCGGACACGGTCAAGGAGGTGGAGCCCGCGGCCGAGGCCGACCACCCGGAGCCGGTCGTCGCCACGCCCGACCGCGCCCGGCTGCGCGCCGTGCAGACCCCGCAGGGCTTCGACCGCGGGACGCTGATCCGCGCCCACGAGACCGTGACGGACAACGTCACGGACGACGCGAGCATGGTGGAGCAGCTCGGGCTGCGGGTCGTGGTCGTCCCCGGTCACGCGGAGGCGTTCAAGGTCACCCGCCCCCTGGACCTGGTCCTGGCCGAGGCGGTCCTGGCGCGCAGGAGGCTGACCGATGGCTTCTGAGGGGCCGCTGCTGCCCCGGGTGGGCATCGGGACCGACATCCACGCCTTCGAAGAGGGGCGGGAACTGTGGTGCGCGGGTCTGAAGTGGGAGGGCGAGGGGCCGGGACTCGCCGGCCACTCGGACGCGGACGTGGTCGCACACGCCGCGTGCAACGCGCTGTTCTCCGCGGCCGCCCTCGGTGACCTGGGGCAGCACTTCGGCACCGGACGGCCCGAGTGGTCCGGTGCGTCCGGGGTCACGCTGCTGACGGAGGCCGCGCGGATCGTCCGCGAGGCGGGCTTCGCCATCGGCAACATCGCCGTCCAGGTGGTCGGCCCCCGCCCGAAGATCGGCAAGCGCCGCGACGAGGCACAGAAGATCCTCTCGGACGCGGCGGGGGCACCGGTCTCGGTGTCCGGTGCGACGACGGACGGTCTCGGCTTCCCCGGGCGCGACGAGGGACTGATGGCGATCGCCACCGCGCTCGTGGTGCGGGTGGACTGAGGGCGCACGGACGCAACCGGAGCGTCACCCGGCGACCGAGGCTCCGAAGGCGCTCCGGGACGGCCGGCCCGGCTGTCCGGCACGGTGGTGACATCGGCGCGAAGAGACGTCAGGACCGCGACCCCGGGCGGGCCTCGCGGTCCGGGACACCGGTCGCCCCGGAGGTGGGCGCGGGGATACCTGCGGGCGAACCGTTTGTCACGAATGCATGGCCCTTGACCGCAAGGCGCGTGAGGCACTCCTTCCGGACCACTACCCTGGACTCGTGACTATTCGCCTGTACGACACCAGCGCCCGGCAGATCCGTGACTTCACCCCGCTCAAGCCGGGTTGTGTCTCGATCTACCTGTGTGGCGCCACCGTGCAGGCCCCGCCGCACATCGGGCACATCCGCTCCGGCCTCAACTTCGACATCCTGCGCCGCTGGTTCGCGTACCGCGGTCTGGACGTGACGTTCATCCGCAATGTCACGGACATCGACGACAAGATCATCCGGAAGGCCCACGAGCAGAACCACCCGTGGTGGGCCATCGGTTACGAGAACGAGCGCGCGTTCAACGATGCCTACCGCGCGCTCGGTTGCCTCCCGCCCACCTACGAGCCCCGCGCCACCGGGCATGTGCCCGAGATGGTCGAGATGATGCGCGGGCTCATCGAGCGCGGACACGCCTACGAGGCCGACGGGAACGTCTACTTCGACGTGCGCTCGCTGCCGGGTTACCTGTCGCTGTCGAAGCAGGACCTCGACGATCTGCGCCAGCCCGCCGACGAGGGCGAGACCGGCAAGCGGGACCCGCGTGACTTCGCCATGTGGAAGGCGGTGAAGCCGGGCGAGCCCAGCTGGGAGACTCCGTGGGGACGCGGCCGTCCGGGCTGGCACCTGGAGTGCTCGGCGATGGCCCACAAGTACCTGGGGTCGGCCTTCGACATCCACGGCGGCGGCATCGACCTGATCTTCCCGCACCACGAGAACGAGATCGCCCAGGCCAAGGGCTTCGGTGACGCGTTCGCCCAGTACTGGCTGCACAACGCCTGGGTCACCATCGCGGGCGAGAAGATGGCCAAGTCCCTCGGCAACTCGGTACTGGTCTCCGAGATGGTCAAGCAGTGGCGGCCCATCGTCCTGCGCTACTACCTCGGCACGCCGCACTATCGCTCGATGATCGAGTACAGCGAGGAGTCCCTGCGCGAGGCGGAGTCCGCGTTCGCCCGTATCGAGGGCTTCATGCAGCGTGTCGTCGAGAAGGCCGGCGGGGTCGTCGAGCCCGCCGACGAGGTGCCCCCGGCGTTCGCCGAGGCGATGGACGACGACCTGGGTGTGCCGCAGGCGCTCGCCGTCGTGCACACCACCGTCCGGCAGGGCAACAGCGCGCTGGCCGCCGACGACAAGGACGCCGCCGTCGCCCGGCTCGCCGAGGTGCGGGCCATGCTCGGTGTCCTGGGCCTCGACCCCCTCGACGCCGAGTGGGCCGGGGAGGGCGACCGCGGCGAGGATCTGCACGGCGCCGTCGACACCCTGGTGCGCATGGTCCTCGACCAGCGCGAGGCGGCCCGCTCCCGCAAGGACTGGGCGACCGCCGACGGGATCCGCGACCAGCTCAACCAGTCGGGGCTCGTCATCGAGGACGGCCCCCAGGGTCCGCGCTGGTCGCTCGGCCCGCGCTGAGCCGGCACCGGATCCGATGATCGATTGTGCCGTCCGGCCCTCCGGGCGGCACACTGCATAGACATACGTACGACGCTTCAACAGACGGGTAGGTCATGGCCGCGAACAACCGCCGCATGTCCGGCAAGAAGGGCGCGCAGGTCGGCAGCGGCGGCAAGCGGCGCCGCGGCCTGGAGGGCAAGGGCCCGACACCGCCGGCCGAGATGCGCAAGGGGCACGCCAAGCAGCGTGCCGCACAGGCGAAGTCGCGCCGCGCGCAGGGACGTCCGCAGCAGCGTCGTACCGGTGGCAGGTCCTCGTCCGAACTGGTCGTCGGGCGCAACCCGGTCACCGAGGCGCTGCGCGAGGGCGTGCCCGCCTCCACGCTCTACGTCCAGCAGTTCATCGACAACGACGAGCGTGTGCGCGAGGCGCTGCAGCTCGCTTCCGAGCGCGGCGGGATCAACCTCATGGAGGCCCCGCGCCCCGAGCTCGACCGGATGACCAACGGACTCAACCACCAGGGGCTCGTCCTCCAGGTCCCGCCCTACGAGTACGCCCACCCCGAGGACCTCGCCGACGCGGCCTACGACGAGGGCGAGGACCCGCTGATCGTCGCCCTGGACGGGGTCACCGACCCGCGCAACCTTGGCGCCGTCGTCCGGTCCGTCTCCGCCTTCGGCGGGCACGGGGTCGTGGTGCCCGAGCGGCGCGCCGCCGGGATGACGGCCGGCGCGTGGAAGACCTCCGCGGGCACGGCGGCCCGTACGCCGGTCGCGCGTGCCACCAATCTGACGCGTGCCCTGGAGGCGTACCAGAAGGCGGGCATCATGGTCGTCGGGCTGGCCGCCGACGGGGACGTCGAGCTCGGCGAGCTGGACGCCCTGGGCGGGCCGGTCGTGATCGTCGTCGGCAGCGAGGGCAAGGGGCTGTCTCGACTGGTCGGCGAGACCTGCGACGTCCGGGCGCGGATCCCGATGCCGGGTGGCGCCGAGTCGCTCAACGCCGGTGTGGCGGCGGGCATCGTGCTGTACGAGGCGTCCCGCCGACGGGCCTGACACCCGGGGCCGAGGGCGCGAACAGTCGTTCGCTCCCCCGCCCGTACGGGGTCATTCGGTCGTACAGGACAAGCTTGACGGGGTCCGGACAGATCCGCGCGGTCGGAGCAGTGTCCTAATCACACCTCACTCGGTTAGATGAGTGTGGAGACCAGAACGCCCCGCACACCGACGGGGGACCGATCGTCGGGATTCGACGACACCCCCGTGCTGAGCATGGTGAAGGTGCCGAGCGATCCGGCGCAGGTCATCGTCAATCACGCAAGCTTCCGCGTGCGGTTGGGCGCGTCCACGCGGCGCGGCCCGTCCCCACGGCTCGTCCGGTACTCGGGTATCGCGCAGAGCGGCCTGCACATGCCCGCCGCCGGTTCGGCGGACAGAGCCGCAGAGGCCGACGGCCGCCGGAGGCCCGTCGTCTGGAGTGGCAGGTCCGCACCCGACGACACCGGCGCCCACCGGCTGCTGCAGGCCGTACGGAGCTCGAGCGTGCGCCACGGCGACGACCCGACGGTCGACGCGCGGGCGACCCGGGTCATCCCGCGCATCGGAGTCGAGGACCTGCCGGGTGCCGGCGGCTACGGCGACGACCAGACCCTGCCGTCGCCGGTCATCGGCGCCCCCCGCGGTCACCGTCGCGGCGAGACCCGGCTGCTCCCGCAGATGCGGAGCGCCGGCAGTGCGTACGACGAACCCGCCTATGCTGCGCCCGGCTACGACGACCCCGCCTACGGTGGACCCGATCACTCCCGATCCCCCTACGACGACGCCCGGTTCGCGGACGGCGCGGAAGCCGGGGGGCGGGAGCCGCGGGCGCGGCGGCACGGCGGGGACCATGTGCGGCACGCCTATTACCCCGGCCGCCGTATGAACCTCGGTGTGGTGCTGCTGCCCCTGCGCGTCTTCCTCGGCTCGATCTCGGTCTACTCGGGCATGGGCAAGCTCTGCGACCCCGTCTACTTCGACGGTGGCAAGCGGGGCTCGATGACCACATGGCTCAACTCGCTGCACCCCTGGGAAGCGGCCGAGCCGCTGCGGCAGTTCGCACTCCACCACCCCGTCGGCACGGGGCTGGTCATCGCCTTCCTCCAGGTGATCGTCGGCGTGCTCACGGTCCTCGGCCTGTGGCAGCGGGTCGCGGCCTCGGCAGGGGCGCTGCTCGCGGCCGCCCTGATCGTCACGGTGAGCTGGCACACCACCCCGTCGTACGACACGCCCGACATCATCTATCTCGCCGCCTGGTCGCCGCTGATCATCGCCGGGGCGCCCGTGTACTCCGTGGACGCGCGGCTCGCGGGCGGCGCGTGGCGCAGGCTCGGGCCGCGGGCGGACATCTGGGAGCTGCGGCAGTACGTACTGCGGCGCGGGGCGCTCGTGACGGCGCTCGTGACCGGCGTGACGCTGCTGGTCGGATCGCTCCTCGGCGGGGCGGTGCGGGACGCGGACCGCGTGGTCGTACCAGGACCCGGCGACGCGCCGCGCAACGAACTGCCCGGTTCGCCGCTGCCCGAGACGCCGGGCGAGCAGCAGCACAAGGCCGGCCCTTCGGCCTCGCGTTCCCCGGCGTCCCCGCAGGGCACGTCGTCGCCGTCCGGCCCGGCCCGGACCCCGGACGCGCCCGGTGCGACCGGCACGGTCTCGGGCGGTCGGCCGAGCCAGACGCAGGGCAGCGGTGGCCAGGTCCCGCCGCGCCACTCGGCGCCGGCACAGCAGGCGCCGAGCACGAGCGCGGGCCCGTCGTCCTCGGGCGGCAGTGGCACGGGCGGCCCCTCGGGCGGAGCGAGCGGCGGCGGAAGCAGTGGTGGAGGCCACGGCGGAGGGAGCGGCTCGGGGGGCTCCGAGCACCTGGTGGGCGGCCTGCTGGGGTAGTTGGGCCGGTTCACCCGAAAGGGGCCCCCGCACACTCGGTGTGCGGGGGCCCCTTTCGGGTGAGCACGTGCGGGACGACGCCTCCGGCGGAACCTCAACGCACCAGCGTCGCCAGCTCCTTCGCCGCCTCGGTGAGGTCCTTCGCGGTGTCGATGGCCCGCCAGTACGCGCCTTGAGGGATGGGGAAGCCGGCCAGACGGCGCTCCCGGGCCAGCCGGGGGAAGGTGGTGCGCTCGTGGTCGCCGCGCTCGGGGAGCATCTCGGCGAACTCGGCGGAGAAGACGTAGACACCCGCGTTGATCTCGAACGTGGACGGCGGGGCCTCGATGAAGTCGGTGACGCGCCCGAAGCCGTCCGTCTTGACCGCGCCCCACGGGATGCGCGGGCGCGCCAGGGCGAGGGTGGCGACCGCGCCGCGCTCGGTGTGGAAGTCCGCCATGTCGCGCAGCGAGAACCGGGTCCAGATGTCGCCGTTCGTCGCGTACCAGGGCCGGTCGGGATGCGGGAGGTGCCCGGCGGCGTACCGCAGGCCGCCACCGCGGCCGAGCGGCTCCGATTCGACGACCGTCGTGACGCGGACGGGCAGGTCCGACGTGTCCAGCCACTTCTGCAGGACGTCGGCGAGATGACCGCAGGAGACGACGACGTCGGTGACGCCTTCCTCGGCGAGCCAGGTGAGCTGGTGTCCGATGATCGGGGTCCCGGTGCCCGGGATCTCCACCATCGGCTTCGGCCGGTCGTCGGTGTACGGGCGCAACCGGGAGCCCTGGCCACCGGCCAGGATGACGGCTTGGACGGGGCGCGCGGCGGCGTTCGGATCGGTCATGACCGAACTGTACGTCGCGCGTCCCGTCCTCATTCGGGGCTGTCGAGGGCCCTCAGCCGTGCTGTGCGGCGACGCCCGAGGCGAAGGAGGTGTCGCAGACCGGACGGGCGTAGGACTGGGCGCGTGAGGGGCCGTACACGCGGACGGCGGCGCGTCCCAGCGCGCGGGCGATGGCGACGCAGTGCTTCGCGAGCGAGGGGCGGTCGTTGACGGCCTGCTGGAGGTGGGTGAGCGCGGTGCCCGGGTCCTTCTCCTGAAGCTCCAGCAGCAGCCTGTCGCGCAGTGTGTCCTGCGGCGCACGGGAGGAGGCGCGTGTCGAGACGTCTCCGGAGGAGGCGGCGAGCACCGAGTTGGAAGGGGCTCCCGACCAGTTGACGCGGGCGACCGCGAGGGTCCCGGACAGCACCAGGACGACGGGCAGTACGAGGGCGAGGGTGCGCCCGATGCGGCGGGCGGGGCCACGGCCGCACCGTGTCCGAGGAGTAGTGGTGTGCTTCACGCGAGTGAGGGTAGCGCGGGGTAGTGATTTGGCGACAATTAGTCACCGGTTCGGGGGATGAAGAAGCGACGATTTCCGGGTAGGGGGTTGACGCACTCAGGTGAAATGCCTCTTATGTTGGGGTATTTGTCGACAACGAAGAGGGCCCCGCAGTGGTCTGCGGGGCCCTCTTCGTCAGTGCCGGGAGGCATGACCCGCCGTGGGGCGGATCGGTGCGGTGCGTCCGGTGGGCGGAGCTCAGTCGGAGAGACGCTCGCCGGTCGAGGTCGAGAACACGTGGGTCTCGCCCGGACGCGGCACGACGTGCAGCTGCGCGCCCTTCTCGGGAACCTGGCGGCCGCCGACACGGACGACGAGGTCCTTGGTCTCGCCGCCGACCTCGGCCGCGCCGTAGACGTAGCCGTCGGCGCCGAGCTCCTCGACGACGTTCACGGAGACGGCGAGGCCCGCCGGGGCGTCCTCGGTGTCCTTGGACAGGGACGCGGCGGCTTCACCGTTGTGCTCCACCACGTCGAAGTGCTCGGGGCGGACGCCCACGGTCACCGTGCGGTCGCCCCTGTCGGCCGCGGCCTTCAGCGCCTCGCGGTTCACCGGCACCACGCTGTTGCCGAACTTCACGCCGCCGTCGGTGATCGGGACCTCGACCAGGTTCATGGCCGGGGAACCGATGAAGCCGGCGACGAAGAGGTTGGCCGGGCGGTCGTACATGTTCCGCGGCGAGTCCACCTGCTGGAGGAGACCGTCCTTGAGCACGGCCACGCGGTCGCCCATCGTCATGGCCTCGACCTGGTCGTGGGTGACGTAGACGGTGGTGATGCCGAGGCGGCGCTGCAGGGACGCGATCTGCGTACGGGTGGAGACACGGAGCTTGGCGTCGAGGTTCGACAGCGGCTCGTCCATGAGGAACACCTGCGGCTCGCGCACGATGGCGCGGCCCATGGCGACACGCTGGCGCTGACCACCGGAGAGCGCCTTCGGCTTGCGGTCCAGGTACTCGGTGAGGTCGAGGATCTTCGCGGCCTCCTCGACCTTCTTGCGGATCTCCGCCTTGTTCACGCCGGCGATCTTGAGCGCGAAGCCCATGTTGTCGGCGACGGACATGTGCGGGTAGAGCGCGTAGTTCTGGAACACCATGGCGATGTCCCGGTCCTTGGGCGGCAGGTGCGTGACGTCGCGGTCACCGATGTGGATGGTTCCGGAGTTCACGTCCTCGAGCCCCGCCAGCATGCGGAGCGAGGTGGACTTGCCGCAGCCGGACGGGCCGACCAGGACGAGGAACTCCCCGTCCTCGATCTGGATGTCGAGCGAGTCGACGGCGGGCTTCTGGGAACCGGGGTAGATCCGGGTCGCCTTGTCGAACGAGACAGTGGCCATGGTGAATGGGCCCCCTTCACCGGCAGGAACGTGCCGGACGATCCGTTGTAAAGGTGGTTGCCACTACGGGGTTCCGTCGTGGTGGTGTAGTCCACACGGGTGAACTGGTTCAGGACCGTACCTGGCGTTCACCGCTATGTCAGTACCTGGGGGACTGTGAACTTCGCGGAAATTTTCGACGGGCACGGTCCGGGACCTGGGTACACTGCTCGGGCACGCCCGTGCGCGCCTCCTTAGCTCAGCTGGTCAGAGCGCCGCTCTTGTAAAGCGAAGGTCGTCGGTTCGAATCCGACAGGGGGCTCTTGTGCCCAGCAGTACCAACGCCCCGGACCATGATCGGTCCGGGGCGTTCGACATCCACGGGTGCCGTCGAGCATGGCGGTCGCTCATAGTCGAGGCAGTGTCTGCGCGGGCGGTCCAGGCGGCTGATGACCTTGCGCTGTGTGTCCGATGTCACGTGGGTGAAGCCAGGAGTGTTCCGGTGCTGCAGCGAGCACTCTGCGTTTCCAAGCCCCCAGGATCGGGCTCCGCCCAAACCGGCGAGCTGTCCCAGAAAAAGATCAAGACGATCCCCGGCTGGGCATGGGCGGTCGTCATCGGGTCGCCCTGACGCCGGCGGACCGCTCGGGCCGGGAGTCTCAACAACCCTGCAGGCAACGGCAGGTGACGTCCTCGGCGGTTCAACAAACCCGTTGATCCCGTGTCGTAGGCAGACACTAGAGTTCGATGTGTTGCGTGATGTTCACAGCAACCGCACAAAGAGCGCGGCTTGCCTCCGGATGTCCGGGGCGGCGAGGCCGCGCCATTCCCGTGGGGGGAACCCAGCATTGAGAACACGCTCTGTGGTGTCGGCGGCCGTGTCCGCCGCACTGGGCGCCGCACTCCTCGCCGCGCCAGCGCTGGCGTACGCGGCCGACGTCGGCACGCCCGGGCAGGACCCGGCGGTCACCGCGACCGCGAGCCCGACGGCCGATTCGACGCCGGCGGACCCGCCCACCAGCGCCCCGTCCGACACTCCTTCGGACACCCCGATGCCGTCCGCCCCGCCAATCGGCGAACCGTCGGACACCTCGACCCCGTCCGACCCGCCCTCCGGCGACCCGACGCCCGCCCCGAGCAGCAGCGCGCCTGCCGACGGCACCGGCGCCCCGGTGTTCGGCGACGTAGGCTCCGACCCGTCCGACACCGGCTTCCTGACGGTCGCCGTCTCCTCCGACTCGGCGATCACCGAGGTGTCCGCCGAGCTGACGGAGCTGCACGGCACGGACCCGGCGACCGTCGCGGTCACCGGCTTCACGCTCGTCTCAGGCACACCGCGGGACGGCATCTGGCGCTCGCCGCGCATGTCGCAACTGCCTTCGTACGGCAGCTACGACGTGACGGTCAGCGCCCAGGACAGCGACGGCGACAGCACCTCGGCGGCGGGCGCCACCACCGTGGACGTCGAGCCGAAGCCGGTCTTCGCCGACCGCAGCATCAGCCCCGCCGTGCTGGACGTGGAGCACACGCACGTCACGCTCAGCGGCCGCATCTCGCTTTTCGACCCGATCACCGGTGACACCTCGCCGCTGGCCGGCAAGGATCTGAGCGTGACGGCCGAGTACGCCTACAGCGCCGTCACCGCCGCCGACGGCAGCTACTCGATCGACGTGGCGCCGCGGCTGAACGGCGAGAACGCCACGTCGGTGCCGGTCTCGCTCTCCTTCTGGATCGCCAACCCCGACGGCACGAACACCTATGTGCTCGTCGACAGCAAGACCCTGCCGGTCGTGGTCAGCCCGAGCCGGATTCGGCTGGACCACTCCGGCGTGCAGATCAAGTACGGCACCAAGGCGTCCTCATCCGGCGTCGTGGAGTACTTGTACGACGGCACCTGGCGTCCGGCCAAGGGCGTCGCGCTCGAGATGGGCTACTACGCCACGGCGACCAGCGGTACCGGCGGGCGCTTCACGCTCACCTACCCGTACGTGCCGTCCGACGACGGCACGTTCACGGTCGAGACCAGCCTCGACAGCTACCTGGCCGACCCGTATCTGACCGCCTCGCACGCGCAGTTCAAGGTCGACGTCATCAACCGGACCAACATCTGCTTCTGTTCGAGCTGGATTGACGAGTACTCCAACCTGCACATCCAGGGCAGCATGAACGGCAGCAACGGCAAGGTGCCGCCGAACCGGAAGCTGTACCTCCAGCAGTCGGCCGACGGCAAGTCCGGCTGGAAGTCGCTCGGCTGGTTCACCGCGAAGTCCGACGGCACCTTCAACCTCGACGGGCACGTGTCGGTGCCGAAGGGCTACTGGCGGCTGTACTCGGCGGGGTCGTCGGACTACCAGCCCGGCTACTCCAACTCCGTGCACTTCAACCGCACCGCCACCAGGATCAGCGGCTTCAACGCCGGTCCCGAGCCGGTGCGCAAGGGCCACACCGTGACCACCACCGGCACCTTGCAGCGGCTGAGCGGCACGAAGTGGGTGGCGTTCGGCAAGCAGCGCGTCTACATCCTCTTCCAGGCCAAGGGCAAAAAGTCCTGGACGCAGTTGGGCTCGGTCAAGGCTGACTCGCACGGCCACTTCACCGCCCGCTTCACCGCGAAGCAGGACGGCACCTGGGTCGGGGTCTACCTCGCGTCCGGCTCCTACGTGGACGCCGAGAGCTACCACGACTACGTGGACGTGCGCTGAGCAGCCCTGTGCGAGGACCACCGCGAAGGGCGCCCCGGGAACCTCCGGGGCGCCCTTCGGCATTGCGGCGGGTCTGCCACGTGCAGGGCTCCGGTCCGCGCCCGGGTCAACGGGGGCGCGACGCTCAGCCGGAGGGTGTGGTGGTTCGATGTTGCGCCCCTGAGGTGAAGCCACCTCAGGGGGAGGGCCCGAGCCGACCAGCACCGTCTGACGGCGAACTTCCAGGATCTCGGCGTGGCCGTCAGTTCAGTGGCACCCGGCGAGCTTGATGCTGAGCTGGGCACCGAGTTCCCGAAATCCCAAGGCGGCCGCAACCCGCCGGGACGCGAGTGGCCGGGCCCGCCATTGCGGCAGCAGTCCGGCAGCGAGTGCATGCGTCACGGCTGCCGAAGCCGCCACCCTGGCGAAGCCTCGTCCTCGCCAGGCAGGATCGGTCAGCACGCTGAGATGCGCGACCCTCCCGGGCCAGGACCGGTATCCGGCAGCGGCCACCACCCTGCCGCCCACGCGCATCACGAAGGCCGACGAGGTGATCTCTCCGAGAGCGGCCTCCCCGGCGCCGTCCTCGCCCGCGGCCTCCTCCAGGTTTCGAAGTGCAGGGTGGTCACTCGGGAGTTGCCGCGCAGCCGGGGGTCCCGGCGAGGCCGGGAGGAATGCGTCCGGGGACACGTAGGACAACGTCGCCGGGCCGAGCGCCTCGGCCACGGGCAGGACCTCACGGACCGCGTCGGCATCGGTGACCGACGCCATGGGCAGCGCCGCCAGTCCATCCCGGACCAGGGCAGCCGATGGCTCCGTGGGAGCGGTGACGACGGCTGCACCGCCCAGGGACACCACGCCCACCCAGCCGGGAGGGCACAGACTCGACTTGGGCGAGGCGACGACGCTGACCCCTCCCCCCGCTACGAACGACACGGGCGCTGCCGCAAGGCCCTCCCACAACACACGGGCCTTGGCCAGCAGCGGGTCTATCGGCATGGTCGAATCCTGTCGGTTCTGAGTGGGGTGTCGCAGAGGTCCGGTCAACCTGGCCTGGTTGCGAACCGGCCTCGCCTCGACATCAGCCGACTTTCCCGGTTCCGTCTCGTCCAACAGCGGGCATCGGCACGTGCACGGCAGTGCCCAAAAATCATTGGGCGCACGCGGCCGTAGCGGACCAGGATGCAGACGTGGCCTTCATGACTGTTCGAGGAAGCGCCGAGCGGGGTCCGTACCGCTGCCCCTGCTGCGGATTCATCACCCTGTCCGAGCGTGGAGCGTTCGAGATCTGTGATGTCTGCTACTGGGAGGACGACGGCCAGGACGAGCAGGACGCCGATGAGGTGCATGGAGGCCCCAACCACGACCTCAGCCTGCGGCAGGCGCGCCGCAACTTCGCGGCGATCGGCGCATGCAACGAGTACTGCACCCAGTTCGTACGCGCACCGCGGTCCGAGGAGCACCCGGACAGCGGCACGCGGCATGGAACGGGCACGCTCTACTCGTGGCCTTGATGTCCAGAGGCCCCTCCACGCAATCGCGGTGACCAGCACGTCGCTCCCCTTCCCTCACTTGATCATTCGGAATTCGGGGTGGTCGAGCCAGGCGGTCAGAAACTCCCGGTCGCCGACGTGGCCGTATCCGCAGCTGCCCGCCTCCGTGGCGTACGGCCGCGACGCCGCGCAGGCGGTTCTGGAACGGGCACGGGTGCCGGTCCTCGACTCGGGATGAAGCCGTGCCACCCGTGTCACGGGGTGTACAGCGACTGCAGCCGGGTCACCCGGCCGTTGCCGTCGAACGTCAGGTCGAAGCCCAGTCCTTCGAGGAACGTCGGGGACTGGCGCTTCATCCGTCTGACGAACTCGGCCTGGGAGTAGGGGTAGGGGACCGAGTTGTCCCCCAGCGGGACCGACAGCAGTATCCGGCTGCCCGTGGCCATGGACACGGTGCTGTAGGGCCCCCGGCCCGGAATGATCAGCCAGGCCTCGATGTCGCCGGTTGCGGGCTGCTTCCGGGCCGTTCGGACCGACAGGTAGGTCCGTCCGTCGCTGATCCAGGCATCGGTGATCTGCATGAACTGCTTGGTGTCCGCCCAGCGCCCCGGAGCTCCCGCTGCCGCCGTCGGGTCCGGCGCCGTTGTCGGGGCTGCCGCGGAGGCCGAGGCGGACGCCGAAACCGAAACCGAAACCGAAGCCGTCGCCGTCGTCGAGGCCGTCGAGGTGGCCGGTGTCGTCACCGCGGCGGGGGCCGAGGTGTCCGCCCGGTTTTGGGCGCCGCCCTCCGAACAGGCGGTGAGGACAAGGGCGGCGAGGGCGAGAGCGGTGGCTCCGGCGGCGCTTCGGCGGCGTGAGATGAGCATGGTCTGCGTCCCATCGGGTCGGGTGCGGTCGGGATACACGGGCACTACGCGGTGCCGCACCCTGCGGGTTACACCGGGAATGTCATGAAGGCGTAACAGCTCATCGGGGGATCACCCGGTCTCCCGCAGGGACTCCACACGCCCTTCGTTGTCGTAGTCGATCCAGAACGTCCAGCGCGGGCCGTCCGCCAGCCGGTCGACCAGTTGACCGAGCTGCATGTCCGCGGGGTGCCCGCCGGAGAGCCGCCGTGTCTCGACGAGAGTCGCACGCGGCAGCGTCAGTGCGTGCACAACGCCGGTGGGGGAAGCGGTGCCCCGGATCGCGCCGCGGAGCTGCCGGACCGTGACGCGCACGGTGTCGCCCTCGGATACTGCGCCGTAGACATAACCCAGTTCGCTGGCGTACTCCTCGCCCGGGCCGGGCGACGGACGCACGAAGGGAGGCGGAGCCGGCACCGGTGTGGCCGTGGGCGGCTGGGGCCCGTGGGCGGATCCGGCCAGCGCCAGTCCACCCGCCACCAGCGCGGCGGCCAGTGACGCGACGGCGGTCACCAGAGTCGTCCGCCTGCGTCGCAGCCGCTGCTCGCCACGGGCTCGCACCCGGTGCGCGGCAAGCGGCACCGTATGGCTCCTTCCCGACTCGGCGAGTTCGGCGAGGCGCCATCCCAGTTCGGTCTCGTCAGCCATGCTCCCCCTCCGGCAGTCGCCCCGCCCGGGGATCCAGCTCCGTATCGGACAGCAGACGGGCCAGAGTTGCCCGTCCGCGGCTCAGGTGCACCTTGACCGTACCGACCGGAGAGCCGGTCTCGGCGGCAACCTGTTCCACCGACATATCGCACAGGTGGTGCAGGACCACGGCACGCCGCTGAGCCTCGGGAAGTCGCCGCAGCGCCTCGACCAGCACCACGTGGTGTGGCTCGGGTGGTGGTACGGCGGGAGGCGGCCCCTGCCGGCGGGCCAGAGCGAGGGCGGTGCGGACCCGCCTCCACCGGCTGACCGCCAGTCGCCACGCCACGGTGCGCACCCACGCCTCGGGTGCGCCGTGCAGATCCAGCTGCGCCCGGCGTTCCCAGGCCCGGGCGAAAGCCTCGTGCACCACGTCCTGCGACTCCGCGAGGTCGCCCGTCATCGCGTAGAGCTGGCCTATGAGACGGCCGACGCTCGCGGTGTAGAAGGCGTCGAACTCACGCTCATCCACGCCCCGTTCCGGGGGATACTCGGGCTGCCGCATGCCTCTTCCCGTTTCGGACCCCGGTGGATCCCAGGCACCCGGGTGCTCGACGATGCGCACCCTATCGTGCCGCCCGGAACCGGCGCCCTCGTACCGAGGCGACGTCGGCGCGGTACCCACCCGGACCGTGAAGGCCACCTCTTCAGGTGACGGCCCGGTCCGTCCGGAGGACCGACGTCAGGACCGCCCGCAACGTCGCCTCCGGGTCCGCCGTGGTCCGCTCCGCCCGCCACGCCACGAACCCGTCCGGCCGCACCAGGACCGCGCCCCCGGGCGTGGTGCCGTGGACCCGCGCCCAGTCGGCCCGCTCCTCGTCGTCCTCGTCGCAGATCAGGTCCGCGCCGTCGGGATGCGTGCCGATCCGGTGGGCGACTAGTCGCACGGGGCCCCGGACCGCGACCCGGCGGGCGGATTCGTGCCATCCCGCCCCGCCCCGTGCGTCGCTGAGCAGCACCATGGAGCGCTCGTACAGGTCGAGCGTGGACAGTCGTGTGCCGGAGCGGCGCAGCCACATATGGGGTGCGCGGCTTCCCGGGTCACCGGTCAGCCGCGCAGTGGCAGGCACAACCGTTCGGGCCGGATCGGTGCCCACGACCGCGCCGTCGGGGTAGCGGTGGCCCAGGACGAGGTTGAGCAGGCCGCTCGGCCTCTCGCCGGCCCCCACGCTGCGGGCCGGTGCGAAGCCCGGGTGTCCGTGCTCCACCGACCGGGCCGACGCGCGGGCGCCCGTGGCCAGCGCGACCGGCCGGCGCTCGGTGTCGTAGGTCTCCAGCAGTCCGGGCCCCGCCCAGCCGCCGAGGACGGCGGCCAGCTTCCAGGCCAGGTTGTGGGCGTCCTGGATGCCGGTGTTGGAACCGAACGCCCCCGTGGGGGACATCTCGTGGGCGGAGTCCCCGGCGAGGAACACCCGGCCGACGGCGAACCGCTCCGCGACGCGTTCGGCGGCGTGCCAGGGCGCCTTGCCGGTGATCTCCACATCGAGGCCCCTGACCCCGGTGGCCCGGCGGATGTGCCGCGCGCACCGTTCGTCGGTGAACTCCTCGGGCCTTTCGCCCCGCTCCGGGTGCCAGGGGACGTGGAAGACCCAGTTCTCCTTGTTGTCGACGGGCAGGAGGGCCCCGTCGGCGTCGGGCCCGATGAGGTAGCAGCAGAGGAAGCGCCGGTCGCCGACCGCGTCCGCGAGCAGCCGGGAGCGGAAGGTGACGCTCACATTGGCGAAGAGGTCACCGGGTCCGGTCTGCGTGATGCCGAGGCTTCTGCGGACCGGGCTGCGCGGGCCGTCGGCCGCGACGAGGTAGTCCGCGCGGACGGTGTACCGCCGCCCGGTGGTCCCGTCGAGCACGACCGCGGTCACTCCTTCGGGGTCCTGCACGAAGGATTCGAGTTCATGGGAGTACCTGAGGTCGCCGCCGAGTTCGCGGGCGCTGTCCAGCAGGACGGGCTCCAGGTCGTTCTGGCTGCACAGGCACCAGGTGGCGGGGCTCAGCCGGGCGAGTCCGCCGTCCGGGTCGATGTGCCTGAACAGCCATGCGCCGGCGTCGCCGAGAAGTGACGGGGCCTGCAGGATGCCGTGGTTGTCCGTCAGCAGCGACGCCGCCGTTCTGACGTCCTGTTCGATGCCGGCCACCCGGAACAGTTCCATCGTTCGTGCGTTGTTGCCTCGTCCACGCGGGTGGACGGAGGTTCCCGGGTGGCGCTCGACGAGGGTGTGCCGTACTCCGTGACGGCCCAGGAAAAGGGATGCGGACAGGCCCACCAGGGAGCCGCCGACGATCAGGACCGGAACCCGGTGGTCGGCTTCTTCGCGCATCGATGCCTCCCGGAGCAGAGGAGCGGGTGCGGGGGCGCCCCGCAGTTTCCATGCCCTTCGGGGAGCGGGTCCGTGTGTCCAGTCACCCACGTGGTTCATACGAGTCGCGCACTCTCTGCGACCGGCACACGATCGAGGAACGCTGACGTCGCGTCACCCGCGGCTCGACGTTGACCTCTGCCCCGCGAAGGAGAAGTGCTCAGGATGACCACAACGTCTGAACGTGTCTCAGAACCGCTGACGCGACAGGTGTCGAGACGGGTCTCCCAGTCCGTCTTCGACGGCTCTCCACTCCGTGTCGTGCTGCTCGTGGACGTCTACGACGGAGCCCAGCAGCAGTTTCTTGAAGCCTACGAACAGCTGTGCAGTCAGGTCGCGTCCGTACCCGGACACGTCAGCGACCAGCTCTGTCAGTCGATCGAGAACCCGTCCCAGTGGCTCATCACCAGCGAGTGGGAGAGTGCTCCGCCCTTCCTCGACTGGGTGAACAGCGAGGAGCACGTGCAGATGGTGCGGCCGCTGCACAGCTGTGTCCGGGACACCCGTTCGCTGCGCTTCCACATCGTGCGCGAGACGGGACGCCAGATGCCGTCCGCCTCCGCCACGCGCCGGCTCCAGGAGGCACCCCGGATCGGCGACGGCAAGATCCGCCATGCGCTCACCTTCACCGTCAGGCCGGGCAGCGAGCGGGAGGTCGCCAAGATCCTTCAGGGCTACGCCTCCCCCGAGGCGCGGGTCGACGACACCACCCGGCTCTGCCGCACCTCGCTGTTCATGCACGGCAACCGGGTCGTGCGGGCCATCGAGGTGGAGGGCGACCTGCTCACGGCGCTGCGCCATGTCGCCCGGCAGCCCGAGGTGCGTGCCGTCGAGGAGGCGATCAACCCGTACCTGGAGGAGGAGCGCGACCTCAACGACGCCGAGGCCGCCAGGGTCTTCTTCACCCGTGCGGCGGTCCCGGCCGTACACCACGTGACGGGCGGTCAGGACTGCACCGAGGCGGAGCGGTACGCCCTCCACTACCCGGCCAAGCACGGCCGCGGGATGGAGCTGGCCCGGCTGCTGGCGCGGCAGGACGAGGCGGCGGCGGACGACCCGCGCAGCCCGATCTGCGGCAGCACGATCTTCCATCGCGACGACATCGTGGTGCGCCTGATCGATGTGAGGGACAGCCTCGAGGCCGAGCCCGCGCTGTCCCTCGGCCTGACGGACACCGCACAGGTGGCCGAGCTGACGACCCTTCTCGACGGCGCCGCCGCCGACACAGGGAGCGGCGACCTCGCGCGCTTCCTCACGCTCGCCCGCATGGACCTCATCACCGACCGCCGGTCGTCGCCCGAAGCCTGACGGCACCCGCCGGGCACGGCGGTCACGCCCAGGTCGGCGCAGCACCCCAACGGAGGAAACCGACGTGATCAAAACCCGTCCCAAGATCGTGGATCTCAGCGAGACCGAGCACAACCGCAGACGCGGCGGCGATCTGCGCGCCATGCTCACCCCGGCCACGGTCGGCTCCACCAGCGGCTTCATGGGCGTGGCCATCGTGCAGCCCGGCGACCGCATCGGCGAGCACTACCACCCGTACTCCGAGGAGTTCGTCTACGTCATCTGCGGGAAGCTGGAGGTGGACCTGGACGGCGAGCCTCACCCGCTGCGGCCCGAGCAGGGACTCATGATCCCCGCCTTCATGCGGCACCGCTTCCGCAACGTCGGCGACGAGGAGGCCCGTCTCGTCTTCCACCTCGGTCCCCTGGCGCCGCGGCCGCAGCTCGGCCACGTGGACACGGAGGAGACCGACTCCGTCGCGGTGGCGGCGGGTGCGGAAGGTGCCGGGCAGGCCGACCGAGGTCAGGTCCGGTCATGACCCGGCGCGTGGCGGTCACCGGCATAGGCGTCGTGGCACCGGGCGGCATCGGCGCACCGGCGTTCTGGGATCTGCTCGCCAACGGCCGTACCGCGACGCGGGGCATCACCTTCTTCGACCCGACCGGCCTCCGTTCGCGGATCGCCGCCGAGTGCGACTTCGACCCGGCGGCCCACGGGCTGGACGCGGAGCAGATCGAACGTGCCGACCGGTACATCCAGTTCGCCCTCGTCGCCGGCGAGGAAGCCGTACGGGACGCCGGCCTCGACCTCGTCCGGGAGAACCCCTGGCGGATCGGGGTCTCCCTGGGGACCGCGGTCGGCGGCACCACCCGGCTGGAGCACGACTACGTCCTGGTCAGCCATGGTGGGCAGCGTTGGGACGTGGACCACCATGAGGCGCAGCCCCAGCTGCACCGGGCGTTCTCTCCGAGCACGCTCGCCTCGGCGGTGGCCGAACGCTTCGGCGCCCACGGACCCGTGCAGACCGTCTCCACGGGCTGCACCTCCGGGCTCGACGCGGTCGGATACGCCTTCCACACCGTCGAGGAGGGCCGGGCCGACATCTGCATCGCCGGTGCGTCGGACTCGCCGATCTCACCGATCACCATGGCCTGCTTCGACGCGATCAAGGCGACGTCGCCGAACAACGACGATCCCGCTCACGCCTCCCGTCCCTTCGACAACAACCGTGACGGTTTCGTCATGGGCGAGGGCGGCGCGGTGCTCGTCCTGGAGGAGCTGGAACACGCGCGCGCCCGCGGAGCGCATGTGTACTGCGAGATCAGCGGCTACGCGACCTTCGGCAACGCGTATCACATGACCGGTCTGACCAGCGAGGGTCTCGAGATGGCCCGGGCGATCGAGGACGCCCTCGACCACTCCCGTCTCGACGGCTCGGCGATCGACTACGTCAACGCGCACGGCTCGGGCACACGGCAGAACGACCGGCACGAGACAGCCGCGGTGAAGAGGGCACTGGGCCATCACGCCTACGACACACCCATGAGCTCCATCAAGTCCATGGTGGGTCACTCCCTTGGGGCGATCGGCGCGATCGAGGTCGTGGCCTGCGTACTGGCCCTGAAGCACCAGGCCGTACCGCCGACCGCGAACTACGAGACGCCGGACCCCGAGTGCGACCTGGACTACGTGCCCCGGGTCGCCCGCGAGCGGAAGCTGAACAGCGTGCTCTCCGTGGGGAGCGGGTTCGGCGGCTTCCAGTCCGCGGTCGTCCTGAACCGGCCGAGGGAGAGGACAGGATGAGCGCATTCCACCGAAGGCGCGCTGCCGTCACCGGAATTGGCGTCGTCGCGCCCAACGGAACGAACACCGACACCTTCTGGAAGTCCACCCGGGAGGGAATGAGCGTTCTGGACCGGATCACCCGCGAAGGCTGCGATCATCTGCCGCTGCGGGTGGCCGGCGAAGTCCGCGCCTTCGAGCCGTCGGCGGCGGTCGAGGAGCGCTTCCTCGTCCAGACCGACCGGTTCACCCACTTCGGGATGGCCGCGGCCGATCTGGCGCTGGAGGAGGCCCGGATCGGCCGGGACACCGTCGCGCAATCGCCGTTCTCCCTGGGTGTGGTCACCGCTGCCGGGTCCGGCGGCGGTGAGTTCGGCCAGCGCGAACTGCAGCAGCTGTGGGGCAAGGGAAGCCGCTTCGTCGGTCCCTACCAGTCCATCGCCTGGTTCTACGCGGCCAGCACCGGCCAGATCTCCATCCGGCGGGGGCTCAAGGGCCCCTGCTCGGTCGTCGCCGCCGACGAGGCAGGAGGCCTGGACGCCCTCGCGCACGCCGCACGGGCCGTGGAACGGGGCACCGACGTGATGGTGGCCGGTTCGACCGAGGCACCGCTGGCGCCCTACTCGATGGTCTGCCAGCTCGGCTACGAGGAACTCAGCACGTCCGACGACCCGGCGCGGGCCTACCGCCCGTTCACCACCGGGGCCTGCGGGTTCGTACCCGCGGAGGGCGGCGCCATGTTCGTCGTGGAGGATGAGGCGGCGGCCCGTGAGCGGGGCGCGCAGGTGCGGGCCACCGTCGCCGGACATGCGTCGACCTTCACCGGGGCCTCCCGCTGGGAGCTCTCCCGGGAGGGACTCGTCCAGGCGATCCGCGGTGCCCTGGACGAGGCCGGCTGTGCGCCCGAGGAGATCGACGTGGTCTTCGCGGACGCCCTCGGTGTGCCGGAGGCGGACCGTGCCGAGGCGCTGGCCATCGCCGACGTCCTCGGTGCGCACGGCAGACGTGTGCCCGTCACGGCGCCCAAGACGGGCACCGGCCGTGGCTATTGCGCGGCGCCCGTACTGGACGCCGCTGCGGCGGTGCTCGCGATGGAGCACGGCCTGATCCCGCCCACGCCCAACGTTTTCGACATCTGCCATGACCTCGACCTGGTGACCACCCGTGCCCGCGCCGCGGATCTGCGCACGGCGCTGATCCTCAGCCGCGGACTCATGGGGTCGAACTCGGCGCTCGTGCTGCGGCACGGCGCCGCCGAGTGAGTCGGCTCTCGGCACCGGCCGCGGTGCCCCGCAGGCGAACGACCGAAAGAGGCGACGTCTCGAAGTGAGGCCGCCCTGAAGCAAAGGAGAGGAACCGAATGAGCCGAATCACCCTGGAAGAACTGTCCGAACTGATGAAGAAGGCGGCCGGAGTCACCGTCGCTCCGCAGGAACTACAGCAGCGCTACGACTCCGGCTTCGACAGTCTCGGCATCGACTCCCTCGGCCTGCTCGGCATCGTGGGCGAACTGGAGAACCGGCACGGCACGCAGATGCCTCCGGACGCGGAGCGCTGCAAGACCCCCCGGCAGTTCCTCGATCTCGTCAACAGCACCCTTATGGCAGGAGCCTGACATGGCCGGACACACGGAGAACGCCATCACCATCGCCGCACCGGTGGACCTGGTGTGGGACATGACCAACGACCTGGAGAACTGGCCGCAGCTGTTCAGCGAGTACGCGTCCTGCGAGGTGCTCTCCCGCGAGGGGAACCGGACGACCTTCCGGCTGACCATGCATCCCGACGAGCAGGGCACGGTGTGGAGCTGGGTCTCGGAGCGGGAGACCGACCGCGACGCGCTCAGCGTCAAGGCCCGCCGCGTCGAGCCGGGCCCCTTCGCCTACATGAACATCCGGTGGCAGTACGAGGAGGCCCCCGAGGGCACCCGGATGACGTGGACCCAGGACTTCGAGATGAAGCCGGAGGCGCCGGTCGACGACGCCTGGATGACCGACAACATCAACCGCAACTCCAAGGTCCAGATGGCCCTGATCCGGGACCGGATCGAGCAGGCCGCCCGCAGCCACCGGCCCGCGCCGGCCCTGGCCGACTGAGCCGGACGGAGGACAGGCTGATGCATCAGGCCCTCATCGTCGCCCGCATGGCCCCGGGGTCGGCCCCGGACATCGCCAAGGTGTTCGAGGACTCCGACCGGGGAGAACTGCCCCACCTCGTCGGGGTCACCCGCCGCAGCCTCTTCCAGTTCGGCGATGTGTACATGCACCTCGTCGAGTCCGAGCGGGAGCCCGGTCCGGCCATCGCCAAGGTGGCCGAGCACCCCGCCTTCCGGGACATCAGCGAGCAGCTGTCGGCGTACGTGAGTGCGTACGACCCCGCGACCTGGCGCTCTCCGAAGGACGCGATGGCGCAGCGCTTCTACCTCTGGGAGCGGGACGCCGCGAGGTGAAGCGTCCGCACGGCCGTCGGTCGCCGGGTCCGCGTCAGCCGCGGACCCGGCGACCGATGGTGTGCGGCCTCGACGTTCCGGCCGCAGCGCTCACGCGGGGACGGTGCAGTCGAAGGCGTGCAGATAGGCGTTGACCGGCCGGATCGAGTCGACGACCAGACCGGCGCCGGTCAGCCGGTCGACCATGCTCCCGGTGGTGTGCTTGGCCCCGCCCACGTTGAGGAGCAGCAGCAGGTCCATCGCGGTGCTGAACCGCATCGAGGGGGTGTCGTCGACGAGGTTCTCGATGACCACGACCCTCGCCTTGGGCCCGCCCGCCTCGATGACGTTGCGCAGCGTCCGGGCGGTGCTGTCGTCGTCCCACTCCAGGATGTTCTTGATGACGTAGACGTCGGCCCCGACCGGGACGGTCTCGCGGCAGTCCCCGGGCACGATGGTGACCCGGTCCGCGAGCGAGCCTCCCGGGCGCAGCCGCGGGTCGGCCTTCTCCACCACGCGGGGCAGGTCGAGAAGGGTTCCCCGCATCGACGGGTACTTCTCCAGCAGGCTTGCCACCACATGTCCCTGGCCGCCGCCGATGTCGGCGACCGAGGAGCTCCCCGACAGGTCGAGGAGTTCCGCGACGTCCCGGGCGGACTGGGTGCTCGAGGTCGTCATGGCCCGGTTGAAGACGTCGGCCGACTCGGGGGCGTCCTCGTTGAGATAGACGAAGAACTCCTTGCCGTACAGTTCCTGGACGACGTTCCGGCCGGAGCGCACCGCCTCGTCCAGCCGCGGCCACGCCTCCCAGGTCCAGGGCTCGGTGCACCACAGCGAGATGTTGCGCAGGCTGTTCGGGTCGTCCTCGCGCAGCAGCCGGGACATCTCGGTGTGCGTGAAGGTCCCGTCCTCCTGCTCGGCGAAGACGCCGTAGCAGGACAGGGCACGCAGCAGCCGGCGCAGCGTCCGGGCCTCGGTCCCGACGGTGGCCGCGAGGTCCTCCACGCGGGTCGGTCCCTCGCCCAGCGCGTCGGCGACGCCCAGCCGGGCGGCGGCGCGCAGGGCGGCGGCGCAGGCCGCCCCGAAGACGAGTTCCCTCAGCCGCATGGACGGCGGCGGAGCCGGGGCTTCGGCCGTCGCGGCGGCCTGCATTGCGGTCGTCATGTGCTGCCTCTCCTCTCTGGATCCGCGGTCGGTCAGCACAGTCCCGCGGGCTTGGAGGCCCGGCAGGAGTTGCCGTGGAAGGTGTTGCCCGTGCCGGTGTCCGCGTTGACGAGGTCCGCCGGGCCGTTGCGCATCAGTGTGTTGGCGGTGATCTGGTTGTTCTCGTTGGGGGAGCCGACCATGCTCTTGAAGAGCACGATGCCGCCCGCGAACGGGGAGGAGCCGGCGTTGTCCGTGATCACGTTCCGTGTGACGACGGTCTTCTCGACGCCGGTGAGGACGATTCCGGCACCCTGGATGACGGGCAGCCGGTCGGCCTTCGGGCAGACCTTGTTGTTGCCGTGGATGAAGTTGTCGCTGACGGTCAGCGCCCCACCGCGCGGCTTGTTCTCGTCACCGACGACGAACACCGCCGCACAGTTCGCGGTGAAGTCGTTGCCCGTGACGCTGAGGTCCCTGAGCCGTCTGACGGTGACCCCGACCCGGTTGCCCTGCAGCCGGTTCCGTGCGATGACCGCGCCCTTGGTGTCCAGGGCCGCCGCCTCCTCGCTGGAGGTGTTGGCGAGGAAGATGCCCGCGTTGCCGCTGTTGCGGACGGAGTTGTCCAGGAGCACGCCTCGGGTGGACTGCTCCTGCGCGATGCCCCACTGGCCGTTCTTCTCGGCCGTCACCTGCCGGACGGTCAGGCCGTCGGTCCACGACGACCACACCCCGTTCTTGGGGAAGCCGGTCACGGTCAGCGATTCGACGGCGGCGTTCTCGACCGGGTGACCGTCCTTGCCCTCCACGCAGATGCCGCTGCCGGCCTTTGCACAGGCGTTCGAGGACGAGCCGGCGGCCGGCGTGATCACCGTGCTCCGGCCCATGCCGCGCAGGGTCAGCGGCTTGGTGATCCGGACGCTCTCACGGTAGGTGCCCGCGGAGACGAGGACGGTGTCTCCGGAACCGGCAGCATCCACCGCCTTCTGGATCGAGTCCCCCTGACGCACCAGTTGGGTCGAGGGACCCGCGGCGGTCGCGGCCGCGCAGCTGAGCGTCGAGCCGAGCAGCGCCGTGGTGCATACGAGGTAGGCGATATGGCGTTTCGTCATATTCTGTACGCTATGACCGGATGCGCCTCCGCAAGCCGGATCGGCCATTCGGTGGCGTGTCTGGTGGGGCGTTGGGCCGGTCGCCCCATCCGGTGCCCGTGGTCGACGCCCATGTGGTCCTCCACGAACGGCCCACGGCGGTCGTGGCGGCGCGGGTGCCCTGTTCCTCCGGGTGGCGCACCGCCCCGGGGCGCGCCTCACCTGCGCAGTGTGCGGCCGATCTCCAGCTCGTCCGGTGACAGAGGGCGGCCGCTGCCGGCCTCCCAGAGGGCGTTCTGCAGGACGCGGCCCAGGGTCCAGGCCCGTGCGCGCTCCCGGTCCAGGCCCAGGACCTCGGTCATGGCGTCGAAGCGCCAGAGGGTCTCGGCCGGCTCGAAGCGGTTGCGCAGGGCGGGGAAGAGCTCGAACCCCGGGTCGCCCGACAGCGGTTTGGGGTCGATCGCGAGCCAGGGCTCCCGGTCGGCGGCCAGGACGTTGTCGTAGTGCAGGTCCCAGTGCAGGAGACGCTCACCCGGCTCGGCGGCCACCTCGCGCACGGCGGCGACGCAGTCCGCCATCAGCCGGCGGTCGCTCGGGTCGGGGAGGGTCGGCAGGACCCGCGGTGCCGCCTCCAGCATGGCCCGGGCGCTGTCACCCAGCTGCCGCATCCCCTCCGGTGCCCGCACGGACGTCAGCCGGGCCAGCAGCCGGGCGAGGACCAGAACGGCCGCACGGGAGTCGGGCACGTGCGTCAGTGCGCGGGCCGCGTCGAGGCGTTCCAACAGGAGACTGCCCGTGGCGGGGTCCTGCTCCAGCAGCCGCACGGCCCCCTCGCCGTCCCAGACGCGCAGGGCGACCGGTTCACCCTCGCTCTCCTCGTCCAGGAACTGGAGTTTGAGCACGGCAGGCGTACCGTCGGCCCGCACCACCGGCAGGACCAGGGCGCACATGCCGTACATCGAGGGTCCGTCGATCCGCAGCCGCCATCGCCGCAGGAACTCTGCCGTCCGCCGCGGCAGGTCCGCGACGAACGCCCGCCCCGCGGCCCCGTTGAATCTCTCCTGTGCGGCGGCCAGCTCGCCAGGCACGTCGATCACGTTCCCGACCATACTTGCGTTTGTGAGCGGGGTCATACGGGCCAGGCGACGGCTCGGGGCGGCGGCGGCATACGTCCGCAGCGCCCCGGGCACCTATCTGTGGCTGCTCGTCCTGTTCGTCACCACCGTCGCCCTGCACCACATGCCGCCGCGGTTCGAGGAGGACTTCCTGCGGCAGCGGTCCACCAACCTAGACGAGCTGTCGTCCAACCCCGTGCGTGTGTTCATCACCAGCGCCATGTGGATAGACGGTGGCCGCTGGCTGCCGTACGCCGTGCTCTACACGGTCTTCCACGCACCCGCGGAGCGCTGGCTGGGCACCGCGCGCTGGCTGGCCGTGTGCGTCGCCGCGCATGTGCTGGCCACGCTGGCCGGTGAGGGCGCCCTGCTGGAGGCGATACGGGACGGGACCGCTCCGAGGTCGGCGGCCGGCACTTTGGACATAGGTGTGAGTTACGCGCTGGCCGGAGTGGTGGCCGTGCTCGTCTACCGGATCACGGCGCCCTGGCGCTACGCCTATCTGGCGGTGGTCCTGTGTGTGTACACGGTCCCTCTCATGGCCGCGCCCACCTTCACCGATTTCGGGCATTTCGTGGCACTGTTGATCGGGTTCGCGTGCTATCCGCTGACCCTGGGCCGCGAAAAACCATGGAATCCGAAGGAGACACCGGCCTCCCTCAGAAGCTAACGTCCGGCCCATGAGCAGCGCAGTCAGCGGCGCCGTCAACGGCGGTGTCTCCTTCTGGTACGCCGACGACGGCCTCCCCGCGCAGCGCGAACCCCTCTCCGGGGACCGGTCCGCAGACGTCGTGATCGTCGGCGGCGGCTACACCGGACTGTGGACCGCGTACTACCTGAAGAAGGCCGCGCCCTTCCTGCGCATCACCGTGCTGGAGCAGAAGTTCTGCGGGTACGGCGCCTCCGGACGCAACGGGGGCTGGCTCTACAACGGTGTGGCGGGCCGCGACCGGTACGCGAAGCTGCACGGCCGTGAGGCCGCCGTCCGGCTGCAGAAGGCGATGAACAACACCGTCGCCGAGGTGGTACGGGTCACCCGGGAGGAGGGCATCGAGGCGGACGTGCACGTCGGCGGTGTCCTGGAGGTGGCGTACACGCCCGCGCAACTGGCCCGGCTCAGGGCGTTCCACGAGCACGAATTGTCGTTCGGCGAGCAGGACCGCGAGCTGTACGGCGCCGTGGAGACCGCCGAGCGGATCCGGGTCGCGGACGCGGTCGGCTCCACCTGGACCCCGCACGGGGCGCGGCTGCACCCGGTCAAGCTCGTCAAGGGGCTGGCGGCGGCCGTCGAGGCGCTCGGGGTGACGATCCACGAGCGGACGCCGGTGACGGAGATCCGCCCGAAGCACGCGGTGACGCCCTACGGCACGGTCCGGGCGCCCTACGTCCTGCGGTGCACCGAGGGCTTCACGGCGTCGCTGAAGGGCCAGCGGCGCACCTGGCTGCCCATGAACTCGTCCATGATCGCGACCGAGCCGCTGACCGACGAGCAGTGGGCCCGGATCGGCTGGGAGGGACGCGAGACGCTGGGCGACATGGCGCACGCCTACATGTACGCGCAGCGCACCGCCGACGGACGGATCGCGCTCGGCGGCCGCGGGGTCCCCTACCGATTCGGTTCCCGCACGGACAACGACGGCCGTACGCAGCCCGCCACCATCGAGGCGTTGTACGACATCCTGGTGCGCTTCTTCCCGTCGCTGACCGGGGTGAAGGTGGCCCACGCCTGGTCGGGTGTGCTGGGGGTGCCCCGCGACTGGTGCGCCACGGTCACCCTGGACCGGTCGACGGGCCTCGGCTGGGCGGGCGGATACGTCGGCTCGGGGGTGGCCACCTCGAACCTCGCCGCCCGCACACTCCGCGATCTGGTGCGGCAGGACTCGGGTCAGGCCGGGCCGACGGACCTGACCGCGCTGCCGTGGGTGAACCACCGGGTGCGCAAGTGGGAGCCGGAGCCGCTGCGCTGGCTCGGAGTGCACGGCATGTACGCCACATACCGCACGGCGGACCGTCGCGAACTGACCACGCACTCCGCCGGGTCCTCACGGCTCGCGCAACTGGCCGACCGCGTCGCGGGACGCCACTGAGGCCGGCGCCGTCCGTACCGGCCGGACGTGATCGACCGCTCTGACCAGCGGTGGAGAACGCCGGCAGGAGGTGTCGGGCCCGCGGCGCCTGTGTGACACTGCGATGGTGATCCGTACCGCGATACCCGCCGACGTGCCCGTCATCCACACGCTCATCCGAGAACTGGCCGAGTACGAGAAGGAGCCCGACCAGGCGCGGGCGACACAGAACCAGCTCCACGAGGCGCTGTTCGGCGAGCGGCCCGCGGCGTTCGCGCACATCGCCGAGACGGAGGACGGCGAGGCCGTCGGCTTCGCGCTGTGGTTCCTGAACTTCTCCACCTGGCGCGGTGTGCACGGCATCTACCTGGAGGACCTCTATGTCCGTCCCGGGGCCCGCGGCAGCGGGTACGGCAAGGCGCTGCTGACGGAGCTGGCCCGGATCTGCGTGGACCGGGGCTACGAGCGGCTGGAGTGGTCGGTCCTCAACTGGAACCGGCCGTCCATCGACTTCTACGAGGCCCTGGGCGCCCGCCCGCAGGACGAGTGGACGGTCTACCGGCTGACAGACGAGGCCCTCACGAAGCTGGGGCGGCGGGCGTAGTCGGGAAGTGGTTCGGGGACGCCCCCGGACCACGGCCGTGGCTTCGGATGTCCGGGGCGTCGTACCTCAGTCCTCCGGGGCCACCCGCACACCGATCTCGGCGGCCAGCACGACGGCCAGGTCCAGGAGTTGGGTGTGGCTGATCACCGCACCGGACAGACGGCCCACCCCGCGGGCGATGTCCAACTCGGCGGCGCGGCGCAGATCCACGTCCACCAGCGTCGCCGCCGTGAGGTCGGCACCCTTCAGGACGCAGTCCACGAACTCGACCCGCTCGAGTCGGGCACCCCCGAAGTCCGGCTCGACCAGGACGCAGCCCTGGAAGACGACGTCCTTGAGCCGCGCCTTGCGCAGGTTCGGATAGTCGATCTTGCCACCGCGCACCAGCACCCGCTCCAGGACCGCGCCGTGCAGCTGCACACCGCCCAGCCGGGCGTCCACCAGCTCCACATCGCGCAGGCTCGCCTCGGCCAGATCGGTGCCCACGCCCCGTATGCCGGTGAGGACGGAGTCCAGCACGCGCGCGTGGTGCAGCCGGGTCTCGTCCAGGGCACAGCCCGTCAGCGAGCAGTCCATGAAACGGGCGCCCGCGCCGTCCTGCCCGGCGAAGTCCGCTTCATGGAACTCCAGCCCGTCGTAGTCCCCGTCCGGCTCCAACTCGCCGATCGAGGCGGCCACCAGCTCGGGCAGCCGCACCTCGGGGCGCCGCGCCGCCTTCACCACCCGATTGCTCCGCGTCATGCCCCCTATGGTGCATGCCGCCGGTGACAATCCCCCTGACCTGCGTCTTCTCCAGCGATGTCACATTCGGGGTGCCTTCCGGCGTCGTATGGGCGACGCGACTCGCGACGTGGCTCTGCGCACCGTGCTTCGAGCCAGGGCCTGCGCCAGGAGGGAGAACCCCACCCATGCACCGCATCACCGTCGTCGGCGGCGGATTCGCCGGGCTCACCGCCGCGATCACCGCCGCCGAGGCCGGGGCCAAGGTCACCGTGTACGAGGCCCACCACACCCTCGGCGGGCGCGCGCGGACCGACGAGGGCCCCTACCGGACCAACGAAGGGCCGCACGCCCTCTACAGCGGCGGCCCGCACTGGACCTGGCTCGGGCAGCGGGACCTCATCGGCCCGCTCGCTCCTCTCCCGCCCCTGGAAGCGGCCCGTCTGCGCCTGCACCACAAGGGCGTGCTGCGCCGCACCCCGCCCTTCGCGATGCTCAAGCTGTTGCGCCGGACCTCCGTACGGGCGCCCGTGGACGTCGACTTCCTCACCTGGGCGAGCGAGGAGGCGGGTGAGGAGGCCGCGCGTGCCGCGGCCCACTACTCAGGGATCGCCGTCTTCCATCACGACCCCGGTTCGCTGTCCGCCGCCTTCGTCCAGGAGCGTCTGCGCCGGACCACCAGGCTGCCGACCGAGGCGCACCAGCCGAAGGGCGGCTGGGCGAGCGTCATCGACCGGATGGCGGCGCGCGCCTGGAATCTCGGCGTGCGCATGGAGACCCTGTCCCGCGTCGACACGCTGCCCACCGGCACCCCCGTGATCGTCGCCACCTCCCTGGACGCGGCCCGTCGCCTCCTCGGGGACGACTCGCTGGTCTGGGACGGTGGCCGGACCGCCCTGATCGACCTGGCACTGCGCACCCGCCGGGGCGACGCCTGGGCCGTGTCCGACCTGGACGCGCCCGGCTGGATCGAGCGCTTCACCGCGAAGGACCGCTCGCTGGCGCCCGCGGGGGAGCAGCTGATCCAGGGCCAGATCCCGATCGCGCCCGACGAGTCCCGGGCCGACGGCGTGGCACGTGCCGAGCGCCTGCTCGACCTCGCCTACGAAGGCTGGCGCGAACGGGTCGTGTGGCGGCGGGAGGCGGTGGCCCGGGGACGTACGGGCGCCGTGGACCTGCCGGGCACCAGCTGGCGCGACCGGCCCGCCGTCGACCGCGGCGGCGGTGTCTACCTCGCGGGCGACCAGGTCGCGGCACCCGGTGTGCTGTCGGAGGTCTCCTTCAACAGCGCCCTCGCCGCAGTGTCCCTGGCCGTCGGCCGACGCGGCCTTGACCTCAAGCGCGCTTGAGGCCGAAGGGTGGGTCCTCCGACAGCGACGACGAGGAGCCCGCCCATGCACGCCATCCGTCTGCACACCTTCGGCCCGGCGGAGAACCTGACCTACGAGCGGGTCGAGGACCCCGAGGCCGGTCCGGGGCAGGTCCGTGTCGCGGTGGGCGCGGCCGGTGTGCACCTGCTGGACACGGCGCTGAGAGAGGGCGCGACGGGTCCGGCGCCCGGTCCGATCTCCCTTCCCACCATCCCGGGCCGCGAGGTCGCGGGCACCGTCGTGTCGCTCGGCGAGGGGGTCGACGCCCGCTGGCTCGGCCGACGGGTGGTCGCGCACCTCGGGTTCGCGCCGGGCGGCTACGCCGAGCTCGCCGTCATGGACGTCGAGCGCCTGCACGAGACCCCGCCGAACCTCGACCACGCGCAGGCGGTCGCCATGATCGGCACGGGGCGTACGACGATGGGGATCGTGCAGTTCGCCGACCTCGGACCCGGTTCCGTGGTCCTCGTCCCGGCGGCCGCGGGCGGTATCGGCACCCTCCTCGTGCAGCACGCCCGGCACGCGGGTGCCACCGTGATCGGGCTCGCCGGAGGGGCGGAGAAGGTGGCGCTGGTACGCGAGAACGGTGCGCACCTCGCGGTCGACTACAGGGACCCCGAGTGGGCCGCGCGCCTGGACGGTCACCGGGGCGCGGTCACGGTCGTCCTCGACGGTGTGGGCGGCACGGTCGCGCGCACGGCGGTGGACCTGCTCGCTCCCGGCGGCAGGCACATCGTCTTCGGCTGGTCCGCCGAGGGCATCAGGGGCGGAAGCCCGTACCTCGTGGAGGGCGTCTCCGAGCAGGTGCTCGGCCCCGTGATGCTGCGGAGGGCGGGTGGCCCCGACCCGTTGCGCACCCTGGAACAGCGTGCTCTCGCGGAGGCCGCGGCCGGGCGCCTGGTGCCGGTGGTCCAGCGGTTCCCGCTCGCGGCGGCGGCCGCGGCCCATCGGGCCCTGGAGACGCGGGCAACGGTGGGGAAGGTCGTGCTGGAGCCGTGAGGCCGCGGGCCGCCGCCGGGGGGCCCGGACATCGATCGCCCGCCTGTGGACGGCGGCCCTTCTCGCCGGTGGCCTTGACGCTCAGATATCCGTAAGTCCAGACTTACCGTTCGTGGGTACTTACCAAGCCGGCGATGCCCTGGGTGCCCTGGGGGACCCCACCCGGCGCGCCATCGTCGAGCGCCTGGCCGACAGGCCGCGCGCGGTCGGTGAACTCGCCGACGAGCTCCCGGTCAGCCGACCGGCGGTGTCCCAGCACCTGAAGGTGCTGAAGAGCGCCGGGCTCGTGAGCGAGCGAGCGGACGGCACTCGCCGGATCTACCGGCTCAACCCGGCCGGCGTGGCCGCGCTGCGCGATCAACTGGAGACGTTCTGGAACCGGGCGCTGGCCGGCTACCAGGACGTCGTCGAAGAACCGGAAGAGGAAAGCTCATGACCCAGGAAGCCACCACGGTGGTCCGTCGGCGGATCGTCGTCGAGGCGCCGCTCGAGCGGGCGTTCACCGCGTTCACGGAGCGGTTCGGCGACTTCAAGCCGCCGGAGCACAACCTGCTCGCGGTGGAGATCGCCGAGACCGTGTTCGAGCCGAAGGCCGGCGGCCACATCTACGACCGCGGCGTGGACGGCAGCGAGTGCCGATGGGCGCGTGTCCTCGCCTACGAGCCGCCGGACCGGGTGGTGTTCAGCTGGGACATCGACCCGCAGTGGCAGATCGAGACCGAGCCGGAGAACACCAGCGAGGTCGAGGTCCGGTTCGTCGCCGAGACCACGCAGCGCACCAGGGTGGAGCTGGAGCACCGCAACATCGACCGGCACGGCCCCGGCTGGCGGGCCGTCGCCGACGGTGTCGGCAACGACGCCGGATGGCCGCTGTATCTGGCCCGCTTCGCCGCCCTGTTCGCATCCGGCGGCTGAGAGCCGTCCGTGGGACGGGGAGGCGGTGGCCGCGCCGGAGGGCGCGGTCACCGCCGCTTCCGGGGCACCCTGGGGAAGCGGGCCTGAAGAGTCCAGATCGCCGGGTTCTCGCCGAGGTCCTCGTGCAGGTCCGTGAGGTCGGCGATCAGATCCTGCAGGAAGTCACGGGACTCGTGGCGCAGTTCGGCGTGGGAGAAGGACAGCGGCGGCTCGGACGGCGGCAGCCACTCCGCCTCGATGTCCACCCAGCCGAAGCGTCGTTCGAAGAGCATGCGGTCGGTGGACTCGGTGAAGTCCAGTTCCGCGTGCAGCGGCCGGGCGGAGCGGCTGCCGAGGGGATCGCGGTCGAGTTGCTCGACGATGTCGCACAGCGCCCACGCGAAGTCGAGCACCGGCACCCATCCCCAGGCTGTGGAAAGCTCGCGGTCCGCCTCGGTGTCGGCGAGGTAGACGTCCCCGCAGAACAGGTCGTGTCGCAGCGCGTGGACGTCCGCACGGCGGTAGTCGGTCTGCGGCGGGTCGGGGAAGCGGTTGGAGAGGGCGTAGCCGATGTCGAGCACGGGGGCGATGGTGTCACGCCGCTGCGGGCCCCACCTCCGCGGCCTGCCCTCATAGGATCGTGGGTGTGTCCAGATATGTACGCATTGTCCCAGTCGTCCTCGTGGCACTCGTCCTCGGTGCGTGCGGCGGCGCCGTACACGGAACCCCCGGCGGATCCGGCCTGCGCGACCCCTATTTCCCGGGGATGGGCAACGGCGGCTACGACGTCGGCCACTACGGCCTGACCCTCGCCTACGACCCGGCCGACCGTCGTCTCACCGGCACGGCGGTTGTCACGGCACGCGCGACCAAGGACCTCTCCGCGTTCGACCTGGACCTGAGGGGGCTGGAGGTGGCCGCCGTCGCCGTCGACGGGCGCGCCGCCCGCTGGAGCCGGTCCGGCCAGGAATTGACCGTGCGGCCTTCCGGTGGGCTCGACAGGGGTGAGACGTTCAGCACGACGGTGCGCTACTCGGGCACTCCCGGGACCATCACCGATCCGGACGGCTCGAAGGAGGGCTGGCTGCGGACCGTCGACGGGGCACTGGCGCTCGGCGAACCGACGGGCTCGATGACCTGGTTCCCCGGCGACCACCATCCGTCCGACAAGGCGTCCTACGACATCCGGATCACGATCCCCCAGGGCCTTGAGGCCGTCTCCAACGGTGAGTTGAGGAGCCGGACGACGAAGGGCGGCCGTACCACCTACACCTGGCGCACCGTGCAGCCGATGGCGAGTTATCTCGCCGTGCTCGCGATCGGCCGGTACGAGATCACCCGCTCCACGCTGAAGAACGGCCTGCCTGTGTATGTCGCCGTGGACCCGGCAGAGGCGCGGACGAGCCAGGAGGTGCTGGCGAAGCTCCCGGAGATCATGGAGTGGGCGGAACGCGTCTTCGGCCCCTACCCCTTCTCCTCCGTCGGCGCGGTGGTCGACCGGCCGCACGACGCCGGCTACGCACTGGAGACCCAGACGCGCCCCGTCTTCCCCGGGGCCCCGGACACCGAGATCCTCGTCCATGAACTCGCCCACCAGTGGTACGGCGACTCCGTGACGCCGAAGAGCTGGCGGGACATGTGGCTCAACGAGGGTTTCGCCACTTACGCGGAGTGGCTGTGGCAGGAGGGCCATGGCGGCAGCACGGCCCAGCAGACCTTCGACGCGCTCTACCGGGGCGACTACTACGAGGACCCGGCTGACGACGCGGCGATCTGGGGGTTCGCGCCCGCCAGGCCGTCCGGCGCCGCGGAGATCTCCGAGAGCCCCGTCTACGAACGCGGCGCCATGGTCCTGCAAAAGATCAGGCAGGCCGTCGGTGACGACGCCTTCTACGGCATCGTCCGCGGCTGGGCGGCGACCCATCGTCACGGGAACGCGGACACCGCCGACTTCACCGCCTACGTCGAGAAAACGGCACCGGGCCACGACTTCCGCGCGATCTGGCGGGACTGGCTCTACGGGCAGGGGAGGCCGGAACACCCCTGACGCAACGGGAGCCGTTAGTGCAGCGCCTTGCGCAGCACGGCGCAGGGGCGCCGGCGGCCGCGGTCCGGGCGGTGGTCGATCGTCTCGTAGCCGAGGGCGGTCCAGAAGGCCAGGGCCTTGGGGTTGTTCTCCAGCACCGCCAGGCGCACGGCGGCGCGGCCCGTGGAGCGGAACCGGTCCTCCACCAGGGAGACGAGCCGCCTGCCGTGCCCCTGGCGCTGGAGTCCCGCGTCCACCATCAGCAGGCCGATCCAGGGGTCCGGGTCGGCCGGGTCGGGATGGTGCGCGAGGGTGATCACGACGCCCGTCAGCCGCCCGGCGCTGCGCGCGAGCAGGACCTCGACGTCCGGGTTCGCCAGCTCGTCGGCCAGCTCGGCCGCCACCTGTTCGGGGCGGATGTCGTCCGGGTCCGGGAAGTCGCCGCTCAGTGCGTGGAACTCGCGGTTGGAGACATAGAGCGCGGTGAGTTCGACGAGCAGCGGACCCGGGATGTCGTGGTCGGGGGTGAGGGGGAGGGACTCGAGGATCACGGGGCCCAAAGTATCGCGACGGAACCCCGGGGGCAGGAGGTGTGCAGAGCTCCGGTCAGGGGGCAGGGCCGAGCCCCCGGCCGCGGCGCACCGCGGCCGGGGGCTTCACGCCGAAGCGCCCAGGGGGTCAGACGTTGACGCCGAAGTCCTGGGCGATACCGACCAGACCCGAGGCGTAGCCCTGGCCGACCGCACGGAACTTCCACTCGGCGCCGTTGCGGTACAGCTCGCCGAAGACCATGGCCGTCTCGGTGGCCGCGTCCTCCGACAGGTCGTAGCGGGCGATCTCCTGACCGCCGGCCTGGTTGACGATGCGGATGTACGCGTTGCGCACCTGGCCGAAGTTCTGCGAGCGGGACTCCGCGTCGTAGATGGAGACCGGGAAGACGATCTTGTCGATGTCGGCCGGGAGGGCCGCCAGGTTGACGTTGATCGCCTCGTCGTCGCCCGCGCCCTCACCCGTGCGGTTGTCACCGGTGTGGACGATCGAGCTGTCCGGGGTCTGCTTGTTGTTGAAGAAGACGAAGTGCTGGTCGGAGTAGACCTTGCCCTGGGTGTTGACCGCGATCGCGGAGGCGTCGAGGTCGAAGTCGGTGCCCGTGGTGGTGCGGACGTCCCAGCCGAGGCCCACGGTGACGGCGGTCAGGCCCGGAGCCTCCTTGGTGAGCGAGACGTTGCCACCCTTGGACAGGCTTACAGCCATTGTTGGGAGTCCCTTCCCTCGGTCGCGTACGCGGTGCGGTGTCTGTGCGCTTCGTACGGCACGAAGCTACAGCTACCCGTCTCAACGCCAAGGGGGGTCCCGATGGTTCCGGATCTCTTTACTTTCTTTACCCGGAGTCTTCCGCGGCGGCCGCGTGGGTGATATTCGCGTGACGTGGACCGGTCAGTCGCGCGACCATGGAGGCATGTCCGGTCCGTACGTCATTCGCGGCTCCGTCTCGCTTCCCGAGGCCGAGCTCCTGTGGCGTTTCTCGAGGTCGTCGGGGCCGGGCGGGCAGCATGTCAACACCAGCGACACCCAGGTGGAGTTGCGCTTCGACCTGGAGCGGACCGAGGCCCTGCCCCCGGTGTGGAAGCAGCGGGCCCTGGAGCGACTGGCGGGGCGGCTCGTCGACGGAGTCGTCACCGTACGCGCGTCCGAGCACCGCTCGCAGTGGCGCAATCGCGAGGCCGCCGCCGTCCGTCTGGCCTCCCTGCTCGCCGAGGCGACGGCTCCGCCGCCGAAGCCCCGGAAAGCGACCCGCATCCCCCGCGGCATCAACGAACGCCGGCTGCGGGAGAAGAAGCAGCGCTCGGACACCAAGCGGGGCCGGTCCGGACGGGACTGGCACTAGCCCCTTCGTGGGGCGCGGTCGTTCTCCGTCGTCCCCTCCCGAACGCGACGGGAAATGCCGAGAACGCCGGAGCGGAGCGGCCCTTCAGGACCGGTCGGGCTCCACCACCCCCGCGAACATGAACATCTGGTGTCTTGATGGAAAAATCATGGACAGCTCGGTTGTCCGGAGGGGGCGGGTGGAGTCGCGGGATTCGGCGACACGACCGCCGATGCGGCGACGGCCGGCGGCGTCCGGCCGATGCCCCGGCTGCCCGTCACGCCGGTCGCGAGCGCCGTACCGAGTGACCTGCGCAACCGCCTCGCCCCCGTCCGCCCGGAGGACGCACGGTCACTCGTGGGCGAGCCTTGCGGAAGTCGTCGTGGCAATAGTGCAAAAAGCAGCCGTGCGTTCTTGCCGCGGGCGGGGCTGACCAATTTTCAAAAACGGCACTTCGGGAGGCGGGCGGAATTGCCGAATGCGCAAGAAAGACCCGTCCGTTCCGTGGAAACCGGGAAAGACGCAAGCCTCGAGTTCCGAAATGACGCCCGTCGCACGGATCGCGGCCGGCCGATGCCGTGGAGTTGCGCCCCGTACCCGCACCCCTCAGTCCAGGTGCCGGTAGCGCCCCCGGAAGTACATGAGCGGTCCGCCCTCCGCGCTCGGCACCTGCGCGCTCAGCACCCGTCCGATGACCAGCGTGTGGTCGCCCGCCGGCACGCGCTGCTCCGTGCTGCACTCCAGGGTCGCCAGGGCGCCGCCGACCAGGAGCGCGCCGCAGGCCTCGCCGCGCGTGTACGGGATGTCCTCGAACAGGAGCCGGTCGCTGATGCGCCCCTTCATCGCGAATCGGCCCGCGATGTGCCGTTGGCTCTCCGCGAGCACGGAGACGCCCCACAGCGGCTGCTCGGCGAGCAGGTCGTCCATGCGCGAGCCCTCACGCAGGCTGACCAGGACCAGCGGCGGGTCCAGTGACACCGACATGAAGGCCGTCGCCGTCATGCCCACGTCCTCGCCCCGGGTGATGTCGCGGCGCGCCGGGGATCCCCCCGGGGCGACGGTACCGGGGGAGCTCGTGGCGGCGGGGCCCCCGGCGTCCAGCGGGGGCTCGTGCGAGGTCACCAGGACCACCCCCGCGGCCAGCCGGGACAGGGCGGCACGGAACTCGTCGTTGCTCACCCCTTCAGGATGCCCGGACGCGGACGGGGCGGTTGGCACGGGCGGGGAAGGGGGAGTCTTCAGCACGCCCGGAACGCTAGCCGGAGCGGCCGGACGCGCACATCGGCCCCGGGCCCGAAGCGCGACCTAGGACCATGGGCGGACGCCGGCGGTGCGTAGGGGCCGGCCCGCGGACGGCGGGGACGTCGCCGGGCGTCGGCGTGCATGATCGGCCCGTACACTCAACGTGGCCCGGTCGTCATGGAGTTGGCACGTATGATCACAGCTTCTGCACGGGGCGTTAATTGCGGGCGGTAAACGCACAGGAAAAACGCGGAATCCCACTCAATTGTTCATGTTCCACTGTGACTTGAGTCACAGGGGCCGTATTTTGTTGACCCTGTGTACCTAGTGGGCAGCGCGCTGTGATTCAGTGGCTGAGGCGCTGCACGACGCTACGCATGGAGTACGCCGAGTAGCGCACCGAGGAAAACCGGGAGAACCGTAGTACGCCGACGCGTCCCTGGAGCTGCTGCGAGACCTCGAGGGGAGGGCGAGTGGACACCGAGTCGGAGCCGTATGTCCGTCTTGCGTCCCTGCGGCAGCTGCATCAGGTCATGGCGGACATGAACACCGCTCGGAGCCTGGCGGACACGCTGCAGACCGTCGCCGACGGCGTCGTGGGCGGCCTCGGCTACGAGCTGGCGGCCGTCAACCTCGTGCGGCCGGACGGTGACCTCGTCGTCGCCGCGTTCGCCGGCAACTCTGCCGCCGAGTCGCTGATCACCGGACGCGTCGGCTCCCGTGCCTCCTGGGACCGCCGGCTGAACATGGGCGAGACCTGGGGCGATCTGCGGTTCATACCCCACACCGAGGGCTGGGTGCTCGACGAGGACGACGTGCCGCAGTGGCACACCGATGGTCCCGAGCCCCGTTTCGAGGACGAGTGGCACCCCGCCGACCGTCTCCTGGCGCCCATGTACACACCGAGCGTGCAGGGCAGCTGCGGCGAACTGATCGGGGTCATCTCGGTCGACCGGCCGCGCAACGGGAGGCGGCCCGGTGCCTGGGGCCGCGAGGCGCTCCAGATGTACGCCTTCCAGGCGGCCATCGCCATCAGCAACGCCCGCCTCAGGGCCAACATGCAGCGGGCCCTCGTCCGCCTCGAGCGGGAGCAGCAGGCCCTGCGGGCCAGCGAGGAGTCCTTCCGCCAGGCCTTCGAGTACGCCCCGTCCGGCATGGCCATCGCCGAGATGGGCGGTGACCAGCACGGGCGGATCCTGCGCACCAACGACGCGCTGTGCCGGCTGCTGGGCAGGCCCGCCTCCGCCATGCGCCGCTACTCGTTCTCCGATCTTGTCCATCCCGAGGACATCGGCACCCTCCTGCGGACCTCCGCCGAGGGCGGACGGGCGGAACTGCGGCTCGGGCGCCGCGACGGCACGTACGTCTGGGTGTCGCTGCGCAACTCCGTCGTCGCCGACGCCGCGGACGGGCCCCGCTTCCTCCTCACCCATGTCGAGGACATAGAGGAGCGCAAGCGCCGCGAGCTGCAGCTCGCCCACCGGGCCTCGCACGACTCGCTCACCGGACTGCCCAACTCCGCCGAGCTGCGCTCCCGCCTGTCCGCCCGCCTCTGCCAGCGTCCGCAGTCCCTTCCCCCGGGCGCGGCCGACGCCCTGGACGCGGCGTACGGCGATCACGCGGCCGGCCACCCGGCGGCCTTCGACGGGGCCGGGCACACGTTCGACTTCCACCCCCGGGGGCCGTACGACGCCTTCGACCACCATGTGCACACCGTCGCCCCCGAGATCGACAGCGACGACGGCACCAAGGGGCTCGCTGTGCTCTTCTGCGACCTCGACGGCTTCAAGTCGATCAACGACCGCTTCGGCCACAACGCGGGCGACGCGGTCCTCATCGAGGTGGCCCGGCGGCTCAGCCGCGGAGTGCGCGACGGGGACACGGTGGCCCGACTCGGCGGCGACGAGTTCGTCGTCCTCGCCAACGGGCTGGGCAAGGCCGACGCCCAGGACCTCGCGGTGCGCCTGCGCAACGAGATCATCCAGCCCATCCGGGTCGACGGCCGTGCCATGCGGGTCGGCGCAAGCTTCGGAATCGGCTGGGCGCACTGCGGTATGACGGCGGACGAAGTGTTGAAATCCGCTGACGAACGGATGTACGTAGAGAAACGTTCTCGTCCCAAACAACACAGACGAGCTGGATAAACGCAGGTCATTGCCTGGGTGATGGGGAGAACAGCAGTTTGGGGTCCTGGGAACGGGTAGGCTCGCCATTCAGCCACGTATGCATCTGGACCCGCACCTGTTGAGGAGACCTAGGGATGACGCCCGGCAACAACGGCGCGAGCACGCCCGAGGACGAGGACCCGTTCGGCTACCTCTATGCCGACGGCCAGGCCAACGGCGCACAGCCTCCCACCGGCGGTTACGGCTACCCGGGCACCGTCAACAGAGTGCGCCCGGTCGGCGAGCGCCAGTACGGCCAGCCGCAGGCCCCCACGGCCGCCTACGGCCAGGTGCCCCAGCAGCAGGCGTACGGGCAGCCGAACGCGCACTACGCCGCGCCCGAGACCGTGCCCGGCGGTGCCGCCACCACCCGCCAGACGTCGGTCGGCACGGGCGGCGGCGGCCGTGGCCGGGGCCCCAACACCAAGGGCCTCCTGATCGGTGCGATCGCGGTGGTCGCCGCGGTCGTGATCGGTATCGGCATCGCCATGATCGGCGGCGACTCGGACGGCGACAAGGGCGGCAACGAGGCGGGCTCCAGCCCGTCGGCCGCGCAGAGCGCGGACCCGAGCCAGTCCGCCACCCAGCAGGCCACGGACGACAGCCCGCTGCCGACCGTCGACGCCAAGGCGCTGCGCCTGGAGGGCGGCACCAGCACCGCGTCCGACGTGAAGGGTGCCAAGGCGGGCGGCGGTGTCTACGTCCAGGGCTTCAACGCCCCCGGTGCCGCCGTGACCTGGAGCGTGGACGTTCCGTCGACCGGCAAGTACACGCTGCACACCGGCTACGGCGTCCCCGGCGTCGACGCCACGGCCACCCTCGCCGTCAACGGCACGGCCCAGACCACCCCCATGTCCCTGAAGAACTGGGCGAACGCGCCGCAGGGCGACTGGGAGAAGGGCTGGACGAAGACGTTCAACTACGTCCAGCTCAACAAGGGCACCAACACCATCCGGATCTCCTGCGAGCAGGGGAACCAGTGCAACGCCAACTTCGACCAGCTCTGGCTGACCAAGGGCTGGGCGAACAAGTAGCCGCGCGGGGCCCGTGAAGCCCCGTGCCGAGCACCTCTCACGCCGCGGCGTTGTGCGGTGTGACGATCACCCGCTCCAGCAGTTCCTCATAGGTCCGGCGGTCGAACTCGCCCGCCACCGGGGCCAGTACGGTCGCCGCGGACACGGCCACGGCCCGGGCGAGGCGGGCCGGCCACGGCAGCACGTCCACCAGGCCGGACAGCAGGCCCGCGACCGCCGAGTCGCCGGCGCCCGTCGGATTGCCCAGGACCCGGCTCGGAGGGACGGCGCGCCAGCGGCCCTCCGCGTTCACCGCCAGCAGCCCCTCCGCGCCCAGCGAGGCGACCACGGTGTGTGCGCCGCGTCTCCGGGCGTCCCTGGTGGCCTGCAACGGTTCGTGGGAACCGGTCAGTTCGGCGAGTTCGTCGGCGTTCGGCTTGACCACGTCGGGGCGGGCGGCGACACCCCGACGCAGCGGTTCGCCGCTCGTGTCGAGCAGCACGGGGACGCCCGCCGCCCGTGCGGTGCGCACCAGTTGGGCGTACGCGCCCACCGGCACCCCCGGCGGCAGGCTGCCGCACAGCGCCACCGCGGCGGCCGAGGACACCAGTTCGCCGTACGACTCCAGGAAGGCGGACCACTCGGCGGGGGCTATTACCGGGCCCGGTTCGTTCAGCTGGGTGGTGTCGCCGGTGGTCTGGTCCACGACCGCGATCGTGCGCCGGGTCGCCCCCGCTACGGGGACGAGCGCGTCCACCACGCCCGAGGTGTCGGCGAGTTGGTCCCGGACCGAGCGGCCCGTCCTGCCTCCGGCGAATCCTGTCGCGGTCACCCGGTGGCCGAGCGCCGCGAGCACCCGGGCCACGTTCAGCCCTTTGCCGCCGGGGCGTTCGGTCACCTCGGTCACCCGGTGCGAGGCGTGCGGCCGCAACGTTCGTACCCGATAGGTGATGTCGAGAGCGGTGTTCAGCGTGACCGTGAGGATCACCTGGGGGACCTCCCTCGAAGTCATGGCGGCGCGATCCGTGGAAACGGGATTCCAGAATGCGCTTGCCGACGGCGTGTGCGGAGGCTCGATCATGCCAAAAGAGTCGGCGGTCGGCCCAGTCCCCCGAGCCGACCGCCTTTTGCCAACATGCGGATGAATCACCCCAGTTGGGGATCCACCACCCACTCGCCGCGGCGCATCACACCCTTGAGCTCGAACTCGGCGTCCAGCAGTACCAGGTCGGCGTCCTTGCCCGGCTCCAGCGAGCCCACCCGGTCGTCGATGCCCAGCAGCTTCGCCGGGTTGGCCGAGATGGCCGCCACGACGTCCTCCACCGGCAGCCGGTCGACGGTGACGGCCCGCCGGAAGGCGCGATCCAGGGTGAGTGTCGAGCCCGCGATCGAACCGCCCTCCACCAGCCGCGCCACACCCTCGCTGACCTCGACCTCCAGCGGGCCGAGCAGATAGCGCCCGTCGCCGCTGCCGGCCGCGTCCATCGCGTCGGTGATGAAGGCGACCCGCCCGGCGCCCGCGTGATGGAACGCCAGCTGGACGGTGGCCGGGTGCAGATGCGTGCCGTCGTCGATCAGCTCGACCGTGATCCGCTCGTCCTCCAGGAGCGCGGCGATGGGGCCGGGGGTGCGGTGGCCGAGCGGCGGCATGGCGTTGAAGAGGTGGGTCGCGACCGTGGCGCCCGCGTCGATGGCCGCCACCGTCTGCTCGTAGGTGGCGTCTGTGTGCCCGATCGCCGCGATCACGCCGTGTTCGGCGAGCAGCCGTACGGAGTCGAGGCCGCCGGGCAGTTCGGTGGCGAGCGTGACCATTTTCGCGTGGCCGCGGGCGGCGTCGACCAGTTTGCGGACCTCCGCCGGATCCGGGTCGCGCAGCAGTTCCTCGGAGTGCGCTCCCTTGCGGCAGGGGGAGATGAACGGCCCCTCGAAGTGGATGCCGGCGATGTCCCCCTGCTCGGCGAGTTCGGACAGCAGCCCGGCCTGCCCGACGAGGAAGTCCATGTCGTCGGTGACGGTCGAGGCGACGACGGTGGTGGTGCCGTGCAGCCGGTGCGTGCGCACGGCCGTCAGGGCCTCGTCCGCCGTGCCCGAGAAGGACGCCCCGCCGCCGCCGTGGTTGTGGATGTCGACGAAGCCGGGGACCAGCCAGTGCCCTCGCACGTCGACGGTCTGCGCGTGCGCGGCGCCCTCCGCGGCGATCCGTGAGCCCTCCACGGCGACCCGGCCGTCGTCCACGATCCCGGTGGGCAGCACCACCCGGGCACCGGCGAGAACCTTGCTAGTGGCCATCAGGTGGTTACCTCCGAAGGGTCGGTGGATTCGAGGAGATCCCAGGCGAGGAGTCCCGCGCCCAGGCATCCGGCGGTGTCCCCCAGCGCGGCGGGGACGATCGACGGCAGCTTCTGGAAGGTGAGCCGCCGCCGGACGGCGTCCCGCAGCGGTGTGAACAAGGTTTCCCCCGCTTCGGCGAGCCCGCCACCGATGATCAGGGTGCGCGGGTCCAGCAGGGTGAGCGCGGTGACCAGACCGTCCGCGAGCGCGTCCACGGCCTCCTGCCACACTCGAACGGCGTTCGGCTCCCCGGATGCGACGGCCTCCGCGCAGTCCGCCGCGTCCGCCTCCGGCTGCCCGGAGGCCGCGGCCCAGGCCTCGCTCACGGCCGCCGCGGACGCGTACCGCTCCAGGCAGCCGCGCTGACCGCACGGGCACGGGGCCCCACCGGGCCGTACGACGACATGGCCGATCTCTCCGGCGAAGCCGTGTGCCCCGGCCTCGACGCGGCCGCCGATGCCGATGGCGCCCGCTATGCCCGTGCCGAGCGGGACGAACAGGAAGCGGTCCGCTCCCTTGCCCGCGCCGACACGGCCCTCGGCGAGACCGCCGGTGCGCACGTCGTGGCCGAGGGCGACGGGCGCGCCGTCGAGCCGGCGGCTGAGCAGGTCGCGCAGGGGTACGTCACGCCAGCCGAGGTTCGCCGAGTAGGCGGCGACACCGCGCTCGGCGTCGACGATCCCGGGCACGGCGACGCCGGCCGCGGCGGCGGGCACGCCGAAGTGCCGCTCGCCGTGCGCGCTCAGCTCGGCGGCGAAGTCGAGGATCGACTCCACCACGGCCTCCGGTCCGCGCTCCCGCCCGGTCGCGCGGCGTGCCTGGTGCAGCAGCTCACCCCCGGCCCCTACCAGGGCGGCCTTCATCCCGGTGCCGCCCACGTCGAGCGCGATGACATGTCTCACGGAGACAGTGTGGCTCCTGGACCCGCAAGAGGTCTAGTCCACTTACATGGTGTAGACCTTATGTCGGTATTCCACATGGCGAGACAGCAAGGTTGGTCAAGAGCAGTGCAGCGGGGCAGGACATGCAGGCCGACATGGCGAAAGGGACTGATCGCGGGGGTGTCCGCGATGGGTGTGACAGGGGCTCTGGCCGGCTGCGGAGGGTCGGCCGGCTCCGATGACGTGACGCTGCGGCTGGTGGCCGCGGACTACGGGCGGTCGTCGGCGGACAGCTCCAAGAAGTACTGGGACGAGCTGGTCCGGGGCTTCGAGGCACAGCACCCGGGGACCAAGGTCGACGTGAGCGTCTACTCATGGAACGACGTGGACCGCAAGGTCAAGGAGATGGTCGCGGCGGGTCACGCGCCCGACATGGCGCAGATCGGGGCGTACGCGGACTACGCGGCGGCCGGAAAGCTGTACCAGGCCGAGGATGTGCTCTCGATCCCGGTCCAGGCGGACTTCGCCTCGGAGCTGAGCGACGCGGGAAAGGTGAACCGGGTCCAGTACGGTCTGCCGTTCGCGGCGTCCACCCGGCTCCTGTTCTACAACAAGACGCTGTTCGCGCAGGCCGGCATCACCGCGCCGACGACCTGGAGTGAACTGGCGGCGGACGCGCGGGCGCTGAAGGCCAAGGGGGTGAAGTTCCCCTACGCGCTGCCGCTGGGGCCGGAGGAGGCCCAGGCGGAGACCATGCAGTGGCTGCTGAGCGGCGGTGACGGCTATCTGGACGGTTCGGCTCCTACAACTTCGACTCCACCCAGAACGTGGCGACCTTCACCTGGCTGAAGGACGAACTGGTCGACAAGGGGCTGACGGGGCCCGTGGAGCCGGCGAAGCTGAACCGCGCCGACGCCTTCGCCGCCTTCACCCGCGGCGAGGTCGGCATGCTGAACGGCCACCCCTCCCTGATGAAGGCTGCGGCGGCCAAGGGCGTGAAGTTCGGCATGGTGCCGATGCCCGGCGTCGACGGCCGGGCGAAGTCCACGATGGGCGTGGCGGACTGGATGACGGCGTTCAAGCAGAACGGCCACCAGGACCGGATCCGCGACTTCCTCGACTACGTGTACGGCGAGAAGAACGTCCTGGCGTTCTCGCGCGAGTACGACCTGCTGCCGGTGACCCACTCCGCGCAGGAGGCGATGTCGGCGTCGCACCGGGACGCGGACCTGGCGCCCTTCCTCGAGGAGCTGCCGAGCTCCGAGCTGTACCCCGTGGGCAAGAAGTCCTGGGCGGCCGTCAGCGCCGACATCAAGCAGCAGGTGGGCAAGGCCGTCGGTCCGGAAGGCAGCCCGGCGGCGGTCCTGGGCGCGCTGCAGCGGGAGGCCGTGACCGCGGACGGCTCCGCCGGCTGACGGGGCGGTGACGGCCCTTCCGGCTACGGTTCCCCCATGGACGACCTCACTGCCCGGGACAAGGCCATCCTCGCGCTGGAAGGGCGCAGTTTCACGGGCCCGGGGGCCAAGGAGCGCGTCATCCGTGAGCAGCTCGGTCTGGCCCCCGTCCGGTACTACCAGCTGCTCAACGCCCTCCTCGACGACCCGAGAGCCCTCGCGCACGCTCCGGTCACCGTCAACCGGCTCCGCCGCATCCGCGAGTCCCGCCGCGCCGAGCGCTGAGCGGGACGCGCGGGGGCGGCGCGCCAGGAGTGAGGCCGGGCCCGCGTGGATAGGGTCGTCCCATGGGCAGCCACACGGACTCCTTGCCGACGCCCGCCACACCGGCCGGGCGGGACGGACTCGACGCGATCCTCACCCGGCCCGGGCGGGCCGTCCTCGCCTTCGACTTCGACGGGACGCTCGCGCCGATCGTCCCCGACCCCGACCAGGCCCGCGCCCACCCGGACGCGGTGCCCGCCCTCGCGGCCCTCGCCCCGAGGGTGGCCGCCGTCGCGGTCGTCACCGGCCGCCCCGCCGACGTGGCCGTCCGCTACGGCGGCTTCGCGGAGGTGCCCGGACTCGAACACCTCGTGGTCCTCGGCCACTACGGCGCCGAACGCTGGGACGCCCGCACCGGCACCGTCGAGGCTCCCGCCCCCCACCCCGGCGTCGCCGCCGCCCGTGCCGAACTCCCCGCGCTCCTCGAGGCGATCGGCCCCCGTGAGGGGACGTGGATCGAGGAGAAGGGGCGTGCCGTCGCCGTGCACACCCGTCGCGCCGGGGATCCGCAGGCCGCGTTCGAGGCCCTCCGCGATCCCCTGGCCGGTCTCGCCGCCCGCCACGGACTGATCGTCGAACCCGGCCGGTTCGTCCTGGAACTGCGCCCACCGGGCATGGACAAGGGAGTGGCCCTGCTGGATTACGTCCGTGAGATCGGTGCCGGCGCGGTCATGTACGCGGGCGACGACCTCGGCGACCTCACCGCCTTCGCCGCGGTGGACAAGCTCCGCTCCGACGGCGTCCCCGGTCTGCTGGTGTGCAGCGGCAGCGACGAGGTCACGGAACTGGCGGAACGGGCGGACCTGGTGGTCGACGGCCCGCCGGGGATCGTACGGCTCGTGAGGTCACTGGCACACGGGCTCGCGTGAACGGGCCCGGCCGGTGGCGGCCCCGTCACCTCTCCAGCGCGGCCAGCTGATCAAGGAACCACCGGGCCGGCGGAAGTGCCGTGGCCTGCGCGGCGAGCCGCTTCGTCCGCTCGGCGCGCTCCCCCGGCCCCATCGACAGCGCCTCGTGCAGCGCGGCCGCCATGCCCCCGATGTCGTAGGGGTTCACGGCCACCGCGTCCTCGGACAGCTCCTCGAACGCCCCGGCCTCCCGGGACAGCACCAGCGCACAGCCCTCGTCGGAGACCACCGGGACCTCCTTGGCGACCAGGTTCATGCCGTCCCTGATGGGGTTCACCAGCGCAACGTCCGCAAGCCGGTAGGCGGCCAGCGAGCGCGCGAAGTCGTCCTTCACATGCAGCTCGACGGGGGTCCAGTCCGGCGTGCCGTAGCGTGAGTTGATCTCCGTCGCCACCCGCTGGACCTCTGCGGTGTAGTCGCGGTAGACGGCCAGGTCCTGGCGGGAGGGGTACGCGAAGGCGATGTGCACGACCCGTTCGCGCCACTCCGGACGCGATTCCAGCAGCTCCTGGTAGGCCAGCAGTCCGCGCACGACGTTCTTGGACAGCTCGGTGCGGTCCACCCGCACGATCGTCCTGCGCGGGCTGCCGTCGGGGGCCGAGCCGATCTGCTTGCGCAGCGCCGCCATCCGCTCGTCCACGTCCGGCCGGTGGGCCCGCTGCCGCAGGAAGTCGGCGTCCGCGCCCAGGCCGTGGACGCCGATGCGGGTGCCGGAGGGAATGCCGGGACCGAGGACCGCGTGACAGCAGTCCGTGAACGCGTCCGCCCAGCGCTGCGTGAGGAACGCAGCCCGGTCCGCGCCGAGGATCCCACCGAGCACCTGCGCCGCGATGTCGTCGGGCAGCAGACGGAAGTACTCAGGCGGCGCCCACGGCGTGTGCGAGAAGTGGCCGATCCGCAGATCGGGCCGCAGGCCGCGGAGCATCCGGGGGGCCAGGGTGAGGTGGTAGTCCTGGATCAGCACGGCCGCACCCTCGCCCGCCTCCTGCGCCAGCGCCTCGGCGAACGCGCGGTTGTAGGCCTCGTACGCCGCCCACTGGCGCCGGAACTCCGCTCCGAAGGCCGGCTCCAGCGGCGTCTGGTAGAGCATGTGGTGCACGAACCACAGCACCGAGTTGGCGATGCCGTTGTAGGCGTCCGCGTGCACCTGCGGGTCGATGTCCAGCATCCGCACCCGCCGGCCGCCGGTGTCGGCCGTGTCGAGCGCGCCGCCGGTCCGCCGCACTGCCTCGCGGTCACCGGCCCCCAGGGCGGAGCAGACCCAGACCGCGTCCGTGTCCGGGCCGATGGCCGAGAGCCCGGAGACCAGCCCGCCCCCGCCGCGCTTGGCGGTGAGCCCGCCGGACTCGTCCAGCGCGTACGAGACCGGGCCGCGGTTGGAGGCGACGAGTACGGATGCCGCATGCGTGGAAGCCATGCCTCGAAACCTAGCCCGAGCTCAAAACGCTCAAACGTTCCCGTCGGCCGTATGCGGAGCCGTATACAACGGGTTCCGCCGCGGTCGCGGACCGTCGCCGCCGGGCCAAAATCCTCAGGCCGCCTTGTGTTCCACGTACTCCTCGATCTCCGCCATCGGCGGCCGCTCCTCCGTGTCCACCTGATACGTGCGCGGCTCGAAACCGCCGTCGCCCCGCTCGAACTGGATGAGGGCCGGGCGGATCAGATGGCCGCGGGCCAGGCGCAGCTGCGCCGTGCGGTAGATCGAGGCGGCCATACGGCCGAGCGCCTGGCCGTCCTGGTGGCGGTGCTTGCGCACGCCCACGTCGACCTGGGCGAGGGCGTCGAGCCCCACCAGGTGCAGGGCGTCCACCAGGATGCCGAGCTCCACCCCGTACCCGACCGGGAACGGCAGCCGTTCCAGCAGCGAGCGCCGGGCCGCGTACTCGCCGCCGAGCGGCTGCACGAAGCCGGCCAGCTGCGGCCAGTGCATGTTGAGCAGCGGGCGGGCCATCAGTTCGGTGACACGCCCGCCCTGGCCCGCCGCGCCGCCGAGCGGACGGTCGTACATCGCCTTCACCAGGTCCACGCCCGGGTCGGTGAGCAGCGGGCCCACGATCCCCGATACGAAGTCGGACGAGAACTCCCTGAGGTCCGCGTCGATGAAGCAGACGATGTCCCCGCGGGTGACGAGCAGGGAGCGCCACAGGACCTCGCCCTTGCCGGGCACGGCCGGGATGCGCGGCAGGATCGTGTCGCGGTGCACCACCTTCGCTCCGGCCGCGGCGGCGACCTCGGAGGTGCGGTCGGTGGAGCCCGAGTCGACGACGACGATCTCGTCGACGAGCGGAACCCGCAGCACGAGGTCGCGGCGGATGGCGGTGACGATGTCGCCGACCGTCTCCTCCTCGTTGAGTGCGGGCAGCACGACACTGACCGTCGAGCCCGAGGCGCGCTTCGCGGCCAGGATCTGGTGGAGCGGGCGCTCGGTGACGGACCAGGAGCGGGTGCTCAGCCAGCGCTCGACTTCTTCCAGCACAGTCTGCGGCTCCTCACGTTCGTACGGCGGTAGTGGCAGTAGAGATCTTCGAGTGATGTGTTCCCGTCGGTGCGGGTCGGGTGTCCATCTCGCGCTTCGGACGACTCTCTCAACTGTCCTGGCCTTCGGTTACAGTCTTGAACAACGCCGGTGACCAACGCATGTCGGGGGTCACCGCGGTTCATAACCGGTAAAACAACCGCATACAGCTCATCCAGAGGGGCAGAGGGACACGGCCCGATGAAGCCCCGGCAACCCTCCAGCCGGTCTCGTAGATCAGTGTTGATCACTGCGCGAGGCTCCCGGCTCGGGAAGGTGCCAATTCCGTCTTACGGCGAGATGCGTCGTGAGGAAGATGAGGAGAAAGGGCCTCGCCTGACATGGCTGTGCAGACAGTTGCAAGCAGCACCGACTCTGTGAACCTCGGCCCCGCAGCGGCGCTGTCCTGCCGCGAGTGCGGCCACCGGGTGCCGCTCGGCCCGGTCTTCGCCTGCGAGGAGTGTTTCGGCCCGCTGGAGATCGCGTACGACTTCTCGGGTTACGACGCCGAGGAATTGCGCAAGCGGATCGAGGCGGGTCCCGCGAACATCTGGCGCTATGCGCCGCTGCTGCCGGTCCCGGCGGACGTCGCCGACAAGCCGAACCTCAACCCGGGCTGGACCAAGCTCGTCCGGGCCGACAACCTGGCGCGCGAGTTGGGCGTCACCGGCGGGTTGTATGTGAAGGACGACTCCGGCAACCCCACGCACTCCTTCAAGGACCGCGTGGTCGCCCAGGCGCTGGAGGCGGCGCGCGCCTTCGGCTTCACCACGCTCTCCTGCTCCTCGACCGGCAACCTCGCCGGCGCGGTCGGCGCCGCGGCGGCCCGTGCCGGCTTCCGCTCCTGCGTCTTCATCCCGCACGACCTGGAGCAGGGCAAGATCGTCATGGCCGCGATCTACGGCGGCGACCTCGTCGGCATCGAGGGCAACTACGACGACGTGAACCGCTTCTGCTCCGAGCTGATCGGCGACCCGGCGGGCGAGGGCTGGGGCTTCGTCAACGTCAACCTCCGCCCGTACTACGCGGAGGGCTCCAAGACGCTGGCGTACGAGATCGCCGAGCAGCTGGGCTGGCGACTGCCCGACCAGATCGTGGTCCCGATCGCCTCCGGCTCGCAGCTGACGAAGATCGACAAGGGTCTGCAGGAGCTGATCAAGCTCGGGCTCGTCGAGGACAGGCCCTACAAGATCTTCGGTGCGCAGGCCGAGGGGTGCTCGCCGGTGTCGGTGGCGTTCAAGGCGGGCACCGACGTCGTACGGCCGCAGAAGCCGGACACCATCGCCAAGTCGCTCGCGATCGGCAACCCGGCGGACGGCCCGTACGTCCTGGACATCGCCCGCCGCACCGGCGGCGCCGTGGAGGACGTGACCGACGCGGAGATCGTCGACGCCATCAAGCTGCTCGCACGCACCGAGGGCATCTTCGCCGAGACGGCGGGCGGCGTGACCGTCGGCGTGACGCGCAAGCTCATCGAGAACGGCGTCCTCGACCCGGCGAAGACGACGGTCGTCCTCAACACCGGTGACGGCCTCAAGACGTTGGACGCCGTGGCCGGAACCGGGGTCACCGCCACGATCCGCCCGAACCTCGACTCCTTCCGCGAGGCCGGGCTCGGTTGAGCGCCCGTCCCCGCCAGCCGCACCCCGACCGGAGGTCACACCCCATGAGCGTCAACGTCCGCATCCCCACCATCCTGCGCACCTACACCGCCGGCCAGGCCGAGGTGACCGCCGAGGGCGGGACCCTCGCGGAGGTCATCGCCGACCTGGAGAAGAACCACGTCGGCATCGCCGCCCGGGTCCTGGACGACCAGGGCAAGCTGCGCCGCTTCGTCAACGTCTACGTCAACGACGACGACGTCCGCTTCGAGCAGGGTCTTGAGACGGCGACGCCGGACGGCGCCGGCGTCTCCATCATCCCGGCCGTGGCGGGTGGCTGACGGTCGTTCAGCCGCGTGATCGTTACCCTCGGTAATGCACGTCACCGAGAGTTCATCGAATTGCCCTCTCCGTGAGACAAGCGGAGGGGGCAATTCTGCATGGTTGAGCGAGGTACAGTTGGGGAACGTGTTCCCGCTCTCTCTGCCGGGCACCTCCGGTCGCTGCCGTGCGCCCGATAAGAAGTAGCCAAAGTGTGCAGGGCTTTTGCGCCATTCATTCCTTTCGCGGGGCCCGACTTGCCCTGAATTCGGACGAATTCTTCGTACATTCCCGACCGGTCATGCCCTGAATTCTCGTCCGATTGACCTGTTGCAGACGGCAGTTGGACAGATACATTCAGCCGCGGTCGACGCGTTCCGGCGCACGCCCCCAACCGTTGGGGGGTGAGGTCTGACCCGGATCCGCGAAGTGTGGATCTGTGCAAGGGCCAGTAATAGGGGAGTTAGGCATGGCTCAGGGCACCGTCAAGTGGTTCAACGCGGAGAAGGGGTACGGCTTCATCGCGGTCGACGGTGGTGCGGATGTTTTCGTCCACTACAGCGCGATTCAGATGGACGGCTACCGCACCCTCGAAGAGGGCCAGCGGGTCGAGTTCGAGATCTCGCAGGGTCAGAAGGGGCCGCAGGCGGACATGGTCCGACTGGCCGGCTGAAGCACGCGCCGACGACTGAACTGATCGACGTGTCGAGGGGCTCGCATCCCGTTGGGGTGCGAGCCCCTCGGTCTGTCCGGCGGCGCGCGGGGGCACAGGGGCCTGCTTCACAGGGCCGCGCCTTGCACTCGGACGGGGCGAGTGCTAATCATTGGCGTTAGCACTCTGAAGGTGAGAGTGACAAAAAGAAGGACCGGGTCGGTGAGGCCGCGGACCGGGTGGGGCAGGGAACCTCCGGCCGAGGCCGTCCGTCGCGGGCGCGGGCGCGGTCCGAAGTAATCACCCCCAGTCCTGGGAGGACCACTTCACATGGCCAAGATCATCGCGTTCGACGAGGAGGCGCGGCGAGGCCTCGAGCGCGGCATGAACCAGCTCGCGGACGCCGTCAAGGTGACCCTCGGCCCCAAGGGCCGCAACGTCGTCCTCGAGAAGAAGTGGGGTGCCCCCACGATCACCAACGACGGTGTCTCCATCGCCAAGGAGATCGAGCTCGAGGACCCGTACGAGAAGATCGGCGCCGAGCTGGTCAAGGAAGTCGCCAAGAAGACGGACGACGTCGCCGGTGACGGTACGACCACGGCGACCGTGCTCGCCCAGGCGCTGGTCCGCGAGGGCCTGCGCAACGTGGCCGCCGGTGCCAACCCCATGGCCCTGAAGCGCGGTATCGAGAAGGCCGTCGAGGCCGTCTCCGCCGCCCTGCTGGAGCAGGCGAAGGACGTCGAGACCAAGGAGCAGATCGCCTCCACGGCCTCCATCTCCGCCGCCGACACCCAGATCGGCGAGCTGATCGCCGAGGCCATGGACAAGGTCGGCAAGGAAGGCGTCATCACCGTCGAGGAGTCGCAGACCTTCGGTCTCGAGCTCGAGCTCACCGAGGGCATGCGCTTCGACAAGGGCTACATCTCGGCGTACTTCGCCACCGACATGGAGCGTATGGAGGCCGCCCTCGACGACCCGTACATCCTGATCGCCAACCAGAAGATCTCCTCGGTCAAGGACCTGCTCCCGCTGCTGGAGAAGGTCATGCAGTCGGGCAAGCCGCTGCTGATCATCGCCGAGGACGTCGAGGGCGAGGCTCTGTCGACCCTGGTCGTCAACAAGATCCGTGGCACCTTCAAGTCCGTCGCCGTCAAGGCCCCGGGCTTCGGTGACCGCCGCAAGGCCATGCTCGGCGACATCGCCATCCTCACGGGCGGCGAGGTCATCTCCGAGGAGGTCGGCCTCAAGCTGGAGAACGCGACCCTGGACCTCCTGGGCCGCGCCCGCAAGGTCGTCATCACCAAGGACGAGACCACGATCGTCGACGGCGCCGGCTCCCCGGAGCAGGTGCAGGGCCGCGTGAACCAGATCCGCGCGGAGATCGAGAACAGCGACTCCGACTACGACCGCGAGAAGCTGCAGGAGCGCCTGGCGAAGCTGGCCGGCGGCGTGGCCGTCATCAAGGCCGGTGCCGCCACCGAGGTCGAGCTCAAGGAGCGCAAGCACCGCATCGAGGACGCCGTCCGCAACGCCAAGGCGGCCGTCGAGGAGGGCATCGTCGCCGGTGGTGGCGTGGCCCTGCTCCAGGCCTCCCAGGTCTTCGAGAAGCTGGAGCTGAGCGGCGACGAGGCCACCGGTGCCGCCGCCGTCAAGCTGGCGCTCGAGGCCCCGCTGAAGCAGATCGCCGTCAACGCCGGCCTCGAGGGCGGCGTCGTGGTGGAGAAGGTGCGCAACCTGACCCCGGGTCACGGCCTGAACGCCGCGACGGGCGAGTACGTCGACCTGGTCAAGGAAGGCATCATCGACCCGGCGAAGGTGACCCGTTCCGCTCTGCAGAACGCCGCCTCCATCGCCGCGCTGTTCCTCACCACCGAGGCCGTCATCGCCGACAAGCCGGAAAAGGCCGCCGCGCCTGCCGGTGGCGGCATGCCGGGCGGTGACATGGACTTCTGAGCCTGATCCCAGGCTCGGACCCGGTCCGATCACACCGAGGGCGGTACTCCCTGGAGACAGGGGGTGCCGCCCTCTGGCGTGTCCAGGGTCACCCGGAGGTCGACCGACCGTTGGGTATGCTGGTCGATGCATGTGCACATACCACATGGTCTCCCGATCGACCCCCTGCCGAGGAGCTCCCCCACGTGACCGTCACCCCCTCCGCATCCCGCGCGGCCGGCATCCTGGCCCGCCCCGTCACGCTGAACGGCCTGAACGTTCCCAACCGGATCGTCATGGCGCCCATGACCCGCCAGTTCTCGCCGGGAGGCGTCCCGGGTGAGGACGTGGTCTCGTACTACGCGCGCCGCGCGGCCGCCGGTGTCGGGCTGATCGTCACCGAGGGCACCTACGTGGGCCACGAGTCGGCCGGTCAGAGCAGCCGCATCCCGCGGTTCCACGGTGAGGAGCAGCTGGCGGGCTGGGCCGGGGTGGCCGAGGCGGTGCATGCGGCGGGCGGCACGATCATGCCCCAGCTGTGGCACATGGGCATGGTGCGGCGGCAGGGCCAGCCGCCGTTCGCGGACGCCCCCGCCGTCGGTCCATCCGGGCTGCGCCTCGACGGGACCGAGGGCGCGGGCCGGGCGATGACGCAGCAGGACCTGGACGACGTCATCGGCGCCTTCGCCGCCGCGGCCGCCGAGGCCGAGCGGATCGGCTTCGACGGTGTCGAACTGCACGGCGCCCACGGCTATCTGCTCGACCAGTTCCTGTGGGCCGGCACCAACCGCCGCGCCGACGCCTACGGCGGAGACCCGGTGGCCCGTACGAAGTTCGCCGCCGAGATCGTCGCGGCCGTGCGCGAGGCGGTCTCCCCCCACTTCCCGGTCGTCTTCCGCTACTCGCAGTGGAAGCAGGAGGCCTACGACGCCCGGCTCGCGCAGACCCCACAGGAGCTGGAGTCGATCCTGACCCCGCTGGCCGCGGCGGGTGTGGACGTCTTCCACGCCTCCACCCGCCGGTACTGGCTGCCGGAGTTCGAGGGCTCCGACCTCAACCTCGCCGGATGGACCAAGAAGCTGACGGGCAAGCAGGTCATCACCGTCGGCTCGGTCGGCCTCGACGGCGACTTCCTCAGGGGCTTCCAGGGCGAGGGTGCTCCGGTCAAGGGGATCGACAACCTCCTGGACCGCCTCGAGCGCGACGAGTTCGATCTGGTGGCCGTCGGCCGCGCACTGCTCCAGGACCCCGAGTGGGCGGCCAAGGTCCTGACCGACCGCTTCGACGAGGTGAAGCCCTACGACGCGGCGGCGCTGAAGACGCTGAGCTGAGAGGGCACCCGACGGGACCGGCGCGGCGCTCGCGAAGGGGAGCGCCGCCCGCCGTCCTGCAGACACCTCCGGACTCCTGGCGGCCGTCCGCAATTTAACTTGCTTAAGTCAATCAAACGGGACTAAGGTTGCCTGAGTCAAGCACACCTGCACTCCCACGGAGGCTCCTGCCATGCCCGACGCACCCGCCCGGCCCGCCGGGGACGGAACGACCGTGGCGCCGAGATCGAACGCCCTGGTAGCGGTGCTCGCCTTCGGTGGCATCGTGGTCTCGCTGATGCAGACCCTGGTGATCCCGATCGTCCCGGAGCTGCCGAAGCTCCTGCACGCCTCGCCGGCGAACGCCGCCTGGGCCGTCACGGCCACCCTTCTCGCCGCCGCCGTGGCCACCCCGGTGATGGGCCGGCTCGGCGACATGTACGGCAAGCGCCGCATGCTGCTGGTCGGCCTGTCCATGCTGGTGATCGGCTCGGTCGCGGTCGGCCTCAGCGACGCCCTGGCGCCGGTGATCGTGGGACGCGTCCTGCAGGGCATGGCCGCCGGTGTGATCCCGCTCGGCATCAGCATCATGCGCGACGAGCTGCCCGCCGAGCGGCTGGGCTCGGCGACCGCGATGATGAGCGCCTCGCTCGGTGTCGGCGGCGCCCTCGGTCTGCCCGCCGCCGCGGTCATCGCCGAGAACTTCGACTGGCACATGCTGTTCTGGACCTCGGCCGTGCTCGGCGCCGTCGCCGCCGTCCTCGTCCTGGTGTTCGTGCCCGAGTCGGAGGTGCGCACGGGCGGACGGTTCGACGTGCTCGGCGCCCTCGGCATGGCGGCCGGTCTGGTGTGCCTGCTGCTGGCGATCTCCAAGGGCGCCGACTGGGGCTGGGGCAGCGGCACCACCCTCGGCCTGTTCGTGGCCGCCGTCGTGATCCTGCTGGTGTGGGGCGTCTTCGAACTGCGCGTGCGGGAGCCGCTGGTGGACCTGCGCACCACCGCCCGCCGTCAGGTGCTGGTCACCAACCTCGCCTCGGTGGCGCTCGGCTTCGGGATGTTCGCGATGTCCCTCGTCCTGCCGCAGCTGCTGCAGCTGCCCGCCGCCACCGGCTACGGCCTCGGCAAGTCACTGCTGACGGCCGGCCTGGTCATGGCTCCGTCCGGTCTGGTGATGATGGCGACCGCACCGGTCTCCGCCGCCGTCTCGCGCGCCAGGGGCCCGAAGGTGACCTTGATGATCGGCGCGCTGATCGTGGCCGCCGGCTACGGCATCAACATCGTGCTGATGGACCAGGTCTGGCACCTCGTGCTCGTCTCCTGCGTCATCGGCTGCGGCATCGGCTTCACGTACGGCGCGATGCCCGCGCTCATCATGGGCGCCGTCCCCGCGTCGGAGACCGGGGCCGCCAACAGCCTCAACACCCTGATGCGGTCCATCGGCACATCGACCGCGAGCGCGGTGGCCGGCGTCATCCTGGCCAACATGACCACGACCCTCGGTCCCGCCACCCTGCCCTCGGAGAGCGGCTTCAAGACCGTCCTGGCCATCGGTGCCGGCGCCGCGCTCCTCGCCTTCGTGGTGGCGTCCTTCATCCCGCGCCGCACCCCGTCGGCCGAGCAGGGCTCGCCCGCCGAGGGGGCGGGCGAGCACGAGCCTGCGGGCAAGGTCTCCGGGGCCAAGGCGTAACCCCGGCTCGCGTGGTGCGCGGCGCGCGGTCCCGCTTCGACGGGATCGGCCGCCGCGCACTGCGTACGGCCGGGGCAGTAGCCGCCCCGGGTCAGCCCGCCGCCTTCTCCAGCGCCGCGCGCAGGTACCCGCCGCTCTCCGCGAGCAACCGTGCCGCCGACGGTCCGTCCACGCCCCCGAGGATCGTCAGGATGGCGTTCTTCACCTCGCCGTCCGTGGCCGCCAGGGCGCGATCGATCTCCTCGTCGGCCGCTCCCGTCGCCAGCGCCACGATGCGGTGGGAACGGGCGCGGAGCTTGGCGTTGGAGGCGCGGACGTCGACCATCAGGTTCCCGTAGGTCTTGCCCAGACGGATCATCGTGATCGTGGAGATCATGTTGAGGGCCAGCTTCTGCGCCGTGCCGGCCTTCAGCCGCGTGGAGCCGGTCAGCAGCTCGGGGCCGGCCACGATCTCGATGCCGTGGTCGGCGGCGGCCGCGAGGGGGCTGTCCGCGTTGCACGACAGGCCGACGGTGAGCGCGCCGCGCGCCCGGGCGTGCTCCACCGCGCCGACGGCGTACGGAGTGCGGCCCGAGGCCGAGATGCCGACCACCGTGTCGCGGTCCGTCAGCGCCAGCGCGTCGAGGTCCCGCGCCGCCAGTTCCCTGGAGTCCTCCGCACCCTCGACCGAGGTCACCATCGCGCCGGGGCCACCCGCGATCAGGCCCACCACCTGTGACGGGTCCGTGTTGAAGGTCGGCGGGCACTCGGAGGCGTCGAGGATGCCCAGCCGGCCGGCGGTGCCCGCGCCCGCGTAGACGAGCCGGCCGCCCCGGGCCATCCGCTCGGCGATGCTGTCGATCGCGGCGGCGATCTGCGGCAGCCGTGCGGCGACGGCACCCGGCACGGTCGCGTCCTCACCGTTCATGATCTTCGCGATCTCCAGCGTCGGCAGCTGGTCGATCTCGGCCAGCTCGGACCGGAACGCCTCGGTGGTCAGCGTCTCCAGCTCTGCTCGAAGACCATGGGGATGGGGCGAGGTGGTCATGGGTGGCGGCTCTTTCCGGTGCGGCGCAGCTCTGAAAGGAAGACGGGCGGCGCTAGCGCTTTGTTCCGCCTCGTGGGCTGTGCCGGTGCGCCAGGGCCTCGTACGAGGCGGACAGGGCGGGTGCCGCGGTCTCGTAGGTGCGCTGTGCGATGCCGACGAACAGGCAGTCCACGACGAGGAGCTGGCTCGTGCGGGAGGACATCGCGGCCGGCCGCAGTTCGCTCTCGCGCGCCGTGGAGGTGGTGAGGATGTGGTCGGCGTACTGCGTCACGGGGCCGTCGGGGCGGCCGGTGATCGCGACGGTCGTCGCGCCGTGCTCGAAGGCGACCCGTAGCGGTTCGATGACGTCGCCGGTGGAGCCGGAGTGCGTGATCGCGATGGCCACGTCCTTGGCCCGCAGCTGCACGGCGTTGGTGACGGCGAGGTGCGGGTCGCTGTGCGCATGGGCTATGAGCCCTATCCGCAGCAGCTTCTGGACCAGGTCCTGGGCGACCAGGCCGGACGCCCCGATGCCGTACACGTCGATGCGCCGTGCGGTGGCGAGCGCGGCGACGGCCGCGCCGAGCTGCACGGTGTCGAGGCCCGCCGCCGTGTCGGCGAGGGTCTGCTGCTCGTCGTAGGCGAGCTTGGCGACGACGTCCGCGATGGGGTCGTCGACCGCGATGTCGGCGGTGACGGCGGGGGCGCGGCCGGACTGCTGCTGGGCGGCGAGGCCCGCGAGGGCGAGCCGCAGGTCCCGGTAGCCGGGATAGCCGAGCAGGCGGGCCGTGCGCACCACGGTGGCCTCGCTCGTGCCGGTCAGCTCGGCGAGTCCGGTGACCGTGAGCGCCGCACATGCGGCCGGGTCACCGGCGACGGCCTCCGCGACGCGCTGCATGGACCGGGTCATGGAGGGCGCGAGGGTCCGCACCTTGGCCGCGAGCGCGGCGGGGGCGGGCGGAGCGTCCAGGCGCATCGACCCCGCGAAAATTTCCTTCACATCCTGGGTCACACCGTGAAAGATATTTTCCATTCGGAGGCCCGGTCAAGAGTGCGCACAATAGGGGCATGGATCCCATCAGTCCCCTGGAGCAGACGCTGCACGCCGCACGCGCCCTCGTGCTGGCCGACCTGGTCGCGGGGGAGGTCGCCGAGGCGGACGTCGTCTCACTGGTCGAGGACTCCGTCACCCAGCGGCGCTGGTGGGTCGAGCAGTGGCCCGACGGCGCGGGCTACGTGGCGGGACTGGTGGCGCAGGACGTCCAGGACGCCCTGCTGGAGCGGTACGGACGCTGGCCGCTGTGCCCCGTCTGCGGCTCCGGTGACCCGCACGCACTGGACGTCGAGCCTGAGCTCGGGCCGGACCCGCACTGGGTGTGTCACAAGGCCGGCGTGAAGGTCGCCGCGGTGGGGGCGCTCGGGCGGGCCACGGGCGGGACGCCGTCCTCGTGACGATCTACATCGACCCGCCGTCCTGGCCCGGCCACGGCCGTATGTGGTCGCATCTGATCAGCGACGTCTCCTACGACGAACTGCACGCCTTCGCCGCGGGGCTGGACGTGCCGCGCCGCGCCTTCGAACGCGACCACTACGACCTGCCCTCGAACCGGTACGCCGACGCGGTCCTGGCCGGGGCGGTGGAGGTCGCCAGCCGTGAGGTGGTGCGGCTGCTGCACGCCTCCGGACTGCGCCGACGCAAGCAGCCGCCCCTCGGGGTCAGCGCCTCAGCGTGTAGGCGTACATCCCCCGCTCCTCGCCCACCCGGGTGAATCCGGACCGGGTGACCACGCCCTGCGAGGGGATGTTCGTCCTTTCGACGTTCGCGACGAGTTCCGTCACGCCGTCCCCGGCCAGCGCCCGGGCGGCGAGTGCGCGCAGCGCCTCGGTCGCGTAGCCGTTGCCCCGGGCGCCCTCCACCAGGTCGTATCCGACCTCCACGCGTCCGTCCTCGTCGGGGGCGCCGTGGAAGCCCATGCCCCCGACCGCCCTGCCGTCCTCGGACCGCACCAGGACGAAGACGCCCCACTCCGGCCGCAGCACGCCCGCCTCGTAGGCCTTCACGAGCATCCCGGCGGCTTCGCGGGTGCCCTCGTAGGGGCCGCCCCCGATCCAGTCGAAGCCGCCTGTGCCGCCCATGCGCAGATCGACGGCGGCGGCCGGAGTGACGCCGTGGAGAGTGAGCCGTTCGGTGGGTATCACCGGGTTGTTGCTCCAGTGCCACCGGGACACCGGGGCACGCCCCGGCAGATCGCCGCGGCCCGTGGCCCACAGCAGGGTGTGCCACGGGTCGGGGCCGGGTCGCACATGGGGGAAGATCCGGGTCAGGACGTCCTCGCACAGCTCGGCAGACGGCTCGTACGCGAGGCCGAGGCCCGTCGCCATGTCGTGAGTGTGCAGCAGGACCTCGGCGACGCCCATCGCCGCGAACCCCTCGCGGTCCGCGCTGCGGAAGGGGTACGGGTGGAAGGCGCGCACCTCGCGGGGCGTGGTGGCGACGGCGGCGGCGAGCAGCGCCCCCGCCGTCTCGATCACGTGCAGGGCTCCCTCGTTGCCGGCGCCGTCCTCGAGAGTGATTTCGAAGGGGACGTACGCGTCCTGGGCGCGTCCGGTCAATTGCCCGGCATAGGCGATGAGATCGCCCGCCACATGCTCGGCCGTGCGGCGGCAGCTCCACTCCAGGCGCCCCGCTCCGACCTCGCTCCAGTCCTGGTCCACGCCCCTGCGCAGCGCCTGAACGGCACCCGCGACCGCTTCCCTCACCCGTTCCCCGCCCATGCTCCGCATGCGGGCGAGGATAGGCCGGTGGGTGCATCCCTCCCCACCGGATTTCGCGGCGGCCCGGGCCCGGGCCGGTGGCGCGAACGGCGCGGCCCGGACGTGCGACGGACCCGGATCAGGCGCCGAGGAGTTCCAGTTCGGCCCCGATGTTCCAGCGGGCCGTCGCCTCCCACTCCCGCTGCCCGTAGGGCGTGCGGAACAGCCGGGGCAGATCCAGGAGCCCGCGCAGTACGGCCGCCCGGCCTTCGCGGAACGCCTCGTCGGGGACGAAGCCGTACTCCTGACGGACCGCGGCCGTGTACGCGGCGTACTCGTGCGGGGCCGCCGCCAGGATCGCCAGGTCCGCGTCGCACAGCACGGCGCCGTTGGCGTCGCCCGGCTCCGTGGAGTGGCCGACGGTCAGACGCACCAGACGGGCGACCTCGGCCGTCGTGCGCTGCCCCACCCCCGCCTCGGGCAGGGCCCGCTCGGCCAGGCGAGCGGAGCGCTCCTCGTTCGTCGAGCGATCGGGCAGGTAGACCGCGTCGTGGAACCAGGCCGCGAGCCGCACCGCGTCCGGATCGTCCGCGTACTCCTCGAGGACGTCGACGTGGTCGAGGACCGCTCTCAGATGCTCCGTCGTGTGGTAGCGCCGCTGGGGCTCCGACCAGCGGCGCAGCAGGTCGTCGGCGTAGAGGCGGGGATCGGGGTGGCCGCCGCCCTCCCGGGCCGCGAGCAGGGTGCGCTGCCAGCGGGAGCGCAACGCGTCGAGGTCGGTCATGCGCGCATTCTCCCGTGCCGGCGGGTCGGCCCCTAGCGTGGCTCCCATGACGACTGCAGACCTGCACGACGACGTACGGGACCCCGAACTGCCCGGGCGGCTGCTGGCCGTCGAGCGCGACGCCCTGATCCCGTTGCTGCGGGGCCGTCCCGACGCGGACTTCGCGCTGCCTGCCGCCGCATGTCCGGGCTGGTCCGTGCGGCATGTGCTCGCGCACTGCTCGGCGGCTCTGATGCGCGTGGTGGAGAACCGCTTCGAGAAGGACGTGTTCAGCCCCGAGGCGAACGAGCGGGACATCGCCGAACGTGCCGGGTGGACCAATGCCCGGGTCGTGGACGAACTGGAGCACGGGATGACCGAGGCGGGGGCGGCGATCGCCGTGGCGGGCGGCCCGCTCGACATGATCGCGCTCGGTGAGTGGGTGCATGCCGGGGACGTCCGGGACGCGTTCGGGGAGCCGGGAGCGTACGGAGGCGACGGACTGCCCGACGCGCTGACGCTGCTGGCCCGTGTCTGCCGCGAGCGCAAGCACGTTCCGCTGCACGCGGACCTGGACGACGTCGACGAGCCTCTGCGCCTCGGCGACAGGAACGGCGAGCGGCCGCCGGCCCGGTTCCTCGGCGGCTCCGCCACGCTCGTGCGGCTCTACTCGGGCCGTCCGTCGACGGGAGCGTCGTACGAGCTGGTGGGGGTGTCGGAGAAGGAGCTGAACCTCTTCCGCTGAGCCGTCCCCGGAGTGATCTTCTCGCGCGCGGGCACCCCGCCGTCGTACCCTTTGGATTGGACTAGACCTGTAGTCGCTCCAGGGGAACACCAAGGAAAGGGGTCCTATGAGCACGCGTGCAGTCCTGGAGGTGATCGCCCTCGGGGTCGAGGACGCGCTCGCCGCCCAGGCCGGAGGCGCGGACCGCCTCGAGTTGGTCACCGACATCGCCGCCGACGGGCTCACCCCGCCGGTCGAGACCTTCGCCGGGATCCGCGCCGCCGTCGGCATCTCGTTGCGCGTGATGCTCCGCCTGCGCGACGGGTTCGCGGCCGGTGACCTCGAGGCGCTCGTCCGTACCGCGGGCGAGCTGCGCGCGGCCGGGGCCGACGAGTTCGTGTTCGGTTTCCTCGGCGAGGACGGCGGGCCGGACCTCGGTGCTGTGGAGCGGCTGGTCGCGGAGCTGGACGGCTGCCGCTGGACGTTCCACCGCGCGATCGACCGTGCCACCGACCGCGACGCCCTGCGCAAGCAACTCGCCGAGCTCCCGGGCCTGGACACCTACCTCACCGCGGGCTCGCGGGACGGTGTGGACGACGGACTGCCCACCCTGATCACCGAGGCCGCACGGCACGGGGAGCCCGGCTACACCCAGCGGCTCCTCGTCGGCGGCGGCTTGCGCCTGGAGCATGTGCCGCGGCTGCGCGCGGTCGGCGTCGACGCCTTCCACATCGGCGGGGCGGCCCGCCCGCACGGCTGGACCGCACCGGTCTCGGCAGAGGCCGTACGCGTGTGGCGCACGGCGGTCGACGCCTAGCCGGGGCCGCGGGGACGGGGCGCCGCGGTGCGGACCGGCCCTTGCCGGGCAGCCGGCGGGCGGGTGTGGCGCGCGGTCGTGGACGTCCGGCCGGTCGGTGGCGCGGCGGTACGGAACCGCCCTTTGCCGGGCGGCTGGTGTTCGGATGTGACGTACGGCCGTTGATGCGCCGCTGGTGCCGCCGGGGTGCGGACCGTCCTTTGCCGGCCGTTGCCGTTCGGGTGTGACGTGGTCGTGGAGGTCTGATTGTGCCGTGGGCGTCGGTGGCGCCCCGGCGCGGATCGTTCTCCGCCGGGCGGCAGGTGTTCGGGTATGGCGTATGGCAGTCCGAGACCCCGGCCGGTGGCGCCCCGGCGCGTGGCCGGTGCTTCTTCGGGCGGCTGCCGTGTGCCGATGGGCTCGCGACGGCCGCCCGGCGCATCCGGGCCCGTACCGGGGGCCGTGCCGTGACGGCCCCGGTCGTCTCAGCCCAACTCGGGCGGCAGCGGGGCCGCGTGGGTGACGATCAGGCCCGAGACCGCACGTGTGAGCGCGACATACAGGCGGCGCAGACCCGTCCGTTCGTCCGGCTCGCCGTCGACGACCGCCTGCGGCTCGTCGAGGACCACGTAGTCGTACTCGAGACCCTTGGCGAGTGACGCCGGGACCAGGGTCAGCCGGGTCTCGTGGGTCGTCTCCTCGCCGGGGCCCAGACAATCGATGCCCGCAGCGGTGAGCGCCTCGGCGAGCACCGGGATCCTCCCGTCCGCCGCGATCAGGCCCGTCGAGCCCTCGTTGCGCAGCAACTCCGCGCAGGCGGCGACCACTTCCTCGGACGCGCTGATCGCACGCACCTGGAAGAAGCCCGGGTTCTCCCGCACCGACGCCACCGGTGTCAGGCCCGGCGCGATGTGCGGCAGCAGCCGGGAGGCGTACGTGATCACGTCCGTCGGCACGCGGAAACCGGCCGTCAACTCCTCGACCATCGCGTCCGACTTCCCGAGGTGCGCGAGCGCCTCCTGCCAACTCCGCGTCGCCCAGGGGGTCGTGCCTTGCGCCAGGTCGCCGAGCACGGTCGCCGAACCGGTCGTGCAGCGCCGGCCCACCGCCCGGTACTGCATCGGGGACAGGTCCTGGGCCTCGTCCAGGACCACGTGCCCGAGCGAATGAGTGCGCTGGACCAGGTCGGTGACCTCGTCGATGAGAACCGCGTCCGCGGGCGACCACTTGGCGGACTTCACGGACCGCGCGGGCTTCGCCCAGAGGATCTCCTTCTGCTCCTCCTCGTCGAGCATCCCCTCCGCATGCGCGGCGAGGAAGTCCGCGTCGGCGAGCAGACGCAGGACCAGCTTCGCCGGGTCGACCGGCGGCCAGACCGCCTTGACCGCCGCCTTCACGGCGCTGTTGCGGGCGACCGCGTCCTGCACACGGTCGTCAGGGGCCTCCCCGGACCGCTCCATCTGTACGAGCACGGCGTGCGCGATCCGCTGCGGCAGGGCCTCGCGGGCGGCGCCGTAGCGGATGTCCCGCTGGAGCAACTCGCGGACGATCTCCTCGAGTTCGTATGCCGGCACCCGCCAGCGCCGGGAGCCGCGCACCACCATGACGGGCTCGGTGGGCATCGTCACATGCGAGCGGACCGCCCGTCGGAGCACCTCCGCCATCCGCGCGTCACCCTTGATCACGGCGGCGGCCGCGGTGTCCGTGCCGCGCACCTCGACGTGCGCGACGAGGTCGTCGACGGTCGCCTGCTTCACCGCGAGCTCGCCGAGCGCGGGCAGCACCTGCTCGATGTAGTGCAGGAAGGACGCGTTCGGCCCGATGACCAGGGTGCCGGTGCGGGCGAGCCGCTCACGGTGCGCATAGAGGAGGTACGCGACCCGGTGCAGGCCGACGGCCGTCTTTCCGGTGCCGGGACCCCCCTGCACGCAGACGGTCCCCGACAGCCCCGACCGCACGATCTCGTCCTGCTCCGGCTGGATCGTGGCCACGATGTCGCGCATGGGACCGACACGCGGGCGCTCGATCTCCTGCTGGAGCAGCTTGCTGGTGGTGGCGGCCTCGGCGGGGTCGGAGAGGTGCTCGTCCTCGTACGCGGTGAGATCCCCGCCGGTGTACCCGAAGCGCCGCCGCAGGGCGACGTCCATCGGGTCCTTCTTCGAGGCCCGGTAGAACGGCTGGGAGACGGGGGCGCGCCAGTCGATGACCATGGGGTCGCCGTCGGCGTCGTGCACATGCCGCCGTCCGATGTAGAAGCGCTCGCCGTCCGCACCCTCGGCCCGGTCGGCGCCGGGCGCGTGGAGGTAGTCGAGGCGGCCGAAGAACAGCGGGGTGTGGCTGAGGTCGGCGAGGGCCTTGATGCGCTCGTCGATCTGACGGGCGAGGACCTCGGCGTTGACCCAGTTCGCGGTGACGTCGCTGATGTCGAGGTTCTCCACGTCCTCGCGCATCGCGCGCAGCGCGGCCCGGGACCGCGCGAGGTGGGAGCGCTCGCGGGTGAGCGGGTCGGGCGAGGAGGGGGCGGAAAGAGGATCGGGGGCGGACGGTGCTGACGGGCTGGACACGGAAAGGTGCCTCCGGGGCGGTGGGCTCCCCTGTTCGCGCGGTGCCGGGAGGACAGGGGAGGCGGGCCGATCGGAGCGCGTGCGCGCGCCGGGCGGCTCCTCGCGATGGCTGGTGGCTGTCGTGCCGTCCGGTTTCCGTCCGGACGGCGGCTCTCCGTGAAGGGAGGCGGGCAAGAGAGGGGATTCTAGGTGACGGGTGGATGTGGTGGCCAACGGATTTTTCGGCGTCTCGGGGATGACGACCCCCGTGCCCTAAGGGACGGCGTCCCTCCGGAGTACGACATGGGGGAGACCGGAGGGGTACGGGGCGGGCGGGAAGGTTACGTCCTTGGTCCGACGCCGTTCGGGGCACGCGGTTCCACCATGGAGACATGAGCGCAGCAAGCTTCACACCCGCCCGGCACGGCCCTCCGCCCGGCGCGACCGCCCTCGACGGGGACCACCGTCGCCATCGCCTCGGCAACGCCCTGCGTGCCGTCAAGGTCTTCGTGGGCGCCACGATCGACGTGGTGCTCCTCGGTGAGTACGGCGAGGAGTCCGGGGTCCGCAGCCGCCGCTGACGGGCGTCCCGCCGGGCGCCCGCCCGCATCCCACAGCCGGGCGGCACCGCCCGGGTGCGCGGGGCCGGGTCAGCCCTCCGACGGACCGTGACCGCGCGCACCCTTTGCGTGCCGTGCCCCGCCGGTGACTCAGCTCTCGGCCAGCAGCTCGTCGGCGTCCATGATCCGGTAGGCGTACCCCTGCTCCGCCAGGAAGCGCTGGCGGTGGGCGGCGAAGTCCTGGTCGATGGTGTCGCGGGCGACGACCGAGTAGAAGTGGGCCTGATGGCCGTCGGCCTTGGGGCGCAGCACCCGTCCCAGCCGCTGGGCCTCCTCCTGCCGGGAGCCGAACGTGCCCGAGACCTGGATGGCGACGGTCGCCTCCGGCAGATCGATGGAGAAGTTGGCCACCTTCGAGACGACGAGCACGCTGATCTCGCCCTCGCGGAAGGCGCCGAAGAGCTTCTCGCGCTGGGCGTTGGTGGTCTCGCCCTTGATGACGGGCGCGCCCAGGTGCTCACCCAGCTCGTCCAACTGGTCGATGTACTGCCCGATGACGAGGATCTGCTGCCCGGCGAAGCGCCGCACCAGGGCCTCGGTCACCTTCCGCTTGGTGTCGGTGGTCGCGCAGAACCGGTACTTCTCCTCCGTCTCGGCGGTGGCGTAGGCGAGCCGCTCCGCGTCGGTGAGGTTGACCCGCACCTCCACGCAGTCGGCGGGCGCGATGTACCCCTGGGCCTCGATCTCCTTCCACGGCGCGTCGAAACGCTTGGGGCCGATGAGGGAGAACACGTCCGATTCGCGGCCGTCCTCCCGCACCAGCGTCGCCGTCAGCCCGAGCCGCCGCCGTGCCTGCAGGTCCGCCGTGAACTTGAAGACGGGCGCGGGCAGCAGATGCACCTCGTCGTAGACGATGAGGCCCCAGTCGCGGGAGTCGAACAGCTCCAGGTGCGGATAGACGCCCTTCCGCTTGGTGGTGAGTACCTGGTAGGTGGCGATGGTGACCGGGCGGATCTCCTTGCGTGTGCCGGAGTACTCGCCGATCTCGTCCTCGGTGAGGGTGGTCCGCTTCACCAGCTCGTGCTTCCACTGCCGGGCGGAGACGGTGTTGGTGACCAGGATGAGGGTGGTGGACTTGGCCTCCGCCATCGAACCGGCGCCGACGAGCGTCTTGCCGGCGCCGCAGGGCAGCACGACGACACCGCTGCCGCCGTGCCAGAAGTTCTCCACGGCCTGCTTCTGGTAGGGCCGCAGGGCCCAGCCGTCCTCGCGCAGTTCGATCGGGTGCGCCTCGCCGTCCACGTAGCCCGCGAGGTCCTCGGCCGGCCAGCCCAGCTTGAGCAGCACCTGCTTGATCTGCCCGCGTTCGGAGGGATGGACGGCGACGGTGTCCGGGTCGATCCGCGCACCGACCAGCGGGGCGATCCGCTTGGACCGGAGCACCTCCTCGAGCACCGGCCGGTCGGTGCTCGTCAGGACCAGGCCGTGCGCGGGGTGCTTGCTGAGGGTCAGCCGCCCGTAGCGGTCCATGGTCTCGGCGATGTCGACGAGCAGCGCGTGCGGCACCGGATACCGGCTGTACTGCACGAGGGCGTCGACGACCTGCTCGGCGTCGTGCCCGGCGGCCCGCGCGTTCCACAGTCCGAGCGGGGTCACCCGGTAGGTGTGGATGTGCTCGGGAGCGCGCTCCAGTTCGGCGAACGGAGCGATGGCCCGACGGCAGTCGTCGGCCTGCTCGTGATCGACTTCGAGAAGCAGGGTCTTGTCGGACTGAACGATGAGCGGACCATTCACGCGCGGCACCCTTTCCATGTGGCCTGATCGTGCGGCCAAACGTCCAGTGTGCCTCATACGGGGGTGATCACAGCTGGTCGTCCGCCAGCTCGGCCACCCCGGTGACCCTGTGCAACGGATAGGTGCGCACTTCGTCGGCCGTGTGGTCGTAGGCCGTGACGAAGCCGCCCTCCACGCGGATGGGAGCGATGACCCGCTGGCTGGCGCTGCCCTCGGCGTTGACGTAGCCGATCCACAGGGACTCGCCGGTGAGGACGGCGGCCTGCATGGTGGCCAGGGTCTCGGCCGAGGTCGTGCGGGGCAGATCGCCGCCCGTGGCGGGGGCTCCCGTCGGCTTGCGCGGCGCCGTGGACGCCAGGTCGCCCGCGCGTACCGCGCGGAGGGCCGCCGTCAGCAGTGTGGTGTCGGGGGTCGGGGGGCCGTCCGGGACCGGCTCGGGCGGGGTACGGGGCGGGGTGCGGTGGGCATGGGCGCGGGTGATCAGGACGTCGCCCTCGGCGGACTCGGCCGCAGGGGCGAAGCCCATCGTGCGCAGGCCCTCCAGGAGCACCGCCGGATCGGACTGGGCGGCCAGGACCGTCGGGGCCAGCCTGCGCAGGCGCAGGCCGGCCGAGCGCCTGTCGGCGAGGATCTCGCTCAGCAGGGCGTCGTCGTCGCAGCGCAGATACGCGGAGGCGGCGCCGACCCGCAGGTGCCCGTGCCGGCGGGCCACGTCGTCGATCAGGTACGCGAGCGGCTGCGGGACCGGGGTGCGCGCGTGCGCGGCGAGAAAGGCGTGCAGATCGGAGGCCGTACGGCCCGCGTCGAGCGCGCGGCGCACGGAGGCCGGTGTGAAGCGGTAGACCGTCGCGCCGCCCTTGGACTCGACGTCCGCGAGCACGTTCAGCATGTCGGCGAGCGGTCGCTCCAGCGGGCCGGGCGCCACCGCCGTCAGGTCCGCCTGGAGCAGGACGTGGTCCAGGGGTTCGGGGAGCAGGGGCGCGAGCAGACGAGCGGCGCGGGCGGCGGCCGCCGTCTGTTCGGCGGCCGTGAGGGGCTCGTACGGGGCGGGGCGGTGGTGCTGCCGGTGGACGGGCAGCTTGTCGCCCGGACCGGTCGGCTCGGCGGGCGGGGTGTGGTCCGGGCGCTCACCGAGCAGGGCACGGCCGTGCCCGGACAGGGCGCCGCGGCCCGTGACGCCCAGCAGCTCCGCCTCGGACAGCGTCCACTGGGCGAGCCGGCTGCGCAGGTCGTCGGCCGCGGGCCGGTCGCCGCGCAACGGGCGCTCCCAGCGGAGCCGCGCGAGGACGGATTCCCGCGCGGCGGAGGCGCCCTCGGGGAGTCCGGCCAGCAGCGTCAGGACGCGGTGGCGGACCTCAGGGGCGGCCGAGCGGTCCAGGCCGGGGCCGAGCGCGGAGAGCGCACGGTCCTTCGCGTCCCGGCCGCCGACGAGGCCCGCGGTGCGGGTCGCGGTCAGCCAGGCCGTGGCCAGCCGGGTCCAGCGCCCGGCGGGGGGCAGCTCCGTCCACTCGTCGTACGCGGGGGTCGCCGCGTAGCGCTCGTCCGCCTCGCCGTCGGACGCCAACAGGCCCGCCGCATAGCAGAGTTCGACCCAGAAGGCGGCCACGGGCTCGGACACGTCGAGTGCCACGGCGGTCCGCTTCAGGTCCCGTACGCTCAGGCCCCCCGCGCGCAGTACCGAAGGGCCGCCCTCGTCCCAGTCCTTCAGGAGCTCCTCGACGGTCGCGAGCGCGGTGTAGGCCTGACCGGCCGCGGTCGCGTCCACCATGTGCGCGGAGTGGGTGGCGGCGGCCTCCACGACGGGCGGCAGCGGCTCCGTGTGGTGGTGCGCTCGGCCGGACCGCAGATGCAGGGCCGCTTCACGGGGCAGGACGACCGTGCCGGGGGCGGGGGGCCTGCCCTGTTCGAGTCCGGCCGACAGCCTGGGGGAGGGCAGCAGCAGGCCGCGGTCCAGCAACCAGCGCAGGCGCGGCGCGGGGTTGGGGGTGACCTGGCCGTAGGGCGGGCCCCACACCAGCCGGGACAGCACCTCGAGGGACTCGGCCGGAGCCTTCTCGAGGAGCGCGGCCATACGGGCGCGGTCGCCGAACAGCTCGGAGAGGGAGGTCATGGCGGACACGGCGTCGTGCGTGGCGGGCAGTCCGGCCGCGGTCAGGATCTCCTGGATCCGCCCCGGGGACATGCCGCCCGCGGCCTCGGCGACCGTGGGCCCGAGGCCGGTGGGCGAGGGGTGCTGCGGGGACGGGGCGAGCAGTTCCCGGGCCGTGCGGACGAGCCGCAGCCGGTCGTCCGCGCCCCAGACGAGGGCCTGGTCGCGCAGCGTGGTGAGGGCGCGGGGCAGGGCCTCGGCGACCAGGGGATCGGCCTGCGGTCCGTCGTCACCGGCCATCAGGCCGAGGAGTTCCTCGTACGTGGCGGGGTCGCCGGCGACGGCCAGGGCCTCCGCGGTCTGCAGGGCGAACCGGTCGAGGCGCTCGAGCGCACGGACGACGCTCGCCCGGGTGGCTGCCCGGGTGGCGAGCTGGGTGAGGTCGGTGGGGACCGGGGTGATGAGGTCCGGGCGGGCGCGGAGGAGGGCGGACAGGGAGACGTCGTCCCGCGCGCGCAGGGACTCGGCCAGTGAGCGCGGTGCGGCGGCGCCGCTTCCCGTGCCCGGCGATTCCTTGCGTGAGCGCTCCTCGGGGGTCATCCGGTCCACGGTAGCGGGTGTTGTCGCGGTGGGGCGGAGGTGCACACCGTTCAGCCCGGTCGGGACGCGACCGGGACGTCGCGGGGATCCCTCCGCCCGGGCGAAGCCGGGCGGAGGGCTCCAGGGCGGGGCCGGCCGGACCGATACAAGGTCCGGGGGCGGATCCCCCGGGGACGGTTCGCGGGGGATACGGTACGTCTCAAAGCGGCCCACCGCGGAGGGGATTCGTGGGGATCGAGAGCGACCAGCTGGTCTTCGACTATCTGAGCCGGGTCGGGGACCTGGCCCAGCAGCGTCAGCTGCCGTCGGTCGCACGTATGCGGCTCGTCTCCGAGCTGCGCAACGAGATCGACCGCCGGCGGGCGAAGTCCCCGGTGGACAGCCCGGCCGCGGTCCGCCGCATCCTCGACCGCCTCGGTACACCCGACGAGGTGGTCGCCGCCGCGTCGGGGGGCCCCGCGGACGCCGGCTCCGAGAGCCGTCCGGCCGCCGTCCCCGTGCAGCGGGCGAGCGACTTCGAGGAGCGCCCCAAGGGTCTGCGGCGGGTGGTGCCACGCCCCCGCCCCGCCGAGCCCCGTCCCGAGGACTCCTCCGGCAATGCCGCGTCCCCGCCCCACCTGGCCGGCGCGCACGAACTCGGTGACAGCGCCACCCGGCCCGACTGGTGGCGGGTGGAGGGCGGGGCCGGCGCCGGGTTCGGGCTCGGCGACAGCGTGCCCGGGTTCGTCGGCGGCGTGGAGATCCCCGAGCTGCTGAAACCGCCGCCGGGCACCCCGCCGAAGCCGGAGGCCCCGAAGGACCCCGGGCCCGTGGCGGAGGCCGCTCCCGCCGCCGAGGAGGCGACGGTCGCCCCGCCCCGCCGGCTGTTCCGGCCGACCGGGCGACGCAATCCTCTGCTGCTTCTGGCCGCCGTGCTCCTGATCGCAGGTGCCGTGCTCGGCAACTGGATCGCCCTCGGCCTCGGCTGGCTCATCGCCTGGGCGTCCCGCAGGCTGAGCCCCGCCGAGTCCAAGTGGGCGGTCATGGGCATGCCCGGCCTGGCGGCGGTCGCCGGCATCGTCTGGCTGTGGGGCCGCACGAGCGGCCGCTGGGGCGAACCCGTCGCTGCGGGCCATATGAACGACGCGGTCGCCCAGACCTGGCCCTGGGTGGCCAGGGGTGCGGCCGTCGCCTCCGCCCTGTACCTGTTCTGGCGGGCGCAGCGAGCCCGGTGAGCGAACCGGCGGTGCCGCGCGGCCCAGGGTGGCCCCCTGTCTCCCGGCCGACGCCGCCTGGGACAATCGCCCATATGACCTCTCGCGCCCTGACCGTCGGCTTCGACCTCGACATGACGCTGATCGACTCCCGGCCCGGTATCCGCGCCTGTTACCAGGCGCTCTCCGCGCGCACCGGGACGTACATCGACGCCGATCTGGCCATCACCCGGCTCGGTCCGCCGCTGGAGGACGAACTGGTCAACTGGTTCCCCGCGGAACGCATCGCCGCCACCGCCGACCTCTACCGCGGGATGTACCCCGATGTCGCGATCGCCGCGACGCCCGCCATGGCCGGGGCCCGCTCGGCGATCGAGGCCGTGCGGGCGGCCGGCGGGCGCGCGATCGTGGTGACCGCCAAGTACGAGCCCAACGCCAAGCTGCACCTGGAGCACCTGGGCATCGAGCCCGACGCGGTCATCGGCGACCTGTGGGCGGAGGGCAAGTCTCAGGCGCTGATCGAACACGGCGCCGCCGTCTACGTCGGCGACCACATCGGGGACGTCCGGGGTGCCCGCGGCGCCGACGCGTTCTCCGTCGCCGTGGCGACCGGCCCCTGCACCGCCGACGAACTGCGGGCGGCGGGCGCCGACGTGGTCCTCACCGATCTCACCGAGTTCCCCGCCTGGCTGAGCTCCTACTCCGGTGCGGGCGACGGTCTGCCGAGGTAGGTCCTAGGACCGGATCTCGCGCGCCCGCCTACGGCCCGCCGCGATCGACCGGAACACTCCCGCCCCGGCCATCAGGAAGCCCACGGCCATGAGCATGCTCATGCCGAACATGTACGTCGGGAAAGGTTTCGTCCCGAGCAGCAGCGGGGCGACGGTGACCAGTGTGGCCACAGCGCCGACGAAGAAGACGATGGCACCGGCACGGATCAGCCCGTCCCCGGCAGCGGCGGAATTCGCTTGGGTTTTGTCACGCACCGGACCAGGGTAGTTCCCAGCGCGAGGAACAACTCGGCGACGTCTTGTCACCGGCCCCCGGACCATTAGCCTTGGTCCCGGCGGGTCCACACGGCCCGCTGTAGTGCTATCCAGAGCAGTTTCCCGAAACACTTTGCAGACGCAGTTTCCGACGAGTACGAGGACGAGGACAGACGTGCCTACCGGCAAGGTCAAGTGGTTCAACAGCGAGAAGGGCTTCGGCTTTCTCTCCCGCGACGACGGCGGCGACGTCTTCGTCCATTCCTCGGTACTTCCCGCCGGAGTCGATTCCCTGAAGCCGGGACAGCGCGTGGAGTTCGGTGTCGTCGCGGGCCAGCGCGGCGACCAGGCGCTGTCGGTCAGCCTCCTGGAGCCGGCTCCGTCGGTCGCCGCCGCGCAGCGCAAGAAGCCGGACGAACTGGCCTCCATCGTCCAGGACCTGACGACCCTCCTGGAGAACATCACACCGATGCTCGAGAAGGGTCGCTACCCCGAGAAGGCCTCCGGAAAGAAGATCGCGGGTCTGCTGCGCGCGGTCGCCGACCAACTGGACGTCTGACCCCGGTCAGGGGAAGACGAGCGCGTCCGGGCCGAGGGGCGGTACGAGCCCCTCGGCCGCCGCACGTGTGAGCAGTCCGCGGACCGCCGCGTAACCGTCCTCGCCCAGGTCGGCCGTGAACTCGTTGACGTACAGGCCGATGTGCTGGTCCGCCACCGCGGGGTCCATCTCCTGCGCGTGTTCCATGACATACGCGCGCGACGCCTCGGGGTCGTCCCAGGCCGTGCGCACGGACGTACGGGCGGAGTCGGCGAGCAGCTTCAGCGTGTCCGCACCCAGCGAGCGCTTGGCGATGATCGCGCCCAGCGGGATGGGCAGGCCGGTGGTGTCCTCCCAGTGCTCGCCCATGTCGGCGAGCTTGTGCAGCCCGTAGTTCTGGAACGTGAACCGCGCCTCGTGGATGACGAGTCCCGCGTCGACCTTGCCGTCCCGCACCGCCGGCATGATCTCGTGGAACGGCATGACCACGATCTCTCCGACCCCGCCGGGCACGGTGTCCGCGGCCCAGAGCCGGAAGAGCAGATACGCCGTCGACTTCTCGCTCGGCACGGCGACCGTCCGTCCGGTGAGGTCGGTTCCCGTCTCGCGGGTCAGCACCAGCGGGCCGCAGCCGCGCCCCAGCGCGCCCCCGCACGGCAGCAGGGCGTACTCGTCGAGGACGTACGGCAGGACGGCGTACGACACCTTCAGGACGTCGAACTCGCCGCGCTCGGCCATGCCGTTGGTGATGTCGATGTCGGCGAAGGTGACGTCCAGACCGGGGGCACCCGGTACCCGGCCGTGCGCCCAGGCGTCGAAGACGAAGGTGTCGTTGGGGCAGGGCGAGTAGGCGATCCGGACGGGCTCATGGGTTGCGGTCATGCTGATTCCAACTCTCCAATACGGGCGCGAGCTTCCCGAAACCCTCGGTGAGGGCCGTGAGGGCGTCGCCGATGCGCCAGGCGGCGCGGTCGCGCGGGCCGACGGGATTGGAGACGGCGCGGATCTCCACGACGGGCGTGCCGTGCGCGGCGGCCGCCTCGGCGACGCCGAACCCCTCCATCGCCTCGGCGAGCGCATGCGGGTGACGGGCGCGCAGCTCCGTGGCGCGCGCGGCGCTCCCGGTCACGGTCGAGACCGTGAGCACGCCACCCGTGAGCGCACCGGTGGCGGCGGCGAGGTCTCGTACGAGTGATTCCGGTGGCCGGTGACCCGAGGTGCCGAAGCCGAGCTCGGTGACGGGCAGGAATCCGTCCGGGGTCTCGGCGCCGAGATCGGCGGCGACGATGTCGTCGGCGACGACGAGCGAGCCGACGGGCGCGTGTGGCGCGAAACCGCCTGCGACACCCGCGCAGACCACGAGGTCGTAGGGGGCGCCCCGCAGGGCGGCGGCGGTGAGCGCGGAGGCGGTGCAGGAGGCGGCGAGCGCGGGACCCACACCGGCCGCGACGAGGTCCAGGGTGCCGGTGCGGTGCAGGGTCACCCCGGGGAGCGGGACCTCCACGGCCGGTCCGGCGAACGCACCGGCCACCGCGTCCCGTTCGGCCGGGACCGCGGTGGCGATCAGAACGTGTGCGCGGGACGTGATCAGGAGGCCTTCTCGAGCTTGAAGGACCACAGACCCGTCACCTTGCTCTCGCCCTCCTTGATGGAGACGAGGGTGGAGTTGCCGCTCGCGCCGTACTGCGCGTTGAAGAACACGCTGCCCGGGATCGTGCGGTAGGTCTTCTTGCTGGACTCGGTCAGCGGCTGACCGTTCATCAGGATCGTCCAGCCCTGGTCCGCGATGCTCGGGTCGACACCGAAGCGGACCGTGTCGTCGGTGTCGACCTTGATCGACTTGATGTCCTTGGACTTCTGGTCGAGGCACGGCGCCGCCTGCGCGGTGGTGATCTCCTTGCCGTCGTTGTAGCAGTCGGTCTCGGTGCTCACCGAGTCCGTACCGACCGTGACGGTGGCCAGCGGCGTCGGCTTGCTACAGGCGGACAGCAGGAGGAGTCCGGCGGAGACGGCGCCGAGGGCGGCTACGGCGCGGCGGGAACGCAGTGCGGTCATGGCCGAAGGCTATCGGGCACGTCCGGCCCACTCCCCACGTGGGGTGTGCGACGTGCCGCGCACTCGTGCGATCAGGTGCCGCACGCCCCGCCGGTCAGGCCACCCGCGGTTTCGCGGCGCCGCCGCGGCGGGCCGAGGCGAGCAGGCCCCTGACGGTCGCCAGCCAGCCCAGGGCGACGATCACGGCGCCCACCACGAGCCCGAGCACCCCGTTCAGCGGCAGCGCGATGCCGATCGCCCCGCCCAGCACCCAGGCGACCTGCAGCAGGGTCTCGGAGCGCGCGAACGCGGAGGTGCGGACCAGCTCCGGCACGTCCCGCTGGATCAGCGCGTCCAGCGACAGTTTGGCCAGTGCCTGGGCGAACCCGGCGACGGCCGCGAGGGACGCGACCAGGAACGCGCCGAAGAAGATCGCCGCGGTGATCGCCGCGCCCAGCGCCATCGCGACGACCGTCACGATGATCACTTCGGGAGCGCGGGATTTCAGCCAGGCGCCGACGGCCGTGCCCAGTGCGTTCCCCGCGCCCGCCGCGACGCCGACGATGCCCAGGGACACCGCCGCGCTCTCACCCGCGAGTGGGTGCTCGCGCAGCAGGAAGGCCAGGAAGAAGATCAGGAACCCGGACAGGCAGCGCAGGGCGGCATTGGCCCCCAGGGCGTGGGTGACGGCGGGGCCGACCGTGCGCAGCCCCGGACGGCGCCCGGTGCTGCTGCGATGCGGGCCGCGCAGATGCTCGGCGTCGGCGGCGAGCAGCGCGACGTCCTCGCCCTTGGCGGAGTCGACCTTCGGCGGCAGCGAGAACGACAGGAACGTGCCGGCGATGAAGATCACAAAGGCGCCGTACAGCGGCCAGCCCGGACCTATGGTCTGCAGCCCGGCGCCGATCGGCGCCGCCACGCCGGTGGCGAGGAGGCCGCTGAGGGTGACCCGGGAGTTGGCCTTCACCAGGGAGAAACGGGGCGGCAGCAGCCGGGGCACCACCGCGCTGCGGACGACTCCGTAGGCCTTGGACGCGACGAGCACGCCGAGCGCGGCCGGATACAACTCGATTCCGCCGGCCGCGACCGCCCCCGAGATGATCAGCGCGAGCAGGGCGCGGGCGAGCATCGCGGCCGCCATCGCAGCCCTGCGCCCGTGCGGGAGCCGGTCCAGGAGCGGGCCGATCACCGGGGCCAGGAGCGTGAACGGGGCCATGGTGATGGCGAGGTAGAGCGCGACGCGTCCCCGGGCCTCGTCGGTCGGCACGGAGAAGAAGACGGTGGAGGCCAGGGCGACGGTGATCATCACGTCGCCCGCGCCGTTCACGGCATGCAGCTCGATCAGCTTGCCGAGCCCGGACTCGCCCGCGCCGTGCGCATGGGTGGCCTTGCGGATGCCGCGGGCGGCGCCGGTCACGGGCAGGTGGAGGGCACGGCCGACCGCGCGGACGGACCCGCCGAACCGGCCCGAACCGCCACTTCGCTCACGTCCCTTGACCCCGTTGACCCCGGCGGTTCCCTGGGACGACCTCGCGGCTGCCACCCCGTCATAGTGCCCCGAGAACGGCGGGGGTAGTGCGGTTACCGCGCGTATGTGACCGAGTGGCGTCCCGCGGGGGTGCGGGCGGCCCGGGGGAGGACCGGGTGGGGCGGCGCGCGCGGGCCTGACGGTCCGGGACACGGAACAGGCTCGCTGTGTTCGGGGGCCGGAAGCCGCCGCTGCGGGGCCTTCGGCCGGTGTGCGGAGTGCCGCGCTCCGGGAATGCCCAGCGACTCGGTGTGGGCGCAGCGGCCGGGAGAAGGTAGCGTGCGTAGCGCGCCGTGGCGATCGTTCTCGGCCGCGCGCCTCTCATCCATCCCGCAGAATGGGTGGTGTAGGTGTGCCCGAGCGCGATCGGGCGCGGACGTCGACGCGGCCCGCTGGTCCGCTCCGTCCGCACCCGCAGCCGAGGATGGGCGCACCCGTGAGACGGCGTAGGAGAGAAGCGATACCCGTGAGCGCAGCGACAACGCGAAGCCGCACCCCCGACCGCCTGTGCGCCGAGGCGGTCGACCTCGCCCGCGCCGCCGCCGAGGAGACGGCCGCGCCCGGCGTGGTCGGCGAGCATGTCGGGACGGTGTCCGAGGGCGACCGTGTTGTCACGCACTTCTTCGAGTGCAAGGAGCTCGGGTACCGGGGCTGGCGCTGGGCGGTGACGGTGGCCCGGGCCTCGCGCGCCAAGGTGGTCACACTCGACGAGACCGTCCTGCTGCCCGGCCCCGACGCGCTGCTCGCCCCGGAGTGGGTGCCGTGGAGCGAGCGGCTGCGCCCGGGTGACCTCGGCCCCGGCGATCTGCTGCCGACGGATGCCGAGGACCTGCGCCTGGAGCCCGGGTTCTGCGGCGAGGAGGAGCCGCCGCCCAACGCCGCGGTGTCCGGGGAGATGGCGGAGCTGGTCGAGGCGGAGGACGCGGAGGTCACCGGCGGAGCCCCGGCGAACCTGCCGATCGCGCCGACGCGTGGATCGATCGCGGCCGTGGCGGAGGAACTGGGCATGGGCCGGGCCCGGGTGCTGTCCCGCTACGGACTGCACACGGCGGCCGATCGCTGGGAGGACGCCTTCGGGCCGAAGACCCCCATGGCCCAGGCGGCGCCCGCGACCTGCGTCAGCTGCGCCTTCCTGGTGCCGGTGGGCGGTTCGCTCGGGCAGGCCTTCGGCGTGTGCGCCAACGAGTTCTCCCCGGCGGACGGCCGCATGGTCTCCCTGTCCTACGGCTGCGGAGCGCACTCGGAGGCGGCGGTCATGCCCAAGACGCCGCGGCCCGCCCCTCCGGTGGTCGACGAGACCAGGGTGGAGCCGTTCCCGCTGCGGCCGTCCCCCGACTCGGGCTCTGTGCCGGCGGTGTCGGACGAGTCCGCGGCGGAGCTGGGTCACTCCTGACGCGGTGCCCCGGGAGGGTCCGGGGCGGCGGCCACCTCGGCCGACGGCGGCATTCCGCGGTCCGCGGCACCCACGGCGCACGGTACCTTCGTCCCGCACGCGCTGAGAGGGAGAGTGAACCGTGAGCAAGTTCGTGCAGCCGGCGGCCGAGGGCGCGGACCCCTTTGGGACGGCGCGCCTGCGGCGCGGTGTGCTGGACGCCTGGGCCACCAGCCCCGCCCGGTTCCGGGAGGACGCCAACGCCGAGGAGGACCTGGTACTCGGCGGCTACCGCGACCGTCTGGTCGTCGAGCTCGCGCAGAACGCCGCCGACGCGGCGGCGCGGGCCGGTGTCCCGGGCCGGTTCCGCCTCACCCTCCGCGACGGGGTGCTCGTCGCGGCCAATACCGGCGCGCCCCTGGACGCCGCCGGTGCCGAGTCGCTGTCCACGCTGCGGGCCTCCGCCAAGCGCGACGGTGACGAGTCCACCGTCGGCCGCTTCGGCGTCGGCTTCGCGGCCGTCCTCGCCGTCAGCGACGAGCCCGCGGTCGTCGGCCGGCACGGCGGTGTCCGCTGGTCCCTGGCCGAGGCCCGGGCACTGGCCGAGGAGGCCGCCGGGCAGAGCCTGCGCCTCGGCGACGAGATCCGCCGCCGTGACGGCCATGTGCCGCTGCTCAGGCTGCCGTTCGCCGCCGAGGGCACGGCTCCCGACCCCTACGACACCGTCGTCATCCTGCCGCTGCGCGACGCGGCCGCCGCCGACCTCGCCGAACGCCTCCTCCAGGGCGTCGACGACGCGCTCCTGCTCGCCCTGCCCGGACTCGAGGAGGTCGTCGTCGAGATCGACGGCGCCGGGCCGCGCACCCTGCGTCGGCGCATCGACGGAGCCGACACGGTCGTCGAGGACTCCCGCGGGGGCGCCACCCGCTGGCGCACCGTCTCCCGGCAAGGCCCCCTCACCGCGGACCTCCTCGCCGACCGCCCGGTCGAGGAGCGGCTGCGCCCCCACTGGTCGGTCACCTGGGCCGTCCCGGTGAACGCCGACGGCACCCCCGCCGAGCCACGCACCGCACCGGTGGTGCACGCGCCCACCCCCAGCGACGAGGCGCTCGGCGTGCCCGCCCTGCTCATCGCCTCGTTCCCGCTGGACACCACCCGGCGCCATGCCGCGGCCGGTGCGCTGACCGCGTACCTGGTGGAGCGCGCGGCCGACGCGTACGCCGAACTTCTCGCCGCCTGGCGCCCGGTGACGCCCGGAGTCATCGACCTGATCCCAGGTCCGCTGGGCAAGGGGGAGCTGGACGGCGCGCTGCGCCAGGCCGTCCTCGAGCGGCTGCCGCGCACCGCGTTCCTGCCGCCCGCCAACGACGGGGGCGACGACTCCGAACTGCCCGAGGCGCTGCGTCCGCGGGACGCCGAGATCGTGGAGGGTGCCGGTGCGGCCACCGTCCGGGTGCTCGCCGAGGTCCTGCCGAGTCTGTTGCCTGCGGGTCTGGAACGCCGCGTCGAACTGCGCACGTTGGGTGTGGCCCGGGTGCCGCTGACGGAGGCCGTCGACCGGCTCGCGGGGCTCGAGAAGGAGCCCGACTGGTGGTGGCGGCTGTACGACAGCCTGGCCGGAGTCGACCCTGACCGGCTCTCCGGGCTGCCCGTCCCGCTGGCCGACGGACGCACCACCATCGGGCCCCGGCAGATCCTGCTGCCCGGCGGGGACGGGCCGCCGGTGGCCCCCGACGTACTCGCCCGGCTCGGTCTGAAGGTCGCCCACCCGGACGCGGCCCACCCCCTTCTGGAGAAGCTGGGCTCCCTTCCGGCGACCCCGCGCGCCGTGCTCACCACCCCGCAGGTCAGGGCCGCCGTCGCCGCCTCCCTCGACGACGAGGGCTCGGGCTGGGACCAGGAGGGCCTGGAGGCCGAGGAACTGGCCGACAGCGTGCTCGCCCTGGTCCGCGAAGCCGGGCTCGAACCCGGTGACGAACCCTGGCTCGGCGCTCTGGCGCTGCCCGACGAGGACGGCGAGCTCGCTCCCGCCGGTGAACTCGTGCTGCCCGGAAGCCCGTTCGCCGAAGTCATGGGCGCGGGCGAACTCGCTTTCGTGGACGCCGAAATGACCGAACGCTGGGGCGAACAGCCGCTGGCAGCCTGCGGGGTGCTCGCGAACTTCACCCTGGTCCGGGCCACCGACGTGGTGCTTGACCCGGACGAACTGGAGCCCCGCGACTCGGAGTTCGCCGAGCCCGACGACGTCGGGCTGCTCGACGCCGTCGACGTCTGGTGCGAGGACGTCCTCGACCGGCTGCCCGACACACCGGTACCCCCGGTCGCGACCGAGGTCGTCGCCGTGCGCGATCTCGACCTCGTCGACGACGACCGCTGGCCGCAGGCCCTGGCCCTGCTCTCGCAGCCCCCGCTGCGGGACGCGCTCACCCAGCCCGTGCGGATCCTGCTGCCGGACGGCACCCACGAGATCGTGCGGCCGTACACCGCCTGGTGGCTGCGCGGTCACCCGGTGCTCGGCGGGCGGCGCCCCGCGGGTCTGCGGGCCGCGGGCGGCGACCCGTTGCTGCGCGGCCTGTACGACGAGGCCGACGCGACCGGCTTCGAGGACGAGCAGGTGCTGCGCGCACTCGGCGTACGGACCTCCGTGTCCGCCCTGCTCGACGAACCCGGCGGTGCCGCGGAGCTGCTCGACCGGCTCGCCGACCCCGACCGGCATGTCTCGGCAGCCCAACTGCACGCCCTGTACGGCGCCTTGGCAGGCCTGGACCCGGAGCAGGTGACCCTGCCGGACGACCTGCGCGCGGTCGTCGACGGCCGGGTGACCGTCGTGGACGCCGCCGAGGCGGTGGTGGTCGACTCGCCGGATCTGCTGCCGTTCACCGAGGGCGTCCCGCTGCTGCCCGTGCGCCCGGAGCGGGCCGCCGATCTCGCCGAGCTGTTCCAGGTGGGGCGGCTGAGCCAGTCGGTGACGGGCGAGGTCACCTCGGAGGGCGTCGAGCACGACGTGCCGGAGTCCGTACGGGTGCTGCTCGGGTCCGCGACCCCCGCCTCGTACGTCGAGCACGAGGAACTCGTCGTCGACGGGGTGGAGATCGACTGGCGGCTGACCTCGGACGGTGCGCTCCACGCCGCCACCCTCGAGGGGGTCGCCGCGGGACTCGCCTGGGCCGCGGGGCAGTGGCCGCGCCGCTTCGAGGTCGCCGCCCTGCTGGAGGACCCCTCCCGCACCGAGGAGCTGGCGCGGGACCGCTGGTTCGACTGAGCCGTCCGGCCGCCCGGCCCCGGCGCCGCCCGTATGTGACCGGGGCATCGGGGCGGACGGCCCGGTGCGCGGGCGGGCGCTGCGGTAAAGGAGAGAAAAAGGAATCCCGCCTCGTACAACCATGCGTTTCGCCCGTTGATCTCCTCCGGCGAGTCAACAGACTCCCCAGTCACTTGGGCCCCAGGGGCGGCGCATCGCACCCCTGGGCCCCTTTCTCCTCGTGGAGAACGCAATGCGTATTCGTGCCACCGTGGCCGCCCTCACCGGCGCCCTGGCCCTCTCCGCCCTCGCCGTGCCGGCCGCCCACGCCGCCGGCACCGCGGGCCCTGCCGTCACCTTCTCGAACGTCAAGGTGAACCAGAGCAAGAACATCGCCGTCGGCGCCACCGGCAAGGTCTCCGTCGCCGCCACCTACACCGTGACGCACTCCGCGAGCCTCGACCCGAGCACCTTCGCGTCGGGCCCGGTCATCTACCGCGGCACCAAGATCACCGCGCCCAGCGCCCTCCTGGGCGGTGACAACCCGGGTACGTGCACCGCCGCGTCCTCGACCGTCCTCAACTGCAAGGCCACCGTCGACATCCGCCCCGCCGACGGCGACCTGCTCAACTCCGACGCCGGTACCTGGACGGTCGGCGCCGTCGCGGTCGACAAGGACTACCACGCGACGTGGCAGGGCGACTTCGGGCACCTCAAGGTGCTGCGCGGCGGCAAGCTCACCGTGGACGCCTCACCGGAGCCGGTGGCGAAGGGCAGGACCATCACGGTGACGGGCAAGCTGACCCGCGCCGACTGGCAGACCGGCAAGTACACGGGCTACGCGGGCCAGTCCGTCCAGCTCCAGTTCCGCAAGAAGAGCTCCACCACCTACACGACGGTGAAGACCATCAAGACGTCCTCGACGGGCAGCCTGAAGACCACGGTCAAGGCGTCGGCGGACGGGTACTTCCGCTACACCTTCGCGGGCTCCGCGACCGTCGCGGGCGTCAGCGCCGCCGGTGACTTCGTCGACGTGAAGTGATCCGACACAAGCGCCTGCCGGTCCCCGCGCCCACCAGGGCGCGTGGACCGTTGCGTCGACTGTCCGGCCACGGAACGAGGGATCAGGAGTCGTACAACCATTCGTTCCGGTTGCAGATCCGCTGACCCGAGCCAAGAGGCTCAGCACACCCGGCCCCGCATGAAGCCAATCCGCGGAGGCCCCTTTCTCCACTTGGGGAGCGCATTGCGCACACGTGCCATCGTGGCCGCCGTCTCCGGCGCCCTGGCTCTCGCCGTCCTCGTCGCGCCGGCCGCCCGGGCCGCCGACTCCGGCTCCTCCCACCGCGCGGCCCTCGGAGCGGTCCTGCAGGCCTCAGGGCACGGCAGGACGGCGTTCACCGCCGGCACCCGCACCGCGGGCGCGCCGTACGAGCTGAACGTCACCTTCTCCAACTTCAAGATCGGCAAGGCGTACAAGGTGGGCCCCACCAGCCACGTCTCCATCCCGGTCTCGTACACCCTGACCCATGGCGCCGACGTCGACGTCACCGCGCCGGACTTCGAGACGGACCCGTACCTCTACAAGGGTTCCTTCGACGACTGGAGCAACCTCGTCCTCGGCGACGCCGCGGCCACCTGCTCCGCGACCTCGTCGACCGTCGCGGCCTGCAAGGGCAGGATCGACATCTACGCGGCCTACGGAGATCTGGAGAACGCCGACGCGGGCTCCTGGACCGCCGCCGCCGAGGCCATCGACTGGAACGGCCAGCTGGACGTGACCGATCCGGACATCTCCAAGATCGGCATCGCCGACCGGGGCGGCCTCGCGAAGACGCTGATCCAGCGCACCTCCACGCTGACGGTCAACGCCTCGCCGGAGCCGGTGAAGAAGGGCAGGACCATCACGGTGACGGGCAAGCTGTCCCGCGCCAACTGGGAGACCAACAAGTACGGGAACTACACCGGCCAGTCGGTGAAGCTGCAGTTCCGCAAGAAGGGCAGCAGCACCTACACCACGGTCAAGACCATCAGGACGAGCAGCACGGGCAACCTGAGGACCACGGTCAAGGCCTCAGTCGACGGCTACTACCGCTACGCCTTCGCGGGCAACACGACGACCCCCGCGGTCAACGCCGCGGGTGACTTCGTCGACGTCAGGTAACCGGCCCGGCGACTTCGGACGCGGTGGCCCGCTGCCATCGCGTCACGCCGGAAAGCGGCGGTCGACCCACTTCCAGAGGAACTCCAGGACGACCGCCGCCACCGCCGCGATGCCGACCGCGAGCCAGGGGATCGCGATCCCGACCAGCTTCAGCGCGAAGAAGTGCTGCAGCGACGGCACGAAGAGGACGAACAGGAACGCCAGGCCCATCGCGGCCACCAGGAGCACCCGCCACCAGGTGTAGGGGCGGGCGACGATCGCCAGGACCCACATGGAGATCAGGAACAGGGTGAGGGTGGCCGCGCTGGTCTCCGCGTCCAGCGCACCCGGGCCCGTGTAGTGATGGCGGGCGACCATGTAGGTGACGAAGGTCGCGATCGCGGCCACGGCCCCGCCCGGGATCGAGTACCGCATCACCCGTCGTACGAAATGGGGCCTGGCCCGCTCCTTGTTGGGGGCCAGGGCCAGGAAGAAGGCCGGGATGCCGATCGTCAGGGTCGACAGCAGCGTCAGATGCCGGGGCAGGAACGGGTACTCCACCTGCCAGCACACCACCAGCACGGCGAGCAGCACCGAGTACACGGTCTTCACCAGGAACAGCGTGGCGACCCGGGTGATGTTCCCGATCACCCGCCGGCCTTCGCCGACCACCGAGGGCAGCGTCGCGAAGCTGTTGTCGAGCAGCACGATCTGAGCGACGGCCCGTGTCGCCTCCGAGCCCGAACCCATCGAGACACCGATGTCCGCGTCCTTGAGCGCGAGTACGTCGTTCACCCCGTCGCCGGTCATCGCCACCGTGTGCCCGCGCGACTGCAGCGCCCCCACCATGTCCCGCTTCTGCTGCGGGGTGACCCTTCCGAACACGGTGCCCTTGTCCAGTGACTTCGCCATCTCGTCCTGGTTCGTGGGCAGCCGCCGCGCGTCCACCGTCTCGCCCGCGATACCGAGCTTTCCGGCCACCGCGCCCACGGACACCGCGTTGTCGCCGGAGATCACCTTGGCGTGGACGTTCTGGTCGGCGAAGTAGCGCAGGGTGTCGGCGGCGTCGGAGCGCAGCCGTTGCTCGAGGACGACCAGGGCGGTGGGCCGGACACCGGACGTGACCCGCGGGTCGTCCAGGTCCCGGGCGGCGTGGGCCAGCAGCAGCACCCGCAGCCCCTGTTCGTTGAGCCGCTCGGTCTCGGCCAGGGCCGGGTCGTCGGGGTCCAGCAGGACGTCCGGGGCGCCCAGGAGCCATGTACTGGACTCTCCGTCGCCCTCACTGAAGGAGGCGCCGCTGTACTTGCGGGCGGAGGAGAAGGGGAGCGCCTCGATGCAGCGCCAGTCCTCGCTGTCCGGGTAGGCATCGATGATCGCCTGGAGGGAGGCGTTGGGGCGCGGGTCCGACTCGCCGAGTGCGCCGAGCACCTTGCGTACGTAGGTCTCGTCGGCGCCCTGGAGCGGCCGCAGTTCGGTGACGTCCATGCCGCCCTCGGTGAGGGTGCCCGTCTTGTCCAGGCAGACGGTGTCGACGCGGGCGAGCCCTTCGATGGCGGGCAGCTCCTGGACGAGGACCTGCCTGCGCCCGAGCCGGATCACCCCGATGGCGAAGGCGACGGAGGTCAGCAGCACGAGCCCTTCGGGGACCATGGGCACGATGCCGCCGACCGTGCGGGCTATGGAGTCCTTGAAGCCGTGCTGCTTGACGACCGACTGGCTGATGACCAGGCCGATCGCGGTCGGGACCATCATCCACGTCACGTACTTGAGGATCGTGGAGATGCCGCTGCGCAGTTCGGAGTGGACCAGGGTGAAGCGGGAGGCCTCCTCGGCGAGCTGGGCGGCGTAGGCCTCACGCCCCACCTTGGTGGCCTTGAAGGCGCCGGCCCCCGCGACGACGAAGCTGCCGGACATGACGGGATCGCCGGGCCGTTTGACGACCGGGTCGGCCTCACCGGTCAGCAGTGACTCGTCGATCTCCAGACCGTCGGCCTCGACGCAGGAGCCGTCGACCACGATCTTGTCGCCGGGGCCCACTTCGATTACGTCGTCCAGCACGATCTCGGAGGTGGCGACCTCGGCGGCCACTCCGTCCCGGCGCACCGTAGGCCTCGCCTCGCCGATCACCGCGAGCGAGTCCAGGGTCTTCTTGGCGCGCCACTCCTGGATGATGCCGATGCCCGTGTTGGCGATGATCACGTACCCGAAGAGGCTGTCCTGGAAGGGCGCCACGAACAGCATGACCAGCCAGAGCACGCCGATGATCGCGTTGAAGCGGGTGAAGACGTTCGCGCGGACGATCTCGCCCAGGGTGCGACTGCTGCGGACGGGGACGTTGTTGACGTCCCCACGGGCGACCCGCTCGGCCACCTCGGTGGCGGACAGCCCCCGCGTCTGCCCCGGCACGGGGACGGGGTGCACGGGATCGAGCTCGGCGCCCGCGTCGATGTGCGTCATGCATTCGACGGTACGTGTGGATTTGCGCGTTCACCCGCCGAGCAGCCCAAAGATCCGACCGGGGGAGGACGGCTCTCGTGCGGTGGGTGTAGGGGGAATCTCGGGGCTATTGCGGGGCCGCGGCCCGTTTGATGGCCGCGTCGCGCCTGCGGACGTACCAGATCCCGATGCAGCCGAGGCCCGCGCCGGCCAGACAGGTCCACAGCCACCAGGTGTGCCCGTGGTCGGCGAACCAGCCGTAGAACGGGAGCTGGGCCAGGAAGAGGACGAACCAGAGGATCGTGCCGCCGGTGATGGTGGCGACCACGGGGCCCTCCAGGGGCTCCGGCGCCTCGTGTCTGGGGGTCCACTTCGCCATGCCCACAGCTTACGAGGAGCCCGGCCGGCGGCGGCGGACACCCCGGGAACTGCGGGGACCCCTTGCGCACCAACGGTCTACGCGCGGAGATAGCGATCTACGCCTTATATGTTCATACTGAAACGGTTCGAGTCTGGCTGCTTCTGTTCGTATGAACCACCAAAGGAAGCGTTGAGGAAGTCCCTTGGTGATCAGGCGACAGCCCGACTCGATCGTTTTTGTCACCGGTTCGCCCGCAGCATTGAGGTCCCGTATGCCCACCTCGGCTCCCGCCAAGGTCCCCGCCCCGCAGCAGCCGGGCACCACGCCCCCGTCCGGCGCCATCGACCGCTACTTCAAGGTCTCCGAGCGGGGCAGCACGCTCCCGCGCGAGATCCGCGGCGGTTTCGCCACGTTCTTCGCGATGGCCTACATCATCGTGCTGAACCCGATCATCCTCGGCAGCGCCAAGGACATGTACGGGCACCACCTCGACCACGGTCAGCTGGTCACCGCGACCGCCGTCACGGCCGCCTTCACCACGCTGCTCATGGGGGTCATCGGCAATGTGCCGATCGCGCTCGCCGCCGGCCTCGGTGTGAACACGGTCGTCGCGCTCCAGCTCGCTCCGCGCATGTCGTGGCCGGACGCGATGGGCATGGTCGTCCTCGCCGGATTCGTGGTGATGCTGCTGGTGGCCACCGGTCTGCGCGAGCGTGTGATGAACGCGGTGCCGCTCGGCCTGCGCAAGGGCATCGCGATCGGTATCGGCCTGTTCATCATGCTGATCGGTCTCGTCGACTCCGGCTTCGTCACCCGCATCCCGGACGTCGCCCAGACGACGGTCCCCCTCCAGCTCGGCGGCGACGGCCATCTGAACGGCTGGCCCGTCCTGGTCTTCATCGTCGGCACGCTGCTCACCTTCGCGCTGATCGTGCGCAAGGTGCCGGGCGCGATCCTGATCTCGATCGTGGCGATGACGGTCCTCGCGCTCGTCCTCAACGCGGTCACGAAGATCTCGACCTGGGGCCTGACGGTCCCGGAGTGGCCCGGCAACCCCGTCGCCACCCCCGACTTCGGCCTGATCGGCAAGGTCAGCCTGTTCGGCGGCTTCGGCAAGGTCGGCGTGCTGACCGGAATCCTGTTCGTCTTCACGGTCCTGCTGTCGTGCTTCTTCGACGCGATGGGCACGATCATGGGCATCGGTGACGAGGCCAAGCTGACCGACGCCGAGGGCAACATGCCCGGCATCAACAAGGTCCTCTTCGTCGACGGCATCGCGGTCGCGGCGGGCGGTGCCAGCTCCTCATCGGCCACCACCTGCTTCGTGGAGTCCACGGCGGGCGTCGGCGAGGGCGCGCGCACGGGCTTGGCGAACGTGGTCACGGGCGCGCTGTTCGCCGTGGCCCTCTTCCTCACGCCGGTCGCCACGATGGTCCCGTCCCAGGCGGCCACCCCGGCGCTGGTCGCGGTCGGCTTCCTGATCCTGTCCAACTCCGTCAAGGAGATCGACTGGGCCGACCACACGATCGCCGTCCCGGCCTTCGTGACGATGCTGATGATGCCGTTCACCTACTCGATCACCAACGGCATCGGCATGGGCTTCATCACCTTCGTGGTGCTGCGCCTGGCCGCAGGCCGCGGTCGTGAGGTCCCGGTCCCGATGTACGCGGTGGCGGCGGTCTTCGGCTTCTACTACCTGATGCCGGCGCTGGGTCTGACCTGAGCCGCCGGGGCGAGGCCCGGCGGCTCGGACGCCTCCGCCGGGTCAGGTGACCCCGTAGAAGCGTTCCGTCTCCTCGACGGCGGCGTGGAAGCGCTCGTCGAAGTCATCCCGAGTGAGCGTCCGGACGACATAGTCCTGGACGCTCATTCCTCTTTTCGCGGCATGGTGCCGGAGCCGGTCGAGCAGCTCCCGGTCCACCCGCACACTGAGCACGTCGGTCCCCATGGCTATGAGGGTTGCCGGACCGGGGCGCGCGGTGTGTCACGTTCCGCTGCTGTATCACTCATATGGGTGATGGGTACCGCTCAGGGGTTTTATCGGCCGGCTCGAAGGTGCGGAGAGGGTGACGGCCGGTGTCGCCCGTACGGACGCGTGCTCGAGTGGTCTTTAGAGAAGGTAATGAGTTACGCTAAAGAGCATGGCTGACCTGACCCATGGCGACGACGCTGCCGCCGTGAACGCTCTCCGCTCCGCCGTGATGCGGCTGTCGCGCCGACTCAAGCACCAGCGGGTCGACGAGTCGCTGAGCCCGACCGAGATGTCGGTGCTCGGCACCCTCGCCCGCTGTGGCTCCGCCACGCCCGGCGAGCTCGCTCGCAAGGAGCATGTCCAGCCGCCCTCGATGACCCGCATCGTGGCGCTGCTGGAGAGCAAGGGTCTGGTCCAGCTGGAGCCGCACCCCGAGGACCGGCGCCAGAAGGTGGTCACGCAGACCGAACGGGCCGAGGCGATGCTCGAGGAGAGCCGCCGGAAGCGAAACGCGTTCCTTGCGGGACTGGTCGAGGGTCTGGACGAGGACGAGTGGGCGAAACTCCGCGCCGCCGCCCCCGTCCTGGAGAAGCTCGCGCATCTGTGACACGCGGCCCCCACCCGCGGCCGTACGACAACCCCATCGCAAGGAGGCGAAATCTTTTGAGTTCGGGAACCGGAGCAGCTTCCGCCCCCGCACCAGCCGCCCACGACTCCCCGTCCGCCCACGACCCCACCGGTGCTCCCCGCAGCCCCGGACGCTCGAAGCCCCCCACGTCCACCACGAACGGCCCCGGGCGGGCCGAGCCCGCCAGGTCCTCGATGTTCAGCTCGTTGCGCGTGCGGAACTACCGGCTGTTCTTCCTCGGCCAGGTGGTGTCCAACACCGGCACGTGGATGCAGCGCATCGCCCAGGACTGGCTGGTGCTGAGCCTCACCGGTTCCTCCACCGCCGTCGGTGTCACCACGGCGCTGCAGTTCCTGCCGATGCTGCTCTTCGGCCTGTACGGCGGTGTCCTCGTCGACCGCCTGCCCAAGCGCCGGACCCTGCTGGTCACGCAGTCGGCCATGGGTGCCACGGGACTTGTCCTCGCCTTCCTGACCCTCACCGGTCACGTCCAGGTCTGGCACGTCTACCTCGCGGCCTTCGCCGTGGGACTCGCCACGGTCGTCGACAACCCGGCCCGGCAGTCCTTCGTCTCCGAGATGGTCGCCCCCGGGCAGCTGCAGAACGCGGTCAGCCTGAACTCGGCGAACTTCCAGTCCGCCCGGCTGGTCGGCCCCGCTGTCGCGGGTGTCCTGATCACCGGTGTCGGCACGGGCTGGGCCTTTCTGCTCAACGGCGTGTCCTTCCTCGCGCCCATCAGCGGCCTGCTGCTGATGCGCGCCCGGGAGCTGCACGTGGTGGAGCGCGCCCCGCGCGGCAAGGGCCAGCTCCGTGAAGGACTGCGCTATGTCGCCGGGCGCCCCGAGCTGATCTGGCCGATCGTCCTCGTCGGGTTCATCGGCACCTTCGGCTTCAACTTCCCGGTCTGGCTCTCGGCCTACGCGGACCATGTCTTCCATGCAGGCGCCGGTGCCTACAGCCTCTTCAACACGCTGATGGCACTCGGTTCGCTCACCGGCGCGCTGCTCGCCGCCCGGCGCGGTACGGCCCCGCTGCGCCTGCTGATCGCGGCCGCGGCCGCCTTCGGTGTGCTGGAGGTCGTGGCCGCCGTGGCCCCGTCCCTCTGGCTGTTCGCGCTGCTCATGGTCCCGATAGGGATCTGCGGTCTGACGGTGAACGTCACGGCGAACACCACCGTCCAGATGGGCACGGACCCCGCGATGCGCGGCCGAGTCATGGCTCTGTTCATGATGGTCTTCATGGGCGGTACGCCGCTGGGTGCCCCCGTGGTCGGCTGGATCACGGACGCCTACGGCGCCCGGATCGGGTTCGCGGTGGGCGGTCTGATCTCGGCCGCGGCGGCCGTGACCATCGGCCTGATCCTGGCGCGGGTCGGCGGCCTGCGCCTGGCCGTGGGCTGGGACCGCGGGTATCCGCGGGTGCGCTTCGTACCGCGTGCCCAGCGGGAACAGCCGGCGACGGCGTCGGTGTGACCGGCCGAGGGGCGCCCCAGGGCGCCCCTCGCGGTGTCACACGCGCTGTGCCAGCACCTGCCCCGGCCACTGGTCCTCGCCGACGGTGAAGGCCTCCGTCCGGGTGAAGCCGTTGCGCTCGTAGTAGCCGACCAGCTTGCCGTCGTCCCCCGCATAGCAGTCGACCCGCAGCAGACCGACGCCCGCGCGCCGGGCCTCCTCGATCGCGTGGGCGAGAAGCGCGCTGCCGACACCGCGGCCCGAGAAGCGGTGGTCGGCCGCCAGCAGATGGACATACCGTTCGGGTTCGTCCGCGGGTGCCAGGTAGGCGCCGGGCCCGTCGGTGAGGGTGAGCGTGCCCGCGGGGACGCCGTCGATCTCCGCGATCCAGGGTTCGCCGCCCGTCACGTACTTGCGCACGGTCTCCTCGCCTCTGGGCAGCTCGGACCAGGGCCGGGTGCCCCACTGCCGGGTGCGTCCCTGTGAGACGAGCCACGCGACCGCTCCGTCGAGCAGACCGAGGATCACGGGGATGTCGTCGGTGGTGCCTTTGCGTATCAGCATCCCCCATGATGACGGTGGCCGAGTGATCCGTTCCCTGGAAGGGTGAGGTCATGAGACTCTTCGCCGCGGTGCTGCCGCCTGACGAAGCGATCCGTGAACTCGCCTCCACCGTCCATGCGTTGGATCGTCTGCCGGGGGCGGACGGGATGCGCTGGACGGCACGGCCCGGTTGGCACTTCACGCTCGCGTTCTACGGCGAGGTGGACGAGGAGGTCGTACCGGATCTGTCCGAGCGGCTGGCGCGGGCGGCCCGGCGCACCGAGCCGTTCCGGCTGTCCCTGCACAGAGGCGGACGTTTCGGCGGCCGGGCGTTGTGGGTGGGGGCGTCGGGGGACGTCGCCGCCATGGGGCTGCTCGCCGACCGTGCCGAGTCCGCGGGCCGGAAGGCGGGCGTGGAGACGGGGGAGCACCGCTCCTACCGCCCTCATCTGACGCTGGCCCGCAGCAGCCGGGGGGCCGCGGACTTCCGGCCGTACGTCGCGGCGCTCGAGGTGTTCGCGGGACGGGAGTGGACGGTCGGGGAGCTGAGCCTCGTCCGCAGCAGGCTGCCGAGGTCGGGGGTGCCGGGGGAGCAGCCGCGCTACGAGACGGTGGGCCGATGGGGGCTCGGGGCAGACGGATGACGGGGCCCGGTTAGTCTCGATACGTGGACCCGAAGACCCGTAACCGGATCATGGCCGGTGTGCTCGTGCTGATGTTCGCGGTGGTGGCGATGGCCGCGGCGATCGGAAAGTAGCCCTCCGCGACGACCCCTTCCTTGTGACGCAGGACGTCCCGGCCTGCCCGGAAGACTCTTCCGGGCAGGCCGGGACGACCTCAGGACCAGGACCGGCCGGGGCAGCGCCTGCCTACCAGGCGAAGGCCTCCGGCGAGGGGCCGGGACCGGGGAAGATCTCGTCGAGACCGTCCAGGACCTCCTGCGAGAGCTCCAGCTCGACGGCCCGCAGTGCCGACTCCAGCTGCTCGGCGGTGCGCGGGCCGACGATGGGGCCGGTGACCCCGGGGCGGGTCAGCAGCCAGGCCAGGGCGGCCTCACCGGGGTCGATCCCGTGCTTGTCGAGCAGGTCCTCGTAGGCCTGGATCTGCGCCCGGGCGCCGGGGTCGGCGAGGGTCTCGGCGGCGCGGCCGGTGGCACGGCGGCCACCCGCGATCTCCTTCTTGACGACGCCGCCCAGCAGCCCGCCCTGGAGCGGCGACCACGGGATGACACCGAGGCCGTAGTCCTGGGCTGCCGGGATGACCTCCATCTCGGCGCGACGCTCGGCGAGGTTGTAGAGGCACTGCTCGCTGACCAGGCCGATGGTGCCGTTGCGCCGGGCCGCGATCTCGTTGGCCTGGGCGATCTTGTAACCGGGGAAGTTGCTGGACCCGACGTAGAGGATCTTTCCCTGCTGCACCAGCACGTCGATGGCCTGCCAGATCTCCTCGAAGGGGGTCCGGCGGTCGATGTGGTGGAACTGGTACAGGTCGATGTAGTCGGTCTGCAGCCGTTTGAGGCTGGCGTCGACCGCCCTGCGGATGTTGAGGGCGGAGAGCTTGTCGTGATTGGGCCAGGCGTCGCCGGCCGCGGCCATGTTGCCGTACACCTTGGTGGCGAGGACGACCTTGTCGCGCCGGTCGCCGCCCTTGGCGAACCAGTTGCCGACGATCTTCTCGGTACGGCCCTTGTTATCGGGCCCGCCGTAGACGTTGGCGGTGTCGAAGAAGTTGACACCCGCGTCCAGCGCCGCGTCCATGATCGCGTGACTGTCCGCTTCGTCGGTCTGCGGGCCGAAGTTCATGGTCCCGAGGACGAGGCGGCTGACCTTGAGTCCTGTGCGTCCGAGCTGCGTGTACTTCATGACTGCCCAGCCAACGGCGTGGAGTGCGCTCTAGGCAAGGGGGATGATCGCCGCCCGGGCCGGCCGCGGGGGAACACATCCGTTCCCGGGGTGAGTCCGACGGGGTCCGGTTGCCGCGCGGTGACCGGCGCACGCCGGGATACGGTCAGGCCGATTCGGCGTCGTACTCCTCGCACAGTCCCCACCCCTGGCACATCGCGTCCGCGAACGCGGCCGCGATCTTGTGCTCGCCGCTCGCGTTCGGGTGAGTGCCGTCGTAGGTGTCGTGGTGGATGTCGTACGACGGCGGCACCGAGGTCAGCAGGAGCGGCGAGCGGGGCTCGTCCAGGTCCGCCACCGCCTTCGCCAGGAGTTCGTTGAAAAGGGCCACCTCGGTCCCGAACTCGGCGTCCTCCTGCGCCCGGATGTTGGGGATCACGGGGAGCAGAACCATGTGGATGCGCGGGTCGGCGGTCCGTGCCCGGGTGACGAACTCCTCCACGTTCTTCGCGGTTTGCTCCGCGTTCGTGTAGAAACCCAGGTCGATCAGGCCGAGCGAGACCAGAAGGACGTCCGCCCGTGACTCGCGCACGGCGTCGGCGATCAGCGGCGCCATGTGGATCCAGCCCTCGCCCCAGCCCGCCAGATGGGCGCGGGGGAAGGCGGGCTCGGCGTACTCGTACGACGTCGGCGCGTCCGCGGCCTTGTCGTACAGCGTCTCGCGCGGTCCGACCAGCGTGAACGGGCCGTCGTACGTCGCGCACAGATGGCGCCACAGCCGGTGACGCCATGTGTGTTCGCCCGCGCTGCCGATCGTCATGGAGTCGCCTACGGGCATAAGCCTGAGCATCCGCTCATCATGGACGATCGCCGCGGGACGCAGGGCGGACGTATGGGGCGGCACGGTGTGAGGATCGACACGCCCGTCCGCGGGCCGCCGTCCGGATCGACGGGCCGGTGGACCACAGGCTCGGATGGCAGGCTTGGGGCATGCGTCGATCGCTCGTGTTCCTCTCCGGGGCCCTACTCATCGGTGCGCTCGCCGCGCCCGCGTCCGCCGCCGACGACGGCGGCTTCACCATCAAGGACCCCCGGATCACCGAGTCCAGCGGGCTCGCCGCCTCCCGTCTGCACCCCGGGATCTATTGGACCCACAACGACAGCGACGACGGGCCGTATCTCTATGCCGTGGACGGCCGCACCGGGAAGACCGTCGCCACGATCACCCTGCGCGGCGTCGGCACCCCCCGTGACGTCGAGGCCGTCTCCATCGGGCCGGGGAACCAGATCTACGTCGGCGACATCGGAGACAACCTCGGCGGTTCCTGGCCGTACGTCTGGATCTACAAGCTGCCCGAACCCAAGGTGCTCCAGGACCAGACGATCCGTGCCACCCAGTACGTGGTGAAGTACTCGAACGGGGCACGGGACGCGGAGTCGCTGGTGGTGCACCCCAAGACCGGGCGGGTGTACATCATCGACAAGAAGGAGGACGGCGGGCATCTCTACGAGGGCCCGGCGCAGCTGTCCCCCACCGGGACGAACGTCTTCCGGCCCGTCGCCCCCGTCGACCTGTGGGCCACCGACGCCGCCTTCTCCCCCGACGGCGGCCAGCTCGCCGTACGCGGCTACTTCGGCGGCATCGCGTACGAGTGGAACGGCGGTCGGATCAAGCGGCAGGGCCGGCTCGATGTGCCCCTGCAACAGCAGGGCGAGTCCGTCACGTACACGGCCGACGGGTCGAAGCTCCTCTACGGCAGTGAGGGGACCGACAGCCAGGTGAAGGCCGAGAGCGTGCCCTACGGCGGGAGTGGCGACTCCAAGTCGCCGTCCGGGAAGGGGAGTCAACCCGCCGGGGCCGACGGCGGGTCGACCCCGAAGGCCGACTACAGGATCGGCGCACTGGCCCTCGCCGTGGGCCTCGCCCTCGTCTTCGGCATCAAGAGACTGCTGCGTCGCGATCCGCGCCGGTGACGGGACGCAGACACGGGCGAGGGGCGCCCGGTGTGAACCGGGCGCCCCTCGGCGACGTGGACGGCGGGAAGGTCAGAGTTTCTCGATCACGTAGTCGACGCACTTCGTCAGGGCCTCGACGTCCGCCGGGTCGATCGCCGGGAACATCGCGATGCGCAGCTGGTTGCGGCCGAGCTTGCGGTACGGCTCGGTGTCGACGACGCCGTTGGCGCGCAGGACCTTGGCGACGGCCGCCGCGTCGACCTCGTCCGAGAAGTCGATCGTGCCGATGACCTGGGAGCGCTTGGCCGGGTCGGCGACGAACGGCGTCGCGAACTTCACGTCCTCGGCCCAGCCGTACAGCGTCCGGGCCGAGGTGGCCGTGCGGCGGACGGCGAAGTCCAGGCCGCCCTGGCCGCCCAGCCAGTTCAGCTGCTCGTTGAGCAGGAACAGGGTGGCGAGGGCCGGGGTGTTGTACGTCTGGTTCTTGCGGGAGTTGTCGATCGCCGTCGGGAGGCTGAAGAACTCCGGGACATGGCGACCGGAGGCGTGGACGCGCTCGGCGCGCTCCAGCGCGGCGGGCGAGAACACGCCGATCCACAGGCCGCCGTCGGAGGCGAAGGACTTCTGCGGCGCGAAGTAGTAGACGTCCGTCTCGGAGATGTCGACCGGGAGACCGCCGGCACCGGAGGTGGCGTCCACGAGCACCAGGGAGCCGGAGTCCGCCCCGTCGACGCGCGCGATCGGCATCGCGACGCCCGTGGACGTCTCGTTGTGGGTGAAGGCGTAGACGTCGACACCCGCCTCGGCCTCCGGCTGCGGGTGCGTGCCCGGCTCGGAGGAGATGATCGTGGGCTCGGCGAGCCAGGGGGCGAGCTTCGCGGCCTTCGCGAACTTGGAGGAGAACTCGCCGAAGCTGAGGTGCTGCGACTTGTTCTCGATCAGACCGTGCGTCGCGATGTCCCAGAACGCGGTGGAGCCGCCGTTGCCGAGGACGACCTCGTAGCCGTCGGGGAGTTGGAACAGCTCGGCGATGCCCTCGCGTACGCTGCCGACCAGGTTCTTGACCGGGGCCTGGCGGTGGGACGTGCCGAGCAGGGAGCTGCCCGTGGCGGCGAGGGCGTCCAGCGCCTCCACCCGCACCTTGGAGGGACCCGCGCCGAATCGGCCGTCAGCGGGCTTGAGGTCAGCAGGAATCTGGATGTCAGCCACGAGCCGGAGAGTATCCCCTCGGCGAAACCGGGCGGAAACGTGTCCGTTCGATGAGACGACGCCCTCCGGCCCATGACCTGTAGGGAAATACGAGGATCCCTGTCCGGGGATCCTCGACGTCCCCCTGCCCTACGGGGTCAGCCGCACCGGCAGCTCGAAGAGGTCGTTCTGGGTCACCACCGGCTTGTGGCGCAGTTCGCTCACCGGGACCGCCAGGTCCAGGTCGGGGAAACGTCCGTAGAGGGCCGGCAGCGCCACCGCCGCCTCCAGCCGGGACAGGGCCGCCCCGGGGCACACATGCGGACCGTGACCGAAGGAGATGTGCCGGTTCTTTGTTTCCCGGGTGATGTCGAAGACGCCCGCGGACGGTCCGTGCGCCTTCTCGTCCCGGCCGATCGCGCCGTAGGACACGATCAGCGCGTCGCCCGCCGGGAGGATCCGGTCGCCGACCGGGACGTCCTCGGTGGCGAACCGGATCAGGACATGAGAGGTCGGGGTGGAGTGGCGCAGGGTCTCCTCGACCACCGCGGACCACTCGGCCGCACCGCTCAGCACCTGGGCGCGCTGCTCGGGGTGGGCCGACAGGTTGACCACCGCGTTGACGATCAGCGAGATCGTCGTCTCGTGGCCCGCGGCCACCATCAACTGGAGGGTGGAGACGATCTCCTGGTCGGTGAGGCGGTCGCCGTTCGCGGAGGCCTCGATGAGGGCGGAGGTCAGGTCGTCGCCGGGGACGGCACGCTTGGCCGCGACGGTGTCGGCCATGATCCCCGCGAGTCCGGTGAGGGTCGCGAGGACCTCCTCGGGCGGCGTCTGTGTCGAGAAGAACTTCTCGAACAGCTCCTTGAGGCGCGGCAGTCGGGACTCCTCGATGCCCATCAGATCGGCGACGACGTACATCGGCAGCGGATAGGCGAACTCCGCCTTGAGGTCGACCGTGCCGCCGTCCGTGGGCAGCCGGTCGAGCAGACCCTCCGTCAGTTTCGTGATGCGCTCCCGCATCTCCTCCACCCGTCGTGGCGTCAGCGCCTGCGCGACCAGTGCGCGCAGCCGCCGGTGGTCGGCTCCGTCGACGGTGAGCATGGACCGGCCCGGGTTGGCGAGGCCGATCAGTGGCCAGTCGGGCGCGATCTCACCGCGCTGCCAGGCGCCCCACACGGTGATGTCCTTGACCAGCCGCGGGTCCGTCAGCAGTTGTCTGGCCTCGGCGTGGTGCGTGACCGCCCACACGGGAACGCCGCCGGGCAGCACCACGGCGGCGAGCGGGCCCGCCTCCCGCAACCGGGCGCTCTCGGCGTCCAGATCGCGGACGAAGGGGTCCAGGTCTATGGGGGGTCTTTCGGTAGTGGTCATGCGGAGGGGCTTCCAGGCCGAGGGGTGGGCGCAAACCTCCTCGGCGTTGCCGTCCGGCCCACGCCGCCACGGGACCGTTCGGCGGGCCGTCCGGATGCATCCTGGGAGCATGACGGATCTCGAGGGGCCGCGGCCGGGGGCGGGCCACGGCGACACCGGTGGGTTGTACGCCGAGCTGCGCGCGACGGTACGGGGCGCGGTCGAGTTCGGCAGGACCGCGAGGGCGCTGCACACCATGGACGCGTCCAACTACCGGCGGGAGCCGGTCGGCGTGGTGGCGCCACGCGACGCGGACGACGTGGCCGCGGTGCTGAGCGTGTGCCGGGAGCGCGGTGTGCCGGTCGTCTCCCGCGGCGGCGGCACGTCGATCGCCGGGCAGGCGACGGGTACCGGGGTGGTGCTCGACTTCACCCGGCACATGAACGGGATCGTGTCCCTCGACCCCGGGACGCGCACGGCGGTGGTGCAGCCGGGACTGGTCCTGGACCGCCTCCAGGAGGCCGCCGCCCCGCACGGCCTGCGCTTCGGCCCGGATCCCTCCACGCACTCACGCTGCACGCTGGGCGGGATGATCGGCAACAACGCGTGCGGCTCCCACTCGGTGGCCTGGGGCACCACGGCCGACAGTGTGCGCAAGCTGTCGGTGCTGACCGCCCGGGGCGAGCCGCTGACCCTGGGCCCCGGCTGGCGGGGCGCACCCGACGGGCTGCGCCGGCTGGTGGAGGGCGAGCTGGCGCTGCTGCGTACGGGGTACCCGGCACTGCCGCGCCGCATCTCCGGGTACGCGCTGGACGCGCTGCTCCCGGAGAGGGGCGCGGACGTGGCCCGCTCCTTCTGCGGCTCCGAGGGCACCCTGGGCGTGCTGACCGAGGCGGTGGTCGGCCTCGTCCGGACACCGCCCGCCCGCGTGCTCGCCGTGCTCGCGTACCCGGACGAGAGCGCGGCCGCCGAGGCGGCGGCCGGACTTCTGCCGTACCACCCGCTGACGGTGGAGGGCATGGCCGCCGATCTCGTACCGCCGTCGGCCGGGCTGCCGCGGGGTGGTGCCTGGCTGTTCGTGGAGGTGGGCGGCGAGAGCGGGGCGCAGGCACGCGCGGCTGCGGAGGAGATCGTCCGGGCCGCGGACGTCATGGACGCGGTGGTGGTCGCGGATCCGGCCGGGCAGCGCGCCCTGTGGCGGCTGCGCGAGGACGCGAGCGGCACGGCGACGCGGACACCGGACGGGGCCGGCGAGGCCTGGCCGGGCTGGGAGGACTGCGCGGTGCCGCCGGCCCGACTCGGCGACTACCTCCGGGACTTCCGGCGCCTGCTGGCCGACCACGGTCTGCGCGGCACGCCCTACGGCCACTTCGGGGACGGCTGCATCCACGTCCGCATCGACTTCGATCTCATGTCGGCGCCAGGCATCGCCCGCTTCCGCCGCTTCTCCGAGGAGATCGCCGAACTGGTCGTCTCCCACGGCGGCTCGCTCTCCGGTGAGCACGGCGACGGCCAGGCGCGGGCGGAGCTGCTGCCGAAGATGTACGGACCGGACCTGGTCGCGCTGTTCGAGCGGGCCAAGGACGTCTGGGACCCGGACGACCTGCTCAACCCGGGGATGCTGGTGCGCCCGGCCCGCCTCGACGAGAACCTGCGATTCGCGGTGCTCCCCCGTGAGCCGGTGGACGTCGTCTTCGGCTACCCGGCGGACGGCGGCGACTTCTCGGCGGCGGTCCGCCGGTGCGTGGGTGTCGCCAAGTGTCGTACGACGGCGGTGTCCGGGGCGGGCGTGATGTGCCCTTCCTTCCGGGCGACCGGCGCGGAGGAGCACTCCACCCGCGGGCGGGCCCGGCTGCTGCACGAGATGCTGGCGGGCGAGGTGGTCACCGACGGCTGGCGTTCGACGGAGGTGCGGGACGCCCTGGACCTGTGCCTGTCCTGCAAGGGCTGCCGCACGGACTGCCCGGTCGGCGTGGACATGGCCACGTACAAGGCGGAGTTCCTGCACCACCACTACGCGGGGCGGCGCAGACCGGCCGCGCACTACGCGATGGGATGGCTGCCGGTGTGGCTCGGCGCGGTCGCCCGCACGAGGACCGCGCCGTTGGTCAACGCCCTTGCGTCCGCCCGGCTGCCGGCGGCGCTGGGCAGGCGGCTGGGCGGGATCGCCCCCGAGCGCGGGATCCCCCGGCTCGCGCGCGAGACGTTCACCCGATGGTGGCGGCGGGAGCCCGGCGGGCCGGAGCGGAGGAGGACCGGGACGGACGGCGCTTCGCGTGTCGTCCTGTGGCCCGACACCTTCACGGAGCATCTGTCGCCGTCCGTGGGCAAGGCGGCCGTACGGGTGCTGGAGGCGGCGGGTCTGGACGTGGTCCTGCCGCCCGCGGTGCGTACGGGGCAGGGGTGGCCCGTCGGCGCGGGCCCGAGGGCACGCCGCGGCCGGGTCTGCTGCGGTCTGACCTATGTCTCCACGGGGCAGCTGGACCGCGCCCGCACCGTCCTGCGCCGGACTCTGGACCTGATGGAGCCCGTGGTCGCGGCCGGTCTCCCCGTGGTCGTCCTCGAGCCCAGCTGCGCGGCGGCGCTCCGCACCGACCTGCCGGAGCTGCTGCACGACGATCCGCGGGCGGCCCGCCTCGCCTCCGCGGTGGTCACGTTCGCGCAGGTGCTGGAGCGTCTGGCCCCGGACTGGACTCCCCCCGGGGTGAACCGCCCGGTGGTCGGCCAGACCCACTGTCATCAGCACGCCGTCCTGGGCGACGCGGCAGATCGCAGGCTGCGCGAGACCGCGGGTCTGACCGGGGAGCTGAGCGGCGGTTGCTGCGGGCTGGCGGGCGACTTCGGATTCACCGAGGGCCACTTCGAGGTGTCCAAGGCGTGTGCGGAGGACCAGCTGCTCCCGGCGGTGGCGGCGGCACCCGACGGCGCCGTGGTCCTGGCGGACGGTTTCTCCTGCCGCACCCAGCTGGAACAGCTCGCGGGCCGCAAGGCACGGCATCTGGCCGAGGTGCTCGCGGAGGCGCTGGAACGAGCCCGTGGCGAGGGCACGAAGGAGTGACGGCCAACGCGGTGAACTCCCGCCGATGACGTGGCGGCACGGAAGGTCCTCGGAAGGATGGAGGTGCGGGGTCGAGCGGCCCCTGCCCCGGCCGGCGAGCCGCGACACCCCGGCGCCCGGAGCCGGTCCCGGTCCGGCGTCCGTGTCGGCGTCGGCCGTCACCCATCAGCACCCAGGAGCACCCGCATGACCCTCCGTATCCGCCCCGTCTCGCGGGAGGAACACCTGGCCTTCATCGCCTCGCGTCCCTCCGCCAGCCATCTGCAGCTGCCCTCCTGGGGCGATGTGAAGTCGGACTGGCAGGCGGAGAGCCTCGGCTGGTTCGAGGAGGACGGCGACGGGCGGCCGGTCGGTGTGGGCCTGGTCCTGCTGCGCCCGCTGCCGAAGCTCAAGCGGTATCTGGCCTATCTGCCAGAGGGCCCCGTCATCGACTGGTACGCGCCGGACCTCGACCGGTGGCTCCGGCCGCTGGTCGACCGTCTGAAGAGCCGCGGCGCCTTCTCGGTGAAGATGGGCCCGCCAGTGGTCGCGCGCCGCTGGAGCGCGGACGCCGTCAAGGCGGCGATCGCGGACCCGGGAGCACATCGGCTGAGCGACGTGCCGGCGACCGAGCACGAGCCGCGCGCGGCCGAGGTCGCGGAGCGGCTGCGCCGACTGGGCTGGCGGCAGACGGAGCCGGGCGGCTCGGAGGGCTTCGCGGCGGGGCAGCCCCGCTACGTCTTCCAGGTGCCGCTCGAAGGGCGGACGCTGGAGGACGTCCAGCACGGTCTCAACCAGCAGTGGCGCCGCAATGTGAAGAAGGCCGAGAAAGCCGGCGTGAAGGTGGTCCGCGGAGACTACGACGACCTGCCGGCCTTCTACGCCCTGTACACCGAGACCGCCGAGCGCGACCGCTTCCTCCCGCGCCCGCTGCCGTACTTCCAGCGGATGTGGACCGCGCTGACGGCCGAGGACCCGGACCGAATGCGGCTGTATCTCGCCCACCACGACGGCGAGGTCCTCGCCGCCGCGACGATGCTGACGGTCGGTACGCATGTCTGGTACTCGTACGGCGCCTCCACCGGCCGCAGGCGCGAGGTCCAGCCGAACAACGCGATCCAGTGGCGCATGCTCAGCGACGCCCACGAGGGGGGCGCCGCCGTCTACGACCTGCGCGGCATCACCGACACCCTGGAGGACTCCAACCACCTCCTGGGCCTGCTCCGCTTCAAGGTCGGCACGGGCGGGCAGGCGGTGGAGTATCTCGGCGAGTGGGACCTGCCGCTCAACCGCCTGCTGCACAAGGCGCTGAACCTGTACGTCTCCCGCCGGTGACGCTCATGCCTCCGGCTCGGCGACCGGCCCGCCCCGCCCGATCTGCGTCCGTACCGCGCCCATGCTCGCGGCGATGACCAGTGCGATCGCCGCCGCCTGACTCGCGTTCAGGGACTGGTCGAGCACCAGGAAGCCGGCGGTCGCCGCGACCGCCGGCTCCAGGCTCATCAGGATCGCGAAGGTGGAGGCGGGCAGGCGGCGCAGGGCGAGGAGTTCCAGGGTGTAGGGCAGTACCGAGGAGAGGACCGCCACCGCCGCGCCCAGGCCGATCGTGGTCGGCACGAGCAGTTTCGCGCCCGACTCGGCGACCCCGAGCGGCACGAACACCACGGCCGCGACCGCCATCGCGAGTGCGAGCCCGTCGGCCTGCGGGAAGCGCCGCCCCGTGCGGGCGCTGAAGACGATGTACGCCGCCCACATCGCTCCCGCCGAGAGTGCGAAGCCGACGCCCGCCATGTCGAGGTCGCCGAAGCCCCCGCCGCCGAGCAGGAAGACGCCGGCGAGCGCGAGGCCCGCCCAGACCAGGTTCACCGCACGCCGGGAGGCGAGGACGGAGAGGGCCAGTGGGCCGAGGACCTCGAGGGTGACCGCGGGACCCAGAGGGATGCGGTCCACTGCCTGGTAGAAGAGACCGTTCATCGCGGCCATGGTGACGCCGAAGACGACGACCGTGCCCCAGTCGGCGCGTGCGTGGCCGCGCAGCCGGGGCCGGCAGACCAGAAGCAGGACGACGGCCGCCACCACGAGTCGCAGGGTCACGACGCCGAGCGCGCCGGCCCGTGGCATCAGGCTCACCGCGAGCGCCCCGCCGAACTGCACGGAGACACCTCCGGCGAGGACCAGACCCACGGGCCCGAGGGATCCCCGGCGGCGCGGCCCGCCGGACACCGGGTGCGCGGATACCGGTCCGGTGGCGACCGGGGCCGGGGTGGAGGGGGCGGCGCTGGGCGTGTTCACGGGACCTTCCAGTGCAGTTGACTTGAGGTTCGTTCAGCATCGTGTACCTGATGGTCCAGGGTAGTGGACCGCGTCAGGTGTGTGAACCCGTGACGCGCCTGTACCGGACGGTCGGGTGCGGGGCAGGCGCCGTGCCAGGGCGTCCCGTTGTGGAACAGGGGCCCCTCGCCGCGGAGTTGGCCGCGCGGAGCGGAGGTGGGGCCGCCCGGCCAGAACGGGCCGGACGAGGGAGGGTGAGCAGTTCCACAGGCACCGATCGCCCGTGCGTACCCGCGGGGCACACCGCCGAGGGCGGCGTCCGCGTGTTCAGGCCGGGAAGACCGGGGGCGCGGCTCGAGCCGGCCGGGGGAAGAGCGGCAGCCGCGGTCCGCCCGTGTCCGGCGGCGCGTTGTTCGACCGGTGCAGACGGCTGTACGCCCCGCCCCGGGCCGGCAACTCGTCGTGGCGGCCGGTCTCGACGACGCGGCCCCGGTCGACGACGAGGATGCGGTCGGCGTCCGGCGCCAGGTTCAGATCATGAGTGATCACGATCGTCGTGCGTCCGGCCGTCAGCCGCCGCAGCGGTGCGAGGACCCGGCGCGCGGCCATCGCATCGAGGCCGGTCGTCGGCTCGTCCAGGACCAGGACGGGCGCGTCGCCCAGGACGGCCCGGGCGATGCCGAGGCGCTGGAGCCGGCCCCCGGACGGACGCGGCGTGTGCGGATCGACCTCGGTGCCGTATCCCCCGGGGAGCCGCACGATGAACTCGTGCGCGTCGGCCGCCCGCGCCGCCTCGACGATCGCCCGGTCGCTCGCGCCCGGCCGGCCGCAGGCGATGTTCGCGCGGACGGTGTCGTGCAGGACGAGCGTCTCCTGTGGCAGGAGCGTGACGTATTCGCGCAGCCGGGCCAGCGGGAGGTCGCGGATCGGGGTGGAGTCGAGCAGGACCGAGCCGGATTCGGGGTCGTAGAAGCGCAACAGCATCTTGGCGACGGCGGACTTGCCCGCGCCGCTCGGGCCGCTCGGGCCGCTCGGGCCGCTCGGGCCGGTGATGATCACCAGCTCTCCGGGGCGGACCGAGAAGGACAGACCCTCGAGGACCGCCCTGTCCGCGCCGGGGCAGCGGAAGGTGATGAGGAGTGCGAGGGCTGTGAGTACGTGGGAGATCGCCGGCGTTCCGCGGGATCGGCTGGGTGTGCCCTGTGGCCGGGGGTGCCAGGCTGCGGGATCCCTGTGACCGGAGTTCCATGCAAGCATGCTTGCTTGTTTCTTCGCCCGCTGCCATGCTCCCCACGCACATCGTCGTGCCCCGAGGGGAGCGCATCGTGTCCGACGCATCGTCCGTGATCGACGATCTGGGCCGGGAGAGTGAGGAACTCGACCGGCTCGTGGCCGGGTTGGAGGAGTCCCGCTGGGCGCTTCCCACGCCCGCCCCGGGCTGGACCCTCGCCCACCAGATCGCGCACCTCGCCTGGACGGACCGCACCGCCCTGCTGGCCGTCACCGACACCGAGGGCTTCGGCGCGGAGGTGGAGAAGGCGCTCGCATCCCCCGACACCTGGGTCGACGAGGCCGCGGGTGAGGGCGCCGCGCTGCCGCCCGCCCGGCTGCTCTCCGAGTGGCGCGAGGGCCGGGCCGCTCTCGAGCGGGCACTGCGCACGGCGCCTTCCGGCACCCGCTTCCCCTGGTACGGGCCGCCCATGTCGGCGGCGTCCATGGCCACCGGACGTCTGATGGAGACCTGGGCGCACGGGCAGGACGTCGCCGACACGCTCGGGGTGGTGCGCGCTCCCACCGACCGGCTGCGCCATGTGGTCCGCATCGGGGTGCGGGCGCGAGACTTCGCCTTCGGCGTACGGGGGTTGAGCGCGCCGGCACAGGAGTTCCGGGTGGAGCTGGTCGCGCCTTCCGGGAACGACGTGTGGACGTACGGGCCGCAGGACGCCGCCCAGCGGGTGACCGGCCCCGCACTCGACTTCTGCCTGCTGGTGACCCGGCGCGCCCACCGGGCCGACCTCGCGGTCCGGGCCGAGGGCCCGGACGCGGACCGGTGGCTGGACATCGCGCAGGCGTTCGCGGGCCCACCGGGCGCAGGACGGGAACCGAAGAGGGCGGGCCGGTGACCGCCAGGCCGCTGCGCATAGGCAACGCCTCCGGCTTCTACGGCGACCGCTTCGACGCGCTGCGCGAGATGCTCACCGGCGGCCCCCTCGACGTGGTCACCGGCGACTACCTCGCCGAGCTGACGATGCTGATCCTGGGCCGCGACCGCCTCAAGAACCCCGCCGGAGGCTATGCACGCACGTTCCTCGGCCAGTTGGAGGAGTGCCTGGGCCTCGCCCATGAGCGGAACGTGCGGATCGTGACCAACGCCGGCGGCCTCAACCCGGCGGGACTGGCCGAGGCGGTGCGGGAGTCGGCCGACCGCCTGGGGATCCCGGTACGGGTGGCCCACGTCGAGGGCGACAACCTCACCGGCTCCTTCTCCCGGGACCCCGGCACGGGTCGGCCGGCGGCGCCCCCCGCGGGCCTGCTCGCCGCCCATGCCTACCTCGGCGGCCACGGCATCGCCGCGTGCCTGCGCGAGGGCGCCGACATCGTGGTCACCGGTCGCGTCACGGACGCCGCGCTCGTCGCCGGACCCGCCCTCGCCCACTTCGGCTGGGGGCCGGCGGAGTACGACCGGCTGGCGGGCGCGGTGGTCGCCGGACACGTCCTGGAGTGCGGGGCGCAGGCCACCGGTGGCAACTACGCCTTCTTCACCGACCATTCGCCCGAGCTGCTGCGCCGGCCCGGCTTCCCGCTGGCCGAACTCCACGAGGACGGCAGCAGCGTGATCACCAAGCACAAGGGGACCGGCGGTGTCGTGGACGTCGGCACGGTCACGGCGCAGTTGCTGTACGAGACGGCGGGCGCCAGGTACGCGGGTCCCGATGTCACCGCGCGCCTCGACTCGGTCCACCTCTCCCAGGAAGGGCCCGACCGGGTGCGGATCGAGGGCGTGCGGGGAGAGGCGCCGCCCCCCGCCCTGAAGGTCGGCCTGAACCGTCTGGGCGGCTTCCGCAACGAGGTCGCCTTCGTGCTGACCGGGCTCGATATCGAGGCCAAGGCCGCGCTGGTGAGAGCGCAGATGGAGACGGCCCTGGACGCGGCCGGGTGCCGCCCGGCACACGTGCGCTGGGAGCTCGCCCGCACCGATCGCCCCGACGCCCCGACCGAGGAGACGGCGAGCGCCCTGCTCCGGCTGGTCGTGCGCGACCCGGCCGAGGAGACGGTGGGCCGGGCGCTCAGCGGCGCGGCGATCGAGCTGGCCCTCGCGAGTTACCCCGGCTTCCATGTGGTCGCCCCACCGGGGAAGGGATCCCCCTACGGGGTCTTCGAGTCGGCCTACGTGCCCCGGGACGGCGTGGACCATGCGGCGGTGCTCCACGACGGGCGGCGGATCTCCGTGGCCCCGGCCGGCGGCACCCGCGTCCTGGAGGAGGTGCCCGAGCCCCGCCTGCCGCAGCCGCCGGTCCCTGGACCGACCCGGCGAGCCCCTCTCGGCCTCGTCGCCGGGGCGCGCAGCGGTGACAAGGGCGGTGACGCCAATGTCGGGGTGTGGGTGCGCACCGAGGAGGCCTGGCGGTGGCTCGCCCACACCCTGACCGTCGACCGCTTCCGTGAACTCCTGCCCGAGACGGCCGGTCTGAACGTCGTCCGTCATGTCCTGCCGAACCTGCGCGCCCTCAACTTCGTCGTCGAGGGGATCCTCGGCGAGGGCGTCGCCGCCCAGGCCCGATTCGACCCGCAGGCCAAGGGCCTCGGCGAATGGCTGCGCGCCCGCCACCTCGATCTGCCGGAGGCCCTCCTGTGACCCCCGCCCATCCGTCCGAGATCCCGGAGGCCCGCCCGTGACGGTCCTTTCCACGGCCGTGGACGTCGACGACCCCGACCACCGGGCCCATCGCGACGCCATGCTCACCAAACTCGCCGAACTCGACGCCGAGCACGCCAAGGCGCTGGCGGGCGGCGGCGAGAAATACGTCGAGCGGCATCGCGGGCGCGGCAAACTGCTCGCCCGCGAGCGCATCGAGCTGCTCCTCGACCCGGACACGCCGTTCCTGGAGCTGTCCCCGCTCGCCGCCTGGGGAAGCGACTACACGGTCGGAGCCTCGCTGGTCACCGGCATCGGTGTCGTCGAAGGCGTCGAGTGCCTGATCACCGCCAACGACCCGACCGTGCGCGGTGGCGCCAGCAACCCGTGGAGCCTGAAGAAGGCGCTGCGCGCCAACGACATCGCGCTCGCCAACCGGCTGCCGTGCATCAGCCTGGTCGAGTCGGGCGGCGCCGACCTGCCGTCCCAGAAGGAGATCTTCATCCCCGGTGGGGCCATCTTCCGCGACCTCACGCGGCTCTCCGCAGCCGGCATCCCCACGGTCGCGGTCGTCTTCGGCAACTCGACGGCCGGCGGCGCCTACATCCCGGGCATGTCCGACCACGTGATCATGGTCAAGGAGCGCGCCAAGGTCTTCCTGGGCGGTCCCCCGCTGGTGAAGATGGCCACCGGCGAGGAGAGCGACGACGAGTCCCTCGGCGGCGCCGAGATGCACGCACGGGTCTCGGGTCTCGCCGACTACTTCGCCGTCGACGAGCAGGACGCCCTGCGCCAGGCCCGCCGGGTCGTCGCCCGCCTCAACCACCGCAAGGCGTACCCCGATCCGGGTCCGGCGCTCCCGCCCGAGTACGACGCGGAGGAGCTCCTCGGCATCGTGCCCGGCGACCTGAAGGTGCCCTTCGACCCGCGCGAGGTGATCGCCCGGATCGTCGACGCCTCGGACTTCGACGAGTTCAAGCCCCTGTACGGCAGGAGCCTGTGCACCGGGTGGGCGAGCCTGCACGGCTATCCGATCGGGGTGCTGGCGAACGCCCAGGGGGTGCTCTTCAGCGAGGAGTCCCAGAAGGCGGCCCAGTTCATCCAGCTCGCCAACCAGAGGGCCATCCCGCTGCTGTTCCTGCACAACACCACCGGATACATGGTCGGCAAGGAGTACGAGCAGGGCGGGATCATCAAGCACGGCGCGATGATGATCAACGCGGTGTCCAACAGCAGGGTGCCGCATCTGTCCGTGCTCATGGGCGCCTCCTACGGGGCGGGGCACTACGGCATGTGCGGAAGGGCGTACGACCCGCGCTTCCTGTTCGCCTGGCCGAGCGCCAAGTCGGCGGTCATGGGGCCGCAGCAGCTCGCCGGTGTGCTCTCGATCGTCGCCCGGCAGTCCGCGGCGGCCAAGGGACGGCCGTACGACGAGGACGCCGACGCCGCGCTGCGCGCCATGGTGGAGCAGCAGATCGAGTCCGAGTCCCTGCCGATGTTCCTGTCCGGGCGGCTGTACGACGACGGGGTCATCGATCCCCGCGACACCCGCACCGTCCTCGGCCTGTGCCTGTCCGCGATCCACACGGCGCCCTACGAGGGCGCGCGTGGCGGATTCGGCGTCTTCCGGATGTGAGGCCCATGATTACTTCCGTTCTGGTGGCGAACCGCGGTGAGATCGCCTGCCGCATCGCCCGAACCTGTCGTGAGCTGGGTGTCCGCACCGTCGCCGTGCACTCGGACGCCGATGCGGACGCGCTCCACACCCGGGTGGCCGACGCGACGGTCCGGCTTCCCGGTGCGGCACCCGCCGAGACGTATCTGCGTGGCGACCTGATCGTGAAGGCCGCCCTCGCGGCGGGCGCCGACGCCGTCCACCCCGGGTACGGATTCCTCTCCGAGAACGCCGACTTCGCGCGCGCGGTGCTCGACGCGGGCCTGGTGTGGATCGGTCCCCCGCCGGAGGCGATCGAGGCGATGGCCTCGAAGACCCGGGCGAAGAAGCTGATGGGCCTTGAGTCGCCGGCCACGGTCACCGCCGGCGACCTGCCCGTCCTGGTCAAGGCGGCGGCCGGCGGCGGTGGGCGCGGCATGCGGATCGTACGGGACCTGGACGACCTGGACGCCGCGCTGACGGCGGCGCGCGCCGAGGCGCTGGGCGCCTTCGGGGACGACGAGGTCTTCGTCGAGCCGTATGTCGAGGGGGGACGCCATGTCGAGGTGCAGATCCTCGCCGACACGCATGGCACGGTATGGGCGCTCGGGACCCGCGACTGCTCCCTCCAGCGACGTCACCAGAAGGTGATCGAGGAGGCCCCCGCGCCGGGTCTGGCGCAGGAACTCGCCGACCGCCTGGGCGCGATGGCCGTTCGGGCCGCCCGCGCGGTCGACTACGTGGGGGCCGGGACGGTGGAGTTCCTGGTCGCGGGCGACCGGGCACACTTCCTCGAGATGAATACCCGGCTCCAGGTGGAACACCCGGTCACCGAGGCGGTGTTCGGGATCGACCTCGTGGCGCTGCAGATCCGGGTGGCCGAGGGAGCGGCCCTGGACGCCGAACCGCCGCAGGCACAGGGACACGCGATCGAGGCCCGGCTCTACGCGGAGGATCCGGCACATCAGTGGGCCCCGCAGACCGGCACGCTGCACCGCCTCGCGGTCCCGGACGTGCGGCTGGACACCGGGTATGCGGACGGGGACACCATCGGCGTCCACTACGACCCGATGCTCGCCAAGGCCGTCGCGCACGCCCCCACGCGGGCCGAGGCGATCCGCAAGCTGGCGAGCGCCCTGGAGCGTGCGGAGGTCCACGGCCCGGTGACCAACAGGGACCTGCTCGTCCGCTCCCTGAGGCACGGGGAGTTCACCGAGGCCCGGATGGACACGGGCTTCTACGAACGGCACCTGGCCGAACTGACCGAGCCCGCGCCCGACCCGTACACCGCCCTGGCCGCCGCGCTGGCGGACGCGCAGGGCCGTTCGCGGTTCGGCGGCTGGCGCAATCTGCCGTCGCAGCCGCAGTCCAGGCGGTACCTGGTGGCGGGCGAGGAGCACGAGGTCCACTACCGACACACACGGCAGGGCCTGGCGGCGGACGGAGTGCGCGTGGTGCACGCCGACTCCGGTCTCGTCGTCCTCGAAGTGGACGGGGTGCACCGGAGGTTCCGGGTGTCCCGGTACGGCGATCAGGTGTACGTCGGCGCGACCGCCCTCACCGCCCTGCCCCGCTTCCGCGCACCCACCACCGACCACGCCCCCGGGTCCCTGCTCGCGCCGATGCCGGGCACGGTCGTGCGGGTGGCCGAGGGCGTGACCGTCGGAGCCGCTGTCGAGGCCGGACAGCCGCTGCTCTGGCTGGAGGCGATGAAGATGGAGCACAGGATCACGGCGCCGGTCAGCGGCACGCTGAGCGCTCTCCAGGCCAGTCCGGGCCGGCAGGTCGAGGTCGGGACATTGCTGGCCGTGGTGGAGTCCGCCCCGTGAGAAAACCGGGGAACCGCGCGAGCAACCACGTCAACTCCGTACCCGGGAGACCGATATGAGCCCCGCCATCGAGACCGACGAACAGCGAGCCCTCCGCTCGGCCGTGGCCGCCCTCGGCAAGCGCTACGGCCGCGACTACCTCTCCACCGTCATCGCCGAGAACCGCCACCCCACCGAACTCTGGTCCGAGGCAGCCGAACTGGGCTATCTCGGCGTCAACCTGCCGGAGGCCTACGGAGGTGGCGGCGAGGGCATAGCCGAACTCGCCATCGTGCTCGAGGAACTGGGTGCCGCGGGCTGTCCCCTGCTCATGCTCGTCGTCTCGCCGGCGATCTGCGGCACGGTCATCTCCCGGTTCGGCACGGAGGCGCAGAAGCGCCGTTGGCTGCCGGGCCTGGCGGACGGCACCCGCACCATGGCCTTCGGCATCACCGAACCCGACGCCGGCTCCAACTCGCACCGCATCACCACCACCGCGCGCCGCGACGGCGCCGACTGGCTCCTCACCGGCCGCAAGGTGTTCATCTCCGGCGTCGACATCGCCGACGAGACCCTGATCGTCGGCCGCACCCAGGACGCCCGGACCGGACGGCTCAAGCCCTGCCTGTTCGTCGTCCCGCGGGACACGCCGGGCTTCGGGCGGCGGCGGATCGACATGGAACTCTCCGGTGCGGAGAAGCAGTTCGAGCTGACCCTGGACGACGTGCGGCTGCCCGCCGACGCGCTCGTCGGCGACGAGGACGCGGGACTGCTCCAGCTGTTCGCCGGGCTCAACCCCGAACGCGTGATGACCGCAGCCTTCGCGATCGGCATGGGCCGCTACGCGCTCTCCCGTGCCGTCGAGTACGCCCGCGACCGCACTGTCTGGAAGCAGCCCATCGGCGCCCACCAGGCGATCGCCCATCCTCTCGCACAGGCGCACATCGATCTGGAACTGGCCCGCCTGATGATGCAGAAGGCGGCCTTCCTGTACGACTCCGGGGACGACGTCGGCGCGGGCGAGGCCGCGAACATGGCCAAGTACGCCGCGGGGGAGGCCTGTGTGAAGGCCGTCGACCAGGCCGTGCACACGCTCGGCGGCAACGGGCTCACACGGGAGTTCGGACTGGCCTCGCTCATCACGGCGGCGCGCGTGTCTCGTATCGCACCGGTGAGCCGGGAGATGATTCTCAACTACGTCTCCCACCAGACCCTGGGGCTGCCGAAGTCCTACTAGCCCCGCAGCCGTACCGCAGCCGTACCGCAGTCGTACAGAGTCGTACGAGGAGGAACCGTGTTCCGAAGCCAGTATGCGGACGTCCCGGCCGTCGAGATGCCCATCCACGACGCGGTGCTCGGCCGGGCCGCCGAGTTCGGTGAGCTGCCCGCCCTGATCGACGGGGTGGACGGCACCACGCTCACCTACGAGCAACTCGACCGGTTCCACCGGCGGTTGGCCGCCGCACTCACCGAGGCAGGGGTGCGCAAGGGTGACGTCCTCGCCCTGCACAGCCCCAACACCATCGCCTTCCCGACCGCCTTCTACGCCGCCACGCGCGCGGGGGCCTCGGTAACGACCGTGCACCCGCTCGCCACGGTCGAGGAACTCGCCAAGCAGCTGCGCGACTCGGGCGCCCGCTGGATCGTGACCGTGACGCCCCTCCTGGACACGGCACGCACGGCCGCCGACAAGGCCGGCGGCGTACAGGAGATCTTCGTCTGCGACAGCGCGCCCGGACACCGCTCCCTGATCGACATGCTGGCGACGGCGGCGCCCGAACCCGAGGTCGACATGGACCCGGTGCAGGACGTCGCCGTCCTCCCGTACTCGTCCGGGACCACGGGCATGCCCAAGGGCGTGATGCTCACGCACCGTCAGATAGCCACCAACCTCGCCCAGATCCGCCCGCTGATCGGGACGGGGCCGGGCGAGCGCATCCTCGCCGTACTGCCCTTCTTCCACATCTACGGCATGACGGCCCTGATGAACGCACCCCTGCGGCAGGGGGCCACCGTCGTGGTGCTGCCGCGCTTCGACCTGGACTCCTTCCTGGCGTCCATCCAGAACCACCGCATCACCGGTCTGTACGTGGCGCCGCCGATCGTGCTGGCGCTCGCCAAGCACCCGACCGTCGCGCGGTACGACCTGTCGTCCCTGAAGTACATCATCAGCGCCGCCGCGCCCCTGGACGCGAGCCTGGCGGTGGCCTGCGCCGAGCGGCTCGGCCTGCCGCCCATCGGCCAGGGCTACGGCATGACGGAGCTGTCCCCGTGCACCCATGTCGTGCCCCTGGACGCCCGCGACGCGCCCCCCGGCACGGTCGGCAAGCTCGTCGCGGGCACCGAGATGCGCATCCTCTCCCTCGACGATCCCGACAAGGACCTCGGCGTCGGCGAGAGCGGCGAGATCGCCATCCGCGGTCCCCAGGTGATGAAGGGCTACCTGGGACAGCCCGGAGCGACCGACGCGATGATCGACCCGGACGGCTGGCTGCACACCGGGGACATCGGCCATGTGGACGGTGACGGCTGGCTCTTCGTCGTGGACCGGGTCAAGGAACTCATCAAGTACAAGGGATTCCAGGTGGCGCCCGCCGAACTGGAGGCGCTCCTGCTGACCCACCCGAAGATCGGGGACGCCGCCGTCATCGGTGTCTACGACGACGACAACAACGAGGTCCCGCACGCCTTCGTCGTACGCCAGCCGGGCGCGGAGGAGCTCTCCGCGGGTGAGGTCATGATGTACGTCGCCGAACGTGTCGCCCCCTACAAGCGGGTCCGGCGGGTCACCTTCGTCGACGGAGTGCCACGGGCCGCGTCCGGGAAGATCCTCCGCCGGCAGCTCAGGGAGCGCTCGTGAGCGAGCTCGTCCACACCGCGGACGACCGCGGTGTCACCACCGTCACCCTCGACTCGCCCGGCAACCGCAACGCCCTGTCGGGCGCGCTCGTCGGCGCACTGGCGGCGGCGCTGACCCGCTGCGGCAAGGACGACGACGTACGGGCCGTCCTCCTCACCCACACCGGGAACACCTTCTGCGCCGGCGCCGATCTGCGTGACCCGCCGCACCCGGACGCCCTGGTCGGGCTGTTGCGGCAGATCGTCGAACTGCGCAAACCCGTGGTCGCCCGGGTGAGGGGGCACGTACGTGCGGGCGGCCTCGGGCTGCTGGGCGCCTGCGACATCGCGGCCGCCTCGGCGGAGGCCACCTTCGCCTTCACCGAGGTGCGCATCGGGGTCGCCCCGGCCGTCATCTCCCTGCCCCTGCTGCCGCGCACGGACCCCCGCGCCCTCGCCCGCTACTACCTCACCGGTGAACGCTTCGACGCCGCCGAGGCCGTGCGCACCGGGCTGCTCACCGCGGCGGGCGACGACGTCGACGCGGTGCTCGCGCCCGTGCTCGACGGGCTGCGCAGGGCCTCGCCCCAGGGGCTGGCCGAGACAAAACAACTGCTCACGGCTAGTGTGCGGGAGACCTTCGACCGGGACGCGGCCGAACTGACCGCGCTCTCGGCCCGGCTGTTCTCCTCGCCGCAGGCCCGCGAGGGGATGACGGCCTTCCTCGAGCGACGGGACCCCGCATGGGTGGTGTGAACGCGGTCGAACGCGTTCCCAAACAGGACCGCAGCCGGGCCACCCGGCAGCGGCTCCTGGAGGCCGCCGTGGCCTGTCTCGCCGAACACGGCTGGGCGGGCTCCACGGTCTCCGTCGTCGCCGAACGCGCCGGTGTCTCCCGGGGCGCGGCGCAGCACCACTTCCCCACCCGTGAGGACCTGTTCACGGCCGCCGTCGAGTACGTCGCCGAGGAGCGCTCCACGGCGCTACGGGCCCTGTTCCCGCAAGGGGCGGCCGACCGCCGTGCGGTGGTCGCCGCCCTGGTCGACCTGTACACCGGGCCGCTGTTCCGTGCGGCTCTGCATCTGTGGGTCGCCGCCTGCGACGAGAACCAGCTGCGGCCGCGCGTGACGGAGCTGGAGGCCCGGGTCGGCCGCGAGACCCACCGTATCGCCGTGGACCTGCTCGGCGCCGACGAATCACGTCCCGGCGTCCGTGAAACCGTCCAGGGGCTGCTCGACATGGCCCGTGGCCTCGGGCTCGCCAACCTGCTCACCGACGACGGGGCCCGCCGGGACCGGGTGGTGGCCCAGTGGGCCGTGCTCCTGGAGGAGGCGCTGGGCTGAGAGCTGCCCACCCTCCGCGGCCGTCGCGTCCGTTCCGCGCAACCCGCAGTACCCTTGTCCTCATGCCTCCGGTGCTCGTCCGACGCCGCCACGTGGACTACGTGCGCGTCACGAGCATGGGCTGTCGGCCTTCCGCCTGACCCAGCCCCTCTTCCTCCCCCGGTGGCACCCAGGGGTCCGTACCATCCTCCGCGGACGCTCCTGCCCCCGTAGACCCTGCGGACGCACCCCATGACGAACCCGCCGTACGACCAGCTCCCGATCATCGACCTCTCCGCCGCCGACCGCGGCCCCCGGGCACGGGCGCTGCTGCACGCCCAGCTGCACAGCGCCGCCCATGACGTGGGCTTCTTCCAGCTCGTCGGGCACGGTGTCACCCGGGCCGAGACCGATGCCCTGCTCGACGCCATGCACGCCTTCTTCGCGCTCCCGACGGCCGACCGCCTCGCCCTCGACAACGTGAACTCGCCGCACTTCCGCGGCTACACCCGCATCGGTGACGAACGCACCGGCGGCACCCGCGACTGGCGCGACCAGCTCGACATAGGCGCCGAACGACCCGTCCGCGCACCCGGCCCGGGCGAACCCGCCTACTGGTGGCTGCAGGGCCCCAACCAGTGGCCGGGCGCCCTCCCCGAACTGCGGACCGCCGCGCTCGCCTGGATCGACCGGCTCGGCGCGGTCGCCCGGCGGCTGCTGCACGAGCTTCTCACCGCGATCGGCGCGCCCGCCGGCTTCTACGACCCGGTCTTCGGCGACCGTGCGCATCCGCACCTCAAGCTCGTGCGCTACCCCGGGAGAGCCGGCGACGGCGCCGACCAGGGGGTCGGCGCCCACAAGGACTACGGATTCCTGACCCTGCTGCTCCAGGACCGGATCGGCGGACTCCAGGTGCAGCGCGCGGACGGACTCTTCCACGACGTTCCGCCACTGGAGGGAGCGTTCGTGGTCAACCTCGGTGAGCTGCTGGAGGTGGCGACCGACGGCTATCTGGTCGCGACCAACCACCGGGTCGTCAGCCCGCCCGGCGCCACCGAGCGGTTCTCCGTGCCGTTCTTCTTCAACCCCCGTCTGGACGCCCGCGTGGAACCGCTGCCCTTCCCGCACGCCGCCTCCGCGCCCGGCGTCACCGACGACCCGGCCAACCCGCTGTTCGCGGAGTACGGCTTCAACGAGCTGAAGGGCAAGCTGCGGGCGCATCCGGCGGCAGCGGCCCGGCATCACGCGGAACTGCTGAGCCCCGCGTGACGCCGGACGGCTCCGCGCCCCCTTCCGCCGGACGCGGGGCCGTGTCGCGTGCGGGGCGGTGAACGGGTGCCCCCGCGCGGTGCGGTCAGCGCGCGATGTCCGCGTAACCCTCGATCTCCTGGGGGCTTCGCGGGGCGGGACCGACATAGCGTGCGGACGGCCGTACCAGCCGGCCCGTGCGCTTCTGCTCCAGGATGTGCGCCGACCAACCCGCCGTACGGGCGCAGGTGAACATCGACGTGAACATGTGCGCCGGAACCTCGGCGAAGTCCAGCATGATCGCCGCCCAGAACTCCACGTTCGTGGCGAGGACACGGTCGGGTCGGCGGTTGTGCAGCTCCTCCAGGGCCGCCTTCTCCAGCGCCTCCGCGATCTCGAAGCGCGGTGCCCCGAGCTCACGGGCCGTACGGCGCAGCACACGGGCACGCGGGTCCTCGGCGCGGTACACCCGGTGTCCGAAGCCCATCAGCCGCTCGCCCTGGTCGAGGGCGCGCTTCACATAGGCCTCCGCGTCACCGGTGCGCTCGATCTCCTCGATCATGCCGAGCACACGCGAGGGCGCACCGCCGTGCAGCGGACCGGACATGGCGCCCACCGCGCCGGACAGCGCGGCGGCGACGTCCGCACCCGTGGACGCGATCACCCGGGCCGTGAAGGTGGAGGCGTTCATGCCGTGCTCGGCGGCGGACGTCCAGTAGGCGTCGACGGCCGCCACGTGCTTCGGGTCCGGCTCGCCCCGCCAGCGGATCATGAACCGCTCCACGACGGAGTGCGCCTTGTCGATCTCGCTCTGCGGCACCATCGGCAGCCCCTGTCCGCGCGCCGACTGGGCGACGTACGACAGGGCCATGACGGCGGCGCGGGCCAGGTCCTCGCGGGCCTGCTCGACGTCGATGTCCAGGAGCGGCTTCAGACCCCACACCGGGGCGAGCATCGCGAGCGCCGACTGGACGTCGACACGGATGTCACCGGAGTGCACGGGGATGGGGAAGGGCTCGGCGGGCGGCAGGCCGGGATTGAAGGCGCCGTCCACCAGCAGCCCCCAGACGTTGCCGAAGGAGACTTGGCCCACCAGTTCCTCGATGTCGACGCCCCGGTACCGCAGGGCACCGCCCTCCTTGTCCGGTTCGGCGATCTCCGTCTCGAACGCGACGACTCCCTCGAGCCCGGGTACGAAGTCGGACATCAGGCGGCTCCTCGTGATGTGTGCGGCGGATGTGGTCTGTGGGGTTCCCGTCGGCCGCGTCCACGAGCCGCTGGGACTGAGGTGGTGGACGTCGGCTGTCAGGGGGAGGTGCGCCGTCCCGGTTCCACGGTCGCTGACGAAAGACTCGCGGTCCGAAACGGTCAATCCGGTGATGCCCCGATCGGTCGGCGGTCACCCAACCCGAACGGCATCTGCACGATATCCCCGAGTGCCACCTTTGGGGAGAGGTGGCGGCACTCAGTGCCACGCAGTGATGAACCGCACCCCTTCGAAGTGCCAAGGGCATGGGGCAAGATGACCGGGTGACCGACCGCTACCCGGACGAGCCCGAAGCCGAACCGCCCGCCGCCTCCGCCGCGGAGCCGGAGATCGAACCCATTGTCGAACGTGCGGCGGCCCAGGGGCCCACCGAGGACCTGGCGCACGATCCCGCCGAGATGCGGGCGCACTACCGTGCCGAAGGACTCGACGCGTCGTCGCTGGCCGCCGTGCCGATGGAGCAGTTCGCGCGCTGGTTCGAACAGGCGGCGCAGGCCGCGGTTGCCGGGATGATCTACGAGCCGAACGCGATGGTGGTCGCCACGGCGGACGCGGACGGCGTGCTCAGTTCCCGCACGGTCCTGATGAAGGGCTACGACGCACAGGGCTTCGTCTTCTACACCAACTACGAGTCCCGCAAGGCCCGGGACCTGGCGGTCAACCCGCACATCTCGCTGCTCTTCCCGTGGCATCCGATGGCCCGCCAGGTGATCGTCACCGGCACCGCCCACCGCACCGGCCGCGAGGAGACGACGGCCTACTTCCGCACCCGCCCGCACGGCTCCCGGCTCGGTGCCTGGGCCAGCGCGCAGTCCTCGGTGATCGCCTCGCGTGCGGAGCTCGACACCGCGTACGAGCAGCTGAGCGCCCGCTATCCCGAGGGCTCCGAGGTTCCCGTTCCGCCGAACTGGGGCGGTTTTCGCGTCACGCCCCGGACGGTCGAGTTCTGGCAGGGCCGTGAGAACCGCCTCCACGACCGCCTCCGCTATGTCGCGGAACCGGACGGCACGTGGCGGGTGGAGCGGCTGAGTCCCTGAGGCCGTGTGCGGGGCCCTGCCGGCCGGCTCGTGCCGGGCGCGGGCGCCCGTGAACGCAGACGACCCGCGAGCTCAGGTCCCCCTGCCTGACGGCGGGGGAGCCGGCCGGACGTACCGGCGAGCTCGCGGGTCGGGTGACTGCGTTGGATTAGGCCGGCTGCACGCTTCGCGCACGCGCTGGTCCGGCGCCGAACCGAGTACGACGGCGGGCCACTAGCCCGCAGTCACCTCTTCCGTCCGGTATTCATACATCTGCCGAACCACCTCCTTTCCGAAGTACCAGCCACCCTAAGAACCCATCGCGCCAGGATCAACCACTTTTTTCCGTAGTCGGGCGATCGTCCTGCCGTGCGCATCATTTCCGCTGCTCAGGGGGTGAGTACGCCCTCCAGGAACGGTTCGACCGCCGCGCGCCACGCCTCCGGCTGGTCGTAGTGGACGAGGTGTCCGGCCTCCGCGACCTCCGCGTATTGGCCGTGTGGCAGGACGCGCACCATCTCCTGCGACTCGGCACGGCCGAGCTCGCCGTCGAGGCCGCGGACGACCAGGGCCGGGCACTGCACCTGCGCCAGCTCCTCCCAGTGCGCGTCGTACACCCAGGTCTGGCGGGACTTCAGCATCTGCTCCGGTTCGAAGACGGGCCGCCAGCCGTCCTCGGACTCGGCCATCACCTCGGCGTAGAACTCGCCGCGTGCCGGATTCGGGCGCTCCACCCAGGGGTCGTCCTCGCCGAACCACTTCCGTACGTCGGCGAGTGTGGCGAAGGGCAGCGGCCAGGACTTGAACCAGCTCTCCCACTCGCGCTGCGAGGCGGCGCCGAGCGCGGAGGCACGCATATCGCAGATGATCAGGCCGCGTACCAGGTCGGGGCGTTTGGCGGCGAGCTGCCAGGCGGTCAGGGCGCCCATGGCGTGGCCGATGAGGACGGCCGGGGCGAGGCCGAGCTGTTCAAGGGCGGCCTCGGCGTCGTCGATGTAGGCCTCGCGGGTGTACGCCCCCTCGGGTGGTTTGTCGCTCTGACCGTGACCGCGCTGGTCGAGTGCGACGGCGCGGTGCCGCTCGGAGAGCCAGCGGGCTGTGGGCGCCCAGTGCGAGGCGCGGCCCATCAGCCCGTGGAGTAACAGCACTCCCGGTGCCCGCTCGTTCTCCCCCGTCTTGGGCGGGTCGGCGAACGCCCAGGCCGCGAGGCGTAGGCCGCCCTCTCCGGTCACGTCGATGCGCCGCACCATGCTCGTGGCACCCCCCTGCTCCGTCCGGACCGCCTGCTTCCGCTGGCCGGTCCACGCGCTCGTCGTACTGCCGCTGTTGTCCTGCTGGTGGTGCCGGTCACCGCCGTCGCCGGGCGCCGGTGCCGGTCCTGTGTGGTGCCGTCTCTCGCCGAGTCACGGGATGCGCCGGTCGTTGTGGCGCACGATCGGGTGGGGCCATGGCCGCCACGCTATCGAATGACTATTCGAAAATGGTGCTTCTGGAGACAACACCCCTCCTTCGAGTGACCTTCCTCGAGGATTGGCCGTCGGTTCCGCGGGGAGATCTTCAGCGGGAGGCGGACCGCTCGGGGAAAAACGGTCCGAGGGGGACGACCCTGGGAGCTCGGGGCTCCGGGTCGGAACAGGGGAGGACAGGCCCCGGCGCCACAAGGTGCCGGGGCTCTTCCCTTGTCTGCGGCACATTCATCCGCCCCCTCCCTGACCAGGTGATATCGCTGTCACCCCGTGGCCACGAGCTCTCCGGTCATATGCCTCATGCGACAGCCTTGCATGCGCACGGCCCGAACGCTGCGATTCCGCGCACTGGATCTTGGATTCGGCAGGATCGCGAAGTCATCACAACAGCCCCTGGAGTCACCCGCATTGCGCGGCTCCGGTGAAGGCCCGTGCGCGCGTCGGGACCGTGCGAGGCGAAAGATCGGCCGGACGTATCCGGCTCCGCCTAGCGCTTGGCCACGAACACGTGGGAAGCGACCTCCGACTCCAGCTCGGCCGCCTCGCCGCCGCTGCCGACCAGCACCCCGCCCGCGGACTCCGTCACGCTGACCACCGAGCCGGGCTGCACGCCGGCCCGCCGCAGCGTGTACATCAGCTGGGCGTCGGTCTGGATGGGCTCGCCGATACGCCGGACGACGACGGTCTTGCCGTCGGTGCCCGGGTCCAACTCGGCCAGCGACACCATGCTCGCGTCCAGGAACGGGTCCGCCCCGTCCTTCTCGCCCAGCTCCTCCAGACCCGGGATCGGGTTGCCGTACGGCGACTCGGTGGGGTGCCGCAGCAGCTCGACGACGCGGCGCTCGACCGCCTCGCTCATCACGTGCTCCCAGCGGCACGCCTCGGCGTGCACCTGCTCCCACTCCAGGCCGATCACGTCGACCAGCAGGCACTCGGCGAGACGGTGCTTGCGCATCACACGGGTGGCCAGGCGGCGGCCCTCGTCCGTGAGCTCCAGGTGGCGGTCGGCCGCGACCGACACCAGCCCGTCGCGTTCCATGCGCGCCACGGTCTGGCTGACCGTCGGGCCGCTCTGGTCGAGCCGCTCGGCGATGCGGGCGCGCATGGGGACCACGCCTTCCTCCTCCAGCTCGAGGATGGTGCGGAGATACATCTCCGTGGTGTCGATCAGTCCGGACATACGTGCCCCTCGATGAAATCTGCCGGAGGCTCGACGGCTCACCGGCGTGTGCGCTGGCCCTGGACTCAATTCTGACGCATCGCGCTGACAACCGGGGAGAGCCGGCGAAACCCGGGCCGCCGAGCGGCCCCCCTGGGCCCGTCCGTATTGACATCCCTCTGGTCCGGACCGCAACGTGATCCGCGACACGGGCCGCCCCCGGGGCGCCGGTGCGTCGTCGTTGCGCCGTGCGGTCGCCGGCCGGTCGGGAACGGGACACCGAGACTTCGAAGGGGCGTCGCCGATGAGCGAGCAGCCGAGTGGCGGGGAGCCGCAGGGCGGAAACGAACTGGCCGGGCGGTTCTTCGACGCGGCGATCGGCATGCTTCAACGGGTGCGGGACGAGGACGCGGAGGAGATCGCTGCGGCGGGCACCCTGGTGGCGGACGTGGTCGCCGCGGGCGGCCGGCTGTTCGCGTTCGGGGCCGGGCACTCCTCGCTGGCCGCCCAGGACCTGGTCTACCGGGCGGGCGGCCTCGCCCTGATGAACCTGCTCGCGGTGCCGGGGGTCGTCGGAGTCGACGTCATGCCGGCGACGCTGGGCTCGGCGCTGGAGCGGGTGGACGGTCTGGCCGGCGCGGTCCTCGACTGCAGCCCGCTCCGGTCCGGTGACCTCCTGGTGATCATCTCCCTGTCCGGCCGCAACGCCCTCCCGGTGGAGATGGCGACGAACGCCCGTGCACGGGGGGTCAAGGTCATCGGGGTCACCTCGGTGGCGTACGCCTCCGAGACCGGCTCGCGGCACGCCTCGGGCACCTACCTCAAGGACCACTGCGACATCGTCCTCGACTCGAAGATCGCGGTGGGCGACGCGACGCTCACCCTCGACGCCATCCCCGCCCCCTTCGCCCCCGCCTCGACCGTCGTGACCACGGCCCTGCTCCAGGCGGTGATGGCGACGGCCGCCGGCGTCCTCGCGGACCGCGGCGTCGAACCGCCGCTGCTGCGGTCCGGGAACGTCGACGGGGGCCACGACTGGAACGCCCGGGTCATGCGGGAGTACGGCGACCGGATCTTCTACCGACAGGGCTAGGGCCTGTCGTTCGGATCAGGCCGGCGTCGCGGCCTACGCCTCCTCGGCGGCGCCCGACACGTCCGCCAGGTCGAGCGCCGCGGCGATCCGCACCGCGACGTCCTCCCCGTACACCGCGTCGGGCCGTTCGAACCGGCTGCGCCCCGGACCCCGCAGGAACGTCACCACGCCCAGTGTCCGGCCCCGGCTGCGCAGCACCGTGCACAGCGCGTGCACCGCGTCCGGCGGCCACTGCCGGGCCTGCGCCCACGCGCGTGCCTCCTCGGGGCCGACGTCGCCAGCGCCCGCCCGTACGGATCCGGAGCGCGCCACGCACTGCAGGGCCGGATGCCCCTCCGTGTACCGCGCGGGAAGCCCGGCCTTCCCGGAGAGCATGCTCGGCCCGGGTGTCCCGGAGGGTGTCTCGGCGGCCCGCACCAGCCGGATGCGTCCTTCTCCGTCCGCCGCCGATCCGTCCGCCACCCGGTCGATCAGCGCGTGGTCGGCGAATCCGGCGAGCGCGAAGTCCAGATGGAGGGTGGCCGCCTCGGCGGGATCCTCGCACTCGGCCGCCGCCCGGGCGGCGCGGTGCAGCTGGTTGGAGCGGAAGCGCAGCAGGGCCGCCTCCTGCTCGGCCTGCTTGGCCTCGGTGATGTCCTGGAACAGCCATCCCACGCCCAGTGGAACCGGCTCCTCCGCGAGCGGTGAGGACAACCGCAGGAACCCGCTGCGCCAGCACCGCCGCTTCTCGCCCTCGCCGGTCCGCACACTCACCCACATCTCGGCGGGAGCGGGCGGTGCCCCCTCGGCCAGCACGTGGGTCAGCGCGCTCTCCAGCTCCTCCACGCCCTGTGGGAGCAGGTCTCCGAGAGGCCGTCCGAGCACGGCGCTCCGGCCGATGCCGAGTGCCCGGGCCGCGTACGCGTTGACCACGGCGGGCCGCAGATCCGCGTCCACCAGGACCACACCCCAGCTCGCGTCCTCGAACAGGGCCTCGCTCAGTGCGATGGAACGCTCCAGGTCGATCTGCGCATGGACCTCGCTGAAGGCGCAGTAGACCCCGGCGGGCTTTCCGTCGGGCCCGCGCACCGCCGCGGACTGGGTCCGCACGAGCACCCGCCCGCCCTCCTTGGTGAGGAGCGCGAACTCGTGCACCTGCCGGCCGGGCGACTCCATGGCGGACATCAGCCGCCCCTCGACCTCCTCGGCGTCGGCGGTCCGCACGGCCCATCCGGCGAACCCCTGCCGTCCCACCGCTTCCGCCGCGGTCCACCCGAGGATCCGCTCGGCCTCCCGGTTCCAGTGGGTCACGACCCCGGCGGCGTCGAAGGCGCACAGGGCCGCGTCCATCCCGTCCAGAAGCGCGGCCAGAAGATCCGAGCCATCGCGCTCGGGCTCACCGGGCCCCAGCTCGTCAGTGGTCCCACTACGCCGGGAAGCACTCACCTGAACCCCCTGCAGGCTGCTGCGTCCGCACGTACGCCGCGCTCGTCCACTCTCCGGACATCATTCAACTCGAACGTGACGCAGCCCACATCGGCTTCCGAAAAGATTCGACGAAATCGTTGCTCCCCGGATTTCCGTCACTCCCGGCACGCCTGCCCCGGGTGAACGTGTTCAACCTTTGGAGACCGCCGTCAGGATCTCCGGCAGCCGCCCCGCCGTGCGCGGTGCGGCGAGGCGCAGGCCGAGCAGGGTGATCAGCGCACCGTAGAGGACGCCCGCCGGGAGCAGCAGCCAGGTCCACCTGTCGCCGTCCGAGGAGACGTTCAGCCAGATCGCGACGGCGATCACGGGCGCGGTCAGCAGGGCGGCGGCGATCATGCCGCCGAAGATGGAGATCCAGGCGAGGCCCGCCTGACCGGGGACCACGTTCTTGTAGCCCTCCTGCGGGATGGAGTAGGGGAAGCGGGCCGAGGACCAGGCGCCGGTGGCGAGCATCGCGCCGAGGAGCGCGAAGGACAGCCCGAGCACCTCGGGCAGCTTCGGCCAGGCGCCCAGCAGCGCGGTCGTCACCACGGTGACGAGCGTGGCGTACGGGAGCGTGATCAGCAGCAGTGCCAGCGCCCGGCCCCGCAGTTCGGCGTAGGCGTCACGGCGGGAGGAGATCGTCATGGCGACCATCCAGAACGCGGACGTGTCCTGACCGAACTGGTTGTACATCTGGATGCCCAGCATCCCCGCGGCGAAGCAGGCGAAGTAGATCGACCCGGTGCCCTGCAGGGCGTTGAAGACCGGGACGATCAGTCCGATCGCGAGCGAGGTCACCCACGCCGCCTTGGTCTTCGGGTCACGCCAGATGTAGCGCAGGCTGCGCTCCATCACCGTGCCGGTACGGCCCGCGGGCAGCAGCCGGGACAGGCCTGTCGAGGTGCGCTCCCGGGCGCCGGGATCGGCGGCCTGGAGCGTCGACTCGTCCGGTGAGGTCATCAGCGTCGTCAGGCTGCGCGACCACAGGGCCAGCAGCCCCGCGAGCGCCGCCGCGCTCAGCGCGAGTTGGGCGACCGCAAGGCCGTAGGCACCGCGGCTCACGGAGTCCACGGCGCCGATCGAGGAGGCGGGCGGCACCCACCGCAGCACGTTCTCCACCGGGTCCAGCGGGGACAGCCCGGCCGAACCCAGCCGCTGGGCGCCGAAGTTGACGAGCTGCGCGCCGACCGCGATGACGAGTCCGCTCAGGACGGCCAGGTCGCGGCCCTTGCGGCTGGTCAGCAGCCGGATGTTGGCGGCGGCGACGGCACGGGCGAGCGCCACGCAGACGAGCAGGGCCAGGACGACCGCGAGCACGCCGACGCCGTACGCGGCCGGCCCGTGCGCCACGGAGATCGCCGCGCCGGTGAACAGGCAGAGCGTGAAGAGGGGGCCGATGCCGACAAGGGAGGCCGCGAGCAGCGCCCGTACGAGGGGCTGCGGGCGCAGCGGCAGCATCACCAGGCGGGTGGGGTCCAGCGTCTCGTCGCCGCTGGGGAAGAACAGCGGCATCACCGCCCAGCCGAGCGCCAGCACCTCGACGAGCAGGACCGCGATGGTGGCGGCGTGCGCGTTGCCGCGCAGGGCGATCAGACCGAGCAGTTGCAGCGCGGCGATCAGCAGCACGACGACGATGGAGGTGATGTAGGCGGCCCGCCGCCCGGCGGACTGGCGCAGGCCGTTGCGCAGCAGGGACAGTTTGAGCCGTACGACGACGGGGGTGAGGCCCACGGCGCTCATCGGGTGCCACCGCCGAGCCAGTCAAGGTCGGTCGTGGCGGCGCGGCCGTGTGCGCCGACCAGTTCGAGGAACGCCTGCTGGAGCGTCGGGGCGCTGCCGCGTACCTCGGCGAGGGGGCCGTGCGCGCGGATGCGCCCCGCGGCCATGACCGCCACCCAGTCGCACAGCGACTCCACCAACTCCATGACGTGGGAGGAGAAGACGACGGTGGCGCCGGAGCCGGTGTAGCGCTCCAGGACTCCGCGGATGGTCTGCGCGGAGACCGGGTCGACGCCCTCGAACGGCTCGTCGAGGAAGAGGATCTCGGGGTTGTGGAGCAGGGCTGCGGCCAGTCCGATCTTCTTGCGCATGCCGGTCGAGTAGTCGACGACGAGCTTGTGCTGCGCCCCGGCCAGGTCGAGGACGTCGAGGAGCTGGGTGGCCCGCTTGTCGACCTCGGCGCCGGGCAGCCCCCGCAACCGGCCGGTGTAGGCGAGGAGTTCACGCCCGGAGAGCCTTTCGAAGAGCCGCAGCCCCTCGGGCAGGACGCCGATGCGGGCCTTCACCTCGACCGGGTCGCGCCAGACGTCGTGCCCGACCACCTCCACGGTGCCCTGGTCGGGCCTCAGCAGCCCGGTGACCATGGACAGGGTGGTGGTCTTCCCGGCCCCGTTCGGGCCGACCAGCCCGATGAACCGCCCGGCGGGCAGCTCAAGATCGATGCCGGCGACGGCGATCTGCTCCCCGAACCGCTTCCAGAGCCCCTGCACCCGTACGGCGGACATGCCTGTCGCTGCTCCCTCGGTCATAGGAGCACCCTAAGGGGCAAGGACAAGAGGGCAGAGGGGAGTGAGGCCACCGGAGCGGAAGGCGTGAACGGGGCCCGGTTGCACGGGCGGGCCGGGCGAGTTCGGCGGCGGCGCTCGCCTATCGGTCCCGGCCGCAGGCGTACGCGAGCGGCGAGATCAGCTCCTCCGCGTCCGGCAGCCAGCGGTTCGCGTCCGTCGGCCGGCGGACCCACTGCACGGCGCCGCGGGCGGCGTACCGCGTGGGCGGCGCGGCGACGTAGCACCCCTCGCCGAGGGCGGACAGGTCCAGGGAGTCGAGCGACCAGCCCCGGTTCCGCACCAGGTCCGGAACCTTCGCCGACGCGCCGGGAAGCACGAAGAACCACATGCGGCGGTCCGGTGTCAGGGTCACGGGCCCGAGGGTGAGTGCCATCCGCTCCATGCGTGCGAGTGCGAGGAATCCGGCGGTCTCCGGGACGTCGATCGCGTCGAAGGTCCGCCCGGTGGGCAGCAGGATCGAAGCCTTCGGCTGTCCGGCCCACAGACGGCGCACGACGGTCGCGCTGCCGGTCGCCTGCGTCGCCCAGTCCTGGCGCACCGGATGGGCGCCGGGCATGCGGCATGCGGCCCGACCGCAGGAGCAGCGAGGCATCCCGTCGACGGCTTCCAGCCAGGTGCCCGGGAACACGTCCCAATGGCGCTCCTGGACGTAACGTACGGCGGCTTCCAGCAGCGAACCGCCGCGCTGCTGCGGGATGGGGGCGGCTTGAGGGCCTGCGATCGTCTCTTCCACGTTGAACACAACTCTGGTCGTGACCGGGGGTTACGCCTCCCGGTCCGGCGCCGTCGGCCGCTCGGGAAGCGCCTTTTGGGAATGTCCTATTAATTCCGCATGCGCCGGGAGGAGCACCGTCTTCGAGGGTGGGGCGCACAGGTGCACGGGCGGGGGCGCGCAAGAGGAACGGCAACGAGGTCCGGGTAACCACGTGAGGGGTGCGGCATCAGCCTTTACCCCGGCAATCCGCGCATGTCTCGCATCAGAGGCATGCCTGCTGGGCATCGATCTTCAAGGCCGGATCCTTTCGGTGCCCGGGAAAGGAGTTCCCGTCAAACCCGGCCGTTGAAGAGACGTCGACTCGGTGCACGTGCAGGCATCCGAGCCGTGAAGCAGGGGGTACGCATGGCCGCCAGGCCTCTCGTCGCGCGGCAGCCGAACGAACGGCTGCAGGCGCTCATCCAGGAAGCGGGCTGCTCGAACGCGGGGCTCGCCCGCCGGGTCAACATGTGCGGCGCGGAACACGGTCTCGATCTTCGCTACGACAAGACCTCGGTGGCGCGCTGGTTGCGCGGGCAGCAGCCGAGGGGCCGGGCACCGGCGATCATCGCCGAGGCGCTCGGCCGCAAGCTGGGCCGCACGGTCACGATCGACGAGATCGGCATGGCCAACGGCAAGAACCTCGCCTCCGGCGTGGGCCTGCAGTTCTCGCCGACTGTGCTGGGCGCCATCGAGCAGGTCTGCGAGCTGTGGCGCAGCGACGTCGGGCGGCGCGACTTCCTCTCCGGCTCCTCGGTCGCCGCCTCGGCCCTCGTCGAACCGAGCCGCGACTGGCTGATCTCCGGGCCGGACCCGCAGGTCGCGCGGTCGGCCGGACCGCGGGTGGGGTCCTCGGACGTGGCCGCGGTGCGTGCGATGACCGAGGCGCTGGTCGACCTGGACCACCAGTACGGCAGCGGCCATGTGCGCCCGGTCGTCGTGCACTACCTCAACAGCGTCGTCTCGGGGCTGCTGGCCGGCTCGTACCGGGACGCCGTGGGGCGCGAACTCTTCGCGGCCGTCGCCCGGTTGACGGAACTCGCCGGGTACATGGCCGTCGACACCGGACAGCCGGGACTCGCCCAGCGGTACTACATCCAGGCGCTGCGCCTCGCACAGGCGGCGGGCGACCGCGGCTACGGCGGTTATGTGCTCGCGGCCTCCATGAGCCACCTCGCGGCGCAGCTCGGGAATCCGCGCGAGATCGCGCAGTTGGCCCGTGCGGCCCAGGAAGGGGCACGCGGGCGGGCGACACCGCGCGCGGAGGCGATGTTCCTCGCCGCCGAGGCACGCGGACACGCGCTGATGGGCGATGCGCGGGCCGCCCAGATCGCCTCGGGCCGCGCGGTCACGGCGCTGGAGGCGGCGGACACGGGGACCGGGGACGACCCGGCGTGGATCGCCCACTTCGACCACGCGTATCTGGCGGACGAGCTGGCGCACTGCCACCGGGACCTCGGACAGGCCGAGGCGGCGGCACGGTGCGCGGAGGAGTCCTTGGCCGGGCACCCCGAGTCCCGGGCGCGGCGCCGGGCCATCGGCTATGTGCTGCTCGCGACGGCCCAGGTCCAGCAGCGCGAGGTGGAGCAGGCCTGCCACACGGGCCTGAAGGCCGTGGAGATCCTCGGCAGCCTGCGGTCCAACCGCGGCGCCGAGTACCTGGAGGACCTCCAGCAGCGGCTGGAGCCGTTCCGGGACGAGGCGGTGGTGCGGGAGTTCAGGGCGCGGATGGATCTGGCGACGGCCGCATAGCCGCGTCGAACTCCGTTCGGGGCTTTCGCGCGCTCCTTCGGAGTGCCTTACGGAGCAGCCGCGCTGGTGTGAAAGTCCGGCGAACGAGAGGTGGCCGACGGGCGAAGGTGTGGAAGAGGACTTAAACAGCGCCCGGCGTGGCGGTTGTGTTACCGCTGTCACACGGGCGCGAGGTCGGGCCCTGTGCTGCGTGGCATGCGGCTCGGGGGACCCGGTAGCGTGAGCCGACGATTCCGAAAGTCCCCCATTCGTAGGAGTCCCGGTGACGCAGAGTGGACAGGGCGAGGAGCCCTCGGCGCGGCCCGCGCGCGAAGGCATCGTGCTGCCCTCCGACGGCGGCGAGCCCCTGCTGCCGGGCCAGGCGGGCGGAGCGAACGGCTCCGCCGTTCCCGCGGCCGGCCGCCATGCGGCGGCTGCGGGCGGCCCGGAGGGCCATGGCGCCCCGGCGGGCGGTCAGGCATGGGGCAGCCCGTGGGGACCGGAGCAGTCTCCCCAGGCGCCCCCGGCTGCCCAGGGCTGGGGCGGCGACGCGGGGCAGCAATGGGGTGCAGCCGGGGCGGCGCCCGCACCGGAGTGGGGCGCGCACGGCGCACAGTCCTCCTGGGAGACCCCGGATCCGCAGCAAGGCTGGGGCGGGGCTCCGGCCTCCCAGCAGCCGCACGGCGGGGCGGGACAGCCGCTGCCGCCCGAGGGTGCCCAGCCGTCGTCGTACGGCCAGGACGGACACCTGCCGCAGCAGGGTGCCTACGATCATCGGCAGGGCGCACAGCCCCTGCCGCACGCCGCGCCCCTGCCGCCCGCGGACGAGGGCGCCACGCAGTACATCCCGCCGGTGGCGCTCGGCCCCGACGAGGGCGCGACCCAGTACATCCCGCCCGTCGCGGCCGGCCCCGACGAGGGGGCGACCCAGTACATCCCGCCGGTGACCGCGGGGGCGCTGCCGCCCGAGGTGTCCGGCGACGCCGCGACGCGCTTCCTCGGCCGGGCCCAGGGCTCCGCGCCGCTGCCGCCCGCCGGCCCCGACGCCCAGGCCACGCAGTACCTTCCGCCCGTACCCGGACAGCCGGGTCCCGCGCCCTACGGAATGCCGGAGCCCCAGGACGACCGGCGGACGCCGGCGGAGTTCGACAACCTGTTCCGGCATGCCGCGGGCGGCGCCGAGCCCACCCAGCATCTGCCGAGGTTCGACGGGGCGGACACGCCGGGTGCCCCGATGGGCCGGGCGGCCGGACGACACGACGAGGGCGGCGGCGGCCGCGGCCGCTCGCGGATGCCGCTCATAGCGGCCGTCGGCGTGGGCATCGTCGTCCTCGGCATCGGCGCGGGCGCTCTGCTCGGCGGTGGCGGGGGCACCGACGACGAGGGCGGCAATAGCAAGAACGTCTCTGCGACCGGCCCGGCCGCGGACTCCTCGCCCTCGGGTTCCGACGACGCCGCCAAGCAGCAGGCGGTCGCGCTCGACAAGCTCCTCGCCGACAGCGGCAACAGCCGGGGTGCGGTGATCAAGGCGGTCGCGGAGGTCAAGGTCTGCCAGAACCTCGGCCAGGCAGCCACCGATCTGCGCAACGCCGCCCAGCAGCGAAACGGCCTGGTCACGCAGCTGTCCAAGCTCGAGGTCGACAAGCTGCCCCAGCACGGCGAGCTGACCAACTCGCTCACCGCGGCATGGAAGGCGTCCGCGTCCGCCGACACCCACTACGCCGCCTGGGCGGACCAGGTCGCGGGCAACAAGAAGACGTGCAGGAAGGGCCATGCCCGCTCCACCGGCCAGACCGACGCGGGCAACCGCGACAGCGGTACGGCCAGCGCCCAGAAGGCGAAGGCCGCGCGGCTGTGGAACGCCATCGCCCAGAAGTACGGCCTGACCCAGCGCCAGCCGACACAGCTGTGACGGCGCGGCTGCGTGTAGCCGGTCCGCGACCGTGCGGTGCACAGCTCGCGCGGGCCCGTTCGGTGCCCCCGCTCGCCGGGTCTACTGGGAGGTGCTCTCCAGCGTCTTCGAGACGTCGACGAAGCCCTTGCGGGCCGCCACCAGCTGACCCTGGTGCACGACCTGGAAGGTCACGCTCGAGTTGATCAGCCGGGGGAAGTCGACGACGGCGGTCAGGTCCTGGAACCGCCAGCGCAGGCTGGGGGTGAGGCCGCCGGTGTCGACCTTGAGGCCGTTGTCGAGGGCCGAGCGGATAGTGTTCGCGCTCACCCGGCCGCCGCCGAGCGACTCCACGACCTTCTTCAGGACCGTGTAGGCGATCCACGTGGTCTGCACGCCCGCGTCCGTCGGGTCGATCCGGTTGTCGCCGAAGGCCTCCTCGCGGATCACCTTCTTCATCGGGTCCCAGCGCTTGTCCGTCGACTCCGGGTACCAGCCGGTGACGTACGCCCCTTCGTAGGGACCCGAGCCGCCGCCGGACTGGTTGATGACCGACTGGTCGACACTGCCGAGCACGGAGGCGGTGCGCACCGCGGGGTACTCCGTGCTCAGCCGGCGGAAGGAGTCCATGAACGTGCCGGTGCGGTCGTCGAGCGAGGGCACCACGCACCCCTTCTTCGCCGTGTCCGCGGTCGCCTGTTCCAGCGCCGACTTGGCCTGGGAGTCGAACGCGGTGGCGTCCTCGGCGGCCCGCACATCGGCGACCCGGGCGTGACCCGCCGCCTTCAGCCCGGAGTCGAGCAGCAGGGGCAGCTGGTCGCCGGCCACGGTGTCGGGCCGCACCATCGCGACAGGACCGCAGCTCTTGCCCAGTTCCTCGCCGAGGCCGGCCAGCAGCGCCGGCTGGCCGCCGTTGACGGGGTAGGAGAGCACGCTCTTGAACTCGTCGTCGGTCAGGCCGTAGCCGCCTATGTACGGGATGCCCGCCGACTCCAGCGGCGAGAGGAAGGAGGAGCCGAACTGGCTGTAGGAGCCGACGACCGCGACGACCTTCTTCTTGACGGCGAGCCGGGCGCACTTGGCGGCGCCCACGTAGTCGTTGTGGTCGTTGCAGGTGAGCACGTTCAGCTTGTGTCCGTCGAGGCCGCCGTGCGCGTTGACCCAGCGGGCGTACGCACTCGCCATGGCCGGCATGCCCGGCTTGTTGGTCGCCGACGTGTTCTGGGGCGCCCACGTCATGACGGTGACGGTGTCGTCCCCGGAACCCCCCGAGATACCGGGGACGACACCGCAGGCCGCGGCCAGCGACGCACAGGCCACCAGAGTTCCCGCGGCGATCAGGGCCGTCTTGACGCGGGGAGTCGCAGTTCTGCGGACGGCACCCGGAGCACTCGGGCTGGTGGGGGAGGAGCTGGTACGTTGCCTGCCGGTCATGGACACGCACGATTCCCCCACATCACTAACCCTCGTGCGATCAGTGGTCAACTAGAAGTGACGTAGAGGTGAATTGCGGGGGTCGATGATCCGGATTTCACAGGGAACGTACGATCGATGACCGTGCAAGGTTCGGAGAGCTCTTCCCGTCGTGCCCGTCGCTCATCCACCATGGGCGTCATGCCACTGAACGACATGCCGTGGTGGCGCTGGCGCAGCAATGTGCGCTCCGCGCTGCACATGCTTTCGGACCAGGTGTTCCAACGGGACGTCTGGCTCGCCGGAGTCGACGGGTACGGGGACGTCACCGACGCCGTGTACCGCCTCGTCGAGGACACCTGGCTGGACAACTGGTCCGCCGAGAAATACGTCGGCACGATCTTCCGCGACTCGCAGGAGGCGGCGCTCGTCGACACCGCGGTGCTGCGGGTGCTGCGGATCATGCACCAGGTCGGGCCCGATGCCGAGGTGGGGGCGTACCTCAACCACCACGGGTGGCCCGAGGCGGTGCGGGCGGCACGCGATGCCCATGTGCGGCTCGCGATGAGCGACGGCGAGGACCCCGACGTCCCCCCACGGACGCTCGAGGTGCTGCGGATCGTCACCCGGAGCGCGTAACAGGCGGAACGCGGCGTCCGGGTGGCGGGACGGAGACCCGTCCCGGCCCGCCGTCATGAGACCCTGGCCTGCATGAGTGAGCAGTCCACCCGAGCCGCGGTCCCCGCCCACCAGTACGTCCTCACCCTCTCCTGCCCGGACAAGCAGGGGATCGTGCACGCCGTGTCGAGCTATCTCTTCATGACCGGCTGCAACATCGAGGACAGCCAGCAGTTCGGCGACCACGACACGGGACTGTTCTTCATGCGGGTGCACTTCTCCGCGGAGGCCCCCGTGACCGTGGACAAGCTGCGCGCGAGCTTCGCGGCGATCGGCGACTCCTTCCAGATGGACTGGCAGATCAACCGGGCCGACGAGAAGATGCGCGTCGTGCTGATGGTCAGCAGGTTCGGGCACTGCCTGAACGACCTCCTCTTCCGCGCCCGGACCGGCGCGCTGCCCGTCGAGATCGCGGCCGTGGTGTCCAACCACACCGACTTCGCCGAGCTGGTCGGGTCGTACGACATCCCGTTCCATCACGTCCCGGTGACCAAGGACACCAAGGCGGAGGCCGAGGCCCGGGTGCTGGAGCTGGTGCACGAGCTGGACGTCGAGCTGGTGGTCCTGGCCCGGTACATGCAGGTGCTCTCGGACGACCTGTGCAAGCAGCTCAGCGGGCGGATCATCAACATCCACCACTCGTTCCTGCCGAGCTTCAAGGGCGCGAAGCCGTACCACCAGGCGCACGCGCGCGGTGTGAAGCTGATCGGCGCCACCGCTCACTACGTCACGGCCGACCTCGACGAGGGCCCGATCATCGAGCAGGAGGTCGAGCGGGTGGGCCATGGCGTGACCCCCGACCAGCTCGTCGCGATCGGCCGGGACGTCGAGTGCCAGGCGCTGGCCCGCGCGGTCAAGTGGCACGCCGAGCGCCGCATCCTGCTGAACGGCCGGCGGACGGTGGTCTTCGCCTGAGACCCGGGCCTACATCCGGCTCAGCGACGCCGCCGCGAACAGCACGTCCCTGATCGCCTCGCGGTCCCCGACCTGCCCCGCAGCCGCCTCCTCGGGCGGCACATGGCCCGCGGCCAGGCGGCAGAACTCCACCCCGTCGAGTGCGACGTGCGCCACCTCGTGCTCGGCGGAGGCGACCGCGCCGGGCGAGTCCAGGGCGATCAGCCACTCGCCGCCGCCCGATCCCTCGATCTCCAGACGCAGGGTGCGCCCGGGCTCGCCCGCCGGTACGAGGTGCCGGGTGCGGCCGGGGGCTGCGAGACCGGCCTGCCGCCGGGCCGCCAGCATCGCGGGGAGCAGGCGCGCGCCCAGGTCGATCATGCTGTTCAGATGCCGGGGCGCCGGCGGTTCGTACGGGTAGTCGATGGCGTTCGCGATGTCCTCGGCGTGCACCCAGCACTCGAACGCCCGGTCCAGCATCGCGTCCCGCAGCGACAGCCCGAAGCCGCCGTAGGAGACCGTCGGCGTCCCGGTGTCCCCGCCGGTGAAGGACAGCGTCCGCACCAGGTTGTGGCTCTGCTCCCGCCACGGTCCGCGGACCGAACGGGTGGGCGGGAAGTGTGAGGCGCGCCAGTACGCCTCCGTGCGGCCCTCGGGAGTGCCCTCCTCGCCGTTCACACTCCCGAGCGGGTCGTCGAGCCCCAGCGCGACCGCCACCAGCCCGTCGACGGAGAGCAGGTGCGCGATCACCCCGGCGACGGTGGTGCGGCGGCTGGTGGGCCCCGTCCCGTCGAACCAGCGCAGCCGCACCGGGGCGTGCCACTCGGAGTCGCCGATGTCCTGCAGCAGGGCGTCGAGGCGGGCGGCCTCGGCGTCGAAGGGGGCCACCCAGTCCGGCACCGGGATGCGCGGCGGGCGCCGGTCGAGGCAGCTCTGCAGGACGCGGGTGCGCAGGGCCGGGTCGAGATCGAGACTCTCGGGACGCTGCAGCAGTCCGACGGCCTGGCGCAGCCGTCGCGCCTCGTCCGCGCACGGGCCGCAGTCCCCGAGGTGAGCCTCGACGGCGGCCGTCTCCTCGGCCGAGCAGGCGGCCAGCGCCCATGCTCCGAGCAGCGACTTCAGTACCCGGTGCTCGAGCACGAGCGCGGGGGGAGAGACCGGCGGCGCGGTCACGGGAGACGGGTCGGGCAACGGCATCCCGGAGTCCTCGACTGAACTGCGCGGCGTGGGGATCCGAGGTGCCCGCCCGGCGCCACCCGGTCCTTCGGCTCCGGTGACCGGGCCGGCAGGCCCGCGGGCGGAGCCGTCCCCACCGGTGCCCGGGTCGGCCGGCCGGCCGTCACCGGGGTCTTCGGAGCGTCCCGTGGCGCCGTTCCCAGCCGTGTCCGAGTCGCCGTGTCCGTCCATGCCGCCGTTCCGGTGCGTGCCGCCGTTCGCCGGTGGGCCCGGTTCCCCCGGTCCACGCGCGTCACTGCCGGGCTCCGCCCCCTGGGCGTCGCCGTCCGCCACCCGCCCGTGACCGGCCGCCGTGCCGCCGTCGGCGGCCGGTGTGCCCGGACCCTCGTGGGCGCCGTGCCTTTGGTGCTTCCCGTGCCCCTCGAAGCCCTCCTCCTCGGTCACCAGGCCTCCCCCGCTTCGGGAGGGACGCCCGAGGGGGCCGCCTCATGGGCCGTGGACAGCAACTGGAGGCCGAGGCGCAGGCGGCGACGGGCCTCCTCCTCCTCGATGTCGAGGTCGACCGCGGTCTGGCGGTAGTCGCGGCGCTGGAAGTAGGCCCGCTCGAGCGCCGCGCGCAGCGGTACCGGCATCGATGTCACGATGAAGTCCGCGCGCGCCGCGATGGAGGCCTGGCGCACCCTGCGCTCCAGGTCCTCCGGGGTGCCCTGCCCGCCCTGCGCCAGCGCGGCGGTCCCGGCGGCGTGCAGCCGCTGCACGGCGAGCCGGTGGGTCAGCATGGCGATCCAGGACCGGAGGGGAACCTGCTTGGGGTCGTACGACTCGGGGTGCTCCCAGACGTGGACGAACACCTCTCGCGTGATGCCGTCGGCCGCCTCCTCGTCCCCGAGCACGCGGTGGGCGAGGCCGTGCACGAGCGAGGCGAACCGGTCGTAGCACTCACCGAGCGCCGCCGCTTCGCCCCGGGCGAGCCGCTGTTGCATCCTGCGGTCCCACCGGGGCGGTGCGTCCTTCTTCGCCATACGGCCCCCTCGCCCCTGGTCGTGCCCGGTGCCCTGTCCTGATCCAGCCTCTGTCTTCCGCCATCTCGAATGTAGTCGGCACGTAGGGCGACGCATGCCCCTTTGCGGCAATGTGCGCCCCTTGACGAGCCGCAGGTGATAAGGGCTCCCGGGCGGGATTGGTGGTTCGAGCGGCGTATACCCCGATGAGGGCCGATCAGGCGTGAGCGAATGCGATCGTTACCGATTGATTTGGCTCATCTACCACGCGCTTTCGATCGAAAGTTCGGTGTTTTATGGAGAGTCATCGGGGCAGCCGCGCCTGAAGGAAGCGTAGGCACTGCTTCCGTTTTCGATCGGGCTGCGGGCAGGCGGGAGGCATGGCGGTGACAGTCGAGGTGGCCTTCGGGCAGTACGGCGAGTGGGCCGTGCTCCAAGTGGCGGGCGAACTGGACCTGGTGACGTCACCGGTGCTGCGGCAGCGGGTGCACGACGCGGTGGCGGACGGTCGCCACCATGTCGTGCTGGACCTCTCCGACGTGGTCTTCTGCGACTCCAGCGGCGTCGGCGTGCTGATCGCCACCCGCCGGCTGATCCGCTCGTGCCAGGGCCGGCTCAGACTGATACTGCCCGGACGGAGCAGCGAGGACGGCTCACACGTCGACCGGGTTCTCGCGGCTCTCGGTGTGCGTCGCCTCTTCGACGTGTACCCGGACGTCACCGCGGCCGTCGACGACGAGACCCGCCCCCTGTCCGCGTAGTCGCGAGGACACCCCGCCGACCGACGGCGTGACATGTGGTCCTGCCCACAGTTCCGGCAGGGCATCATCCATGGAAGGTCGCGGGACGGCCACGCTGTTGTCGCGGAATTCCTGCGGTCTTGGTACAAGCGTCGTTTTCCGTCTCCCCCGAAGCCCGCGACGACGTACGCTCCGTGCGAGACACACCCCCGACACGTCACGTGAGGCGGCCCGAGAAGACATGGTCAGCACCGAGTACGAGCGAAGGATCGCCGCCCGGTTCGCCACCTTCGACCAGGACGGCAACGGCTACATCGACCGCGCGGACTTCAACGCTGCGGCCAAGGCGGTCCTCAGCGAGTTCGGCACCGCGGCCCGGTCCGAGCAGGGGCAGGCCCTGTACGCCGGGGGTGAGGCCTTCTGGCAGGGCATGGCCGGGATAGCGGACCGTGACGGCGACCAGCGCATCACGCGCGAGGAATTCGTGGGGGGCGCGGTCAAGCGGCTGCGCGACAATCCCGACCGGTTCGCCGAGATCGCCCGTCCGTTCCTGCACGCGGCACTCGCCGTGGCGGACTACGACCGTGACGGTGCGGCCACGGTGGACGAGGCCGTGCGCGTCCTGAAGGCGCTCGGTGTCCACGAGGACATCGCCCGGACGGCAGCGGCGGCGCTGGACGCGGACGGCGACGGCAAGGTGGGCGAGGCCGAGATCGTGGCCGCGTTCGCGCGCTACTTCACCGTTCCCGAGTAGCGTTCGCGCAGTTTGTACTTGAGCACCTTCCGCAGCGTGTCGTTGCGCGGGAGGGCGTCCACCAGCTCCAGCTGCTCCGGCAGCTTGTGCACGGACAGTCCTTCCGCGCGCAGGTACGAGACGACTGCCGGGAGGGTCAGCCCCTCGGTGTCCGCGGCTGTTTCGACCACCGCGCAGACCCGTTCACCGCGCTCTTCGTCGGGCAGCCCGATCACCGCGACGTCCTGGACCGCGGGATGCCGGTGCAGCAGGTCCTCGATCTCCTTGGCGGAGATGTTCTCGCCCTTGCGGATGATGACGTCCTTGAGGCGTCCGGTGAGCACCAGATGACCGCTGCCGGTGAGACGGCCGAGGTCGCCCGTGATCAGGAACCCGTCCTCGTCGAATGCCCGAGCCGTCTGGGCCGGGTCCAGATACCCCCGGCAGACGGCCTCTCCCCGCAGGCGCACCTCCCCGTCCACGATCCGTACCTCCATCCCCTCGGGCGGCCGTCCCTCCGTCGTCGCCAGGTTCTCCGCGGAGTCGTCCGGCGATCCCATCGTGATCATCGGCACCTCGGTCATGCCGTACCCGTGGGTGAGCTGCACCCCCATCTCCCGTACGACGGCGTGGTAGACCTCCGGGGGCTTCGGTGCCCCGCCCCCCGCCAGCAGCCGCAAGGACGGGATCACCTTCACCCCCGGCTGCCGGCGCTGCTCGGCGAGGAACATCGAGTAGAAGGCCGTCGATCCGCCGGCCACCGTCACCCCGTGCCTGCGGTAGTCCTCCAGGGCGTCCGGCAGTGCGAAGTGCTCGAACATCACCGCGGGGAACCCGTACAGCAGCAGCATCACCGTGTAGTCGGGGCCGGCGATATGGGCGTAGGGGAAGGCCATCGAGCCCACGTCGTCCCCGGACAGATGCAGTGCGTGCGCGAGGCAGGAGCCGCCCGCGATCAGTGAACGGTCGGTGTGCAGCACGCCCTTGGGGTCGGAGGTCGTCCCCGAGGTCCAGTAGATCCACCGCACCGAGGTGCCGTCGGCCGGCGGCTTGGGCAGGACGGACGGATCGCCGTCGGGCAGGTCGTCGCCCGTGTACGCCTCGAAGACCCCCCTCGCGCCGAGGCGGCGGGCCATCGCCGTGTGATCGAAATCGCGCCAGGTGCCGGGGACGGCGAAGAACTCCGCCTTCGACTCCCAGAGCGCGAAACCGACCTCCCGGTCGCGGTAGAAGGGGATGACCGGGGTCTGCACCGCGCCCAGCCGGGCCAGCGCGAAGGTCAGCAGCGCGGTGTCGATCCGGGTGGGCAGTTGCCAGGCGACCACGGTCCCCGGACGTACGCCCATGCCGTACAGACCCGCGGCCACCCGCTCGGCCTTCCCGCACAGGTCACCGAAGCTCAGGGAGCGGTCGCCCTGGAGGAGCGCGGGCCGCCCGGGGGTGAGATCGGCGCGCCGGGCGGCCAGTTCCCAGAGTGTCCGGGACCTGCTCAGCGCATGCGCGGTGTCGTTCACGGCGACCCCCTGGAACTGACGGACAGTCAGATAGTGGGCAGAGCGTAGGCCCGGCCGCCTTGTCGGTCCAGAGGTGCGGGACTAACCTGCCGAACGGACCGACCTGACGATCCATCAGATAACCGTGTCAGGCGGAGGGGACCCATGACCGAACTGCCTCGCATCATCAGTGTCGACGACCATGTGATCGAGCCCGCGCACCTCTTCGAGACCTGGCTGCCGACGAAGTACCGGGACCGCGGCCCCAAGCCGCTGACCGCGGGGATCGGGGAACTCGCCTACGTCGGCGGCAAGTACCGGATCACGATGGACCCCCAGGGGCCGCCGACCGACTGGTGGATCTACGAGGACCTGAAGGTCCCGTACAAGCGCAACATCGCCGCCGTCGGCTTCGACCGCGACGAGATGACCCTGGAGGGCATCACCCGTCAGGAGATGCGGCGCGGCTGCTGGGACCCGGTGGAGCGGCTGAAGGACATGGACCTCAACCATGTCGAGGCCAGCCTCTGCTTCCCGACCTTCCCCCGCTTCTGCGGTCAGACCTTCGCAGAGGCGCACGACAAGGAGGTCGCCCTGGCCTGCGTGCGCGCGTACAACGACTGGATGGTCGAGGAGTGGTGCGGCGACAGCGGCGGCCGGCTGATCCCGCTGTGCCTCATCCCGTTGTGGGACGTCGACCTCGCGGTCGCCGAGAGCAGGCGCAACGCCGCACGCGGGGTGAAGGCGGTCACCTTCTCCGAGATCCCCACCCATCTCGGCCTGCCGTCCATCCACTCGGGCCACTGGGACCCCTTCTTCGCGGTGTGCGAGGAGACCGGCACGGTCGTGAACATGCACATCGGGTCGTCCTCCCAGATGCCCGCGGCCTCCCCGGACGCCCCGCCCGCCGTGCAGGCCTCGCTCTCCTTCAACAACGCGATGGCCTCGATGATGGACTTCCTGTTCAGCGGTGTGCTGGTGCGGTACCCGCGGCTCAAGCTCGCCTACTCCGAGGGGCAGATGGGCTGGATCACCTACGCCCTGGAGCGCGCCGACGACGTCTGGCAGGAGCACCGTACGTGGGGCGGTGTCCGTGACCTGATCCCCGAACCGCCGTCGACGTACTACTACCGGCAGATCTTCTGCTGCTTCTTCCGCGACAAGCACGGCGTCGCCTCCCTCGATGTGGTCGGCCGTGACAACGCCACCTTCGAGACGGACTATCCGCACGTCGACTCGACCTTCCCGCACACCAAGGAGGTTGCGCTCGACCATGTGAAGGGGCTCGACGAGGAGACCGTTCACAAGCTGATGCGCGGCAATGCGATCCGGATGCTCGCACTCGACCTGGACCGCTAGTGGATCTCGCCGACTCGCCCGAGGAGGAGGAGTTCCGGGCGCGGCTGCGCCGATGGCTGGCCGAGGTGCTGCCCACGCTCCCTCCGAGTCCGTCCCCCGACTGGCCGGCCAGGCGCGCCTTCGACCTCGGCTGGCAGCGCATGCTCTACGACGCCGGGTACGCCGGTCTGCACTGGCCCGTGGACGCGGGCGGGCGCGGGGCCACCCCCGCCCAGCACCTGATCTTCCTAGAGGAGACCGAGAAGGCGGGCGCGCCGTATGTGGGGGCCAACTTCGTGGGGCTGCTGCACGCCGGGCCGACGATCGCCGCCGAGGGCACGCCCGGGCAGCGCGAGCGTTGGCTGCCGCCCGTGCTGCGCGGCGAGGAGATCTGGTGCCAGGGGTTCAGCGAGCCGGAAGCGGGTTCCGACCTGGCGTCGCTGCGCACGCGCGCGTGGCGGGACGGTGAGGCTTATGTGGTGAGCGGGTCCAAGATCTGGACCTCGCACGCCGAAGTCGCCGACTGGTGCGAACTGCTGGTCCGCACGGACCCCGAGGCGCCGAGCCACAAGGGCATCACCTGGCTTGCGATGCCCATGGACGCGCCGGGCGTCACCGTACGGCCGCTTCGGACGCTCGCAGGGTCGACCGAGTTCGCCGAGGTGTTCCTCGACGAGGTGCGGGTCCCGGTGGGCAACCGGATCGGTGCCGAGAACGACGGATGGCGCGTGACCATGGTGACGCTGTCCTTCGAACGGGGCACGGCGTTCGCGGGCGAGGTGGTGGCCTGCCGTCGCGTCCTCGGCGAACTGGCCCACGAGGCACAGGGGAACGGCCGGTGGGACGACGCATCGCTGCGGCGGAGGCTCGGCCGGCTGAACGCGGAGTTCCGCGCGCTGAGGCGGCTCACGCAGTGGAACGTCAGCGAGGCGCGGGGATCCGGCGCAGTGCCGGGCCCTGCGGGTTCGGTCTTCAAGTTCAGGTATTCGCACGCGCGTCAGGAGCTCTTCGACACCGCCGCCGAGGTGCTGGGCGCGGACTCCCTCGACCTCGGCCGCCCCTGGACCCTCGACCGGCTGTCGTCGCTCTCGTACACGATCAGGCAGGCACCTCGCAGATCCAGCAGAACATCGTGGCCGAACGCATCCTCGGCCTGCCGAAGGGACGGTGACACACGCCGTGTACTTCCGGCCGACCGACGATCAGCGGGCGCTGAAGAAGGCGACACGTGCACTGCTCGCGGGCCGCTTCGGCCGGGACACGCTGCGGGCCGCCGTCGAGCGGCCCGGTGTGCTCGACCGCGCGCTGTGGCGGGATCTGGGCGAGGCGGGCCTCTTCGCGCTGCGGCTCCCGGAGGCGGCGGGCGGGGTCGGCCTCGGGCTGCCGGAGGCGGTGCTGGTCTTCGAGGAGGCGGGGCGGCCGCTGCTGCCCGGTCCGCTGGTGGCCACGCATCTCGCGGCCGGACGCGTGCCGGGCGCGGCGACCGGCGGGACGGTGGTGACGGCCGCCTTTGGCGGCTGCGTGGAGTGGCTGGCGGCGGACGTCGTGGACGGGGAGGCGACCGGTGCCGTACCGGTCACCTCGGTGGACCCGCTGACCCCGTTGCACCGGCTGCCGCGACCGGCGGGGACCGCCGCCGGCGACACACCGGATCCGGTCGCCGTCCTGCTGACCGCCGCCGAACAGCTCGGTGGCGCGGTCCGGGCCTGCGAGGTGGCGGTGGAACACGCGCGGACCCGGGAGCAGTTCGGGCAGCCGATCGGGGCCTTCCAGGCGGTCAAGCACATGTGCGCACAGGGCCTGGTGCGCGTGGAGACGGCCCGCGCGGCGGTGTATGCGGCCGCCGTCACGGCCGATGCCGTCGACATCGCCGCCGCCAGGCTGCTCGCCGACGACGCCGCCGTCCGCGGTGCCCGCGACTGCCTTCAGGTGCACGGCGGCATGGGGTTCACCTGGGAGTCCGATGTGCACCTGCTGCTGAAGCGGGCCTGGGTGCGGACCCAGCGCTCAGGTTTGCATACGGAGAGTGATGAACTTCTGGCCGCCGACCTACTGTCCGATGCCGGGTGAGCGGCCGTGTGCAGGCATTCCGTCAAACCGGCCCGTAGAAGATGTCGCGGATTGTGGCAATCCGGTGTCACTGAGCGTTGATACCGGGTTGTGTCCTACGCGTGACTTGTCACGGACTGGAGTCGGCGCGGTGCTCGGGTACCTTGTGTGGGATGCGAGCGGTTCCGAGTCCGAGCGAGCCCGGTGCGGCCTCTGTGGCGGCGCCGGATCCGGCGCTGCGTACCGCCCGCAGGGCAGGGCGGCCCGTCGTACCTGCCTGTTCGACTCACCACGGCGAGCGTCGCACAGTATGCCGCACGCGTACTCCTTCGCGCTGGAATATGCCCGAAGCGCTTGTTGGGGTGACTGTACGTCAACCATGCTGTCGTGCAAGGGAATCACGGTCCGTGATCCTGGTTCCTGCCATGCAGACGATGACCACGATCGTGGCCCTTGCGAGGCGCGAGGCGATGTGTCCGCCGGTTCGGATGGTGTGAGCGGTGCAGGTGCTTCAAGTGCAGCTGGAGATCCGGCCCGACCCCGCGGAAGTGGGGCGGGCCCGCCGATGGGCCCGCTCCCGCCTCGTGGGGTCGGGCATAGCGGCGGACGAGCCACTGGCTGAGACGCTGGTTCTGCTCGTCTCCGAACTCGTCACCAACGCCGTGGTGCACACCGGCTGTCCCGCCGTGCTGCGCCTGCTGCTGACGGGTGTGCGGGACGACTCCTCCTCCTGTGCCGCGGCCGGCACGGTCCGCCTCGAGGTGGCCGACGCCAGCGCCCGGCCGCCGGCTCCCCGGCATGCGATGGGTGACGAGACGGGCGGCCGCGGCCTGGAGCTCGTCGACGGCCTCGCGGACCGCTGGGGCTGGGATCCGGAGGGCGTGGGCAAGCGCATCTGGTGCGAGGTGGACCGCCGTGCGGCCGGGGCCGCGGGCAGGGCGGCGACGTACGAAGTGGGCGGGGTGCCCCAGGAGTTCGCCTACGGCGTGATGTAGCCGGAAGGGCCCCGGAGGCGGTGCGCACGCCTGTGTGTGCGGCCGTGCGGGCTGCGGAGGGCCGGAGCGGGCCGATGTCGGGTGCGCCGGGCCGTGCATCCACACGCGCCCTCATAAATGGGGCATAGGTGATGAGTTGGCTGGCTGCTGTTGACGTCGCGTATTCGTTTGATCACGCTTATGGACAGCGATTCGCCGTGAGGGGACGCCGAGGGCTCCGGTGACGGGGGTCCTCGACGAGTGCGGATCGTGATTCGGCGTCGGCCCCTCACGGGGAGGGCGGTCCGTGGGACCGCCCGGGGGCAGGGCGGGTACGCCGAGCCGGATGGCGGTGCGCGGTGCCGTGCTCGGGTGAGGTGGGGCGCCTCCCGCTCGAGCGTGGTCAGCGAGCGCGCCGCCACCCGGCCCTTCTCCGTGCGGACCCTGCTCCTAGGGGATCGCCACCGGCGCCACGGGAGTTCCTGTCGCGCCGGTGAACGGTTCCGGCATCGCCGACAGCAGGAAGGTGTAGCGGCCTTCTTGTCCACAGGCTGTGGACAATTCTTCGAGATTCCAGTTCTGGCCCTGCAGCATGCCCATCTCCACCAGGTCCAGGGCGTGGACGGGCAGCCAGAGGTCCTCGATCTCGGGAGGAAAGATCTCGAAGGTGAGGGTGTCGTTCGCAACCGCTGCGGGGTCCGCACCGACAGCCCCGGCGACGGATACCCGTACCCGTTCCTGTCGCCCCCCAGATAGGTCTGGATCTGCCCGGTCCGCACAAGCACGATGTCACCGGCCTGTACGCGTGTACCGGCGAGTTCCTCGGCGGCGTCGAGGTCTTCCGGGGTCACGGCGTGCGCGCCGTCGAGCCGTTTCCGACCGAGCGCCCGGGGCACATCGAGCAGCACCCCGCGGGAGACGATGTGCCGGGGCTTGTCGATCCCGCCGAACGCGGCGCCGCCGTGCGGCGTGATCGTGCCGGCCGGGCGCCCGTTGTAGAGCTTTCCGGAGTGCGAGACGTGGGTGAGGGCGTCCCAGTGGGTCGCCGCCTGGAGCCCCATGGTCACCGCGTCGTCGCTGCACGCCACACTGCCGGGCCCGAAGATCTCCTGGTTGATCTGCACCATCACGTGCAGCGGATTGACCCGTCCGGGGATGAGGCCGGTCTGCACCCCGTCCTGCCGGAGGGGCAGGGCGAGCGGTACACGCCGGCCGCTGCGAACGCAGGCCGCCGCCTCCTTCACCACCTCGTCGCTGATGAGGTTCAGGGTCCCGATCTCGTCGTCATCGCCCCAACGTCCCCAGTTGTTCACGCGCTTGGCCATCTCGTGGAACTCGTCCGGCAGTGACATGAGTCCTCCCCGGGGCTTGTCTCGGAGTATCCGGCGGGTCATAAAATCTAACTGTCCGTCAGAAACTGCGGGATGGGGCCGGGCGTGGGGAACTTCTTGGCAGGCAAGGTCGTCGCCGTGACGGGCGCGGGCCGCGGGATCGGACGGGCGGTGGCGCTGGCCGCGGCGACGGAGGGCGCACGGGTGGTCGTCAACGACCATGGGGTGTCGGTGGAGGGGGCCTCCCCCACGAGCGAGGTGGCCGAGGCCGTCGTGAAGGAGATCGGTGCGGCGGGCGGCGAGGCCGTCGCGGTCGCCGACGACATCTCCACGATGGCGGGCGGACGACGAGTGGTGGACGAGGCGCTCTCCTCGTACGGACACCTGGACGGGGTGGTGTGCGTGGCGGGCATCCTGCGCGAGCGGATGCTCTTCAACATGACCGAGGAGGAGTGGGACCCGGTCCTCGCGACCCACCTCAAAGGCACGTTCACGGTGTTCCGCGCGGCGTCGGCGGTGATGCGCGCACAGCGCTCCGGCACGCTGATCGGCTTCACGAGCGGCAACCACCAGGGTTCGGTCGCGCAGGCCAACTACAGCGCGGCGAAGGGCGGCATCATCTCGCTCGTCCGCAGTGCCGCGCTCGGACTGCACAAGTACGGGGTGACGGCGAACGCGGTGGCGCCGGTGGCACGCACACGGATGTCGGCGAACGTCCCCATGGAGCTGACCGAGATCGGCGAGCCGGAGGACGTGGCGGCGCTTGTGGTGTACCTCCTGTCGGACCGCGCCCGGCAGGAACGCATCACCGGCCAGGTGTACACGATCGCCGGCCCGAAGCTGGCGGTCTGGGCGCAGCCGAGGGAACTGAGGGCGGCGTACGCGGAGGGCTCCTGGACCCCGGAGCGGATCGCGCAGCACCTGCCGGGAACCGTCGGGTCGGATCCGATGCCGCTGCTGCGGCAGCTGGAGGCGATGGAGAGGGCGGCACGGGACGGGGCGCGTCCCAACGCAGAGGGCTGAGCCGCGCCGCGGCGGGCCGACCGGGAGATGTCAGGACACGGATGTGAGGCGGCGACTGTGGAGTTCGGCCCCAACCCCGAGGACCAGGCCTTCCGCGGCGAGGCGAGGGCCTGGCTGCGGGACAATCCGCCCGCAGGGACCCGGCGCGACTGGGAGCGCACCCTCGGTGAAGCCGGCTGGATCGGACTCGGCTGGCCCGAGGGCGGCCACGGCAACCGCCGCGCCACGCTCACCCAGCAGGTCGCCTGGGCGGAGGAGTACGCCGCCTCGGGCGCGCCACCGCGCTCCGGGCACATCGGCGAGAACCTGCTCGCACCCACCCTCATCACCCATGGCAGCCGGGACCAGAAGTCCCGCTTCCTGCCCCCCATAGCGCGTGGCGAGGAACTGTGGTGCCAGGGCTACAGCGAACCGGGCGCGGGCTCCGACCTCGCCGGGGTCCGCACCGCCGCCGTACGCGACACACCGGACACGTACCGGATCACGGGTCAGAAGATCTGGACCTCCCTGGCCCACGAGGCGGACTGGTGCTTCGTACTGGTCCGCACGGACCCGGACTCGCACCGCCACCACGGCCCTGACGTTCCTGCTCGTGCCGATGGACCAGCCGGGGCGCGTCGAGGTCCGCCCGATCCGCCAGCTCACCGGGACCAGCGAGTTCAACGAGGTGTTCTTCGACGGCGCGAGCGCACGCGCCGAACACGTGGTCGGCGGCGAGGGCGACGGCTGGCGGGTCGCGATGAGCCTGCTGGGCTTCGAACGGGGCGTCGCAACCCTGGCCCAGCAGATCGGTTTTGCACGGGAACTGGGCGATGTCGTACGGGCGGCGGTGGCGACGGGCGCCGCGAGCGACCCGGTCGTGCGCGACCGTCTCGTGGCGCAGTGGGCGGAACTGCGGGCCATGCGCTGGAACGCCCTGCGCACGCTGGGTGCCGCGGCGGACCCGGGCGCCCCGAGCGTCGCCAAGCTCCTGTGGGGCCGCTGGCACCAGCGGCTGGGCGAGCTGGCGATGCAGGTGCGGGGCGCCGCCGGGGCGGTGGGCCCCACCGACTGGTCGCCGGAGGCACCGTACGAACTGGACCCGTTCCAGCACCTGTTCCTCTTCAGCCGGGCCGACACCGTCTACGGCGGCTCGGACCAGATCCAGCGCACGATCATCGCCGAGCGTGTGCTCGGCCTGCCGAAGGAACCCAGGGGACCGAAGGGCTGAGGAGTTGCGATGCCAGGGGCCATACGAGGCGTGCTCTACGACGGCACACAGCCGCAGGTCGTCAGCGACCTGCAGGTGAGGGAGCCGGGACCCGGCGAGGTGCAGGTGGCGGTCTCGGCGGCGGGGCTGTGCCACAGCGACCTGTCCGTGGTGGACGGGACCATTCCGTTCCCGTGCCCCGTGGTGCTGGGCCACGAGGGCGCGGGCGTCGTCGCGGCGGTGGGCGAGGGGGTCACCCATGTCCGGCCGGGCGACCATGTGTCGCTGTCGACCCTGGCGAACTGCGGGGCGTGCGCCGAGTGCGACCGTGGCCGGCCGACGATGTGCCGGAAGGCGATCGGACGACCGGGGCAGCCGTTCACGCGGGCCGGCCGCCCGGTGTACCAGTTCGCGTCCAACTCCGCGTTCGCGGAACGCACGGTGGTCAAGGCGGTGCAGGCCGTCCGCATCCCGAAGGATATCCCGCTGCCGTCGGCGGCGCTCATCGGATGCGGCGTGCTGACCGGTGTGGGAGCCGTGCTGAACCGGGCCCGGGTGGGCCAGGGCGAGACCGTTCTTGTCATCGGGACCGGCGGGATCGGCCTCAATGTGCTCCAGGGAGCCCGGATCGCCGGGGCGTCGAGGATCGTGGCGGTGGACGCCAACCCGGACAAGGAGCCGACGGCCCGCAGGTTCGGCGCCACCGACTTCCTCGACTCCGTCGACGAGGTGAGGGACGTGCTTCCCACCGGTGCCGACCACGCCTTCGAATGCGTGGGAAGGGTCGAGTTGATCCGTGCGGCGATCGACTCCCTGGACCGCCACGGCCAGGCGATCCTCCTGGGGGTGCCCCCGGCGACGGCCGAAGCCACGTTCCTGGTCTCGTCGATGTACCTGGACAAGTCCATCCTCGGCTGCCGCTACGGCTCCTCCCGTCCCCAGCGGGACATCGCGCTCTACGCCCGGCTCTACCGTGAAGGACGTTTGCTCCTGGACGAGTTGGTGACGGCCACGTACCCGGTGGAGGACTACGGAAAGGCGGCGGCGGACGCGCACGCGGGGAGGGTCGCGAGGGCCGTGCTGACCTTCTGAGCGGCTCCGGGCAACCGCTCTCGGGGGCTTGTCCACAGGCGCGGGAAAACCCGTGGGCCGCTGTCGGTGCCGTCCCCTACCTTCAGCCCCATGACGTACCGAGACGTGGCCTCCCGAGGGGTTCTGACCTGGGCCGTGGTGGCCGTCGGTGCCCGTATGCCGGTCGCCATGGCCCCGCTCGCCCTGGTCTTCCTCGCCCGTGAGCGGCCCGGCGGCTACACCCTGGGCGCCGCCCTGGCCGCCGCGTACGTCATCGGCGAGATCGTCGGCGCCCCACTCCTCGGGATGCGCATGCCCCCGGACCGTGCCCGCTCCCATCTGGCCGTGGGCCTCGCGGTGGGGGCGGCCGGTTTCGCGGGCCTCGGCGCGTTCCCGGCCGCGCCCGTGGCGGTCCTCGCGGTGCTGGCGTTCTCGCGGGCGGCGCCCCGGCGGCGGCTCCCGGCGGCCTGCGCTCGCTGCTCACGGGCCTCGTCCCCGGGCGGGCCGTCGCCCAGGCCCTGTCCGCCGAGTCGATGCTGATGTCCGGCATCTGGGCGGTGTCGCCGGCCGCGGTCACCGGTCTCGCTCTCGCGGTGGCGCCCCGGGTGCCGCTGCTCCTGGCGGCGGCCCTGATGGCCGCCTCGGTCGTCGGACTGTGGCTGCTGCCGTCCGGCTGGGACGCGGGCACCGAGGAGCGGGGCGGCATGTCGATGACCCGACTCCTCGCCCGCGCCTGGCCGGTGTATGTGACGGGTGCGGCCAGTCTGTCCCTGCTCCCCCTCGCCGAACTGGTCCTTCCCGCCCTGCTCGAACAGCGCGGTGTGTCCGTCGGCTGGGCGGGCCCGCTGCTGACGGGGCTCGGCGGTGGGCGCGTTCGTGTACGGGCTGCGCTCGTGGCCGGGCGGGACGCGCGCCCGGAGCGTGGTCCTGATGTGCGGACTCTCGGTGTGCCTGACGCTGGCCGCGCTGGCACCGAACACGGCCTGGACGGCCGCGGCACTCGTCATGGGCGGCGCGCTCCAGGCGGCCGTGCAGGTCACCCGGAATCTCGCCCTGCGCGAGATCCTCCCGCCCGGCGCGCTGGCCGCGGGCTACTCGGTGATGTACGCGGCCGTGGGCGCCGGCTACGCGGCCACGGGCTCCCTCGCGGGCGCCCTGCTCCACTTCGTCGCGCCCTCGACCGCGATCCTGGCGGGCGTCGCCCTGACCCTCGCGCTCACGGCCCTGGGCGCCTGGGGCGAGGGTCCGCGGCGCCCTTCCGCTTCCCTCGCCGGCTCATCCCTCGCCGACGGCGAGGGGGGTGCGGTTTCCACCGCCGGTGCGGACGGCGGGAGGGTCGTCCGGCTCCGCGACACGCGTGCGGAACGTCCGCCGATACACCGTGGGGGTGACCCCGAGCGCCGCCTGTAGGTGCTGGCGCATCGACTGGGCCGTGCCGAACCCGGCGTCCCGCGCCACCAGATCGACCGAGAGATCGGTCGACTCCAGCAGTTGCCGGGCGCGTTCGATGCGCTGCCTGGTCAGCCACTGGCCGGGGCTGACGCCGACCTCCTCGCGGAAGCGGCGTGTGAAGGTGCGCACCGACATGGACTCCTGCTCCGCCATGTCGCGCAGCTGGATGGGCTCGTGGAGGCGTTCGAGCGCCCAGGCGCGGGCGGCGGTCGTGGTGGCCAGCTGCGGTTCCGGGAGCGGGCGGTGGATGTACTGCGCCTGGCCGCCGTCGCGATGGGGCGGTACGACCGTGCGGCGGGCCACCTCGTTGGCGACGGCGGTGCCGTGGTCGCGGCGCACCATGTGCAGGCACAGGTCGATACCGGCCGCGACACCGGCCGAGGTCAGGACGTCGCCGTCGTCGATGAACAGCACATCGGCGTCGACCCTGATCCGCGGGAAGAGCCGCTGGAAGTGCTCGGCTTCGGCCCAGTGCGTGGTGGCGGGGCGGCCGTCGAGGCGACCGGCGGCCGCGAGGACGTAGACGCCGGTGCAGATGGAGGCGAGCCGGGTGCCCGGGCGGATGTACGCGAGCGCCGCGGCCAGCTCCTCGGTGAGCACGCCCTTCTCGAGGACGGGGCCGAGTTCGTAGGACGCCGGGATGACGACGGTGTCGGCGGTGGCCAGCGCCTGCGGGCCGTTGCCGACGTGGATGGCGAAGTCGGCGTCGGTCTCGACCGGACCCGGTGGCCGGACGGAGCAGGTGAGGACCTCGTACAGATGCCGCCCCTCGGCGTCCTTGGGGCGTCCGAAGATCCGGTGCGGGATGCCCAGTTCGAAGGGGAGCAGTCCGTCGAGGGCGAGGACGACGACGCGGTGCGGCCGGAACGCTGGCTCACGGGTCATGGCCCGATCCTAGCGAACACTGTCCCTCGGGCCACTCGATCGGCTGGATCCGCTGTCGGATCCTGTATGTCGTGACCCAGACAACCGACGCCGCAGTCGCCGAGGACGCCCGGACCGACAAGAAGCCGTCCCGCGTCCACCGGGCATGGTTCGTCGCGGTGGTCACCTTCGTGACGATCATCGGCGCCGCCGCCTTCCGTTCACTGCCCGGACTGCTGATCGACCCGTTGCACCAGGAGTTCGGCTGGTCGCGCGGCACGATCGGCGCCGCGGTCTCCGTCAACCTGGCGCTGTACGGGCTGACCGCGCCGTTCGCGGCGGCCCTCATGGACCGCTTCGGCATCCGTCGGATCGTCGCCGTGGCCCTCGCGGTCATCGCGCTCGGCTCGGGCACGACCGTCTGGATGTCGGCGGCCTGGCAGCTGATGCTCTGCTGGGGGCTGCTGGTCGGCCTGGGCACGGGCTCGATGGCGCTTGCCTTCGCGGCGACGGTCACCAACCGGTGGTTCACCGAGCGGCGCGGTCTGGTGAGCGGGATCCTCACCGCCGCCTCCGCCTCGGGTCAGCTGATCTTCCTTCCCGTGCTGTCCTGGATGGTGGAGGGCCACGGCTGGCGCCCCGCCGCGGTGACGGTCTCCCTCGCCGCCCTGGCGGTCATCCCCTTCGTCTGGCTGCTGCTGCGCGACCACCCCGCCGACGTGGGCCTGAAGCCGTACGGCGCGAAGGAGTTCGTGCCGCGTCCCGAACCGGCGCGCGGGGCCGCCCGCCGCGCGGTCACGGTGCTTCTCTCGGCGGTGCGCACGGGTCCGTTCTGGCTGCTGGCCGGCACCTTCGCGATCTGCGGGGCCTCCACGAACGGCCTGATCCAGACCCACTTCGTCCCGGCCGCGCACGACCACGGCATGCCCATCACGGCGGCCGCTTCCCTCCTCGCGGTCATCGGCGTCTTCGACGTGCTGGGTACGGTCGCCTCGGGCTGGTTCACGGACCGCTACGAACCGCGGCGTCTGCTCGCGGTGTACTACGCCCTGCGCGGCATCTCCCTGCTCTTCCTGCCGATGCTCCTGGCCCCGACGGTCCGTCCACCGATGATCTTCTTCATCGTCTTCTACGGCCTGGACTGGGTCGCCACGGTCCCGCCCACCCTTGCGCTGTGCCGGGAGCGGTACGGCGAGGACAGTGCCATCGTCTTCGGCTGGGTCCTCGCCTCGCACCAGGTCGGCGCGGCCCTGGTCGCCTTCCTCGGCGGCGTCGCACGGGATGTGTTCGGCTCCTACGACGTGGTCTGGTACGCCTCGGGCGCGCTGTGTGCGGCGGCGGCCCTGATGGCGCTGGTGATCCGGCGGCGCCCGGCGGTGATGCCCGCACTCGCCTGAACGGGAGGGCCGGCCGGGCGGCGGAGTGCCGTGCCCGCTAGACGAACCGGCCCCGGTGGAACAGCAGCGGCCGTTCCTCGCCGTCCGTCCCCCGTCCCGAGAGCCCGTACCCGGCCCACCACGATCAGATGGTCGCCGCCGGTGTGCACGGCGTGGATCGCGCAGTCGATCCACGCCGTGGTGCCCGTCAGGCGCGGGGCACCGGAGAACGGTGCCGGCTCATGGTCGACGCCGGCGAACTTGTCCCCGCCGCTGACCGCGAAGCCGCGGCACAACGCGCCCTGGTGGCTCGCGAGTACGTTCACGCAGAAGACCCCGGCACGGGCGATCCGCGGCCAGGTGGTGGAGGCCCGGCCCACCATGAACACCACCAGCGGCGGGTCGAGCGAGAGCGAGGAGAAGGACTGGCAGGCGAAGCCCGCCGGTGCCGTCCCGCCGTCGGTCGCGGGCGCGGTGATCACCGTGACACCGGTGGCGAAGTTCCCGAGGACGCGCCGGAACTCGCCCGGGTCGACCGGCGCCCTCTCGTCCCCTGCGACGCACCGCAACTCGGGCCTGGATAAGGCTTCGACGGGCCCCACGGCCGTGCGCGTCCCGGCCGACCTGAGGTAACGGACGGCGGTCGCCGCCATCCCTGCGTGTCCCATCACGGCATCCATTAAACCTGACGGAGCGTCAGATGAAAAGGGCCGCGTGGAGCAGGAGATCCTGAGCGGCCGAGCGCCCTCCGCGGGCGTGCGACGGCCGTTCCGCCGTCACCGGCCCTCGAACGAGGCGCCGCGCCGCTCCACGAAGCTCGCGACCCCTTCCCGAGCATCCGCCGTCGTCATATTGATCTCCTGAGCGGCGGCCTCGGCGGCGAAGGCGGTGGCGCGGTCCGTCTCCAGCGAGGCGTTGACCAGCTGCTTGGTCAGTGCGAGGGCACGGGTGGGACCGGCGGCCAGGCGTTCGGCCCACTCCCGGGCGGTCTTCTCCAGGGCGTCGGCCGGTACGACCCGGTTGACCAGACCGAGACGCTCCGCCTGCGGTGCCGTCAGCGCGTCGCCGAAGAACATCAGCTCCTTCGCGCGCTGCGGCCCGACGAGCCGCGGCAGCAGATACGCTCCCGCGCCGTCCGGGACCAGGCCGCGGCGCACGAACACCTCGATGAACCGGGCGGATTCGGCGGCCAGGACAAGATCGCACGCCAGGGCGAGGTGCGCGCCGAGACCCGCGGCGGTGCCGTTAACGGCGGCGATCACCGGCTTCTCGCAGTCGAGGACCGCGGCGATCAGGCGCTGGGCGCCCCGGCGGAGGGTGCGGGCCACGTCACCGGGGATCCGCTCGCCTCCCGCCACCGCGCCGCGCAGATCGGCGCCCGCGCAGAAGCCGCGGCCCCTGCCGGTGAGGACCACGGCGCGTACGTCCGGGTCGGCGGAGGCGTCGAGAAAGCCCCGGATCAGGTCCTCGCGCAGGTCGGGGGTGATGGCGTTGAGGGCGTCGGGACGATTGAGGGTGAGCCGGCGCACGTGCGGGTCCGTGCTGCGCAGTACCCGTGACTCGACGGGATCTTCCGGGGAGGACGTCATGACGCTCCGTTTCGTGTCTCGGCCGATCCGCGTCTCAGCGGCACACCGCCAGCGCGTCCAGCGCCACGGCCCCCTGCCCTCTGGGCAGCACCATCAGGGGATTGATGTCGAGCTCCGCGAGCCCGTCACCGAGCTCGAGGGCCATGCGCTGCACACGGAGCACGACCTCGACGAGCGCGTCCAGGTCCGCCGGGGGGCGCCCGCGGACCCCGTCCAGCAGGGCACGCCCGCGCAGTTCCTCGAGCATGTCGCGTGCCTGCTCCTCACCGAAGGGCGGCACCCGCACGGCCGTGTCCCGCAGCACCTCCACGAGCACACCGCCGAGGCCGACCGTGACCGTCGGCCCGAAGAGCCGGTCGTGCCCGACGCCGACGACCATCTCGACACCGCGCTCCACCATCTGGCACACGAGGACGCCGTCGAGTTCGACCCCTTCGTAGTGCGCGATGTCGGTGAGTTCCCGGTAGGCGTCCGTGACCTGGCTCGCGGAGGTGAGTCCGATCTTCACCAGGCCGAGTTCGGTCTTGTGGGCGATCCGTGCCCCGGACGCCTTCATCACCACCGGGTAGCCGACGAGGCCCGCCGCGCGCACGACCGCCGCGGCGCTGGTCACCAGCTGCTCGCGCGGCACACGGATGCCGTAGGCCCGCAGCAGCTGCTTCGCCGCGTGCTCGCTCAGCTGCTGCCCCGGCCGCATCAGCGCCTGCGCCTTGCGGAAGGAGGGCGAGGCCGTGCGGGGCGCCGCGTCGAAGGGGGAGCGGTAGTCGCGGACGAAGCGGTGGTGGTCGAGATGCGCGCGTACGGCCGTCAGGCAGTTCGCGACGGTACGGAAGGTGGCCACGCGTGAGGACCCGAGCAGGGTCTCGCGGTAGGCGGGCTCGGTGCCGACCGGCGACCCCCAGACCACGCACACCAGTTTGTCCGTGTGCTCCGCCGCGTCCACGAGATCCTGCACGAGCCTGTCGCTCAGCGGGGGGGAAGGGCCCGGTGACGGGGCAGATGAGCACGCCGACCCGGGGATCGTCCAGGATCGCGTCGATGATCTTCCGTCCATGCCAGTCGCCCACCGGATGACCGCCGTTGTCGACGGGATTGGCGACGCTCAGGTACTCGGGGATCCACTGGTGCAGCCCCGCCTGCTTGGCCGCGGACAGGACGGGCAGCTCCAGTCCCGCCTCGGCGGCCAGATCCGCGACGTGCGCGCCCGTTCCGCCCGAGATCGAACACGGCGCGCGGTGCGTGTGCCCGGGCCAGGAGGGCGGCGGTGTCCTGGAGTTCGTCGAGCCCGTCGACGCGTATGACCCCGTACTGCCGCATCGCCGCGTCGACCACGTCGTCCGCGCCGGTCAGTTTGCCGGTGTGCGAGGCCGCAGTGCGGGCGCCGGTCCCGGTGCGGCCGACCTTGACCGCGACCACCGGTACTCCGCGCCGGGCGGCACGGTCGGCGGCGAGGAGGAAGGAGCGGCCGTCCTTCAGCCCTTCGATGTAGCAGGCGATGGCGCCGACCTCGGGCTGCTCGGCGAAGTAGGAGAGGAAGTCGGCGGTCTCCAGGTCGGCCTCGTTGCCGGTGGGGGCCCAGTGGGAGAGCCGCACACCCAGCTCCTGCAGGGCGAAGACGGGCCGCCCCTGGTGCCCGGACTGGGTGATGAGCGCGATGGCCGGGCCGTCGAGGTCGTCCCGGAACCGCTCGAAGGCGTTGAGGTTGGTGTTGGGCCCGAGCAGCCGGGTCCCGGACCGCTCCGCCGCGGCCGCGAGCCGCGCCTGCGCGTCCGCGCCCTCCCCGCCGGTCTCGGCGAACCCGGAGGCGAAGGCCACCGCGAACTTCACCTTGGCGGGCCCAGTTCCTCGAACAGCGGCAGGGGGTCGGAGACCAGCAGGACGGCCAGATCGACCTGCTCGGGCAGGTCGGAGAGAGTGGGGGAGCAGGGCACCCCGAAGACGGAGCCGCGGGTGGGGTGCACCGGATGCACCCGGGCTCCGACCCGCCCGGCCCAGTCGAGCAACTGCCGGGTGATGCCGGTGTTGGGCCGCCCCTCGGCGTCCGACGCGCCGACGACGGCGATCGACCCGGGCCGGAAGAACCGGTCCAGATCGGGGACCTCGGCGTACAGTGGACGCCCGCTGACGTCGACGTCCGCGCCTTCGGCGGGCCTGCCGTGCACCACGGGCGAGGGCTGCTCGTCGCAGGCGAGGGCCCGGGCCCGGCGGGCGTCGGTGGTGAGAGTGCCGTGGGTTGATCCAAGCATCGGTCCACCCGCTCCTGTGTGATACAGCTCGGTTAACTGACGCAATGTCAGATTAGTGAACTGATGCAGCGTCAGGAAGGGGCGGAGCGGCACCCGGTGCGGAGCGGCCGCGCCTCCCCGGTGCCCGCACCGCCGGCGACGCCTCCTGCGGCCGGCTCCGGCCCGGACTCAGAGTGCCGCACGGTCGCGCGCGGTGCGGCGGGCCACCGCCTTGGCGATTCTGCGGGCGTCGATGGCCAGTTCGCGGAACATGCCGCTGATCGGATTGGTGAAGCCGGTGAAGTACAGGCCGGGGGCGGTGCGCGGGCAACGGGCACCGTGGACGACCGGCCTGCCGTGGGCGTCCAGAACTCCGAGATGACCCACGAGGCCCTCCAGGGCGCGTACATAGCCGGTCGCGGCGATCACGGCGTCCGGCTCGATCCGGCTGCCGTCGGCCAGGACGACCTTGCCGTCCTCGAATCCCTCGACGGCCGCCACGATCTCCACCCGACCCTTGCGCACGGCGTCGATGAGTCCGACGTCCTGCACGGGGATGGCGCCCTCCTTGACACGGGAGTAGAGACCGGTGTCGGGCCGGGGCAGGCCGTGCGCCGACAGGTCCGGCACGCTGATCCTGGCCATCGGGCCGGCCAGTCGGTCGACGAGCCGCACCGGAAGCCGCCGTACGAGGATCCCGGTGAACTGGGCCGCCCATCCGGCCGTGGAGCGGCGCACCACATGGGGGGAGGTGCGCACCGACAGCCGCACGCGGGAGGCCCCGCCCTCCGCCAGGTCGACGGCTATCTCGGCACCCGTGTTGCCGACGCCGACCACGAGGACGTCCCGGCCCGCGTGCGGCGCCGGGTTGCGGTACTCGCCGGCGTGCAGGAACTCACCGCCGTAGGTGTCCCGGCCGGGCCAGTCCGGCATGCGCGGGGTGTGGTTGAAGCCGGTGGCGACGACCACGGCGCTGCCCGTCAGTTCACGGCCGCCGGTGGCGTGCAGCAGCCACCCGGTGCCGTCCGCCGCGGGCTCGATGCGCGAGACCTCGACGCCGGTGACGATCTCCAACTGGTGGTGTTCGGCGTACTTCTCGAGATAGCGCACCACGTCGTCGCGGGCCACCCACCGCCCGAAGGACCGCGGCATCGCCAGTCCGGGCAGGGCCGACAGGCGCCGCGTGGTGTGCAGGCGCAGCCGGTCGTAGTGGCGCCGCCAGGACGCCCCGACGCGGTCGGACTTCTCCAGGACGACGGCCCGAACGCCCTGGGCGCGCAGCGCGTACGCCGCGGCGAGCCCTCCCGGCCCGCCGCCGATGACGTACACCGGTCGGTCCTCGTGCGACGGCACCGCTGGGCGCGACGAAGTGGTGGTCGAGTCGGCCATGAGCGGAGCGTATCCGCGCATGTCGTTGATGGGTCTCGGTCAAGACCGGAATCGGTTGCGAATCGATCACGGCTGTAGGAGGAGTGCGCGGAGCCCGTGTCGTAGTCCGACCGGTTGTGGTGGACGGGTGTGCGTTCCTGTCGCTCGTCCGCGGAGGGCGGGAAGCGGCGGTGCGGCACGGGGCTCTTGCGCGGAGCGGGCCCGTGCGCTGAACTGACGTACCGTCAGGTATGGGCTCGGTGGGAGGCGGGGCGCCGCATGGACACGATCTGGCTCACCGGAGCGGAACGGCTCGCCGTGCTCCGCATCGGTCTCGGCCTGTGGTGGCTCGAGAGCTGGCGGCACAAGGACAGGAAGGCGTGGTTCCAGCGGGGCACCGGGATCGCGTGGGCCGCGGACGTCGCCTCCGGGCACCGGTGGACGGCGGTGCGCAGGGGGTTCGACGTCGTCGTCGCGCCCCGGCCGCGGACGACGGCCTACGTGGTCGTCCACGCCGAACTGGCCATCGGTCTCGGCCTGATCGCGGGCCTTCTCACCCCGGTCGCCCTGGCCGGCGGACTGCTCCTCAACGTCCTCTACTTCGTCCTCATGATCCATGACTGGGCCGAGCAGGGACAGAACTCGATGATGGCGCTGATCTCGGTGGTCGCCCTGTTCGGGATGTCGTGGCAGACCTGGGCGGCCGACGGTGCCCTGGGGCTGTTCCGGTGAGCGGGGCGCCGCAGGGCGGGCCCCGCTACGACGAGCCCGAGACCGACGCCTTCACGCGGACGTACTGGGACGCGGCGGCGCGGGGGCGGCTGCTGATCCGCCGCTGTGCCGCGTGCGGGCGCGCGCACCACTACCCGCGGGAGTTCTGCCCGCACTGCTGGAGCGAGGACGTGGTCTGGGAGGCGGCGAGCGGCCGGGCCACGCTCTACACCTGGTCCGTCGTCCACCGCAACGACCTGCCCCCCTTCCGGGACCGCACGCCGTATGTGGCCGCCGTGGTCGACCTCGCGGAGGGTCCGCGGATGATGACGGAGGTGGTGGAGTGCGAGGAGGCCGAACTGCGCGTGGGGATGGGACTCAGGGCGACCTTCCGGGCGGTGGGGTCCGTGGCCGTACCGGTCTTCCGGCCGTCGCACCGGGGCTGAGGGCGACCCCGTCGCGGAAGCCGGAAATCGGGAGGTGCGGAAGCGCCGTACGGGTTTCAATGGCCCGATGGCCGACTTCGAGAAGAGCTCCGCGGTGCTGGTGACCCCCTTCCCCGAACTGCGCGGCCACGGGCTGCTGCTGTCCTCGTGGGACCCCGGGTCCGAGGAACATGTCGAGGCGCATCTGCGAGGGCTGACCGATCCCGACTTCCGCCGGTGGAACACCCCCCTGAAGACCGTGGTGGACCGGCAGAGCGCACATGACTCGCTCAGGTCGAAGGCGAAGCACGCGGCCGACGGGACGAGCGCCCCGTTCCGGATCACCGACGCGGAACGCGGTACGACACTCGGGCACATCGGCGTCAATGACATCGACCGGGTCATGCGCACCGCCCGCGTCGGCTACTGGGTGCTGCCCGAGGCCCGTGGCCGGGGCGTGGCCACCCGCGCACTGGCCCTCGCCGCCGACTGGGCCCTTGCCGGCCTGGGCCTCCATCGTCTGGAGCTGGGCCATGCCCTGGGCCACGAGGCGTCCTGCCGCATAGCCGAGCGGTGCGGCTTCCGGTACGAGGGCACCTTGCGCGGAGCGATGTTCGAAGCGGGACGGCAGGACGCCTTCCGGGACGAGCATCTGCACGGCCGAATCGCCGGGGACCCGGAGCCGACGGTCCCGTAGCCGTCACGGATCGCGGGGAGCCGGGGCGGCTCCCCGCTCAGGGCCACAGCAGTTCCCTCGCCCACCCCTGTTCCGTGCGGCGGTAGACCAGGCGTACATGCCGGCGCCGTTCGTCCCCCTGGAAGAACTCCACCTCCTGCGGACGAACGCGGTAGAGCGTCCAGGACGGCACCGGGGCGTCGGGCTGCCGTTGCGCCCGCTCCCACGCCTCCTGCGAGGCACGCACCAACTCCTCTGCCGATCCGAGCACTTCGCTCTGGCGGCCGGTGAGCGCCGCGGCCAGCGCGCCGGTCGAGCGGGCGTGCAGATCCGCCTGACCCTCGGCGGCGGGCGCGGCCGAGACCGGTCCGCGCACCCGGACCTGACGGCCCTGCACAGGCCAGTAGAAGCCCAGCGCGGCATACGGTCTCGCCGCCAGTTGCCGGCCCTTGCGGCTGCCCGTGTGTGTGGCGAACGCCCATCCCTGTGCGTCCGCGCCGTGCAGCATCACGATGCGGACGTCCGGTGTTCCGTCCGGGTCCGCCGTCGCCAGCGACATCGTGTGCGGTTCGCGCTGTCCCGCGGCCACCGCCCGGGCGAACCACTGAGTGAACAGTGTCAGCGGTTCCTCCGGTGCCGTCGACGGGTCGAAGGCGGGCAGTTCGGTGGTCTCCGGGTCCCACACCTTCAGGGTCCTGAGCAGCTCGTGAAGATCCGTTCCCATGCCTCGAGTATCACCGCCGCACCCGAGGGCGAGGGACATGCCGGGCCGTCGCCCGTGCGGCGGCGGCCGGGTGCGCGACGCACTCGCGGCAGCGCCTTCGCACCGCTCACCGCCCGAGCACCAGCGTCCCCGACGAGCAGAACCAGCCCCCCGTCCCGGAGGCGACCCCCAGCCGGGGCAACACGCCGCCACGCCGGCGCACTTGACGGTCCCCGGCCTCACCGCGCAGTTGCCGCACCGCCTCCACCAGCAGGAACAGGCCCCGCATCCCGGGATGCTGGGCCGAAAGCCCGCCCCCGTCGGTGTTCACCGGCAGCTCCCCGCCCCGCACCAGCAGCCGCCCCTTCTCCACGAACGGGCCTCCCTCGCCCTTTCCGCAGAAGCCGAGGTCCTCCAGTGTCACCAGCGTCATATAGCTGAAGGCGTCGTAGATCTCCGCGAAGTCGACCTCCTGCGGGCGCACCCCCGCGCGCTCGAAGGCGAGCCTGCCGCTCACGGCCGCGGGGGACACGGTGAAGTCGGGCCACTCGGACATGGCCGCGTGCGAGACGTGCTCGCCGGCGCCGAGCACCCACACCGGTGCGGTGCGGCAGTCCCGCACCAGGTCCTCGGCCACCAGCAGCACCGCAGCGCCACCGTCGGAGCGTATGCAGCAGTGGAGCCTGGTGAAGGGATCCGCGATCATCGGGCCGGACAGCACCTCGTCGACCGTGACGGGGTCGCGGAACATCGCCTCCGGGTTGGCCGACGCGTTGGCCCGCGCCTGCACCGCCACCTCGGCCAGCTGCTCGATGGTCGTGCCGTACCGGTGCATGTGGCGGCGGGCCGCCATCGCGTACTTGGCGATGAGCGTGTGGCCGTAGGGCACCTCGAACTGGAGGGCGCCGCGGGCGCCGAAGGCCAGTGTGCCGGTACGGCGTCCCGCCCTGATGTCGGCGCGGGCGGTCGAGCCGTGGACCAGGAGCACCGCCCGTGCGCGGCCGGCCGCGATCGCGTCCACGGCGTGCGCCGCCATGACCTCCCAGGTGGAGCCGCCGACGGAGGTGGAGTCCACCCAGGTGGGTCTGAGCCCCAGGTACTCGGCGACCTCCACCGGCGCCAGTGTGCCGAGCCCCGCCGAGGCGAAGCCGTCCACCAGAGCGCGGTCGAGGCCCGCGTCGGCCAGGGCGCGGCGGGCCGCCTGGGCGTGGAGGGTGTAGGGCGTCGCCTCGTCGACCCGGCCGCAGTCGGACAGCGAAACGCCTGCGATCGCGGCTCTCCGAGCGGTCATGGGAGTCATGGATCTGACGGTACATCAGATCGTTGGCCGCCGGACCTGTGCATACGCAGCCCGCCGCTCTAATATGACGCCTCGTCAGATGAGGGAGGGGTCTGCCCATGGACGCCCGCTTCACCGCAGAACAGGACGAGATCCGCCGCACCGTGCGGGAGGTGCTCGCGGCACGCTGCGGGCCGGAGGACGTCCGGGCCGCCGTCCGTACCGACGCCGGGTACGACCCCGCTCTCTGGGCCACGCTCGCCAAGCAGCTCGGTCTGCCCGGTCTGGCGCTCCCCGAGGACTACGGCGGCGTCGGCTGCACCGTCACCGAACTGGCCCTCGCGAGCGAGGAGGTCGGCCGCGGCCCGGCCCCCTCCCCGCTGCTGTCGACGGCCGTCCTCGCCGCGCCGCTGCTGCTCGCCCTCGGCACGGAGGACCAGCGCGCGGAACTGCTGCCCCGCATCGCCTCGGGTGAGCTGACCGCCGCCCTGGCCGTGCCGGGCACGGCCCTCGCCACCGCCCTCGCTCTGGTCGGCGGCGACCGGGGGGTGCCTCTATGTCTTTCGTCAAGCGTGGCGTGGGGTTCTGGGTTCGTAGAAGGTGCCGTCGCGGAGCATGGCGAACAGCACGTTGATGCGTTGT
>NZ_LMWH01000049.1 GCF_001507435.1 Streptomyces sp. NRRL F-5122
CGAAGGATGTGCAGAGGCTCGACCGGGTGATCATCCGTTTTGCGGGGGATTCCGGTGACGGGATGCAGTTGACGGGTGATCGTTTCACGTCGGAGACGGCGTCGTTCGGGAACGATCTGTCGACGCTGCCGAACTTTCCCGCCGAGATCCGTGCTCCGGCAGGCACGTTGCCGGGTGTGTCCTCGTTCCAGTTGCACTTCGCCGATCATGACATCCTCACGCCGGGTGACGCGCCGAACGTGCTGGTGGCGATGAACCCGGCCGCGTTGAAGGCGAACGTGGGCGACCTGCCGCGGGGTGCGGAGATCATCGTCAACACGGACGAGTTCACCAAACGGGCGCTGCTGAAGGTCGGCTACGACACCAGCCCGCTGCAGGACGGCTCGCTGGAGGGCTACCAGGTCCATCCGGTGCCGCTGACCACGCTGACCGTCCAGGCGCTGAAGGAGTTCGACCTCAGCCGCAAGGAGGCCGAGCGCAGCAAGAACATGTTCGCGTTGGGTCTGCTGTCGTGGATGTATCACCGGCCCACGGAGGGCACGGAGAGTTTCCTGCGGGCGAAGTTCGCGAAGAAGCCGGACATCGCGGCGGCCAACATCGCCGCGTTCCGGGCGGGCTGGAACTTCGGTGAGACCACGGAGGACTTCGCGGTCTCCTACGAGGTCGCGCCGGCCACGACGGCGTTCCCGGTGGGTACCTACCGCAACATCTCAGGGAACCTGGCGTTGGCCTACGGGCTGATCGCGGCGTCCCGGCAGGCGGATCTGCCGCTGTTTCTGGGCTCGTATCCGATCACGCCGGCCTCCGACATCCTGCACGAGTTGTCCCGGCACAAGAATTTCGGGGTGCGTACCTTCCAGGCGGAGGACGAGATCGCCGGGATCGGGGCCGCGCTGGGGGCGGCGTTCGGCGGTTCGCTGGCGGTGACCACGACGTCCGGTCCGGGGGTGGCGCTCAAGAGCGAGACGATCGGTCTGGCCGTCTCGCTGGAATTGCCGCTGCTGGTGGTGGACATCCAGCGCGGCGGCCCCTCGACCGGCCTGCCGACCAAGACCGAGCAGGCCGATCTGCTGCAGGCGATGTACGGCCGCAACGGCGAGGCCCCGGTCGCGGTGATCGCCCCGCGCACCCCGGGGGACTGCTTCGATGCCGCGCTGGAGGCGGCCCGGATCGCGCTGACCTACCGCACCCCCGTCTTCCTGCTGTCCGACGGCTACCTGGCCAACGGCTCCGAGCCCTGGCGCATCCCCGACCTGGAGGAACTACCCGACCTGCGGGTGCAGTTCGCCCAGGGCCCCAACCACACCCTCGACGACGGCACCGCAGTGTTCTGGCCCTACCTGCGCGATCCGCAGACCCTGGCCCGCCCCTGGGCCATCCCCGGCACCCCCGGCCTGGAACACCGCATCGGCGGGATCGAGAAACAGGACGGCACCGGCAACATCTCCTACGACCCCGCCAACCACGACTTCATGGTCCGCACCCGCCAAGCCAAGATCGACGGCATCCAGGTACCCGACCTCGACGTCGACGACCCCCACCACGCCCGCACCCTCGTACTGGGCTGGGGCTCCACCTACGGCCCCATCACCGCCGCCGTCCGCCGCCTGCGCACCGCCGGCCAGTCCATCGCCCAGGCCCACCTGCGCCACCTCAACCCCTTCCCCGCCAACCTCGGCGACATCCTGCACCGCTACGACACCATCGTCGTCCCCGAGATGAACCTCGGCCAGCTCACCACCCTCATCCGCGCCACCTACCTCGTCGACGCCCGCTCCTACACCCAGATCAACGGCATGCCCTTCAAAGCCGAACAACTCGCCACGGCTCTCCAGGAGGCCATCGATGGCTGAGACGCCCACCCACGGCACCGGCACGATCGACACGCTCTCCCTCGTGCCCAAAGCCATCACCCGCCAGTCCATGAAGGACTTCAAGTCCGACCAGGAAGTCCGCTGGTGCCCCGGCTGCGGCGACTACGCGGTCCTGGCCGCCGTCCAGGGCTTCATGCCCGAACTCGGCCTGGCCAGAGAGAACATCGTGTTCATCTCCGGCATCGGATGCTCCTCCCGCTTCCCGTACTACATGAACACCTACGGCATGCACTCCATCCACGGCCGCGCACCCGCCATCGCCACCGGCCTGGCCACCTCCCGCCGCGACCTGTCCGTCTGGGTCGTCACCGGCGACGGCGACGCCCTCTCCATCGGCGGCAACCACCTCATCCACGCCCTGCGCCGCAACGTCAACCTCAAAATCCTGCTCTTCAACAACCGCATCTACGGCCTCACCAAAGGCCAGTACTCCCCCACCTCCGAAACCGGCAAAATCACCAAATCCACCCCCATGGGCTCCCTCGACGCCCCCTTCAACCCCCTCTCACTCGCCCTCGGAGCCGAAGCCACCTTCGTCGCCCGCACCATCGACTCCGACCGCAAACACCTCACCGACGTCCTGCGCCAAGCCGCCGCCCACCCCGGCACCGCCCTCGTCGAGATCTACCAGAACTGCAACATCTTCAACGACGGCGCCTTCGACACCCTCAAAGACCAACACACCGCCGACGAAGCCCTCATCCGCCTCGAACACGGCCAACCCATCCGCTTCGGACCCCACCACACCCACGGCGTCCTGCGCGACCCCCACACCGGCGACCTCACCACCGCCACCATCACCCCCGACAACGAACCACACATCCTCACCCACGACGCCCACGCCCCCACCCCCGAGGGGC
>NZ_LMWH01000050.1 GCF_001507435.1 Streptomyces sp. NRRL F-5122
CGGCTACCGTCCAGGGCCTCCGGACAAATTGTTCGGAGTGTTTGGACGGCGGGGTTTGGTCATGACCTGTTGGCCCTCGTGGCAATGGGTCCGCCGTTTTCGCTGCTCCGCAGCCGGGTTCCCGCATGACCCGGCTGCGGGGTGGTGGGTTCCCCGTTCGTTCGGATGCTGGTGGTGCGGGTGGTGTGGCGGGCGTGTGTGTTCACCGCCGGCCGGCTGCTTGTGCCGCAGGTGCAGGACGGGGCCAGGGCGGGCGGCCTGGGGAAGTGCTTTTCCCGGGTTGTCTGGGCTCGGTGCCGATTCTGTTCGACCGTTCCTTTGACAGGATGAAAGGTGTTTTCTCCATGAACATGGACCAGCTTGAGGCCGAGACCGCGGAGCTGCTGCCCGGGCGGGAGGCGCTGGGGAAGTTCTCGTTCAACTTCACCAAGATGACCACCATCACGAAGAAGGTCGCTCACGTGGACGCGCACAACGAGTCCGAGGCGGTCAACTCGTGCTCGCCGTACGCGGTCGCGCAGTCTGAGGCTTCGCAGGCCATCAGCGTGCAGCAGTAAGACCCGGTGGTGCAGGGCCGCTCATGCAGCGAAACGCGGCCCTGCACCCGCCCCACCCGCGGATCCCGGCACGTCGGGAAGCCGGCCCCGGCCGCGCCCACCGGCGGAACAGGGCCCCGCACTGCCCGCCGGCGGAATCCTGCCCTGCCCCCGCCCGTTGGAGGACCCGGCCCTGACCTCCGTCCGTTGGAGGTCTTGGTCCTGGGCTCCGCGCGCTGTGGGAGGCGGTCCTGGACCTCCGTCCCGCTGTGCGATGTGGTTCTGTGCTTGGTCTGCTGCGGGGTGTGGCTTTGGGTCTCGCCTCATGTGGAACCGGGCCTTGTGCTGTGCCTGGTCTGATGCGGTCCTGCACTCCGCTGATCGCGGTTTGCGGTCCTGTGTCCTGCCTGGTGTGCTAACGGGTTCTGCGTTCCGGCTGGGTGTGGGGCGTGGGCTTGTGTCCGGCCTGATGTGGCCGTCTCCGGCTTGCGGCCGGTGGTCCGCCCGGTGCCGGGTTCCAAGTTCGGGGTTCTGGGTTGTGGGTTTGCGGTCTGTGTCGTGCCCGTGGTGTTCGCGGGCCGCACGCCTTGTGGTTTGCCGGTCGTGTGTGTTGTTGGGATCGTCGGCTGCGCGTCTGGCTTGTGGGGTGTGTGTGATGCGGGCCGTGTGCGGTGGTGCGTGCCGGTTGCGGTGATGCCGTGCGGCCGGTACGCCCGCCGTGCCGGGCCTCGGTAGCTCGCGCTGCTCGGGCCGGGAGCCGGTTGTGGCAGGGACGTTTCGTCTGGCGGCGGGACGACTTCTCGGCCTGACGTCACCCCAGCCACCCTGTGCCTACTTCGACTTCCCCGCCCACCCTGCCGAACTGTCTGCCCCGCCTTGGCTGCTCTGTCCGGTCTGCCTGTCGTGTGGTGCGGTTGTCGTGCGACATATGGTGCATGGCCCCGGCCGGCCACCCTCAGACGTGGCCCCTTCTCCTCGGACGTGGCCCCTTTCCCCTTGTTAGGCCGGCCTTGGCAGCCAGTCGGCTGCAGCAGCTGGGCAGCTCCGGTAGCCCCGTCGGCCGTGGCAGCCGTGCAGCTGTGTCGGTCGGGGCGGTCGTGGCGGGGTGTATTGCCTTCCTCCTTTGCTGTTTTGGAGTAGTGAATGACGGCGTCCGATGGAAACTGCGGCCGTAGTGGGCAGCACCGTCAGCCTGCCTGCATCTGGGACCGGTTGACGGCGCGCCAGGACTCTGTCGCTGGCGGCTCGCGTGCGGCCGCACCCGCCGCGCCCTCGGCGCGTGTGGCGCCAGGCCAGGCAGGACCGCCGGCGAACGGAACACATCCCGCCTACCCGGTGTCCGCTGCACACCCGGAACGCTCGGCGTACCCGGTATCTTCGGCGGATCCGGGGCACCCCACGCCCGTTTCGGAGTCGGCGTATCCGGCGTCTGCCTCTCGCCGCGCACACCCCAGGCATGTGGCGGAGTCGACGGTTCCGGCCTCGGCCGCCTCTTGGACTTCTTCGCCGTGCCCGGCGCATCCTGCGGATGCAGTGAATGCGGGGGACGGGTTGGCGCCGGCTGGTGCGGCGCCTTCGGCGGTGCCTGGGGCTGTCGGCGCTCCCCCGTACCCTGCCGGGCCCTCGCATTCTGGCGCGTCCCCAACTGTGCCGTTGGGTACGGCCGTTCCTGCGCCTTCTGCAGGGCCCTCGGAGTCTGCGGTGCCTGGGAGCTCTGCCGGGTCCTCGCATTCTGCGGGGTTTTCGCGTTCTGGGGTGTCTTCGACGGTGTCGTTGGGTTTTGGTGCGTCTGAATCCGGGGTGTGGGGTGCGGGAGTGATGGTTCAGCGGTTGTGCGAGGGCTTGGAGTTGGGTTCGCCCATCCATGCACGCGATCACCCCGCTAGCCGATCACCCCATCCACCCGGTCATCCCATCCATCCGGTCACCCCGTTCGCTGCGTTCCCCCGCCATCCCGGTCGTTCCGGGGGTTTCGGGGGTGGCCTGTCTGACGTTCGTTTTCACCTTCACGCAGGTCACTTTCGGTGCGGGCGTCGTGGGGCTCTTGGCCTTGTCGGGCGTCTGCTCTACCGCCTTTATGGCAGGAGGAAATTTTCGTGAATCATCGCAAGTCTTCGACGCGTCGTCGTTCGCGGTCGGCTGTCGGTCTCGGTCTGGGGGTTGCGGCGAGTGCGACGTTGTCTCTCGTGGCGGCCA
>NZ_LMWH01000051.1 GCF_001507435.1 Streptomyces sp. NRRL F-5122
CGGCATCGACCTGCGGCGGTACCGCGGCAACGACCGCGACTACTGGCGCTGGGACAGGTACCGCAACCGCTGCGACCGGCACTCGGGCTGGGACCTGGGGCGCTACCGAGGCGGGCTCTACGGCCTGTACTCCTACGGGTGGGACTGCTGCCGCTTCTGACCCAACAGCGCATCCACCTTCCATGAAGCCGCGTCGCCCGCCGTCGAATTCCGCCGACGGCGGGCGACGCGTGTTTCCCCACAAAAAGCAGAAGACGGGCCGCGAGCCCGCCAACCCCCACCAGACAACCCGGCCCACAGCCGGTACTCAGTCGTCGTCGGACAGCCTATAGACCGTCAAAGCCGCACCGTCGACCACCACACGCGCACCTGCACGCCCCGCCCGCAAACGCGGAATAGCCCGGCCTACGGCACGCAACTCGGCCTCACCAAGAACAGCCGAAGCCGCCTGCACCATATCCAGCAGCGCCTGCTCCGGCACACCCCGATGCCCGTTCCCGGACAGCAAAATCACCGGCTCACCCGTACTGCCACGCACGACAGCAGTCACCGAGGCACCCTGCACAATGAGCATCCGCCGCCCCTCTCCCCGGCACGGACAACCAACTCACCGATCCTGGCACGCCCACACAAAGACCCCCGCACTCCCCCACGCCTTTGGGCGTGTTGACGGCCATCAACCAAGAAAAACCCCGAAAACCCGGGCGCATGCCATAGCCACCTCGCTTCGGCCCCACCCGTCTGCGAGTGACCCAGGCAGGTGTCCCGTCCGGCACGATGACGGTGCGGTACGGGGGCTGCAGCAGGCGCGGGGCTCGCCCTGGCCGCGGCGTGGGTGACGCATTCCTCACGGGCCCCGGCCGGACAGGACTGGACCGGCACCTCCACCCGGGACGATCGTGGGCGACATGAACGATCACCACGCGGCGCCCGTCGATCCCGCCGCCTTCTCAGAGCCCGTCCTCGCCCCCCGTGCCTCCCGCAGCGCCGGGTCGCCGAGGCCGGACCGAGCCACGGGTGCCGGCCCGGCCATCTGGGAGGGGACCTCGGGTGAGGAGGTCCAAGAAGTCCGCCGTTTCTGGCAGGGGCTCGGCCTTCCCGGTCTGGTCGACGTCCACACGCACTTCATGCCCGAACGCGTCCTGCACAAGGTCTGGGACTACTTCGACGCGCAAGGACCCCTGACCGGCGGACTCGCATGGCCGATCACCTACCGCGCGCAGGAGGCCGAACGCGCCGCCCTACTGCGGGAATTCGGCGTCAGGGCCTTCACCGCCATGCTCTACCCGCACAAGCCCGGAATGGCCCAATGGCTGAACGGATGGGCCGCCGACTTCGCCCGCCGTACCCCAGATGTCCTGCACACCGCCACACTCTTCGCCGAACCGGGCGTCGACGCCTATGTCCGCGAAGCTCTCGACGCAGGCGCCCGCGTATTTAAAGCACACGTACAGGTCGGAGGCTACGACCCGGCCGACGAACTTCTCGACCAGGCCTGGGGAACATTGGCCGATGCAAAGGTCCCCGTCGTGATCCACTGCGGCTCCGGGCCCGCACCCGGCACTCATACCGGCGCCGGGCCGATCGCTCACGTGCTCGCCAGGCATCCGCAACTGCGGTTGATCATCGCGCACCTCGGCATGCCCGAATACGAAGACTTCCTCGACCTCGCCGAACACTACGAACAGGTACGGCTCGACACGACGATGGTATTCACCGACTTCACCGAGACGTTCATGCCGTTCCCCCGCCGGGCCCTACCCCGCCTCGCCCAACTCGGCGACCGCATCCTCCTGGGCACCGACTTCCCCAACATCCCCTACCCGTACCCGCACCAACTCCGCGCCCTGGAACGGCTGGACCTCGGACCCGCCTGGCTACGAGCGGTATGCCACGACAACGCCACCACCCTGTTCGGCCTCTGAGAGTCGAACACGCCACATCCCGTGAGCCGGAAACCGGGGCCAGGCAACCCCGGCCGCAACAGCCCCTAACTCGCCTGCTCCAAATGCGGCAACGGCGCCCACCCTCATCTGTGGTCGACCGTACACATCCACATCGCTCCGTTCCCTGCCGCACAACGCGTCGACGCCCGAGCACGCCTTGCCCGACGTCGCCGCCCGGCACGGAGCCCTAACCCTGACCCAAGCGCCGCACAACCGCTCCCTGCGGCTCGCCGGCAGCACCGTCGCTCATCGGGACGACGGGCAGCTCAACCCTGACCACCACCACACCGGTGAGCCGGGGAGTCGATCCGTCACCCGCAGAGCAACCGCTCACCCCACGGGCCGCCGGCTGCGGCAACCGCGCGCCGACCGGCAGCCCGTGAAAGGGGCCGCGGCACCCTCAGATGTCAATCTCAGGCCCAACGGCGACCGTTGAACGCCACACGGCCTCGAGGAATGACGGCCTTCGTGCCCGGAAACCACCAGTCACGACGGCTACGGCCGCACGGCACACCGGCACCCGGCTCCCTCACACCGGCCATCCACTGCACCGGCGGACGGTACTTACCCCCCGGCCCCGAAAGACAGAGGACACCGAGGGGTGGCGCGCCCCTAAGCCGTACGCCCCCGACTCACCCCAGAGCGACCACCCCCCAGTCCCCTGCCGAGTCCAGTTCCTTCTGCAACTGGATCGCCTGGGTGATGCTCCCGCCGAGCGTCTTGCGGATGATGGGATCGGTGATCCCCC
>NZ_LMWH01000052.1 GCF_001507435.1 Streptomyces sp. NRRL F-5122
GGTTGGGCTGTACGTTCACCGATGACGGCGTGGAGCGCAGGAACCGCAGCAGCTGCTGCAGGGTGTCCTCCGCAATGGTCTTGCTGGGGTCGAAATACCTGGTGAGGTGCTTGCTCATCAGCTTGTCGAGGTTCATGCCGATCTGCTTCCTTCTTGCGATGAGTGGGTGGGGAGCGGTAGTTGGCAGGGGCTGGGGCGTGTCTCTCTGGCCGACTGGACAGCTAGTCGTGCATGTCCGTTCGGTTGGTGATCACTGATGCGCTGGGGGACCAGATCGCCCCGCTGACGGCGGCAGCTCCAGCCCATGGGTGGCGAGGGGCCGGTCGCTGCCGGTCCCTGGGCGATCGTCGGAAAGCCCCGCGCCTGCCCGCCCTGGAGGGATCTGCCAGACCAGGGCGAGCAGTTCGCTGACGCGCTCGAAGCCGATTCCTGTCGTCGCGGCGGTGAGGTCGCCCGCGACGAGGGCCTGAGTGGCCTGGTGGAGTGCCTGCATGGCGTGGGTGTAGAGCGCTGGACCCAGGCTGATGCGCTTGACCCCGGCCTTTTGCAGTTCGGCGACGGTCAGCACCTTGTCCGCCGGCGAGATGAGGACGTTGACCGGTGTCGGCGCGACGGCGGTGACGATCGCGGTGAGGGCGCCGAGGTCGGGTGGGTAGGGGGCGTAGAGCACATCCGCGCCGACCTCGGCGAAGGCCGTCAGACGCCGGATGGTGTCGTCGAGATCGGGCCGCCCCTGGATGAAGTTGTCGGTGCGGCCGGTGACGACGATGCGTCCCTTGGCCGCCTTGACGGCACTGCGCACACAGTTGACCGCATCATCGAAGTCGCGGATCGGCCGGTCGGGATTGCCCGAGGTGTCCTCGATCCCGATGCCGGCCAGGCCGGACGCCACGGCGGCTTCCACGGTGGCCGCGACGTCTTCGGGCGCGTGGCTGTAGCCGTCCTCGAAGTCCCCGTTGACGGGCAGCCCGGTGAGCTGACCGAACAGCCGCGCATGCTTGAGGTGCTCACCACGGGTGACTCTGCGGCGTCCGTCGAACCGGCCGAGCGTGGCAGCGAGCGCCGCCGACGATGTCGCGATCGCCTCGAAGCCGGCATCGGCCAGCATCAGCGCCGAGAGGCCGTCCCATGCGTTCGGCATGACGAAGCCGCCGTCGCGGGTGTGCAGCGCCATGAATCGCTCGTAGAGTTCGGAGCCCGGCATATCGAACCTTTCGTGAGTGATCGTTGCAGACAGTGACGGATCAAGCGGCTGAATGCGCCGCCTCGACGAGGACGCCGGCGCTTATCCCGGTGTACCGGCCGGGCTGACGGCGGGGATGTCGATGTCGGTCTGGTTGACGTTGTTGATGAAGTTGGTCAGCAGGACCTGCACCGCCACCGTGACGATCGCCAGGATCTGCGGGTCGCTGTACCCGGCACCTCGCACGGCCGCCAGGTCGGCGTCGCTCACCTGACCGCGGCTGGCCACCACCTGCTGGGCGAAACGGGCGACCGCGGCGCGCTTGGGATCGATCGAGCTCCCGGCGCGGGCCAGGTCGATGTCGTCGCTCGACATGCCACCGAATTCGGACGACACGTACGTGTGCATCGCCAGGCAGTAATCGCAGTCGTTGGCCTGCGACACGGCGAGCGCGATGGTGTGCCGCGTCTTGGCGTCCAGAACCCGGCTCAAGGTGCCCTGCAAGGTCATGACGACCTCGAGGACGGTCGGGTTCGACGCGAGGGTCGCGAACATGTTCGGGACGAAGCCGAGCTGTGCGCTGATGCTGTCGAGGATGGGCTCCGACGCCTCGGGGGTGTCTTCCGGGGAAGGGGTGCTCAGTCGTGACATGGGGGGATCGGCCTTTCGTGGGCGGGCGTCGTCAGCCCGGGTTTTGTACTGGGAGTTTTTTGGGCTCGTCGGCCCAGTTCTGAGTGAACACTGTTAGTGATTGGGCTGTCAAGCCCAATCACGGTATTCTCGGAAGCATGACAGTCACCACAGAAGCTCGGGATCCCTACAAGCTCACCGAAAAAGGGCAGGCGACGCGGGCCCGCATCCTGGAGCACGCCGCGCAGCTCATCTACGCCAAAGGCGTCCACGGCACGAACAACGAGCAGCTGCGCCGCGCCGCCGGCATCAGCGGATCGCAGCTCAACCACTACTTCCCGACCAAGGAGTGTCTCGTCCTGGCCGTGATCGCCTGGCAGGCCGAGAGCGTCCTCACGTTCCACCGCGACGAGCAATTCGCCCGCTTCGACAGCCTCGATGCGTTCCGGGCGTGGGCGGATTTCTACATCGGCTACGAGCACGTCTACCAGGAAGGCTGCAGCCTCGGCTCCCTGGCGAGCGAGATCGTCAAGACGGACCTCGAC
>NZ_LMWH01000053.1 GCF_001507435.1 Streptomyces sp. NRRL F-5122
GACTACGTCGATGGGGTGGTCGAAACGGCCCCGCGCCACCTCGCGGGCAGCCGTGCCGAGCCGGCTGAGAGGATCGGTGATACCGCGGCGCAGTCCCTCGAACACTGCCACGGCCAGCAGTACGATCACCAGCGCGATAGCGGTGAAAACCCAGTTGCGTAGCCTCTCGGCGCGCGCCAGGTCGTCCACGGCGTTGCTGCGCGCGTCAACGAGGTGGTCCTGCTGGGTCGTCATTGCTTGACGCAAGCGGTCGAAGGTGATCCTGCCTTCCGCGGCCCGATCGCTGGCAAGTGGCGCGGGGGCGCCCGCGGGAACGCTGGAGATGGGGGTGGCGATGCGCTGCTGCCAGGCTCCTGCGCGGCTGAGCACGGTGCGCTGGTCGGCCTGGGCACGGGGATTGCCGACCAGGAGCTGATTGAGCCGATCGACAGCTGCCTTCTCGTCGGCCAGGCCCTGCTGGTAGGGCTCGAGGAACTCTTTCTGCCCGGTCAGGCCGTATCCGCGGATGCCGGTCTCCTGATTGACCAGCGCGGCCTCCAGGCGTATGGAGTTCGTCAGTGCGGGCGAGCGTGTGTTGACGAGATCCGTGGTGACCGAAGCGGCACGGTCCATGGCCCAGATTCCCAGCCCGCTCAGGACAGCCAGCAAGCTGAGCGCGACGCTCACGCCGACCCGCAGCCACCGCCGCGTCGTCCACCTAGAAAGGAGACGCTGGCGGGCGGCCGGTTCCTGCCCTGCGGTCATCGCTAATACTCCTCGAGTGTCCAGATGCCGCTCCGGCGTGCACACGGCGAGGACACTGTACCGCCCACGACAACCATTGTTGTCATCTTGGAGGTGCGTCCCCTACGGTTAGGGGCATGCCTGGCGTCCATTTTTCTTTGCGGATGACCGATGCTGAGATTGTTGAACTCGTCGCCCGCGAGGTCGACGACCTTGTCGGTCGGCTTGTACCTGAAGTCTTTGAGCTTGTGCGCGGTCCGGTGGATCACTCCCCCGAGCAAGCGGAGGCTTTGGCGCACCTGCATCTGCTCACCCATCTCCAGCAGGCCGTGGATCGTCTGGAAGCTCAGGCCGCCCACCAGGCCGCAGATGCTGGAGCCGGTTATCCACAAATCGGCCGGGCGTCCAATATGACCAGGCAAGGTGCCCGCCGCCGGTGGCCGGGCCTGCTCAACCAGCCCCCCACAGCAACTGACCCCCCAACCGGGAGCACTCGATGATGACCGCCCCTGTCCGCCCGTACGATGTGCTGCTGGTCGAGGACGATGAGGCCGACGCCCTGCTCATCGAGGACGCGCTCCTGGCGCGCGGCGCCCGCAACCTCACCCAGGTCCACGACGGCGTGGCCGGCCTGGACTACCTCCGCGACACGGCCAAGCCCCGGCCGGATCTGATCGTTCTGGACCTCAACATGCCCCGGATGAACGGCCGCGAACTGCTTGCCGTCATCAAGCAGGACCCGGACCTGCGCACGATCCCGGTAGTCGTCCTGACCACCTCGTCCGCGCCCGACGACGTCACCGGCGCCTACAGGGAACACGCCAACGCCTACGTGACCAAGCCCGTCAACCTCGAGGGCTTCGAGCGCGCCGTGCAGAGCATCGACGCCTTCTACCTGGAGACCATCACCCACCTGCCGCGCACCTAGCAGAGCCGAGCCCGCCCGTGCCCCTTCTTCTGCAAAGAGGGGGCACGGGGCGCTGCGGTGCCTGGCTACCTGCTGTTGCTGGGCCTGCTCGCCAAGTACGGTGGCACGGAAGAAGAATCGTGCCTTCGCTGCCCCCAACGGCTCACCCGGAGCAAAGACCCACTACCGGCGCCGACGCGACATCCACGGAGACCGGCATGCGGCCGCCCTACGCCGGGCACCTGCCTGTCATCGATGCCTGCGGCCGCGGTTGCGTCGGCCAGGCCGCTCTTCCCGAGCAGCCGTACGAAAGCGACTTCTCAGCGCTCGTGGCAGCTGTGACGCGGCATCATGTCGAGAGCCGCCCCGCCTTGATGTGGAGCCGGATCCGTGGTGGCGGGCGGCTGCGTTGCTGCACACGCTGCTGTTGCTGCGGCCGCTGCCTTCGCTCAATGTCCGTTACGCACGCGCCGTGACGATTGCCTACCTGCACGCCGGCGGCCACGGATTCGACTCCCCTACGGGGACCTGGTGGAGCTCTGCAAGGAGCTCATGTCCGGCAAGGCCGATATGTTCGGCACCGCCGACATGATCCGCGGCCACTGTCACTGGGTGGTGAGCATGCCTTCGCGCAGTCGGGCCAGCAGGCGGGAGATCAGGCGGGAGACGTGCATCTGGGAGACGCCCAGGCGTTCGCCGATCT
>NZ_LMWH01000054.1 GCF_001507435.1 Streptomyces sp. NRRL F-5122
TCGATCACCGGGATGAGGGAGAGCTTGCCGCGGGAGTCGATCTCGGCGATCTCGACCTGGACCTTGTGGCCCACGCCGAGGACGTCCTCGACGTTCTCCACACGCTTGCCACCCGCGAGCTTGCGGATCTGCGAGATGTGGAGCAGGCCGTCCTTGCCCGGGAGCAGCGAGACGAACGCACCGAAGGTGGTCGTCTTCACGACCGTGCCCAGGTAGCGCTCGCCGACCTCCGGCATGGTCGGGTTGGCGATGCCGTTGATCGTGGCGCGGGCGGCCTCGGCGGAGGGGCCGTCGGCGGCACCGATGTAGATCGTGCCGTCGTCCTCGATCGTGATCTCGGCGCCGGTGTCCTCCTGGATCTGGTTGATCATCTTGCCCTTGGGGCCGATGACCTCACCGATCTTGTCGACCGGGATCTTGACGGTGATGATCCGCGGGGCGTTCGGGGACATCTCGTCGGGCCGGTCGATGGCCTCCATCATCACGTCGAGGATGTGGAGACGGGCGTCGCGGGCCTGCTTGAGGGCCGCGGCCAGGACGGAGGCCGGGATGCCGTCCAGCTTGGTGTCGAGCTGGAGAGCGGTCACGAACTCCTTGGTGCCGGCGACCTTGAAGTCCATGTCGCCGAAGGCGTCCTCAGCACCGAGGATGTCGGTCAGCGTCACGTAGTGCGTCTCGCCGTCGATCTCCTGCGAGATCAGACCCATGGCGATACCGGCGACCGGGGCCTTCAGCGGCACACCGGCGTTCAGCAGCGACATGGTGGAGGCGCAGACCGAGCCCATGGACGTCGAGCCGTTGGAACCGAGGGCCTCGGACACCTGGCGGATCGCGTAGGGGAAATCCTCGCGCGCGGGCAGCACCGGGACCAGGGCGCGCTCGGCGAGGGCGCCGTGGCCGATCTCGCGGCGCTTCGGGGAGCCCACGCGACCGGTCTCACCGGTGGAGTACGGCGGGAAGTTGTAGTTGTGCATGTAGCGCTTGCGGGTCACCGGCGAGAGGGTGTCCAGCTGCTGCTCCATGCGCAGCATGTTGAGGGTGGTGACGCCCAGGATCTGGGTCTCGCCACGCTCGAACAGGGCCGAACCGTGTACCCGCGGGATGGCCTCGACCTCGGCGGCGAGGGTGCGGATGTCCGTCACGCCACGGCCGTCGATGCGCTTCTTCTCCTTGATGACGCGCTCGCGGACCAGGGACTTGGTCAGCGAACGGTACGCGGCGGAGATCTCCTTCTCGCGGCCCTCGAACTCCGGCAGGAGCTTCTCGGCGGCGAGCTGCTTGACGCGGTCCAGCTCCAACTCGCGCTCCTGCTTGCCGGCGATGGTGAGCGCCTGGGCCAGCTCGGGGCGGACGGCGGCTGTCAGCGCCTCGAGGACGTCGTTCTCGTAGTCGAGGAAGATCGGGAACTCGGCGGTCGGCTTGGCGGCCTTGGCGGCGAGGTCCGACTGTGCCTTGCACAGCACCTTGATGAAGGGCTTCGCGGCCTCCAGACCGGCGGCGACGACCTCCTCGGTCGGCGCCTCGGCGCCGCCCTTGACCAGCTGGATGGTCTTGTCGGTGGCCTCGGCCTCGACCATCATGATCGCGACGTCGCCGTCCTCCAGGGCGCGGCCGGCCACCACCATGTCGAAGACGGCGTCCTCGAGCTCGGTGTGCGTCGGGAAGGCGACCCACTGGCCGTTGATCAGCGCGACGCGGACGCCGCCGATCGGACCGGAGAAGGGCAGACCGGCCAGCTGCGTGGAGGCGGACGCGGCGTTGATCGCCACGACGTCGTACAGGTGGTCGGGGTTGAGCGCCATGATCGTGGCGACGACCTGGATCTCGTTGCGCAGGCCCTTCTTGAAGGAGGGGCGCAGCGGGCGGTCGATCAGCCGATCGGTCAGGATGGCGTCCTCGGACGGACGGCCCTCACGGCGGAAGAAGGAACCGGGGATCTTCCCGGCCGCGTACATCCGCTCCTCGACGTCCACCGTCAGGGGGAAGAAGTCGAGCTGGTCCTTGGGGTTCTTGGACGCGGTGGTGGCCGACAGCACCATGGTGTCGTCGTCCAGGTACGCGACGGCGGAGCCGGCGGCCTGCTTGGCCAGGCGGCCCGTCTCGAAGCGGATCGTACGGGTGCCGAAGGAGCCGTTGTCGATGACGGCCTCGGCGTAGTGGGTCTCGTTCTCCACTAGCGTTTTCTCCTCGTCTTCGTCCCTGGCTGCCCGTGTGGCAGGGGGACGGTGGCGGAGAAGCGCTCCTTCCGGTGCGGGCCGGTCTTCGATCGAAGCACCCGGGGTTCTCTTCCCCCGGGGGCCACTACCGAGGACCGGCGGCGGCGAGGTGC
>NZ_LMWH01000055.1 GCF_001507435.1 Streptomyces sp. NRRL F-5122
TCGTACTTGTAGAGCGCGCCCTCACCGACGCCCGGCACGAACAGCTCCCAGACACCGCTCGAGCCCAGCGAACGCATCGGGTGGCCGGTCCCGTCCCAGTGGCAGAAGTCCCCGCAGACCCTGACCCCGCGCGCGTTCGGCGCCCACACCGTGAATCGTGTACCGCGGACTCCTCCATGCGTCATCACACGGGCACCGAGCGCCTTCCAGAGCTGCTCGTGGCGCCCTTCACCGATGAGGTGCAGGTCGAGTTCGCCGAGGGCCGGCAGGAAACGGTAGGCGTCGTCCGACTCCAGTACGGTGTCCTCATAGGCCACCAGGAGTCGGTATTCCGGAATCCCGGGCAGCGCCAGCAACCCCGAGAAGAAGCCGTCACCGTCGTCATGCAGCTCGGCCCAGGCGTCCGCCGTCACGATGGTGACCGAGAGCGCGGCCGGGCGCAGTACACGGAAGACCACCCCGCCCGCCACGGGATGGGCACCCAGCACCGAGTGCGGATCGTGGTGCGTCCCCGACAGCAGCCGGTCCCGGTCGCCCGGTGTCGCGGGCGCGGCCACCGGAGTGCCCAACTGCGGTGATCTGTACGGTGGTTGTGCAGCGGTCTCGAGAGTCACGAGGTCAGCCTCCTCCGTCCGCGGCGCCTGCCAGTCGCGCGACCGCCGCCATCGGGACCGGCAGCCAGTCGGGGCGGTGCCGGGCCTCGTACACGACCTCGTACACCGCACGGTCCGTCTCGTAGGCGCGCAGCAAACCCGGTTCCGCCCGGGGATCCCACCCCGCTGCGGCTGCGTAGCCCGCGCAGTACGCCTCGCGGCAGCGCAGCGCCCACTCGGGGTCCCAGGGCCGTCGGGCGTGGGCGGCGTAGTCGAAGGAGCGGAGCATGCCCGCGACATCGCGCACCGGGGACTGCGAGCGCCGTCGCTCGGGCAGAGGGCGGGCCGGCTCGCCCTCGAAGTCGATGACATGCCACTTCTGTTCCGCGCGCAGTACCTGGCCCAGATGCAGGTCGCCGTGGATGCGCTGAGCGGGCCGTGGCACATCCAGCGCCGCCAGTTCGGTGAACGCCGACCGCAGTCCGGACGCGTACGGCAGCAGGTCCGGCACGGCGTGGATGGCATTCCGAAGGCGCTCCACCATCCCGGACGCGAGCCGACTGCTCTCGGCCGGGCCCTGCGACTTCACGGGGAACGCGACGGCCAGCGCCAGATGCACCTCGGCCGTTGCCCGCCCCATCTCGAAGGCCTCCTCGGTGAACTCGTTCGACGAGGCGAGTGCCTCGAGAGCCTGGGTCCACCCGTCGACGCCGCCGCGCAGGAACGGCTGGAGCACACCGAGCGTCGCGTTCCACGGGCTCGTCGTGCGGAACCAGGCCACCGGGGCGGGCACCCGGGTGCACCCCTGCCGGGCCAGCGCCCAGGGCACTTCCAGATCCGGGTTGATTCCCGGCCGTACCCGCCGGAAGATCTTCAGGATGTAGGAGTCCCCGTACACCAGCGAGGAGTTGGACTGCTCGGCTTCGAGGAGCCGCGGAGCCAGTCCGGCGGGGATCGACACCCGCCAGTCACGCTCGAAGCGGAGCGTGCCCGTGGTGTCCGACGTGCGCAGCCGCTCCAGGAGCAGGGATGCCGAGCGTGGGTCCTGGAGAGCGTCGTACACCGGCAGACCCGCGAGGGGGCCCTCGGTCGCACGCCCGATGAAGGCCGGGGAGGGCCGCGGTGACAGCGACTCCCCTGTGTTCAGGAAGAGTTGATAGCAGTCGTGGGCCGAGGCGCCGCCCGGCCCGCGTATCGCCGGCGGTTCGGCGTGATCGGCGCGGATCAGGACGTGCAGGCAGTCCGGATGCAGCTCGGTCACCGACAACAGCGCCAGATCCGTGACGGGCCGTCCCTTTCCCGCGAACCAGCGCTGACGCGGCAGCCACTCACGCAACAGCCCGGAGAGCGAGGGCAGCAGCGCAGCGGCACCGAGGCTGTCCGGGCGGAGCGTTGCGGTCTGGGTCTTCGCCATGGCGTCGCGTCCTTTCCCTGACGGCCGGCGGATCAGCGCGGAGTGTCAACCGCCCACGAACAGGTTCACCTTGGTGGCCTGCGGGACGTTCTTGCGGAGTCGGAACCAGTAGAAGCCGTGGCCTGCGAGGGTGAGCAGGTAGGGGAGTTCGCCGATGGCGGGGAAGCGGACTCCGCCGATGAGTTCCAC
>NZ_LMWH01000056.1 GCF_001507435.1 Streptomyces sp. NRRL F-5122
CCCCTGACCCCCAACCAGATGTGGGCCGCCCTCATCTCCATCACCGGGCACGTGCCCGTCCCCCTCACCCGGGACGACTACCTCGAACTCCTGCCCGTGCGCTGGCAGCCCGTCACCGAACGCGGCATCCGCCTCAACCACCGCACCTACGACCACGACCTCCTCGCCCCCTACCGCGGACAGCCCTCCCCCCACACCACACGCGGCGGGAAATGGGAGATCCACATCAACCCCCACGACATCCGCCAGATCTGGCTGCGCCTGCCCAACGGCACGTTCGCCGAGATCCCCTGGATCCACCGCGACCACGTCCACCGCCCCTTCAACGAACAGACCTTCCACCACATCCGCGCCACCCTCCCCCGCCACACCGACCCCGACAGCCACGAAGCCGACCTCGCCGACGCCCTCGACCACCTCATGCGACGCGCCCGCACCGGCCACACCACACCAGCCGAAACACGCCTCCTCACCCGCACCAAGACCGCCCGAACACCCCTCCCCCCACCGGACACCGCCCCCCGAACCGGCACCGACAGAGCAGGCGACGGGACGGACGAGGACCCTCTCCACGCCGCCCCCGACTCAGACCCGGACCTCGACCCGCAGGACACGGACCTGGAAGCAGAAGAAGCAGAAGAAGCAGACACCGACGACCGTTCAGCCGACACCCCCTACACCGGACTCGGTCTCTACGACGCCCGGGCGGAGGCCCTGACATGGTGAACACCCACCCCACACCCGCAACCGGCCATCCCACCACCCAACCGCCCCAGTTGCCGGAACCCCCGGAACCGTCCGGGCCGTACACGGCGGACACAGAGGCGGCATCCTGGCCGGTGACCACCTGGCAGGGCTGGCAGCACTTCGCCACCACCGAACCCCCCGCACCGCCCCAACCCGGCCAGGCACCCCGCACCCGCGAAGAACGCCTCGCCTACCACTCCGCGTTCGTCACCGTCCGCACCCCCGCCATCAACACCCTCGCCCACCAAGTCCGCACCCTGATGATCCTCGGCCGCCACCAGCAGATCACCGCACGCCCCTCACTGATCGTCACCGGACCCCCGGCCGCCGGGAAGACCACCGCTCTCCTGCACGTCGGACGGACCTGCCACCTCGCCCACACCCTGCGCACCCCGCCCACGCAGGGATCAGCCCACCCCGCCGTGCCCGTCGCCTACGTCCTCGTCCCGCCCGGCGCCACCGCGAAAACCCTCACCACCGAATTCGCCCGCTACCTCGGCATCCCCACCACCACCCGCATGACCCAAGCCCAGATCACCGACGCCGTCTGCCACACCTACAACACCGCCGGCATCCAACTCGTCCTCATCGACGAAATCCACCGCCTCAACCCCCGCACCACCACCGGAGCCCAAGCCGCCGACCTGCTCAAAGACCTCACCGAACGCATCCGCGCCACCTTCGTCTACGCCGGCATCGACGTCACCACCACACCCCTGTTCACCGGCGTACGCGGCGCCCAACTCGCCGCCCGCGCCACCCTCATCCACTGCGGCCCCCTCCCCGCCCACCACGGCCAAACCCGCCCCTTCACCGACACCCTCACCGACCTCGAAAACGCCCTCGACCTCCACCACCACACACCCGGCACCCTCCCCCACCACGCCCCCTACCTCCACCAGCGCACCGCCGGCCGCATCGGCTCCCTCACCCGCCTCATCCGCCAAGCAGCCATCACCGCCATCCACAACGGCACCGAAAAAATCACCAAAGCCACCCTCGACGCAGTACAACTCGACCACCACGCCGAAACCCACCACCGCCCCACCACACAACACTGAACCCACCACCCCACACACCAACAAGCCAGCACCACCCAAACCAGAAAACAAAAAAAGAGGCCCCGATCCGCACACACGGGACCCCCTCGCCAGCCGGACTCTCGACGACGCCAGCGGCCAGCCGACACCGAACACCAACGGAAACCGTCCAACCCCAGCCATCCGACCAGGGAAAACACACACCGGGCCATTAGACCCAAACACCCGCCCCGCAGGAGCACCACAAACCCCCACCCAAGCCAAAACCGCAGCCCACACCCCCAACCCAGCACCCACTCCCTCCCCCACCCCCCTCAACGAATCAACAACACACCAGCTCAGCCACCACCCCACGCTCCAACTACCCTCCCGTCCAACA
>NZ_LMWH01000057.1 GCF_001507435.1 Streptomyces sp. NRRL F-5122
GCTAGGGTGCGGTGCGCCTGGTCTTCCCTGTGGGGCCGGGCGTGCCCGTGTTCCAGTCCAGGCGCAGCACGGCGAGGTCGTCGGTGTGCCGGTCCGCGTTCAGCGTGCGGGTGCGGGTGATGAGCTCGTCGAGATGGGTGCCGGGATCGGGCGCGTGGAGCGTGTCGATGATGCGCAGCAGGCCGTCCACCCCGAGGCGGGCGCCCGTGTTGTCGGCGAAGCCCTCGACGAGGCCGTCGGTGTAGGCGATGAGCGCGCCGCTCGCGGGCAGTGCCAGCGTGGTGGCGGGCCACTGGCCCAGTCCGGGTGCGATGCCCAGCGCGACGCCGTGGGCGGCCGCCACCTCGTGGGTGCCGTCGGGGGTGAGGAGCAGCGGTTCGTGGTGACCGGCGAGGTGCAGGGTGACCGTGGCCCGGTCGGGGTCGAGGGTGATGAGGGTGCAGGTGGTGAAGAGGTCGCTGCCGGCGCGTTCGGCTATGTGGATCTGTTCGAGGAGACGGAGCAGCTGCTGATCGCGGTGGCCGCCGAGGGTCAGGGCACGCCACGCTATGCGCAGGCAGACGCCGAGCGCCGCCGCGTCGGGGCCATGACCGCTGACGTCTCCGATGACGGCGTGGACCTGTCCGTCCCCCGTCTGGACGACGTCGAGGAAGTCGCCGCCCAACAACGCCTGCGCACGACCGGGGTAGTAGCGGCTGGAGGCACTGACCGTGCCGGAGGACAACAGGGGCTCCGGCAGCAGCCCGCGTTCCAGGCGCGCGTTCTCCTCGGCGCGCAGCCGTCCGATCTGCAGGGCGGCGTTGGCGCGTTCGGCCTGCTTTCGCTGGACGGCGTAGCGGACGGCGCGTTGCATCAGGTCGGGATCGACCTTGCCCTTGACGAGGTAGTCCTGGGCACCGGCGGCAAGGGCGTCGACTCCCGCGCGGGGCTCGTCCAGGCCGGTCAGGACGATGATGGCGGCGTCGGTGGCCGCCTGGATCGCCTGGACGGTCTCCACTCCGGACGCGTCCGGCAGATGCAGATCGAGCAGCACGCAGTCGACGGGCCCCCAGGCGAGGGCCGCACGCGCGTCGACGGCCGTGCGGCAGCGTGTCAGTGCATGCGGCAGATCGGTGTCATGGAGGAGTTCCTCGACCAGGAGGGCGTCTCCGTCGTCGTCCTCCACCAGCAGCACGCCATATCGCTCGTCGCGGCCTGCGGCAGAAGCGGTCACGACTGCGTCTCTCTGTCCGGGGCCGCCGTCGCGGCAGTGACGGCGGGAAGGGTGAAGACCACACGCGTGCCGAACTCGACGCCGGGGTCGATCCTGATCGCGCCGTCGTGGAACTCCACGACCTTCTTGCACATCGCCAGGCCGATGCCGGTGCCCGGATAGGCGTCCTTGGTGTGCAGTCGCTGGAAGAGGACGAAGACCTTCTCCCGGAACTCCGGTGCGATGCCGATGCCGTTGTCGCTCACCGCGAACTCCCACACATCCCCGCGGGAGACGGCACTGATGTGAATGCGCGGCGGCCGGTCGGGACTGCGGAACTTGATCGCGTTCGACAGCAGGTTCTGCCAGAGCATGCCCAACTGGGTCGGGTCCCCGACGACGGTGGGCAGCACATCGTGGATGATCTCGGCGCCGCTCTCCTCCACAGCCACGCTCAATGTGTCCAGCGTGCGGCTCAGCACCTGTTCGAGGTCCACACTCTGATGGTCGTTGTGGACCCGGCCGACCCTCGAGAAGGTCAGAAGGTCGTTGATGAGACTCTGCATACGGTTGGCGCCGTCCACGGCGTAGGCGATGTACTGGTCGGCCTTGTCGTCCAGTTGGCCGCCGTAACGCCGCTGAAGCAGCTGGGTGAAGCTGGACACCTTGCGCAGGGGCTCCTGCAGATCGTGCGAGGCCACGTAGGCGAACTGCTCAAGCTCCGTGTTCGAGCGCTTCAGATCCTCCGTCTGTTCGTCCAGCAGTGCGCGGGTCCCCTCGCTGAACCGCAGCTCCTCCACCAGACGCAGACGCATCGAATCCACGTCGGAGGCAAGCCGGCGCAGGTCAGCGGGACCGACTACGTCGATGGGGTGGTCGAAACGGCCCCGCGCCACCTCGCGGGCAGCCGTGCCGAGCCGGCTGAGAGGATCGGTGATACCGCGGCGCAGTCCCTC
>NZ_LMWH01000058.1 GCF_001507435.1 Streptomyces sp. NRRL F-5122
CGGATGAAACTGTGGGAGCTCCGCTCCTACGACCAGGTCATCAAGCTGGAACAGGAACGTCTCGTCTACCAGGCCCGCCTGCGCTCCCGCTTCGGCCGCACCTGGCGCCGCAAGGCGCCGGCGGAGTCGCTCATGCCGCTGCGGCTGGCCAAGTACGGCGTCCCACTGATGGACACCGCCCCAGCAGGCCTGGCGGCAGCAGGTATCAAACCCGCATCAGTGCCAGACACTGCACCACCGGTCCGCGCCCCTGCGTCAACGCAACGTCGCGGACGTGAGGCGACCGGCACCGGCTCCCCGCAAGCTGCGGTACAGCCACGTAGCGAGGACCTGCGACCAACATCCGTCTTGTCTCCAGCGCCTGATCGGCCGTCAAGCCCGAGGCGGGCGGGCGAGGAAGGGACCGAGGAGTTTACCGATGGCTACCTCGCCCATGCTCGCAGCCACCCCGATCAGCTCGATCTGGCTGGCCCCGCGCACGAGCAAGACCGCACCCTGGCGGCTGGCGCACCACCTGCGGCAGGCAAGGACCATGAGCCGCTCCTCGCATACGCCACGAGGGAAAAGCGTCCTCCGCACGTGAAAGCCACGATCAACGGCCTTGCACCGCATACGTCAGCTGAAGAAGGGCGCCTCACCCTCGTCGACCGTTACTACTTCGCGTGGCAGGAGTACCGGACGCAGCACGGCGACGAACCCACCGGACAGAAGCTGTCCGCCTATCTCGCCGACAAAGGCCTGCACAGCCGTAGTGGAAAGCCCGTCAGCCCTTCCACGTTGCGCCGATACTTTCTGTCCTTCCGGCTCTACACCATCTGGGCCGAGCACCGTGAAAGCAGCAGCACACCAGCATTGGACGCCATCGCCCACGACTGCGCAGCCCACGGGATCACCGCCCAGTACAACAAGCCCCTCACCATCCACAACATCAGCGAACACGCCGACGACTTCGAACGACGCTGGCAGGCCACCACCCAGCACCACGCCGACCCCCAGCGACCACACGTCGATGGCTGACGCCAATCACGGAGACCAAAGGCCCGTCCTCGCGATCTGGTCGGCGCTGGCCAGGTTCTCAGCCTTGAGATTCAAGCCGGTAAGGCGATTGAAAACTTCCACATCGCCTTGGTCTTCGGCTTCAGCACGCCGTGCCGCTGCTGGCAGGCGCGGGGGTGGACTACCCCCTACGCCCTGCTGCCGGGCTCCGTCCAGTTGATGAGGCGGAGCCAGTGGCGGTGCACCGAGGCGAAGGGTTCGACGTCATCACCATCGCGGCGGACCGCCTCCATCAACCACGCGCAGGTTTGTCGGGCCTTGGCGCTGACCCAACTGGGATACCCGTAACTGACTTGGTGTTCGGCGAACTCGTCCTCGTCCTTGATATAGGCCGCGCCGTTATGAAGTCGCACGACATCGAGATCGAGGTCCACCACGCGCAGAACGGTCCCGTCCGCATTCCACTCTGACACCGTGCAGACGTCGCAGTACATCTCGGGGCCCGGGTCTGCGCAGAATGTGGCTGTCCACCATTCACCGCGCGGGACGTGCGTGAACCGGTTTGTCCAATCGCCCATGCTCGACCTGACGGCGACACCCTGCGCAGTGCTCAACCACACACCATGCTCATCCTCGCCCAGCCAGGTAGCGGTCCACTGGGCACCCAGACTGCCGTCGTACTTCCGTACATCGACCAGCACGGACCTGCTCTCTGTAACCACGCAAAGACGCTAGCCCGACAGCATCAATCAAGGAACCGAGGAACCGTACCGTGCCGCCTCTTCAACGACCTGTCCCGCATCTGTCCTCGGAATTCCAGGTGGCTCCACACGTGGTCCGGACCCGCCACCGGAGGCGCGGCAAGCGTGGCGGGTGGTCCGGACCCGCCACCGGAGGCGCGGCAAGCGTGGCGGCTTCGTTTCCGGACGATGGCGAAAGTAATCCGAACGCAGGAAGATCATCCCCTGGGTGGCCCAAACCTAGTGTAGCTCGCCAAACTCACCGCCAAGGATGGAGGTTTCTCCGACGCAACGCGCGCAACTGGCACCGGCGAGCTCAGCGGACGCCGCATTGTGCGGACGGGACCGCGTAGGTGAACACCGACCTGCCTGCCCCTGGCGGAGGCGACAGCCCGCGCCTGTCCGTGCTGCTGCTGGTAGCGGCCGCGCAGAGCGAGGCATGGGTAAACGCTCTGGGAACTGCGCTCACCTGTACTCCGTCCCGACCACCGGCAGCCAGGACCGGAGAAACCATCCCCGCGGGGCGCGAGGAGCAGAAGCCGTTCATCCAAGTCCCAGGCGCCCTTGTCGAACTGCAAGGAACCGATAGTTCGGCCATCCACCTCGGCCCCGGCCCGGGCCCGCCGCTACACCTACTGACTCGCCATATGGGTGAGCCGGTGAGCTTCGCCTCCTTGACCTTCACATGCCCCCGTAACTCGTGACTCCCCTGTGCAGGAAGTGAAACCAGCCATTTATGTGATCACAGCGTCGGCTCCGCTTGAACTTACCGGTGGGCGTGTCGCAGTGGGGGCAGTGAGCGCCTGCGGTTCCGCCGGGATTCCACTTCTAGATCAATTTAGGCCGTGGACGGGGACTTTCGAAAGCGCTTGCGTCGCAGGGGTCACTGCCGTTGCTAGCCTCGATCTTTCGTGACGGTCCGTCGGTTCATTTGGCGGGCCGTTTCGGCTTGTTGCGCATGTATCGGGCAGGGTGAGTACCCGGCTGTCGCGT
>NZ_LMWH01000059.1 GCF_001507435.1 Streptomyces sp. NRRL F-5122
GACAGGGTCCGCCACCCCACCCGTTTCCCGGGCGTCACCCGAAAGTGAGTAACAGCCGCATGACGCCGTACCGGGCCAGGTCAGAGACCTGCGTGTCGCATGCTGGGGTAACCGGGTGCCGTGCCATGAAGTCTGCGCGGACGGACCCGCCCTGGTGCTGCTGCGCTCCGCGGTGTGCGACCGGCACATGCGGGACCCACCGCGGCCGGTTGTGTGCGCCACGGGGTACCGAGTGGTCGCCGCCCGTCATCTCGAACCGCCCCGGGCACGGGACCGCCGCAAAGCCCGGCACACCCGGCACGGCGTGTCGACGACGCGGGCGGCCACGAGGACACGCCCCGGCTGCTCCATTGGAGTCCGACCGTCATACCAGTGGCCGTATTCGGGTCCATCGGGACGGCGGCCCCACCCCCGGCGCGGCCAGGATGGCGGCTGACTGACGACGCGAACCGCGAGCATCGGAGAGAGCCACCTGTGAGCATCATCGACGAACCCCACGGTGCCGCGGCAGCCGAGGAGTCGTACGCGGACGAGTTGCCCCTCCGGCACCGGCGGCCCGGCAACGTCGTGGTGAAGTGGCTGACGACCACGGACCACAAGACCATCGGCACGCTGTATCTGACGACGTCGTTCGCGTTCTTCCTCATCGGCGGCGTCATGGCCCTGCTCATGCGCGCCGAACTGGCCCGCCCGGGCCTGCAGATCGTGTCGAACGAGCAGTTCAACCAGGCCTTCACGATGCACGGCACGGTCATGCTGCTGATGTTCGCGACGCCGCTGTTCGCCGGCTTCACGAACTGGATCATGCCGCTGCAGATCGGCGCGCCCGATGTGGCGTTCCCGCGGCTGAACATGCTCGCCTACTGGTTCTACCTGCTCGGCTCGACCGTCGCGGTCGGCGGCTTCCTCACTCCGCAGGGCGCGGCCGACTTCGGCTGGTTCGCCTACAGCCCGCTCTCGGACGCGATCCGGTCTCCCGGCATCGGTGCCGACATGTGGATCATGGGTCTGGCCTTCTCCGGCTTCGGCACGATCCTGGGCGCGGTCAACTTCATCACCACGGCCGTATGCATGCGCGCGCCGGGCATGACCATGTTCCGCATGCCGATCTTCACCTGGAACGTGCTGCTGACCAGCGTCCTGGTCCTGTTCGCCTTCCCGGTCCTGGCCGCCGCGCTGTTCGCCCTGGAGGCGGACCGCAAGTTCGGCGCCCACGTCTACGACTCGGCGAACGGCGGCGCGCTGCTGTGGCAACACCTGTTCTGGTTCTTCGGGCATCCGGAGGTCTACATCATCGCCCTGCCGTTCTTCGGCATCGTCACCGAGGTCATCCCGGTGTTCGCCCGCAAGCCGATCTTCGGCTACATGGGTCTGGTGGGAGCCACCATCTCGATCACGGGCCTGTCGATCACGGTGTGGGCGCACCACATGTACGTCACCGGCGGTGTGCTGCTGCCGTTCTTCTCCTTCATGAGCTTCCTGATCGCAGTGCCGACCGGGGTGAAGTTCTTCAACTGGATCGGCACGATGTGGCGCGGCTCGCTGTCCTTCGAGACACCGATGCTGTGGGCCACGGGCTTCCTCGTGACGTTCCTCTTCGGCGGCCTCTCCGGTGTCATCCTGGCCTCGCCGCCGATGGACTTCCATGTCTCCGACTCGTACTTCGTCGTGGCCCACTTCCACTACGTGGTGTTCGGCACGGTCGTCTTCGCGATGTTCGCCGGCTTCCACTTCTGGTGGCCGAAGATGACGGGCAAGATGCTCGACGAACGCCTCGGCAAGATCACCTTCTGGACGCTGTTCATCGGCTTCCACACCACCTTCCTGGTGCAGCACTGGCTGGGTACCGAGGGCATGCCGCGCCGTTACGCGGACTACCTCGCGACCGACGGCTTCACCTGGCTGAACACCGTCTCCACGATCGGGTCGTTCCTGCTCGGCCTGTCGATGCTGCCGTTCCTCTACAACGTGTGGAGGACCGCCAAGTACGGCAAGCCGGTGGGTGTCGACGACCCCTGGGGCTACGGCCGTTCGCTCGAGTGGGCGACCTCCTGCCCGCCGCCGCGGCACAACTTCCACACGCTGCCCAGGATCCGCACCGAGTCCCCGGCGTTCGACCTGCACCACCCCGAGGTCGCCCAACTCGACTACGAGGGTGGCCCCGGCAGGCGCGCCGCGGTGGATGCGCCAGGACGCGAAAGAGGCCGGCCTTGACATCGCCGGGCTGCCACGGGACCCCGCTGGACCCGCACAGCGGCGCATTCGCCAACGAGGTCGAGGGCTACCTCCTCCTGCAGGCGGAGCGGGAGCAGGCGCAGCGCGAGGCCGATGCCCTCTGCGCGCGTCTGCCCTGGCTCACGAGCGGGCAGGCCGAGGACCTGACCCGCCATTACACGGAGCAGCGCCTCGGTCTGACACGGCAGGCCCTGCAGGCCACGGCCGACCGGGCGGGGCGCCTGCGCGGGGAGTACGAGGCCCGCTACGCCACCCTGCGGCACGCCTTGCTCAGGAGGCACGCCGTCGGCGCGTGTCTCCTGATCGCCGGCTGCACCACGGCCACCGCCGGGGCCTCCCTGTTCGTGCGTTGACCCGGTAGGGCCTCGGGCCGGCGGACGAGGGTGATGCCGCCACTCGGAGACCGGGCGGGTTCGACCGTGAAGCGCCGCGCAGATCCCCTGCCTACGCGAACCTGCCGGGCCGGTGGTCGCCGGCGGGCTGCCGGACGATGACGTTCCCGCGGTTGTAGGCGTTGCTGAGGGCGATGGCGCACACCAGGGCGGCGAGCTGTTCCTCGTCGTAGTGCTTGGCGGCGCCCTGCCAGGCCTCGTCGGTGACGCCGCCCGCCGCGTCCGCGATACGTGTGCCCTGTTCCGTCAGCTCCAGGGCGGCACGCTCGGCCTCCGTGAACACCGTGGCCTCCCGCCAGGCGGCGGCCAGGTGGAGGCGCGTCGCGGACTCCCCGGCGTGCAGGGCCTCCTTGATGTTCTGGGAGAGCCCGGACCTGTTCGACTCCGTGGTGCGCGCGTTCCTGACGGGGCGGCTGTCGCCCTGAGCGGCGTACGGGGCCCGCACATCGGGCGGCGCCGGGACACCCGTATGCCTGGGCACCCGGGACGCCCGGGTCAGAGCGTCTTGATGAGGCCGCCGTCGATGGTGACATCGGTGCCGGTGATGTTCCCCGCGCGGTCGCTGGCGAGCAGGAGCACCAGGTCGGCGACCTCGTCGGGGCGGGTGAAACGACCGGTGGCGAATCCGCCCGTGCCCTCGACGAGCTTCTCCCGCGCGGTGTCGGGATCCACGCCCATGGCACTGCCCGCCTGCGAGGCGAGGCCCGACTCGCCCAGCCACATGTCCGTGGAAACGGGACCCGGGGCCACGGTGTTGACGCGGACTCCCTGCGGTCCGACCTCCTTGGACAGGGCCTTGGAGAAGTTGGTGAGGGCGGCCTTGGAGACGGTGTAGTCGATGAGCCCGGGGTCCGGGTAGAAGGCGTTCACGGAGCTGATGGTGACGATCGTTCCGCGTGCGGCCAGCAGGGCGGGAAGGGCCGCGCGGCAGGCACGGACGGCGCTGAAGAAGTTCGCGTCGAGCGTCTTGGCGAAGTCCTCGTCGGTGACCGACAGGAAGCCGTTCGGCCGGAGGTGGACGATGCCCACGTTGTTGACGAGGACGTCGATGCCGCCGAAGCGGTCCTTGGCCGTTTCCACAAGCCGTTCGACGCCCTCGACGGTGGTGAGGTCCCCTGCCACCGGTACGAGTCCGTGGGAGTCGGCGAGTTCCTCGAGGGGTTTGCCGGGATGCCTGGCCCCGGCCACCACATGGGCGCCCTCATGGGCGAAGGCCTGTGCGACGGCGAGCCCGATGCCGCGGCTGGCGCCGGTGACGATGACGGTCTTGCCGTTGAGGTGCAGGTCCATGGCGGTATCTTTCTGAAATGATCGATACACAATAAGCTTACGGTGCATCTGGCCGATGCGCACACGGCGCGGGCGATGCGCCGATCGACCCGGCTCGCGCCACTTCATCCAGCGGGCCTGCGACCTTCGGACCGGATCGCGTCGCCCACCCGGGGCACCGAACAGGAGCAGACTTGGGTCGGTGGAACCGCTGTCGCCCACCGCTCGAGCGCTGTAGCACCCCGGGGGGTCAGTTCCATGGGCCGTATCGACTACCTGCACGATCCCGACGCCCCGCTCGCCGACTCCGTCGTCCCCTCGGTCGTGGCCTTCGTCCGGGACGGCGCCGGACGCGTGCTGATGGTGCAGCGCTCGGACAACGGACGGTGGGCGCTTCCGGGCGGCGGCCACGACCTCGGCGAGTCCATCGCCGACACCGTCGTCCGAGAGGTGCGGGAGGAGACCGGCGTCGAGGTGCAGGTCGCCGATCTGTCCGGGATCTACACCGATCCGGGACACGTCATGCGGTACGACGACGGGGAGGTACGCCAGCAGTTCAGCCTGTGCTTCCGGGCACGCCCGGTCGGCGGGGTGCTCCGCACCAGCTCGGAGACGACCCAGGTCCGATGGGTCGACCCCGCGGACCTGGGAGGCCTGGACGTGCACCCCACCATGCGGCTGCGGATCGATCACGCCATGGACGAGGGGCGCGCCACGCCCTACATCGGCTGATTCGGCGCCTCGCGGTCCTCGTACCGGCCCCACCGGCCCCTCCGCATCCGTGCACGGACCGGGATTCCCGCCGTCGCCCGGCCCGTTCTCGTACGCTGAGGACATGTCGTCTCGCCGCAGAAGCTGCCCCGAGTGCCGACGGGACATCGCCGTCGTCGCCGGGCGGTTCGCACGGCACGACCCGCCAAGGGCGCGGAACAGCGGGGCGCTCGTCTCCTGCCCGGGATCCCGCCGTCTCGCTCAGGCCGACGCCGCGCAGCCCGCTCTCGACGGTTACGCCGTACCGGAGTTCCCCGGTCAGATGCCGCTCTTCTGACCCGTCCGCCGATATATGACCGGCTTCTTCGTCGTTGCCTGCGGGCGGGCCGTGCCGCGCGGCCGTCCTGCCGGGCCGGTCCGTTCGAGGCGGCCCGGGCCTCCGACGCACCGTCAGGAGCCCCGCACACCCGATCGGTTCACCGGAACCTCCGTGGCGTCGCGGTGCGGGGGCGCCGCACCGCCGGTCGGCGTCCCCGAGACGGGAGGCACGGGACGAACGCGTCCCGTGCCCTCCTGCAGCCGCGGCAGTGGGTCAGCCGAGGGGGAACCCCGGTCGGCGACGCCCGTCCCGCTCAGTTCCCCGCCACCGACTTCACGGCCACGGACACCGGGGTCGAACCGCCGATGAGCTCCAGCGTCAGACCGGCCGTCGCGGGCGTGTCGACGAGCTCCGCGAGCACCGCCGCCACGTCCTCGCGCGTGACCGCGCCACGACCGGTGTGCGCCTCGAGGCGCACCAGGCCCGTGCCCGCGTCGTCGGTCAGCCGGCCGGGGCGCAGGACCGTCCAGTCCAGGGACTTGTGGGCACGTACATACGCGTCGGCCTCGCCCTTCGCGCGCTGATACACGTCGAAGACCTCGTCGCCCTGATGCTCCGGGTCCGCACCCATCGAGGAGACGACGACGAAACGGCGTACGCCCGCCCGCTCCGCGGCGTCGGCGAACTTGATCGCGGCGTCCCGATCCACGGTGTACTTGCGGGCCGCACCGCTGCCCGGGCCCGCGCCCGCCGCGAAGACGGCCGCAGCGGCGCCCTCCAGATGCGAGGCCACCTCCTCGACCGGCGCCGACTCCAGGTCGCAGACGATCGGTTCGGCGCCCGCCGCGCGCAGATCGTCGGCCTGTTCCGCACGGCGGATGATCCCCGCGGCCTCCTCGCCGCGCGCGGCGAGCAACCGCTCGAGCCGCAGCGCGATCTGACCATGACCACCAGCGATGACAATGCGCATGTCTCCGACCGTACGCCCGGACGGACGCATCCGCCGCACGACTTTTCGCGGGGTCGGCGCTCACCGGCGGATCCACGCCATCCCGTGTCCGCAGGCCCGGCGGGGGACCGTCACGGCTGCGCCCGCCCCTGCCGGGGCAGGTCCAGCGCCACCGCGGCCGAGTTGCAGTATTCGCGCACCGCGCTCGTGCGTGCCACCACACGCCCCCGGTGCACCACGATCCGGCTGTACGCGAGCGACAGCGCGCCCGCCAGCCGGTCGCCCCGCACGGCGAGGAGCTCCGCGGGGAAGCCCGCCTCCACGCGCACCGCGGGCAGCCCGAGCGCGGCCCGCGCCGACGCGCTCACCATGTCGTACGCGTCCTCGGGGGACAGCCCGTAACGGGACGCCAGCAGATAGGCCGACTCCAGCGGGTCCCCGCGCCCCACCGGGTTCGACACGTCCCTGAGCGCTCCGCTCCCCGCCGTGACCCGCACCCCGGCGGACCGCAGCAGCCGCACCGGGGCGGTGTCGCGCTGCTCGGCCCCACCGCAGCGGCCCTGCGGCAGGCAGACCACGGTCACCCCGGCGGCGGCGAGCCGTTCCGCGGAGCGGGCCGCGGCTCCCGCCGGCAGACGTCCCAGACCGCCGCACGGCCCGAGCGTCACCCCGGGGCGCAGGCCGCCGGCCATCGCCGCGAGCCGGGCGAGGCGTGCCGGATCGCCGGCGTCGGTGTGCAGATCCACCGGACAGCCGAACTCGGCGGCCAGTTCGAGGACGGCCTCCACGTAACCGGTCGGATCCGGATCCGCGTCCGGACAGCCGCCCACCACCGTGGCGCCCATCTTCATCGCGTCGCGCAGCAGGGCGAGCCCGTCGGCCCCCGCGACACCGGTCAGCACCCGGGGCATCGCCACCGTCGTCAGCTCGGCGAGTCCGCACAGCGAACGCCCCGCGCCCAGCACGGCCGTGAGCGCGTCCAGGCCCTGTGCGTCACCGATGTGCACATGCGAGCGCAGCGCCGTCGCGCCGTGCCCGAGTTGCAGCAGCGCGGCCTCGGTGGTGCGGCGCTGGACCTCCTCCGGCTCGTTCGACACCGGACCGTCGCAGTCCGCGGTGAGGGCCGTGTCACCGTGTGCATGCGGCTCGGCGGGGGCCGGCAGGAGCAGATAGCCGCGCAGGTCGACACGGGCGGTGGCGGCCCCCGTGGCCAGACTGCCGGCGGTGCCGACGGCCTCGATCCGTCCGCCGCCCAGCCGCACGTCCACCGTCCGGCCGTCGGTCAGCCGAGCCCCGCTCAGCAGCAGGGCGGTCGAGTCGGTCGTCGCCGACGGCGAGGACGGGACGAGAGACGACTGCGCTGGGCTGTCGGGCATCGCGCTCCTGTGGTTCGGGGGAGGCTGCGCACCCCGGGGCAAGATCACACAGAGTGAGTTCGAGCCTAGGGCGGTGACCCGGCCACGGCGGGGAGGAGCGCAATAGTCGTACCGGGGTGTGGTTCCGCGGACGCGGGCGGGCCTCCGGTGCGCGGCCGACGGAGGGCCGTCACCGCGATGGCGGGTCCGTCGGGCGGCGGCCCCCCGCCGTCGCCGCAGTGGATGCGGCGGGAGTGGCCGGTGGGGCAGCCGTCGCGTCGGGGTGCCGCAAGCCGCGGAAACGCACGGGGAAGGCCGGGGAACAGGCCGGGCGGGAGCCGCGAAACGGATTTGGGCGAACGGCGGGCGAGCGTGTAATGTCTTCATCGCTCGCCCCAATAGCTCAGTCGGCAGAGCGTCTCCATGGTAAGGAGAAGGTCAACGGTTCGATTCCGTTTTGGGGCTCTGGTGTGTGAGGTTCCCGCTGCCAGGCGGGGCCCGATCGCATCACAGCGGTGTAGCTCAGTCGGTAGAGCAAGCGGCTCATAATCGCTGTGTCACCGGTTCAAGTCCGGTCACCGCTACTCGTAGTAGCCGATTGTGGGGTCGGTCCTTCGGTCGGCTACTCTTTCTTGCGTTGTTTTTATCCATCTGTTCGTCAAGGAGCACTCACGTGGCTGCCACCGACGTCCGCCCGAAGATCACGCTGGCCTGCGTGGAGTGCAAGGAGCGGAACTACATCACCAAGAAGAACCGGCGCAACAACCCGGATCGTCTTGAGATGAAGAAGCACTGCCCGCGTTGCAACGCGCACACCGCGCACCGCGAGACGCGATAACCCAGGCTCGTACGCGAGGCCGTCCCCAGCAGCAAGGGGGCGGCCTCGCGGCGTTGGCGGTGGGCCGCACCGGTCCATCGACCGCCGCCGTCGGCGGGGCGCGGGCGTCGTCTCCCGCGACGGGAGCAGGATGGCCCGATCCGGTCGACCGCATCCGGCCGTCCCGACCGGGACGACATGCGGAAGCCGACCGGGCGCAACGCGGAATCGGTCAGATCAACCGCACCCGCCACGCAGATTCGGACATCGGCCGGGGCGTACGCAGAACCGGCCGCGTCGACGGTCCCAGAATCGGTCACACGGGCCGAACGCCGAGCCGGCCGCACAAAGGGGTCGGCGGCCTCCGACGAGGCCGGGCCCGATGAACTATCAGGAGGTGCCGAGCCCATGGCGCTCGATCAGTCCTTCGTGGGGCGGTCCTACCCGCCCACCGACCCGTACGAGGTCGGCCGGGAGAAGATCCGCGAGTTCGCGGTGGCGATCGGGGACACCAACCCGGCCTACACGGACCGGAAGGCCGCCACGGCGCTCGGTCACCCCGATGTGATCGCCCCGCCGACCTTCGTCTTCGCGATCACCTTCAAAGCCGCGAGCCAGGTCGTCGAGGACCCCAAGCTCGGCCTGGACTACAGCCGGGTGGTCCACGGCGATCAGAGGTTCGTCTACAACCGCCCGGTCCGTGCCGGTGACCGGCTGAGCGTCACCTCGACCATCGAGTCGATCAAGTCACTGGCCGGCAACGACATTCTGGACATCCGCGGTGAGGTCCACGACGAGGCCGGCGAGCCCGTGGTGACCGCCTGGACGAAGCTCGTGGCCCGGGCGCCGGAAGAGGAGGCCTGACGAGGATGACCGCGAAGATCGCGTACGACGCCGTCGAGGTCGGCACCGCACTGCCGCCGCAGTCCTTCCCCGTCACCCGCGCCACGCTCGTGCGGTACGCGGGCGCGTCCGGGGACTTCAACCCGATCCACTGGAACGAGAAGTTCGCCAAGGAGGTGGGCCTGCCGGATGTCATCGCGCACGGCATGTTCACCATGGCCGAGGCGATCCGTGTGGTGACCGACTGGGTGGGCGACCCGGGCGCGGTCGTCGAGTACGGCGTCCGTTTCACCAAGCCGGTCGTCGTCCCGAACGACGAAGAGGGCGCCCTCATCGAGGTCAGCGCCAAGGTGGCGGCCAAGCTCGACGACGGCACGGTCCGTGTCGACCTCACGGCGACCAGCGGCGGCCAGAAGGTACTGGGCATGTCACGGGCGGTCGTGAGGCTGGCCTGACCTGGGGCCGGTGAGGGGCGTGCGCCGTGTGCGGCGCCCCTCGACCGCGTCGCGGGAGACCCCTTGACGAAGTTAGTTATTAACCACTAACTTATCCCGCATGGTCAGGATGAGCGCAGAAGAGAGGCGCGAGAGCGTCATCCGCGCGGCGACGAGCGAGTTCGCCCGCGGCGGCTACCACGGCACGTCCACCGAGGCGATCGCCAAGCGTGTCGGTGTGTCGCAGCCGTATCTCTTCCGGCTCTTCCCCGGCAAGAAGGCCATCTTCCTCGCGGCGGCCGAGCGGTGCGTGGAGGACACCATCCGCACCTTCGAGGAGGCGGCCGAAGGGCTCGAGGGGGAAGAGGCCCTGCACTCCATGGGAAAGGCGTACACCGAGGTCATCGCCGAGCAGCCCGAACGGCTGATGATGCAGATGCAGATGTACATCGCGGTGGCCGCGGCCGAGCAGGCGGGCGACCGCGAGTTCGGGGAGACGGTGCGGGCCGGCTGGATGCGGCTGTGGGACGTCGTGCATCTGGCCCTCGGGGCCGACGTCGAGGAGACCACCACCTTCATGGCGCAGGGGATGCTCATCAACTGCCTGGTGTCCATGGGCTTTCCGCCCGGGCACCGGATCTGGGAAGGGCTCTACCCGGCCGAGGGCCATGAGGGCATGCCGAAGAAGAAGTAGCCGGATCCGGGAAGGCGGATCCGCCTTTTCATGACCGTAAAAGTTAGTCATCAATAACTAATCATCACAACGATCACGCTCTGGGGGAGCGATGTCACAGCAGAAGGCACCTCGCGGGGGAGCGGCCTGGGCCCTCGTCATCACCAGCGTCGCCGGATTCATGGCGGCCCTCGACAACCTCGTCGTCACCACAGCCCTGCCCTCCATCCGCAAGGACCTCGGGGGAGCGCTGGACGACCTGGAATGGACCGTGAGCGCCTACACGCTCACCTTCGCGGTCCTGCTCATGTTCGGCGCGGCGCTCGGCGACCGGTTCGGCCGCAGGAGGCTCTTCCTCGTAGGGCTGACCGTCTTCACCGGCGCGTCCGCCGCCGCGGCCCTCGCGCCCGGCATCGACTCCCTGATCGCGGCCCGCGCCGTCCAGGGTGTCGGGGCGGCCATCATGATGCCGCTCACCCTGACCCTGCTGACCGCAGCGGTCCCCGCCGCGAGGCGCGGAATGGCGTACGGCATCTGGGGGGCCGTCAACGGCCTCGCCGTGGCGTCCGGACCCCTCATCGGCGGCAGTCTGACCGAACACGTTTCCTGGCACTGGATCTTCTGGCTGAACGTCCCGCTGGGCCTCCTCCTACTGCCGCTCGCCCGATTCCGCCTCGCCGAGTCCCACGGCACCGGCGCGGCGCTCGACGTCCCGGGCACCCTGCTCGTCAGCGGCGGCCTCTTCGGGATCGTGTACGGACTGGTGCGCGGCCCGGCCGACGGCTGGGCCGACCCCGTCGTGCTGACCGGCCTGTTCGCGGGCACCGCGCTGCTCGCCGGCTTCGTCCTCCACGGCATCCGGGGCCGCAACCCCATGCTCCCCATGCGGCTCTTCCGCTCCCGGGCGTTCTCCGGGATCAACGCCGCGAGCCTGCTGATGTTCCTCGGGATGTTCGGCTCGATCTTCCTGCTCAGCCAGTACATGCAGGGGGTGCTCGGCTACTCCCCGACCCAGGCGGGTCTGCGGATGCTGCCCTGGACGGGCATGCCGATGCTCGTCGCGCCGATCGCCGGAATCCTCTCCGACCGCATCGGCGGCCGCCCGGTCGTCGCAGCCGGTCTCTTCCTCCAGGCCGCGGGCCTCGGCTACCTGGCCAGGGTGGCCACGACGGACGTCGCGTACTCCGTTCAGCTGCCCGGACTGATCATCAGCGGCATCGGCATGGCCCTGTTCTTCGCACCCGCCTCCAACCTCGTCATGTCCAGCGTGCTGCCCCGGGAACAGGGCATCGCCTCCGGCGCCAACAACGCCCTGCGCGAGGTCGGCGGCGCGCTCGGCATCGCCGTGATGTCCTCGATCTTCACGGCCCGGGGCGGCTACGGGAGCGCACAGCTGTTCGTGGACGGGTTGCGGCCGGCGCTCGTGGTGGGCTCCGCGGCGGTGACCCTGGCGGGCGTCGCGGCTCTGCTGATCCCGACCCGGCGGCGCACGCCGCGGGCCGCGGCCACCGCGCAGCCGGCCCCGGCCCTGGAGACGGCCGCTTCCTGAGCGGGATCCCGCGGACCCGGCACCCCTCGACGGCCCCGCCGGTCCCCGGCGGGGCCGTACCCGTGCGATGCCGGGCCGCCGGGGCCGTCTCGTAGTCTTGGCGCGTGCAGGAACTCCACGACGCCCCGCTCGCCCCGCTGACCACCTTCCGGCTGGGCGGCCCCGCGACCCGACTGATCACCGCCACCACCGACGCGGAGGTGATCGCCGCCGTCCGCGAGGCCGACGGAGCCGGTACGCCGCTGCTGCTGATCGGCGGCGGATCCAACCTGGTCATCGGCGACAAGGGCTTCGAGGGCACCGCCCTGCGGATCGCGACCGACGGCTTCCGTCTGGACGGTACGGAGCTGGAGCTGGCCGCCGGGGAGGTGTGGACCGATGCCGTCGCCCGCACCGTCGAGGCCGGTCTCGCCGGTGTCGAGTGCCTCGCGGGCATCCCCGGCTCCGCGGGTGCGACCCCGATCCAGAACGTGGGGGCCTACGGGCAGGAGGTCTCTTCGACGATCAGTGAAGTGATCGCCTACGACCGCCGGACGCAGGAAACGGTCACCCTTTCGAACGCCGAGTGCGCGTTCTCGTACCGGCACAGCCGCTTCAAGGCCGATCCCGAGCGTTTTGTGGTGCTGCGGGTGCGCTTCCGGCTGGAGGACGCGCAGGGGCTCTCGGGCCCGGTCAAGTACGCCGAGACGGCTCGCGCCCTCGGAGTCGGGGCCGGCGACCGGGTGCCGCTGGCCGCCGCCCGCGAGACCGTGCTGAAGCTGCGCGCGGGCAAGGGCATGGTGCTGGACCCGGAGGACCACGACACCTGGTCGGCGGGTTCGTTCTTCACCAATCCGATCCTCGCGGACGAGGAGTTCGCCGCCTTCCGGGCGCGGGTGAGCGAGCGGCTGGGCGAGGGGGCGGAACCGCCCGCGTACGCGGCGGGCGAGGGCCACACCAAGACCTCCGCGGCCTGGCTCATCGACAAGGCAGGCTTCACGAAGGGGTACGGCACCGGACCCGCCCGCATCTCCACCAAGCACACCCTGGCCCTGACCAACCGCGGCGGCGCGACCACCGAGGACCTGCTCGCGCTGGCCCGCGAGGTCGTGGCCGGGGTCCGCGAGGCCTTCGGGGTCACGCTGGTCAACGAGCCGGTCACGGTGGGCGTCAGCCTCTAGACCCCGCCCCGACGGCAGCCGCGGCCGGGCTCAGTAGGCGACCCCCACCCCCTGCTTCACCGTCGCGGGGTCATGGGTCATCGCCAGCATCGCGTGGGCGACGTCGGCGCGGGCGATGAAGCGACCCTGGGGCGGGAAGCCGCCGACGACCGTGCGGTACGAACCGGTGAGCGGTTTGTCCTGCAAGCGGGGCGGCCGCACGGCCGTCCAGTCCGTGGCGCTGCGGGCCAGTTCGGCCTCCATCTCCCGCAGGTCGGCGTAGACATCCTTGAGCATCACGGAGACGAGGCCGCGGACGGTCCGGTCCAGGGCCCCTTCGTTCTCGGGGCGGGGGCCGACCGGGCCGGCGCTGACCACCAGCAGCCGGCGCACCCCCTCGGCCTCCAGGGCATCCAGGACCGTACGGGTCAGCCGGGTCGCCACCCCGGCGTCCTTGCGGCTGCGCGCGCCGAGCCCGGACAGAACGGCGTCCCGGCCCGCCACCGCCGGGCGCAGCGCGTCGGGGTCGTCGAGATCCGCGCGGAACACCTCCAGGCCGGTGCCCGTGACGGTGAGCCGCGCGGGATCCCGTACGACCGCGGTGACCCGGTGCCCTGCCGCGAGGGCCTGTCCGACGATCTCCTGGCCGATGCCGCCGGTGGCACCGAAGACGGTGAGTCTCATGGCGTGCCCCTCCTGTACGTCCGCTCTCGCCGACACGGGTGGGTGAGTACTCACTCACCTCGGTGGCTCCTAGGGTGGGTATGTACTCACCCACCCGTCAAGACCTGGAGGCCCTGTCGTGGAATCCTTCGGTCCCATGCAGCACACAGGGGCGCAGCCGCCGGCGGCGCAGCAGAGACCGGCCCGGGTCCGCATCCTCGACGCGGCGCAGGAGCTGATGCTGACCGTCGGGCTCGCGCGCGCCACGACCAAGGAGATCGCCCGGGCCGCGGGCTGTTCGGAGGCCGCGCTGTACAAGTACTTCCCGAGCAAGGAGGAGCTGTTCATCCGCGTCCTCGCGGAACGGCTGCCCAGGCTGGGCCCGCTGCTCAGCGAACTCGCGGCCGAACCCGGCCGGCACTCGCTGGAGGAGAACCTCACCGAGATCGCCCGGCGTGCGGCCCTCTTCTACGAGCAGAGCTTCCCGATCGCCGCGTCGCTGTACGCCGAGACGCAGCTCAAGCGGCGGCACGACGAGGCCATGCGGCAGATGGGGACGGGTCCGCACCGGCCGATCGAGGCGCTCGACGCCTACCTCCGCGCCGAACAGTCGGCGGGCCGGGTCCGACCCGACGCCGACACCTTCGCGGCCGCGTCGCTGCTCCTCGGCGCCTGCGCGCAGCGCGCGTTCGCCTACGACGCGGCGGAGACGGGCGGCCGACCTCCCGTGGAGGACTTCGCGCGCCGCCTCGCGCGCACCCTGCTCGGCGGCGTCTCGGCCACCGAGGGCGGCTCCTGACCGTGCGGCGGGGAGCGGGTAGCCCCGCTCCGGTCCACCGACGGCGCGGGCGGCCCCTGCCGTGCGGCCCACCCGCGCCCGTCACCCCTTCCTCAGGCCACCGGGCCGCCCAGCCAGGCGTCCACCCCCGCGAGGAGCTCCGCCTTGGTCTGTTCCGGTGCCGCCGAACCGCGCACCGACTGCCGGGCCAGTTCCGCCAGTTCCTCGTCGGTGAAGCCGTGGTGGTGGCGGGCGAGCTCGTACTGCGCCGCCAGGCGGGAGCCGAAGAGCAGCGGGTCGTCGGCGCCCAGCGCCATGGGGACACCCGCGTCGTACAGGGTGCGCAGGGGCACGTCCTCGGCCTTCGCGTAGACGCCCAGGGCGACATTCGACGTGGGGCACACCTCGCACGTCACCCCCCGCTCCGCCAGACGCTTCAGCAGACGCGGGTCCTCCGCCGCGCGCACCCCGTGGCCCACCCGGTGCGCGTGCAGGTCGTCCAGGCAGTCGCGCACCGACGACGGTCCGGTCAGTTCGCCGCCGTGCGGGGCCGAGAGAAGGCCGCCGTCGCGGGCGATGGCGAAGGCGCGGTCGAAGTCCCGGGCCATGCCGCGGCGCTCGTCGTTGGAGAGGCCGAAGCCCACCACACCGCGATCCCGGTAGCGCACGGCCAGCCGGGCCAGGGTGCGGGCGTCCAGGGGGTGCTTCATCCGGTTCGCGGCGACCAGGACACGCATCCCCAGACCCGTCTCCCGCACCGCGCCGTCGACCGCGTCCAGGATGATCTCCAGCGCCGGGATCAGACCGCCCAGGCGCGGCGCGTAGGACGTCGGGTCGACCTGGATCTCCAGCCAGCCCGAGCCGTCCTTGACGTCCTCCTCCGCGGCCTCCCGCACCAGCCGCCGGATGTCCTCCGGCTCTCTGAGACACGAGCGAGCCGCGTCGTACAGCCGCTGGAACCGGAACCAGCCCCGCTCGTCCGTCGCGCGCAGCTTCGGCGGCTCCCCACTGGTCAGGGCCTCGGTCAAAGTCTCCGGCAGCCGGACACCGTATTTGTCGGCCAGCTCCAGGAGGGTGGCGGGCCGCATGGATCCGGTGAAGTGCAGATGCAGATGGGCCTTCGGCAGCGCAGAGACATCACGTACATGCTCCATTCCAGGATCCTGCCGCACGTTCCCGCCGCTCCGGTAGCGCTTTCCCCTTTAGTGGTCTTGCTCGCACAAAAGGACGGGGCGATCACCCGCCGGCCGGCGGGTGATCGCCCCGAGGCGCGGAGCGGGACGTCAGTCCCGCGCCTCCGCCAGCAGCTTCTGGATCCGGCTCACGCCCTCGACCAGGTCCTCGTCACCGAGGGCGTACGACAGCCGCAGGTAACCGGGGGTGCCGAAGGCCTCGCCCGGGACGACCGCGACCTCGGCCTCCTCGAGGATCAGCGCGGCCAGCTCGACCGTGTCCTCCGGGCGCCTGCCGCGGATCTCCTTGCCGATCAGCGCCTTCACCGACGGGTACGCGTAGAACGCGCCCTCGGGCTCGGGGCAGACCACGCCGTCGATCTCGTTCAGCATCCGCACGATGGTCTTGCGGCGCCGGTCGAAGGCCTCGCGCATCGTCGCGACCGCCTCCAGGTCGCCGGAGACGGCGGCCAGTGCGGCCACCTGTGCGACATTCGACACGTTCGAGGTGGCGTGCGACTGGAGGTTCGTCGCGGCCTTCACCACGTCCTTCGGGCCGATGATCCAGCCGACACGCCAGCCCGTCATCGCGTACGTCTTCGCCACGCCGTTGACCACGATGCACTTGTCGCGCAGCTCGGGCAGCAGCGCCGGCAACGACACGGAGGCGGCGTCACCGTAGACCAGGTGTTCGTAGATCTCGTCCGTCAGCACCCACAGCCCGTGCTCCACGGCCCAGCGGCCGATGGCCTCGGTCTCCGACTCGGAGTACACCGCGCCCGTCGGGTTGGACGGGGACACGAAGAGGACGACCTTCGTCTTCTTCGTGCGGGCGGCCTCGAGCTGCTCGACGGACACGCGGTAACCGGTGGTCTCGTCCGCGACGACCTCCACCGGCACACCGCCGGCCAGCCGGATCGACTCCGGGTACGTGGTCCAGTACGGAGCCGGGACGATCACCTCGTCACCCGGGTCGAGGATCGCGGCGAAGGCCTCGTAGATGGCCTGCTTGCCGCCGTTGGTGACCAGGATCTGGGAGGCGTCAACCTCGTAGCCGGAGTCGCGCAGCGTCTTGGCGGCGATCGCGTTCTTCAGCTCGGGCAGACCGCCCGCCGGCGTGTAGCGATGGAACTTCGGGTTCTTGCAGGCCTCTACGGCCGCCTCGACGATGTAGTCCGGCGTGGGGAAGTCGGGCTCACCGGCGCCGAAGCCGATCACCGGCCGCCCGGCGGCCTTGAGGGCCTTGGCCTTGGCGTCCACGGCGAGGGTGGCGGACTCGGAGATCGCGCCGACTCGGGCGGAGACCCGGCGCTCGGTGGGAGGGGTTGCAGCGCTCATGGCCCCATGGTTTCAGACAGGAAACGCGCCCGGCACACGGGTTTCACAGACTGAACCGGACCGGGCCGATGACCGGACACACGTCCGGATCCGGGTGCCGGACCGGGCGATCTTCCGGGCGGCAAAACCCTTACGGGCACTTTCTGTTCGACGACCGGCCCCGGACCACGTACACTCTCACCTCGTTGGCCTCCAGCGGCCGTGATCGCGCCGGTGCACACCGAGCACTCGCTCGGATGCGGTACGTTGGGGTACACAGCAAAGGGTCGTAGCTCAATTGGTAGAGCACTGGTCTCCAAAACCAGCGGTTGGGGGTTCAAGTCCCTCCGGCCCTGCTACACACTCCCATCAGGAAGTGTGCGCAGAGTACCTTTGCACTCGCCGTGCGGCTCCACCGGGCGCGGCACGGCCACGACCCGGGATTCAGGTGAGGACGAGTGACGGACGCCGTGGGCTCCATCGACATGCCTGACGCCCAGGATGAGGTGCAGGAGCCGAAGAAGACCCGCAAGGGTGGCAAGCGAGCCAAGAAGGGCCCGCTCAAGCGCCTTGCCCTCTTCTACCGCCAGATCGTTGCGGAACTCCGCAAGGTGGTCTGGCCGACGCGGAACCAGCTGACGACGTACACCACTGTGGTGATCGTTTTCGTCGTCATCATGATCGCCCTGGTGACCGTGATTGACTATGGGCTCAACCACGCGGCCAAGTACGTATTCGGCTGAGCCGCGAGCGAAGGGCGCCGAGGTATCCGGCGTCCCCTTTCGCATGTTCTACCCCTATGTATCCAGGAAGAAGCAGCCACGTGTCTGACCCGAACCTGAACGACGCCATCGAGCCGGACGAGTCCGTGGATGACGAGCTCGACATCGTCGAGGGCGCGGACGAGGTGGACGAGTTCCAGGCTGCGGAAGCCGAGGCGGGCGAGCCGGCCGAGACGGCCGCCGTGCACGTCGTGGAGGAGGACGAGGTCGCCGGCGAGGAGGAGGCCGCGCCCGTCGACCCCGTCGAGGCCCTGCGCGAGGAGCTGCGCAGCCTGCCCGGCGAGTGGTACGTGATCCACACGTACGCCGGCTACGAGAACCGTGTGAAGACCAACCTCGAGCAGCGCGCCGTGTCGCTGAACGTCGAGGACTACATCTTCCAGGCCGAGGTGCCGCAGGAAGAGGTCGTCCAGATCAAGAACGGCGACCGCAAGACCATCCGTCAGAACAAGCTCCCCGGCTATGTGCTGGTGCGCATGGATCTGACCAACGAGTCCTGGGGCGTCGTCCGCAACACCCCCGGTGTCACCGGCTTCGTGGGCAACGCCTACGACCCCTACCCTCTGACCCTGGACGAGATCGTCAAAATGCTCGCCCCGGAGGCCGAGGAGAAGGCCGCCCGCGAGGCCGCAGAGGCCGAGGGCAAGCCGGCGCCGCAGCGCAAGGTCGAGGTCCAGGTGCTGGACTTCGAGGTCGGCGACTCGGTCACCGTCACCGACGGCCCGTTCGCCACGCTGCAGGCGACCATCAACGAGATCAACGCCGACTCCAAGAAGGTCAAGGGCCTCGTGGAGATCTTCGGCCGCGAGACCCCGGTCGAGCTGAGCTTCGACCAGATCCAGAAGAACTGAGCAGACGCTCATCCGAGAGAGCCCCCGACCAGCGGTTTCCCGTTGGTCGGGGGCTCTCTCGCATACCCGGTGCGGCCGTGGTGGCGTCGGCATGCGACGTGGGCAACGGCGCCCGGCGGCCGGAGCGGCCCGCCGCGCATGAGAGACTTGTGTCGACCCCGCCCGAAGGACCACCTTCCGGCGGGCCAGCCACCGGCCAGGTCAGACGGCTGCACAGCCCGTCTGACCTGCTCGGTTTTTGGCCGCACAGGGATTCCCGCTAGGGTTGTGCGGTTGCCTTCGGGCTGTCTTGCCCTTGGGCACTAGGAAATCGAAACGGAAAACGGGAGAGGACCCGGAATGCCTCCCAAGAAGAAGAAGGTCACGGGGCTCATCAAGCTCCAGATCCAGGCCGGCGCGGCCAACCCGGCTCCGCCGGTCGGCCCGGCGCTGGGTCAGCACGGCGTCAACATCATGGAGTTCTGCAAGGCCTACAACGCCGCGACCGAGTCGCAGCGCGGTTGGGTCATCCCGGTGGAGATCACGGTCTACGAGGACCGTTCCTTCACCTTCATCACCAAGACCCCGCCGGCCGCCAAGATGATCCTCAAGGCCGCGGGCGTGGACAAGGGCTCCGGCGAGCCGCACAAGACCAAGGTCGCCAAGATCACCGAGGCGCAGGTCCGCGAGATCGCCCAGACCAAGATGCCCGACCTCAACGCCAATGACCTGGACGCCGCCTCGAAGATCATCGCGGGCACCGCGCGTTCCATGGGCATCACGGTCGAGGGCTGAACCCCACCTTCGCAGAACCATGCGGCTGACGGCCGCACGTGGCAGGGCCTGCTCGGCCCGTACCACGACTCCTTTCAGAACACACAGGAGCAGTTGTGAGCAAGCGCAGCAAGGCTCTCCGCGCTGCGGACGCCAAGGTCGACCGGGACAAGCTCTACGCCCCGCTCGAGGCCGTCCGTCTCGCCAAGGAGACCTCCACGACCAAGTTCGACGGCACCGTCGAGGTCGCCTTCCGTCTGGGTGTCGACCCGCGCAAGGCCGACCAGATGGTCCGTGGCACCGTGAACCTCCCGCACGGCACCGGTAAGACCGCCCGGGTCCTGGTCTTCGCGACCGGTGACCGTGCCGAGGCCGCTCGTGCCGCGGGCGCCGACATCGTCGGCGCCGACGAGCTGATCGACGAGGTGTCGAAGGGGCGTCTGGACTTCGACGCCGTCGTCGCCACCCCGGACCTCATGGGCAAGGTCGGCCGCCTCGGCCGCGTGCTCGGTCCCCGTGGTCTGATGCCGAACCCCAAGACCGGCACCGTGACCCCGGACGTGACGAAGGCCGTCACCGACATCAAGGGCGGCAAGATCGAGTTCCGCGTCGACAAGCACTCGAACCTGCACTTCATCATCGGCAAGGTGTCCTTCGACGACTCCAAGCTGGTGGAGAACTACGGTGCGGCTCTGGACGAGATCCTTCGTCTGAAGCCGTCCGCCGCCAAGGGTCGCTACATCAAGAAGGCCGCCATCGCCACGACGATGGGCCCCGGCGTTCCGGTCGACCCGAACCGCACCCGCAACCTCCTCACCGAGGAGGACCCGGCCGCCGTCTGACACCGACGGCAGCCGCGGTCACGCGCAGCTGACGGCCGGCCCCGCACCCTTCCGGGTGCGGGGCCGGCCGTGTTTTCCGGCCGTGTCCCGGGGCGCTCGCAACGGCTCCGCGCGGTCGGTGCGCTGCCTCGACGTACCTGTGTGCGACACCGGGCACATGCCGTTCCGCCTCAGATGCGTGCCGTTCCTCCCGACTCGGAGTTAGCGTGATGATCACGGAGCGCACAAGGGGGGACGGATGAGGGACCGGATCGTGCGGCGCGGGATCCTTCCGATCGCGGTGGCCGCCGCGCTGGCCGCCGTCGCGGCGTGCAGCCCCTCCGGCGACGACTCCTCCAAGAGGGCCGCAGTGCCCTCGGGGGGACGTGCGGACCCCCGCTCGGCGTCGGCCCTGCACGCCGTGGAGCGGGCCACCGTCAGGGCCGGCTCCGCACGGATAGAGTCCACGACGGTCATGGGCGGGATGCTCTCGCTGCACACGGACGGCGCCCTCGGCTGGGCCGGCCGATCCGTCGGCACCCTTCGCATCACCTACACCGACGGCCAGCTCGCCGACACCATGCGCAAGCTGAACAGCGCCTCCATGGAGGCCCGGTTGCTGCCGGACGCCTACTACGCGAAGGTCGGCACCTCGTTCGCCCGGCGCCTGGACGGCCGGCACTGGATCAGATATGCCTACGACGACCTCGCGGCCCTCCCGGGAGGCACCGGGACGCAGCTGACGGACCAGCTGCGCAACACCGCTCCGCTCCAGCCGGTCCGCCTCCTGCTCGCCTCGGGGAACCTGCGCAGGGCAGGCGAGGAGACGGTGCGCGGTCGGCGCACCACCCGCTACACGGGCACGATCATCACCGCCGCCCTCACCGGCGCCGCCACCGCCGACCTCAAGGAGCGGCTGGAACAGGCCGGGGTCACCACGGAGACCGTGGACATCTGGGTCGACGACCACGACCTGCTGGTGAAGAAGGCCGAGCGCGGGGAGCTGACGACGGGGCGGATGTCCTCCACCGCGTACTACCGCGACTACGGAGTGCGGGTCGCGGCCGAAAGGCCACCCGTCGCGGACACCGCCGATTTCAAGGACCTGCTGAGCGAGCAGACTCCGTGACGTGTGTAGGTCACACGCGTCATCCGGAAATCGCGAGCCACAGGCGTTCCGGCCGGGTTACGCTCACGGTCTTGCTATGGATCGACAGTATGTTCCCTGGGGGGATTCTTGATGATTGCTGTGCGTGGCGCGATGGGGCGCGGCGCGGCGGGCGCGGCGCTCGCGGCGCTGGTCCTGGGCGGTGGAACGGTCGCCTGTTCGAAGGGTGGTGCGGAGGAGTCCCCGCGGATGACGCCCGCCGCCGCCGTGGCCGAGGCCGCGAAGAACGCCGAGCAGATCACATCCATGCACTACCGGATGACCGGCACGGTCCCGGGTGAGGGCAAGGTCAGCGGCGAGGCCCGGATGAGCCTGAAGCCGCTCGCCATGGCCATGAAGATGACGGTCGCGGGCCAGGACACCGACGGGCCGGTCGAGATCCGCCTTGTCGACCAGGTGATGTACGTCGGTGGTGGCGCCGCGGCCGCCAAGGAGCTGAACGGCAAGAGCTGGCTCAAGTTCGATCTGTCCGCGCTGGGGATGGACAAGGAGCTCGGCGCCGACCAGCTCGGCGCCGGGCAGGCCGATCGGAACCCGGCCCAGGAGTCCACGTTCCTCACCGACTCCAAGCGGGTGACGAAGGTCGGCACCGAGACCGTCGGCGGCGTGAAGACCACGCACTACAAGGGCGAGGTCTCGGTCGACGAGATGCGTGCGGCCCTGAAGAAGCAGCACCTGGACAAGACCACCCTCGACCGGCGCGAGAAGAGCATCGACGCGTACGAGAAGATGGGCGCCGGCGCGATCAGCATGGACATGTGGATCGACGGCAGCAACCACACCAAGCAGTTCCGGATGCGCAGCGACACCGACAAGGGCCCTCTGGACACGACCATCACCTTCCTCGACTTCAACAAGCCGGTGACGGTGACGGCTCCGCCCGCCAAGGACACGTTCTCGTTCGCCGACGCGATGAAGGACGCCCAGCAGGGCTGAGCCCGCAGGGGAACGGATTTGCTTGACAGCGATCCGTTCCCTTAGTCTTCCTGTCGAAGCCAAAGACCGCTGGTCGTCGCTGTGCACTCGCAAGAGGGTGCGGTGACCGAAGGATCCGCTGAATTGCGGACGGCCCGCGCAGGTGACAGTGGAAGAACTCCCGGAGTATGTGCGTGCACCGCGCGTACAGCCGGTCGAGTCCGCCCCGTGCGCCTGCGCCGGGGCGTTCGTTTTGTCCAGCCCCTTCCGAGCGGTCCCATCACCCGGAAGGAGGCCGACGCTCTATGGCAAGGCCCGACAAGGCTGCCGCGGTGGCCGAGCTCGCGGAGCAGTTCCGCAGCTCGAACGCCGCCGTGCTGACCGAGTACCGGGGTCTCACCGTGGCGCAGCTCAAGACGCTGCGCCGGTCGCTCGGTGAGAACGCCCAGTACGCCGTGGTGAAGAACACGCTGACCAAGATTGCGGCCAACGAGGCCGGGATCACGACGCTCGACGACCTGTTCAACGGTCCGACGGCGGTCGCCTTCGTCACCGGTGACCCGGTGGAGTCGGCGAAGGGTCTTCGTGACTTTGCCAAGGACAACCCGAACCTCGTCATCAAGGGCGGTGTCCTTGACGGCAAGGCGCTGTCAGCCGACGAGATCAAGAAGCTTGCGGACCTCGAGTCCCGCGAGGTTCTGCTCGCCAAGCTGGCGGGTGCCTTCAAGGGCAAGCAGACCCAGGCTGCTCAGGTCTTCCAGGCGCTCCCGTCGAAGCTCGTCCGCACCGTGGACGCTCTTCGCGCCAAGCAGGCCGAGCAGGGCGGTGCCGAGTAATTCGGCTCGCGACATGACCGCCGCCTGAGGCGACGGTCGTAGCGGGCCGAACGTACGCCCGCCAGACATGTACATCCGGCACCAGCCGAATCAATGGAAGGATCGCCCATCATGGCGAAGCTCAGCCAGGAAGACCTGCTCGCGCAGTTCGAGGAGATGACCCTCATCGAGCTCTCCGAGTTCGTGAAGGCGTTCGAGGAGAAGTTCGACGTCACCGCCGCCGCCGCGGTCGCCGTCGCGGGCCCGGCCGGCCCGGCCGCCGCCGTCGAGACCGAGGAGGAGAAGGACGAGTTCGACGTCATCCTCACCGGTGCCGGCGACAAGAAGATCCAGGTCATCAAGGTCGTGCGCGAGCTGACCTCCCTCGGCCTGAAGGAGGCCAAGGACCTGGTGGACGGCGCCCCGAAGCCCGTCCTGGAGAAGGTCGCGAAGGACGCCGCCGAGAAGGCCGCCGAGTCCCTCAAGGGCGCCGGCGCCTCCGTCGAGGTCAAGTAACACCTCCTCGGGTCCGCACCGGACTCACGGGCCCGCACAGGGCTCACTGGGCCGTACGGGGCTTCCGCCTCGTACGGCCCTTTCGCGTACGCGGGACACGGTTCACTCGAACAGCGCAGACGGCCTTCCGGGGGCCCGATCGCTGCTCACCCGGGAGGCTGTAACGCGGACGCACCGAAGGGCGATCATCCATCCGGGTGGTCGCTCTTCGCCGTTCCCGGGGGACCGGCGGCGGCTGCCTTGCGACCGCCGCCGCGGGGAGTATGGTGATCTTCGTCGTGCCTCCCGAGGGCCCCGGTGACAGGTTGCAAGTGACGATGGCAGCACCCGGTTTGAGCAAGGGGGGCCTTGACGAACTGCACGCAGCGCGCAATTCTCAGGACGCGTCGTCACAACGATCCGAATCCGAGGCATGGATCGACGACGAAGAGGGCAGTATCGATGTGCATCGAGGGCGTGGCTTCCCGCAGGTGTTGAGGGACAACGAGGGCCTCCATCGTGAGCGCTGAAAACTCGCACTGGACATCAGTGTGCCAAGTGGCTACACTGACCCTTTGCGCTGCCTGTTAGCTGTCTCCTGCCCGTCACCAGGAGCACGCCCCTTGCCCGAGCACAACGATCAGAAGTCTCTGACCTGAGACTTTCCATCTCTGTGCCTGGCGGGGACCGGGACGCGCGTAGTGAGTCCGAGCCCTCGGAAGGACCCCCTCTTGGCCGCCTCGCGCACTGCCTCGACCGCGAATATGAACAACGGCGCCAGCACCGCCCCGCTGCGCATCTCCTTTGCAAAGATCAAGGAGCCCCTCGAGGTTCCGAACCTTCTCGCGCTGCAAACCGAGAGCTTCGACTGGCTGCTCGGCAACGACGCGTGGAAGGCTCGCGTCGAGGAGGCTCTGGAGTCCGGTCAGGACGTCCCCACCAAGTCCGGTCTCGAGGAGATCTTCGAGGAGATCTCCCCGATCGAGGACTTCTCCGGGTCGATGTCGCTGACGTTCCGCGACCACCGCTTCGAGCCGCCGAAGAACTCCATCGACGAGTGCAAGGAGCGCGACTTCACGTTCGCCGCGCCCCTCTTCGTCACGGCCGAGTTCACCAACAACGAGACCGGTGAGATCAAGTCCCAGACGGTCTTCATGGGCGACTTCCCGCTCATGACGAACAAGGGCACCTTCGTCATCAACGGCACCGAGCGTGTCGTGGTGTCGCAGCTGGTCCGTTCGCCCGGTGTCTACTTCGACTCCACCATCGACAAGACGTCCGACAAGGACATCTTCTCGGCCAAGATCATCCCGTCCCGGGGTGCCTGGCTGGAGATGGAGATCGACAAGCGCGACATGGTCGGTGTCCGCATCGACCGCAAGCGCAAGCAGTCCGTGACCGTTCTCCTGAAGGCGCTCGGCTGGACCACCGAGCAGATCCTCGAGGAGTTCGGCGAGTACGAGTCCATGCGCGCCACCCTGGAGAAGGACCACACCCAGGGCCAGGACGACGCGCTGCTCGACATCTACCGCAAGCTGCGTCCGGGCGAGCCCCCCACGCGTGAGGCCGCACAGACGCTCCTGGAGAACCTGTACTTCAACCCGAAGCGCTACGACCTGGCCAAGGTCGGCCGCTACAAGGTCAACAAGAAGCTGGGTGCGGACGCTCCGCTCGACGCGGGCATCCTGACCGTCGAGGACGTCATCTCGACGATCAAGTACCTGGTCAAGCTGCACGCGGGCGAGACCGAGACGGTCGGCGACTCCGGCGAGACGATCGTCGTCGAGACGGACGACATCGACCACTTCGGCAACCGCCGCCTGCGCAGCGTCGGCGAGCTCATCCAGAACCAGGTCCGCACGGGTCTGGCCCGTATGGAGCGCGTCGTGCGCGAGCGCATGACCACGCAGGACGTCGAGGCGATCACGCCGCAGACCCTGATCAACATCCGGCCGGTCGTCGCCTCCATCAAGGAGTTCTTCGGCACCAGCCAGCTGTCCCAGTTCATGGACCAGAACAACCCGCTGTCCGGGCTGACGCACAAGCGTCGTCTGTCCGCGCTCGGCCCGGGTGGTCTCTCCCGTGAGCGGGCCGGCTTCGAGGTCCGTGACGTGCACCCCTCGCACTACGGCCGTATGTGCCCGATCGAGACGCCTGAAGGCCCGAACATCGGTCTGATCGGCTCGCTCGCCTCCTACGGCCGGGTCAACGCGTTCGGCTTCGTCGAGACCCCGTACCGCAAGGTGAACGAAGGCCAGGTCACCGACGAGGTCGACTACCTGACCGCCGACGAGGAGGACCGCTTCGTCATCGCGCAGGCCAACGCCACGCTGACGGACGAGCTCCGCTTCGCCGAGAACCGGGTGCTGGTCCGCCGCCGCGGCGGTGAGGTCGACTACGTCAGCCCCGAGGACGTGGACTACATGGACGTCTCGCCGCGCCAGATGGTGTCGGTCGCGACCGCCATGATCCCGTTCCTCGAGCACGACGACGCCAACCGTGCCCTCATGGGCGCGAACATGATGCGGCAGGCCGTGCCGCTGATCAAGTCCGAGTCCCCGCTCGTCGGCACCGGCATGGAGTACCGCTCCGCGGTCGACGCCGGCGACGTGGTCAAGGCCGAGAAGGACGGTGTGGTCCAGGAGGTCTCCGCGGACTACATCACCACCGCCAACGACGACGGCACGTACATCACGTACCGCCTGGCCAAGTTCTCCCGGTCCAACCAGGGCACCTCGGTCAACCAGAAGGTCATCGTCAACGAGGGCGACCGCATCATCGTCGGCCAGGTGCTGGCCGACGGTCCGGCCACCCAGAACGGCGAGATGGCCCTCGGCAAGAACCTGCTCGTGGCGTTCATGCCGTGGGAGGGTCACAACTACGAGGACGCGATCATTCTGTCGCAGCGCCTCGTGCAGGACGACGTCCTCTCCTCGATCCACATCGAGGAGCACGAGGTCGACGCCCGTGACACCAAGCTCGGCCCCGAGGAGATCACCCGGGACATCCCGAACGTCTCCGAGGAGGTCCTCGCGGACCTGGACGAGCGCGGCATCATCCGTATCGGTGCCGAGGTCATCGCCGGTGACATCCTCGTCGGTAAGGTCACGCCCAAGGGTGAGACCGAGCTGACCCCCGAGGAGCGTCTGCTGCGCGCGATCTTCGGCGAGAAGGCCCGTGAGGTCCGTGACACCTCGCTGAAGGTGCCGCACGGTGAGACCGGCAAGGTCATCGGCGTGCGCGTCTTCGACCGCGAGGAGGGCGACGAGCTGCCGCCGGGCGTGAACCAGCTGGTCCGCGTCTACGTGGCCCAGAAGCGCAAGATCACCGACGGTGACAAGCTCGCCGGCCGCCACGGCAACAAGGGTGTCATCTCCAAGATCCTGCCGATCGAGGACATGCCGTTCCTGGAGGACGGCACCCCGGTCGACATCATCCTGAACCCGCTGGGTGTGCCGTCCCGAATGAATCCGGGACAGGTCCTGGAGATCCACCTCGGCTGGCTCGCCAGCCGCGGCTGGGACGTGTCCGGACTGGCCGAAGAGTGGGCCCAGCGCCTGCAGGCCATCGGCGCCGACCAGGTCGACCCGCGCACCAACGTCGCGACCCCGGTCTTCGACGGTGCCCGCGAGGACGAGCTGGCGGGTCTGCTGCAGCACACCATCCCGAACCGTGACGGGGACCGCCTGGTCCTCCCGACCGGTAAGGCGCGGCTGTTCGACGGCCGCTCCGGTGAGCCGTTCCCGGACCCGATCTCGGTCGGCTACATGTACATCCTGAAGCTGCACCACCTGGTCGACGACAAGCTGCACGCCCGTTCGACCGGTCCGTACTCGATGATCACCCAGCAGCCGCTGGGTGGTAAGGCCCAGTTCGGTGGCCAGCGCTTCGGCGAGATGGAGGTGTGGGCCCTCGAGGCCTACGGCGCCGCCTACGCCCTCCAGGAGCTGCTGACCATCAAGTCCGACGACGTCACCGGCCGCGTGAAGGTCTACGAGGCCATCGTCAAGGGCGAGAACATCCCCGAGCCCGGCATCCCCGAGTCCTTCAAGGTGCTCATCAAGGAGATGCAGTCCCTGTGCCTGAACGTGGAGGTGCTGTCCAGCGACGGTATGTCCATCGAGATGCGTGACACCGACGAGGACGTCTTCCGCGCTGCGGAGGAGCTCGGCATCGACCTGTCCCGGCGCGAGCCGAGCAGCGTCGAAGAGGTCTGACGGGAGTCCGGCGGGTCTGATCACCGGACCCGCCGACCCCCAGGCCCCCGTACAGACCGAACGACTTACGACCCTGAGAGGGATTGACGCATAGTGCTCGACGTCAACTTCTTCGACGAGCTCCGGATCGGCCTGGCCACCGCTGACGACATCCGTCAGTGGAGCCACGGCGAGGTCAAGAAGCCCGAGACCATCAACTACCGCACCCTCAAGCCCGAGAAGGACGGCCTCTTCTGCGAGAAGATCTTCGGCCCCACCCGGGACTGGGAGTGCTACTGCGGCAAGTACAAGCGCGTCCGCTTCAAGGGCATCATCTGCGAGCGCTGTGGCGTCGAGGTCACGCGTGCGAAGGTGCGCCGTGAGCGGATGGGCCACATCGAGCTGGCCGCCCCCGTCACACACATCTGGTACTTCAAGGGTGTTCCGTCGCGGCTGGGCTACCTGCTCGACCTTGCCCCGAAGGACCTGGAGAAGGTCATCTACTTCGCGGCGTACATGATCACGTACGTCGACGAGGAGCGCCGTACGCGTGACCTGCCCTCCCTGGAGGCGCACGTCTCCGTCGAGCGGCAGCAGATCGAGAACCGTCGCGACGCCGACCTGGAGGCCCGCGCCAAGAAGCTCGAGGCCGACCTGGCCGAGCTGGAGGCCGAGGGTGCCAAGGCCGACGTGCGCCGCAAGGTGCGCGAGGGTGCCGAGCGCGAGATGAAGCAGCTGCGCGACCGTGCGCAGCGCGAGATCGACCGCCTCGACGAGGTGTGGACCCGCTTCAAGAACCTCAAGGTCCAGGACCTCGAGGGCGACGAGCTGCTCTACCGCGAGCTGCGTGACCGCTTCGGCACGTACTTCGACGGTTCGATGGGTGCCGCGGCGCTGCAGAAGCGCCTGGAGTCCTTCGACCTCGACGAGGAGGCCGAGCGTCTCCGCGAGATCATCCGCACCGGCAAGGGCCAGAAGAAGACCCGCGCGCTGAAGCGGCTGAAGGTCGTGTCCGCGTTCCTGCAGACCTCCAACAGCCCCAAGGGCATGGTCCTCGACTGCGTGCCGGTCATCCCGCCGGACCTGCGTCCGATGGTGCAGCTGGACGGTGGCCGCTTCGCGACCTCCGACCTGAACGACCTGTACCGCCGTGTGATCAACCGCAACAACCGTCTGAAGAGGCTCCTGGACCTCGGTGCCCCGGAGATCATCGTCAACAACGAGAAGCGCATGCTTCAGGAGGCTGTTGACGCCCTCTTCGACAACGGTCGTCGCGGCCGCCCCGTCACGGGCCCCGGCAACCGCCCGCTGAAGTCCCTCAGCGACATGCTGAAGGGTAAGCAGGGCCGTTTCCGTCAGAACCTGCTCGGCAAGCGTGTCGACTACTCGGCGCGTTCCGTGATCGTCGTCGGTCCGCAGCTGAAGCTGCACCAGTGCGGTCTGCCGAAGGCGATGGCGCTGGAGCTGTTCAAGCCGTTCGTGATGAAGCGCCTGGTGGACCTGAACCACGCGCAGAACATCAAGTCGGCCAAGCGCATGGTCGAGCGCGGCCGCACGGTCGTGTACGACGTGCTGGAAGAGGTCATCGCGGAGCACCCGGTTCTGCTGAACCGTGCGCCCACGCTGCACCGTCTCGGCATCCAGGCCTTCGAGCCGCAGCTGGTCGAGGGCAAGGCCATCCAGATCCACCCGCTCGTCTGCACCGCGTTCAACGCGGACTTCGACGGTGACCAGATGGCCGTGCACCTGCCGCTGTCCGCGGAGGCGCAGGCCGAGGCCCGCATCCTGATGCTGTCCTCGAACAACATCCTCAAGCCGGCCGACGGCCGCCCGGTCACGATGCCGACCCAGGACATGGTCCTCGGTCTGTTCTTCCTGACCACGGACGGCGAGATGCGGAACGTGAAGGGCGAGGACCGCTCCTTCGCGTCCGTGGCCGAGGCGATCATGGCGTTCGACGCCGGCGAGCTCTCGCTGCAGTCGCGCGTGGACATCCGCTTCCCGGTGGGCACCATCCCGCCGCGCGGCTGGACCCCGCCGGCCCAGGAGGAGGGCGAGCCGGAGTGGCAGCAGGGTGACAGCTTCCGTCTGAGGACCACGCTGGGCCGTGCGCTCTTCAACGAGCTGCTGCCCGAGGACTACCCGTTCGTCGACTACGAGGTCGGCAAGAAGCAGCTCTCCGAGATCGTCAACGACCTCGCCGAGCGCTACCCGAAGGTCATCGTGGCGGCGACGCTCGACAACCTGAAGGCGGCCGGCTTCTTCTGGGCGACCCGTTCCGGCGTCACCGTCGCCATCTCCGACGTCGTCGTTCCCGAGGCGAAGAAGGAGATCGTCAAGGGCTACGAGGCGCAGGACGAGAAGGTCCAGAAGCAGTACGAGCGCGGTCTGATCACCAAGGACGAGCGCACGCAGGAGCTCATCGCGATCTGGACCAAGGCGACCAACGAGGTCGCCGAGGCGATGAACGAGAACTTCCCGAAGACCAACCCGATCTTCATGATGGTGAACTCGGGTGCACGAGGCAACATGATGCAGATGCGTCAGATCGCCGGTATGCGTGGTCTTGTGTCGAACGCGAAGAACGAGACGATCCCGCGGCCCATCAAGGCGTCGTTCCGTGAGGGTCTGTCCGTGCTGGAGTACTTCATCTCCACGCACGGTGCGCGCAAGGGTCTCGCGGACACCGCCCTGCGTACCGCCGACTCGGGTTACCTCACCCGTCGTCTGGTGGACGTGTCGCAGGACGTCATCATCCGCGAGGAGGACTGCGGCACCGACCGCGGCCTCAAGCTGCACATCGCCGAGCGCGGTGCCGACGGCGTCCTGCGCAAGGCGGAGAACGTCGAGACGTCCGTGTACGCGCGCTGCCTCGCCGAGGACATCGTCGTCGACGGAAAGGTGCTGGCCCCGGCCGGTACCGACCTGGGCGACGTGCTCATCGACGAGCTGATCCTGCAGGGCATCGAGGAGGTCAAGACCCGCTCGGTCCTGACCTGTGAGTCCGCCGTCGGCACCTGCGCCATGTGCTACGGCCGCTCGCTGGCCACCGGCAAGCTGGTCGACATCGGCGAGGCGGTCGGCATCATCGCCGCCCAGTCCATCGGTGAGCCCGGTACCCAGCTGACGATGCGTACCTTCCACACCGGTGGTGTGGCCGGTGACGACATCACCCAGGGTCTGCCCCGTGTCGTCGAGCTGTTCGAGGCCCGTACCCCGAAGGGTGTCGCCCCGATCTCCGAGGCCCAGGGCCGCGTCCGGATCGAGGAGACCGAGAAGACCAAGAAGATCGTCGTCACGCCGGACGACGGCAGCGACGAGACGGCGTTCCCGATCTCGAAGCGCGCCCGACTCCTGGTCGGCGAGGGCGAGCACGTCGAGGTGGGCCAGAAGCTCACCGTGGGTGCCACCAACCCGCACGACGTGCTGCGCATCCTGGGTCAGCGTGCCGTCCAGGTCCACCTGGTGGGCGAGGTCCAGAAGGTCTACAACTCGCAGGGTGTGTCGATCCACGACAAGCACATCGAGATCATCATCCGGCAGATGCTCCGCCGTGTGACGATCATCGAGTCCGGCGACGCCGAGCTGCTGCCCGGCGAGCTGGTCGAGCGCTCGAAGTTCGAGCACGAGAACCGTCGTGTGGTCCAGGAGGGCGGTCACCCGGCCTCCGGTCGTCCGCAGCTCATGGGTATCACCAAGGCCTCGCTGGCGACCGAGTCCTGGCTGTCGGCGGCGTCCTTCCAGGAGACGACCAGGGTCCTCACGGACGCGGCGATCAACGCCAAGTCCGACTCCCTGATCGGCCTCAAGGAGAACGTCATCATCGGTAAGCTCATCCCGGCCGGTACGGGTCTGTCCCGCTACCGCAACATCCGGGTGGAGCCCACCGAGGAGGCCAAGGCCGCGATGTACTCGGCCGTCGGCTACGACGACATCGACTACTCGCCGTTCGGCACGGGCTCCGGCCAGGCCGTGCCGCTGGAGGACTACGACTACGGTCCGTACAACCAGTAAGCGAGCAGCCTGAGTTGAGGGGCGGTCACTCCATTGCGGAGTGACCGCCCTTCGGCGTTCGGCGCAACCGTTGCCCGCCGATACCTGTGCGGGAGGGGCCGTACGGTGCATGGCGGGAGAAATCGGGGGAGGTGCTCCGTGTCGAATCCGTCGTGGCAACCCTGGCGACAGGGCCAGGTGCAGGGTGGGTTCCCCCCAGCCGTGGCCGGGTCAGATCGCGCTCCCGTCCGCCTCGTCGTCCCTGCTGGCCTCGCACGCCGAGCGCGAGCGCGCCGTGGACGTGCTCAGGGCGGGGTACGCCGAAGGGCGGCTCGGGCAGCCGGAGTTCGACGACCGGGTCGCACGGGCGTACACGGCCCGTACGCTCGGCGAACTGTGCCTGCTGGTGGCCGACCTGCCCCAGGGGCCCGCGCCGCGTACGGACGGCGTGCCGCAGACGTTCCTGCCGCCACCCCCGCCGAAGACCGCCGAGAAGGCCGTCGGGGCCCTGATCTGCCGTCTGCCCTGCCTGCCCACCGCAGGTCTCACGGGTATCCCCGCGGTGGTCCTGGGACACGCGGCCCGCGCCGAGATCCGCCGCAGGGGTGAGGCCGGCGACGGACCGGCGCTGACCGGACTCGTCCCGGGCTGGCTGTCGGCGGCGGGCTGGGCACGCGTCCTGGTGCTGTTCCTGGCGGTGGCGCTCGTGTCGGTGTGAGGGCCGGGCGAGCGTTCCCCGGGTGTCGGCCCTCACCGGCGCGAGATGCCCGTACCGTTGATTCGAAGATCACATACGGCGTACGGGGTTGACATGTTCCGCGCGTCGATGCAGGCCGGGTCCATTTGTTTTGACCACAGCGAATGAGGTAGGTACGCTCAGACCTTGTGCCTGGGGTGTGCCCTGGCTCTCGTGCGTGCCTTGAAACCGCATGGCGAGCCGTCACCGCCCACCGTAATCTGCGCCCTCTCCGTCTTGCGGCGGGAGTCTGCGGGATTCGACACACCCGACCGCGTGGGTCGGAGAAGTTCCAGGTTAGCTGTACCCATCGGCACACAGAAACCGGAGAAGTAGTGCCTACGATCCAGCAGCTGGTCCGCAAGGGCCGGCAGGACAAGGTCGAGAAGAACAAGACGCCCGCACTCGAGGGTTCCCCTCAGCGTCGTGGCGTCTGCACGCGTGTGTTCACGACCACCCCGAAGAAGCCGAACTCGGCCCTGCGTAAGGTCGCGCGTGTGCGTCTGACCAGCGGGATCGAGGTCACGGCCTACATTCCGGGTGAGGGACACAACCTGCAGGAGCACTCCATCGTGCTCGTGCGCGGCGGCCGTGTGAAGGACCTGCCGGGTGTTCGCTACAAGATCATCCGTGGCTCCCTCGACACCCAGGGTGTCAAGAACCGCAAGCAGGCCCGCAGCCGTTACGGCGCCAAGAAGGAGAAGTAAGAATGCCTCGTAAGGGCCCCGCCCCGAAGCGTCCGGTCATCATCGACCCGGTTTACGGCTCTCCTCTGGTGACCTCCCTGATCAACAAGGTGCTGCTGAACGGCAAGCGCTCCACCGCCGAGCGCATCGTCTACGGCGCCATGGAGGGCCTGCGTGAGAAGACGGGCAACGACCCGATCATCACGCTGAAGCGCGCCCTCGAGAACATCAAGCCGACCCTCGAGGTCAAGTCCCGCCGTGTCGGTGGTGCGACGTACCAGGTTCCGATCGAGGTCAAGCCCGGTCGCGCCAACACGCTCGCGCTGCGCTGGCTCGTCGGTTACTCCCGCGCCCGTCGCGAGAAGACGATGACCGAGCGTCTGCTGAACGAACTCCTCGACGCGTCCAACGGCCTCGGTGCCGCTGTGAAGAAGCGCGAGGACACGCACAAGATGGCCGAGTCCAACAAGGCCTTCGCGCACTACCGCTGGTAGTCGCTACCCACATCGAGACCGAGAGAAGACTGAAGCCTTATGGCTACCACTTCACTTGACCTGGCCAAGGTCCGCAACATCGGGATCATGGCCCACATCGACGCGGGCAAGACGACCACCACCGAGCGGATCCTGTTCTACACCGGCGTTTCGTACAAGATCGGTGAGGTCCACGACGGCGCTGCCACCATGGACTGGATGGAGCAGGAGCAGGAGCGTGGCATCACGATCACCTCTGCTGCCACCACCTGTCACTGGCCGCTGGAAGACGTCGACCACACCATCAACATCATCGACACCCCGGGCCACGTCGACTTCACGGTCGAGGTGGAGCGCTCCCTGCGCGTGCTCGACGGTGCCGTGACGGTGTTCGACGGCGTCGCCGGCGTGGAGCCGCAGTCCGAGACGGTGTGGCGTCAGGCGGACCGCTACGGCGTTCCGCGTATCTGCTTCGTCAACAAGCTCGACCGCACCGGTGCCGAGTTCCACCGCTGCGTCGACATGATCTCCGACCGCCTGGGTGCTCAGCCGCTGGTCATGCAGCTGCCGATCGGTGCCGAGGCCGACTTCAAGGGCGTCGTGGACCTGGTCCGCATGAAGGCGCTCGTGTGGTCCGCCGAGGCCACCAAGGGCGAGATGTACGACATCGTCGACATCCCGGCCACGCACACCGAGGCGGCCGAGGAGTGGCGCGGCAAGCTCGTCGAGTCCGTCGCCGAGAACGACGAAGAGATCATGGAGCTGTACCTGGAGGGCGAGGAGCCCTCCGAGGAGCAGCTGTACGCCGCGATCCGTCGTATCACCATCGCCTCCGGCAAGTCCAAGGACACCACGGTCACCCCGGTGTTCTGCGGTACCGCGTTCAAGAACAAGGGCGTCCAGCCCCTGCTCGACGCGGTCGTGCGCTACCTCCCCTCCCCGCTCGACGTCGAGGCCATCGAGGGCCACGCCGTCAACGACCCGGAGGAGGTCGTCAAGCGCAAGCCGTCCGACGAGGAGCCGCTGTCGGCGCTGGCGTTCAAGATCATGAGCGACCCGCACCTCGGCAAGCTCACCTTCGTCCGGGTCTACTCGGGCCGCCTGGAGTCCGGCACCGCGGTGCTGAACTCCGTCAAGGGCAAGAAGGAGCGCATCGGCAAGATCTACCGCATGCACGCCAACAAGCGTGAGGAGATCGAGTCGGTGGGCGCCGGCGACATCGTCGCCGTCATGGGCCTGAAGCAGACCACCACCGGTGAGACGCTGTCCGACGACAAGAACCCGGTCATCCTGGAGTCCATGGACTTCCCGGCGCCGGTCATCCAGGTCGCCATCGAGCCCAAGTCGAAGGGCGACCAGGAGAAGCTGGGCGTCGCGATCCAGCGCCTGGCCGAGGAGGACCCGTCCTTCCAGGTCCACTCGGACGAGGAGACCGGCCAGACCATCATCGGTGGTATGGGCGAGCTGCACCTCGAGGTGCTGGTCGACCGTATGCGCCGTGAGTTCAAGGTCGAGGCCAACGTCGGCAAGCCGCAGGTCGCTTACCGCGAGACGATCCGCAAGGCCGTCGAGCGTGTGGACTACACCCACAAGAAGCAGACCGGTGGTACCGGACAGTTCGCCAAGGTCCAGATCGCGATCGAGCCCATCGAGGGCGGCGACGCCTCGTACGAGTTCGTGAACAAGGTGACCGGTGGTCGCATCCCGAAGGAGTACATCCCTTCGGTCGACGCCGGTGCGCAGGAGGCCATGCAGTTCGGCATCCTCGCCGGCTACGAGATGACCGGCGTCCGTGTCACGCTCATCGACGGTGGCTACCACGAGGTCGACTCCTCCGAGCTCGCCTTCAAGATCGCCGGTTCGCAGGCCTTCAAGGAGGCCGCGCGCAAGGCCAGCCCCGTGCTGCTCGAGCCGATGATGGCCGTCGAGGTCACCACGCCCGAGGACTACATGGGCGAGGTCATCGGTGACATCAACTCCCGTCGTGGCCAGATCCAGGCCATGGAGGAGCGTGCCGGCGCCCGTGTCGTGAAGGGCCTGGTTCCGCTGTCGGAGATGTTCGGCTACGTCGGCGACCTCCGCAGCAAGACGTCGGGTCGCGCGAGCTACTCGATGCAGTTCGACTCCTACGCCGAGGTTCCCCGGAACGTCGCCGAGGAGATCATCGCGAAGGCCAAGGGCGAGTAACGCACCCCGTTTACACGCTTTAGGCTTGACACCGACCGCCGGGGGTTCTTCTCCGCGAAGAACCCCGGCGGGCGGCACCCCAGCAAAGATCACCTGGCGCCGATGAGTAAGGCGTACAGAACCACTCCACAGGAGGACCCCAGTGGCGAAGGCGAAGTTCGAGCGGACTAAGCCGCACGTCAACATCGGCACCATCGGTCACATCGACCACGGTAAGACGACCCTCACGGCCGCCATTACCAAGGTGCTGCACGACGCGTACCCGGACCTGAACGAGGCGACCGCGTTCGACAACATCGACAAGGCGCCCGAGGAGCGTCAGCGCGGTATCACCATCTCCATCGCGCACGTCGAGTACCAGACGGAGACCCGTCACTACGCGCACGTCGACTGCCCGGGTCACGCGGACTACATCAAGAACATGATCACGGGTGCCGCGCAGATGGACGGCGCGATCCTCGTGGTCGCCGCCACCGACGGCCCGATGCCGCAGACCAAGGAGCACGTGCTCCTGGCCCGCCAGGTCGGCGTTCCGTACATCGTCGTCGCCCTGAACAAGGCCGACATGGTGGACGACGAGGAGATCCTGGAGCTCGTCGAGCTCGAGGTCCGTGAGCTCCTCTCCGAGTACGAGTTCCCGGGCGACGACGTTCCGGTCGTTCAGGTCTCCGCGCTCAAGGCCCTCGAGGGCGACGCGAAGTGGACCGAGTCGGTCCTCAACCTGATGAAGGCCGTCGACGAGTCGATCCCGGAGCCGGAGCGCGACGTCGACAAGCCGTTCCTGATGCCGATCGAGGACGTCTTCACGATCACCGGTCGTGGCACCGTCGTCACCGGTCGTATCGAGCGCGGTATCCTCAAGGTCAACGAGACCGTCGACATCATCGGCATCAAGACCGAGAAGACCACCACCACGGTCACCGGCATCGAGATGTTCCGCAAGCTGCTCGACGAGGGCCAGGCCGGTGAGAACGTCGGTCTGCTGCTCCGCGGTATCAAGCGCGAGGACGTCGAGCGCGGCCAGGTCATCATCAAGCCCGGCTCGGTCACCCCGCACACGGAGTTCGAGGCGCAGGCCTACATCCTGTCCAAGGACGAGGGTGGCCGCCACACGCCGTTCTTCAACAACTACCGCCCGCAGTTCTACTTCCGTACGACGGACGTGACCGGCGTCGTGACCCTCCCCGAGGGCACCGAGATGGTCATGCCGGGTGACAACACCGAGATGAAGGTGGAGCTCATCCAGCCCATCGCGATGGAAGAGGGCCTGAAGTTCGCCATCCGTGAGGGTGGCCGCACCGTGGGCGCCGGCCAGGTCATCAAGATCAACAAGTGAGTCCACTCGCTTGAGGGTCCGACCCCTCGGGGTAGTTGACCTGAAGAGGCCCGTACGACTTCGGTCGTACGGGCCTCTTCGCTTTTCCATGTGCGGGCAACCGGCACCGCGAGGCCGGGTCTTTTCACGGGATCCGCGGCGGCGGCCGCATTCGGCTGTACCGGACCCGGCCGCCGAGCGGTCGGACGGACGCCCTCGCTCACATGGCGGATCGGCCCGTTCCGGCAGCGGAGTTACCCGGGTCGTGCCGTTCGAGGGAACGGCGGGTGTCGCACCCTGGGGGAACGGGCGCGACTCATATGTTCGGTTGGCATGAAGAGCGCAACGGGTGATCAGACGTCCGGTCCCAGTCGGCGCGGCGCCCTCGCCGGGATCGTCGGTGCGGCCGGGGCGGCGGTGGCCGCCGGGTGCACGGCCCCGAGGCCGAGGTACACGCGGAGGCCGGCCACCGTGCGCACAAGTCCGGCACCCGCTCCGAAGGCCGGCCCCGCCCCCGGCGTGATGACGCTGTTCGACGACGACGGGTTCAACTTCAGCGGGCTGTGGGCGCTCGGTGGGGCCGGGCAGGGGAGTGCCGACGCGGGGGAGGTGCTGACCGCCGTCAACACCATCAACAAGGCCGGTCTCTCCGCCCAGACCTACACCCAGACCTTCCGAAGGCTCGGGGACCGTCTGACGAAGGAGCCCGAGAACGCCAGACCCGACGCGGAGACCATGCGCTTCCGGGCCCTGAGGGCGGCGCAGTACTACGCGCAGGCGCTGTCCTGCGTGCTGGGCTCCGAGGACCCCGGCAGCGAGGAAGCGCTGTACCAGGCGGGCCGCGGCGCCTGGGACGCCTTCTGCGGGCTGTGCGACCCGGCTCCCGTGACGGACAACATCACCTACGAGAGCACGCCGCTGCCCGTGTGGCTCTTCCGGCCGGACGCCTCGGGGCAGGCCCGTCCCACGGTGATCCTCACCAACGGCAGCGACGGACAGAACGTGGACATGTGGACCTACGGGGTCCGTACCGCCCTGGACCGGGGGTGGAACGCCCTGGTGTACGACGGACCCGGACAGGGGCAGCTGCTCTTCGTGAACCGGGTGCCCTTCACCCCCAGCTGGGAGCACGTGGTGACGCCCGTCGTCGACTGGCTGCTCGCCAGGTCCGATGTCAACCGCGCCAAGATCGCCCTTGCCGGGCTCAGCATGGCGGGGAATCTGACCGCCCGTGCCGCGGCCTTCGAGGAGCGCATCGCCGCCCTGGTCGCCATGCCCGGGCTGCTGGAGCCGTGGCTGGCCTTCCCCAAGCAGGTCCGGGAGATCCTGGCCGCGACCAAGGACGAGACCAACAACGTCTGGAACAAGGAGGTGGCCCCGAAGCTGTCGCGCACCGACGCGGCGATCCTGAAGACGCGCTTCGAGCCGTTCTCCGTGCCGGCGATGCTCGCCGCCCGCCAGGGCAGGCTCTTCACCGACTTCTACACCCCGGCCAAGCTGATCCAGTCACTGGCCACGACGAACGTGGTGAGCCGCATCAAGGTGCCGACCCTCGTCCTGGACTACGAGTTCGAGCAGTTCTACCCGGGGCAGGCGCGTCAGATGTACGAGGCGCTGACCGCTCCCAAGGACTACGTGAGGCTCACCGCCGCGACCGGCGCCCAGATGCACTGCTCGCCGATGGCTCCGCAGCAGCACTGCGAGGTGGTCTTCGACTGGCTGCAGCAAACGCTGTAGGGGCCCGGCCCGCTGACGCACACGCGCCCCCTGCTTCGTCTCCCGCGCCGCCCGGCGCGGTCCGTGGACGGGAGAGAAGCCCGAATGCCGGAGGCGGGCATCGAGGCCCGCGTTTCGCACACGACTCCGCCGGGGTACTCTCTACGGCTCGATTGGCCAGCCCCCCGCCTGCTATGGCAGACTGTCGGAGTTGCTCGGTCGAGTGTTGATGCTGCGCGCCTCCCGTCGGGAGGACCGGAAGCGAGTCCCACAGTACTCGTCGCCCTAACTGCCTCACGGCAGCGCTGGGGCGGACGTACGGGAATCTTCCGGGAAGTGTGGGCGCGACACCGGCCAGGCGCCCGGTGGGCTCCTCGCTCCCGGTCCCGCGGTTCCGGAAGGGCCGTGTTCCCCCTGCAGGGATGTTCGAACAAGGGACATCCGTGTCAGCGGGAGCGCGACACGCCCGACCGCGTGGGTCGGAGAGAGGCTCGGAACGCCGGGTCCCAGAGCGTAAGAGAGACAGGACTACGGAGTAGCCATGGCGGGACAGAAGATCCGCATCCGGCTCAAGGCCTACGACCACGAGGTCATCGACTCCTCGGCGAAGAAGATCGTCGAGACGGTGACGCGTACTGGTGCGTCGGTCGCGGGCCCGGTGCCGCTGCCCACTGAGAAGAACGTGTACTGCGTCATCAAGTCGCCGCACAAGTACAAGGACTCGCGCGAGCACTTCGAGATGCGTACCCACAAGCGCCTGATCGACATTCTCGACCCGACGCCCAAGACCGTTGACTCTCTGATGCGACTCGACCTCCCGGCCGGTGTCGACATCGAGATCAAGCTCTGAGGCCGGTGATCTGAGAATGGCTAAGCAGATCAAGGGCATCCTGGGCGAGAAGCTCGGCATGACGCAGGTCTGGGACGAGAACAACCGTGTCGTCCCCGTGACCGTCGTCAAGGCCGGCCCCAACGTCGTGACCCAGGTTCGTACGAACGACGTCGACGGCTACGAGTCGGTCCAGATCGCCTTCGGCGAGATCGACCCCCGCAAGGTGAACAAGCCTCTCAAGGGCCACTTCGCGAAGGCCGACGTCACCCCGCGCCGTCACCTCGTCGAGATCCGCACGGCGGACGCCGCCGAGTACACCCTCGGCCAGGAGATCACCGCTGAGGTGTTCGAGGCCGGCGTGAAGGTCGACGTCACCGGCAAGAGCAAGGGCAAGGGCTTCGCCGGTGTCATGAAGCGTCACAACTTCAAGGGCCTCGGCGCCGGACACGGTGTCCAGCGCAAGCACCGCTCCCCCGGTTCGATCGGTGGCTGCGCCACCCCGGGCCGTGTGTTCAAGGGCGTCCGCATGGCGGGTCGCATGGGCCACGAGCGGGTCACCACCCAGAACCTGACCGTCCACGCCGTTGACGCGGAGAAGGGTCTGCTGCTCATCAAGGGCGCGGTTCCTGGTCCGAACGGCGGCCTCGTCCTGGTCCGCACCGCGGCCAAGGGGGCCTGAGGTAACCGATGAGCACTGTTGACATCCTTTCGCCGGCGGGCGAGAAGGCCGGTTCCGTCGAGCTCCCCGCGGAGATCTTCGGCGTTGAGAAGGTCAGCGTTCCGCTGATCCACCAGGTCGTCGTCGCGCAGCTGGCCGCTGCCCGCCAGGGCACGCACAAGACGAAGACCCGCGCCGAGGTCCGTGGTGGCGGCAAGAAGCCGTACCGCCAGAAGGGCACCGGTCGCGCCCGTCAGGGTTCGACCCGCGCCCCGCAGTTCGCCGGTGGTGGCGTCGTGCACGGTCCCGTGCCGCGCGACTACTCGCAGCGGACCCCCAAGAAGATGAAGGCCGCGGCCCTGCGCCACGCCCTCACCGACCGGGCCCGCAACAACCGCATCCACGTCGTGACCGACGTGGTCGAGTCGGACATCTCCACCAAGGCCGCCAAGGCTCTCCTCGGCAAGATCAGCGAGCGCAAGAACGTGCTCCTGGTCATCGAGCGCGAGAACGACAAGGCCCTGCTGTCCGCCCGCAACCTGCCCCAGGTCCACATCCTGGAGCCGGGCCAGCTGAACACGTACGACGTGATCGTCTCCGACGACGTGGTCTTCACCCAGGCCGCTTTCGAGTCCTTCGTGTCCGGCCCGAAGGCCAACGACACCGAAGGGAGCGAGGCCTGATGGCTATCCGTCACCCCGCCATTGCCTCGAAGGCGGCCAAGGCCGCCAAGGCCGCGCGCGTCGCCAAGGCGCGCCGCCACGCCGCCGAGGGCAAGAACACCGTCGTCACCCCGGCGAGCAAGTCGTACACGGACCCCCGTGACGTCCTGCTGAAGCCGGTCGTGTCGGAGAAGAGCTACGCGCTCATCGACGAGAACAAGTACACGTTCATTGTCGACCCGCGTGCGAACAAGACCCAGATCAAGGAGGCCGTCCAGGCGGTCTTCGAGGTCAAGGTCACCGGGGTCAACACGATCAACCGCCAGGGCAAGCGCAAGCGGACCCGTACGGGCTTCGGCCAGCGTGCCGCCACCAAGCGCGCGATCGTGACCCTCGCCGAGGGCGACCGTATCGACATCTTCGGCGGTCCGACCGCCTGAGGGCGGTCCGGATCGTCCGATATCGGACGAGGACTGAGAAATGGGAATCCGCAAGTACAAGCCGACTACGCCGGGCCGTCGTGGCGCCAGCGTCGCCGACTTCGTCGAGGTCACGCGGTCCACGCCGGAGAAGTCGCTGGTCCGCCCGCTGCACAGCAAGGGCGGCCGTAACAACGCCGGTCGTGTGACCGTTCGCCACCAGGGTGGCGGACACAAGCGCGCCTACCGTGTGATCGACTTCCGTCGTCACGACAAGGACGGCGTGCCGGCGAAGGTCGCGCACATCGAGTACGACCCCAACCGCACCGCGCGTATCGCGCTGCTGCACTACGCCGACGGCGAGAAGCGCTACATCCTCGCGCCGCGCGGCCTTGCGCAGGGCGACCGCGTCGAGAACGGTCCCGGGGCCGACATCAAGCCGGGCAACAACCTGGCACTCCGCAACATCCCGGTCGGTACCACGATCCACGCGATCGAGCTCCGTCCCGGTGGCGGCGCCAAGTTCGCCCGTTCCGCGGGTGCCTCCGTGCAGCTGCTGGCTCGTGAGGGCGCCATGGCGACCCTCCGTATGCCGTCCGGCGAGATCCGCATGGTGGACGCGCGCTGCCGCGCCACCGTCGGTGAGGTCGGCAACGCCGAGCAGTCGAACATCAACTGGGGCAAGGCCGGCCGTATGCGCTGGAAGGGCGTCCGCCCGACCGTGCGTGGTGTGGTCATGAACCCCGTGGACCACCCGCACGGTGGTGGTGAGGGTCGTACCTCCGGTGGCCGCCACCCGGTGTCCCCGTGGGGCCAGAAGGAAGGCCGTACTCGTTCCGCCAAGAAGGCGAGCAACAAGTACATCGTCCGCCGCCGCAAGACGAACAAGAAGCGCTAGGAGCGGGTTTAGATGCCGCGCAGTCTCAAGAAGGGGCCCTTCGTCGACGACCACCTGAGCAAGAAGGTGGACGCCCAGAACGAAGCCGGCACCAAGAACGTCATCAAGACCTGGTCCCGACGCTCCATGATCATCCCGGCCATGCTCGGCCACACGATCGCGGTGCACAACGGCAAGACCCACATTCCGGTGTTCGTCACCGAGTCGATGGTCGGCCACAAGCTCGGCGAGTTCTCGCCGACGCGCACCTTCCGGGGTCACGTCAAGGACGACCGGAAGTCGAAGCGCCGCTAGTAGCGGGGTGGAATGACCATGACAGACACTGGAAGGACAACCATGGACGCCAGGGCCCAGGCGCGGTACATCCGCGTCACGCCCATGAAGGCCCGCCGCGTGGTGGACCTCATCCGTGGCATGGATGCCGCGGAGGCTCAGGCGGTCCTGCGTTTCGCCCCGCAGGCCGCGAGCGTGCCGGTCGGCAAGGTGCTGGACAGCGCCATCGCCAACGCCGCGCACAACTACGACCACACCGATGTCGACAGCCTCTACATCTCCGAGGCGTACGTCGACGAGGGCCCGACCCTGAAGCGGTTCCGTCCGCGCGCCCAGGGCCGTGCCTACCGGATCCGCAAGCGGACCAGCCACATCACCGTGGTCGTCAGCAGCAAGGAAGGAACCCGGTAATGGGCCAGAAGGTAAACCCGCACGGGTTCCGGCTCGGTGTCACGACCGACTTCAAGTCGCGTTGGTACGCCGACAAGCTGTACAAGGACTACGTCAAGGAAGACGTCGCCATCCGTCGGATGATGACGTCCGGCATGGAGCGCGCCGGTATCTCCAAGGTGGAGATCGAGCGCACCCGTGACCGCGTCCGTGTGGACATCCACACCGCGCGTCCGGGCATCGTCATCGGCCGCCGTGGCGCCGAGGCCGACCGCATCCGCGGCGACCTCGAGAAGCTCACGGGCAAGCAGGTCCAGCTGAACATCCTCGAGGTCAAGAACCCCGAGACCGACGCTCAGCTGGTGGCGCAGGCCGTTGCCGAGCAGCTCTCCTCCCGCGTCTCCTTCCGCCGCGCCATGCGCAAGAGCATGCAGTCGGCGATGAAGGCGGGCGCCAAGGGCATCAAGATCCAGTGCGGTGGCCGCCTCGGCGGCGCCGAGATGTCCCGCTCGGAGTTCTACCGCGAGGGCCGTGTGCCCCTGCACACGCTCCGCGCGAACGTGGACTACGGCTTCTTCGAGGCCAAGACGACCTTCGGCCGCATCGGTGTGAAGGTCTGGATCTACAAGGGCGATGTCAAGAACATCGCCGAGGTCCGCGCCGAGAACGCTGCCGCCCGTGCGGGTAACCGCCCGGCCCGCGGTGGCGCCGACCGCCCGGCCCGTGGTGGCCGCGGTGGCGAGCGGCGCGGTCGTAAGCCGCAGCAGGCTGCCGGCGCCGAGGCCCCCAAGGCCGAGGCTCCCGCGTCCGCTCCGGCTGAGAGCACCGGAACGGAGGCCTGACCGACATGCTGATCCCCCGTAGGGTCAAGCACCGCAAGCAGCACCACCCGAAGCGCGATGGAATGGCCAAGGGTGGAACGCAGGTTGCGTTCGGCGAGTACGGCATCCAGGCGCTGACCCCGGCGTACGTGACGAACCGCCAGATCGAAGCGGCTCGTATCGCCATGACCCGTCACATCAAGCGTGGCGGCAAGGTCTGGATCAACATCTACCCGGACCGCCCGCTGACCAAGAAGCCCGCCGAGACCCGCATGGGTTCCGGTAAGGGTTCGCCGGAGTGGTGGATCGCGAACGTCAAGCCTGGTCGCGTGATGTTCGAGCTGTCCTACCCGAACGAGAAGATCGCCCGTGAGGCGCTCCTTCGTGCGGCCCACAAGCTGCCGATGAAGTGCCGGATCGTCAAGCGCGAGGCAGGTGAAGCGTGATGTCGGCCGGTACCAAGGCGTCCGAGCTGCGCGAGCTGGGCAACGAGGAGCTTCTTGGCAAGCTCCGCGAGGCCAAGGAAGAGCTGTTCAACCTCCGCTTCCAGGCGGCGACGGGACAGCTCGAGAACCACGGCCGTCTGAAGGCGGTCCGCAAGGACATCGCGCGGATCTACACCCTGATGCGCGAGCGTGAGCTGGGCATCGAAACGGTGGAGAACGCCTGATGAGCGAGAAGAACGTGACTGAGCAGACCGAGCGCAACGCCCGCAAGACCCGTGAGGGTCTGGTCGTCAGCGACAAGATGGACAAGACCGTCGTCGTCGCCGTCGAGGACCGTGTGAAGCACGCGCTGTACGGCAAGGTCCTGCGCCGTACCAACAAGCTCAAGGCGCACGACGAGCAGAACGCTGCCGGCGTCGGCGACCGCGTCCTCCTGATGGAGACGCGCAAGCTGTCCGCCTCGAAGCACTGGCGCATCGTCGAGATCCTCGAGAAGGCGAAGTAACAAGCGGGGGCCGCACGGCCCCTGCTGACCCCCGCTGGGGGCCGCACCTCAGGGTGCCCGGCCCCCGGCGTGGGTTCCCGCCTGCAGAGGCGTAAGTAATTCCTGCGGTATCCCCCGCAGGACAGTTCCGCCAGGCTCTCCGGCCAACACCCGGAGGGAACCGGCAGACGATCAGGAGATAGACGTGATCCAGCAGGAGTCGCGACTGCGCGTCGCCGACAACACTGGTGCGAAGGAGATCCTTTGCATCCGTGTGCTCGGTGGTTCCGGTCGCCGCTACGCGGGCATCGGTGACGTCATCGTCGCCACCGTCAAGGACGCGATCCCCGGTGGCAACGTGAAGAAGGGTGACGTCGTCAAGGCGGTCATCGTTCGCACCGTCAAGGAGCGCCGCCGTCCGGACGGCTCGTACATCCGCTTCGACGAGAACGCCGCCGTCATTCTGAAGAACGACGGCGACCCTCGCGGCACCCGCATCTTCGGCCCGGTCGGCCGTGAGCTGCGCGAGAAGAAGTTCATGAAGATCATCTCGCTCGCGCCGGAGGTGCTGTAAGCATGAAGATCAAGAAGGGCGACCTGGTCCAGGTCATCACCGGCAAGGACAAGGGCAAGCAGGGCAAGGTCATTGCCGCTTACCCGCGCGACGAGCGTGTCCTGGTCGAGGGTGTCAACCGGGTCAAGAAGCACACCAAGGCCGGTCCGACCGCCAGCGGTTCGCAGGCCGGCGGCATCGTGACCACCGAGGCCCCGATCCACGTGTCCAACGTTCAGCTGGTCGTGGAGAAGGACGGCAACAAGGTCGTCACGCGTGTCGGCTACCGCTTCGACGAGAACGGCAACAAGATCCGCGTTGCCAAGCGGACGGGTGAGGACATCTGATGGCTACCACCACCACTCCGCGTCTGAAGCAGAAGTACCGCGAGGAGATCGCGGGCAAGCTGCGTGACGAGTTCAAGTACGAGAACGTCATGCAGATCCCCGGCCTCGTCAAGATCGTGGTCAACATGGGTGTGGGCGACGCCGCCCGCGACTCCAAGCTGATCGAGGGCGCCATCCGCGACCTCACCACGATCACCGGTCAGAAGCCGGCCGTCACCAAGGCCCGCAAGTCCATCGCGCAGTTCAAGCTGCGTGAGGGTCAGCCGATCGGTGCCCACGTCACGCTTCGTGGCGACCGCATGTGGGAGTTCCTGGACCGCACCCTGTCGCTCGCGCTGCCGCGCATCCGCGACTTCCGCGGTCTGTCCCCCAAGCAGTTCGACGGCCGTGGCAACTACACCTTCGGTCTCACGGAGCAGGTCATGTTCCACGAGATCGACCAGGACAAGATCGACCGTGTCCGGGGTATGGACATCACCGTGGTCACCACGGCGACCAACGACGCTGAGGGCCGCGCGCTCCTTCGTCACCTCGGCTTCCCGTTCAAGGAGGCGTGAGCGAGATGGCGAAGAAGGCTCTGATCGCGAAGGCTGCTCGTAAGCCCAAGTTCGGTGTGCGCAGCTACACCCGCTGCCAGCGCTGCGGTCGTCCGCACTCCGTGTACCGCAAGTTCGGCCTGTGCCGCGTGTGCCTTCGTGAGATGGCTCACCGTGGCGAGCTGCCGGGCGTGACCAAGAGCTCCTGGTAACAGCCCTATTGGGTTGATGCAGGGCTCTCGGTAAGCATCTGGGTCGGCAGGCGGCCCAACTCACATGCATTAGGCTTGTGGGGTTGGGCGTCTGTCGCCCGTACGACTTACTACGCCGTAGGTCCACCGCGCCGCACCCGTCCCGTCTCGGATCGGGGAGAGGGATGGCGCACCAGGAAACCCCGGCGAGAGAGGCCGAAGGCCAATTCATGACCATGACTGATCCGATCGCAGACATGCTTACGCGTCTGCGGAACGCGAACTCGGCATACCACGACTCCGTGACGATGCCGGCATCGAAGATCAAGTCGCACATCGCGGAGATCCTCCAGCAGGAGGGCTTCATCACGGGCTGGAAGGTCGAGGACGCCGAGGTCGGCAAGAACCTCGTTCTCGAGCTGAAGTTCGGCCCGAACCGTGAGCGCTCCATCGCGGGCATCAAGCGGATCTCCAAGCCCGGTCTCCGGGTGTACGCGAAGTCCACCAACCTGCCGAAGGTGCTCGGCGGCCTCGGCGTGGCGATCATCTCCACGTCCCACGGGCTCCTCACCGACAAGCAGGCCGGCAAGAAGGGCGTAGGCGGAGAAGTCCTCGCCTACGTCTGGTAACGGAAGGGAACGGAGGAAACAGCTATGTCGCGCATCGGCAAGCTCCCCATCGCGGTTCCCGCCGGCGTGGACGTCACCATCGACGGCAGCACGGTCTCGGTCAAGGGCCCCAAGGGCACGCTGACCCACACCGTCGTGGCGCCGATCGAGATCGCCAAGGGTGAGGACGGCGTTCTGCACGTCACCCGCCCCAACGACGAGCGTCAGAACAAGGCCCTGCACGGCCTGTCCCGCACGCTGGTGGCGAACATGATCACCGGCGTGACCCAGGGTTACGTGAAGAAGCTCGAGATCAGCGGTGTCGGTTACCGCGTGACCGCCAAGGGCTCGAACCTCGAGTTCGCGCTCGGCTACAGCCACCCGATCACCGTCGAGGCCCCCGAGGGCATCACCTTCAAGGTGGAGGCCCCCACCCGTTTCTCGGTCGAGGGCATCGACAAGCAGAAGGTCGGCGAGGTTGCGGCCAACATCCGCAAGCTGCGCAAGCCCGACCCGTACAAGGCCAAGGGCGTCAAGTACGAGGGCGAAGTCATCCGCCGCAAGGTCGGAAAGGCGGGTAAGTAAGCCATGGCATACGGACAGAAGATCCTCAAGGGCGACGCCTACAAGCGCGCCGCGATCAAGCGCCGTCACATCCGGATCCGCAAGCGGATCTCGGGTACGGCGGAGCGTCCGCGTCTGGTCGTGACCCGCTCCAACCGCCACATCGTGGCGCAGGTGATCGACGACCTCAAGGGCCACACCCTGGCATCGGCGTCCACGCTGGACACCTCGGTCCGTGGTGGCGAGGGCGACAAGTCCGCGCAGGCCAAGCAGGTCGGCGCCCTGGTCGCCGAGCGCGCCAAGGCCGCCGGTGTCGAGGCTGTCGTGTTCGACCGTGGTGGCAACCAGTACGCCGGGCGCATCGCCGCCCTGGCGGACGCCGCCCGCGAAGCCGGGCTCAAGTTCTGAGCCTGCCGTAGCTAGCGGAAACAGAGAGAGGTAATTCCAATGGCTGGACCCCAGCGCCGCGGTGGCGGTGCCGGTGGCGGCGAGCGGCGGGACCGGAAGGGCCGTGACGGCGGCGCTGCTGCCGCCGAGAAGACCGCGTACGTTGAGCGCGTTGTCGCGATCAACCGCGTCGCCAAGGTTGTGAAGGGTGGTCGTCGCTTCAGCTTCACCGCGCTGGTCGTGGTGGGCGACGGTGACGGCACCGTGGGTGTCGGATACGGCAAGGCCAAGGAGGTGCCGGCCGCCATCGCCAAGGGCGTTGAGGAGGCCAAGAAGCACTTCTTCAAGGTCCCGCGTATCCAGGGCACCATCCCGCACCCGATCCAGGGTGAGAAGGCTGCCGGCGTCGTGCTCCTGAAGCCCGCGTCGCCCGGTACCGGTGTTATCGCCGGTGGTCCGGTGCGTGCCGTGCTCGAGTGCGCCGGTATCCACGACGTGCTGTCGAAGTCGCTCGGCTCCGACAACGCGATCAACATCGTGCACGCGACCGTGGCGGCCCTGAAGGGCCTGCAGCGTCCCGAGGAGATCGCGGCCCGCCGTGGTCTGCCGCTCGAGGACGTCGCCCCCGCGGCCCTGCTGCGGGCGCGTGCCGGGGCGGGTGCGTAATCATGGCGCAGCTCAAGATCACGCAGGTCAAGTCCTACATCGGCAGCAAGCAGAACCACCGCGACACCCTGCGTTCCCTGGGCCTCAAGCGCCTGGGTGACGTGGTCGTCAAGGAGGACCGTCCCGAGTTCCGCGGCATGGTGCACACCGTCCGCCACCTCGTGTCGGTCGAGGAGGTCGACTGATCATGGCGGAGCAGAACCCGCTCAAGATCCACAACCTCCGTCCCGCCCCGGGCGCCAAGACCGCCAAGACCCGTGTGGGTCGTGGTGAGGCGTCCAAGGGTAAGACGGCCGGTCGTGGTACGAAGGGCACGAAGGCCCGCTACCAGGTTCCGGAGCGCTTCGAGGGTGGCCAGATGCCGCTCCACATGCGCCTCCCGAAGCTGAAGGGCTTCAAGAACCCGTTCAAGACCGAGTACCAGGTCGTGAACCTCGACAAGCTGGCCGCGCTCTACCCCGAGGGTGGCGAGGTCACCGTCGAGGGTCTGGTGGCCAAGGGTGCCGTTCGCAAGAACGCGCTCGTCAAGGTCCTCGGGCAGGGCGAGATCTCCGTGGCGCTGCAGGTGACGGTCGACGCCGTCTCCGGCTCCGCCAAGGAGAAGATCACCGCCGCCGGCGGTACCGTCACCGAGCTCGTCTGAGAATTTCGGGCGTCTCGATGACCTGAACGATCCCGGCCGGGGATATCCCACATGGGGTATCCCCGGTTGGTCGTTCCAAGGGAGCAGTCTCGCCGGTAAGGTGGCCTGCACTGCCAACTTTCACAGGGTGCCGCGGTTCGGGCACTCAGGGCGGCAGTCAGCCGTTACCCAAGTCGTTGTTCAGTCGGATACTCAAGACCGTCACCCTTGACGCAGACGCGCGGGGGTCGCAGGAGGCACCGTGCTCACCGCGTTCGCCCGGGCGTTCAGGACGCCCGACCTGCGCAAGAAGCTGCTCTTCACGCTCGGCATCATCGTGGTGTACCGGGTCGGTACGCACATTCCGATCCCGGGCGTCGACTACAAGAGCGTCCAGACGTGTATCGACGTCGCCAAGGGCAACCAGGGCCTGTTCGGTCTGGTCAACATGTTCAGCGGTGGCGCGCTGCTGCAGATCACGATCTTCGCACTGGGCATCATGCCGTACATCACGGCGAGCATCATTCTCCAGCTGCTGACCGTGGTCATTCCGCGCCTGGAAGCCCTCAAGAAGGAGGGCCAGGCGGGCACGACGAAGATCACGCAGTACACCCGTTACCTGACGGTGGCCCTCGCGATCCTCCAGGGCACCGGCCTGGTGGCGACCGCCCGCAGCGGCGCGCTGTTCTCGGGCTGCCCGGTGGCGACCTCGATCGTCCCCGACCAGTCGATCTTCACGACCATCACGATGGTCGTCGTCATGACCGCCGGTACGGCCGTCGTCATGTGGCTCGGTGAGCTGATCACCGACCGCGGCATCGGCAACGGCATGTCCATTCTGATGTTCATCTCGATCGCCGCGACCTTCCCGTCCGCGCTGTGGGCGATCAAGAAGCAGGGCACCCTGGCCGGGGGCTGGATCGAGTTCGGCACCGTCATCCTCGTCGGCCTCGTCATGGTCGGCCTGGTCGTCTTCGTCGAGCAGGCTCAGCGACGCATCCCGGTCCAGTACGCGAAGCGCATGATCGGCCGGCGTTCCTACGGCGGGACCTCGACCTACATCCCGCTGAAGGTGAACCAGGCGGGTGTGATCCCCGTCATCTTCGCGTCGTCGCTGCTGTACATCCCGGCCCTGATCGCGCAGTTCTCCGGGGGTAATTCCGGGTGGAAAGCCTGGATCCAGCAGAACCTGACCAAGGGCGACCACCCGATTTACATCACTATGTACTTCTTGCTGATTGTTTTCTTCGCGTTCTTCTACGTGGCCATCTCGTTCAACCCCGAGGAAGTCGCGGACAACATGAAGAAGTATGGTGGCTTCATCCCTGGCATCCGGGCCGGTCGGCCCACTGCTGAGTACCTCTCGTACGTGCTCAACCGGATCACTTGGCCGGGATCGCTGTACCTGGGTCTGATTGCTCTCGTACCGACAGTGGCGTTGGTTGGCTTCGGGGCGAGCCAGAACTTCCCGTTCGGCGGAACCAGCATCCTGATCATCGTGGGTGTCGGTCTCGAGACGGTGAAGCAGATCGAGAGCCAGCTCCAGCAGCGCAATTACGAAGGGTTCCTCCGCTGATGCGAATCGTCCTCGTCGGGCCGCCCGGTGCCGGGAAGGGAACGCAGGCCGCGTTCCTCGCCAAGAACCTGTCGATCCCGCACATCTCCACGGGCGACCTGTTCCGCGCCAACATCAGCCGGCAGACGGACCTTGGCAAACTCGCGAAGTCCTACATGGACCGCGGTGAGCTGGTTCCCGACGAGGTCACCATCGCGATGGCCAAGGACCGCATGGAGCAGCCCGACGCGAAGAACGGCTTTCTCCTGGACGGCTTCCCTCGCAATGTGAAGCAGGCCGAGGCGCTGGACGAGATGCTCAGGACCGAGGGCATGAAGCTGGACGCGGTCCTCGACCTCGAGGTGCCCGAGGAAGAGGTCGTCAAGCGCATCGCGGGACGTCGCGTCTGCCGCAACGACTCGGCGCACGTCTTCCATGTGTCGTACAAGCCGGCCAAGCAGGAAGGCGTCTGCGACGTCTGCGGCGGCGAGCTCTACCAGCGCGACGACGACTCCGAGGAGACCGTCCGCAAGCGGCTCGAGGTCTACCACACGCAGACCGAGCCGATCATCGACTACTACAAGTCGCAGGGCCTGGTGGTCACGATCTCCGCGCTCGGCAAGGTGGAGGACGTCACCCAGCGCGCGATGGAGGCGCTCCAGCAGAAGGACGGCGCCAAGTAGTCGCTTCCGGCACACACGGCCGCGGTTCCCTCCGGGAGCCGCGGCCGAGCTGTGAGCGGTGATGGGCGGTCCGGCGCGCCCGTATCGTTGAAGAAGTCCGTGTTTCTCTCCGGTCCAGAAAGGCCGCAGTCGTCATGGTGCAGATCAAGACCCCCGAGCAGATCGCCAGGATGCGTGAGGCGGGGCTGGTCGTCGCCGCCGTGCACGCGGCCACGCGCGAGGCGGCCGTGCCGGGCGCCACGACGAAGGACCTGGACGAGGTCGCCCGCAAGGTTCTCGCGGAGCACGGGGCCAAGCCGAACTTCCTCGGGTACGGCGGTTTCCCCGCCACCATCTGCACCTCGGTGAACGAGGTCGTCGTCCACGGCATCCCGTCCGAGGAGGTCGTGCTCAAGGACGGGGACATCATCTCCATCGACGCCGGCGCCATCGTCGACGGCTGGCACGGCGACGCCGCCTACACGGCGTTCGTGGGGTCCGGTCACGCTCCGGAGCTGGTCGAGCTCTCCCGGGTGACCGAGGAGTCCATGTGGGCCGGGATCGCCGCCATGAAGCAGGGCAACCGCCTGGTCGACGTCTCCCGGGCCATCGAGACCTACATCCGCAGGCAGCCGAAGCCCGGTGGCGGCAAGTACGGGATCATCGAGGACTACGGCGGGCACGGCATCGGAACCGAGATGCACATGGACCCCCATCTGCTGAACTACGTGGACCGCCGCCGTGGCAAGGGCCCCAAGCTGGTCCCCGGGTTCTGCCTGGCCATCGAGCCGATGGTGTCCCTGGGCACCCCGAAGACGGACGTCCTCGAGGACGACTGGACCGTCATCACCACCGACGGCACCTGGTCCTCGCACTGGGAGCACTCCGTCGCCCTGACCGAACAGGGCCCGCTGGTGCTGACGTCCCCCGACGGGGGCAGGGCCAAGCTCGCCGAGTACGGCGTGACGGCCGCGCCGGACCCGCTCGCCTGAGAGCCGGTGCCGGACAGGCCCCTGCCCGCATGATGATCTCGGACATGGGGCAGACTTCCGCGATTCGTCTTTCCGAGAGGCCTGACGTAGACTGACTCGTCGGCTCTCGTGCATCCGCATGTCCGCATGCGGGACCGGAGCCGATCAAGGTAGTCGATTCGAAGGGCGAAGCGTGGCCAAGAAGCAAGGTGCCATCGAGATCGAGGGCACTGTCGTCGAGTCTCTTCCGAACGCCATGTTCAAGGTCGAGCTCCAGAACGGCCACCAGGTCCTGGCACACATCAGCGGCAAGATGCGTATGCACTACATCCGCATTCTCCCTGACGACCGGGTCGTGGTGGAGCTTTCTCCGTACGACCTGACGCGTGGCCGGATCGTCTACCGCTACAAGTAGATCTTGCCGGTACCCCGTCTCCACGGGGTGGTGGCACTGACCCGGAGAACCTCACATCCATGAAGGTCAAGCCGAGCGTCAAGAAGATCTGTGACAAGTGCAGGGTGATCCGTCGTCACGGTCGGGTCATGGTCATCTGCGACAACCCGCGCCACAAGCAGCGCCAGGGCTGACGCAGGACCGCATCCTCTGCATCCGCAGAACTTCGCGCGACGCAAGCTGAATATGTTCATACGCAGGACCCGGAACCGATCGGTTCCGATACCCCCGGTTCGGAGGCCGGGGACCCAGTTCGTACCTGGTACGGCGGCTGGGAGCCGGTTCTGCGGAAGACCTCCGAAGATCAACTGGAGCCATTGAATGGCACGCGTTTCCGGTGTTGACATCCCGCGCGAAAAGCGCGTGGAGGTCGCCCTGACCTACGTGTTCGGCATCGGCCGGACCCTCTCGAAGGAGACGCTGGCTGCGACCGGCGTCGACCCGAACACCCGCGTCCGTGACCTGAGCGAAGAGCAGCTGGTCGCGATCCGCGAGTACGTCGACAACAACATCAGGACCGAGGGTGACCTCCGTCGTGAGGTCCAGGCCGACATCCGCCGCAAGGTCGAGATCGGCTGCTACCAGGGTCTGCGGCACCGCCGGGGTCTGCCCGTCCGCGGTCAGCGCACCAGCACCAACGCCCGCACCCGCAAGGGCCCGCGTCGCGCCATCGCCGGCAAGAAGAAGCCGGGCAAGAAGTAGTCCGCAGCGGACACCTGTCCACGGTCTTCGCTGTAGGACCGACCACCTCCCGTAGGAGTTAGTAGATGCCCCCCAAGGGACGTCAGGGCGCTGCCAAGAAGGTGCGCCGCAAGGAAAAGAAGAACGTCGCTCACGGCCACGCGCACATCAAGAGCACGTTCAACAACACCATCGTTTCGATCACCGACCCGTCGGGCAACGTGATCTCCTGGGCCTCCGCCGGCCACGTCGGCTTCAAGGGCTCCCGGAAGTCCACGCCGTTCGCCGCGCAGATGGCCGCCGAGTCGGCCGCCCGTCGCGCGCAGGAGCACGGCATGCGCAAGGTCGACGTGTTCGTCAAGGGCCCGGGTTCCGGCCGTGAGACCGCGATCCGCTCCCTGCAGGCCACGGGCCTCGAGGTCGGCTCCATCCAGGACGTCACCCCGACCCCGCACAACGGCTGCCGTCCGCCGAAGCGCCGCCGCGTCTGACGCACGGCCGCTCCGCAGGACAGCGGTTTCGGGCGGTACGGCCCTTTCGGGACGTGCCGCCCGTACCCTTGCAGTACCCGCACCTCTGCATTCCGGGTGCGGCCCCGTCGGGCGTCATATAGCGGGCGTCCACGACTGAAGGATCTGATCCACACATGCTGATCGCTCAGCGTCCCTCGTTGACCGAAGAGGTCGTCGACGAGTTCCGCTCCCGGTTCGTGATCGAGCCGCTGGAGCCGGGCTTCGGCTACACCCTCGGCAACTCCCTGCGCCGTACCCTCCTGTCGTCGATCCCCGGTGCCGCTGTCACCAGCATCCGCATCGACGGTGTCCTGCACGAGTTCACCACCGTGCCGGGCGTCAAGGAGGACGTCACCGACCTGATCCTCAACATCAAGCAGCTGGTCGTCTCCTCGGAGCACGACGAGCCGGTCGTGATGTACCTGCGCAAGCAGGGCCCGGGTCTGGTCACCGCCGCCGACATCGCGCCCCCGGCCGGTGTCGAGGTGCACAACCCCGACCTCGTCCTCGCCACGCTCAACGGCAAGGGCAAGCTGGAGATGGAGCTGACCGTGGAACGCGGTCGCGGCTACGTCTCCGCCGTGCAGAACAAGCAGGTGGGCCAGGAGATCGGCCGTATCCCGGTCGACTCCATCTACTCGCCCGTTCTCAAGGTCACCTACAAGGTCGAGGCGACCCGTGTCGAGCAGCGCACCGACTTCGACAAGCTGATCGTCGACGTCGAGACCAAGCAGGCCATGCGTCCCCGCGACGCCATGGCGTCGGCGGGCAAGACCCTGGTCGAGCTGTTCGGTCTGGCACGTGAGCTCAACATCGACGCCGAGGGCATCGACATGGGCCCGTCCCCGACGGACGCCGCCCTTGCCGCCGACCTGGCGCTCCCGATCGAGGAGCTGGAACTCACCGTCCGCTCCTACAACTGCCTCAAGCGCGAGGGCATCCACTCGGTGGGTGAGCTCGTGGCGCGTTCCGAGGCGGACCTGCTGGACATCCGCAACTTCGGTGCGAAGTCCATCGACGAGGTCAAGGCGAAGCTGGCCGGCATGGGCCTGGCCCTGAAGGACAGCCCGCCCGGATTCGACCCGACCGCCGCCGCCGACGCCTTCGGTGCCGACGACGACGCGGACGCGGGTTTTGTGGAGACCGAGCAGTACTGATCGGTCTTCGGCTGCGGCTGGTCGCGCAGCTCCCCGCGCCCCTCGGGGCGCGGGGTCTCCGACAGGCGCCCGCCTGCTCGGATACTGACCTCGGTACCTGATACGGCCGGGGCAGACACACAGGAGAAGAACAATGCCGAAGCCCACCAAGGGTGCCCGTCTGGGCGGCAGTGCCGCGCACGAGAAGCTGCTTCTCGCGAACCTCGCGAAGTCGCTCTTCGAACACGGCCGTATCACCACCACCGAGGCGAAGGCCCGCCGCCTGCGGCCGTACGCCGAGCGTCTGGTCACCAAGGCGAAGAAGGGCGACCTTCACAACCGCCGTCAGGTGCTCCAGGTCATCACGGACAAGAGCGTCGTCCACACGCTCTTCACCGAGATCGGCCCGCGGTACGAGAACCGTCCGGGTGGCTACACGCGCATCACCAAGATCGGTAACCGCCGTGGCGACAACGCGCCCATGGCTGTCATCGAGCTGGTCGAGGCGCTGACGGTGGCCCAGCAGGCGACCGGTGAGGCCGAGGCGGCGACGAAGCGCGCCGTCAAGGAGGCCGAGACCAAGGCCGAGGAGACCAAGGCCGAAGAGGTCGTCGAGGACGCCAAGCCGGCCGAGGCCGTCGAGGCTGCCGAGGAGTCCAAGGACGCCTGAGGTTGACCTCGCAGAAAGCGGGTCCGTCCGTCCGGGCGGGCCCGCTTTCGCGTTCCTGAGAGGATCTCTACGTGAGTGACGAAGTGCAGCCCGGGTTCGTACGGGTGCGGCTGGACCTGTCGTACGACGGCACCGACTTCCACGGCTGGGCCAAGCAGGCCGGCGGCAGGCGGACCGTGCAGGGGGAGATCGAGGACGCCCTGCGTACCGTCACCCGGTCCCGGGAGACCTACGAGCTGACCGTGGCCGGGCGCACCGATGCCGGGGTGCACGCGCGCGGACAGGTCGCCCACGTCGATCTGCCCCGGGAGGTCTGGGCCGAACAGAGCGGCAAGCTGCTGAAGCGGCTTGCCGGGCGTCTGCCCAGGGACGTACGGGTCTGGGCGCTCAGGGAGGCGCCCAGCGGCTTCAACGCCCGTTTCGCCGCGATGTGGCGGCGCTATGTCTATCGCGTCACCGACAACCCCGGGGGCACGGATCCGCTGCTGCGCAACCACGTCCTGTGGCACGACTGGCCCCTGGACGTCGCCGCGATGGACGCCGCCGCCAAGACCCTGGTCGGGGAGCACGATTTCGAGGCGTACGCGAAGAAGCGCGAGGGGGCGACGACGATCCGCGAGATCCTCGACTTCGGGGTGCGCCGGGGTGCGGACGGCATCGTCGAGATCGAGGTCCGCGCCGACGCCTTCTGCCACAACCAGGTGCGCTCCATGGTCGGGGCCCTGCTGTTCGTGGGCGACGGACATCGGGGTGCGGAGTGGCCGCGGAAGGTTCTCGACGCCCGTGTCCGCGACAGCGCCGTCCATGTCGTACGGCCGCTCGGGCTGACCTTGGAAGAGGTCGCGTACCCGGCGGACGACCAACTCGCCGAACGGCAGCGGGTGGCGCGGCGGGTACGGGGCGCGGTGCACTGAAAAGGGGCTCCGCGGCGGTCGCCGCGGAGCCCCCGGGGCCTGGAAGGATGCTACGCCTTGTCCAGGATCTGCTTCAGGGCCGGCTCCAGGAAGGGCTTCAGGGTCTTCGAGTACGACGACGTGATGTGGCTGTTGTCGAAGTAGACGATCTGGTCGCCGATGACCGCCGGACACACGTCAGCGGCGCAGAACGCGGGTGTCGTGTCGATGATGTCCGCGCCGTATTTCTCGGCCACTTCCCGCTCCATGGTGCGGAACTCCGTGTACTCCAGCGCCTGCCACTGCTTGCGGTTGCAGAGGGTGGTGTTGTCGATGTGCGTGGCGAGACAGTCCGGGATGTTCTGGCCGGGTTCCGGGGTGTCCGTCATGTAGACGAGCTTGGCGCCGGTCTCTTTGAACACCTTGAACGAGGCCTCGGCACCGGCCCGGTTCGCCTCACGGCGGGCTCGGTCCGCGATGACGAGGACATCCGGGTGCATCTTCTTGAGCTCCGCGAACGCCGACTGGCGCCAACTGTCGCACTCGGTGTACTCGCGATTCACCTGAGGGTTGATGATGTGGTAGATCTGCGGCGAGCAGCCGCCCTTCGTCATGGTCACCACGCGTACGCCGAGTTCCTTGCCGACCTCGTGGTAGGTGTCGCTCCACTGCCAGGCGTGAGAGTCACCCATGAGGACGACCGTCTTCGAGCCCTTCGGATCGCCGACGACACAGCCGTCGCGCATCACGAACTTCTTGACGTCGAAGTTGTCGATGCACCCGTGCTCGGCGGAGTTCTTGGGGGCGCTGGGCAGAGCACTCTGCACCGCCGCGGAGAGTTGCGTGCGGTGCACGGACTTTTCGACCGACGCCTCGCTCGTGTATCCGACCGCGACCGTGCTCGACGAGGAGGAGGTTGCCAGGTGCAGCGGGACGATCGTGGCGAGGACCATCGCCCCGGAAGTGACGCCGGTGAGGACGAATCCGGTGAGGACGCCCTTCCACGGCCGCGCCACCAACTGTGTGTTCCGCTTGAACCGGCGCTCCACCGCGTAGTGCATGACGACGGCCAGCAGGAAGGACAGCACCGCCACCCGGAACCGGTCGGACATGGTGAACGGGCGGTCCACGATGGACGGCCAGAGCACCAGCAGCGGCCAGTGCAGCAGGTACCAGCCGTAGCTGGCGTTGCCGATGAAGTCGAGCACGGGGTTGTCGAGCAGCCGTTCCGCGCCGAACCTGGGGTTGGCGCAGCCCCCCGCGATCACCAGCAGGGCGCCCGCGACGGGACCGGCCACCGCGTAGCCGGGCAGCGGGGTCGCGTCGGATATGAGCATGGCCGTGACCAGCGCGGTGCCCAGACCGAGCCAGGTGAGGACAGCCGCGAAGCCGGTGTTCATGCGAGAAACGAGCGGGGCGGCGAGGGCGAGCAGGACGCCGGTGGTGATCTCCCAGATCCGGGTGTGGGTGGCGAAGTAGGCGAGCGGCTGGTTCTCCGCCGTCTTCGTCCAGCCCAGGTAGAAGGATCCTGCGATGACGGCCAGCAGCCCCAGGACCACCAGGAATCGGTTGCGGAAGATCTTGCGGCTGAGCCATACCGCGACGACCAGCAGGATCGGGGCGACGACGTAGAACTGCTCCTCGATGCCCAGCGACCAGAAGTGCTGGTACGGGGACTGGCTGCCGTCGTTGGCGAAGTAGTCCGTGCCGTTCTCGACCAGGCGCCAGTTCAGGAAGCTGAGAGAGGCGCTGAGACCGTCGGCCACGTAGTCGCGGAAGCGCAGCGGGCTGCCGAAGATCCACGCGGCGGCGGCGGTGCCGACGATGGTGATCGCCATGGACGGGGAGAGGCGACGGAAGCGCCGTGCCCAGAACTTGCCGAGCGAGACCTTCCCGGTCTTGTCGATCTCGGCCAGGAGCTGACCGCCGATGAGAAAGCCGCTGAGCACGAAGCTGACGTCCACGCCGCCGTGGATGTCGAGGATGCCGCAGTGCATGGCGACCACCATCATGATGGCGACCGCGCGCAGGCCCTGGATGTCGGGGCGGTACTTGCGCAGGCGGTCCGTCTTGTCCGGCTGGGACTCCGAACGGTGCCGTCGCGGAAGCTGCGGGCTGACGGCCGTTGAGGCGTGGGTGGTCACGATTCTCCAGAAAATGCCCGGTTGAGGCCGCGGGGGCCGGCCGGCTGCTTCAGTGGACCGTCGGGCAGGCGACAGCCGTTCCGCTGACGCGCACCCCTTGGGCGGGAATGCGGATGCCGCACGACAGCCGCAGCTGGGCGGGTAGCTCGTTCTGCGCGCCGATATGGGAGTGGCAGCCCACAACGACCTCGTGAAGGAACGATTCGCTGCCGATCGAGGAGTCGTGGTCGACCACGGACTCCCGGATGCGGGCGCCCTCGGCCACGGTGACGTTCGCGCCGATGATGGAGCGGTCGACGAGCACATGCGGACCGACGACGGCCTGCGGGCCGATCGTCGAACCACCGGTGACGCGGGCCGTCGGGTCGATCACGGCCGTGGGATGGATCAGGTTTTCGGCGGGCGTCTCCACGAGGGGGGAGGTCGCCTTGCCGGTGACCAGGTCGGCCGAGCCGTGGACGAAGGCCAGCGGCGTACCGAGGTCACGCCAGTAGTCCTCAGTGGTGTGTCCGAACACGCGCCGTCCCTGGGCGACGAGTTGCGGGAAGGTCTCCTGCTCGACCGAGACCTCGCGGTCGGCGGGGATGGTGTCCAGGACGGACCGGCCGAAGACGTAGCAGCCGGCGTTGATCTGGTCGGTGACGCATTCCTCGGCCGTCTTCGGCTTCTCGAGGAAGGACAGCACCCGGCCGTCCTCGTCGGTGGGGACGAGACCGAAGGCACGCGGGTCGGCGACCCGGGTGAGGTACAGGGTGACGTCCGCGTCCTTGTCCTGGTGCCGCGCCAGGATGGCGCGCAGGTCCACGCCGGACAGGATGTCGCCGTTGAGGATGAGCACCGGCCCGTCGGCAGGACCGCCGCGCAGCAGGCGTGCGGCATTGCGGATGGCCCCGCCGGTGCCGAGCGGGACTTCCTCGACGGCGTAGGAGATCTCCAGATCCCGGGAGAAGTCCTTGAACTCCTCCTCGAAGAGGCTGGCGAGGTACGAGGTGGCGAACACCACGTGCTCGACCCCTGCGTCCATCAGCTTGGCGATCTGGTGCCGGATGAAGGACGAGCCCGCGACATTGAGCAGCGGTTTCGGGGTGTGGTTGGTCAGCGGGCGCAGGCGAGTTCCCTTGCCGCCCACCAGGATGATGGCTTCTTGCACGATTGCCTCCGCTCGGTCAGCTGGTGGGGGCGGTACCGGGTCCCGCGTAGTCAGAGGTGAAGCAGGACTTGATGGCTCTCTCCGAGAGGGGGCGTCCGGCGAAGTCGAGCCGGGAGGCGACCTTGTCGTCGGGCTTGGTGTTGGGGTCGTCGTCGAACCAGAGCGACCACCAGTAGATGCCTTGCATCTTCCGGTCCTGCACCACCTGGCAGACGGCGTTGTACCAATTGGCCTGCACCTGGGGGTTGACGGCTCGCTTGACGTAGAAGTCACCGGGGGCGTGGTAGGCGCCGTTCATGGCGCCGATGCCGGTCTCGGAGACGAGGATGTTCGGCAGCGAACCGGTGGCCTTCTTGTCCAGCCAGTCGTTCCAGCCCTTGACCAGGTCCTGGACCGGAGCGGTGTCCGGCACCTTGACGGGGAAGTAGGCGTCGACGCCGAGGTGGTTGACCGGCATGTTGATCCGGCGGGTGACGTAGTTGTCCCAGTTGGCGTCGTAGGCGACCTCGCCGGAGAAGTCCTTCTCGGCGTAGCTGACCAGGGTGTCCCAGCCGGCGTCGCCTTCCAAGGAGTTCAGCTCGGTACCGATGACGAAGGTGTCCGCCTTCGTGTCCTCGGCGGCCTTGAGGTACGGGGTGAGGAACTGCTTGTACGAGGCGAACCAGGCGGAGCGCGAGGCGGGCTCGATGCTGCCGCGCCAGCCGTTCGACTGCTCCAGGGTGCCTTCGTCCAGGATCGGGCGGACCGTGGTGCGGAACCCGGCGTCCTTGAACACCTTCAGCACCCGTTCGAGACGTTCCGGGGACGGGGTCTTGGCGCCGGCCGAGAGTTTGTTGGACGTGGAGTCCTCGATGAAGAACGGGAACGAGACCGACACCGAGTTCGCGCCCAGGCCGATGAGGTACTTCGCTTGCTTGCCGGCCTGTGCCTCGATGAACGTGTCGGATCGCTTGTTCTTCTCCTCCTCCCAGTAGAGCTGTACGCCCCACTGCGGCATGCCCTTCTTCCAGGGCTTGGTGACCTGGAGGGCGTCGGTGGAGGAGGACGCGGAGGAGCCGGGTGTCTTGTCCGTGGAGTGGCCGGCCGGGCCGGCGGGCTCCTCGGCGTCGCCCTTGACGATCTTGGGCATGGCCGAGCCCGCCTCCCAGCGCACCGGGTGGTCGCCGAGGACGAAGGGGGTGCCCACCACGACGGCGAGGACGGTCACCGGAAAGATGGCGAGCAGGGGAAGTCGCGAGCGCATGTCAGTTGTCTTCCGGGCGGTCAGGCGGGCTTGGCGATCACGACGAACTTGTTCTCCTCGCGCCGGACGAACTTCAGGAAGCCCTTGAAGCCTCCGAGGCCCTCCAGCACCGAGAAGACGGGGATGAGCGCGACCACGACGATCGGCTCCCACCACTTGCGCCGGCCACTGACCGACGCGAGCGCGTTCAGTCGCAGGCCCTCCCAGTAGGTCCAGATCACGTAGGCGAAGTTGAGGGCCCACAGGATGACCACGGACTGGGTCACGGGCGAGGTGTTCATGTCGTTGACGAGCCAGCCGAGGAGCAGCACGGCGGCGATGTGCTGGAGCGGGCCGAGGATCCAGGTGGCCACGCAGATCGACAGGAACCAGCGGTAGCGCCAGGGCACGGCCTTGTTGAAGCAGAGCGCCACCAGGCCCCAGGCCCACCGCTCCCGCTGCTTGACGAAGTCGGCCGAGTTCGCGGGGGATGCGCCGTAGCAGCGGCCGTTGAACCAGTCGCTGCGGCCGGGGTACTTGCGGCAGAAGGTCAGGGCGAGTCGGGCGTCCTCGACGATCTCCTTGGGGCCGAAGTCCCAGCCGATGGTGGCCTCGATGGAGGCGCGCAGCACCAGCAGCTCGCCGTGCACGCCGGCGGCCGGGGTGCCGAGGCCGGTCAGCGCGCGGAAACGGGCGATGTCGTCGGCGGGCCGCACCGCGTCCGCGAGCCAGGTGAAACGGTTGACCGCGTTCTCGCGGGGGTACGTGAGGATGCCCTGGGCCATGTGCTTGGCCTCGTCGGGGTGGGCACGACGCTGCCGGTTGATGAACTGGGCCAGCGAGGTCGCGGTGTCGGGGCCGACGCCGGTGTCGTCGTCCATGTGCAGCACCCAGACGTAGTCGAGGGCCTCGCCCTCCGCGATGCGCAGCTCGTGGGCGTAGTGGTTGGCACGGGCCTTGAACCGGGTGCCGTTGGCCGGGACGTAGTCCTTGGGCACGGTGATCACCCGGATCAGCGGGTGGGACTGGGCGAGCCGGTCGATGGCCTCCGCCGCCTCGCAGCCCTCCTCGGTGAGGATGTCCACGCGCATGTACGGGAACCACTCGGGCATGTGCTCGACGTACGACAGTACCGAGCGCTCAAGGGCCGGGTAGGTGTCGTGCCGTCCGATGGTGGGGCAGAGGACGATCAGGAAGTCCTGGTCGACCGGTGCGGGATCCATCATCCGGTCGCTCTGGCGGACCCGGCGGCGGATCAGCAGGGCACCCTGGATGCCGACCATCACGCCCACCACCGGCAGGGACCAGACGATGGTCAGGACCCAGCTCAGTGCCGACGAACTGGGCCGGTAGGTCCACAGGCCCATGGCGACCAGCAGGACGAAGGGCAGCAGGAAGGGGATGATCCCTGGCTTCCATGCCGCGGTGCGCTGGGTGAGCTTCTGATTGTGCCGCGAATGCGGCACGCTCCCGTCGACCAGTGTCGATGCCATGACGACTGCGGAACTCCCGTGAGATCGGTCGGCGCCTCGAGGAAGCGGGCAGGCGGGCATGACGCACTGTGCGCGTCGCATGCTTGTGCCCTGGGTTACGCGTCCTCGAACGCCTCTTCGGCGTCTCGGCCGCTGCCCCTCAGATGCCCCCCCTCGGGCGCCCAGATCACCGGCCGAACAGGTGAATGATGCTTACACATTTTAGGCGTGTAAGAGAAGCGGGTGTGAATGTTGTAGTCAAAAGTTAACCGACTTGTAGACGTTCAATGTCGATTCGTGACTGAGTGTGCCCAGTTTCCGCCACTGATCACTTTGGGAGACCGGTAGGTCCGCTGCACATCCGCCCCCGTGTTCTTCTTTCGGGGGGACGAGGCGTTGTCGTACGACAACGCTTGGCCCCACACGGTCCACAGCACCCACGGCGTCCTGTCCAGGGTGTCCGGCCGGGCGGCGTTGAGTGGCACGTGGAAGGACTCGGCGACGATCCGCGGCTTGCCGTACTGCTCCAGTCCGCGGTACCAGACCTCCGTCCAGGCCCCCGCACCGAACGGCTCGGCGGGGCTGCCGCTGTAGTCGTCGACCCCCACCACGTCCACGTAACGGTCGCCAGGGTAGTAGGGCCGGGGCTCGCGCCCGTAGGAGCCGTCCCAGGAGTTGGGCGCCCATACGAAGATCAGGTTGTGCAGTCCGCGCCGCCCCACGAGGTGGTCGTACGTCACGCGCCACAACTGCCGGAAGTGGTCCGGGTCCTGGCCCCCCCACCAAAAGCCGTGCCCGGGCTTCGTGTTCATCTCGTGGTACGGGCGCAGCAGCACCGGAACCCCGTGGTCGGCGAGATAGCCCAGATGGTCGGCGAGGAAGTCGAGGTCGTGCAGCAGGTCCTGGTGCTCCGAGGTGCCCGGGGTGATCACCCGGGCGAACCAGCCGGGGTCGTGGGCGGCGGGGGAGTTGCGCTGCTGTGTCTGTGCGAATCCCTTGACCGGGCTTCCGGGGTACGGCTGGTGGAAGGAGAAACCGACGATGCCCGCGGGGCCGCCCCCGTTGTGCGGCAGCGAGACCTCGGTGCCGGACGTGCAGTCCCAGTGGCTGCCGGAGGGACGGTACGAGCCGTCGTCCGGCCGCGGCAGGCCCGCCCAGACGCCCAGGGCGAGATCCACGGCGTCGTCGACGTACCCCCACATCCGGCGGCAGCTCGGCCAGGAGCGTGAGTAGGAGCGGGACTCGCCCACCGCCCAGCCCGGCTGTCCGTAACCGGGCCCAAGGTCCAGCTCCACGAACCCGGGCAGCCGCCCGGTGATGTCCTGTGCCTTGCGGTAGTAGTAGCCCGGCTGCTTGGTGCCGCGGTAGTCGCCGTACTGGGGGTTGTACCGCTCGTTCTGCAGCTCCACGTGCTGCCCGATGACCGTGCGGCTCGGGCGGCCGTGCCGTGCGTCGTTCTCCAGGCCGGCCAGCATCGCGTACACCCGGCGTGCGGCCGGGGTGGCCCTGGGGTCGCGCTCCCGCAGATCGGTCGCGACCGTCACCGGTGCCTTGTCCGGCCAGGCCCACACCGCCAGTGGCGCCGTCACCGCCGCGCCGATCGCTCCCAGCAGACCGATGCGTCCTCGCATCCGCATGACGTCAGGCCGATCCCGTGATCGACCGCACGGCGTCCCGGTGTTCCCCGGGACGCCTGTGGTCTGCGGACGCGCGGCGTATCACTGGTCGGCGGCCGCGGCCGCCTGCACCTCGCCGCGGCGGCGGATCTGCCGGAAGGCGAACGCGGCCATGTCGTCGCCAGCCGTGAAGACCTTGGCGTCCTTGGCCGTCACGTCCTTGCCGTTGGTGAAGCCGGCGAGCGTGAAGTAGGCGTAGCGACCGTAGGAATTGGTGGTGGAACGGCAGACCGTCTTGCGGCAGAACGTGGGCACGCCCTTGCCGAACAGCGAGGTGATGAAGCTCTTCTTGTCCGCCTGCTGCTTGGTCTTCGTCGCCTGGTCGGTGGTGTCGAAGAGCGCCACGCCGACCGTCACCGCGACGCCGTCCTTGGTGTAGGTGGCACGGATGACACGGGTGCAGCGGTTCTTGGTGAGCACCGCGGGCAGCGTGTTCTGAGCGGCCGAGGCGCACTTCGTGGTGTCCGCCGTCGGCCCCTTCTTGTAGACGTTCGTGCCCACGGTCAGCTGGGTGCCGGGGAACAGCGTGTCCGCGCTGATCGGTGCCTTGTCCTTCTGCACGCTGGATATGAAGTCCATCGGGTCCAGCGGAGGAGGAGCCGAGGTCGGGGCGAACGTCGGAACGGTCGCGGCACTCCCGCTGGGGAGGTCCGCGGTGCCCGGCAGCGAGCCGGACGGCTTGCCCGATGCCTCGGGGCTGCCGTTCGCGGACACGACGGCCACGGCGACGGCGGCGCCGACGGCGACCGTGGCCAGGGCGCCGCCGAGGATCAGCAGCAGCCGACGGCGCTTGTTGCGCGCCTCGGAGGCTTCGGCGAGCGCGGCCCAGTCGGGGGTGTCGCTGCGGCTACCCCGCTCGGACTGCTGGGAAGTCGGTTTCCAGGGATCCCACGGGGGCTCCCCCTGCCCATAACTCATGCGGCGCATCTTAGACGGGCCGCGAAGGGTCCCGTTCCCTTCGGTGGCCCCCGGGACGGCGCGACCGGGAGGCAGAATGGACAGGCTCCCGCTTTGTGTGGCAGCCCCGGCAAAACCAGCCTGTCCGACCTTTGAGGGCGAGGTCACCGGGTCCGGCACGCGCGGCGGGGTGCGGTCGCGGGGACGATCGGCGGTGCCGCGGCGCCGAAACCGCCAGGACCGGCGCGGGCCCCTTCGTTTTGACCCATGTGGATGCCCCCGTTATCCTGGCTGTTCGTTATGTGTATTGGCTTGCTCATTCTCACGTGAGGGGCCCTTACACCGGTCCACCGGGCCGATGACCAGCGACCTGCACGCGGCTTGCGTCACCGCAGTGCGGTCTGGGCTGTCGTGATCGTCTTCGGTGACCTTGTCAGGATCCTCACTGAAGAAGCGAAGGCTACGAACCGTGCGTACGTACAGCCCCAAGCCCGGCGATGTGACGCGTCAGTGGCACGTCATCGACGCTCAGGACGTCGTCCTGGGCCGTCTGGCCACCACCGCCGCCACGCTGCTGCGCGGCAAGCACAAGCCGATCTATGCGCCCCACGTGGACACCGGCGATTTCGTCATCATCATCAACGCGGACAAGGTGCACCTGTCCGGTAACAAGCGGACCCAGAAGATGGCGTACCGCCACTCCGGCTACCCGGGTGGTCTGCGTTCCGTCCGCTACGACGACCTGCTGGCGAACAACCCCGAGAAGGCCGTCGAGAAGGCCGTCAAGGGCATGCTCCCCAAGAACTCCCTGGGCCGTCAGATGCTCTCGAAGCTGAAGGTCTACAAGGGTGACCAGCACCCGCACGCTGCCCAGCAGCCGGTGCCGTTCGAGATCACCCAGGTCGCGCAGTAAGTCCGGCCACCCCCTAAGACCGAAGAGAATCTGAGGAGAATCGTGGCCGAGACCACTGCCGAGCAGCCGCTCGAAGAGCTTGACATCGACAGCTACACCACCGAGACCGATGTCCCGGTGGAGGGTGAGTACACCTCCGAGTCCCTCGCGTCCCGCTTCGGCGAGCCCCAGCCGGCCGCCGGCCTGGGCCGTCGCAAGAACGCCATCGCCCGCGTCCGGATCGTTCCGGGCTCCGGAAAGTGGAAGATCAACGGTCGCACCCTCGAGGACTACTTCCCGAACAAGGTGCACCAGCAGGAAGTCAACGAGCCCTTCAAGGTGCTCGAGCTGGACGGCCGCTACGACGTCATCGCCCGCATCGCGGGTGGCGGCGTCTCCGGTCAGGCCGGTGCGCTCCGTCTCGGTGTCGCCCGTGCGCTGAACGAGGCGGACGTCGACAACAACCGTGGCGCGCTGAAGAAGGCCGGCTTCCTGCGCCGCGACGACCGCGCGGTCGAGCGGAAGAAGGCCGGTCTGAAGAAGGCCCGCAAGGCCCCGCAGTACAGCAAGCGCTGATCGCATCCGCTGGTCGCTGCGGGCGTCGTACCGCCTGCAGCGCGCACGCATCGCCCCGGCAGCACGCTCTGTGCCGCCGGGGCGGTTCGTTTACGGGGAGTGGCGCTTATCCCCGGCTTATGGAGTTCGGCTTGTGGAGCTTATGGAGCAATCCCGACGGTCTCGGTACGGACGCGGGTGATAAGCCTGAAGACAGATCCGGAGCCGCACAATCGCAGCAACGTTCGGAGGACGACACAGTGGGACGACTCTTCGGTACGGACGGCGTACGCGGCGTCGCCAACGCGGATTTGACGGCCGAGATGGCGCTCGGTCTGTCCGTGGCAGCGGCACACGTACTGGCCGAGGCGGGTACGTTCGAGGGCCACAAGCCGAAGGCGGTGGTCGGACGGGATCCGCGTGCGTCCGGGGAGTTCCTGGAAGCCGCCGTGGTCGCTGGGCTCGCCAGCGCGGGCGTGGACGTGCTGCGCGTGGGAGTCCTGCCCACCCCGGCCGTCGCGTATCTGACCGGTGCGCTCGGCGCCGACCTCGGTGTGATGCTCTCCGCCAGCCACAACGCCATGCCCGACAACGGGATCAAGTTCTTTGCCCGCGGTGGCCACAAACTGGCCGACGATCTCGAGGACAAGATCGAGACCGTGTACGAGGAGCACCGCACCGGCGCTCCCTGGGACCGGCCCACGGGCGCCGGGGTCGGACGTGTGAGGTCCTACCGCGAGGGCCTCGACCGGTACGTGGGCCACCTCCTCGACGTCCTGCCGAACCGCATCGAAGGGCTCAAGATCGTCCTCGACGAGGCCCACGGCGCCGCCGCCCGGGTCTCCCCGGAGGCGTTCACTCGGGCGGGCGCCGAGATCGTCACGATCGGCGCGGAGCCCGACGGCCTCAACATCAACGCCGGCTGCGGCTCGACCCACCTGGACAAGCTCAAGGCCGCCGTCGTCGAGCACGGCGCCGATCTCGGTATCGCGCACGACGGCGACGCCGACCGCTGCCTCGCCGTGGACCACACGGGCGAGGAGGTGGACGGCGACCAGATCCTGGCCGTACTCGCGCTGGCGATGCGGGAGCGTTCCGCACTGCGCTCCGGCACCGTCGTCGCGACGGTCATGTCGAATCTGGGCTTCAAGCTGGCCATGGAGCGCGAGGGCATCCACCTGGTGCAGACCGCGGTCGGTGACCGGTACGTGCTGGAGGAGATGAAGGAGAAGGGCTACGCGCTCGGCGGCGAGCAGTCCGGGCACGTCATCATCCTCGACCACGCCACCACCGGTGACGGCACGCTGACCGGCCTGCTGCTGGCCGCGCGGGTGGCGCAGACCGGCCGCACGCTCAAGGACCTCGCCTCGGTGATGCAGCGGCTGCCGCAGGTCCTCGTGAACGTCCCCGACGTCGACAAGTCCCGTGTCGGTACGTCCGCCGACGTCGCCTCCGCCGTCACCGAGGCCGAGCGGGAGCTGGGGTCGACCGGGCGGGTGCTGCTGCGTCCCTCGGGCACCGAGCCGCTGGTGCGGGTCATGGTGGAGGCCGCAGACATCGACCAGGCGCGGTCCGTGGCCGGCCGTCTCGCGGACGCGGTGAAGTCGGCGCTCGGCTAGAGACGCCCGGCTCCGGAGTTGCGTTCACGCTGTCCGGCCCAGAACCACTTCTGGGTCGGCAGGGTGACCGTGCCCGCGAGCACGATACCCAGCAGGTTCAGCAGGAGCTGCGCGGTGGAGCCCCATGCCCGGCGGTACTCGTTGCTGGTGAAGGCGACGGCTGCGTTCGCGGCACCACGTCGTCGGTCTTCTACAGCTTGCGCAGGCTCAGCCGCTGCACCTTGTGGTCCGGGCCCTTGCGCACCACCAGGGTGGCGCGGCCGCGGGTCGGTGCGATGTTCTCCACGAGGTTCGGCTTGTTGATCGTCTGCCACATCGTGCGGGCGTAGTCGAGGGCCTCCTCCTCGGCGACCTGCGTGTACTTGCGGAAGTACGACGAGGGGTCCTGGAAGGCGGTCTGGCGGAGCTTGCGGAAGCGGTTGAGGTACCAGCGTTCGACGTCCTCGGTGCGGGCGTCGACGTACACGCTGAAGTCGAAGTAGTCGGCGAGGCCGACCCGGGTACGGCCGTCCTTGCCCGGGAGGGCCGGCTGGAGCACGTTGAGGCCCTCGACGATGAGGATGTCCGGGCGGCGGACGGTGAGCGTGCGACCGGGCACGATGTCGTAGATCAGGTGCGAGTAGACCGGGGCCGTCACCTCGTCCTTGCCGGCCTTGATGTCGGCGACGAAACGGGTCAGCGCCCGGCGGTCGTACGACTCGGGGAAGCCCTTGCGCGCCATCAGCCCGCGGGCCTGGAGTTCCCCGGTGGGCAGCAGGAAGCCGTCGGTGGTCACCCGCTCCACCCGCGGGTGCTCGGGCCAGCGGGAGAGCAGGGCCTGCAGCAGACGGGCGACGGTCGACTTGCCGACCGCCACGGAGCCCGCGACACCTATGACGAACGGGGTGCCGGACTGGGAGCCCTGCTCGCCGAGAAAGGTGTTCAGGGCCCCGCGCAGGCCGTCGGTGGCGCCGACGTAGAGGTTGAGCAGCCGCGACAGCGGGAGGTAGACGTCCCGCACCTCGTCGAGGTCGATCACGTCGCCGAGACCGCGCAGCTTCTCGACCTCCTCGGCCGTCAGCGGCAGCGGCGTCTTGTCGCGCAGCGCGCTCCACTCGGCACGGGTGAGGTCGACGTAGGGAGTCGCCTCCGGCCTTGGCCGGTGGGCGCTCCGGGGCATCGAGGAGACCGGAGAGATCACAGTCCATTGTTAACGGAGTTCGAACCGGACTGTGGGGTGGGGTGCGTCACGTCCGCCTGGCGCGGACATGTCGAAGGGTGGGCTGATTTCGTCCGCCGTCGCGTCCGTTGGCCGATCCGGCCGGTCCGTGGTGCCTTCGCGGACCGGGTAATCCGGATGGCTCAATCGCCCGCCGAGGCCGGACGACGGACCGGCCGCCGGCGGTGTCGCGACGGGCCGTGTCGGCTGAGGGCTTGCAGCCGCCTGCCCGCCGGCGGTGTCCATCGCCTCGTGGCGCGCCTGGATGCGCGCGATGACGCGTTCCTGTCCCAGCCCCTTGGCCCGGCGGAGTTCGGCTTTGGTGGCGAACAGGGGGATCCCCCCCCGCCCCGGTCGTCCGGGCGAGCACTTTTCGACACACTCGGTGCCGCGCTCCATCACTGGTTGATCACGAGTGCCCGGTCTGCCATGTGTGCTTCGGCGCGCGGGTGTTCGTACGCCAGTGGGAATTTCCGATTTCGGGCACGCTTCGAGAGGTCGGGACGTCCCCCGGACCGTAGGCTGCGGCACATGTGCGGAATTGTGGGATACGTGGGGCCGCAGTCGGCGCTCGATGTGGTCGTGGCGGGATTGAAGCGGCTGGAGTACCGGGGATACGACTCGGCGGGCGTCGCCGTGCTCGCGGACGGGGGCCTGGCCGCCGCCAAGAAGGCGGGCAAGCTGGTCAACCTGGAGAAGGAGCTGGTGGATCGGCCGCTGCCGGCCGGCACCACGGGTCTCGGGCACACCCGCTGGGCCACCCATGGCGCACCGACCGACGTCAACGCGCATCCGCATCTCGACAACGCGGGCCGCGTCGCCGTCGTCCACAACGGGATCATCGAGAACTTCGCGCTCCTGCGGGCCGAACTGGCGGAGCGGGGCCATGTGCTCGCCTCCGACACGGACACCGAGGTCGTCGCCCATCTGCTCGCCGAGGAGTTCGCGGTGACGGCGGACCTGGCGGAAGCGATGCGGCTGGTGTGCCGGCGGCTGGACGGCGCGTTCACCCTGGTGGCGGTGCACGCCGACGAGCCGGACGTGGTTGTCGGCGCCCGGCGGAACTCCCCGCTGGTGGTGGGCGTCGGTGAGGGCGAGGCCTTCCTCGCCTCGGACGTCGCGGCGTTCATCGCCCACACCCGGTCCGCGATCGAGCTGGGCCAGGACCAGGTGGTCGAACTGCGCCGCGACGGCGTCACGGTCACCGGCTTCGACGGCCGCCCCGCCGACGTCCGCTCCTATCACGTGGATTGGGATGCCTCGGCCGCCGAGAAGGGCGGCTACGACTACTTCATGCTCAAGGAGATCGCCGAGCAGCCCAAGGCGGTCGCCGACACCCTGCTCGGCCGTATCGACGCCTCCGGCTCGCTGCGCCTGGACGAACTGCGGATCTCGGCCGCCGAACTGCGCGAGGTCGACAAGATCGTGGTCGTGGCGTGCGGCACGGCCTTCCACGCCGGGATGATCGCCAAGTACGCCATCGAGCACTGGACACGCATTCCGTGCGAGGTCGAGCTGGCCAGCGAGTTCCGCTACCGGGACCCGATCCTCGACCCGCGCACGCTGGTCATCGCCATCTCGCAGTCCGGCGAGACCATGGACACGCTGATGGCCCTGCGGCACGCCCGTGAGCAGGGTTCCAAGGTGCTGGCCATCTGCAACACCAACGGGTCGACGATTCCCCGGGAGTCGGACGCCGTGCTGTACACGCATGCGGGCCCGGAGGTCGCGGTCGCCTCGACCAAGGCGTTCCTGACCCAGCTCGTCGCCTGCTATCTCGTGGCCCTCTACCTGGGACAGGTGCGCGGCACCAAGTGGGGTGACGAGATCCATGTCGTCATCCGCGACCTGTCGCAGATCTCCCGCGCGGTCGAGCGGGTGCTCGGGACCATGGAGCCGGTACGCAAGCTGGCGCGCTCGCTCGCCGACAAGAACACCGTGCTCTTCCTGGGCCGGCACGTCGGCTATCCGGTGGCCCTAGAAGGCGCCCTCAAGCTCAAGGAGTTGGCGTACATGCACGCCGAGGGCTTCGCGGCGGGCGAGCTGAAGCACGGGCCGATCGCGCTGATCGAGGAGGACCTGCCGGTCGTCGTGGTCGCGCCGTCGCCCCGAGCGCGCTCGGTCCTGCACGACAAGATCGTCTCCAATATCCAGGAGATCCGTGCGAGGGGTGCGCGCACCATCGTGATCGCGGAGGAGGGCGACGAGGCGGTGGCCCCGTACGCGGACCATCTGATCCGCATCCCCGCGACGCCCACCTTGTTGCAGCCGCTGGTCGCGACGGTGCCCCTCCAGGTCTTCGCCTGCGAACTGGCGACGGCCCGGGGCAACGAGGTGGACCAGCCGCGGAACCTGGCGAAGTCGGTGACGGTGGAATGAGTCCTCGGGGCCTGTGAACACGACTCGAACGCCCGGCCGGGGAGTGCGAGTCGGGCAGGGACACGGGACGGGGGAGTCGACGGCCGCAGCGGTGGCGGCCTGTTCGCCGGGGGCCGGGGATTCCGGGACCCCTCCGGAGCGGGCGCTCTCCGGCGTTCGGGACAGCCGTGTGCCGACCGGTCGCCGCAGGCCGGCAGCCGGTCGTGACGGACGCGTCGTCGGAGACCGGGGAGCGGAGGCGGGCCGCCGTAGGGTGCTCCGTATGAGCATCATCGGGGTCGGCATCGACGTGGCCGAGATCGACCGGTTCGCGGCGTCGCTGAGGCGCACGCCGGGTCTGGCCGGACGCCTCTTCCTGCACCAGGAGTTGCTGCTGCCGAACGGGGAGCGGCGCGGTGTCGCCTCCCTGGCCGCGCGGTTCGCGGCCAAGGAGGCGGTGGCCAAGGCTCTGGGTGCGCCCGCCGGGCTGCACTGGACCGACGCCGAGGTCTACGTCGAGGACAGCGGCCAGCCGAGGCTGCGGGTGACGGGCACGGTCGCGGTCCGCGCCGCCGAACTCGGCGTGAAGTCCTGGCACGTGTCGCTCAGTCATGACGCGGGCGTGGCCTCGGCGGTCGTCGTGGCGGAGGGGTAGGTCCGCTCCCGACCGGCGGTCGTGAGGGAGACTCGACGGTATGCGTACTGCGTACAGCGTGGAGACGGTGAGGGCGGCCGAGCGTTCGCTCATGGCACGGCTTGCGGAGGGTGCGCTGATGCAGCGCGCCGCCGCCGGACTGGCCGCGGCCTGCGCTCAGTTGCTGCGACGGGTGTACGGCAGCCGGACGGTGCTGCTGGTGGGCAGCGGGGACAACGGCGGTGACGCCCTGTACGCCGGGGCGCGGCTGGCCCGACGCGGAGCGGGCGTCACGGCGGTGCTGCTCGCGCCGGAAAGGACCCATCAGGGCGGGCTCGCGGCCCTGCGGGGGGCGGGCGGCACGGTGGTGCCGGGCGGCCCCGAGTCCGTGGGCGCCGCCGAGGAGGCGATCCGGCGTGCCGACCTCGTGGTCGACGGAATCGTCGGGATCGGCGGCAAGGGCGGCCTGCGGCCGGACGCGGCGCGGCTCGCCGCGATCGTCGGGCAGTCGCGGGCGGCCGTGGTCGCCGTCGACCTGCCGAGCGGGGTGGAGGCCGACACCGGCGAGGTGCTCGGCCCGGCCGTACGGGCCGATCTGACCGTGACCTTCGGCACCCACAAGCCGGCCCTGCTCATCGACCCGGCCCGGGAGTACGCCGGTTCCGTACGCCTCGTGGACATCGGGCTCGAACTGCCCGGGCAGGCCGAACTCGAGGCGCTGCAGCACGCGGACGTGGCGGCGCTGCTGCCCCTGCCGCAGGCCGAGAGCGACAAGTACCGGCGCGGGGTGGTCGGTATCGCCGCCGGATCCGCGCGCTACCCCGGGGCGGCCGTGCTCGCGGTGTCGGGCGCGCTGCGGGGCGGGGCCGGAGCCGTGCGGTACGTGGGGCCCGCCGGGGGAGCGGTGATCGCGCGCTTCCCCGAGACGCTGGTCTCCGACACCGGGCCCGCGAAGGCGGGGCGGGTGCAGGCATGGGTCGTGGGGCCGGGCGTCGGTGACGACGCGGCGACCGTGGCGGAGGTGCTGGAGGCGGACGTGCCCGTGCTCGTCGACGCCGACGGGCTGCGGCTGGCCGACCGGGACGTCGTCCGGGGCCGCGGCGCGCCCACTGTGATGACCCCGCATGCGGGGGAGGCCGCCGCACTGCTCGGGGTGTCGCGCGAGGAGGTCGAGGGGGCCCGGCTCGCGGCGGTGCGGGAACTGGCGGCGCGTTACCGGGCGACCGTGCTGCTCAAGGGTTCCACCACGCTGGTGGCGGACGCCGGGGGCGGGCCCGTCCTGGTGAACGCCACGGGCACGCCCTGGCTCGCGACCGCCGGGAGCGGGGACGTGCTGTCAGGGTTGTCCGGTTCACTGCTCGCATCGGGTCTTTCCGCCCGGGACGCGGCCGGCGTGGCCGCGTATCTGCACGGTCTCGCGGGCCGGTACGCGGCGGACGGCGCGCCCGCGGGGGCACACGACGTGGCGAACGCCATCCCGGAGGCCTGGCGGGACGTACGGGGCTGACCGGCCGCCCCGCCTGCGGTACGTCATCGGCACGCGCCGCACCGGCGTCGAAGAGGCGGCGGAGCCCTCTGAGAGACTGGGGCGCGATGACAAGTACTGAGACGGCACCTCTGCGCGCCCGTGCCGAGATCGACCTGGCGGCTCTGCGGGCGAACGTCCGTGCCCTGCGCGCCCTCGCTCCCCGCGCCGCCCTGATGGCCGTGGTGAAGTCGGACGCGTACGGCCACGGGGCGGTGCCGTGCGCCCGCGCCGCCCTCGAAGCCGGTGCCGAGTGGCTTGGCACGGCCACGCCCGAGGAGGCGTTCGCGCTGCGTGAGGCGGGCCTGCACGGACGTGTCCTGTGCTGGCTCTGGACCCCCGGCGGGCCCTGGCGCCGCGCGATCGAGTCCGACGTCGACGTGTCCGTGAGCGATCTGTGGGCCCTGGAAGAGGTGCGCGAGGCCGCGGCCGCCGCCGGCATGCCGGCCCGCGTCCACCTCAAGGCCGACACCGGCCTGGGGCGGGCCGGCTGCCAGCCCGCGGACTGGCCGGAACTCGTCGCCGAGGCCCTGCGGGCCCAGGCGGACGGCCTGGTCAGGGTCGTCGGCCTGTGGTCGCACTTCGCCTGCGCCGACGAGCCCGGACATCCCTCCATCGCGTCCCAACTCGGCCGCTTCCGCGAGATGGTGGCGCACGCCGAGGAGCGGGGCGTACGGCCCGAGGTGCGCCACATCGCCAACTCGCCGGCCACGCTGACCCTGCCCGAGGCCCATTTCGACCTCGTCCGGACCGGCATCGCCGTCTACGGCCTGTCGCCCAGCCCCGAGCTCGGCACCCCGGCGGACCTCGGGCTGCGCCCGGTGATGACGCTGAAGGCTTCGCTGGCCCTGGTGAAGCAGGTCCCCGGCGGTCACGGCGTCAGTTACGGGCACCAGTACACGACCTCCGGTACGACGACCCTCGGCCTGATCCCCGTCGGCTACGCGGACGGCGTCCCGCGACACGCCTCCGGCAGCGGCCCGGTCCTGGTCGACGGCAAGCTGCGGACGGTGGCGGGCCGGATCGCCATGGACCAGTTCGTGGTGGACCTGGGCGGCGACGAGCCGGCGCCCGGCACGCAGGCGATTCTCTTCGGCTCCGGCGAGCACGGTGAGCCCACCGCCGAGGACTGGGCGCAGGCGGCCGGAACCATCGCTTACGAAATCGTGACCCGGATCGGATCCCGAGTTCCCCGCGTCTACGTGAATGTGAATGCGGAACAAGTTGGGTAACCCACACGAGTGAGGGTGGGCAGCGGAAGGCCGGACGGGCGGAGCCTCCGGCGGGGAGGAAACGGGTCGTGAGCGAGAGCAGTGCCGAGGTTGTGGAGGCCGTCACCGGCGCCACCGCCTCCGCCGGCGGGAGTTGGCGCATAGCCGGTATCGCCGGCGCCGCGATAGGCGTGGTGGCCGCGGGCGCCGCCGCCGGCGTCGCCATAGAGCGGATGACGGTCGGCCGCGGCATGCGGCGCAAGGCCCGGCTCGCCCTCGACTCGACGGGACCGTACGGCACCCTGCGGGGTGCCCCCGGCAAGGCCCACGCGGACGACGGCACCGCGTTGCACTACGAGGTCGACGACATCGAGCCGGAGGGCGGAACGGTTCCGCGGCGCCGCCGGCTCTTCGGGCGCAAGGCGCCGGCGCCGGTCACCGTCGTCTTCAGCCACGGCTACTGCCTCAACCAGGATTCCTGGCACTTCCAGCGGGCCGCGCTGCGCGGCGTCGTCCGCACCGTGCACTGGGACCAGCGCAGCCACGGCCGTTCCGCACGCGGCATGGCCCAGGCCGAGGGCACGCCGGTCACCATCGATCAGCTCGGCCGCGATCTCAAGGCCGTGATAGACGCGGCCGCGCCCGAGGGCCCCCTGGTGCTCGTCGGACACTCCATGGGCGGCATGACGGTGATGGCGCTCGCCGACCAGTACCCGGAGCTGATCCGCGACCGGGTCGTCGGTGTCGCGCTCGTCGGCACGTCGTCCGGACGGCTCGGCGAGGTCAACTTCGGACTGCCCGTCGCGGGCGTCAACGCCGTGCGGCGCATCCTCCCCGGTGTGCTGAAGGCGCTGGGCCAGCAGGCGGAGCTGGTGGAGAGGGGGCGCCGGGCGACGGCCGACCTGTTCGCCGGGATCATCAAGCGGTACTCGTTCGCGTCCCGCGACGTCGACCCGGCCGTCGCGCGGTTCGCGGAGCGGATGATCGAGGGCACCCCGATCGATGTGGTCGCCGAGTTCTATCCGGCCTTCACCGATCACGACAAGACGAAGGCGCTGGCCCGCTTCGCCGAGCTGCCGGTGCTCGTCCTCGCGGGCATCCAGGACCTGGTCACACCCAGCGAGCACAGCGAGGCGATCGCCGGTCTGCTGCCGGACGCCGAACTGGTGCTCGTACCGGACGCGGGTCATCTCGTGATGCTGGAACACCCCGAGGTGGTCACCGACCGTCTCGCCGACCTCCTGATGCGCTCGGGGGCGGTCCCGGCAGGGGCTACCGTGGGTGGCTATGGAAGCACCAGCACCGTACAGCCCGGCTGAGGCCCCGATGCCGGGCGTCAGCACAGAGTTCACCGTCACCTCCCCCGAACAGATGCAGGAGCTGGGGCGCCGGCTGGCCGAGCTGCTGCGCGCGGGCGACCTCGTGTTGCTGAACGGCGAGCTGGGCGCGGGCAAGACCACGCTGACCCGCGGGCTCGGCGAGGGGCTCGGCGTACGGGGTGCGGTGACCTCGCCGACCTTCGTGATCGCCCGGGTGCATCCGTCCCTCGTGGACGGCCCCCCGCTGGTCCACGTGGACGCCTACCGTCTGGGCGGCGGCCTGGACGAGATGGAGGACCTCGACCTCGACGTCTCGCTGCCGGATTCCGTCGTCGTCGTGGAGTGGGGCGAGGGCAAGGTCGAGGACCTCGCGGACGACCGGCTGCACGTGGTCATCCACCGCGCCGTAGGAGACACCACCGACGAGGTGCGGCGCGTGACCCTCACGGGCCTCGGCCGGCGCTGGTCGGCCGTGGATCTCGCGGCCCTGTCGGCCTGAGAGCCGGCACGCGATCCGTCCCGGGTCCCCGGCGCGGAGCCGCCCGGTCGACGGGGGTCTTCGCCCGCGAGGTGTACCCGCCGGGTCACCTTCGGAAGGGTCCCCCGGCGCGGCGACCTTCGTCACCCGGCGTTCCGACAACTCGTCGGCAAGATATTGCGCCGCAGGTGCCGGGCATGGTCCCATGGGAATCAGTTCGTGGTTAGGTCTGCCTAACCATGCCGCCCCCGCGACACCAGGAGGCGTCCATGCCGGCTTCAGAACGTGACGAGGCGCAGCCGCGTGTTCCGGCCGGAGCGGCCGGGGTGTCGATGCGGGACCTGCTGGCGGCGTGTGCCGCGGCGAAGGCGGTCTCGACACCGCCGTGCGACCCCGTCCCCCGGGCGCCGCGCACGGCCCACGAGCCCCCGGAACCGCGCAGGGCCGCATAGGACGGGGCCGGCGGGGCGTTTTCCCCCCGCGCGTGCCGCCCTTCGCCTACTTGACGACGACGACTTTCTGACCGCCCGTGGCGAACGACCACATCGCGGTGCCGTCGGCACGGGACTCGCGGATGCCGCCCAGCTTCTTCGAGGCGTCGGGCTTGGGCGTGCTGCCGTCGACCGCCGCACTGAAGCCGAACACCACACCGTCGATCAGTGCGAACCGCACGATGTGCTCGACCGTCGTGCCGTCGGATCCCGTGCCCACGGCGCCGCGCGAGGTCACCGCGTACGTGCCCGGTGCCGGATCCACCGTCCCCGGCATCACCGTGAAGGTGCGCCGCACCTTGTTGCCCGCGCCGACCAGCCACACCCGGTCGTCGACGGTCGAGTACACGACCCGCTCACCGGTGCCCGAGGCGGCGGGCAGCGGCGCCGGGTTCTTCTTGTCCTGCGGCGGCTTCGACGCCGTGGCCGAGGGGGACTTCTTCACCTGGGGCTTGCCCAGGGTGTCGGGCACGTGTGCCGACGCCTGATAGGCGAGGAAACCGACCACGGCGATCGCCGCCGCGGTGAGCGCGGCCACGAATCCCGAGCTGCCCCTAGCCACCTGTGCCCACCTCTCGCCCCCGCACGCGGAAGTCCCCGTCAAGCCGTGTCCGTCTCGTACGACTCACCGATTCGTTGACGGACCGACCGCGTCGTACTCCATTGCTGTGACGGTAGCAGCAGGCACCGCGCGGACCGGCCCGGCCGTGCGCCGGGCGTCGGCGCCGTAGGCTGTTTGCGTGCTCTTGCTCGCTCTGGATACCGCCACCCCCGCCGTCACCGTCGCCCTGCACGACGGAACGTCCGTCGTCGCCTCGTCGAGCCAGGTGGACGCGCGTCGGCACGGGGAACTCCTGCTGCCCGCCGTCGACCGGGTCCTCGCCGAGGCGGGCACGCGCCTCGACGCCGTCACCGGCATCGTCGTCGGTGTGGGCCCCGGTCCGTACACCGGGCTGCGCGTCGGCCTGATGACCGCCGACACGTTCGGGCTCGCGCTCGGCGTGCCCGTGCACGGCGTGTGCACGCTCGACGGCCTCGCCTACGCCTCCGACCTCACCGTGCCGTTCGTGGTGGCCACGGACGCGCGGCGCAAGGAGGTCTACTGGGCGCGGTACGACGACTCCCGCACCCGCGTCACCGAACCCGCCGTCGACCGGCCCGCGGACATCGCGGAGGCGGTCGCCGACCTGCCGGCCATCGGAGCCGGGGCGCTGCTCTATCCGGACACGTTCCCGCAGGCGCGGGAGCCCGAGCACGTCACGGCGGCCGCGCTCGCGTCCCTGGCGGTGGAGAAGCTGGCCGCGGGTGAGGAACTGCCCGCCCCCCGACCGCTGTATCTGCGCCGCCCCGACGCGCAGGTGCCCAAGAACTACAAGGTGGTCACCCCCAAGTGACCGTGCCCGTGACGCCCGCGTTGCGCGAGATGCGCTGGTGGGACATCGATGCCGTGCTGGAGCTGGAGAAGGACCTGTTCCCCGAGGACGCCTGGTCGCGGGGCATGTTCTGGTCCGAGCTCGCGCACTCGCGCGGCCCGGAGGCGACCCGGCGCTATGTCGTGGCCGTGGAGGGCGAGCGCGTGGTCGGCTACGCGGGGCTGGCCGCCCAGGGCGACCTGGGCGACATCCAGACCATCGCCGTCGCCCGCGAGCGCTGGGCCACGGGGCTCGGCGGCCGGCTCCTCACCGAGCTGCTGCGGGCGGCGACCGCGTTCGAGTGCGCCGAGGTGATGCTCGAGTGCCGGGTCGACAACGTGCGCGCCCAGAAGCTCTACGAGCGCTACGGCTTCGAACCCATCGGCTTCCGGCGCGGCTACTACCAGCCGGGGAACGTGGACGCCCTGGTGATGCGGCTCAGCACAGCACCCGACGGCGGTTCCGCTGCGGGCAACTCCTCAGTGCAAGGAACCGAGAACAATGGCTGACGAACCCCTGGTCCTGGGGATCGAGACCTCCTGCGACGAGACCGGCGTCGGCATCGTCCGCGGTAGCACCCTGCTCGCCGACGCCATCGCCTCCAGCGTCGACGAGCACGCGCGCTTCGGCGGCGTCGTGCCGGAGGTGGCCTCCCGGGCGCATCTGGAGGCCATGGTGCCGACGATCGACCGCGCCCTGAAGGAAGCTGGGGTGAGCGCGCGGGATCTGGACGGTATCGCGGTCACCGCCGGGCCCGGGCTCGCGGGTGCGCTGCTGGTCGGTGTCTCGGCGGCGAAGGCGTACGCGTACGCGCTGGGTAAGCCCCTCTACGGGGTCAACCACCTCGCCTCGCACATCTGCGTGGACCAGCTGGAGCACGGCGCGCTGCCGGAACCGACGATGGCGCTGCTGGTCAGCGGCGGGCACTCCTCGCTCCTGTTGTCCACGGACATCACCTCCGATGTGCGGCCGATGGGCGCGACCATCGACGACGCGGCGGGCGAGGCGTTCGACAAGATCGCACGCGTGCTGAACCTCGGCTTCCCGGGCGGCCCGGTCATCGACCGGTACGCGAGGGAGGGCGACCCGGAGGCGATCACGTTCCCGCGCGGTCTGACCGGTCCGCGCGACCCCGCGTACGACTTCTCCTTCTCCGGCCTGAAGACGGCCGTGGCCCGCTGGATCGAGGCCAGGCGCGCGGCAGGCGAGGAGGTGCCGGTGCGCGATGTGGCGGCCTCCTTCCAGGAGGCTGTGGTCGATGTGCTGACCCGCAAGGCCGTCAGGGCCTGCAAGGACGAGGGCGTCGACCATCTGATGATCGGTGGCGGCGTGGCGGCCAATTCACGGCTGCGCGCGCTCGCCCAGGAGCGCTGCGAGGCGGCCGGGATCCGGCTCAGGGTGCCCCGTCCCAAGCTGTGCACGGACAACGGCGCGATGGTCGCCTCGCTGGGCGCGGAGATGGTCGCCCGGGGCCGCGCGGCGTCGGACTGGGATCTGTCGGCGGACTCGTCGCTTCCGGTGACGGATCCGCATGTGCCGGGCAATGCGCACTCCCACGACCACGTCCACGAGGTGAGCAAGGAGAACCTGTACTCGTGACCGTCGCGCTGATGTGGGAGGCACGTGCGGTCGCCGGCCGGGGCGAGGAACTGCTGTCGTGGGCGAGGGCGCAGGAGTTGACGCCCCCGCCCCTGCGCCGGGAGATGCTCCGTGCGCCCCAGGACCGCGTCCTCGTCATCACCTGGTGGGATACGGACTACGCCGCCGATCTCCCCGAACTCCCCGAGCCGGAAAGCCGGTTGGTCACCCGGGCGGTGCACCGCTGGCGCTTCGAGTCGGTGGCGGCGGACTGACGCGGCGGGGTCCCGGGACCCGTCGTTCGGATCATGCCGGTGGACGGCTGAGCGGGCGGTAAGAAGCGTGAGATTTTCCGAAGAATGACGCACAGGGGTCTCTGCTCCCCATAATTCGGACTTATGTTCCTGCGCGTGACTTCAGAAGACGCGCACGGGGACGGCAAGGGTGGCGAAACGCGGCGGGGCGATGGGCGGACCCGTCTGATCAGGGCCGCGGGAGCCCTCGTCGCCTGCGGGCTCGTTCTGGCGATGGCCGGGGCGGGCTGGGCGTACTGGCACCTCAACCAGAACATCAAGAGCGTCGACATCGACGGTGCCCTGGGCAGTGATCGGCCGGCGCGGGCGATGACAACCCCGGCGCCCTCGGCCTCGGCCTCCGCCTCTCCGCTGCCCAGCGGCGCGCTGAGCCTCCTGGTCCTCGGCTCCGACTCGCGTGGCGGCCGGGCGAACGCGGCACTCGGCGGCGGCGACAGCTCCGGCGCCCGCTCGGACACGGCGATGGTGGTGCACGTCGACGCGGGCCGCGCCGGGGCGACGGTGGTGAGCATTCCGCGCGACACCCTGGTCACCCGCCCGTCGTGCCCACTGCCCTCGGGCGGTACGACGGCGGTGGCGTACAGCTCGATGTTCAACAGCGCGTACTCGGTGGGCGGCCCGGCCTGCGCGGTGAAGACGGTCGAGTCGATGACGGGTATCCGCATGGACCACTACCTCGAGATCGACTTCTCGGGGTTCGCGAAGCTGGTGGACACGCTCGGCGGGATCACGGTCACCACCGACCAGGACATCGACGACGACAAGAGCCATCTGCACCTTCAGGCGGGCACGCACAGGCTCGACGGCGAGCAGGCCCTGGCCCTGGCCCGCACACGGCACGGCATAGGCGACGGCAGCGACCTCGGCCGCATAGGCCTGCAGCAGAAGGTGGTGAAGGCACTGCTGGAACAGATCGCGTCGTCGAAGCTGCTGACCGACCCCACCGCCCTCTACCGGGTCGCCGACGCGATCACGGGCAGCCTGACCACGGACACCGGCCTGGACTCGCTGCCGGAACTGGTGCGCTTCGCCCAGAGCCTGCAGGGGCTGACGTCGCAGAACATGAAGACGGTGATGATGCCGGTGGTGCCGGCGGCTTCCGACCACGATCGAGTGGTGGCGAAGGAACCGGCGGCGAGCGCGTTGTGGAAGTCGCTCCGGTGAGGCCCCGGGCCCGGACCTGAGCGTCCGGCCTGCGGCTACGGCCACGGAAAAAGATTCCGCGAAAAAGTTCGCGGCTCGTGTCGAGGCACGCCGTCCCCGTTCGACGCATGGGTGAGAGGCCGGGACGGACCCGGCCGCCGTATCGAGGAGTCACCGTGCCGCGTTACATGTCGCTCGTTCGCATCGACGAGACCACCGCACCCCAGGAGGGCCCGAGCCCCGAGCTGATGGAACGCATGGGGGAGCTGATCGAGGAGGTCACCAAGGCCGGGGTGATGCTCGACACCGCCGGGCTGACGCCGACCGCCCAGGGCACCCGGGTGCGCTGGGAAGGTGGAGAGCTCTCCGTCACGGACGGTCCCTTCACCGAGTCCAAGGAGGTCATCGGCGGCTACGCGATCATGCAGTGCAAGGACATGGCCGAGGCGATCGAGTGGGCCAAGCGCTTCGTGAAGGTCCATGAGGAGTTCTGGACGGTCACCTGTGAGGTGCGGGAGATCGTCCAGGGCTGAGCGTCCCTTGGCGCTCGTCCGCCGGGGGGTGTTGCATGGTGGGCTGTGGAACATCAGCCCACCCCCTCCCCGGCCGCGGGCGACCCCTCCCGCGTGATCGAGACCGTCTTCCGGATGGAGTCGCCGCGCGTCATCGCCGGTGTCGCACGGATCGTGCGCGATGTGGCCATCGCCGAGGAGCTGGCGCAGGACGCACTGGTCGCCGCCCTGGAGCAGTGGCCGCGCGACGGCGTGCCCGACAACCCCGGCGCCTGGCTGACGGCCACCGCCAAGCACCGCGCGATCGACCTCGTACGCCGCCGGGAGCGGTATGCGCGCAAGCTGGCGGAGGTCGGGCGGGACCTGGAGGCGACGCCGTACCACGTCGACGAGCCGGCCGATCCGGACGACATCGACGACGACCTGCTGCGGCTCGTCTTCACGGCCTGCCACCCCGTCCTGCCCGCCGAGTCCCGCATCGCGCTCACCCTGCGCCTGCTCGGCGGACTGACCACGGCCGAGATCGCCCGGGCGTTCCTCGTTGCCGAGACCACCGTCGCGCAGCGCATCGTGCGGGCCAAGCGCACCCTCGCGGCGAAGGGCGTCGCCTTCGAGGTGCCCTACGGGCCCGAACGGGACGCGCGGCTCGGATCGGTGCTCGAGGTCATCTATCTGATCTTCAACGAGGGGTACTCGGCCACCGCGGGTGACGATCTGCTGCGTCCCGCCCTGTGCGAGGACGCGCTGCGGCTGGCCCGTGTGCTGGCCGAGTTGATGCCCAAGGAGCCCGAAGTGCACGGGCTCGCCTCGCTGCTGGAGTTCCAGGCGTCCCGCTCGGCCGCCCGCACCGGACCGAACGGCGAGCCGGTTCTGCTCGGGGACCAGAACCGGACCCGCTGGAACCGCCTGCTCATCGCCCGCGGTGTGACCGCGCTCGGCCGCGCCGACGCGGTCGCCACCGGGGTCCCCGGCCCGTACGCCCTCCAGGCCGCGATCGCCGCCTGCCATGCCCATGCGCACCGGTACGAGGACACGGACTGGGCGCGCATCGTCGCTCTCTACGGTCTGCTGGCCGCCCGGTCGCCGTCGCCCGTCGTCGAGTTGAACCGCGCGGTCGCCGTCTCGATGGCCGAGGGCCCGGGTCCGGCCCTGGAGATCGTCGACCGGCTGGCGGGCGAGCCGGCCCTGCGCGGCTACCACCTGCTGCCGAGCGTCCGCGGCGATCTGCTGGCCCGGCTGGGGCGTACGTCCGAGGCCCGTGCGGAGTTCGAGCGCGCCGCTTCGCTCGCCCGCAACGAGCGGGAGCGGGAACTGCTCCGGGCGCGTGCGCAGGACTGCCGCTGAACTAGGCCGGGTGCCCGAGCAGCATCGTCGGCGCACCGGCCACCCGGGTCAGGAACACGGTCACGGCGTTGGGTCCGTGCGGTTTGGGCAGGACCTTCCGGCGCAGCTCCTCCGGCTCGACCGCCGAGCCGCGCTTCTTGACGGTCACGACCCCGACCTCCCGCTCGCGCAGCAGCGCCTTCAGCCTCTTCACGTTGAACGGGAGCCGGTCGGTGATCTCGTACGCGGTGGCGTAGGGCGAGTCCCGGTGCTCGTCCGCCGTCACATACGCGATCGTCTCGTCGATCAGACCGCCGTCGAGTTCCTCCGCCACCTCCGCGACCAGGTGCGCGCGGATCGCGGCGCCGTCCGGCTCGTAGAGGTAGCGGCCGGGCGCGCGCACGGGCGGGTCGGGCAGCGCGCGGCCGCGCAGCACACGCGGGCCGGGCAGCAGGGTGGCGCGTACGAGCCCCGGCTGCGTGCCGAACCAGAGCACGGCCTCCTTCACATCGCCGCCGTCCGAGATCCATTCGGCCTCCGCCGCGGTGGGCACCGCCTCGTGCGGGATGCCCGGTGCGACCTTCAGGGCCGCGTGCGGTGCCTTCAGGGCCGTTGCCACGGCCCAGGACAGCGGGGGTGAGTACGCCTCGGGATCGAAGATCCGGCCGCGCCCGCCGCGCCGCGCCGGGTCGACGAAGACGGCGTCGTAGCCGGACACGTCCACGTCCGTGACGTCCGCCTCGCGCACCTCGATCAGTGCGGACAGGCCCAGCGCCTCGGCGTTCGCCCGCGCCGCGGCTGCCGTCAGAGGGTCCCGGTCCACGGCGAGGACCCGGATTCCCGCCCGGGCGAACGCGATCGCGTCGCCGCCGATGCCGCAGCACAGATCGGCGACCGAGGTCGCGCCGAGTTCCCGCAGCCGCCCCGCGCGATGGGCCGCGACGGCGGTCCTGGTGGACTGCTCGACCCCGTTCGCCGTGAAGAACATCTGCTCCGCGTCCTCGGCGCCGAACTTCGCAGCCGCCCGTTGGCGCAGCCGCGCCTGCGCGAGGGCCGCCGAGACCAGATCGGCGGGGTGTTCGCGGCGCAACCGGGTGGCGACGGCCAGTTCCTGCGCCGGAGCGGTGCCGCGCACCTCGTCCAGGAGAGCGCGGCCCTCGGGGGTGAGCAGGGAGGCGAAGGAGAGGTCGTTCACCCGGACATTGTCGACCAGTCGGTGGACGGCGTGCGTCCGGCCGCGGTGTCGGCCTGGCAGGGGCGCCGGTCGCTGGAAGGATCCGACACCATGTGGCTCGTACGACAAAACGACGAAAAGTGGGCCGGGTGCCCCTTGCGGCGTGCTGTTCGGGCGGCGAAGCGCACGGGCAGGGGTACGGCGGGCGCGGGCGTGCCGCAACGGTTCCTGCGCAGGGCCACGGACGGGAGGTTCGCGGAAGCGGGCGCGGAGGTCCACCCGTGAGGGCACGGCCGCGGGCCCTGCTCGCCGCGACACTCGCCGCCGTGCTCCTGTCCGGCTGCGCCCAGTCCGTCGACCCGATCGAACGGCTGGGCAAGAAGGCGGCGCAGAAGGTGCAGCGTCCGGATCGGGCGTACCGCCGCTGGGGTCTGAGCGCTCCGCTCACCCCCGCGCCCCGTCCGGCCCGGCCCGCGGGCGGCCCGGGCCGGACGGGAGATGGGCTGCCACCGGTCCTCGATCGAGTTCCCACCCAGGACAAGGTCGTCTTCCTGGCGTACGACGAAGACGTCGAGGGCGACCCCCGGTTCGTGGACATGGTCCGTGAACTGCGGCTCCCCGTCAGTGTGTTCCTCACGGCCGACGGCGCCGGGCCGAAGGGTGCGGATGCCGCGCGCCTGCGGGCGGCCGGTGCGGCCGTCCAGAACCACGCCCTGGGCCACTTCGTGCTGCGCGGCCGCTCCTACGGCGAACAGCGTGCCGAGATCTGCGGACAGCGGGACCGGCTGACGGCGCGCGCGGGCCCGGGTCCGCGGCTGCTCCGCCCACCGCACGGCGTCTACGACCGCACCACCCTCCGCGCGGCGGCGGACTGCGGCGTCTCGGCGGTGATCCTGTGGCGCCCCGTACCGCAACCGTACGGCGCGGGCACGGCCCTGCATCCGGGCGACATCGTCCGCCCCCGCGGGACCGGCCGCCGACTCGCCTCCCCGACCGCTGAGACGGCGCGCCTGCTGCGCCGCATCCAGGCGAGCGGGTTCACGGTGGCCCGTCTGGAGGACTACCTGTAGCGCGGGCCGGGGAACGGGGTGCGGAACGACCCCCGGGTCAGCCCGTCCTCGGCGCCGCGCCGCGGCCGACTGGCACTCCGCTTGACCGAGTGCTAATCGCGGTCATAGTCTCGGCTCTGGCACTCGGCAGTGACGAGTGCCAACAAAGCGACGGGCAGGTCCGGCACCCGCGACGACGGATCCACCTGGTCGCCACCTCAGACAGTTAACCCCGTGAGATCTCCGAAGGGGGAGGTCGGATCGTGACGACCACCAGCTCCAAGGTTGCCATCAAGCCGCTCGAGGACCGCATCGTGGTCCAGCCGCTGGATGCTGAGCAGACCACCGCCTCTGGCCTGGTCATTCCGGACACCGCCAAGGAGAAGCCCCAGGAGGGCGTCGTCCTGGCCGTGGGCCCGGGCCGCTTCGAGAACGGCGAGCGTCTTCCGCTCGACGTCAAGACCGGCGACATCGTGCTGTACAGCAAGTACGGCGGCACCGAGGTGAAGTACAACGGCGAGGAGTACCTCGTCCTCTCGGCTCGCGACGTGCTCGCGATCATCGAGAAGTAATTCACCGAAGCAGATTGCTCTGAACTGCGCCCCTGGCCCCCCGCGACCGATCAGCCGGGCGCCGGGGGCGCGGTTCGTTCTTCACCGTGATGACGGCCGTTCCCCGGGGGCTGCCGGGCATCGCATCCGAGAGGACTGAAACGCTCCATGGCGAAGATCCTGAAGTTCGACGAGGACGCCCGTCGCGCCCTCGAGCGCGGCGTCAACAAGCTTGCCGACACGGTCAAGGTGACGATCGGTCCCAAGGGCCGGAACGTCGTGATCGACAAGAAGTTCGGCGCCCCCACCATCACCAACGACGGTGTCACCATCGCCCGTGAGGTCGAGGTCGACGACCCGTACGAGAACCTCGGCGCCCAGCTGGTGAAGGAGGTGGCGACCAAGACCAACGACATCGCGGGTGACGGTACGACCACCGCCACCGTGCTCGCCCAGGCGCTGGTGCGCGAGGGTCTGAAGAACGTCGCCGCGGGTGCCTCCCCGGCCTCCCTGAAGAAGGGCATCGACGCCGCCGTCGCCGCGGTGTCCGAGGACCTGCTCGCCACCGCCCGCCCGATCGACGAGAAGTCCGACATCGCCGCCGTCGCCGCGCTGTCCGCCCAGGACCAGCAGGTCGGCGAGCTGATCGCCGAGGCGATGGACAAGGTCGGCAAGGACGGTGTCATCACCGTCGAGGAGTCCAACACCTTCGGTCTCGAGCTGGACTTCACCGAGGGCATGGCGTTCGACAAGGGCTACCTGTCGCCGTACTTCGTGACGGACCAGGAGCGCATGGAGGCCGTCCTCGACGACCCGTACATCCTCATCAACCAGGGCAAGATCTCCTCGATCGCGGACCTGCTGCCGCTGCTGGAGAAGGTCATCCAGGCCGGCTCCTCCAAGCCGCTGCTGATCATCGCCGAGGACGTCGAGGGCGAGGCCCTGTCCACGCTCGTCGTGAACAAGATCCGCGGCACCTTCAACGCCGTCGCGGTGAAGGCCCCCGGCTTCGGCGACCGCCGCAAGGCGATGCTGGAGGACATGGCCGTCCTCACCGGCGCCACGGTCATCTCCGAGGAGGTCGGCCTCAAGCTCGACCAGGTCGGCCTGGACGTGCTGGGCTCCGCTCGCCGCGTGACGGTCACCAAGGACGACACGACCATCGTCGACGGCGGTGGCAAGTCCGGTGACGTCACCGGCCGTGTCGCCCAGATCAAGGCCGAGATCGAGAACACCGACTCCGACTGGGACCGCGAGAAGCTCCAGGAGCGTCTTGCCAAGCTGGCCGGCGGCGTGTGCGTGATCAAGGTCGGCGCCGCCACCGAGGTGGAGCTGAAGGAGAAGAAGCACCGTCTGGAGGACGCCATCTCCGCGACCCGCGCCGCGGTCGAGGAGGGCATCGTCTCCGGTGGTGGCTCCGCTCTGGTCCACGCCTCCAAGGTGCTGGACGGCGGCCTCGGCAAGCAGGGCGACGAGGCGACCGGTGTCGCCATCGTCCGCCGCGCGGTCGTCGAGCCGCTGCGCTGGATCGCCGAGAACGCCGGCCTCGAGGGCTATGTCATCGCCTCCAAGGTCGCCGAGCTCGAGAAGGGCCAGGGCTACAACGCCGCCACCGGCGAGTACGGCGACCTGATCAAGGCCGGCGTCATCGACCCGGTCAAGGTCACCCGCTCCGCCCTGGAGAACGCCGCCTCCATCGCCTCCCTGCTGCTGACGACCGAGACCCTGGTCGTCGAGAAGAAGGAAGAGGAGGAGCCGGCGGCGGCCGGTCACGGCCACGGTCACTCCCACTGACGCGAGCCGACAAGCGGTACTGAGGCCCGGCACCCTCGGGGGTGCCGGGCCTTGCGCTGTCCGCCCCCCGACCCGCCGGCGGCCGATGGCTTACTCTGCCGGGCGCATTCGGGCCGTCATCGGCCTCACCCACGACAACGGGACCCGGCCGGGCGGTTCGCGGCCCGACGGCCCGTTGCCTTCTAGACCTCGAGCACGTCCAGTTCCCCCAGTTGTTCCATCAGGCCCAGCCGGTCGTACTGCCACCAGCCCTCGACGATCTTTCCGTCGGCTCCGCACCGGAAGACCGTCGTGCCGGTCGTGGTGACCTCCCTGCCCGTGGGCGGGATGCCGAGGAACTCGCCCGTGTGCCTGCCCTTCCAGGACCAGCGGGTGCACACCTTGTCCCCCTCGGCGATCTGGTCCTCGACGGTGAACGCGAAGTCGAAACCGGCCCGCCACTCCCGGATCTCGCGCCGCATCGCGTCCATCCCGATGGTGTCCTGCTCGTTGGCGGGATCGTGGCCGTGGTAGTTCTCGGCGAGCAGTCCGTCGAGCGGCGGCAGCTCGCCCCGGGCGGCGACGACGTCGAAGTACCGCCGTACGTTCGCCACGTACAACTGCTCGTCCCGCACCACCACCAGGTCCGTGAAGACGGGCATCTCGTCGCAGAGGGCGATCATGTCGTGGAAGATGCGGTCGGTCTCCGGAAGGTTCGAGGTCCGCATCGCCTCCTCGTAGGAGGGGAACTCCACGATCTCGATGAAGTGCGAGGCGTCCGACCTGTCCTTGCCGATCAGGCTGTGTGTCGCACTCCGTCTGCCGCCGGTCTGTTCGAGCCATGTGTCCACGAGCCGGTTCATCTCGTCGAACCGGCTGGTCCTGCAATCTATGAGCTGCACGAATGTCATGACGCCGCCTCCGGCCCCCCTGGGTCCGGCAGATACGCCCATCCTCCCACCCGAGGGGCGGCGTCACCTCTCCCGCAGCGGCCCGCGCCTGCGGCGCCGCACGGCCGTGCCCGGTTGCTACTGCGGTCCGAACCTGCGCCCCGTCCGGGTGGTGATCCCGCCCAGCAGCGCACGCGGCGTCACCTTGACCACACCCATCAGCGCCTTGTACCGAGGGTCGGGAATGGACACCGTCCTGCCCCGGGCCAGATCCGCGAGTGCGGTGGCGACCAGCTTGTCGGCGTCCAGCCACATCCAGCCGGGGATGGTCTCCGTCCCCATTCCGGCGCGATCGTGGAACTCCGTGCGTACGAAGCCGGGGCACAGCACCATCAGCCGTACTCCCGATCCGGCCAGTTCCCGTGCCGCGCCCTGGGTGAACTGCACGACCCACGCCTTGGACGCGCCGTACGTGCCGCGCGGGACGAACGCCGCCACCGAGGCCACGTTGACGATCCCGCCGCGGCCGCGGGTGCGCATCGACTCCGCCGCCGCGCTCGTCAGCCGCAGCACCGCCTCGCAGTGCACCTTGAGCATGCGCAGCTCGTCCGCCATGGGGACGTCGAGATAGTGGCCCTTGTTGCCGAAGCCCGCGTTGTTGACGAGCAGGTCGACCGGGTTCTTCAGCTCGGACAGACGCGCGGCCACCGCCTCGATGCCCTCGTCGGTGGCGAGGTCCGCGGTCAGCACCTCCGCCTCGATGCCGTGCCGGTCGTGCAACTCCGTCGCGTGCTCGCGCAGCCGCTTGGTGTCGCGCGCCACCAGGACGAGGTCATGGCCGTCGGCGGCCAGCCGTCGTGCGAACGCGGCGCCGATGCCCGCGGTCGCTCCCGTAATCAGAGCCGTTGTCATGGGCCAACGATAGTGACCCGGACGGATCGAGTCCGCCTGCCGGACCGGGCATTCCACCGGCTCCACCGCCAACGTCCCTATGGGGTGCGTCAGTTCCCGGCGGGGCGCATCTGCATGTATCGACGTGCCGCCGCGGCGGTCTCCGGGTGCAGCGCATCGCCCGCCGCCAACAGGTCCGGCAGCAGATGCCGTTCCGTGGTGGACGCGCGGAACTGAAGGGCGACGGTGATGTCGTGCCCGGGCCGGTGCACGATCTCGATGGGGTCGCCCGTCCGCGTCTCACCCGGTTCGATCACGCGCAGATACGCTCCGGGTGCCCCCCGGTGCGTGAACCGCCTGACCCAGCCCCGCTCGCCCAGGTGTCCCTGGAAGGTGCGGCAGGGGATCCGCCCGGAGGTCACCTCGAGCACCAGCTCCGAGCCGACGCGCCAGCGCTCGCCGATCAGGGCGCCGGACACGTCGAGTTCCTCCGTGGTGAGGTTCTCGCCGAACGAGCCGTTCGGCAGCGGGCGGCCGAGCTCGCGCTCCCACGCGTCCAGGTCCTCACGGGCGAACGCGTACACTGCCTGGTCGTCGCCACCGTGATGCCGCAGGTCGCACACCGCGTCCCCGGCCAGCCCGCTCGCCCCGGTTCCCTTGGGCCCGGGGGCGGTCACGCGCACCCGCCCGTCCACGGGCCGCTTGTCGATGCCCGTCACCCCCAGCGGCTGGTCGGTGTAGTCGACGGCCACGGGCCGGCCCAGATTCAGAGACAGAAGCTTCATGTCCGCACCGTAGGGGACGAAAGGTCAAAGCGTCGACGCAATATCAGCCGCCTTGTCCAAGATTCGCTTATGCTTGCAGGGTGATCGAGGCTCGACATCTCCGTGTGCTGCGCGCCGTGGCCGCCACCGGTTCCTTCTCCGCGGCAGGGCGCGAGCTGGGCTGCACCCAGCCCGCGGTCAGTCAGCAGATGAAGGCGCTCGAGGCGTCGGCCGGTACCCCCCTGCTCGTCCGCAACGGCCGCGAGATGCGTCTGACCCAGGCCGGCGAGGCGCTGGTGCGGCACGCGGCGGGCATCCTCGCCGGGCTGACCGCCGCCGAGGAGGAGGTCGCCGCCATCGCGGGACTGAGGGCCGGCCGGGTCCGCCTCGTCTCCTTCCCGAGCGGCAGTTCCACCCTCGTGCCCACCGCGCTCGCCGCCCTGCGCGCCGCGCATCCCGGCACCCGCGTCTCCCTGGAGGAGGCCGAACCGCCCGAGTCGGTGGAGACGCTGCGCGCGGGAGACTGCGACATCGCGCTCGCGTTCCGCTACGAAGGGGCCGCCGGCGCCGAGGAGTGGGACGACCTGGTCGTCCGCCCGCTGCTCGTCGACCGTCTCGTCGGGCTCGTTCCCGAGGGGCACCGGCTGGCGCGCGCGGAGTCGGTCGCCATCGGCGAGCTCGCCGGGGAACCGTGGATCGCGGGCTGCCCGCGCTGCCGTGGGCAACTGGTGCAGGCATGCGAGAGCGCGGGCTTCACGCCCCGTATCGACTTCGCGACCGACGACTATCCGGCGGTGGTCGGCCTGGTCGGCGCCGGTCTCGGTGTGGCCGTACTGCCGCAGCTCGCGATCGAGTCCGTGCGGCCGAGGGGTGCGCGGCCCGTCACCCTGGAGCCCGCGGTACGGCGGGAGATCGTCGCGCTCACTCTGCCGGATCTGGCACAGGTGCCCGCGGTGGCGGCGACGCTCGAGGAACTGGCGCGGGCGGCGCGCCGATAGAGCAGGAGCGGATCCTCCGGATGCGGAGCGGTCCCCCGACGAGCGGTCCCCTGGGCTCCATCCCCCCGAAAAGCCCCCTGTCCCCCTCACCCCCGAAACGCCTCCCGGGCGGTGCCCATGCCAAAAATGGGCACACAAATGCGCGCCCGTAGTGAAGAAACGTTCCTTCAGTTGTTCGAGGGGCTACTGCCCCCGCTGGTCGTGGAGGCCGGTACCAGCCGGTTCCGCGCCCGTCCCATGAGTTCTTCCCGTTCGTCCTCGGTCAGCCCGCCCCACACGCCGTACGGCTCGCGCACCGCCAGTGCGTGGGCCGCGCACTCCGCGCGTACGGGGCACCTCATACAGACCTCCTTGGCCGAGTTCTCACGAGCGCTCCGAGCCGCCCCTCGTTCGCCCTCCGGATGGAAGAAGAGCGAACTGTCGACTCCACGGCAGGCCGCATGGAGCTGCCAGTCCCACAGATCCGCGTTCGGACCGGGAAGGCGGGAGAAATCTGCCATTGCGTGTCCCCTTGTTGCCGTTCTGGGCGGATATGTGTGTCCCCGACCGTACAACGACGATCTTAGGAGATGAAAATATGACTCATTGCGAATCTAGCCCTAGACACCAGCAAACGGGAAGAAAAACGGCTAAATGGGGCATAGGTTGTGGTGAAAGTTCGAGGGTCCGCCGCGCATGTCTGCACCGTGTCCGCGCCCTCACGTACAGTGCCGAAGATGGCTTGCTGCACCGTAACTCTTTCGAGTGACCATCGTTGAGAGTGCGGAGGCGGTTGAAACAACAAGCGCTCGGGCAGGCGTCCGAGGGCGTCGACCGCACAGGTGACGATTCGTACCAGCCTGGAGGCTCAAGGTGACGCGCATCAGCTGCGGAGGGCGGTCATGACATCCGTCCTCGTCTGCGACGACTCCCCGCTTGCCCGAGAGGCGCTCCGCCGCGCGGTGGCGACCGTGCCCGGCGTCGAGCGCGTGACGACGGCGGCCAACGGCGAGGAAGTCCTCCGCCGCTGGGGGGCCGACCGCTCGGACCTGATTCTGATGGACGTACGCATGCCCGGTCTGGGCGGCGTCGAGACCGTGCGGCGTCTGCTGTCCGCCGACCCCGGTGCGCGCATCATCATGCTCACCGTCGCCGAGGACCTGGACGGTGTGGCGCTCGCGGTCGCCGCCGGGGCGCGCGGATATCTGCACAAGGACGCCTCGCGCGCCGAGCTGCGGGCGACCGTGACGCAGGCCCTCGCCGACCCCACCTGGCGGCTCGCGCCGCGGCGGCTGCGCTCCGCCGAGATGGGCGCCGCGCCGACACTCACCGCGCGTGAGATCCAGGTGCTCGAGGGCATGAGTCACGGCCGCTCCAACGCGGAGATCGGTCGCGAGCTCTTCCTCTCCGAGGACACCGTGAAGACGCACGCCCGGCGGTTGTTCAAGAAGCTCGGCGCCTCGGACCGCGCGCACGCCGTGGCGCTCGGCTTCCGGTGGGGCCTGGTCCGCTAAGTGGATCACCGCGGGGGTACGCAGATCCCCGCCTACCGCACGGTGGGCGGGGTTGGCAACACGGCCCGCCGGGTGCCCGCTGCTCGTTTCGCCGCGGATGCCGCATCCTTGGAGGTGTGGAGTTCCTCGGGGACGAGTCGATCGAGCGGGAGGGGAGGGCGCAGGAGATGAGTTCCGGCGCACCTGCTCATAACGCTTCGGTGCACAACTACGGACGCGGTGCCACGGACCGGACGACGCCAAGGCACCATGGACCGATGCGCGACGACGAGACAACGGTGATCGGTGCGCTCGTCCATCGTGCCGTCGACGGCGACGAGCAGGCGACCCATGACCTGCTCGCGCGCGTCCATCCACTGGCGCTGCGCTACTGCCGTACGCGGCTGTCCCGTCTGCCCGGAGACGCCCGGCACTTCGTCGAGGACCTGGCGCAGGAGGTCTGCGTCGCCGTCCTCCTCGCGCTGCCGCGTTACAAGGACACCGGGCGCCCCTTCGAGGCGTTCGTCTTCGCGATCGCCGCGCACAAGGTCGCGGACCTTCAGCGCGCGGCGATGCGTCACCCCGGCTCGACGGTCGTCCCGTCGGACGAGATGCCGGAGCGCCCGGACGACTCCCTCGGGCCCGAGGAGCGCGCGCTGCTCAGCAGCGACGCCGAATGGGCCAAGAAGCTCCTGGCCAACCTGCCCGAGAACCAGCGGGAACTGCTCCTGCTGCGCATCGCGGTGGGCTTGACTGCCGAGGAGACGGGTCAGATGTTGGGAATGTCACCGGGAGCGGTGCGGGTGGCCCAGCACAGGGCCCTGAGCCGGCTGCGCGCGCTCGCGGAGCAGTAGACGCGGCTCCCCCGGCGGTGCGGCGGTCGCCCTGGCGGTCATGATCCGTCGGCTCCGGGTCGGTACCGGCCGAGCACGGCGGTCCGTGCCCCGGCCCCCATATGAACAGGCGTCCCCTCGGTTCCGTACGAACATACGAAGCCGAGGGTCACATCGAACCGTGGAATGAGAGAGCCGTGCTTCCCGTTAGCATGGACATCCGCACCGATCAAGGCCATTTGGGGAAGGTGTCATGACTGCATACGTCGACGGAGTGCCCGAGAAGTTCGCGACACTCGGGCTGACCTACGACGACGTGCTGCTGTTGCCGGGCGCGTCCGACATGGCACCCGACGAGATCGACACCGCCTCGTACGTCTCCAAGAACGTCCGGGTCAACATCCCGCTTCTGTCCGCCGCCATGGACAAGGTGACCGAGTCGCGGATGGCGATCGCGATGGCGCGCCAGGGCGGCGTCGGGGTGCTGCACCGCAACCTGTCCATCGAGGACCAGGCCAACCAGGTCGACCTCGTCAAGCGCTCCGAGTCCGGCATGGTGGCCAACCCCATCACCATCCACCCGGACGCCACGCTCGGCGAGGCGGACGCCCTGTGCGCGAAGTTCCGCATCAGCGGTGTCCCGGTCACCGACCCGGCGGGCAAGCTGCTCGGCATCGTCACCAACCGCGACATGGCCTTCGAGAGCGACCGCTCGCGCCGGGTCAGCGAGGTCATGACTCCGATGCCGCTGGTCACCGGTCAGGTGGGCATCACCGGCGACGAGGCCATGCAGCTGCTGCGCCGCCACAAGATCGAGAAGCTTCCGCTGGTCGACGACGAGAACGTCCTCAAGGGCCTGATCACGGTCAAGGACTTCGTGAAGGCCGAGCAGTACCCGAATGCGGCGAAGGACACCGAGGGCCGCCTCATCGTCGGCGCCGCCGTGGGTGTCGCGGGTGACGCCTTCGAGCGTGCCCAGGCCCTGATCGAGGCGGGCGTCGACTTCATCGTCGTCGACACCGCGCACGGCCACTCGCGACTGGTCGGCGACATGGTCGCCAAGATCAAGTCGAACTCCTCGGGCGTCGACGTCATCGGCGGCAACATCGCCACCCGCGACGGCGCCCAGGCGCTCATCGACGCCGGCGTGGACGGCATCAAGGTCGGTGTCGGCCCCGGCTCCATCTGCACCACCCGGGTGGTCGCCGGCATCGGCGTCCCCCAGGTCACCGCCATCTACGAGGCGGCGCTGGCCGCCAAGGAGGCCGGCGTCCCGGTCATCGGCGACGGTGGCCTGCAGTACTCCGGCGACATCGCGAAGGCCCTGGTCGCCGGCGCCGACACGGTGATGCTGGGCTCGCTGCTGGCCGGCTGCGAGGAGTCCCCCGGAGAGCTGCTCTTCATCAACGGCAAGCAGTTCAAGTCGTACCGCGGCATGGGCTCGCTGGGCGCCATGCAGTCCCGCGGCGACCGCAAGTCCTTCTCCAAGGACCGCTACTTCCAGGAGCGCATCGCCTCCGACGACGAGCTGATCCCCGAGGGCATCGAGGGCCAGGTGCCCTACCGCGGCCCGCTGTCCTCGGTGGTCCACCAGCTGGTCGGCGGTCTGCGCCAGTCGATGTTCTACGTCGGCGGCAGGACGGTGCCGGACCTCCAGACGAAGGGGCGGTTCGTCCGGATCACCTCCGCGGGCCTCAAGGAGAGCCACCCGCACGACATCCAGATGACGGTCGAGGCGCCGAACTACAGCGGCAAGAAGTGATCCACGCCCGCGTGGAGCGGGTGTGACACGCGGGCGAGACGGCGTCCGAGGGCGGTCCCGGAGCTTCCGGGACCGCCCTCGCCGTACGTCCGGGGCGCCCTCCGGCAATGGCGTCGGCGATACTGGAAGACGCTGAAACGCATCAGGGAAAGGCCACAGACGTGACTGAGATCGAGATCGGGCGCGGCAAGCGCGGCCGCCGGGCGTACGCCTTCGACGACATCGCCGTCGTCCCCAGCCGCCGTACGCGGGACCCGAAGGAGGTCTCGATCACCTGGCAGATCGACGCCTACCGTTTCGAGCTGCCCTTCCTGGCCGCCCCCATGGACTCGGTCGTCTCCCCGGCCACCGCCATCCACATCGGCGAGCTCGGCGGCCTCGGCGTGCTGAATCTCGAGGGCCTGTGGACGCGGTACGAGGAGCCGCAGCCGCTGCTCGACGAGATCGCCGAGCTGCCTTCCGACTCCGCGACCCGCCGGATCCAGGAGATCTACGCGGCTCCCATCAAGGAGGAGCTGATCGGGCAGCGGATCAAGGAGGTGCGCGACTCCGGGGTGGTGACCGCGGCCGCGCTCTCCCCGCAGCGCACGGCACAGTTCTCCAAGGCCGTCGTGGACGCGGGCGTGGACATCTTCGTCATCCGCGGTACGACGGTGTCGGCGGAGCACGTCTCCCACTCGCACGAACCGCTGAACCTGAAGCAGTTCATCTACGAGCTCGACGTCCCGGTGATCGTCGGCGGCTGTGCCACCTACACGGCCGCCCTGCACCTGATGCGCTCCGGCGCGGCCGGTGTGCTGGTCGGCTTCGGCGGCGGCGCCGCGCACACCACGCGCAACGTGCTCGGCATCCAGGTCCCCATGGCCACCGCGGTCGCGGACGTGGCGGCGGCCCGGCGCGACTACATGGACGAGTCGGGCGGCAGGTATGTGCACGTGATCGCGGACGGCGGCGTCGGCTGGTCGGGCGACCTGCCCAAGGCGATCGCCTGCGGTGCCGACTCCGTCATGATGGGCTCGCCGCTCGCCCGTGCCACGGACGCACCCGGCAAGGGCCACCACTGGGGCATGGAGGCCGTCAACGAGGAGCTGCCGCGCGGCAAGAAGGTCGACCTCGGCACGGTCGGCACCATCGAGGAGGTCCTCACCGGCCCCTCGCACACCCCGGACGGCTCGATGAACTTCTTCGGTGCCCTGCGCCGCGCCATGGCCACCACCGGCTACAGCGAACTGAAGGAGTTCCAGCGGGTCGAGGTGACGGTGGCGGACTCGCAGCACAAGCGGTGAGGTGACGTCGCACCGCGCGCTAAGCACTGAAGGGGCCCGGTCCACCCGTCGGGGTGGACGGGCCCCTTCGCGTGCCCGATGTCGCGGGCGGGGTGCGATCGGGGACGGGCGCCGAGCACGCGTCCGGTTCACAGCCGATGGGCCGCCCCGGTGGGCGTGGCGCCCCGTGTGTCCAGAAGCAGTTGCGCCTTCACCGACAGGCCCTGGAGGTCGTACGTGCGGTGGTGCTGGAGCAGGATCGTCAGGTCGGCGCCCGCCGCCGCCTCGTAGAGGGAGTCCGCGCGCGGGATCGGGCGGTCCAGGACGCTCCAGGCGGGGACGTGCGGGTCGTGGTAGCTGACGGAGGCGCCCAACTGCATCAGGCGCAGCGCGATCTCGGGCGCGGGGGAGCCCTGCTGGTCGGCGAGGTCCGGCTTGTAGGTGACGCCCAGCAGCAGGACACGGGCGCCGCGGGCCGACTTGCCGTGCTCGTTCAGCAGGGTGGCGGCCCGCTGGACGACGTACTGGGGCATGTGGTTGTTGACCTGCTGCGCCAGCTCGACCATGCGCAGGGTGCGGCCGGTCAGACCCGCCAAGTCCTGCGGGACGGCGTGGCCGCCGGTGCCGGGGCCGGGGCGGAAGGCCTGGAAACCGAACGGCTTGGTCTCCGCGCAGCGGATGACGTCCCACAGGTCGACCCCCAGGTCGTGGCAGAGGACCGCCATCTCGTTGACCAGGGCGATGTTGACCTGACGGTAGTTCGTCTCCAGTACCTGCACGGTCTCCGCCTCGCGGGGCCCACGCGCGCGTACCACCTTGTCGGTGAGGCGTCCGTAGAAGGTGGCGGCGGACTCGGTGCAGGCGGGGGTGAGACCGCCGATCACCTTGGGTGTGTTGGCGGCCCCGAACTCGCGGTTGCCCGGATCGACCCGGCTGGGCGAGCAGGCGAGGTGGAAGTCGCGTCCGGCGCGCAGCCCGGAGCCCTCCTCCAGCAGAGGGCGCAGGAACTGCTCCGTGGTGCCGGGCGGCACCGGCGACTCCAGGATCACGGTGGTGTGCGGGCGCAGCTGTTCGGCGAGGGTGCGGGCGGCCGCCTCCACCTGGCCGAGGTCGATGGTGCCGTCGGCGCTGCGTTGGGCGGGCGCGCAGATGACGGCGGTGCGGACGCGGCCGAGTTCGGCCGGGTTGGTGGTCGGACGGAATCCCCGCGAGAGCATGCGACGCAGTTCGGCGGCGGTGAGGGAACCGGCTTCCGGCCCCGTCCGGTACCCGAGCGTGGAGATACCGGCGGCGACGGCGGCCTGGGCCAGGGGAAGGCCCAGATGGCCGAGTCCGATGACGGCGAGATCTGCGGGCATGGAGTGGGCCGTCCTTCTCTCTAGCCGAGTCGGATGTGGTGCGCAAGCCCTGTGGACACAATGAGGGAGCGCAATGTCACACTAGGAGTAAATATGACCGATTTGCGGGATTGACGTGGCGCGTTTCCATGAGTGTCGTCCACAGGCCGCGGGTGCGTGGTGGCCGAAGTCGGGCATCACGGTCAGACTTTGGGCATGGGGAGATGAGCCGGGCTTCGCCGGACGGGTGTGGCCAGCGCGACTGAGCGGGAGGCAGCGGTGAGGACAGGGACACTGGGGCCGGCGCAACGCGCCGAGTCACTGGCGGCGATGGCCGAGCGCGAGCTGGACGTGCTGGTGGTGGGCGCGGGAGTGGTCGGCGCCGGCACCGCGCTGGACGCCGTCACACGCGGTCTGTCCACGGGCCTGGTGGAGGCGCGTGACTGGGCGTCCGGCACTTCCAGCCGGTCCAGCAAACTCATACACGGCGGCCTGCGCTACCTGGAGATGCTCGACTTCGCGCTGGTGCGCGAGGCGCTGAAGGAGCGCGGGTTGCTGCTGGAGCGTCTGGCCCCGCACCTCGTGAAGCCGGTCCCCTTTCTGTACCCGCTCCAGCACAAGGGCTGGGAGCGGCTGTACGCGGGTTCCGGCGTGGCGCTCTACGACGCCATGTCGATGGCCCGCGGTCACGGCCGCGGCCTTCCGCTGCACCGGCACCTGACCCGCAGTCACGCGCTGCGCATCGCGCCCTGCTTGAAGAAGGGCGCGCTGGTCGGCGCCCTGCAGTACTACGACGCGCAGATGGATGACGCCCGCTATGTCGCCACCCTGGTCCGCACGGCCGCCTGGTACGGGGCGAAGGTCGCCAATCGCGCGCGCGTGACGGGATTTCTGCGCGAGGGCGAGCGGGTCGTCGGTGCCACGGTGCAGGACGTGGAAGGAGGCGGCGAGTACCAGATCCGCGCCCACCAGATCGTGAACGCGACAGGGGTGTGGACGGACGACACCCAGGCCATGGTGGGCGAGCGGGGGCAGTTCCACGTCAGGGCGTCCAAGGGCATCCATCTGGTCGTACCGAAGGACCGGGTCAGCTCGTCGACCGGCCTGATCCTGCGCACCGAGAAGTCCGTCCTCTTCGTCATACCGTGGGGCAGGCACTGGATCATCGGCACGACCGACACCGAATGGAACCTCGACAAGGCGCATCCGGCGGCCTCCAGCGCGGACATCGACTATCTGCTGGAGCATGTGAACTCGGTGCTCGCGGTCCCGCTCACCCGGGACGACGTGGAGGGCGTGTACGCGGGCCTGAGGCCCCTGCTCGCCGGGGAGTCGGACGCCACCAGCAAGCTGTCCCGCGAGCACACGGTGGCCCACCCGGTGCCGGGTCTCGTGGTGGTGGCGGGCGGCAAGTACACCACCTACCGGGTGATGGCCAAGGACGCCGTCGACGAGGCGGTACGCGGCCTCGACCGGCGCGTGGCCGAGTGCGTCACCGAGGACATCCCGCTGCTCGGCGCCGAGGGCTACCGGGCGCTGTGGAACGGGCGGGCGCGGATTGCGGAACGCACCGGCCTGCATGTGGTGCGGGTGGAGCATCTGCTGAACCGCTACGGGTCGCTCGCCGAGGAGGTGCTCGACCTGATCGTGGCCGATCCTTCGCTGGGCGAGCCGCTCCGGGCGGCGGACGACTATCTCCGTGCGGAGATCGTCTACGCCGCCTCGCACGAAGGCGCGCGGCACCTCGACGACGTGCTGACCAGGCGGACGCGCATCTCCATCGAGACGTTCGACCGCGGCACGCGCAGCGCCCGGGAGGCGGCCGAGCTGATGGCGCCGGTGCTCGGCTGGGACCGGGACCAGATAGAACGGGAAATCGAGCACTACGACAAGCGGGTTGAGGCGGAGCGGGAGTCGCAGCGGCAGCCCGACGACCTGACGGCGGACGCGGCCCGGCTCGGCGCACCGGACATCGTGCCGCTGTAGACGGACACCAGTCCGCTCACAGCCGCCGCGGATCGGACCCCCGTGCGCGGAGCGGATCGCCCGGACGAGTGAGGCGGTCCGGGACGGCCCCCGCGAGCAGGGCCGCTCTAGAAGGTGCGGGGGCAGAACTCCGACGTGAGCAGGGACCGTTCCAGTCCGGGGTCCTCGAATCCGTCCGTGTCGACACGGAAGGTGAGGACGTGTCGGCCGTCGACGGTCGCCGCGCTGCGCACATAGCTGCCGGAGATCCGCCCGTCGTGTCCCCACACCGTCGTGCCGCACGAAAGCTTCTCCGGATAGAGCCCCATGCCGTACACGCCCTGTGCGGCGCGGGTGTCGAGCATCTCGCCGAGCTGGCGCCTGGGCAGCAGTGAGCCGCCGAGCAGGGCCGCGTAGAAGCGGTCGAGATCGGCCAGCGTGGTCACCAGCTCGCCGGACGCCCCGGCCACGCGGGGGTCGAGCTCGGTGACGTCGGACCCGTCGGCGGCATAGGCGCGGCCGTGCGGCGCGGGAAGGGCGGTGCGGCTGCCCGGGAAGGACGTGCCCGTCAGCCGGAGGGGAGCGATGATGCGCTGCTCGGCCTCGACGGCGTAGGAGTGACCGGTGACCTGCTGGACGATCATGCCGAGCACGACGTAGTTGGTGTTGGAGTACGCGAAGCGACCCCGCGCGGTCGGCGGGTGGGCGAGCGCGATGCGCACGGCCTGGAGCGGGGTCAGGGGGACGAGGCCCCTGGTGTCCGCGGTGAAGTCGGCCAGGCCGCTGGTGTGGGTGAGCAGGGCGCGCAGGGTCAGCGTGCGGCCGTCGTTGCCCGCGCCGCGTACCAGTCCCGGCAGATGGTCCTCCACCGAGTCCGACAGGGACAGCCGGTGCTCGGCGGCCAGTTGCAGCACCACCGTGGCGATGAAGGTCTTGGTGACGCTGCCGGCGCGGAAGTGGTCGGCGCGGGCGATCCCGGGACCGGCGTGCGCGAAGCGCGAGTCCGTCCCGTCCCGGGCCAGCAGCGCGGCCGAGGCCGCGGGCGCGCGGGCCGCCACCGCGAGCCGGGGCAGGACGACGTCCGTCTCCGCGGGCAGGCGGGCCTGCGAGCCGCCCGGGGCGATTCCGAGCAGCGCCAGGCATACCGGTACGCCCAATAGGGTCCGGGTCCGGGGTGTCCGGCGCAGCGGCATCGGATTCCTTCCTCGTCGCGGCCCATCATGGAGGACGACCCTGTGACGGGGTCGGGCAGGGCCCGCGCGGCACCGGCTCCGGCGGCGGGGCAGGGGCGTGACGGCGGCCCGTGCCGGGCACCGTGGCGCACCCCGAGGCCTCGACGGCACGGTGTCCGTCCGGAGGGACGTCCTCGGGCGCGGGGCGAGCCGCAGGATCAGGGGCACCCTGGGCGTTGGACGGTCCGTGCGTGAGGGACAATGGAGGCTCTGTCAGGGCGGGTTGCATGAGGGGACGCATGTCGGAGGCGGAGCGGGCGGGCACACCCCGTCAGGACAAGAGCGAACGTCTCCTCGCCGGGCGCTACCGGCTGGGGGATGTACTCGGCCGCGGCGGCATGGGCACCGTGTGGCGCGCCAAGGACGAGACCCTGGGCCGCACGGTCGCCGTGAAGGAGCTGCGGTTCCCCTCGAGCATCGACGAGGACGAGAAGCGCCGGCTCATCACACGCACGCTGCGTGAGGCCAAGGCGATCGCCCGGATCCGCAACAACGGCGCGGTGACCGTCTTCGACGTGGTCCACGAGGACGACCGGCCCTGGATCGTGATGGAGCTGATCGAGGGCAAGTCCCTCGCCGAGGTCATCCGCGAGGACGGCCTGCTGGAGCCGAAGCGCGCCGCGGAGGTCGGGCTCGCGGTCCTCGACGTGCTGCGCGCCGCGCACCGCGAGGGCATCCTGCACCGCGACGTGAAGCCGTCGAACGTGCTGATCGCCGAGGACGGCCGCGTCGTTCTCACGGACTTCGGCATCGCGCAGGTCGAGGGCGACCCGTCCATCACCTCCACCGGCATGCTCGTCGGCGCGCCCTCCTACATCTCGCCGGAGCGGGCGCGCGGTCACAAGCCGGGCCCGGCGGCGGACCTGTGGTCGCTCGGCGGACTGCTGTACGCGGCGGTCGAGGGCGTGCCGCCCTACGACAAGGGATCGGCCATCGCCACGCTGACGGCGGTGATGACCGAACCGGTCGAGGAGCCGAAGCACGCGGGCCCGTTGAAGAACGTCATCTACGGGCTGCTCGCCAAGGATCCCCAGCAGCGGCTGGACGACCGGGGCGCGCGGGCGATGCTCGCCGAGGTCATCCACGCGCCCGATCCCAAGGAGGCGCAGCCGGCCGACGCGACCCGGGTCGTGGCCCTGCCGCCGGCACCCGAGGGGCCTGCGAGCACGGGGGCCGACAGCCCGGAGCCCGCCAAGCGGGGTGAGGAGGCCGCCGAGCGGCTGCGCGGGGCGCTCAGGTCCGTGCGCAAGGCCGCGGTGTCGGCCGGCGCGGCCACGGCCGCCGCCGCGACGGCTGCGCGGTCCAGGACCTCGGGATCCACGAACGACGAGACGTCCGAGGCCGCGTCGTCCGGGAGCCCGGCGGCGCCCGCGGCCGGGACGCCCGGTGTGCCCCGTCCGGCGGACGCCTCGTCCGGCGAGAGGGACACCACCGCCGTCGTCGGATCGGACTCCGGTACGGCGAAGCCGAGTTCGGGCTGGCCCATCGTGCCCGACCCGGACCGGCCGCCGCGCCCGGCCCAGCCGCCGCGGGCCCCGATCACCGATGTGGTGCCGAAGCGCACGTTGGTGATCGTCGCCGTCGTGGTGGCCCTCGCCGTGCTCGGGACGGTGCTCGCGATCGCGCTCCACGGTGGTGACGGCGGCTCGCAGGACAGCAAGAAGGGGGCCGCCAAGTCGGCCGTGTCCGGGGAGGCCACCGCCGGCGGCGGGACCAAGGACGACGGTTCGCACACGGACAGCGGCACCGCGACCGGCGATCCGGACGAGCAGAACACCGGGGGCGGTTCGCCGGCGGCGAGCGCCAGTGCGAGCGGCAGCGCCCCGTCAGCCCCGTCGGACGACAACGAGGCGACGACGCCGTACAAGGGCGGTCAGGGCTACTCGATCGGGCTGCCGGACGGCTGGAAGTACAGCTCGTCGGACTCCGCCGGGGACCGCTTCACCGGCCCCGACGGACAGCGGCTGCTCGTCGCCTGGACGTCCACGCCCAAGGACGATCCGGTGGCCGACTGGAAGAACCAGGAGCGCTACATGACGCGCTCCCAGTACAAGCGGATCCGGATCGAGAAGGTGGACTACCGCGGCTGGAACACCGCCGACTGGGAGTTCTCGTACTCCGACGGAGGCACCGCCTACCGGGTCATCGACCGCGGGTTCGTCGTCAACGCGCACCAGGGTTACGCACTGCTGTACACGGCGAAGGCGTCCGGCTGGGACGGCGATCCGCGCAAGGACACCTGGAAGGCGCTGACGGAGACCTTCCGCCCCAAGTCGTGACGTTCCACGCATCGCGCTGATGTTCGACGCGGTTGTGTGGCGGGGAGATATGACATCCCCGGGTTGCCGGTTGCCTCCGGCACGTATCGTGAGGGATTGCGGACCGTACGCATCCAGAACGGGACGCAAGGCGAACGGAATTGACCAACCGGGCGGCAGGGGGAGGCATCGTGGACGACTATGCGGGTCGGGTACTCGCCGACCGCTACCGCCTGCCGCTGCCACCCCCCGATGAATACGAACTGGCCGAGACACGCGCCTTCGACACCTACAGCGGTCAGGAAGTCCTGGTACGCCAGGTGCCGTTGCCCGAGGTGGTCGAGGCCGAGGTGCTCGGCGCGGACGGACTGCCCGACGGATTCGTGGCGCGCGAGGGCCGGTCCCGGGGCGCCTCCGCCCGCACGGCGGCCACACGACGGCCGGCCGAACCCGCGGTGCGCCGTGCGATCGAGGCGGCGCAGGCCGCCGCGCAGATACCCGACCACCCCCGGCTCGACCAGGTCTTCGACGTGTTCGCCGAGGGCGGTTCGCTGTGGATAGTGAGCGAACTGGTGGCGGCACGTCCGCTGGAGGACCTGCTCGGGCAGAGCCCGCTGACGCCGTACCGGGCCGCCGAGGTCGCCTCCGACGTCCTCATGGCGCTGCGCGTGCTGCACGCCCACGGCTGGGTGCACCGCAACATCACCGCGCGCACGGTCCTCGTCTGCGACGACGGACGCGTGGTCCTGACCGGTCTGGCGGCCGGCGCCGCGGAGGAAGCGCTGTGCGGCTACGACCCGGTGCCACCACGGGAGTCCGAGCAGGCCGACGCAACCACGACCGGGGCCGGTGACGCCCCCGGCTCCCGGCCCGGTGCCCCGGCGGACCGCGGTCCCGCAGCCGGAGGTCCCGGTGGGCGGCCCACCGGCGGTACGCACGGGCCCGTGGGCGGGGCCGCGCAGGGCATGGACCCGGAGGCCGCGCGGCGGGCCGCGATCGAAGCGCGGGCGGGCGGCACGGCGCCCGGTGCCGGCATCCCCGATGGTGTTGTGCCCGCGGCGGGACCCCATGCGCTGGAGTCCGCCGGAGATGTGCGCGCGGCCCGGGCCGGGGCGATCGCTGCGTACCGCGCGGGCGCGCGGGCCGCGGCCCGGGTGCAGGAGGAACAGCGCGGCGACCGGACGGCGTTGCCCGGACCCCGTACTGCCGGCACCGGCCCCGCGGCACCGTCCCAGGCGTCCGGGGAGGTGGTGGAGCGCCGCACCGACACCCCGCCCGGGCAGATCGTCGACCCCTATGGAGTGGGCCGCACGACGTCCTGGCACGGCGCGGTCCCACGTCCCGCGGCGCCCGTGACCGACGGCCGGGGGCACGCCGCGCTGCCGGGCGGCACCTCCGCGCCGCAGGGAGAGGGCGGCGGCCCGTACGCCGCCCCCGGCTCCCGTACGGGCAGGCCGTACGAGACCGCGGCCGCGGGAGTGCCCGGCGCCGCCCCGGCCGCTCCCGGTACCCAGTGGAACCACCGCGGCCCCGCGACCGCACTGGCCGCCGAGCGCGCGCGGCAGGCGCGGATGGCCGTCGTCGGGCCCGTCACCGAGCGGTGGGCGCCCGAGCAGGCCGGACCGGTGCACGAGAACTGGCAGTTGGCCGCGCCGATCGGGCCCGCGACCGACCTCTGGGCCCTGGGCGCGCTGCTGTTCCGTGCGGTCCAGGGCCACGCGCCCTACCCCGAGGAGAACACCGCCGAGCTGGTTCAGCTCGTCTGTGCGGAACCGCCCGCCTTCGCCGAGGAGTGCGGATCGCTGCGCCCTGTCGTGGAGTCGCTGCTGCGTCAGGACCCCATCGACCGCCCCGACTTCGAGGAACTGCGGGGCTGGCTGCGCTCCCTCGTCAGATCCGCCCCGGAGCCGGATGCGGGCGCGCATGTCGTCGCGGCGCCGCCGGTCGACCCCGGGCGACTGCCGATCGTGCGCCGCCGCGGCGAGCTGGTCCGCAGGCGTCGCGCCGGGGTTCCCGCGACCACCCACGCCCGTCACAGGCGGGTCAGGGACGACCGGCCACCGCGGCCCCGGAGACTCGGCCGCACCCTGCTTCTGCTGATCCTGCTCGCACTGGCCGCGGCGCTCGCGTACGCGATGGTGTTCATGCCGAAGGCCGACTCCGGCAGCCGCGGCGGCGGCACGGTGGGGGAGCGCACCCGCGCCGCCGGTGAAGTGGGCCCCGCCCCACGGCAGTCCGCCACGAGCGCCGCCGGGCGGCCCGGCCGGGAGGGTTCCAAGAGCCCTTCGCCGACCGCCGGTTCGGCGGAGACGCAGACGAGCGGGGGCCAGGCCGCCCAGGGCTTCACGGTGCGAGAGGACCCCGAGGGCTTCCGTGTCGCAGTGGCCGAGGGATGGGAGCGCACGCCGAAGAACGGGCGCTCCCAGGTCGTCTACTCCCGGGGCGACTTCGAGCTGATCGTCGTGCCCGGACGCGACAGCACCGCCACGTACGGCACGGATCCGCTGTCCTACCAGCGGGAGTCGGAGCCCGAACTGCAGCCGTTCCGCGATTCGACCTGGGCCACCTCCAGCGGGATGCGGCGCATCGACGTCGGCGGACGGACCCTGGTCGAGGGGCAGTTCACCTGGACCGACGGTGACGGCCGGGAGCTGTTCGTGCGCAATCTCGTCGTCACCGTGGGCGGCCGCTACCACGTGGTGCAGGTCCGCGGTCCGGAGGCCGAACGCGACGAGGTGACCCGCCTGTACGAGCAGGCGGAGCAGACCTACCAGGCGACCGGCTGAGCACGGTCCGTCACCGCTCGCCCCGTTCCGCACGCCCCGCGAACCTCGCAAAGCTCGTTCAACGCACAAGCAACGGGGTCCGATTGGGCTGAGTGTGCGGTGGTTCCGTCCCGTACGTGGAAGGGAGAACCGTCACAGTGCGGTCTCCGTTCCGCCCCCGCCGGTTCCCTGGGTGGGGGCCCCTCTTTAATGTGACCTCGTCAAGAGCATTGCGGGGAAACGTGAATCAGATGCAGGGCCTGCTCCTCGCGGGCCGCTACCGGCTCGTCGATTCCATCGGCAGCGGCGGCATGGGCCGGGTGTGGCGCGCCCACGACGAGGTGCTGCACCGGGCTGTCGCCATCAAGGAACTGACGGCCGCCCTGTACGTCACGGAAAGTGACCGTGCGGTACTGCTCGCCCGGACCCACGCCGAAGCCAGGGCCGCCGCGCGTATCAACCACTCCGCCGTCGTCACCATCCACGACGTCCTGGAGCACGACAACCGGCCCTGGATCGTCATGGAGCTGGTCGAGGGCGGCTCGCTGGCGGACGCGGTCAAGGAACGCGGCCGTATCGAGGCACCCGAGGCGGCGCGCATCGGGCTGTGGGTCCTGCGCGCGCTGGGCGCCGCGCACGCGGCGGGCGTCCTCCACCGCGACGTGAAGCCGGGCAACGTGCTGCTCGCCACCGACGGACGTGTGCTGCTCACCGACTTCGGCATCGCGCAGGTCGAGGGCGACTCGACCATCACGCGCACGGGGGAGATCGTCGGGTCCGTCGACTACCTCGCACCCGAGCGGGTCCGCGGCCACGACCCGGGCCCCGCCTCCGACCTCTGGGCGCTCGGCGCCACCCTGTACACGGCGGTGGAGGGCAGGTCGCCGTTCCGCCGCACCTCGCCGCTGACCACCATGCAGGCCGTGGTGGACGAGAACCCGGCGCCGCCGCAGTTCGCGGGTGCGCTGGGCCCGGTGATCGCGGCCCTGCTGAGCAAGGATCCGGTGCACCGGCCGGGCGCGGCACAGCTGGAGCAGATGCTGGCCGAGGCCGCCGAGGGACGGCGGCCGAGGTCGGCACAGGAGTACGTATCGACGCAGCACGTCGACCTGCCGCACCGCGAGGACACCACGGTGAACTCCCCGGGGCGGCGCGAGGAGCACGAGGCCCAGGCGGTCGGGCGCACCCGGCTTCAGCCCGCGGCGCCGCCCGCACCGCGTGCGCGGCGCCGCGGCCGCACGGTCGCGCTGGTCCTCGCGGTGGCCGCGGTCGTCGGCGCGGCGGGCGCGGTGGCCGTGAACTGGTTCGCCGACCGGGACACCGGTACCGGCCTGTCCGTCGGTTCCACCTCCACCTCCACCTCCACCTCCACCTCCACCTCGGCCTCGCCCGCCCAGGGTTCGCAGCAGGCCGGGAGCGGCCTGCCCGACGGGTGGGTGCGCAAGAAGGATCCGGTGGTGGGCTTCACCATCGCCCTTCCGGGCAAGCAGTGGAAGCGCAAGAAGTACGACTCCTTCCAGACCGACTACACGCCCGACGGCGGCCGGCACTTCATCCGCATAGCCATCGACGACTCGCCGGACTTCGACGAGTCGTACGAGCACCAGGTCGACCTCGAACAGCAGATTCAGGGGCTGACCGACTACAACCGGGTGACGCTGCACAAGAACATCTACCGCGACTGCCCAGGCTCCGAATGGGAGTTCACGTTCACCGCGGTGACGCCGTTCCCCGGTCCGCGCCATGACATCGAGGAGACGTACATCGGCCGCAACGGAGTCGAGTACGCCATCTACATGTCCGGTCCGGCGGAGGACTGGGACACGATGCGCAAGCAGTTCGACGTGCTGCTGAGGGCCTGGCGTCAGCCGACCGGCTGACGGCCGGGGCCAGCACGCCCCCTCGTGCGCCCCCGAACGTCCACCGCACCTCGTCCGTACGCCCTCTTGCGTCGCTTGTCGGCCACTGTGACGACAGCGTCCGGGAGGGTTCGTGTCCCGTGCGGCATCATGGGGCTCATGGGGACCGAGGGGGGACACGTCCGTGTGATAGCGGGCCGCTACCGGCTTCAGGAGCGGATCGGCCGGGGCGGCATGGGCGTCGTCTGGCGGGCGACCGACGAGTTGCTCGGCCGGCAGGTCGCGGTCAAGGAGCTCGTCCTCGACACCTCGCTCTCCACCGAAGAGGCCCGGCTGCAGCGCGAGCGCACCCTGCGGGAGGCGCGCGCGGTCGCGCAGTTGCGGCACCCGCACATCATCGTCGTGCACGACGTCGTCGAGCACGACGAGCGTCCCTACATCGTGATGGAGCTGATCGTCGGAGGCTCGCTCGCCGAGCGCCTGGCCGACCGCGGACCCGTCGACGCGCGCGAGGCCGCCCGGATCGGCATCGCCCTGCTGGGCGCGCTGCGCCGCGCGCACGAATCGGGTGTGCTGCACCGCGACCTCAAGCCCGCGAACGTGCTGATGGAGGCGGAGACCGACCGCGTCGTCCTCACCGACTTCGGTATCGCGCAGGTCGAGGGCGCCACCACGCTCACCGAGAGCGGCTCCTTCGTCGGCTCGCCCGAGTACACCGCGCCCGAGCGGATGTCCGGGGTGCGCACCGGGCCCGAGTCCGATCTGTGGTCACTGGGTGCGCTGCTGTGCGCCGTGCTCAGCGGCGAGTCGCCGTTCCGGCGGGACTCGTTGGGCGGGATCCTGCATGCGGTGGTCGTCGACGAGATCCGGCCTCCCGCGCAGGCTCAGCCGATCCTTCCCGTCGTACGAGGGCTGCTGGAGCGCGATCCGGGCCGGCGTCTGGACGGAGCGGAGGCGGAGCGGCTGCTGCGGGAGTTCCTGGAGACCGGACGGACGCCGAGGGTGCCGGTGGCGTACACACCGACGCAGCGGGACATGCCCCGGCGCGTCGTGCCGCCGGTCCCGTGGGACGGGCGCGAGGCGGCCGCGCGGCAGGCGGGAGCCGGATCCACGGCGGGCAAGCCGTCCGCACGGGGCGCCCTGGTCGCGGCCGCGCTGGTCGCGGCGATGGCCGGAGCAGGCGTCTCGGCGGCTGCGCTGCTGCTGCGCGACGGCGGTGGCGCCCCCGGCACGCCCGCGAGTTCGTCGCCGCCGCGTACATCGGTGGGCACGGAGCCGTCCGGCCTGGGGTCCGCGCCCGCCCCCACGGTGACGGTGACGCGCCCGCCCTCCTCGGCCCCGGCGTCTCCTGCGGCATCGGCCCCGGTACCCGGGGCGCCCTCCGGGTACCGGCGCATACGGGACGCGGGAAGGTTCTCGCTCGCCGTGCCGGAAGGGTTCACGCGTGTCCCGCAGGGCGAGCGGATCTTCTACATGTCGCCCGGCCGGACGTTCCGCATCGGCATCAAGGCGGCCGAACCCGAAGAGGGCGGCCCGCTCGCGGTGATGCGGCGCTCGGCCGCCGACGGGCCGGACAACAACCCGGGTTACCGGGACGGCCGGGTCGTCGGCACGTCGCACGGCGGGAACCCGGCGGCGCTCTGGGAGTTCACCTGGAACGGCTTCTCCGCGGCCGAGGGCCCGCGGCACACCTACGACCTGTGCTGGGAGCAGGGCGGCCGGATGTACGACGTGTGGGTGTCGGCGCCGGTCGGGAAGGTGCGGGAGGCGAAGGAGTACTTCGACGTCGCGGTGGACACGTTCGTCCCGTCCTGAACCGGAGACATCTCACCCGGTGCGTCACGGGTCTGTGACCGGTGTGGGACGGGGGGTGGCTGAAGGAGCGCCCGCACGATAAGCATGAGCGCATGAGCACATACGGGGGAGGGCCTCAACGGCCCGACGAGCCGACGAGTTTCGGACTGCAGGCGCCGCGGCCCGGCGTGCCGTACCCGGGAAACCCGTACGCACAGCCGCAACCGCAGGCGACCTCCCAGCCCCAGGCCGTCCCCACCCGGGTCGCACCGGACGCGCCGCGGGAGCCGGGGGCCGGGCGGCTCGTCGCAGGCCGCTACCGGCTGCTCGCCAAGCTCGGCCACGGGGGCATGGGCACGGTGTGGCGGGCCAAGGACGAGACGGTGGACCGTGAGGTGGCCGTCAAGGAACCGAGGGTCCCCGACCACCTCCCCGAGCGCGAACAGGCCAACGCCTACGAGCGGATGCGCCGTGAGGCACGGGCCGCCGCGCGTCTGGACCATCCCTCCGTCGTGAACGTGCACGACGTGGCGGTCGTCGACGGCAGGCCCTGGATCGTGATGGAGCTGGTGCAGGGCCGGTCCCTGGGCGATGTACTCCAGGAGGGCACGCTCGGGGTGCGCGAGGCGGCGAGGATCGGCCTCGAGGTGCTCGGCGCGCTGGAGGCCGCGCACGCGGCGGGCATCCTGCACCGCGATGTGAAGCCCGCCAACGTCCTGCTCGGCCGGTACGACCGGGTCGTGCTGACCGACTTCGGCATCGCGCAGATCGAGGGCGAGACGAATCTGACGGACACGGGTGGCTTCGTCGGCTCGCCCGAGTACATCGCGCCGGAGCGGGTGCTGGGCCGGCGCCCCGGGCCGGCGTCCGATCTGTGGTCGCTCGGTGTGGTGCTGTACGCGGCGACGGAGGGTGTCTCGCCGTTCCGCCGCGCCAACACCCCCGCCACTCTCCAGTCCGTCCTCCACGCCACTCCGACGGCCCCGGCCCGCGGTCCGCTCGCCGACGTGATCAACGGCCTGCTGACCAAGGAGCCCGAGCGACGCCCGGACGCGGCCGAGGTCCGGCGTCTGCTGCAGGAGGCGGTGAGAGAGCCGCAGCCGACGCAGGGTGTGCCGCTCACCGTCCCCGGCGGCCGAGGCGTGCGTCTCGGCCGCAAGGCGCTGCTCGGGATCGGCGCCGCGGTCGTAGCGGCGGCGGCGGTGATCGCTCTGGTCGTCGCGGACCCGTTCGCGGGGCCGCTGCCGGACGGCTGGAAGCAGCACCGGGAGAAGGCGCTGGGCGCGACGCTCGCGGTGCCCGCGAACTACCGGGTGTACAGGCCCGCGAAGGACGACACCGACAAGAACTGGGTGACGTACTCCGATCTGAGCGGCAGCATCTCGGTCGTGCTGCATCTGGCGCGGGGGTCCGAGGACAGCTCCCATCAGATCAAGGACTCCTCGGCGGCCGAGATGTACGCGGAGAACGGCGAGTTCAAGGACAGCGGCGCCTACGAACTGCAGATGGCATCGGGTCCGAAGAAGACGCACCCGGAGGTGATCCGCTACCGAGGCCGGCCGGCCGCGCAGAACACGGTTGCCTATACGACGAACGACAGCCGGAATCCGCTTCCGCGCGAGCTGAAGATCTTCTACTACAAGAACTCGGCCGGCGACATGTACAAGCTCACCGTCGGCTACCCCGGCGACGGCGACTTCACGGAGCGCGGACGTGAGGTGGCGCGCACGGCGATCGCGAACCTGGGCGTCGACAGGTTGTAGCGAAGTGCGTCCGGCGTTCTCGCCGCGGACGGGGGGCCCCGGGCCAGGGCCCGCCCGAAAGTCGCCACCGGCGCGGTGATCTCCTGACAACGCCCTGATCAGCGCATTTGCTGCCAGCGGTCACTGGCGCGGTGTGGACACCCCGTGAAAGCCCGTTACCGACGGGTACCCAAACCCTCCGACCCGTCATACCCTGCGCGTCATGACGGACTCGCAGGCCCCGGAGAAGGCCACCGACAAGACCGGTTCGGGCACGGCCGGCACCAATCCCCTCGCGCCGTCCCCCGCCGGCGCCCGCACCGCCGTCGACGTGGTCACGCCCGAGCTGGTGGCCCAGCTCACCAAGGGAGTGGTCGGCTCCGGCCGCACCGCCAACCACACGCCGTTCACCGGTGAGAAGCTGGCGGACCTGCCCGAGTCCACGCCCGAGGACGTGGCCGAGGCGTTCGCGCAGGCCCGCAAGGCCCAGCCGACGTGGGCGGCGACGCCCGTGCGGCAGCGCGCCGCCGTCCTGCTGCGCTTCCACGACCTGGTGCTGGAGCGCCAGGCCGAGGTCCTGGACCTGATCCAGCTGGAGACCGGCAAGGCGCGCCTGCACGCCCACGAGGAGGTGCAGGCCGTCGCCGTCGCGTCCCGCCACTACGGCCGCAAGGCGCCCTCGTACCTGGGTCCCAAGCGGCACACGGGCGCCGTGCCCACCCTGACCCGCGTCACCGAACTGCGCCATCCGCGGGGCGTCGTCGGCCAGATCGCACCCTGGAACTACCCCCTGGAACTGTCGGTCGGCGACGCGCTCCCGGCCTTCGTCGCGGGCAACGCCGTTGTGATGAAGCCCGACACGGAGACCTGCCTGACCGCGTTGTGGGCACGGGACCTGCTGATCGAGGCGGGGCTGCCCGCCGAGGTGTTCCAGATCGTCATCGGCGACGGCCCGGTCGTCGGCCCGGAGGTCGTCCGGCACGCCGACTACGTCTCCTTCACCGGTTCCACCCGCACCGGCCGTGAGGTCGCCCAGGGCGCCGCCGCCCGTCTCGTCGGAGTCTCGCTCGAACTCGGCGGCAAGAACGCCATGCTGGTCCTCGAGGACGCCGACATCGAGAAGGCTGCCGCAGGCGCCGTGCGCGCCTGCTTCTCCTCGGCCGGCCAACTCTGCATCTCCATCGAGCGGTTGTACGTCCACGAATCGATCGCGGACGCCTTCCTGGAGCGTTTCGCGGCCCGCACCAGGGCGCTGCGGCTCGGCACGTCCCTCGCGTACGGCGCGGACATGGGTTCGCTGGTCGGCGAGCGGCAGTTGCAGACCGTGACCCGGCATGTCGAGGAAGCCCAGGCCAAGGGCGCGAAGGTGCTGGCCGGCGGGGTCGCCCGCCCGGACATCGGTCCCTACTTCTACGAGCCCACCATCCTCGACGGGGTCGAGGCGCCCATGTCGGTCTGCGCGGAGGAGACCTTCGGCCCGGTCGTGTCGATCTACCGTTTCAGGACGGAGGACGAGGCGGTCGAGCGCGCCAACTCCACGGCGTACGGCCTGAACTCCTCCGTGTGGACGAAGGACGGGCGACGCGGCCGCGCGGTCGCCGCCCGGCTGCGCACCGGCACGGTCAACGTCAACGAGGGCTATGCGCCCGCGTACGGCAGCGTCCAGTCACCGATGGGCGGCATGAAGGACTCGGGGCTCGGCCGGCGCCACGGCTCCGAGGGCATTCTCAAGTACACCGAGGCCCAGACCGTGGCCCATCAGCGGCTGCTGCCGATGGCGCCGTCGCTCGGCATGGACGACGAGAAGTACGCGGCGTTCATGAGCCGCAGCCTTCGGGTGATGAAGGCGTTCCGCCTCCGCTAGACAGCACCAACTCTCGACGAGGAGAGCACGTGTCACAGGAGAACTCCGTCCGCGATCAGGGCGACGACGCCTACGACTACGACGTCGTCGTCGTCGGCTCAGGCTTCGGCGGTTCGGTCACCGCGCTGCGTCTGACCGAGAAGGGCTATCGGGTGGGTGTCCTGGAGGCAGGCCGCCGCTTCACGCGTGAGTCGCTGCCGAAGAACTCCTGGGATCTCAGGAACTACCTGTGGGCGCCGGCCCTGGGTATGTACGGCATCCAGCGCATCCACCTGCTGGGCAATGTGATGGTGCTCGCGGGCGCCGGGGTCGGCGGCGGCTCCCTCAACTACGCCAACACCCTCTACGTCCCGCCCAAGGCCTTCTTCGACGACCCGCAGTGGAAGGGGATCACCGACTGGCAGGAGGAGTTGAAGCCGTACTACGACCAGGCGCGGCGCATGCTGGGCGTGCGGCTCAACCCGACCCTCACGCCGTCGGACGTCCATCTCAAGGCGGCCGCCGAGCGGATGGGCGTGGGCGACACCTTCCACATGGCGCCGGTCGGCGTCTTCTTCGGCGACGGCGAGGACGCGGACGGCACGGTCACGGTCACGCCCGGCGAGGAGGTCCCGGACCCGTACTTCGGCGGCGCCGGACCCGCCCGCCGGGCCTGCACCGAATGCGGCGAGTGCATGACGGGCTGCCGCCACGGCGCGAAGAACACCCTGAACGAGAACTACCTCTACCTGGCCGAGAAGGCCGGTGCGGTCGTCCACCCCATGACGACGGTCGTGTCGGTCACGGACGACTCGCAGGGCGGATACGCCGTCGCGACCCTGCCGACGGACGACAAACGCAAGGGCGAGGGGCGGCTGTTCAAGGCGCGGCAGGTCGTCGTCGCGGCGGGTACCTACGGGACGCAGACCTTGCTGCACCGCATGAAGACCAACGGCCAGCTGCCCCGGATCTCGGACCGGCTGGGCGAGCTGACCCGCACCAACTCCGAGGCGCTGGTCGGCGCCCAGACGGACGACCGCCGTTACCGCAAGGCGCACGGCGGGGCCAAGGCCGACTTCACGCAGGGTGTGGCGATCACGTCCTCGATCCACCCGGACGGGGACACGCACATCGAGCCGGTCCGCTACGGCAAGGGGTCGAACGCGATGGGCGGACTGTCGATCCTCCAGGTCCCCTACGCGGACGGCTCCTCGCGCGCCCTGGCCTGGCTCGCCAACGTGGCGCGCCACCCGTGGCTGCTGGTCCGGTCCCTGTCCAACCGCCGCTGGTCGGAGCGGACCATCATCGGCCTGGTGATGCAGTCGCTGGACAACTCCCTGACGACCTATCTGAAGCCGAAGGGTCCCGGCAAGGGACTGCTGACCGCCCGGCAGGGGCACGGCGCCCCGAACCCCAAGCAGATCAGGACCGCCTCGACGGCGGCGTCCGCGATCGCCGAGGAGATCAACGGCTTTCCCGGCAGCAACGTGGGTGAGCTCATGGGCACCCCGCTGACCGCCCACTTCCTCGGCGGCTGCCCGATCGGCGCCTCGCACGAGGAGGGAGTGATCGATCCGTACCACCGGCTGTTCGGCCACCCCGGCATCTCGGTGGTCGACGGGGCCGCGGTGTCCGCGAACCTGGGCGTCAACCCCTCGCTGACGATCACGGCCCAGGCCGAGCGGGCGATGTCGTACTGGCCGAACAAGGGGGAGCTCGACCCGCGTCCGGCACAGGGCGCGGGGTACGAACGCCTCAAGCCGGTGGAACCCCTGCATCCGGCGGTGCCGGTGGAGGCGTTCGGGGCGCTGCGACTGCCGTTCCTCGGAATGCCGGCGGTGCCGCCGAAGAAGTAGCGGAACCGAAGAAGAAGGACCTGAGCCCCCCTCCGAGCCCAGGTCCTTCTTCTTGTGTGCGAGGCGCTCGGGACGCCTGACGCAGTCTGTGCGGCGGTCCTTCAGGCCTTACGCGGCCTGACCACCCGTCTTCCGGCGCCGCACCGCGAACACGGCACCGCCACCGGCGACGACCGCGATACCGCCGACCAGGGCGATCATGGGCAGGGCGGAGCTGGAGCCGGTCTCGGCGAGGCTGCCCGTGGCGTCGACCTCGCTCACCTCGGTGAGGGAGCCGCCGGTCTGCGGCTTGGCTTCGTTCGGGTGACCGGCGTCGGAGCCCGCGGCGAGGATGTCGAAGAAGTAGATCCAGCCCTTCGGGTCATCGGCCATCCAGCAGCCCTCGGCGTCCGAGTACTGGGCGAAGCCGCCGGTCACGCCGATGGCGTCCGGCACCTTGCCGCTGACGCTCAGCCGCAGCTTGAACGAGGTCGACTGACCGGCGCCGAGCGAGAACGCGGGGAACGTGCCACCCTCGCCCGCGGCGTCCGCGACCGTGTGCCACGTGCCGCTCGCCGAGTCGAAGACCTCGACGGCGATCTTGCCGGAGTAGTCCTTCCCGTCCCAGCCTTCCGCGGCGACACCGATGAGCGGCTTGATGTCCTTGATCTCGTTGTCGCCGTGGTTGGAGACGTTGAACGAGAACGCCTTCCAGCCGCTGCCCGCGACGATCGTCTCGGGCAGGCCCGACAGACCGCTGCGCAGATCGGCGCTGAGCTGGGTGGTGTCGTTGCCGTCCTCGTCGGTGCAGAGGTCGGCGGGCTCGGACGGCTCGGTCGAGGGCGTGGCGGAGGCCGGCGGGGTGGAGACGGGTGCCGACTGCGTCGGGGTCGAGCCGGTCGGGTTGTCGGCCGTCTGCGAGGCGGGCGCCGCCGTCCCCGGCGTGGTCGCCGTGTCGGAGGTCGCCGGCGCCGAGGTCGGCGGGGTCGACTCGGGCTCCGTGGTGGGAGGAGTCGATTCGGGCGTCGTCTCCGGGGCGGTCGTGACGACGCTGGTGTTCGTGTCCGTGCTGGGCGCGTCGTCCGCGAACACGGCCGGCGCCGACACGAGCGCGAGTGGTGCTATGGCGGTGGTCGCCGCCGCGGCGACCAGAACGCGACGAAGCTTCATGAAGACCTCGAGAAGTCAGGTGTGCCGTGAGAGACACGGCGCAAACTGGGGGGAGGCCTCCGCGTGTGGGGCGCGGGTCGTGGCCCTTGATTCGGTAGGTGTGACCCGTGGGGCATGTGAACGGTTGCACGGGGTTCACACAGTTTTTATGTGGCCTGGGTCACATCGACGGCGAATGGCCGAAACCCGGTCAGGGTCGAGGCGGACGCGGGGTGCAGACGCCGTCCGGCGGCAGACGAAGGGCCCCGCGGCGAGGGGGTCCCCTGTTCGTCGTCAACGACGCGGGGAGGACCGCGGGGCCCTTCGTTCGTCAGCACCGACGTCAGGGCGGCGTCGGTGCCATGAGCGGCGCCGGGGGGTTGCGCCGCTTGTCTGTGTGCGCCGGTCGGCCGGCGGGCTCGATGCTGGTCGGAACACGGCCTCCGCAACCGCTTCGACCGACCTCGACGGGATTCCGCCGGTCGGCCCCGGGCGTCCCCGGAGCCGACCGTTCTCTGGGTGACCGGGCTGCTGTCCCCTGCCGTCCGGTCACATCCCTGGGGCGAGGTCCCACGACGCACGGCACGATCCGTACGTCTCATCACCCCAGCGGAGCCACGCGTGGTTCTCTCGGGCCCGCCCCTGGCTGACACGGACACCGGGCACAACGAACTTCGTGGGGTGGCGGTCACGCGCCGTACGGGTGAGAGGGCATACGAACGTGAGTGCAGCGGACGTTCGTCGCAGGCGGATCCGCCCGAGCCTTCAGATACGGCCCCGGCACAGCTCCAGAAGGGTCATGGCGAGGGACGTGCCGGGCTTGCCGAGAGCCTCCCGGTAGCGGCCGAGGATCTCCATCTCGCGGGAGAGGTTCACACGCCGGCCGCCCGAGGAGATACGGGCCTCCTGGACGACGGCGGAGACGGCCACGCGCTCCTGGATGAGGCCGATGATGCGGTCGTCGAGCGTGTCGATGCGCTCGCGGGCGCCGTTGATCACGTCGGCGGCCTCGGGGGTGTGGGCGCCGGTCTTCTCGGCGGTCGTCTGCTCGCTGGCGGTAGCGGTCATGGCGGGGGCTCCTCACGGGGGGTCGGGATGAGGTGTCCCGGATCGGCACGGTCCGCAAACGCCAGGCGCCCCGGACCGTAACGGCCCGGGGCGCCTCGGAAGTCGCTTGTCAGTGGCTCAAGCAGCACGACCATGGCAGCCGGCGGGCCGGTTGCCATAGGTAAAGACGAAGATCGTGTGCGCGAGCATGCGCCCAGTATGCCCGGGGCGGCGCCGGGGTCCAAACAGGCTCGTATCGTGAGACGGGGGTCACCCGCGCCCACCCCGTTAGAATCGGTGGCACAGCCCCCTGTCAAGCCGCCGGAAGGCAACACGTGTCATCAGCGACCTCCGCTGCCGCCGCCCCCGACACCGTCCTGGTCGTCGACTTCGGCGCGCAGTACGCCCAGCTCATCGCCCGTCGCGTCCGTGAGGCCCGGGTCTACAGCGAGATCGTCCCGAGCACCATGCCGGTCGAGGAGATGCTCGCGAAGAACCCGGCGGCGATCATCCTCTCCGGCGGTCCCTCGTCCGTCTACGAGGAGGGCGCCCCGACCGTCGACCGCGCTCTCTTCGAGGCGGGTGTCCCCGTCTTCGGCATGTGCTACGGCTTCCAGCTGATGGCCCAGGCCCTCGGCGGCACGGTGGACAACACCGGAGCGCGCGAGTACGGCCGTACGGCTCTGGCCGTGTCGCGTCCCTCCTCGACCCTCTTCGAGGGCACTCCGGCAGAGCAGTCCGTGTGGATGTCCCACGGGGACGCCTGTTCCGCCGCCCCCGAGGGCTTCACGGTCTCGGCGTCCACGGACGTCGTGCCGGTCGCCGCCTTCGAGAACGACGACAAGAAGCTGTACGGCGTCCAGTACCACCCCGAGGTCATGCACTCCACGCACGGCCAGCAGGTGCTGGAGCACTTCCTCTACCGCGGCGCGGGCCTGACCCCCACCTGGACCACGGGCAACGTGATCGAGGAGCAGGTCGAGGCGATCCGCGAGCAGGTCGGCACCAAGCGGGCCATCTGCGGGCTCTCCGGCGGCGTGGACTCCGCCGTCGCCGCCGCCCTGGTGCAGAAGGCCATCGGCTCCCAGCTGACCTGCGTCTACGTCGACCACGGCCTGATGCGCAAGGGTGAGACCGAGCAGGTCGAGAAGGACTTCGTGGCCGCCACCGGCGTCCAGCTGAAGGTCGTCGACGCCGAGGATCGGTTCCTCACCGCGCTCAAGGGCGTCTCCGACCCCGAGGAGAAGCGCAAGATCATCGGCCGGGAGTTCATCCGCGTCTTCGAGCAGGCCCAGGCGGAGATCATCGCCGAGGCCGGCGAGAGCGGGGAGCCGGTCGAGTTCCTCGTCCAGGGCACGCTGTACCCGGACGTGGTCGAGTCCGGCGGCGGCACCGGGACGGCCAACATCAAGTCCCACCACAACGTGGGCGGCCTCCCCGAGGACCTCGAGTTCCAGCTGATCGAGCCGCTGCGCAAGCTGTTCAAGGACGAGGTCCGCATGGTCGGCCAGGAGCTCGGCCTGCCGGAGGAGATCGTCCAGCGCCAGCCCTTCCCGGGCCCCGGCCTCGGGATCCGCATCGTGGGCGAGGTGACCAAGGAGCGTCTCGACCTGCTGCGCGAGGCCGACGCCATCGCGCGCGAGGAGCTGACGGCGGCCGGCCTCGACCGCGAGATCTGGCAGTGCCCGGTGGTTCTGCTCGCCGATGTGCGCAGTGTCGGCGTCCAGGGTGACGGCCGGACCTACGGTCACCCGATCGTGCTACGGCCGGTCTCGTCCGAGGACGCCATGACCGCCGACTGGTCGCGGCTTCCGTACGACGTGCTCGGGAAGATCTCCACCCGGATCACCAACGAGGTCCGCGACGTCAACCGCGTCGTCCTCGACGTGACCTCGAAGCCGCCGGGGACCATCGAGTGGGAGTGACCCGGGAGACCTCCCGGGTCAGGTCCGCCTGAGAGTGCGCACCGGCTCTCCGGGCTTCCAGATCTCGACGACCAGACAGGTGTCGTCCTCGACGTGGGTCCTCACGACCTCCGTCAGTTCGGTGCGGAAGAGGTGGAACGGCTCCGGCGGTTCCGCCTCTTTCACATACCCGGCCTTCGTCCCCGGGTCCGTCACCTCGATCGCCCGGCCGCCGATGCGTACATCGCCGCCGCCCATCCCGGTGCCCGGCCCCGGGTTGGCCTGGAGCGCGAAACGCGGGTCGCGGCGCAGGTCGAGCGCCTTGAGCGAGTCCGGCATCATGCCGAGCCACAGTTCGCCGTCCAGGAAGCGGACCTCGAGACCGGTGGTGCGCGGCGAGCCGTCCTTGCGCAGGGTCGCGAGGACGTGATGGGTGAACGCGCCGAACCGGTCCTCGACGGTCCTGGCGAGGGTCGGCGCAGCGGTGACGAAAACGGACCAGTTCACGGGGGGCGTTGGGCTCTCGGTGCTCATGGGACCGACTCTGCCGCGCATACCCGACAGCTTCTGTCCGGTATGAGGAACGATTCGCCCTCCACCCGGCGCTCGGCGCGGGCCGTGCCCCCACCGCGCGTAACGGTTGCGCACTCTCTTCACCGAACGACTCTGTTCTCCTGCGACGACCGACGGTAACTTCCGCTGCGTACAGGAACCCAGTGCTGGAGGACACATGCACGGGCCCACCCCCCCGCTGCCCCTGCCCACCGACCGGTTGCAGTTCGCCATGCCGCCGATGCACGAGTCGTCGGACGACGAGCGGCAGCACCGCAAGGAGCGGCTGGCCGGAGCGCTGCGGCTCTTCGGGCGACTCGGCTTCGAGGACGGCGTCTCCGGGCACATCACCGCACGGGATCCCGAGTTCACCGACTGCTTCTGGGTGAACCCGTTCGGCATGCCCTTCCGGCACGTCACCGTGAGCGATCTGGTGCTCGCCAACCAGGACGGGCAGGTGATCGAGGGCCGGTACCACGTGAACCAGGCGGCGTTCACGGTGCACGCCCAGGTCCACGCCGCCCGCCCGGACGTCGTCGCGGTCGCGCACTGCCATTCCGTGCACGGACGGGCCCTCGCCGCGCTCGGTGATCTCCTGGACCCCATCACCCAGGAGTCCTGTGCCTTCTACGAGGACCACGCGGTGTACGACGCCTACACGGGCGTCGCCGTGGACGCCGAGGAGGGCCGCCGGATCGCGACCGCCCTGGACACCCGCAAGGCGCTCGTCCTGCGCAACCACGGGCTGCTGACCGTGGGGGACTCGGTGGACGCGGCCGCCTGGTGGTTCATGTCGATGGAGCGCTCGTGCCAGGTACAGCTGACCGCGAAGGCGGCCGGACGGCCCGTGCTGATCGAGCACCGGCAGGCGGTGGCGACCCGGGAGCAGCTCGGCGGTGATCTGGTGGCCTGGATCAACTACCAGCCGCTGTGGCAGGACATCAGCCGGAGCGAACCGGATCTGCTCAGCTGACGGCCGCGCCGGCCGGAACCCGCCCGGCCCGTGCGGGTTCCGGAGCCGCGCCGGCGCTCGCGTCCCGGCGCGATCCGCACCGGGTGGACGCCGGCGACCGGCCCCCGTCGTGCCGGACGGTCGGGGTCCTGCGGAATACTCGCAGCCGGGTCGACGGCGTTTTCGACCCCGGTCAACCCGGAAATTCGTTCTTTCACCCGGGCTGACCGGACCTGGCGGACGCGGGGCGTGTTCCGTACGGCACAATTCGCTGTCGTCGCACGTCAGTTGTCACGGGTGCGACTTGGTGATCCGGCGCGGGGAAGGCGGCAGCGGGCGTGGCGGTGCAGGAGGCTAGGCAGGGCGCGGGACGCGGCAGCGGCCGGGACGCCCACGAGGGTGGCTGCACCTGCGGGGACTGCCCGCACGGCGTGCGCGAGGGGCACCGGCGCGCGGTCGCCGAGTTCCTGGCGAAGCGCGAGGAGTTCGCGTCCGGGCGAGGACTGCCCTCGGCCGTCGCGCACTCCGCGTCCGCCTCCCGCCAGTGGGTGTCCGACGAACTGACCCAGTCCGCGGACCTCGTCGCCGAACGCAGCCGGGCCGACGGTGAGGCCTGGCTGGGCCGGTTGTGGCGGCGTACGGCGACCTGGGTGTGGGCCGTGACGGGCTTCCTGCTGCTGGCCCAGGCACTGACGGCGATCGGCGCGGGGTGGACCGCAGCGCGGACGGCGGGGCTGATCGCGGCCTTGCTGGTGGGTGCCGCGCTGACCGCCGCCGGGTATCTGCACCAGGCGCGCGGCGGCGCGCTCGCCCCCGTCGTCGGAGAGGACAACCGGCTGTCGACCTCCCGCGCGGTGGCGGCGAGTTGGGTGCTGTTCGTGGTGTACGCGGTGCTGATGCTGGCCGGCGAGCTGGCGATGGCCTCCGCGCACGACAGGCGGGACGCGCTGATCGCCGGTCTCGACCTCGCGCGCGGAGCGGGTGCGGTGACCGTGGTCGCGGTCGTGTGCGGCATCGCGGTCCTGGCGCGTCGGGTGGTCGGGCTGCGGGTCCTCGGCCAGCGCCTGCAGAAGGTGCGTGCCGACCGGCCGAGGGCGGCCGACCTGCTGACGGACGATTCGGGGCGCGGCAGCTTCGCGGACACGCAGTACGTCGTGATCAACGCGGTCGCCCTGGTCTTCGCTGCGGTGCGGCTGGCCCGACGCCCCGACCAGCTCCCCGACCTGCCCTGGGGCCTCGCCCTGCTGGTCCTGGTCTCGGCGGCCACCTACTTCGCCGGGAAGTTCGCGGAGGGCGGCCGTCCGGTGGTTCTCTCCGTGGTCCGGGCGCGGGAGGCGGGCGATCTGGACGCCCCGATCCGCACCGGAGACGACATCGAGATCCGCGGTGCCGGTTTCGTGCCGCCCGGCGCCCAGTCGGCGGATCGTCTGTCCCGGATGGTGGTCCGTATAGGAGCGGTCCACGTCCACGTCCCGCTGGTCCCGGTCGTCGGCGGCTTCAGCAATCCGACGGACTCGCTCCTCACGGTCCCCGTACCCGCGGACGTCGAGCCGGGAAGGGTGGAGGTACAGGTGGTGACCGCCGCGGGAGTGGAGACCAACCGGGTGGCCGTCGATGTGACGGAATGACCCCGCCCGCCGCCGGGAGACCCGCGCCCCGGGCATCGGGGCTTCGACGCGTACCCGTCAACGGGGCGAAAAAGACGCGTAGCGGTTGAGCGGGAGCCGACTTTCGTACGTATGGTCTGTTGAGGGGTCAACGGCATGGCGGGCGAGAGGCGGCGCACAGGATGGCTCACGGTATTCGTACGGACTCCCACACCTCTTATCTCAACGACAGCCGTGACTGGCGGGACACCGCCACGCGGTACGCACTGCTCCCCTTGCGCATCTTCCTCGGGATCACCTTCATCTACGCGGGTGTCGACAAGCTCACCAACAGCGCCTTCATGCACGCCTCCGGCTCCGGTTCGATAGGTGACCTGATGCGCAGCGTGCGTGACTCGTCGGCGATCCCGGCCCTGGTCGACATGGCGCTGAAGAACCCCGTGGGCTTCGGCTACGCCATCGCCTTCGGTGAACTCGCCGTCGGCATCGGCATGCTCATCGGTCTGCTGAGCCGGCTCGCCGCCTTCGGCGGTGCGCTCATCTCGCTGAGCCTCTGGCTGACCGTGAGCTGGGCGTCCACTCCGTACTACTACGGCAACGACCTGGCCTACCTGATGGCCTGGCTCCCGCTGGTCCTCGCCGGCGCCCCGGTGCTCTCCCTGGACGCCGCCATCCGCGCCCGGCGCCGGCGGCGCTCGGGCGAGTACCGCTAGGGCCTCGACGAACGCTCCCGGTCTACGGCGCCGCGGCGCCGCCACGTCCGGTGAGCGGTTTTGTGCGGCCCGAGCGTCCCCTGCGGATCGCCCGGGCCGCGAGGCCTGTCACGGCCGCGAGGCAGAGGCCGCCGCAGACCATCGGGATGATCGCGAACCACGGCGTTGCCCAGGCCCCGTTCGCGGCGCCCAGGTAGACGACACCCGCGGCGGTCAGGACGGCGCCGGCGATCAGTCGGCCGGGCTGGAACTCATGACGCAGCACGGGTCACCTCCACCTGTCCCACGCCGACCTCGAGTCCGAGGTTCAGCGTGCCCCTGCTCCTCGTGCCCGGCGCGGGGGAGAGCGTCAGCTGTTCATGCCGGTCGGGCTGCACATCCACGTCCTTCTGGGAGTCACCGGGCAACTGGACGTCTCCGAGACCGGCGTCGATCCTCAGCTCGACCGTGACGTCCTTCGGGACCACCACCTCGAGCCGGCCCGCTCCCACCTCGGCATGGGTCGTCACCGTCCGGCCCGGGGCGAGGTCCAGACGGCTGAGGTCCAAGGTGCCGACACCGGTGCCCAGATCGTAGGTCTCCCGGACGGCCGCCGCCGAGGTCGGTGCCCAGGTCGTGCGGGTCCAGTGCGTGGTGATGTCCTTCGGCAGGGCCACCGAGGCGGCGAGCAGCCCCGCCGTGAGGACGGCGAGGAAGAGGGAACCGGCCCCCGTACGGCCCAGGAACGAGCTGAGCGCGATGCCCGCCCCCAGTGTCAGGAGCGCACTGGCCAGGCCCGTCTGCAGACTGGTGCCGAGCGTCCGGTCGTCCCAGCTCAGGCCGGTGCCGAGAGCGCCCGCGAGCAGGGCGAACAAGAACGTCCAGCCGCCGATCCAGCGCGGCCCCCGTGATCTGGGCGGAGCCATGGCCCGTGCCCGCTGCCCGTACGACGGGCGGTCGGCGCCGACGGCCGCGGCCGCGTGGACCGGAGTGTCGCTGGGTCCCCACAGATAGCCGGTACCGCCCACATGGGTGCCGTCCTTGACGATGGGATCGCGCCACCAGGAGGGACGGGCGTCGGGCACGGGGGGCGCCGTCGCCTCCGGCGGCGCGTCGGCCACCGCCTGCGCGGCGAGCGGGTCGGGATCGGGGGCGCCGCGCTGTCGCGACCAGAACCCCGCGCCGGCCAGGAGCAGCGACAGGATGGCGGCGAACGTCAGTACCCCGCCGTTCCTGAGCATCGACAGGAAAACCCCGCAGCCCACCAGGGCGAAGAGGATCGCGGCCAGGCCCTGTCCGTCGACGCGGCCGGTCAGCAGCTTGCGGATCTCGTTCTCCTCCTCGTCGTCGTAGGGGACGAGGAGCCATACGAAGCCGTAGAAGATCAGACCGAGGCCCCCGGTCGCGGAGAGCACCGCGAGCACGATCCGGAAGATCACCGGGTCCATGTCGCACTGCCGGCCGAGACCTGCGCAGACGCCTCCGAGCATCTTGTGCCGCCGGTCACGCCGGAAGCGCCCGACGTCCCGGACGGGGTCCGGGCCCTCGGGCGCGCGCGGTTCCTCTTCCGCGGCGGGGCCGTGCTCCGTGCCCGGCCTCCGTCCCGCTGCCGCGTGGTGCTGATCCGTCATACGTCCATGGTCTCCGGCGCGGCGGCCCGGCGGCAGTCCGTACGACCCTGGCCGAACCCTGAAATCTGCCCGACAGCCGTCGGGGGAGGCGACCCCCGGATCGGCGGACGGGACGTCCGTGGGGGGGCGCCGCCGGATCACCGGGGCGTGCCCGGCGCCCGGGGAAGGTGAAGTTCAGGGGTGTCTAAGGGGCCGACCCTGATGTACCGATGGGCCGGTCGTGTGACCATCGATGGCATGCCGGACGCCGCAGCAGTGCTCCCCGACGACCCGCGGCCGCCGCGCAAGCTCTACCGCAGCAGCGACGGACGCTGGCTCGGGGGCGTGGCGCGGGGGCTCGCCGGGCACTTGGGGCTGCCCGTGATCTGGGTGCGTCTGGTGTTCGTCGGCCTGATGACGGCGGACGGACTCGGCGCGTTGTTGTACGCCGCGTTCTGGTTCTTCGTCCCGCTCGGTGTCGGCGGCGTCGACGACCGGCGCTCCCCGTCCCTGGTCGGCACCGAGACCTCGCCCGACGGCCGGCGCAGACTGGTCGCCCGCAAGCCCGACCGGGGCCAGATCGTCGCCCTGCTGCTCATGGTCGTCGTGGCGCTGACCTTCGTCGGCAGCGTGAACCTCGGCGGCGGGGCCAAGGCCTACCTCATCCCGGCCGTCCTAGTCGCCGCGGGTGTCGCCCTGGTCTGGCGCCAGGCGGACAACGCGCGGCGGGCGCGCTGGATGGAGGTCGGCAGCCGCCGGCGCACACTTACGCTGCTGCGCGCCGCGGCCGGGGTCCTGCTGGTGACCGCGGGCGTCTCCGGCATCTTCGTGCTCCAGGGCTCGGCGGCCCACCTCGGTTCGGTCCTCCAGGCGGCGCTCGCGGTCCTCGTCGGCGTCACGCTGCTCGCGGGCCCCTATCTCGTCCGGATCACCCAGGACCTGTCCGAGGAGCGACTGATGCGCATCCGCGCCCAGGAGCGCGCGGAGGTCGCCGCCCATGTCCACGACTCGGTCCTGCACACGCTGACCCTGATCCAGCGCAACGCGGAGAACGCCGGCGAGGTACGCCGCCTCGCCCGCGCCCAGGAGCGCGACCTGCGCGCCTGGCTCTACAAGCCGGAGGGCACCGGCAAGGACGAGGACGAGGAGCCCGACACCCTCGCGGAGGCGGTCCGGCGCAACGCGGCGGAGGTGGAGGACAAGCACGGCGTACCCATCGAGGTCGTCGTCGTCGGCGACTGCCCCCTCGACGATCGGATCGCGGCGCAGATGCAGGCCGCGCGCGAAGCGATGGTGAACGCCGCCAAGTACGGTGGCGAGGGCGGTGCCGTCCAGGTCTACGCCGAGGTCGAGGAGAGGACCGTCTTCGTGTCCGTGCGCGACCGCGGTCCCGGTTTCGACCTCGACACGATTCCCACCGACCGCATGGGTGTCAGAGAATCGATCATCGGCCGCATGGAGCGCAACGGCGGGACGGCACGACTGCGCTCCGTGCCGGGCGGCGGTACGGAGGTCGAGCTGGAGATGGAGAGGGCGGAGAGGACGTCATGAGCGACGCGAACGAGCCGGCCGGCCCGGTGGAGCCGGAGCGCACGAGCGGGGGCGGCGCCGAGGAGCGGCGTGTGCGGGTCGTGCTCGTCGACGACCACCGGATGTTCCGCACGGGTGTCCAGGCCGAGATCGGGCAGACCGAGCGGACCGGGGTCGAGGTCGTCGGCGAGGCCGCGGACGTCGACCAGGCGGTGAGTGTCATCACCGCCACCCGGCCCGAGGTGGTGCTCCTCGACGTCCATCTGCCCGGCGGCGGTGGCGTCGAGGTGCTGCGCCGGTGTGCACCGCTGATGGCCGACGCGGAGCGGCCGGTCCGCTTTCTCGCGCTGTCCGTCTCGGACGCGGCGGAGGACGTGATCGGTGTCATCCGTGGCGGCGCCCGCGGATACGTCACCAAGACGATCACCGGCTCCGATCTGGTCGACTCCGTCTTCCGTGTGCAGGAAGGCGACGCGGTGTTCTCGCCGCGCCTGGCCGGCTTCGTCCTCGACGCCTTCGCCTCGACGGACGCCCCGCCCGTCGACGAGGACCTCGACCGGCTCACCCAGCGCGAGCGCGAGGTGCTGCGCCTCATCGCCCGCGGCTACGCGTACAAGGAGATCGCCAAGCAGCTGTTCATCTCGGTGAAGACGGTCGAGTCCCATGTCTCGGCGGTCCTGCGTAAGCTCCAGCTGTCCAACCGGCACGAGCTGACGCGCTGGGCGACGGCACGCCGGCTGGTCTGACGGGCCCTCATCGGACGTACACGGGGGCTTCGGGGGTCCGGAGGCCGCTCACACCACCCGGGTGGCCCCCGCGAACGGCATCTGGTCGATCGGCGCCAGCCGTACCGGCGCCGAGGGGTTGGGCGCGTGGATCATCTGACCGTTGCCCACGTAGATCCCCACGTGGCTGACGCCGGAGTAGAAGAACACCAGGTCGCCGGGGAGCAGTTCGGAGCGCGAGACCCGGTGTCCCGCCCCGATCTGGGCGTAGGTGGTCCGCGGTAGCGAGACGCCCGCCGAGCGGTAGGCGGCCTGCACCAGGCCCGAGCAGTCGAAGGCGTTGGGGCCGGTGGCACCCCAGACATACGGGCTGCCCAGCTTGCCGTACGCGTACGACAGCGCGGCCGCCGCCCGTGTGTTGGGGGCCTGAGCGGCCGCGGCGGCGGCCGACATCGGTGCCAGGCCCCGTAGTGCGGAGCGCGACGCCCGTCCGGTGCCCCCGTCCCCTGTGAGCTGTGCCCGCTGGCCGGCTGTCAGACGGGACAGCAGCCGGCGCGCCTCGCCCAGCCTGTCGGTGATCGTCTGCTTCTGCCGGCGCAGCTCCGTCTGCCGTGACTTCAGGGAGGCCAGCTCCACCCGGGCCGCGCCGCGCAGCCGCTCGATCTCGTGCAGCTGGCCCCGCACACGGCTCACGGCCGCGGCCTGCCGGTTGTCGGCCCGCTCGGCGAAAGCGGCGTCGTCGAGGTAACGGCCGGGGTCCGAGGAGAGCAGGAGCTGCACCGAGGGGTCGATGCCGCCGCCGCGGTACTGCGCCGCCGCGGCCGAACCGAGTGCCTCGCGCGCCGTGTTGAGCCGGTCCGTGCGGCGGGCCGCCTCGTCGCGCAGGGAGTTGAGCCGTGCCTGGGCCTCGGCCGCCTCCTCCTTCGCCCCGTTGTACTTCTCGGTGGCGACCTCCGCCTGCTCGTACAGCTTGTCGACTTCGGCCTTGACCTGAGCGGGGGAGAGTTGCGGTTCGGCGTGCCCCGTGCCCTCGAGACCGGTCGCGGTAGCCGCTCCCGCGAGGGCGATCGTGGCGGCGGTGCGGACCGTGTTGCCGCCGATCGCACGCTGTCTGGGCTTGCGGTGCGCTGCCACCTGGCCGTCCCGTCCTTTCGTACGACCGCCGGTCGTCCCGGGCGGTGTCGCGCGTCCGGCGGCGGCCCGCACAGGGGGAGCGCGCCGCCGCCGGACCTTCTCGGCGGTGGTGTCCGACGGCCGCCCCTGGCCCGGGCGGTGGTGGGGAGCCGGCCACCTGGTGCAGGACGCTAAACCTCGCCGTGACCGCTCCGTGATGCAATGTGCGGAACTGTCGCGACCGGACTACCGGTGACCGTATGTGGCCGTGATCCCGTTCCGGGAGCGCCGACTTCACGCTGTGCGATGACCGATGCGGTGGTTTCGGGACGCGGGCGGGCGGCGGAGTGCTATGGAGCGCATATATGCGGTGGCCGTGCGGGCAGGGGCGCCGTCCTCGACGCGGGGCCGGTGACCGGGAGACCGGGCACCCCTGGTTAGGCTCCGGACCCATGGACGTACTCATCCATCTCTTCGTCGGCCTGCACATCATCGGTATCGCCGCGCTCCTCGGCGGCTTCCTCACCCAGATGAAGGCGATGGGCCGGGGCACGGCCCGTTTTGTGCCCGGGATGCTGCACGGCGCGCTGACCATGCTGGTCACCGGTGTCGTGCTGGTCGGTCTCAACGAGGCGGACCACCACTCCGTCGACACGATCAAGATCGGTGTGAAGCTGGCCCTGCTGATCGTGATCCTCGGCCTGGTCTATGTGAAGCGGGACGAGGAGAGGGTCGAGAAGCCGCTCTTCGCCCTCGTCGGCGCGCTGACCGTCGCGAACATCTTCATCGCGGTGCTCTGGACCTGACGCCGCCCGACGCCGACAGGACGGCGCCGGCGAGGACCACGCACCAGGCGGCCACCGCGATCCACAGCAGCACCCGGCCCAGGTCGCGCAGCCACGGCACCCCGAGGGCGGTGGCGACGGACAGGGACGCCACCGCCGTCATGGCCATCGGGAAGACGGTCGCCCAGCGCCGTACGTCGTAGCCGAGCCGGGGGCGGAGCACCTCGGCCACCGCCAGCAGGCAGTAGCACACAAGGGCGAGGACGAGCAGCGCGATGGTCACGCCCCGCAGGGCGGCACGGTCGTCGTTGTTCCAGAGGTACATCCGGTGGGAGGCGAGAACGAGCCGCGCCCCGGCCACCGCGGCGATGGCGAGTCCGCCGCCCAGGATCCAGTGGTCCCCCGCCCCCCTCGTCACCTGGCGCAGGTCGAAGCACCGCAGTCCGACCACGTAGAACACCAGCCCGAGCCAGAAGAACACGAGCGCCGTGTGTGCGAGCCACGCCACACCGGCGGACACCGCCAGCACCGCACCGAGCAGCGCGATCCCCTCCGTCGCCACGCATCCTAGGAAGACCGTCCCGGCCATACGGCGCTTCCAGCGGCGTGCGACCACCACGAGCAGGACCGCCCACAGCAGGACGGACAGGGCGAGCAGGGCCTTCGCGAGCGACTGCCCGCCCTGCACGGCCGCCGCCGTGCCCAGCGCGGCGGTCGCCGCGACCGGGGTGAGGGCGGCCGGGGGGAGCGCCGCGTCCGCCCCGCGCCCGCGCCACCCCGGCGCCCGTACGGCGGCGTCGGCGACCAGTCCCAGCCAGGCGGCGGCCGTGAGGGCCAGGGCGATACGGGAGAGGACCCGGTGGCCGGCCAGGAGCAGTCCGACCGACAGGATGCCGGTCGCCATCACGGCGGCCCCGGTGGCGGGTGGACGCTGCGACCACCAGGTGCGGAGCGCGGAGGTGCCTGACATGCGCCCGATGCTAAAGATGCGCACCCGCGTTGCGTACGGGGCACGCGCGCGGGGATGCCGAAAACAACCCCACGCGCGCGTACCGCACGACGAGCGGGAGGCCCGGCCTCAGGCGGGGCGCACCACGCTGTGGATGATGGAGGAGCCGTCGTAGTAGATGGACTCCTCGCGGACGTAGGCGCCCGGCTTCGGCGCATGGATCATCATGCCGTCGCCGATGTAGATGCCGACGTGGCTGATGTCGTCGTAGAAGAAGATCAGGTCACCCGGCTGGGCGTCGGCGAGCGGCACCGTCGTGCCGGCGTCGACCTGGTCGTACGTGGTGCGCGGGAGCGACACCCCTGCGGCCTTCCAGGCGGCCTGGGTCAGTCCGGAGCAGTCGTACGAATCGGGGCCGGTCGCGCCCCACACGTACGGCTTGCCCACCTGGGCCCGGGCGTACGCGAGGGCCTTCTCCGCCTTCGTCCCGTTCGTGGGGGCCGTGGTGGAGGAGCCGGACGAGCCGCCCGTGGTGGTGGAGGAGGACGACTCCTGCGCGGCCTGCTTCTGCCGGGCCGCCTCCTGCTGCCGGGCCAGCTCCTCCGCCTGGCGCCGTGCCTCCTCCTGCTTCTTCTTCTCGATCGCGGCGAGGCGTGCCTTCTCCTCCGCGGTGAGTCTGGAGAGCAGCTCCCGCGCGGTGCCGAGCTTCTTCTGGATCTCCGTCTTGCTCGACTTCAGCGCTTCCTGCGACTCGGTGAGCGTCTGAAGGCTCTCGGTGGCCTCCTGCCGCTTCTTCATCGTCGCGGACCGGTCGGTGAAGTAGTCGTCGACCGTCTCCTTCTGGCGACCGGTGAGCCGGTTCATCAGCTGGGTCTGGTCGAAGTAGTCCTGAGGGGTGTCGGCCAGCAGGAAGGTGGCCGTGTCGGGGGCCGCCGCCCCGGTGCGGTACTGCGCGGCGGCGTACGACCCCAGCTGCTCACGTGCCTCATTGAGCTTCTGGGTGCGCTGGGCCACGTCGTCGAGGAGCGTGTCGACGCGCTTGCGCTGCTCGGTCGACTTCTCCTTGGCCGCGTTGTACTTGTCGGTGGCCGACTCCGCCTGGCGGTAGAGGTCGTCGACCTTCTTCTCGACCTCCTCGACGCTCGGCTTGCGGTCGGGGGAGGGGGCGGCGTTGGCGGTCTGGGACAGCAGGGCCACGGAGGTGAGGGCGGCCGTCGCGAGAACGGGGGTCCGTATGCCTGCGATGCGCGTGCCCGAGGGACGCGCCTTGCGGTGCGGCGCCATGGGAGGCGTCTCCTTCCGTACTCCGCCTACCGAGTTAGCTGTCGGGTTCGGGCGGGTGGTTCCGGAAGGCATGCCCTACGGCCCCGGCCCCGCAGGGCCGTTGGCCGATTCACCCCAAGGTCGGGTGGGTCCCCGGCTCCGGGTGCCGCGGGGGCGTACCGGACTCGGCGGAGGCCGCACGGCCCGGCGATCTTCGCCGGTGGGGGTCGTGCGACCCGCTCGGAACGCTAGCCAACTCGTGTGGCCCGTGTGAAGGTTGATGTGCGATATGCCCGATACATTTTCGTGACCTTGACCATGTGCCGGGCCGCCCTGGGGGAATGCGGCGGGATCTGCGACGGGTTGGGTGTTTTCCTGTGAAGTCGTGCGGAGTGACGGACTCCGCCTGGTTCCGTCGGGAGGCGATACCGGATCACGGGATCGTGCACCGCCCTGCGATCGATTTCTGTCAGCGATCGAACGGTCCCGGAAGGTGGCGGTGCGAGTGCGGTCGGCACCGGAAGACCGCGGGCGGTCCGGCCCGCTCCCGGCGGCGGAGTTCTCGGGGTGGCGGCCGACTGTCGGTGGGGCGGCCTAGACTCGGAGAGCGATGAGCAGCCTCTTTGACGACAGCTTCCTGGCGGACCTCAAGGCCACACCGGCCCCTGAGGAGGAGCCCCCGCCGCCCGAGGACGACCACGCTCCGGAGCCGGTTCCGGACGATCTGTTCGGCGGGCGCTTCGACGTGCCCGCGGATCGTGACTCCTACTACCGCGACGGCGCTCCCCGCCCCGTCATCGACCCCCAGGCGCTGCTCCAGGGCCTGAACGAGAACCAGCGCGCGGCCGTCGTGCACGCCGGCTCCCCCCTGCTCATCGTGGCCGGCGCCGGCTCCGGCAAGACCCGCGTGCTCACCCACCGCATCGCCCATCTGCTGGCCGAGCGGGGCGTGCATCCCGGCCAGATCCTGGCGATCACCTTCACCAACAAGGCCGCGGGCGAGATGAAGGAGCGCGTCGAGCAGCTCGTCGGCCCGCGTGCGAACGCGATGTGGGTGATGACCTTCCACAGCGCGTGCGTCCGCATCCTGCGGCGGGAGAGCAAGAAGCTGGGCTTCACGTCCTCCTTCTCGATCTACGACGCCGCCGACAGCAAGCGGCTGATGGCGCTCGTCTGCCGCGATCTGGACCTCGACCCCAAGCGGTTCCCGCCGAAGTCCTTCAGCGCCAAGATCTCCAACCTGAAGAACGAGCTGGTCGACGAGGAGGACTTCGCCGCCCAGGCCGCCGACGGCTTCGAGAAGACCCTCGCCCAGGCCTACACGCTCTACCAGTCCCGCCTCCGCGAGGCGAACGCGCTCGACTTCGATGACCTGATCATGACGACGGTCAACCTGCTGCGCGCCTTCCCCGACGTCGCCGAGCACTACCGCCGCCGCTTCCGCCACGTCCTCGTCGACGAGTACCAGGACACCAACCACGCCCAGTACGCCCTTGTACGGGAACTCGTCGGCACCGCCGGGCATCCCGTGGACGTGCCGCCGTCCGAGCACGACCTGCCCCCGGCCGAGCTGTGCGTCGTCGGTGACGCCGACCAGTCGATCTACGCCTTCCGCGGCGCCACCATCCGCAACATCCTCCAGTTCGAGGAGGACTACCCGGATGCCACCACGATCCTCCTGGAGCAGAACTACCGCTCCACGCAGACGATCCTGAGCGCGGCCAACGCGGTCATCGAGCGCAACGAGTCGCGCCGTCCCAAGAACCTGTGGACCAACGCGGGCGCGGGCGCACGGATCATCGGCTATGTCGCCGACACCGAGCACGACGAGGCCCAGTTCGTCGCCGAGGAGATAGACCGACTGACGGACTCGGGTGAGGCGAAGGCCGGCGACGTCGCCGTCTTCTACCGCACGAACGCCCAGTCCCGTGTCTTCGAAGAGATCTTCATCCGCGTCGGCCTGCCCTACAAGGTGGTCGGCGGCGTCCGCTTCTACGAGCGCAAGGAGGTCCGGGACGTCCTCGCGTATCTGCGGGTGCTGGCGAACCCCGAGGACTCCGTGCCGCTGCGGCGGATCCTGAACGTCCCGAAGCGGGGCATCGGCGAGCGCGCCGAGGCGATGATCGACGCCCTCGCGCAGCGGGAGAAGGTCAGCTTCCCGCAGGCGCTGCGTCGCGTGGACGAGGCATACGGCATGGCGGCCCGCTCGACGAACGCGGTCAAGCGGTTCAACGCACTGATGGAGGACCTGCGGACCATCGTGGAGTCCGGCGCCGGACCGGCCACGGTCCTGGAGGCCGTGCTGGAGCGCACCGGCTATCTGGCCGAGTTGCAGGCCTCGACCGACCCCCAGGACGAGACCCGTATCGAGAACCTCCAGGAACTCGCCGCCGTGGCCCTGGAGTTCGAGCAGGAGCGCGGCGAGGAGGCATCGGCACCGGGGGCGGCCGCTGCGGGGGGTACGCTCGCCGACTTCCTCGAACAGGTCGCTCTCGTCGCCGACTCCGACCAGATCCCGGACGAGGAGGACGGTGACGGCGTCATCACGCTGATGACCCTCCACACCGCGAAGGGCCTCGAGTTCCCGGTGGTGTTCCTGACCGGTATGGAGGACGGCGTCTTCCCGCACATGCGCGCGCTCGGCCAGACCAAGGAGCTGGAGGAGGAGCGGCGCCTGGCGTACGTCGGCATCACACGGGCGCGGGAGCGGCTGTACCTCACGCGGTCGGCCCTGCGCAGCGCCTGGGGCCAGCCCTCGTACAATCCGCCCTCACGCTTCCTGGAGGAGATCCCGGACCAGCATGTGGAGTGGAAGCGCACCGGCACCTCCTCGGCCCCGGTGTCCTCCGGTCCGCTCTCGGGCGTCGCGGCCTCGCTGTCGTCCTCGCGCTCGCGCTCCTCGGCCGTCGGCGCGTCGGGGTTCGCCACCCGCCGGGGCGGTGCGGCGGAGAAACCGGTGATCTCCCTGGCGGTGGGCGACCGCGTCACGCACGACCAGTTCGGACTGGGGACGGTCGTCGGCGTCAAGGGCACGGGTGGGAACGCGGAGGCGACGATCGACTTCGGCGACACCAAGCCGAAGCGGCTGCTGCTGCGGTACGCGCCGGTGGAGAAGCTGTAGCCCATGCGGCTGGGCCCGCCGAACGGCGGGGCCCAGCCGGGGAGTTGATCAGGTCGGGTCGAGCCCGTGACTGCGCAGCCAGGGCAGCGGGTCTATTGCCGCACCGCCGCCGGGGCGCACTTCGAAGTGTAGGTGCGGGCCGGTGGAGTTGCCCGAGTTGCCGGAGTACGCGATCGGTTGGCCGGCCTTCACCGTCGTTCCGGAGGAGACCCGGTAGGTGGAGAGGTGGCAGTACCACGTCTCCGTACCGTCCTTCGCGGTCAGGATCATCATGTTGCCGTAGGCACTGTTCCACTGTGTGCGGACCGTGCCGTCCGTCGCGGCCATCACCGTGGTGCCGTAGGAGACCGGGAAGTCGATCCCGGTGTGCACGGACATCCAGTTGATGCCGGCCTGTCCGAAGTAGGCGCTCAGGCCCTTCTGCAGAACCGGCAGGACGAACTTCGGTCGCATCCGCTCCTTGAGCGCCGCCTCCGCCGCGGCCTTCCGCTGCTCGGCAGCCTGCTCCGCCTTGAGGTCGATGCGCTCCTGCGTGCGGCTCGCCCGGTCCGCGAAGTCGTTCGCACCCGCGGAGACGCTCTCGAGCTGGGAGTCCAGCTTGTTGTTCGCGGCGGACGGCTTCACGGGGGTGGCGGCCGAGGCGCTTGTCGTCTTGCCGTCCTCCCCGTTCACGCCGACGGACGCGGCGGCGATACCGGCTACCCCCATGACGCACACCGACGGCACGGCGACGGTCAGCAGTGCGGATCGCTTCGCAGGGGCGCGGCGCCGGGCGCGGTTCGAGGCGCGGGCCGCGACACGGGAGGCGGGGGCGATGTCTTCCTCGTCCTCGAGCGGCGACGGGGTGTCGCCCGACGCCTCGCCGTCTCCCGACTCGCCTTCTTCGTAGGCGATGTGGTCGTACGGCGGCTGATCGAAGGCTTCCGCCGCGTCGAAGCCGGCGGTGGCCTGCTGGTCGAAGGTCTCCGTCCCGTCGAAGGACTCGGCCTGGTCGAAGGGGTGCTGGATCGCCTGCTCGAAGGTCGCCGTGGCCGGGTCCGCCGCGTCGGCGTACTGGTCGTGGACCCCGTGCTCGACGGCTTCGGCCGAGTTCCACTGGGTGGCGTCGTAGGAGCCCGTGTCGAAGGCCTGCGTGCCCCATTCCCACTGCTGGGCCGCGTCCGCCGACTGGCCGGCCTCGGCCCAGGCCTGTGCGTCCCACTGGCCCGTGGCGTCGGGGGAGGTGCCCTGCGCGGGGATACCTGCGAGCTGCTGATAACCGGTCGCCCAGGCGGTCGTGTCATGGGCGCCGGTGTCGAAGGCGGCCTGGTGCTGGGCGGCGTAGGCGTCGTAGTTCGGCGACGGGTGGGTGTTGTCGCCGTATGTCGCATGGCCGGCCGCGGACCACTGCGTGGCGTCGTACGCGCCGGTCGAGCCGTGGCCCGGCAGGTCCCCGAAGAGGGGGTCGGCCGCGAAGTTCGCCGTCGTGGTGCCGCCGGCGCCGAAGGTGTCCGTGTACGTGGTGAACTCGCCGTACTGGCCACCGTGTCCTCCGTACGACGCATAGTGCGCCGCGACGGCATCGGGGGCCGGAGTCGGGGAAGTAGCGGTCCCCGACGGGTGACGGTCGTTCACCAACTTCTCTTTCGCCTCGACAACAGGGGCTGGCAGAGCAGTGCGGTGACTGTACCCGGCGGTATGCGGGCGCGACAATCTTCCGTTGGTTTCCCTCGTGCAGGAAACGGGCATTCAGCCGTGATTCGGCGGCCCGCGGCGAGGCTTTGGTTTTGCGTTCGATGAATGTTCGAGGTCGATAGGGTGTCTGCGCGTCGCCGGACGGGCGATCCGGGGCTGGGGCGGGGGTCGCGTCGGGCTGTCCTCCGCAAGTGGTGGCCAACGGTTGTGCCGTCCGTGGTCGCGTGCCGAGGGGCCGATGGGTCAGGCCACCGTCAGACCACCGGTGTGGGTGGCGGCCGCTCCGGGCTCGACGAGGTCGAGTGCCTGCCGTATCCCGGCGGCGACGGTGGGGTGCACCGGCAGGGCGAGATGGCCGATGCCGCTGACCCGTACGTTCTGCGCCAGCAGATCGGGGTGGTCGACGCAGGCCGTCTCCAGTGGATCCATCAGGGGGTCCAGATCGCTCCAGAAGCTCACGAAGTGTGTACGGCAGCCGGGCGCGGGCTCGCGCAGTTCCTGGATGAGCTCCGAGCCGGGACGCATCTGCCGCACGATCGGGTGCGCGTTCGCGAGCGGCGCGACACGGGTCCCCGAGTGCGGGGTGCCCAGTGTGACGAGGGTGCGGACGCGCAGGTCGCCGCCGAGGCGCTGGACGTAGTACCGCGCTATCAGCCCACCCAGGCTGTGCCCGACGACGTCCACCCGCTCCTGCCCCGTACGCTCGCACAGTTCTTCGATATAACGGCCGAGAAGCTGGGCGGCGGTGCGGATGTCGCAGGTCAGCGGTGAGTAGTTGAGGGACTCGATGTGCTGCCGTCCGTGCTGGGTGAGATTGCGGCGCAGCAGGACGAAGACCGAGCGGTTGTCGATGAACCCGTGGAGCAGGATGACCGGAGGTTTGGCCTCGGTCGGCAGTGTGGCGGCGTCCGGCGAGATCGGGAGGGGCGCCGAACGGCGCTCCTGAATGATGCCCGAGGGATAAAGGAGCACATGCCCGGCGAGGATCGCGAGCTCCAGCGCGGTCGCCTTCAGGAGGGCTATGGAGAGTCCGGCCAGTCGGCTCGGGAACAGACGCTGGCACAGCGGAAGCAGCGGCTGCAGGGGCTGCACTGCCCTGGTGACCATCATGGCCGACCTCCCGTCGGCACACGCAAGGACGCCTCTGTCCCCCGTGAGCCCTCGTGGAAAGCCGTCAGGCGATGGCCTGCGGGGCAAGGACCGCGGGTTCGGCCGTGCCGCGGACGCGGCAGGTGCGGCCCTGATGCGACGGACGTCTTCTCGTCGCTGTGACGCGACGCCCGTCCTCGGTCGCGGTTCCCGTCCTCCTCGTACGGGTGTGGGGTCCCCGCATCGTGCCCTGTGCAATTTCGCCGGAAGACCTCACCACCACGGCGCCCCGCCGGCGATGCGATGGTGCGGCCGCCCTCAGCGGCTCTCCGTGCGCACGATCACCTCGGTCCACGGCACCCGGGCCGCCGATGTCACCGGCCCCTGTGCCGCCGAGAGGGGAGACCCTGCGCGGCGAATGTGTCCCACTGTGTGATTTCCCCCTCGGTCTGCACCGCGAAACTGCCGGTTGCGGGATGCTGGCGATAACGTTCGTTCACTTCCCGGGTCGGTGCGGAGCGGGACACCTGTGGCGTGAGGTGCGCGAGGGCCCGGTCCGCCGGGGTCGCGCGGGCGGAGCGGTGTGTGTTCACCGCCGGCGGGAAAATACGCCGAACGTGCGGTCCGTATGTCCGCCGGTGCGGTGACGTGGCGGCGGTGCGGTACATCGGTACAGGGTGGAGTAGTCGCTTCATGGAGGCAGTGATGGGTGTGGCAGCCGGTCCGATCCGCGTGGTGGTGGCCAAGCCGGGGCTCGACGGCCACGATCGTGGGGCCAAGGTGATCGCGCGGGCACTGCGCGACGCGGGTATGGAGGTCATCTACACCGGCCTCCACCAGACGCCCGAGCAGATCGTGGACACGGCGATCCAGGAGGACGCCGACGCTATCGGCCTGTCGATCCTGTCCGGCGCGCACAACACGTTGTTCGCCGCGGTGATCGAGCTGCTCAAGGAGCGCGACGCGGAGGACATCCTGGTCTTCGGCGGCGGGATCATCCCCGAGGCGGACATCCCCCCGCTGAAGGAGAAGGGCGTCGCGGAGATCTTCACTCCTGGTGCGACCACGGCATCGATCGTGGACTGGGTACGGGCGAACGTGCGCCAGCCGGCCGGGGCGTAACACCGGCGACCAGCGCGACGAGGGTGCCGTTCACCGATGGGCGGGCGGCGCCCTTCAGGACGTCGCGGCGCGGCCGTGTGCCCCGGCTCAGGGCTCGCCCAGTTCCTGCCGCATCGTGGCGCGCAGCCGCAGTGTCGTGGTCAGGCGCTGGAACGCCTCTGCCCAGTAGCCGCCGGCCCCGGGCGACGTGTCCTCCGTCTCGTCCGGTATCGCCGTCAGCGCGTCGAGCCGGCTCGCCTCCGCGGGGTCGAGGCAGCGCTCCGCGAGGCCCATCACCCCGCTGAAGCTCCATGGATAACTCCCCGCGTCCCGGGCGATGTCGAGCGCGTCCACGACCGCCCGCCCGAGGGGCGCTGCCCAGGGGACCGCGCACACCCCGAGAAGCTGGAAGGCCTCGGACAGACCGTGTGTGGCGATGAACCCCGCGACCCAGTCCGCCCGGTCGGCCGCGTCCAGGATCGACAGCAGCTTCGCCCGCTCGGCCAGGGACACCGCACCCGGACCCCCGGCCTCCGGGGCCGAGGGGCGGCCGAGCAGGGCCCGGGACCAGCCGGGGTCGCGCTGCCGCACGGCCGCACGGCACCACGCCGCGTGCAGCTCGTCCCGCCAGTCGTCCGCCACCGGCAGCACGACGATCTCCTCCGGCGTACGCTGCCCGAGCCGGACCGGCCACGCACCGAGCGGTGCGGCCTCCACCAGCTGGCCCAGCCACCACGACCGTTCGCCGCGGCCCGCCGGGGGATTCGGCACCACTCCGTCGCGCTCCATGCCCGGATCGCACTGGTGCGGTGCCTCGACCACGATCACGGCTTCCGGACGCGTGCGGTCGATCGCCACGCAGGCCGCCGCCCGCGCCGCCATGCGGCCGGCCAGGGCCGAGCCCGGAAGCGCCGAGAGCAACTCGGCCGCCATCGCCCGTACATTGCGGCTCCGGTCGGAGAGCGCCTGCTCCAGGAACGGCTCGTCCGCGGCTTCGAGCCCTGCGCGCAGTGAGTCGAGGAACATCAGACGGTCCTCGGCCCGCTCGGCCGCCCAGGTGGAGGCGAGCAGTTCGCGGGCGGCGGACGGCTGTCGTGTACGGAGCGCGGCGAGCAGTGCGACCCGCTCCGCGAACAGGCCCTCCTGCCACAGGGCCCGGATGCGGTCCCTGTCCTCGGACGGCGGCAGTTCGGCACCGCCACCGGGCGTGGATCGCAGCGCGAAACGCCAGTCCGGGTTCAGCCGGGCCAGCCACAGGGCGCGCGGTCCGGCGAAGGCCAGCGCCGCCGGCCGCAGGTCCGTACGCCCGCGGGCCGCGTCCAGGAGCGCGGGCAGTGCTTGCGGCGGTGGCGCGAAGCCCCGTGCGTTGGCCAGGGACAGCCACTGCGGCAGCAGCTCCATGAGGTCGGGGGCCGCCCCCCTGCGGCCACCGACCGCGCCGGGGCGCTCCGACAGGAGCAGGGCCAGTCTGCGGACCGCCGCGGGTGGCAGCGGTGGGCGAGGGTCCGGTGCCGCGGGCACGAGCCGCGCCTCCGCCGGGGCGGGGCGCAGCCCCGCTCTGCGACGCACCGTCTCCACGGCGGCCAGGTCCAGCAGCGCCGTCGGCGCCTCGCGACCGGGCGGCAGCCACGACGGGGTACGCCGGCCGGTGCCCAGCAGGGCCACGGTCACGAGCTCCTCCCAGGGCACATCGGGAGCCGTGTCCGGCGGGGCGGGAGTCGCAGTCATTTCGGTCCTTCGGTCGGTGGGCGGTGGTTCCGGTGCCGTCAGCACAGCGGGACCGCGTCTCCCGCTGCCTCGGGCCAGGCGGTGAGCGGGGTGAAGCCGAGGTGACCGCACTCGCCGAAGACCGTGACCGGGCCGCCGCCCGAGAGGGCGACCAGGCGCCACAGGCCCGGACGGGCGGCCGACGAGGGGGTGATCGGGAGCGCCGTGCCGCCGTCCGCGTCCGCCAGCTGCCAGGCGTCCCCGGCCGGTGTCGGTATCACCCGGTTCAGCGTCACCGGGAGCGACTCCAGCCAGGGGTCCGTGCGCAGTGCCTCCCCGTACCGGGCCGCCGCCCGGAGGGTGGTCAGGCCCGGCGGTCGCACCGCGACCGGCTCGGGCGGGGTGAACCGCTCGCCCAGCGCCACCCGGGGCTGCCCGTCGCCCGGATACCGGGAGACCTCCGCCTCGAAGGCCAGGCCCACCGGCAGCGACGGCTCCGGAGCGCGTCCGGCGGCCGCGAACGAGAGGAGCAGTACGGTGCGCCCGGTCTCCGATCCGTACAGCCAGATCCTGCGTGTGGTGAGCCGGCCGTCCGAAGTGTCGTACTGCGCCAGGACCAGCCAGCTGTCCCGGACCGGCGGACCCTCCGGCGAGCCCGGCAGGCCGACCCGTGAACGGACCGTCGCCGCCAGCCCGGCCGGCAGCCGCTCACGGCGCAGCCAGCCCCGGTCCAGCAGATGCAGCAGTGCGCACTCCTCCAGGAGCCGGGCCGGCCAGCCCGCTCCCGACGCGGGGAGCGACCCCAACTCCCGCACCCGGGCGGCCAGTCCCGGGGCCTGTGCGTCCACCATCCGGGCGGCCGTCTCCTCCCACAGCCCGTACCCCGCCTGCTCGGCCGAGGCCAGACCGCCGCGCAGCAGGTCGGCCAGCCGCTGCTCCAGCTCCTCCGCCCCGGCCGTGATCCGCTCGGCCCGCCGCTCCGCCCGGCGCCGGGCCGCCTCCGGATCGCCGGTCGTGCCCCCGCCGTGTCCGGCCGCTGTCCCCTTTATCTGTGCGTGCTGCCTGCGCCCCTCCATCCACTGCTCCGCCCAGTCCGGCGCCTGCCCCCGCGACACCGTGCCGTCCCCGCCGGCCCAGAGCAGCAGCAGCCCCAGGGCGTGCTTGCACGGGGACTTGCGGCCAGGACAACTGCACGAGTACGCCGGGCCGTTCGCCTCCGCGATGTCGACGACCGTCCGATACGGCGTACTGCCACTGCCCTTGCACAGTCCCCAGACCGTCCCCTCGTCGGAACTGCCCGCCTGCGACCACGGGCCGGCCGCACCGAGTTCGCTTCCCGCCTTGCGTGACGCGGCGTCAGGTGCCAGTGCCAGCACCTGGTCCGCGGTCCAGCGCACCCCCTGCTGAGTCATGTCGTCGAAGGTAGGTCCCGGCACTGACAATCGCCGGTCGCAAGGGTCTTTGCGCAGGTCACCGCGGATTGTCAGTGGTCTGGTGCACGGTTGGTGGCAGATCCGAACCGGCCGAGCTGGAGGGGGATACGGCCATGCGTGTGTCCGTCGATCCGATGTCCGTCGAACCGTGCCCGAGCGGGCCGGGGCCCGGGAGCGAGGGCGGGGCGGCAGCCCCGGACGGGCGGGTGCCCGCGCCCGTGCACACGCCGGGGGAGGAGAGGGCGCGAGGGCGGGCGGAGGGACCCGGGCAGGCGGGGTCCGAGGTGCTGCGGCCGCACGCCGAGGACGCCTTCGCGGCCGAACTCGCCGCGCTGGCCGCGCAGGACGACCGGCCGCGCCCGGCCCGCTGGCGGCTGTCGCCGTGGGCCGTGGCCACCTATCTGCTGGGCGGCACACTGCCGGACGGCACGGTGATCACACCGAAGTACGTCGGCCCGCGCCGCATCGTCGAGGTGGCCGTCACCACGCTCGCCACCGACCGCGCCCTGCTTCTGCTCGGTGTGCCCGGCACGGCCAAGACCTGGATGTCCGAGCATCTCGCGGCGGCCGTCAGCGGCGACTCGACGCTGCTCGTGCAGGGCACGGCCGGGACCCCGGAGGAGGCGATCCGCTACGGCTGGAACTACGCACAACTGCTCGCGCACGGCCCGAGCCCGGACGCGCTGGTGCCCGGCCCCGTCATGCGGGCCATGCGCGAGGGGACCGTTGCCCGGGTCGAGGAACTGACCCGCATCCCGGCCGACGTGCAGGACACGCTCATCACCATCCTGTCCGAGAAGACCCTGCCGATACCGGAGTTGGGGCAGGAGGTGCTCGCCGTCCGCGGCTTCAACCTGATCGCGACGGCCAACGACCGCGACCGCGGGGTCAATGAGCTGTCCAGCGCGCTGCGCCGCCGTTTCAACACCGTGGTGCTGCCGCTGCCCGAGAGCGCCGAGGCGGAGGTCGACATCGTCTCCCGCCGCGTCGAGCAGATCGGGCGCTCGCTCGACCTGCCGGCCCCGCCCGACGGCATCGACGAGATCCGGCGCGTCGTCACGGTCTTCCGGGAACTGCGCGGCGGTGTCACCGCGGACGGACGGACGAAGCTGAAGTCCCCCAGCGGCACGCTGTCCACCGCCGAGGCGATCTCCGTCGTCACGGGCGGGCTCGCGCTGGCCGCCCACTTCGGCGACGGCGCGCTGCGGGCGGGCGACATCGCCGCGGGCATCCTCGGAGCGGTCGTCCGCGACCCCGCGACCGACCACGTCATCTGGCAGGAGTACCTGGAGGCCGTGGTCCGTGAGCGTGACGGCTGGACGGACTTCTATCGCGCATGCCGGGAGGTGTCCGCATGACGCGCCCGGCGGGCGAGGTCCCGCGGGGCTTTTCGAGTGGCGCGGGCGGCACGGCAGCCGTGGACGGGTGTGCCGGCGCGGGGGTGCACGGACGCGGGGATCCGGGATGGGGCCGGAGGCGAGGGGGACGGTGTGACGGGCGTTGACGGGTCGCCGGGCGCGACGGTAGACGAGGGGCCGCTGCTGCTCGGGGTGCGGCATCACGGACCGGGCTCCGCGCGCGCCGTGCGGGCCGCGCTGGACTCGGCGCGGCCGCGCATCGTGCTGATCGAGGGGCCGCCCGAGGCGGACCCGCTCGTCCCGCTCGCGGCCGACGAGGAGATGCGGCCGCCGGTGGCGCTGCTCGCTCATGCCGTGGACGAGCCAGGACGGTCCGCGTTCTGGCCGCTGGCCGAGTTCTCCCCGGAGTGGGTGGCGATCCGCTGGGCTCTGGAACACGGCGTTCCGGCCCGGTTCATCGACCTGCCCGCCGCGCACACGCTGGCATGGCAGGGGGAAGACCCGGCGTCCCGGCAGGGCGAGACCGGTGAGGCGGAGTCGGAGCCGTCCGCGGATGGACGCGGGGACGGACCGGGGCCGACCGGGCCCGGCGCGGACGGCGGACCGGAGGACACGGTGCGCGTCGACCCGGCCGCCGTACTGGCGAGAACCGCCGGATACGACGATCCGGAGCGGTGGTGGGAGGACGTCGTCGAGCACCGGGGCGTGGGGACGGCCGACGCCCTCGCCCCGTTCGCCGTGCTCGAGGAGGCGATGGGCGCCCTGCGGGAGGCGTACGGCACCGGGGCGCACGAGCGGGACCTCGTGCGGGAGGCGTACATGCGGCTGCAGGTGCGCGCCGCCCGGCGCGAGTTCGGCCGGGACGTGGCCGTGGTGTGCGGGGCCTGGCACGTGCCCGCGCTGCGCCGGAGGACATCCGTCGCCGCCGACCGGGCCCTGTTGAAGGGACTGCCCAAGGTGAGGACGGACATGACCTGGGTGCCCTGGACCCATCGGAGGCTGTCCCGGGCCAGTGGCTACGGCGCGGGGATCGACTCGCCCGGCTGGTACGGGCATCTGTTCGCCGCCTCCGACCGGCCCGTGGAGCGGTGGCTGACGAGGGTGGCCGGGCTGCTCCGCGAGGAGGGCCGGATCGTGTCGTCCGCGCATGTCATCGAGGCGGTGCGGCTCGCCGGGACGCTTGCCGCGCTGCGCGGACGGCCGCTGCCGGGGCTGTCCGAGACGACCGACGCGGTGCGGGCGGTGATGTGCGAGGGATCGGATGTGCCGCTGGCACTGGTGCACGACCGGCTCGTGGTCGGGGACGTCCTCGGGGAAGTGCCCGCCTCGGCCCCCGCGGTGCCGTTGCAGCGGGACCTCGCCCTGCTCCAGAAGCGGCTCAGGCTCAAACCCGAGCCGCAGGAGCGGGAGCTGGAGCTCGATCTGCGCAGGGAGACCGACGCGGGGCGCAGCCGGCTCCTCCACCGGCTGCGGCTCCTGGCGATCGGGTGGGGAGAGCCCGCGGTCTCGCGCGGCAGCACCGGGACGTTCCGGGAGACCTGGCGGCTGCGCTGGGATCCGGAGCTGGCCGTGCGGGTCGCCGAGGCCGGCGTCTGGGGGACGACCGTGCTCGCCGCCGCGACCGCGAAGGCCGAGGCGGAAGCGGTCGCCGCGCAGGCCCTCGCCGAGGTCACGGCGCTCGCCGAGCGGTGCCTGCGGGCGGAGCTGTCCGACGCGCTGCCCGTGGTCATGCGGGTCCTCGCCGACCGCGCGGCACTCGACGCCGACGTCGGACATCTGGCCCAGGCCCTGCCCGCGCTGGTCCGTGCGCTGCGCTACGGGGACGTGCGCGGCACGGACACCCGGGCGCTGGCCGAGGTCGCGACGGGCCTGGCGGAGCGGGTGTTCGTCGGGCTGCCGCCCGCCTGCGCCGCGCTGGACGCGGAGGCGGCCGAGGAGATGCGGCGTCATATCGACGCGGTGCACGGGTCGGTGGGGCTGCTGGAGGAAGGGGCCGCGGGCGCGCGGGGTGGTCTGCTCGGGCGGTGGTGTTCCGTCCTACGGGTGCTCTCCGGGCGGGACAGCGTGCCCGGGGTGATCCGCGGGCGGGCCGTGCGGCTGCTGCTGGACGACGGGGAGCTGGCGCAGGAGGAGGCGGCTCGGCTGATGGGACTCGTGCTGTCGCCGGGGACGGCACCGGCGGACGCCGCCGCGTGGATCGAGGGGTTCGTCGGCGGCGGTTCCGGCGGCGGGATGCTGCTGGTGCACGACGAGCGGCTGCTCGGCCTGGTGGACGCATGGCTGACCGGGGTGCCGGCGGACGCGTTCACCGACGTACTGCCGCTGCTGAGGCGCACGTTCTCGGCCTATGAGCCGGGAGTGCGGCGCACGCTGGGCGAGTTGGTGCGGCGGGGTCCGGGGGTGCGGGGCGGTGCGGCGGCCACCGGCTCGGGCCCCCCGGGGTTCGCCGTCGAGCGGGACGCCGGGCGGGCGGACGCCGTGCTCCCGGTGCTGCGTCTGCTGCTCGGAGCGGACGAGGCCGACGGCAGCGGCGCCGCCGACCTTGTGGGGGTGGTCCGATGAGCACGCACACGACCGTCCGGGAGGAGACCTCGACCGTGCGGAACAGGACGGCGGAAGCCGACGAACGGCTGCGGCGCTGGCGGCTGGTGCTCGGCGGCGACGCGGCGGACGGCACCGGGCACGGGCTCGCGGGGCGGGACGCGGCGATGGACGGCGCCCTGACCGCGCTGTACGGAAAGGGGGACAAGCCCCGCCAGGGACACGACCGTTCGGCGGGACTCGGGGCCTCCGCGCCGTCGGTCGCGCGCTGGCTCGGGGACATCCGGACCTACTTCCCCTCCTCGGTCGTCCAGGTCATGCAGCGGGACGCCATCGACCGGCTCGGTCTGTCCGCTCTGCTCCTGGAGCCGGAGATGCTCGAGGCGGTCGAGCCGGACGTGCACCTGGTGGGCACACTCCTGTCGCTGAACAAGGCGATGCCGGAAACCACCAGGGAGACCGCCCGGGCGGTGGTCCGCAAGGTCGTCGAGGATCTTGAGGAGCGGCTCGCCACCCGCACCCGTGCCGCGCTCACGGGCGCGCTCGACCGCAGCGCGCGAGTCACCCGGCCCCGGCACCACGACATCGACTGGAACCGCACGATCGCGGCCAACCTCAAGCACTACCTCCCGGAGTACCGCACGGTCGTGCCGGAGCGGCTGATCGGGTACGGGAGGGCGTCCCGTTCCGTGAAGAAGGAGGTCGTCCTCTGCATCGACCAGTCGGGGTCGATGGCGGCCTCGGTGGTCTACGCGTCCGTCTTCGGGGCGGTCCTTGCGTCGATGCGCTCCATCGCCACCCGGCTGGTCGTCTTCGACACGGCCGTCGCCGATCTCACGGACCAGCTCGACGACCCGGTCGACGTCCTCTTCGGGACGCAGCTCGGCGGCGGCACGGACATCAACAGGGCGCTGGCGTACTGCCAGTCCCGGATCGCGCGGCCCGCCGACACAGTCGTGGTCCTCATCAGCGACCTGTACGAAGGGGGGATCCGGGACGAGATGCTGAAGCGGGTGGCGGCGATGAAGGCGTCGGGGGTGCAGTTCGTGGCACTGCTCGCGCTCTCCGACGAGGGGGCGCCCGCCTACGACCGCGAGCACGCGGCGGCGCTCGCGGCGCTGGGCGCACCGGCGTTCGCCTGCACGCCCGACCTGTTCCCGGAGGTGATGGCGGCGGCCATCGAGAAACGGCCCCTTCCGATACCGGAGTCGATATGACGATCCGGCGACAGGCGGGACACAACGGGCAGTTCACAAAGCGGGCCCTCTTGGTGAAGGTGAAAAAACGGATATGACTACCCATCGGTAACAGGGGACTTGCGCAACCGCAGGAGTCCCGTGCAAGGATCGACGGCGCTTCACCCTCGGCGATGCGCCGTCCGCTCCGTATCGCCTCGTTCCGCCGCACGGAGGCCCTCCCCGTCGTGACCCTGCCGGCCGCACTTCCCTTCGCCGGTGCCGCACTGCGCACGATGCGTACGGCGGCCGGGCGGCGTGCGCTCCATCTGGTGCTGGTGGCGGGCGGGTTGCTGGCGCTGGGGCTCCTCTGCGCCGGGCACGCCCAGGCGGCCGACGGTACGCCGCAGGCATCCGCGGCTCGGGTCGCGGCCGGTGCCCCGGCCGACGCCGTGCACCCGATCGAGGGGGCGGTGCGAGGTATCGGGAAGAGTGTCAGCGGGACGGTCGGACGAGCGGTGAAGAACTCCGGTGCGACCGGGCCGGCCGCTCACCGGACCCGTACGGCCTCACCGGCGGGGCACACATCACACGGCGCGCCGGTCCCGCCGCCCGCCGTCAGGCACACCACCGGCGTATCCGGAACGCCCGCCGCCCCAACGCACACCGCACCGGTGACCCGTCCGTCCGTACCCGCTGCGCCGGCCGACCCGGTCGCCTCGGTGCTCCGGACGGTTCCCGCGGTCGACCAGACCCTCCGTCATGTGGTGCGGCCCGTCGTCGGCAAGCTTCTGCAGCCGGTCGGCGACACGGTCGCTCGGCCCGTCGGGGGTCTTGTCGGGACGGTGACCGAAGGGCTGCCGGACACACCGGTGCAGCCGTCGCTGCCCTCGCTCCCGCAACTGCCCGAACTTCCCCGGCTGCCGGGTCTTCCCGGACTGCCGACGCCGCCGGTGCACACCCGGCCCGCCCCGTCGGCCCCGCAGCAGCCGGACGGGAGCGGGCACCCGAGCGCGGTCGAACAGCGGAAGAGCGAAGCGCACGGATTCCCGGCGGTGGCCGTCCAGGCCCCGGTGGCGCCGCCCGCGCACCACGCCCACCACTCCGCCCGGCCCTCGCAGATGCCCGCGCAACAGGCCCCGGGCGGTGATCCGGGCTCGTACGGCGACCAGCCGGCCGCCGACGGCGGTGTGCCGCGGCACGGCGACGCGCACGCCGTGGCGTTCGGCGACCGGGCGCCGCTGCCGTTGATGCGGGGCGGCACCGCGGTCGTCACCGTGGACGGGACCCGGGACCGGCACCGGGACATCCCCGAGTTCCCGGGCTAGGTCAGCACCTCCGCCCCGCGCGCCCCGATGCGCGGGGACGGAACCGGTCTGCCCTCCGTCCGGACCCTCCGGTCCCGGACGGAAGCCACCGGATCCCGAGCCGCCACAGCCGGAACACCTCCATGGCCGCAGGTCCCCGACGACCCCCATGGATCCGTCGACCCCCACCGACACCGGCGCAGGACTCGGAACCGGTACGTCCCGAACTCCCGGATTCCCGAAGGAACTGACGCACGTATGAACAAGAACATCCGACGTTCCATCGTCATAGCCGCCGGAGTCACCGGCGCATGGGCGCTCGGCTCCGCCGTCGCCGACGCGGACGAGCTGCCCGCCGCCTCCGCGTCCACCCCCGACGTGGGCATCAACGCCGTGGACACGGTCGGCGCGGTCACCGACACCCTGGACGGCGCCGTCGCCGGTGTGCACAACACGGTTTCCGGCGTCACGCACGGCACGGCAGTGGACGGCGCCGCCTCGACCGCCCGGCACACGGCCACAACGGCCCACTCCATCGTCTCCGGTGCCGCACACACCCCGGCCCGGGCCGAGGCCCGGGTGGGGAAGGCGACGGCCGACGCGGGCCGGGCGGCCCGGCGTTCCGGCGCGGGCGCGGCGGTGTCGCACCTCTCGCAGGCCCAGGGCCTCGCGCAGGCACGGGGCCTCGCGCACACCGTCGCGCCCCGGGCCGCCGCTGCGGCGGACCACGCCACGGTCGCGGCCACCGTCGCCGTGTCCGACTCGACCGCGCCGCGGGACGAGATCGACTACCTGTTCGGCCCCCTCTCCGCCTTCGCCCCCGAGGTGGAGCAGGCACTCGCCGCCGCGCAGACCAAGCTCCAGGGTGTGCAGAACGCCGCGCGCGCCCAGGCGCGAGGCGTCGGAGGTCCGGTGCGCACAAGGGTGCAGAGCACCGTGGCAGGCGCGGGGCGTACCGCGGAGGGCGTTGTCGGCGCCACGCGACAGGCAGTCGCCGAGTCCACCGTCGTGGCGGACGCGGCGGGGGCCGCCGCGGGCACGAGTGTCTCCGCCGTTCCCGGCCATGTCACCGGAGTCGTCACGGGACTGAGGCAGCAGGCCGCCGGCACGGTCACCGGCGTGCCCGGCACGGTCGGGCCGGTGGCCGCCGAGACGGCCGCCTCGGCGCTTCCCCCGGTCGCGGGCACGGTCCTCGGCGGTGTGCTGCCGGCGGCCGGGCACGCCGTGGGGCACACGACCGGCCTGGCCGACGGCGTTGTTGCGGACGTCCGGCCGCTCGCGCGGCATGCCGTCGGTGACGCGTCCGCGCTCGGGTACGGGGCCGGCGCCGATGTGCGGCCGGTCGTGCACGGCGTGACCGGGGAGGTGACCGGCGACACCGCGGACTCCGTCCTGCCGCCGGTCGCCGGTACGGCCGTCCACGGGACCGTGCCCGTCGCCGAGCGGGCCGTCGGGGACGCCGCGCGGTCGGTGCACGGCGTGGTGGACGAGGTGCCCCCCTTCGCGGCGGGTGTCACGGGCCAGGTCCCGCCGTTCGCCGGGGATGTCGCCGAAGGCGCCACCGCATCGGCGTACGGCGTGGGCGAGGAGGTGCCGCCGTTCGTGGACGGCGTGGGCGGCGCGGTGCGGCCGGCCGTGCGGATGGTGCACGACACCGTGCGGCCCGTCGCGCACGGCGTGGCGGGCAGCGCCGCGAACCTCGTGCACGGCGTGGCGGACGAGGTGCCGCCGTTCGCCGGCGGTGTCGCGGGCGCGGCAGGCCCTCTCGCACGGGGGGTCGCGGGCCAGGTCCCGCCGTTCGCCGGTGGCCTCGCCGGGAACGTCCGTGTCTCCGGCGCCGTACTGGGCGAGCACGCCGTGACCGGTGTCCGGGGCGTCGCCGAGGCCTTCGTCCCGCAGCACCCGCAGCCGGAGCACGGCGAGACGTACTCCGTCTGACCCAGCGATGCCGTACGGAGCGCGGCGGCGCGCTCCGTACGGCATCCACCGGACTCCGTGGGGGTCGAGGACCGGGCGGCCGAAAGCCGTCGACCGGCCCGACCGAGAGCCCCGCGGGCCGGGACGGATGGCCCCATTGGGGTGGGGTCCATCCGTCCCGGCGCCCTGAGGGGCGGCACAAGGGGTCCCACCGGGCCAACCCCAACCCGGTGGGACCCTGCCGCTCCGCCGCTTCCCCGGGGCCCGCGCCCGCTCTGCCGCACGTGTGACCGGTATCACCGCTCAGGTGTGATCTGCGATTTAGGGCCCCACCTCAAGCGGCGATAACCTGCGAGACGGACATGCCGCGCGCTCGGACACCGTGTGCGCCTCCCTTGTGACCCAGAGCGGACGTCACGTTGCCCTTCGCGGCACGCCCACGCATCCAACGAACCGCGAGATCACTGATAGGGACGGAAGCGCGTGGACCTGTTCGAGTACCAGGCGAGGGACCTCTTCGCCAAGCACGGTGTACCGGTGCTGGCCGGTGAAGTCATCGACACGCCTGAGGCGGCGCGCGAGATCACCGAGCGGCTGGGCGGCAAGTCGGTCGTCAAGGCGCAGGTGAAGGTCGGTGGCCGCGGAAAGGCCGGCGGCGTGAAGCTGGCGGCCACCCCGGACGAGGCCGTCGCCCGCGCCACGGACATCCTCGGCATGGACATCAAGGGCCACACGGTCCACAAGGTCATGATCGCCGAGACGGCTCCCGAGATCGTCGAGGAGTACTACGTCTCCTTCCTCCTCGACCGCGCCAACCGCACCTTCCTCTCCATCGCATCCGTCGAGGGCGGCATGGAGATCGAGGAGGTCGCGGCGACCCGCCCCGACGCCGTCGCCAAGATCGCGATCGACGCCATCGACGGCGTGGACGAGGCCAAGGCCCAGGAGATCGTGGCCGCGGCCAAGTTCCCGGCCGAGGTCGCCGACAAGGTGGCCCACGTCCTGGTCACGCTGTGGGACACCTTCGTCAAGTCGGACGCCCTCCTCGTCGAGGTCAACCCGCTGGCCAAGGTCGCCTCCGGTGACGTCATCGCCCTGGACGGCAAGGTCTCCCTGGACGACAACGCGGAGTTCCGTCACCCCGAGTTCGAGGAGCTCCACGACAAGGCGGCGGCCAACCCGCTCGAGGCCGCGGCCAAGGAGAAGAACCTCAACTACGTCAAGCTCGACGGCGAGGTCGGCATCATCGGCAACGGCGCCGGTCTGGTCATGTCGACCCTGGACGTCGTCGCCTACGCGGGTGAGGCCCACAAGGGCGTCAAGCCGGCCAACTTCCTCGACATCGGCGGTGGCGCCTCCGCCGAGGTCATGGCGAACGGCCTGGAGATCATCCTCGGCGACCCGGACGTCAAGTCCGTGTTCGTCAACGTCTTCGGCGGCATCACCGCCTGCGACGCGGTGGCCAACGGCATCGTGCAGGCCCTGGAGCTCCTCGAGTCCAAGGGCGAAGAGGTCAACAAGCCGCTCGTCGTGCGTCTCGACGGCAACAACGCCGAGCTCGGTCGCCAGATCCTGGACGACCGCAACCACCCGCTCGTACAGCGTGTGGACACCATGGACGGCGCGGCCGACAAGGCCGCCGAGCTGGCTGCGGCCGCGAAGTAAGGGACGAGGTCACAGACAACCATGGCTATCTTCCTCACCAAGGAATCCAAGGTCATCGTCCAGGGCATGACCGGCTCCGAGGGCCAGAAGCACACCAAGCGCATGCTGGCCTCCGGCACGAACATCGTCGGTGGCGTGAACCCGCGCAAGGCGGGCCAGGTCGTGGACTTCGACGGCACGGAGATCCCGGTCTTCGGCTCCGTCAAGGACGCCGTCGAGAAGACCGGCGCCGACGTCACGGTCATCTTTGTCCCGGAGAAGTTCACCAAGGACGCGGTCATCGAGGCCATCGACGCCGAGATCCCGCTCGCGGTGGTCATCACCGAGGGCATCGCGGTGCACGACTCGGCCTCCTTCTGGGCGTACGCCGGCAAGAAGGGCAACAAGACCCGCATCATCGGCCCGAACTGCCCCGGCCTGATCACCCCCGGCCAGTCGAACGCCGGCATCATCCCGGCCGACATCACCAAGCCGGGCCGCATCGGCCTGGTGTCGAAGTCCGGCACGCTGACGTACCAGATGATGTACGAGCTGCGTGACATCGGCTTCTCGACCTGCGTCGGCATCGGCGGTGACCCGATCATCGGCACCACGCACATCGACGCCCTCAAGGCCTTCCAGGACGACCCCGACACCGACCTGATCGTCATGATCGGCGAGATCGGCGGCGACGCCGAGGAGCGGGCCGCGGCCTTCATCAAGGAGAACGTGACCAAGCCGGTCGTCGGCTACGTCGCGGGCTTCACCGCGCCCGAGGGCAAGACCATGGGTCACGCGGGCGCCATCGTCTCCGGTTCGTCGGGCACCGCCCAGGCGAAGAAGGAGGCGCTGGAGGCCGCGGGCGTCAAGGTCGGCAAGACCCCGACCGAGACGGCCAAGCTGGCGCGCGAGATCCTCGCCGGCTGAGTCCTTCCCGGCTGAACGCCGGTGGGCCCGTCTCCCTCGGGGGGCGGGCCCACCGGCGTGTGCGGGGCCGGCGTCAGCGCGCCTGTGGGACGAGGCGCGCCGGCCCCTTGTGGGCCTGCTTCTTCAGCAGGAGCCGCAGTCGCTGTTGCTGGGCGGACAGCGGGCCCATGGCGACCTGGGGCGGGAGGTCGATGACCGCCGTTCCCTCGGGCACCGGTCGCTCGTAGTGGTCCGTCGCCATGTTCAGGGTCAGGGCGGTGGCACCCACCAGGGCGGCCGTGAAGACCACGGCCATCCGGTTCCCGCGACGGGCTTTGCGCTCACCGACGGAGCGGACCGCGGGCGGCCGGGCGGCGCGGAGCCGGACGGACATCGCCAAGTCGGCCATCCTGTCCGGCAGTACCTCGGGTGCCGCCTGGTCCGGCACGAGGTCGGACAGCGTCTCGCGGGCCCGCTGCAGCCGGGCGGCCGCGGCCGCGGTGCTGGCCTCCGTCTCGGCCGCGGTCTCCGCAAGGCCGAGTCCGGCACCGTCGTGGAGCACCAGGGTGCGCCGATGGATCGGGGACAGCGTCAGAAGGGCGTCCAGCAGGGCCCGGTCGGCGGGGTCCGCGGGCGCATCGCAGCGGCGGTGGCGCAGCCGGAAGCGGTGCCAGGGGGAGAGTGCCCAGTCGTGTGCCGCCGCGCGCACCCAGCTGGGCGGATCGCGGTCCAGGGCGACCTCGGGCCAGCGCTGCCAGGCCAGTTGGAAGGCGCGTTCGACCGCCTCGCGGGCGAGGGCGGTGCGGCCGGTGAGCAGATACGCCTGCCGCACCAGGGCCGGGGCGCAGAACCGGTACAGGCCGTCGAACGCCTGATGCGGAGTCAGCGGACGGGTGGTGGTCCAGTCCCGCGCACTGCCCTCGGTCCTCTCGTGCGCCGCCCATTCGGCGAGCAGCCGCGCGTACGCCCGCCTCCGCCGGCCGTGCGGTTCCGTCAGACCGTTCTCCCAGTCGCGTACTTCTTCGAGGGAGACGCCCAGTGTGACCGCCACTTGAGTCTGCGTCAGCGACTGGCTCCTGCGGAGGCGTCGGCATTCCTTGGGGTGAGGCAGCTGGGAGGCGGTGCTCTGCATCACTGGGCTGCCCTCCGTGCGTAAAAGTACATAAACGTATATTGGGCGACACAGCGACGCTTTGCCCGTTACGCCGGTAAAGCGCGTGTCGTTGGCAGCATGGCGGGGTGACCCAATGGACCGATCGCCGATTCCCGTTGTCGCCCCTGCGCACCCGGTTGCGGGACCGCTGGCCCCATCTGGGCGAGGCCTTCGCCGCAGGCGCCGTCGCGGCCGTGCTGGGGCTCGGCTCCTTCGCCCTGCTGGTGATGGTGCTGTGGATCAGTTCCCCGTATCCCGACAACGGGCCCGGCGGTGCCCTGCGCGTGGCGGCGGCACTGTGGCTGCTGGCGCACGGCGTCGTGCTCGTCCGAACCGAGACACTCTCCGGCCTGCCCGCGCCCGTCGGTGTCACTCCGCTGCTGCTGGCCGCGGTGCCGGTGTGGCTGCTGCACCGGGCCGCACGCGATGTGACGGACGGCGAGGGCGAGGAGGCCGCGGAGGCCGGGGCGCCGCTCGTCGACGTGCGCACGTCATGGGCGGGGGTGGTGACGGGCTATCTCGCGGTGTCTGCGGTGGCCGCGCTGTACGCCACGGACGGAACACTGCGCCCGGCGTGGGCCTGGTCCACGATGCATCTGCCGCTGACCGTGGTCGTCGCGGCGGGAGCCGGAGTGTGGACGGCGTACGGGCGTCCGTGCGGACGTCTGCCGCGAAGCGTGCGCCGGGCCTTGGACCGGCTGCCCTCGGTCGTACGGCAGGTGGTGACCGCCGGAGCCGTCGATGCCGAGGGACGGGTGCGGCTGGGGGACTCCCTCCGGGCGGCCATGGCCGGAACGGCCGTGCTCGTGGGCGGGGGCGCGCTGCTCGTGGGGGTGTCACTGCTGTGGCACGGCGAGGCGGCGCAGTCGACGTTCCACCAGCTCGCGGACGGATGGTCGGGTCGCTGGGGGGTGCTGCTCCTCGCGATGGCCCTGGTGCCGAACGCGGCCGTGTGGGGTGCGGCGTACGGGTTGGGGCCCGGATTCGTGCTGGGCGTGGGGCATGTGACGGGGCCGCTGTCGTCGACACGGCCGCCCGCCCTGCTGCCGCCGTTTCCGCTGCTGGCGGCCGTGCCCAGGGCGGGGGGCGGGCCTTTGTGGTGGGCGGTTGCGGCGGTGCCGGTCGTGGCGGGGGCGACGGTGGGCTGGTTCGTGGCACGGGCCGCGTGCGAGGGGCGGGAGCGCGGGCGTGCGGCGGTGTGGCCGGTGGGGCGTGCCGTGGGAGCGGTCGTGGTGGCCGGGGTGCTGTGCGGGCTGCTGCTCGGAGGTCTCGCGGAGGCGGCGGGCGGGCCGCTCGGGGTCGCCGCCCTGGCGCGCTTCGGACCGGTCGGATGGCAGGTGGGCGGTGCGGCGGCCGGCTGGACGGTGGGGCTGGGCGTGCCGGTGGCTCTGGGGGTGCGGGCATGGCGGCTGCGGGGCTCCGAGGCGCGCAAGAAGCGGAAGAAGCCGAAGGAGCCGCGCAAGGGGGCGGCCGCGGTCCCGTCCCCGACGGCTGCGGAACCGGCGGACACCCACAGGGGCCGGAACGCGGACGTCGCGTGGGGGCGCCGCGGCGCCACGCCCCGTGCGTCGTGGGACCACCCCGGTCCCGGGTCGCACCGGGCCTGGGGGGACCCCGGGCCCGCGCCGCACGGCGCGTGGGAGGACCCCGATCTGAGGCCGTACGAGGCGCTGCCCGCGGAGGACCCCGCCCTCGGGCCGAACACCGCGTGGGTGGACCTCGAACTCAAGCAGTACGAGGAGCTGTCGGCGGACGATCCGCTGCTGTCGCAGCGCCCGAAACCGTCTCCTCCCGAGGTGCCCGGACCGGGTGCCTGAGGCGGACCGTGTGTCGCGGGCGGGGCCGCGCGTGGGCCCCGCCCCTGCTCAGCCCTGTGTCCCCAGTACGTTCCGCAGGTCCTTGGGCAGCAGATCGTTGCAGGAGTGCTTCGCCGTGGTCGTCAGGGCGTCGTCCAGGCACGTGTAGTAGTCGCGGTAGACCAGATGGGCCGTGAACGTGGCCGCCACCATCGCGATCGCCAGGGACGCCGTGACCAGCCCGCTGATCGCGGCCGTCGTCTGCGGGCGGGCCGTGGAGGAGGCGGCGGCCTTCGGCTCGGGGTCGCGGGGCTTGGCGCGCAGCGCGCTCGAGCCCCAGTACAACGCGAGCGCGCCCAGCAGCAGGGCGACGTAGGACCAGCTGAAGAGGGCGAAGAAGAAGGCCCACATGCCGGCCAGCAGCGCGTAGCGAGCGCGGCGCTGCACCGGGTCCGTGGGGTCCCAGCGCATGCCCGTACCGGGCCGGCCGGAACCGGTGGGGCCCTCGGGCCCGCCCTGTCCGCCGGGGCTTCCCGGGCGGTCGCCGAACCGCCCGCCCGTCGAAGGGCCGGGCTGCCGGTCGCTCCACTGGCTGCCCCATGGAGTGCGTCCGCCCTCGCCGGAGCCCTCCTGCCCCTGCCCCTGATCCCGGCCGGGCGCCGGGTGCCGCGGCTGCCAGGGCCGGTCCGGGGTGCCCTCCGGCGGCGGTGCGAAGGGGTTGTCGTCCGGGGGCGTCTTCGTGTCCCGGCCGCCGTTCGCCGATCCGCCGTGTGCGGAGTCGTCCCCGCTCTGGGGCGTCTTCGTGCCCTCCGGCGGCGGCACGGGCGAAGGGCGCCGCTCGCGCAGCAGCAGCGGAGGGAGTCGGAGACTGCGATCCGGCATCAGGTGTGCGTCTTCCCCTTGGTGGTTCCGGCGTGCGGCTTGTTCGTGGAACTCGCCGCGGGGTGTACCCCGCGGGCCTACCCGTTCCCGGACAACGTCCCACGCAGGTGCGTCGTTCCCCGCGTCGACCGCCCGTTCACCGGGCGGCTCCTCCCCAGACGCTACCTCCCGGCCACGCCCCCGTCCCGCGGGGGCCGTCCGGAGTGCCGGTATCGTTGCTGGCGGTCGTCCGCTTCGTAGACTTCCCCGTATCCGGGGGCGCAAAGCATTCGTACGACCATACAAACGCTCTGCCGACATGCAAGCGCTCTGCCGAGCGACCGCACAACTGCTTCCCCGAGAAAGGGCCCCGTCGTGGCCGAGTCCGTGGCCGAGACCGTCACCGAGTCCGCGGCCAAGCGTCTGGTCGTCCTGGTCTCCGGGTCCGGCACCAACCTCCAGGCACTCCTCGACGCCATCGCCGAGACCGGAGTCCGTGTGTACGGCGCCGAGGTGGTGGCCGTCGGCGCCGACCGCGACGGCATCGAGGGCCTGGCCCGCGCCGAGCGCGCCGGGCTGCCCACCTTCGTGTGCCGGGTCAAGGACCACGACAGCCGGGAGGCGTGGGACAGCGCCCTCACCGAGGCAGTCGCCGAGTACGAGCCCGACCTCGTCGTCTCCGCCGGCTTCATGAAGATCGTGGGCAAGGAGTTCCTCGCACGGTTCGGCGGACGGTTCGTCAACACCCATCCCGCCCTGCTCCCCAGTTTTCCCGGGGCCCACGGTGTGCGTGACGCGCTCGCGTACGGCGCCAAGGTCACCGGGTGCACCGTCCACTTCGTCGACGACGGCGTCGACACCGGGCCGATCATCGCTCAGGGAGTGGTGGAGGTCCGGGACGAGGACGACGAGGGCGCTCTGCACGAGCGCATCAAGGAAGTCGAGCGAAGGCTGCTCGTCGAGGTCGTGGGGCGGCTCGCCCGCAACGGCTATCGCATCGAGGGACGAAAGGTAGTTATCCAGTGACCGCCGAGAGCACCAAGCGGCCCATCCGGCGCGCGCTCGTCAGCGTCTATGACAAGACCGGGCTCGAGGACCTCGCCCGCGGGCTGCACGAGGCAGGCGTCGAGCTCGTCTCCACCGGGTCCACCGCTGCGAGGATCGCCGCCGCCGGCCTGCCCGTCACCAAGGTCGAGGAGCTGACCGGCTTCCCCGAGTGCCTGGACGGCCGGGTCAAGACCCTGCACCCCAAGGTTCACGCGGGCATCCTCGCCGACCTGCGTCTCGACAGCCACCGCGCGCAGCTCGACGAACTGGGCGTCGAGCCCTTCGACCTCGTCGTGGTCAACCTCTACCCCTTCCGCGAGACCGTCGCGTCCGGTGCCTCACCCGACGAGTGCGTGGAGCAGATCGACATCGGCGGCCCCTCCATGGTCCGCGCCGCCGCCAAGAATCACCCGTCCGTGGCCGTGGTCACCAGCCCGGAGCGCTACGGCGACGTGCTCGCAGCCGTCCGCGACGGCGGCTTCGACCTCACGGCCCGCAAGCGGCTCGCCGCGGAGGCCTTCCAGCACACCGCGGCCTACGACGTCGCCGTCGCCTCCTGGTTCGCGTCCTCCTATGCGCCTGTCGACGACTCGGCCTTCCCGGACTTCCTGGGCGCCACCTACGAGCGCAAGAGCACCCTGCGCTACGGCGAGAACCCGCACCAGCCCGCGGCGCTCTACGTGGACGGCAGCGGCGGCGGCCTCGCGGAGGCGGAGCAGCTGCACGGCAAGGAGATGTCGTACAACAACTACACGGACACGGACGCCGCGCGCCGTGCCGCGTACGACCACGCCGAGCCCTGCGTCGCCATCATCAAGCACGCCAACCCGTGCGGGATCGCGATCGGTGCGGACGTCGCCGAGGCGCACCGCAAGGCGCACGCCTGCGACCCGCTGTCCGCGTTCGGCGGCGTCATCGCCGTCAACCGTCCGGTGAGCAAGGAGATGGCCGAGCAGGTCGCCGAGATCTTCACCGAGGTCATCGTCGCGCCGGACTACGAGGAGGGCGCGCTCGAGGTCCTCACCAAGAAGAAGAACATCCGGGTCCTGCGGGCGCCCGACGGCCCGGAGAACCCGGCCGAGATCAAGCAGATCGACGGCGGTGCGCTCCTGCAGGTCACCGACCGTCTGCAGGCCGAGGGCGACGACCCCGCTCACTGGACCCTCGCCTCGGGTGACGCGCTCGGTCCCGACGAGCTGCGCGAACTCGCCTTCGCCTGGAAGGCCTGCCGCGCGGTCAAGTCCAACGCCATCCTGCTGGCCAAGGACGGGGCCTCGGTCGGCGTCGGCATGGGCCAGGTCAACCGGGTGGACTCCTGCAAGCTCGCCGTCGAGCGGGCGGGGGAGGAGCGGGCCCAGGGTTCCTACGCCGCTTCGGACGCCTTCTTCCCGTTCCCCGACGGGCCGGAGATCCTGATCGCCGCGGGCGTCAAGGCCATTGTCCAGCCGGGTGGTTCGATCCGCGACGAACAGGTCGTGGAGGCCGCCCAGAAGGCGGGCGTGACCATGTACTTCACGGGGACGCGCCACTTCTTCCACTGAGCCGGAGCCCGAAAAGGCCTGCGGCCCCTCGACGAGGGGCCGCAGGCCTTTTCGGTTCAACCACCGCTCACTGCGAGCGGATCACGATCGAGGAGCACACCTTGTCGGCGAACGTCTGCTTCTTGGCGTCCCACAGAGGCCACAGCCAGCCGAGGTAGCAGGCCAGGCTGTCGAGGAAGTGGGCCAGGCGGCGGACGAACGCCATGCCGATGCCGAGCGGCTGACCGTCGCTCTCCCGCACCAGTCGTATGCCGAGCGCCTTCTTGCCGAGCGTCTGCCCGGTGCGGCCCTCCATGATCAGCTGCCAGATGGCGACGGCGAAGATGGCGAGGCCGCCGATCACCGCGAGGGCCGGGGTGTCCCGGCCGAGGATCACCAGCAGGTAGGGCACCAGGAACACCAGGCCGTCGACGAGGGTGCCGAGGAACCGCTGGCCCCAGTTCGCGTACGGCGGCTGGGCGCCGTAGCCCGGCTGCTGTGGGTAGCCCGGGTAGCCGCCGGGCTGCTGCGGGTAGCCCTGCGGGGGGATGCCCGGGTGGCCCTGCTGGGGGTAGCCGTAGCCCGGCTGGCCCTGCTGGGGCTGACCGTAGCCCGGCTGGGGCTGCCCGTAGCCGGACTGCGGGTTCTGCGGGTTCTGCGGCTGACCGTAAGGGTTGTTGGGCGAGCCGAAACTCATGGCCTGATTCCTCCGTAGCACGATCGGGGACGACGCGGAATGGCGCGGAGGATCGTCAACAGATGAGCGGTTTGCCCCCCAACACGGCCGCGATACTGCGCCAGTCATCGTCGTGGGGGAGAGGAGTCCTTGTCCAGCGGCATTACGCAGGTGTTGTCCAAGTGCAACATCACCGATCTTGGGACAGGTCGGACGGGTCGGGCGGGAAGCCGTCCGGATTGGAACCACGGGCGGTTCATCCGGGAGGATGGGAGCCATGACCGCCCAGATTCTCGATGGCAAGGCCACCGCAGCCGAGATCAAGTCCGAGCTGACCGCCCGCGTGGCGGCGCTGAAGGAGAAGGGCGTCACGCCCGGCCTCGGCACCGTCCTGGTCGGGGACGATCCCGGCAGCCGCAAGTACGTCGCCGGCAAGCACCGCGACTGTGCGGAGGTCGGTATCGCCTCCATCCAGCGCGAACTGCCCGCGACGGCCTCCCAGGAGGAGATCGAGACGGTCGTCCGCGAGCTGAACGAGGACCCGGCCTGCACCGGCTACATCGTGCAGCTGCCGCTGCCCAAGGGCATCGACGAGAACCGGATCCTGGAGCTGATGGACCCGGAGAAGGACGCGGACGGGCTCCACCCGATGAACCTCGGGCGCCTCGTCCTGAACGAGCCGGCGCCGCTGCCCTGCACCCCGAACGGCGTGCTGACCCTCCTGCGCCGCTACGGCGTGGAGATCAAGGGCGCCGAGGTGGTGGTGGTCGGCCGGGGCGTGACCATCGGCCGCCCGATGCCGCTGCTGCTGACGCGGCGCAGCGAGAACGCCACGGTCACCCAGTGTCACACCGGCACGCGCGACCTCTCGGCCCATCTGAGGCGGGCCGACATCATCGTCGCGGCGGCGGGCTCCGCGCACCTGATCCGGGCCGAGGACGTGAAGCCGGGAGCGGCCGTCCTCGACGTCGGCGTCTCGCGCAGCGCCGAAGGAAAGATCGTCGGCGATGTCCACCCGGAGGTGGCCGAGGTGGCCGGGTGGATCTCCCCGAACCCCGGCGGTGTGGGTCCGATGACCCGCGCCCAGCTGCTCGTCAACGTGGTCGAGGCGGCGGAGCGCAGTGTCGGCTGAGAACAGGCCCGAGGGCCCCACGGGAGAGCGGCGGACCGGTGAGAGGGAGCCCGTCGCGAAGGACGCCGTGCAGGAGCAGCGGCCGGACGACACCGAGCCCGTCGTGACGGACGCCGTCAGCGCGCCCGACGCCGAGGGCAGGCCGCGGCGCGCGACCAGGCGGTTCCCCCGGGTCACCCGGGACACCGCGCGGCCCGAGGGCGGCGGCAGGGCCGCGCCCGGCGACGCACCCGCGCCCGCCCGGCAGTGGCCGATCCTGGTCGTGCTGTCCGCCGTCGGACTCGGGCTTCTGCTGACCGCGCTGGACGTGTTCCGTCTCGGCACGATCCTGATCGGCGTGGCGCTGCTCGGCGGCGCCGCGATGCGCTGGGCGCTGCCCGACGTGGGCATGCTCGCGGTGCGCTCCCGCTTCACGGACATGGTCACGTACGGCGTCCTCGGTCTGGCGATCGTGCTGCTCGCGCTGATGGCGCAGCCGAGGCCGTGGCTGGAGATACCGTTCCTCGACGACACCCTGCACTTCACGGTCCGCACCTGACGGCGTCCGGGGACGCGACACGACGGCGGCGGGCGGACCCTCACCGGAGGGTCCGCCCGCCGCCGTCGTGGGCGCCCTCGGCCGTCCGGCCGGAAAGCAGGGGCGCGCCCGGCCTCTCCCCCGTGGGAGGCCGGGCGCGCGGGGCGGCGGGCCGCCCGGGAAACACCCTCATGTACTCGCTCGGGGTGTTCAACACCCGACAGTCCGCCGTGGCACGGAAGTGACCATTCCGCTACGGTGTCCGCCCGTCGCAACGGATCCGATGCGGCCCCGACGCCGTGCGTCGGACCGAACAGGCTCGCGGGCGGGGCGATGCGGAGGGGCGTGCGACGGGTGCCCGGCAGTCCCCTGCCGGACGATCTGCGGCTTGGGGTGCGGCAGTTCGTCGAGCACTGCGGCTCCTGAAGGACCGGACGGGCTCGGACCGCTCGCCGCCCGGCCGGACCGGGCGCCCGAGCCACACGCCGTGGGACACCGTGCCCCGACTGCCGCGCCCCGCACCCCGCCGGCGCCGCTCACCGCCAGGCGCCGTCACGCTCGGGGGAACCGTGGTCCCCCTGCGCCTGATGAGGTCACCGCTGTGTGCCCGTTGTGTCGATGTGTTGACAAGTTCGGGGATGGCGGACGAATCACAGACGGACCGTGGCTAACGTGTCCAACCGGGACGGTCCGGGGCGTCCCGCGCGGTGAACCGGGGGTCCGTTCGAACGGGCGGTGGGACACTGGGCCGCGGACCGACGGGTGTGCGACGGTGCATGCCTGCGACCGGATGCTCCCGTGCGCCCCCACTTCGGGTGGCGGGATCACGGCCGGGAGCCTCCCCATGGGCAGCGGGGAGGGGGGACTCGACAGCGCACGGCACGCAAGGGGAACGTCAGCAGGTACCGGGGGAAAGAGGGGGAAGCAATGCCTCGTTGGAAGGCCCTGCCCGATGAACTCGACCCGCAGGTCGGTGAGTTCGCGGGACAGCTGCGGCGGCTCGTGGACCGCAGCGGGCTGAGCGTTTCCGCCGTGGCCGACCGCACGGGCTACAGCAAGACGTCCTGGGACCGTTACCTCAACGGCAGATTGCTCGCACCCAAGGGCGCGGTCATCGCCCTGGCCGAGGTGACCGGCACCAATCCCGTGCATCTGACCACCGTGTGGGAGCTGGCCGAACGCGCCTGGAGCCGCTCGGAGATGCGCCACGACATGACCATGGAGGCCATCCGGATCTCCCAGGCGCGTGCCGCGCTCGGGGAGTTCGGGCCGCCTCCCGGCACCGGGGGCCGCGGTGCCACGGCGACATCGGGTGTCGCGGGACCCGCCGGTGTGGCGCCGGTGGTGCCGTCGCAGCCGACGTCCGCCACGGCACCGGACGCCGACGGCGCCGTGGGAGCGCCGCGGGGCGGGTCCTCCGGCGAGGGCTCCCGGGAGCGGTCGCAGAACGGGCGGGCCGCCCGCGCGCCCGAGCCACCGGTGACGTCCGCGGAGGGATCCGCGGGGGCATCCGCGGCTCAACGGCAGGCGACGGCCGGCGGCCCGCCGGACGAGGGCCGGCCGTCGGGCCGTGACACGTCCGACGGGGCGCGCCGCAGGCGGCCGTTGCTGATGTTCCTCGCGGGTGTGGTCGGGGCGCTCGCCGTGATCGCGGTGGCGTTCTTCCTGACCGGCGGCGACGGCACGAAGGCGGCGGGCGCGCCCAGGCCGTCCGCCACGGCGCCGAGTCCCGCGCCCGACCTGCCGGCCGGTGTCAAGTGCGCCGGTGCGGGCTGCACCGGCAAGGACCCGGAGAACATGGGCTGCGGCGGCACGCTGGCGAAGACCTCCACCAGCGTCACCGTCGGCACGACCCTCGTCGAGGTCCGCTACAGCAAGACCTGCGGGGCCGCTTGGGCCCGTGTCACCCGGGCGGCGCAGGGCGACACGGTCACGGTGTCGGCGGCCGGGGCCGCCCGGCAGACCGGCTCGGTGGCCGCCGCCGGGGACACGGACGCCTACACCCCGATGGTGTCGGTGGCGGACGGGGTCGCGGCCAAGGCGTGCGTGACGCTCACGTCGGGGCAGGAGGGGTGCACGAAGTAGGGCGCTGCCCGCGGGGGTGGCCACCAGGTGCGGGGCGCGCGGGATCCTGCCGCGCGCCCCGCACCGAAAAACAATCGCCGTACGGCATGCATGACCCCCGCGTCGCGGGGCAGGCGGAACGTACCCCCACGGGAGTCCGGCAGTCCGGGAGGCCCCCATACCCCTTCCGGCTGACGCCCCGCACGGCGGCCGCCTCGCGTCCCCCTCTCCCGGCACGCGGCGGCCGCCGCGTCTGTGGGGCGGGCCACAGGGGCCCGGGCGTACGGGATCCCGGATGCGCGATAGCCTGACGGCTGGATCTCTCTTGACGCCAAGATATCGATCGTCTGTACCCGTGATCGATCATCGCGGCGGGGCGCCGGTCACGAGCCGGCGGCGGGATCCCGCACCCCGGGCGACGAAGCCCTACCGCCAGCTGTCAAACGGAGAACGCCATGACCCGCACTCCCGTGAACGTCACCGTCACCGGCGCGGCCGGCCAGATCGGCTACGCACTGCTCTTCCGCATCGCCTCCGGCCAGCTGCTCGGCGCGGACGTGCCGGTCAAGCTGCGCCTGCTGGAGATCACCCCGGCGCTCAAGGCCGCCGAGGGCACGGCCATGGAGCTCGACGACTGCGCGTTCCCGCTCCTGCAGGGCATCGACATCAGCGACGACCCGAACGTCGCCTTCGACGGCACCAACGTCGCCCTCCTCGTGGGTGCCCGCCCGCGCACCAAGGGCATGGAGCGCGGTGACCTCCTTGAGGCCAATGGCGGCATCTTCAAGCCGCAGGGCAAGGCCATCAACGACCACGCCGCGGACGACGTCAAGATCCTCGTGGTCGGCAACCCGGCCAACACCAACGCGCTGATCGCCCAGGCCGCCGCCCCGGACGTGCCGGCCGAGCGCTTCACCGCGATGACCCGCCTCGACCACAACCGCGCGCTGACCCAGCTGTCGAAGAAGACGGGCGTCCCGGTCTCCGAGATCAAGCGCCTGACGATCTGGGGCAACCACTCCGCCACCCAGTACCCGGACATCTTCCACGCCACGGTCGCCGGCAAGAACGCCGCCGAGGTCGTGTCGGACGAGAAGTGGCTCGCCGAGGACTTCATCCCGACCGTCGCCAAGCGCGGTGCGGCGATCATCGAGGCCCGCGGCGCCTCCTCGGCCGCCTCCGCCGCCAACGCCGCCATCGACCACGTCCACACCTGGGTCAACGGCACCGCCCAGGGCAACTGGACCTCCATGGCCATCCCGTCGGACGGCTCCTACGGCGTCCCGGAGGGCCTGATCTCCTCCTTCCCGGTCACGACGAAGGACGGCGCGTACGAGATCGTGCAGGGCCTGGACGTCAACGAGTTCTCCCGCGCCCGCATCGGCGCCTCCGTCAAGGAGCTGGAGGAGGAGCGCGAGGCGGTCCGCGCGCTCGGCCTCATCTGATCCCCGGGCCTTCGGTCCGCACAGGCCCCGTTCCGGTCGCGTCCGGAACGGGGCCTGCGGCTGCGGCTGTGCGGACACCGCTGCGAACCGTCCCCGGGTGCCGCGGTCAGCGAACGGCCCCGTCCGTCAGCCGCTTCTCGAACCAGTGGGCCGCGTACACGTTGTCGTCGTAGCGCGGGATCTGTGTGTACCCGCAGGCCCGGTACATGGCCTGAGCCTCCGTCAGGACGGCATGCGTGTCCAGGCGCACCAGGCCGAGGCCGTGTTCGACCGCCTGTCGCTCCAGGCCGTCGAGCAGACGGCGCGCGAGGCCCAGGCGGCGGGCCTCCGGGTGGACCCACACATGGCGGATCTCGCCGACGCCGGGCTCCAGGGTCCGCAGCGCCCCGCACCCGACGGGCCGGTTCTCCTCGTAGGCGACCAGGAAGGCGCCGGCGTCCCCGGACACCTCTTCCGGACGGACCAGGGCGGTGGGGTCGAAACCCTCGGGAAAGCGGGCGTCGATGTCGGCGGCGTAGGCGTCGAGGCAGGCCCGCGCGTCCGCGGAGGCGCCGTGGACACGTTCGATCACGATGCCGGCGAGACGCAGCAGGCGCCGTGCGGTGCCGAGCGCGGCGGTCAGTTCGCCGCGCTGGTCCTCGCTGAGATCGCGCAGCAGGCGCTCGGCCAGGGCGTCGGCGCGGCGGTTCTGCTCCCCGACCTCGTCGCGTCCGGCGGGCGTCAGTTCCGCGAGCCGCAGCCGGCTGTCCTCGTGATGGACGCTCGTCCGCACCAGCCCCTGGGCCTCCAGCGCCCGTGTCATCCGGCTGAGATACCCGGCGTCAAGACCGAGCCGCACGCGCAGCTCGCGCAGTGAGGCGCCGTCCCCGATCTCGTACAGCAGCCGGGCCTGGCCCAGCGGCCGGTCCTGCCCCAGGTAGTGGTCGTCGAGAACGCCGATCCGACGGGTGAGGTAGCGGTTGAACCGGCGGAAGGCCGTCACATGCTCGGTGGACACTGGCTCCATGTTCCTTTGACCTTAGTCAAAGGAACTGCGGGCGTCCATGGACGTGGCCGGTCACCCGCCGCAGTCGTCACCCGTCACGGGCGTGAACCTTCCGCTTTCCCGGACACGGATGCCCCCCTATGCTGATGGTTCATCAACTTGCATGTGACCCACGTCTCTTGAGGGTCGGGGTCCGTCATCGGGGGAGTGGCGTGAGCACCGCCTACGTGCCGCAGCAACCACAGCCGACGCAGTTCGGTGCACCACCGGCACAGCCGCCGAGCCCACCGCACGCCAGTGAGGCCACGCGACTGCTGTGCGCGGGTGTCCACCTGGATTCCGTCTACCGGGACCGGGTCATCGAGGAACTGCACCTCAACGAACAGCGGATCGTGGCGCCCTCGCTCGGCTTCGACGCGGCGCGGGTGCTCGCCCACGCCCTGCGGGCCCGGCGCCTGGAACTCGCGTGGGCGGGGGCGGTCATCGGCCTGTGGCTGGTGGGTTCCGCGCTCTCCGGCGGTCTGCTGCTCGGCTTCCTCGTGCCCAGCCTGATGCTGGCGATCGCGTCCTGGATCAGGGGCCGGGCGGGGGACCCTCCGCTGTACCGGCGGGTGCCGGCCTTCTTCCTGCGCTGGTGGGGTCGCCTCACCTTCGCCGGGTACCTCGTCATCACGGTCCTGGCCGCGTTCGCCGGCTCGGACGACGGCTCGTCGTACGAGTCGTCCTACGACCCTTACGGCGGCTCCTCCGGCATGCCGAGCCTCTCCGACCTGGTGCTGCCGAGCGAGAGCGTCAAGCCCTGGCAGGCGTGGTTCGCCCTCGGCGTTCTCGCGCTCGTCGCCCTGTGCATCGCCGGGCAACGCCGTCAGTTCGCCCGCGTCATGGCCGCCGAGCTGTCCTCGCAGCGCTTTCCGGACGCCGCGGGCGACCCCGCGGAGCAGGAGCAGGGGGCGCGCCTGCAGCGGGTGCGGCAGCGCATCCGGCTCGAACAGCACGCGCCGCTGGTCATGTATCACGAGGCCCGGCCGTTCTGCGGCGCGGGCACGGCCTTCGACACCTGGGTCCTCGCCGTCGAGCTCGTGCCCGACCCGTTGAAGAAGCAGCAGCCGCTCAGCAACCGGGCCGTGCTGGAGAAGGTCCGCCCGTTGCTCGCCCAGTTGCGTGTGCCCGCCGAGTACGCCGGGCCCGGCGTCCGCGACCGGCTGCGCCAGCTGGAGATCGACGAGTGCGTGTTCCTGCCCGCCGAGGGACTGCTCCGCCGCGAGGACGCCCCCTACCACCCGCAGGCGTTCGAGGAGCACCGGGCGCGCGCGGTCGAGGAGGGAGGCGAGAAACGGCGGCACTTCCTGCGCATCCGGGTCGGCGGATGGGAGGAGGAGCTGGTCGTCACCGTGTTCGTGCGCGTCCACACCCAGGGCCGCATGCTCATGCTGGAGATCGCCCCGCATGTGCTCGGCCCCGTGCGCGAGGACTTCAAGGACGCCGACCGAACGGCCCACCGCTTCCGTCACAACAACCCGCTCGGGCGGGCCGCCTGGGCGCTCGCCCGAGTGCCGGGCTCCCCGGCGCGCGCCCTGATCACGCTCGGCAGGACCGTGGTGTACGGATGGCGGCTGCTGACCGGCGGCTACGCGAACGCACTGCCCGACGGTCCGGCCCTGTCGGTACGCGAGCTGGGCTCGACGCCCGACCGGTCGCTCTTCCAGGACATGGACGTCGACCGCTATCTCAAGAGTGTCCAGGACCGTGTCGCCCACGGAGTTCGGGCGGCACTGGCCGATTCCGGTTACCGAACCGGCGAGTTCGTGCAGCGCATCGTGAACATCAGCAACGGCGGCGTTCACATCGGCCGGGTGGACGGCAGCACCTTCGCGGTCGGTGAGCACGCCAGCGCCTCCGCCACGACCGGCGGCCCCGCGCCGCAGAAGGGACCCGAGACCGATGGCCACGGATGAGCCGAACGTCAGCATCGGAGACGTGTCGCACAGCACCTTCGCTGTCGGCAGCCACGCACAGGCCGTCAGCCACCACGGGACGGCCGGACAGCGTGACGAAGCCACCGAGGAACTGCTGAAGGCGGTGCGCGAGCTGCGCGCCGACCTGACCCGGGTGCGCGGCGACGAGCGGACGGCCGCTCTCGACTCGGCGCTCGCCCAGACGGAGGACGAGATCACCCGTACGGGCCAGGCAGCCCCCTCGCGCCGCGAGCGGCTGCGGGAGGTGCTCGGCGACTCGCAGGCACTGCTGAACGTGCTCGCGTCCGCGGGGGCCGTGGCCGGGCTGCTGGGAATGTGAGAGGGAGACGATGAGCGGGGGCCGGCGGTACTGGAACGAGGACACCCAGCGCTGGGAGGACGGTGACGCGGTCCGGAACCCGGCCCCGGCGACGCCGCCGCCACCGGCGCGCCCGCAGCACGCCCCGGATACGGCGACGCCGGGACCGGTCGCGCCCGATGCGGCGGCCTCGGACGAGGGCCGCGGGACGGGTCCTTCACAGACAGGTCCTTCCGAGGCGGATGTCGCCTGGTGGCAGACGCGGACACAGGCCGGTGACGGCGGGGTCGTCGAGCCGGTGGCGCCGGACGCGACCGACGGGAGTGGGGCGCAGCCCTTCCCCGAGTGGCCGGCCGACGCGAACCGGCCGTACCCGGACTGGCCGCCGCAGCCGCCCGCGCCCGCCGCTCCCGGTGGGCTCAACCGCCGGGTCCTGTGGTCCGTGGTGGTCGGGGCGGCGGTGGTCGGGGTCGCCGCGAGCCTCGTGCTGAGCCTGGTGATCGGCCCCGCGGACGACAAGGGGGACGAGCGGTCCGCCGCGAGCGCCTCCACGACACCGGGGCCCACCGGGGCGACGGAGAGCTCCGAGGCACCCTCGCCCACCGACGACCCGGCGTCGCCCTCCATCTCGCCGAGCGCACTCCCGACGGGCTACGCGTCGCGGGACGACGGCGAGGGCTTCCGGATCGCCGTCCCCGAGGGCTGGACACGCTCGACGGTGAAGTCCACGTACGGCATACGCGTGGTCAACTACCGCAGCGAGGACCGCTCCCACCGGCTTCAGGTGTACCAGGTGGCGGAGTCGTCGCCGGACGCGTCGTTCGAGCTGTACCTGTCCGCCGGGATCGCGAAGCCGACCGGATTCAAGGAGATCTCCCTGCAGAACCTCGACGACGGCGAGTTCACCGGCTCGCGGCTGGAGTACCTGGCCGACACCATCAAGGGCGAACCCGCCGTGGGCACCTGGCACGTCTACGACGAGCGCTTCGTAGCGGCGGACGGCAACATATACGCCATCGCCGTGTACGGCCCCGACGCGGACGGCCGGGACGACGAACTGCAGTTGCTCACCACCGCCCTGAACTGGTTCTGCCCGCCCGGAGCCACCTGCGACCCGGCGCCGGCCTGACGCCGTACCCCGGCGCCGGCCGGCCCTCGCCCGGACGGGCGAATCCCCCCGCCGCACGGGCGAGGGGACGGGTACGACCGATCCGGTGGGCCGTGTCCGGCCCTCCGGTGATGCGATGGGGTCAGGACGCCGGCAGGTTCGGCACCTGGGAGATGTCCACCGATTCGCTCGCGAGCGGGGTCCGCACCAGGACCAGCTTGTTGTAGTCCGTGAAGGTGAGGGACAGGTCCGTGCCCGGCCCGGTCTGGGCGGCGCGGAACAGGCGATGCGGCTTGCCCGCCGTGACGTACAGCGTCGAGGTCAGGCCGTTCACCTGGAAGGACAGGGGGACCACCCGCGTTCCGTCCAGGGTCCTCGCAAGACCGGCCTTCAGTGTGTTCGGCGCCTTGACCATCGCCGACCGCTGGAGCGATTCGAGGTCGCAGGTGCTCGCGATGCCGCTGAGAAGGGCGTTGGAGGTGGAGCCGTGGATATAGCGGTCCTCGTACTCCCGGCTCGCGGCGACACCCCGCTCGCCGGGGAGCTCCGCCTTCCAGAACGTCTGGTCGGGCTTGAGCCACACCTCGGTGCCGCGCTTGATGATCTCGACCGAGCCGCCGTGGCCGCCGAGCGTCATGGTGCCCGCACAGTTGCCGCGACGGTCCAGCGCGATGTTCATCGCGGTCGGCAGACGCTTGTTGGACGAGGCCGTCCGGCTCCGGTCCACATATCCGAGGCGTACCGATGTTGCCTTCCGCAGCCCTTCCTGTGCCTGGGCGGCCAACCGCTGCGGGTCCTGGTTGCCACCGGTCCGGGCCGACGAAACGCCGCCCATGCCGGGGGAGAACAACAGACCCATCGTCGCAGCCGCGGTCGCCGTGCAGGTCGCGATTGTGAAGCCACGGGTCGGGAACATCGCATCACCTCCATGAGTATCTGCCCGAAAGCGTACTTTTATCCCTTTTCGACCGCATTCTCAGTGACGCCTCGCACTTTCCGCCACCGAACGCGCATGCATCGGCGGGTCGGGGGCAGGTGCATCCGGTCTCTGAGGGTGACACGCGCGTGACACAGGGGCATGGACCAGGAACGGAAGGCAACACCGAACATGGCCGGACAGCAGGCAGATCAGACGATCCAGGTGGCGGGGGAGTGGCGCCCGGCGCTCTCCGGGGCCACCCGCGAGATCCTCGACCCCGCGGATGCCGAGCCGTTCGCCCGGGTGGCCGAGGGGGACGAACGGGACGCCGACGCCGCCGTCGACGCCGCCCGCCGCGCCTTCGACGCGGGGTCCTGGCCCCGCACCCCCGTCGCCGAACGGGCCGCGCTGCTGCGCCGCGTCGCCGACCTCCTGATACGCGACCGCGAAGAGCTCGGGCTGCTGGAGAGCCGGGACGCCGGCAAGACCGTCGAAGAGGGGCGGGTCGACATCGACTGCGTCGCCGACGCCTTCCGCTACTTCGCGGACCTCGTCACCGCGGAGGGCCCCGGCCGTGTCGTCGACGCCGGCTCGCCCGACGTCCACAGCGTCGTCGTGCACGAGCCCGTCGGTGTCTGTGCGCTGATCACGCCCTGGAACTACCCGCTGCTGCAGGCCAGCTGGAAGATCGCCCCCGCGCTCGCGGCCGGCAACACCTTTGTGGTCAAGCCGAGTGAGATCACCCCGATGACCACGATCGCGCTGCTGGAACGGCTCGAGGAGGCCGGACTGCCCGCCGGAGTGGCCAACATCGTCACCGGCCCCGGTCACTCGGTCGGCGCCCGGCTCGCCGAGCACCCCGACGTCGACCTCGTGTCCTTCACCGGCGGGCTCGTCAGCGGCACCAAGGTGGCGCAGGCCGCCGCCGCCGGGGTCAAGAAGATCGCCCTCGAACTCGGCGGCAAGAACCCGAACGTCGTCTTCGCCGACGCCTGCGCGACGGAGGAGGACTTCGACACGGCCGTCGACCAGGCCCTCAACGCCGCCTTCATCCACAGCGGCCAGGTCTGCTCGGCGGGCGCCCGCCTGATCGTCGAGGAGTCGGTCCGGGAGCGCTTCGTGGCCGAACTGGCTCGCCGGGCCGGGCGGATCCGCCTCGGACGCGGAACCGAGAAGGGCGTCGAATGCGGCCCGCTCGTCTCCGAGCAGCAGCGTGCCAGGACGGAGGCGTACGTCGCCTCCGCGCTCGCCGAGGGCGCGGTGCTGCGGTGCGGCGGCAGGCGCCCCGAGCCGAGCGGGACGAGGCCCGCCGACGGCTACTTCTACGAGCCGACCGTCCTCGACCAGTGCCACCGGGAGATGAAGGTCGTACGGGAGGAGGTCTTCGGGCCCGTCCTGACCGTGGAGACCTTCCGCACGGAGGACGAGGCGGTCGCGCTCGCCAACGACACCGAGTACGGCCTGGCCGGTGCCGTCTGGACCACCGACCCCGGCCGCGCCCGCCGGGTCGCCGGCAGGCTGCGCCACGGCACCGTCTGGATCAACGACTTCCACCCCTACCTCCCGCAGGCGGAGTGGGGCGGATTCGGCAAGAGCGGCATCGGTCGTGAGCTCGGCCCCGCGGGCCTCGCCGAATACCGCGAGACCAAGCACGTCTACCAGAACCTCGCGCCGCGCCCGGTGCGCTGGTTCATGGGTTGAACCGCGCCCCTCCCTCCCGTCCCCGTCCCCACACCC
>NZ_LMWH01000060.1 GCF_001507435.1 Streptomyces sp. NRRL F-5122
CTGCCCGTTCGGGCGGCAGTGGCGGATGTCGAGCGACGTGCTTGTTCACTCAGCAGCGCCGGCGACACGTAGTGCGTCGAGTCGGGCGTGCGTCATCAGGGGACGAAACATGTGTGGTCGGTGGTGCCGGTGGCTGCGCGCGGTTTTCTGTCTCGTTGTGGCGTCGGCAGTTCAGTCGCCCGGTCCCCGCGCCTGCACGGGCGGTGATCAGGGTGTGGTCAGGCCCACGGGTCGTCGTGGTCTTCGGCGTCAGGTGTGTGGGAGTGCATCATGGTGCGTAGGCAGCGGGTCAGGCCGCTGCCGTTGGCGTTCTCGACCGCGCGCATCCATGGCAGCGGCGCCGTAAGTTGGGCCGTCTCGCCGGTGGCGAGATTGTCCAGCATGGCGCGCAGTTCGTCTGGGATCGGTAGGTCGGTGAGGCACATCCATCCCACTGCGGCGCTCACGCGTACCTCGGGCGGCCGTGCGGGGTCGGACCAGCAGGCCCGCATCCAGACCACCGTCCGCGAATCGCAGTGCGCCCGGGCCAGTTGAGCGATCGCCAGTACGAGGCCGGCGCGTGCGGCCGGGTCGTGTTCGGCGAGCAGGCGAGCGTGGAACGCGGTGAGGATGTCCTGCGCGCGGTCGGTAGCGGCCGCCAACACGTAGGCGGTGGCGATGCGCACTGCGGGATCGGGGTCGTCGAGCAGCGGCAGAAGGAGATCGGCGTCCGAAGCGATCGCGTCGCGGGCTGCCTGGACCGACCAGTTCTGCAGGTAGCCCGTAACCTCGAAGGACCACTCGTCATCGCCTCGGAACCGCAGCATATCGGCACGCGTGCACACACCCTGGTGCCGCATGCGCGCCACCTCGGCCGCCACCGCCAGAGCCCCGGCGCGACGGCCGGCCTCCGGACCGGTACTGACCCGGATCAGGAAGGGGACCGTCGGCGCCACCGCAGCTCTCATGTCGTCTGCACACAAGCTCATGAGCCTGCCGAACACAGCATCGTCAGCGGCATCGCCCGAGCGCAGCCACTCCATGGCCTCCCGGACCCTGACACCTTTCGGGAAGCGGTCCCAGGGGACCTCCTCAATCAGGAACCCGTCCTTGGCCTCCGCCCGGATGCCCGCCACCACCGTACGAACGTCGAGGAGCCCTCCCGCCTGATCGAGCGGATCCCCGTCCACGAACGCCCGCTCCACCGCCCGGTAGGCCGGGTCGCTATCCCACCAACTCACCGGCTACCTCCACTGCCTCCAGACCCGGAACCGCGGCATCGGAGGAAGCTGGAACATTCACGCGCGCTACCCCCTACGCCCTACGCCCTGCTGCCGGGCTCCGTCTGGTTGATGAGGCCGAGCCAGTAGCGGTGCACCGAGGCGAAGGGTTCGACGCCGTCACCATCGCGGCGGGCCGCTTCCATCGACCACGCGCAGGTTTGTCGGGCTTTGGCGCTGACCCAACTGGGATACGTGTAGCTCACTTGGTGTTCGGCGAACTCGTCTTCGTCCTTGATATAGGCCGCGCCGTTACGAAGCCGCACGACATCGAGATCGAGGTCCACCACGCGCAGAACGGTCCCGGACGCATTCCACTCTGGCACCGTGCAGACGTCGCAGTACATCTCAGGGCCCGGATCTGCGCAGAATGTGGCTGTCCACCATTCACCGCGCGGGGCCAACATCACGTGCGTGAACCGGTTTGTCCAACCGCCTAGGCTCGAGCTGACGGCGACACCCTGCGCAGTGCTCAACCACACACCATGCTCATCCTGGCCCAGCCAGGTAGCAGTCCACTGGCCAGTCAGACTCCCGTCATACTTCCGTACATCGACCAGCACGGACCTGCTCCCTGTAACCACGCAAAGACGCTAGCCCGACAGCAT
>NZ_LMWH01000061.1 GCF_001507435.1 Streptomyces sp. NRRL F-5122
CGGCCTCTCGTCTGGCGGGTGCGTTGACGCCTGAGGTGGGTGGGGTGTTGGGGCGGTTTCCGTTGCGTGAGGGGGTGTCGTGTTCGGATGTGCGGGGGGTGGTGGTGGAGCGGGAGCGGGCGTTGTTCGGTTCCTGGTACGAGTTCTTTCCTCGGTCGGAGGGGACGGTGGAGCGGCCGCACGGGACGTTTCGTTCGGCGGCGCGGCGGTTGCCGGTGATCGCGGGGATGGGTTTCGACGTGGTGTATCTGCCGCCGGTGCATCCGATCGGGTCGACGTTCCGCAAGGGGCGGAACAACAGTGTGTCGGCGGGTGCGGGGGATGTGGGGGTGCCGTGGGCGATCGGGTCGCCGGAGGGCGGTCACGATGCGGTGCATCCGGATCTGGGGTCGGTCGAGGATTTTGTGTGGTTCGTGGGGCGGGCGCGGTCGTTGGGGTTGGAGGTGGCGCTGGATTTCGCGTTGCAGTGTTCGCCGGATCATCCGTGGGTGGAGAAGCATCCGGAGTGGTTCCGGCATCGGGCGGACGGGTCGATCGCGTATGCAGAGAATCCGCCGAAGAAGTATCAGGACATCTATCCGGTGTTCTTCGATGCGGACATGGAGGGGCTGGTGGCGGAGACGTTGCGGGTCCTTCGGTTCTGGATGGGGCATGGGGTGCGGATTTTCCGGGTGGACAATCCGCATACCAAGCCGGTGGTGTTCTGGGAGCGGGTGCTGGGGGAGGTCAACCGGCGGGATCCGGATGTGATCTTTTTGGCGGAGGCGTTCACGCGGCCGGCGATGATGCGGACGCTGGCGCAGGTGGGGTTCCAGCAGTCGTACACGTATTTCACGTGGCGGAACACGAAGGGGGAGCTGACGGAGTATCTGTCGGAGTTGTCGGGGGAGTCGGCGTCGTACATGCGGCCGAACTTCTTTGTGAACACGCCGGACATCCTGCATGCGTATCTGCAGGGTGGGGGGCGTCCGGCGTTCGAGGTGCGGGCGGTACTGGCGGCGACGTTGTCGCCGACGTGGGGGGTGTACTCGGGGTACGAGTTGTGTGAGAACGTGCCGTTGCGGGAGGGCAGTGAGGAGTATCTGGACTCCGAGAAGTACCAGTTGCGGGCCCGGGACTGGGAAGCGGCCGAACGCGAGGGACGCACCATCGCACCGCTCATCACGCGGTTGAACGCGATCCGCCGGGCCAGTCCGGCGCTGCGGCAGTTGCGGGACCTGCACTTCCACCATGCGGACAAGGACGAGGTGATCGTCTATTCCAAGCGTTCGGGTTCGAACACGGTTGTGGTGGTGGCGAACCTCGATCCGCACCACACCCAGGAGGCGACGGTGTCGTTGGACATGCCGCGGCTCGGCCTGGACTGGCACGAGTCGGTGCCGGTGCGTGATGAGCTCACCGGTGTCACCTACCACTGGGGCAGGACCAATTACGTGCGTCTTTCGCCGGGCGAGGCTCCCGCGCACGTGCTGACCGTCCTGCGACCGTCCTCACTGCAGACCGGAGGGTCACCCACACGATGATCGTCAACGAGCCCGTCCCGGACACCTTCGAGGACACTCCCGCCGCGGACCGCGATCCGCAGTGGTTCAAGCGTGCCGTCTTCTACGAGGTCCTGGTCCGGTCCTTCCAGGACAGCAACGGCGACGGTGTGGGTGATCTGAAGGGGCTGACCGCGAAGCTGGACTATCTGCAGTGGCTGGGTGTGGACTGCCTGTGGCTGCCGCCGTTCTTCAAGTCGCCGCTGCGGGACGGCGGTTACGACGTGTCGGACTACACGGCGGTGCTGCCGGAGTTCGGTGACCTGGCGGACTTCGTGGAGTTCGTGGACGCCACCCACCA
>NZ_LMWH01000062.1 GCF_001507435.1 Streptomyces sp. NRRL F-5122
CGCGCCGGGCGGTGGTGTGGTTGCCGCCGCGGCGCGGGCTCGGACGACCGCGAGTGCGGCGGCGAGCTCCTCGGGGGTGGGGTTGCCCCGTACGACTTTGATCGTCATGTCGTGTCCCTGGGGTGGGGTGGGGTGGGGGTCAGAGGGGGATGTTGCCGTGTTTCTTGGGGGGCAGGGTTTCGCGTTTGGTGCGGAGTTGGCGTAGGCCGCGGGTGATGTGGCGGCGGGTGTCGGAGGGGGTGATGACGGCGTCGATGTAGCCGCGTTCGGCGGCGATGTAGGGGTTGAGGAGGGTGTCCTCGTATTCCTGGATGAGGCGGGTGCGGGTGGTGTCGGGGTCGTCGGCTTCGGCGATGGTGCGGCGGTGGAGGATGTTGACGGCGCCCTGGGCGCCCATGACGGCGATCTGGGCGGTGGGCCAGGCGAGGTTGAGGTCGGCGCCGAGGTGTTTGGAGCCCATGACGTCGTAGGCGCCGCCGAAGGCTTTGCGGGTGATGACGGTGATGAGGGGGACGGTGGCTTCGGCGTAGGCGTAGATGAGTTTGGCGCCGCGGCGGATGATGCCGGTGTGTTCCTGGTCGACGCCGGGGAGGAAGCCGGGGACGTCGACGAAGGTGATGACGGGGACGTTGAAGGCGTCGCAGGTGCGGACGAAGCGGGCGGCTTTTTCGGAGGCGTTGATGTCGAGGCAGCCGGCGTACTGCATGGGCTGGTTGGCGACGATGCCGACGGGGTGGCCTTCGACGCGGCCGAAGCCGGTGAGGATGTTCGGGGCGAACAGGGGCTGGGTCTCGAAGAACTCGGTGTCGTCGAGGATGTGTTCGATCACCGTGTGCATGTCGTAGGGCTGGTTGGCGCTGTCGGGGACGAGGGTGTCGAGTTCGCGGTCCTCGTCGGTGACGGTGAGGTCGGCTTCCTCGGTGTAGGCGGGGGGCTCGGAGAGGTTGTTGGAGGGCAGGTAGGACAGCAGTTGTTTGACGTAGTCGATGGCGTCCTTCTCGTCGCCGGCCATGTGGTGGGCGACGCCGGAGGCGGTGTTGTGGGTGCGGGCGCCGCCGAGTTCCTCGAAGCCGACGTCTTCGCCGGTGACGGTCTTGATGACGTCGGGGCCGGTGATGAACATGTGGGAGGTCTGGTCGACCATGACGGTGAAGTCGGTGATGGCGGGGGAGTAGACGGCGCCGCCTGCGCAGGGGCCGACGACGAGGCTGATCTGGGGGATGACGCCGGAGGCGTGGGTGTTGCGGCGGAAGATCTCGCCGTAGGCGCCGAGGGAGGCGACGCCTTCCTGGATGCGGGCGCCGCCGGAGTCGTTGATGCCGATGACGGGGCAGCCGGTCTTGAGGGCGAAGTCCATGACCTTGACGATCTTCTGTCCGTAGACCTCGCCGAGGGCGCCGCCGAAGACGGTGAAGTCCTGGGAGAACACGGCGACGGGGCGGCCGTCGAGGGTGCCGTAGCCGGTGACGACGCCGTCTCCGTAGGGGCGGTTGTGTTCCAGGCCGAAGTTGGTGGAGCGGTGGCGGGCGAACTCGTCGAGTTCGACGAAGGAGTCCTCGTCCAGCAGCAGCAGGATCCGTTCACGGGCCGTCAGCTTGCCCTTGGCGTGCTGCTTCTCCACGGCACGCTCCGAGCCGGCATGCGTCGCCTCCTGCACACGGCGCTGCAGGTCCGCGAGCTTGCCCGCGGTCGTGTGAATGTC
>NZ_LMWH01000063.1 GCF_001507435.1 Streptomyces sp. NRRL F-5122
CGGACCGCTTCGGCATCACCTGGATGGTCAACATCGCCCAACCGCAGGGCTGACCCCAGACCACCCACCACCGGCCGGGCGCCCAAACGGCGCCCGGCCCACACCGGCGCACCCATCGCGCTGTGCACGCTGGATACGGAACGCGCCTTCACCCGCGCGGGACACCGGCGCACACACCACGCCCCGCACGACTTGTGCACCCGCCATACTGGAGCCATGCCCTCCAGCCCGAAGCACCCCGCACGGGCAACGACGAACCTCTCGGAGGCGGACGCCGAGGACCTCGAGCTGTACCGGGAGAAGTTCCGGCGCCGCCTGCCAAAGTCGCTTGACGAGTTGCGCGGCCCGACCAAGGGGATCGTGAATATTCCGCTCCATATGGCCTGGTCCCGGATGACCTCGTACGACATGGACAAGCCTCGCCAACGCATGGGCCTGTACCGCACCGTCCTGCACGACGGCCTGCACGAAGACCTGCCGCGCTACCTCAACCAGGACCTGCTCCTTCAGATGTGGCCGGTGCTGCGCACCCTCGTCGGTCGCACCGTGCGCACCGTGTGGGAAGACGCCTTCTCCCCGCTCGCCTCCCGCACGCGCTCAGCCGCGTGAGGGACATGCCGGAACTGCACACGCGGCTCCTGACGGATGTCCTCGCTATCGGCTCCCCGTATCTGCTGGTCCTCACCGGGGGATATGCCGTACGGGCGCACCGCCTGGTGGACCGTCCGAGCCAGGACCTCGATGTCGCCACCGAGAATCCGACTCCTATGGCCGACATCGCAGCCGCCCCGCGTAGCGGCCTGGAAGCACAGAGCTGGCGAGTGAAGACGCTGGAGACCGCCCCCCTGTCCGCCCCCTTCACCGTGTCCGATCCGGTCAGCTGTCAGGACTGCGAAGTCGACATCCTCAAGGAGATCTTCTGGCGGCCGGTCACCCAGAGCCCCTACGGGCCCGTCCTTGCGGAGGAGGACGTCATCGGGACCAAAGTCCGCCCTCGCCGATCGCGGAGCGCCCCGCGAGCTGATCCACGTGTTCGCGGCCTCTCGCCGCTGGACCAGCGCCGAACTCGCGGAGTTCGGCCGCCGCCACGCTCGGGGTCGCTTCGAACGCGAAGACCTTCAGGTGAATCTGGCAGGCGCCGAATGAACCGACGACGAAGCCTTCGTCGTCTACGGCCTCGACGACAAAGCCATCACCGCTCTCCGCGCCTGGGCCGTGCAGTGGGCCGATGACCTCGCGGCCCGGCTGCTCCAGGAGTCCGACGATCCGGATATCAGCTGATCACATCCGCGCTCCGATACAGCTACAGGCACCGGAGCGGCTACGAAGCTCGGCGGTCGTATGCCTCTGATGCCTGCCGTGACACTCCATGTGCAGGGACCCGAGGAAGCCCGTAAGCGGTGAAGTGCCGGTTGCCGCAGAAGACAAGGCAGCACCCGGCGAAAAGGCGTGGCCGCACCCCGCGCGGCAGATATCCCGCCCGACGTCTCCCCCGTGCCCTCGCGGGGCACGCATCGCGGCAGCGTCACACCGGCGGCTCCCCAGTCACTGGGTGGTGAGCATGCCTTCGCGCAGTCGGGCCAGCAGGCGGGAGATCAGGCGGGAGACGTGCATCTGGGAGACGCCCAGGCGTTCGCCGATCT
>NZ_LMWH01000064.1 GCF_001507435.1 Streptomyces sp. NRRL F-5122
CGGGTCGGGGTTGTGGATGTCGCTGCCGCCGTACTTGGCCAGGTCGGTGTTGAGCAGTTCGTGCCAGGCGGGGATGTCGTCGGGGACGCCCAGGCGGTAGTCGTGGCGTACGACGGGGGAGAAGTTGGACACGGCCAGCACGGGTGTGTCCTCGTCGTCGTAGCGCAGGAACGCGAACACGTTGTCCTCGGCGGCGTCCCCGACCGTCCACCGGAATCCGGAGGGTTCGGTGTCCCGCTGCCACAGGGCCGGGGTGCGCAGGTAGACGGCGTTCAGATCGCGTACCAGGTCGCGCACGCCGCGGTGGTCGGCCTGCGCGCCGTAGGCCGGGTCCAGCAGCCACCAGTCGGGGCCGTGGGTCTCGGACCATTCTGCGCCCTGGGCGAACTCCTGTCCCATGAACAGGAGTTGCTTGCCCGGGTGGGCCCACATGAAGCCCAGGTAGGCGCGGTGGTTGGCGCGCTGCTGCCACCAGTCGCCCGGCATCTTCGACACCAGCGAGCGTTTCCCGTGCACGACCTCGTCGTGGGAGATCGGCAGCACATAGTTCTCGCTGTATGCGTACACCATCGAGAACGTCATCTCGTGGTGGTGGTACCTGCGGTGGACCGGCTCATGACTCATGTACTGCAGCGAGTCGTGCATCCAGCCCATGTTCCACTTCAGTCCGAAGCCCAGACCGCCGAAGCCGCTCGGGCCCCTGTGGTGCGTGGCGCGGGTGACGCCGTCCCAGGCGGTGGACTCCTCGGCGACGGTGACGACGCCGGGGCAGCGGCGGTAGACGGTGGCGTTCATCTCCTGCAGGAAGGCGACCGCGTCCAGGTTCTCCCGGCCGCCGTGCTCGTTCGGGCTCCACTGACCGGGCTCGCGCGAGTAGTCCAGGTAGAGCATCGAGGCGACCGCGTCCACCCGCAGACCGTCGATGTGGAACTCCTCGCACCAGTACACGGCGTTGGCGACCAGGAAGTTGCGCACCTCGCGCCGGCCGTAGTCGAACTCCAGGGTGCCCCAGTCCGGATGGGCGGCCCGCAGCGGGTCCTGGTGCTCGTACAGGGCGCGCCCGTCGAACTCGGCCAGCGCCCAGTCGTCGCGCGGGAAGTGCGCGGGCACCCAGTCCATCAGGACACCGATACCGGCCCGGTGCAGCGCGTCGATGAGGTACTTGAAGTCGTCGGGGCCGCCCAGCCGGGCGGTGGGCGCGTAGAAGCCGGTGACCTGGTAGCCCCAGGAACCGCCGAAGGGGTGCTCGGCGACCGGCATCAGCTCCACATGCGTGAAGCCCAGCTCCTTCACATACGCGGGCAGCTGCGCAGCGAGCTGACGATAGGTCAGCCCCGGCCGCCAGGACGGCAGATGCACCTCGTACACGGAGAACGGCGCCCGGTGCACCGCGGTGTCCGCACGATGCGCCAGCCACTCCCCGTCCCCCCACTCGTGATGCGACGCGTACACGATCGAGGACGTGTTCGGTGGAGTCTCCGTACGGCGCGCGAGCGGGTCGGCCCGCAGCGTCCTGGACCCGTCCGGCCGGGTGATGTCGTACTTGTAGAGCGCGCCCTCACCGACGCCCGGCACGAACAGCTCCCAGACACCGCTCGAGCCCAGCGAACGCATCGGGTGGCCGGTCCCGTCCCAG
>NZ_LMWH01000065.1 GCF_001507435.1 Streptomyces sp. NRRL F-5122
CATGCGCGCAGGCATCCAGTTCTCGGTCCTCGGCCCGGTTCGACTGCTGAGGCAGGGGGTGGAGGAGGTGGCGGGGCAGCCGAGGCAGTGTGCGGTTCTTGCTTCGTTGTTGCTCAGGGCGGGCAGGCCGGTGAATCTGTCGACGCTGGTGGATGATGTGTGGGGGGATGAGGCTCCTCCGTCGGCTGTGGGTTCGGTACGTACGTACGTCTATCGGCTGCGGCAGTCTCTGGGTGGGCTGAGTGACAGCTGTGTCCGGCTGATCGATGGGGGCTATCTGCTCCATATCAGGCCTGAGGCGTTGGATCTGAACCGTTTCAAGGAGACTGCGGCCAAGGCGCGGGAGGCTCGTAGCGGCGGGGATCTCACGCTGGCGGCGGATCTTTTGTCCGAGAGTCTTGGTATGTGGAACGGTGTCGCGCTTGCCGGGGTTCCGGGGCCGTTCGCCGAGACGCAGCGTGGTGTCCTTGGCGAGCTGCGGCTTGCCTGTGCGGAGGAGCAGCTGGCGTGCGAGGTGGAGCGGGGCAACTATGCCGAGGCCGCGGCGGAGTTGTCGGCTTTGCTGGTGGAGCATCCGCTGCGTGAGCGTGTGTGCGGGCTTCTTATGACCGCCCTGTACGGGGCGGGCCGGCAGTCGGAGGCGCTGACGATCTACCACACGACCAGTCATCTGCTGCGCCAGCGTCTTGGTGTCAATCCCTCACCGGAGCTGCAGCAGGTCCATGAACGGATCCTGTCGGGGCGGTTTCAGCTCCCGCGTACCAGCCATCGTCTGGCCGAGGGGCGTGCGGTGTCTGCTCAGGTGCCGGCGCAGTTGCCGGCTGCTCTGCCCGCTCTGGTGGGGCGTGAGAAGGAGCAGGGGCAGGTGGAGCGGTTGGCGGAGGATGCGCAGGCGTCGTCGTCGGTGGCGATCTGCGTGGTCGGGGGGATGGCGGGCGTGGGCAAGACGGCGTTCGCGACCGCGGCCGGTCACCGTCTGGCCGAGCGGTTCCCCGACGGGCAGCTTTTCGCGGACCTGCACGGTGCGGGGCCCGGGTTGGAGCCGAGGGATCCGGGCGAGGTCCTGGCAGGCTTCCTGCACTCCCTCGGGGTACGGCCTGAGGCCATGCCGCCAAGCACGCAGGCGCGGGGGCTGATGTTCAGGGGCCTATTGGCCAAGCGGCGCATGCTCGTCGTGCTCGACAACGCCGCCGGCACCGACCAGGTGAAGGATCTCCTGCCGGGCAGCGCGGGTTCCATGGCCCTTATCACCAGCCGTATGCAGCTTCACGCACTGGTAGCCGCCTACCAGGCCCTGCCCTTGACCCTGCTCCCGCTGAGCCAGGACGAGGCACGCAGCTTCCTGGCCCGCCGGCTCGGAGCAGCCAGGACCGCGGCCGAACCCGAAGCCGTCGACCGCATCATCGCCTTCGCCGGATGCCTTCCCCTGGCCCTGGCCAACATCGCCGCCCGCGCCGCCTACCGCCCCCAGATGCACCTGACCAGCCTCGCCGACGAATACACCCCCTCCACAGACAACATCCTGGACGCCTTCGCCAGCGACGAAGACCCCACACTCGACGTCCGCACCTCCATAGCCCGCTCCTACCACCGACTCGACCC
>NZ_LMWH01000066.1 GCF_001507435.1 Streptomyces sp. NRRL F-5122
GACCCGCGACCGCACCCACCTGAGCCGGCTTCGGGAGTACCTGAACGACGAATCCGTCGCTCCCATGGTCATCCGCCGTCTGGTCCAGCGGCATCCCGACAACGCCGATGCCGTCTTCCGTGCCCTGCTGCGCAAGCCCGCGTTCGCCTGGGAACGGGACGGAGAGGAACTGCTGCGCCGCCGCAAGGCGAAACACTTCGCCCACGAGCCCCTGCCCAGCGTCACCACGGTCGGCAACCGCCTCGCCGAACTCCTGCGCACGCAAGGGAAAAAGCGGTGATCAGGCTGTCCAGCACCGAACTCGACGCCCTGGTCGCGGAGGCGATCGTCGACGCCTACGGCGAGGACGAACAATGCGCCGCCTTCCAGACGGTCATCGAGGATTGCCTGGCCCTGCCGTTCTCCACCGTCGTGCTCGGCGTCACCGTGACCGTCACAGCCACCCAGGACCGGCCCGGCAGCGGCATCACCGCCCTGTGCAGACACGGCCGGCACACTCAGGCGATCGGCGTCCTGGACCTGCCGCCACCCGACCCCACGCCTGAGGGATGGGCCTGGGTGGAGGCCTACCGGCACTGGGAATCCTGAACCGGCCGCGCCAGGGCCCACCGTGACCGGGACATGGGCCTACAGCGCGAGGGCCACCTTCGTCTACGGAACGTTCACCGGAGGCACCAGTGGTACGGCGGCGGCGTTCGGCACCGCCTGCCGCAGTGCCTTCACCGCGGCGACGGAGGCGATGTCCCCGGTGAAGCCGACGGCGGCCAGCCGGGAGCGGACCCAACGGGCGCGCAGCACGCTCTCGGTGGCGGAGGCGGTGGAGTCCACGAGCGCGGCGGCGCGTTCCAGGCCCGGGCGTTCCTCCGGCGAGGCCTCCGCCAGTGCCTGGCGTAGGGCCGCCGCGACCACGTCCGTGTCCCGGATGGCCAGCACGAAGGTGTTCTGCTTGCTCAGTCCCGTGATTCCCGTCATGAGGATCAGCCTGACGGCCATGTTCTGCGCACGCCAAGCGACTTGAGGACCCTCAGAGGTGCCGTTGTGAGCCTACAGCTCGCCGGGGCGCCCGTAGCGGTAGAAGAACGGGCCGTCTGGCCGGCCAGGGCGCGTGTGAGACCGGAACTGTCCTCCAGCAGCCGCGCTCCCGGATCGAGGTCGCCCACATACAGGGGGTCCTAGCCGGCGTCGCCGATGAGCCGGGCGGTGACGTCCTTCGCGTCCGGTTCAGCCGCGTACAGGTTGCTCGGCGTCAGGCGCTGTTCGCCGATCAGCTCGTAGGCGGATGCGAAGACCGTGTTGAACGCCTTCGCCGTCGGACCGCCGATGACGGACTTGACCTGATGGGCGAGCGACGGGACTGCACCGTCGCGTTCGGTGGAGGGGTTGGTCGTGTCGATGGTCACCTGGCCGTTCAGCCCGGTGACACCGCGCAGCGCCTCACCGATGAGGTGACCGGGTACGTCGACGACGTCCGCGGCCGAGGCGTCGCCTCCGACCCGCCCTCGTCGGATGACCGTGATGTTCATGTCGGGTCTTCTCGACCTCCCTCGAACGAGTGGCGGGGGGGGGGGGGGGGGGGG
>NZ_LMWH01000067.1 GCF_001507435.1 Streptomyces sp. NRRL F-5122
GCGCGGGCGGGTGGCGGAGCTGCACGAGATCCGTGCGCAGGCTGTGGCCGGGCCCAGTGAGAAGGCGACCGAGGCGCAGCATGCCAAGGGCAAGCTGACGGCGCGGGAGCGTATCGAGCTGCTTGTGGACGCGGGTTCCTTCCAGGAGGTCGAGCAGCTGCGGCGGCATCGGGCGACGGGGTTCGGGCTGGAGACGAAGAAGCCGTACACCGATGGTGTGGTCACCGGCTGGGGCACGGTGGAGGGCCGGACGGTCTTCGTGTACGCCCATGACTTCCGTGTCTTCGGTGGTGCGCTGGGCGAGGCCCACGCCACGAAGATCCACAAGATCATGGACATGGCCATCGCGGCCGGTGCGCCGTTGGTGTCGCTGAACGACGGTGCGGGTGCGCGGATCCAGGAGGGTGTCAGCGCGCTCGCCGGGTACGGGGGCATCTTCCAGCGCAATACCCGGGCCTCGGGTGTGATTCCGCAGATCTCGGTGATGCTGGGCCCGTGTGCGGGTGGTGCGGCCTACAGTCCGGCGCTGACGGACTTCGTGTTCATGGTCCGTGAGACGTCGCAGATGTTCATCACCGGTCCGGACGTGGTCAAGGCCGTGACGGGTGAGGAGATCAGCCAGAACGGTCTGGGTGGTGCGGATGTGCACGCCGAGACCAGCGGGGTGTGCCACTTCGCCTACGACGACGAGGAGACGTGCATCGCCGAGGTGCGCTACCTGTTGTCGATGCTGCCGCAGAACAACCGGGAGAACCCGCCGCGGGTGGAGTCCGAGGACGCGGTGGACCGGCGCAGCGAGGTGCTGCTGGACCTGGTCCCGGCGGACGGCAACCGGCCCTACGACATGGCCAAGGTGATCGAGGAGATCGTCGACGACGGCGAGTACCTGGAGGTCCACGAGCGCTGGGCGCGGAACATCATCTGCGCGCTGGCCCGCCTGGACGGGCAGGTCGTCGGCATCATCGCCAACCAGCCCCAGACCCTCGCCGGTGTGCTGGACATCGAGGCGTCGGAAAAGGCTGCACGGTTTGTGCAGATGTGTGACGCTTTCAATATTCCGCTGGTGACGTTCCTGGACGTTCCGGGGTTCCTGCCCGGTGTCGACCAGGAGCACGGCGGGATCATCCGGCACGGTGCGAAGCTGCTGTACGCCTACTGCAACGCGACCGTGCCGCGGATCTCGCTGATCCTGCGGAAGGCGTACGGCGGTGCGTACATCGTGATGGACAGCCAGTCCATCGGGGCGGACCTCACCTACGCCTGGCCCACGAACGAGATCGCCGTGATGGGCGCGGAGGGTGCGGCCAACGTCATCTTCCGCCGCCAGATCGCCGGTGCGGAGGACCCCGAGGCCATGCGGGCACGCATGGTCAAGGAATACAAGTCCGAGCTGATGCACCCCTACTACGCGGCCGAACGCGGACTCGTCGACGACGTCATCGATCCCGCCGAGACCCGCGAGGTCCTCATCAAGTCCCTCGCGATGCTGCAGTCCAAGCACGCGGACCTGCCCTCCCGCAAACACGGCAACCCCCCGCAGTAACC
>NZ_LMWH01000068.1 GCF_001507435.1 Streptomyces sp. NRRL F-5122
CAATACTGGTGACTTTGGGGGGTTCTGTGTCGTTGTGTGGGTGTGCCAAGGCCCGGACAGGTGAAGTCGTCAGATGGTGAGCGGTTGTCGGATCGGATCGCGCTTGGGGTTTTGACGCGTGCGTTTCCGCCTGGGTTGGTTGATGAGGTGGTTGCGGAGTGCGGGCGGGTCGAACAGCGCCGCAGGCTGCTGCCGGCGCGGGTGGTGGTCTACTTCGTGCTGGCGATGTGCTTGTTCTCGGGGCAGGGGTATGAGGAGGTCGCTAGGCTGCTGACCTGCGGCCTTGAGCACGAGCGACGCTGGGATAGGACGTGGCGGGTGCCGTCGACGGCGGCCATCGGCCGGGCACGTCTGCGCCTGGGTCCCGAACCGCTGAAGGCGTTGTTCGCGAGGGTGTGCCGACCGGTAGCGACCGATGCGACGCCTGGGGCCTGGTATGGCCGTTGGCGGTTGGTCGCGGTGGACGGGACCACCTTTGATTTGCCCGATACCGAGGCCAATGGGGCCTTCTATGGCCGTCCGGGGTCGTCGCGCGGTCAGCGGCGGGGTGCCTTTCCCCAGGCCAGGGTGGCCGCGCTCGTCGAGTGTGGCACTCACGCGGTCTTCGCCGCCGAGGTGGGGCCGCTGGCCGAGCACGAGACGGTGCTGGCCCGGCGCCTGTTCGACCGCCTGTCGACGGGGATGCTGCTGCTGGCCGACCGCGGCTTCGCCGGGGCCGACCTGTGGCGGGCGGCCACCGCCAAAGGCGCCGATCTGTTGTGGCGGGTGAAGAGCAGCGCGGTCCTGCCCGTGGTCAAGGCCCTTCCCGACGGCTCCTACCTGTCGGAGATCGTTGCGGCGCGGGACAAGAACCGCCGTGCCGACCCGGTTGCGGTCCGCGTCATCGAGTACACCCTCGGCTCCGGAACCGACGGCACGGTCTACCGGCTGATCACCATCATCCTCGACCCCAAGGACGCACCCGCAGCCGAGATGGCCGCGCTGTATGCCCAGCGGTGGGAGATCGAGACCACGCTGGACGAGATCAAGACCCACCAGGGCGGTCCCCGCCTGGTCCTGCGCTCCCAGCATCCGGCCGGCGTGGAACAGGAGATCTTCGCGTTCCTGCTGGTCCATCACGCGCTACGGGATCTGATGCACGACGCCGCACGGGGCGAGGGATGCGATCCGGACCGGATCTCCTTCACCCGCACCCTGCGCGTCGTCCGCCGCCACCTCACCGGTCAGGCGGCGCTTTCCCTCCTCGCGACTCATCCGATCCCTGGCTCAAGCCCTGCGTGAGATCCGCGAATGGCTCCTGCCACCCCGGCGGCTACGATCCAACCCCCGTGTGATCAAACGCAAGATGGCCAACTGGAAACTCAAGCGGACCGAACACCAGCGGCCACCCAGCCCCGAGACACCAACCATCACCATCTCCAAGCCGACCAGAGCGCACCCGACTCGCAGGAAAGATCCCTAAATCACCGGTATTG
>NZ_LMWH01000069.1 GCF_001507435.1 Streptomyces sp. NRRL F-5122
CGTATCGGGGGTTTTGTTGCTTGTGGGCGGATTACACGGCTCCGGGGGCGGAGCGGTTGTTGGCGGCGCCGAGGTCGGTGGCCGAGCCGGCGGAGGGGTTCGCGGGGGGTCTGGTGGCGTTGGCGTTGTCGCAGTATGCGGAGCATGCGACGAAGGATTTGCAGTACATCGCGTTGCGTGCGGGGAAGTCGTTGCAGGGTGCGGTGGATGCGACGACGGCGTATTTGCGGGGGGATGAGGAGATGGCGGCGGAGGCGCAGCGCAAGGCGTTGGGGGAGCCGCGGGTTGATGTGCCGGGGGTGGGTGGGGCGTGATCGATCCTGGGCAGATTCCGCAGTTCACGGGTGATCTGGCGCAGTTGGAGAAGGACTGTGGTGATCTGAGGTCGGATGCGTCGCGTGTGCGGTCGACGGGCCGGGATGTGCATGCGGGGTTTCAGGGGTTGTCGGCGTATTACACGGCTCCGGAGGCGGAGCGGTTGTTCGCGACGACGAAGCCGGTGGCCGAGCGGGCGGAGGGGTTCGCGGGCGATCTGGAGACGGTGTCGTCGGCGTTGTCGTCGTATGCGGTGGAGATCCGGCCGTTGGTGGCGAGGCTGGAGCAGTTGAAGGTTGATGCGACGGCGTTCGTGGATTCCGTCCGGGGTGATGACGACTGGGAGTATGACGGGGACAAGGTCGATCATCACAATCGGATCCGTGATGATGTGACGGCGGCGGTGGCGGCGTTCTGGGCGGCGGAGCGGACGTGTCACAACAAGATCACTGCGTTGTTCGGTGGGACGCAGATGGTGGCGGGGGATGGTTCGGAGCGTAAGGACCAGTACGGGTTCAATGCCGAGGACATGAAGGACGCGAAGCTTCCCTGGGGTGACCCGGTGGAGGAGCGGCATCACTGGTATGAGGTCGGCCATTGGGTGAAGTCCTTTGTGTGGGACGGGCTGATCGTGGATGGTGTGTGGGGGACGATCAAGGGTCTGGGCACGCTGGTGGGTTTTGGTGGCTGGGAGGCGATGGGTCAGGCGTGGAAGGGTCTGGCGCAGTTGGCGACCGGTTTGGTGATTTCGTCGATGCCGGGTGCGGGGGCGTTGTTCTGGGCGTTGCCGGATGACAAGTTGCCGTCGTGGTTGCGTGATTCGCGTACGGCGATGAAGGAGACGGGTAAGGCGTTGGTGGCGTGGGACGAGTGGGGGAAGAATCCTGCTCGTGCTGCGGGTGCGGTGACGTTCAATGTGTTGACGACGGTGTTCACGGGTGGTGCGGGTGGTGCGGCGTCGGGTGCGGGTAAGGCGGGTGCGGTAGCGAAGGCGTTGTCGTTGGCGGGCAAGGCGGGCAAGGTCATCGATCCGATGACGTACATCGCCAAGGGTGCGGGTGCGGGTCTGTCGAAGATCGGGGACATCAGCAAGGCGCTGAAGGGCGTCGGCAACATCGAGATCCCCAAACTCCCCGAC
>NZ_LMWH01000070.1 GCF_001507435.1 Streptomyces sp. NRRL F-5122
CGGGTCAATGTCCTGTGGGCGCTGCTGCGTGACGGACGGTGCTACCAACTCACACCACCCCTGGCTGAGGCGGCTTGACATCTTCATTGGGAGTCATCGTGGTTCCTCGGATCGGTGTGCTGCGAGGGCACGGTGGCATCGCTCCAGGGGAGGTGGTCCGCGTCGGCGCGGGACCGGGTCGTGTCGTACGGCGCCGGGGGCTGTGGCCGCGGCGGCTGCTCATCCGGCCGGTGGCGGTGGTGCCGCTCGTACGGCTGGTGCTGCTGCTCGTCGTGGGCGGCCCTCGTCGTGGCGCAGCCGGGCGAGGAAGGCCCGTGGGCGGCGACGGGCGGAACGGGCCTGCGCGAATCACCGTGCCGGTCCACGAACACCCAGGCCCGGAAGAGCAGAAAGCGCAGCATCGTCGCCGCGAGGTTGGCGGCGATCAGCACGGCGAGTTCCGTGGAGTGCGGGGGGCTGTCGGTCGCCGCGTTCAGGGCGGCGAGAGAACCGCTGGTGAGGCAGAGGCCGATGGCGAAGACGACCAGGCCCTGTGCCTGGTGCCGGACGGCGCCGCCTCGGCCGCGCACCCCGAAGGTGAGCCGGCGGTTGGCCGCCGTGTTGGCGATCGCCGAGACCAGCAGGGCGAGCGCATTGGCGCTCTGCGAGCCCGAGACCTGCCGGAAGAGGCTGTAGAGCACCAGGTAGAAGAGGGTGGACAGAGCACCGACCGCGCAGAAGCCGACAAGCTGGCGGGCCAGGCCCCGCGGCACGTCCGCGATCTCCCGGTCCCTCGGATCGTCACCGAAGGGCCGTGCGAGCCGATCGAGCGGAAGCGAACCGCCGGCCAGCGCCCTGCCGATCCGCCACACGCCCTTGAGGTCCTCGGTCGCGGTCCTCACGATGTGCACCGTGGAGTCGGGGTCGTCGACCCAGTCCACCGGTACCTCGTGGATGCGCAGACCCGCGCGCTCGGCGAGCACCAGCATCTCGGTGTCGAAGAACCATCCGGTGTCCTCCACCAGCGGCAGCAGCGCCTGGGCCACATCACGGCGGATCGCCTTGAAGCCGCACTGCGCGTCCGAGAAGCGGGCCTGAAGCGAACCGCGCAGGACGAGGTTGTAGGCGCGGCTGATGAACTCGCGCTTGGGGCCGCGCACGACGCGGGAGGTCCGGGCGAGCCGGGAACCGATCGCCAGATCGGAGTGGCCCGAGATCAGCGGAGCCACCAGCGGCAGCAGCGCGTTGAGGTCGGTGGACAGGTCCACGTCCATGTAGGCGAGGATCGGGGCGTCGGAGGCGGACCAGACGGTACGCAGGGCAAGCCCGCGGCCCTTCTGCTCCAGCCGGAGGGACCCCACCTCCGCGATCTCCGCCGCCAGCCGTGCGGCCACCCGGGGGGTGCTGTCCGTGGACGCGTTGTCCGCGATCGTGATGCGGAACGCGTACGGGAACGTGCGCCGCAGGTGCTCGTACAGTCCGACCACGCACGGCCGGAGATCCTTCTCCTCGTTGTAGACGGGGATCACTACGTCCAGGACCGGCGTACCGGCGTCGCCGGCAGGGAGGTGCTCCCGCGTCGGCAGGGCGCCGGGAGAAAAGTCGGTTCGCATGACACCGACTCTTCTCAAGCGCCCTGTCGCACCCATGTGGTGGTGCTGTGGTGCGCCTGTGAGTGGTGTTTCGGCTTCGTTTCGTGATCGGGCGCCGGCCTGCGCGGGGTGAACGCCGGTACGTGCACGGTGAACACGGTTCGTCCCGGGACGCTGTCGACCGTGACGGCACCGCCGTGCGCGGTGGCGACGGCCTGCACGATGGCGAGCCCGAGCCCCGTCGAGCCGGTGGTCCGGGAGCGCGCCGAGTCGCCGCGGGCGAACCGCTCGAAGACGTGCGGCAGCAGCTCCGCGGGAATGCCCTGGCCGTCGTCCTGCACGTCCACGCACAGCCACGGCCCGCGCCGTCGCACACATATGGTGACCGTCGTGCCGGGCGGGGTGTGCGTACGGGCGTTGGCGAGCAGATTGACGAGCACCTGCTGCAGCCGTGCGGCGTCGGCCGACACGAGCGCAGGCTCGTCGGGCAGTTCCAGCCGCCAGTTGTGATCGCGTCCGGCCGCGCGCGCGTCGCTGACGGTGTCCACGACGAGCGGCACCAGATCGGTCCGCTCGAACCGGAGCGGCCGTCCCGCGTCGAGCCGGGCGAGCAACAGCAGATCCTCGACGAGCAGGGTCATCCGATCGGCCTCGGACTCGATCCTGGCGAGCGCGTGCCGGGTGTCGGGGCCGGTCTGCTCCCGCCCGCGCCTGGTCAGCTCGGCGTACCCGCGGATGGAGGCGAGCGGGGTGCGCAGTTCGTGGCTGGCGTCCGCGACGAACTGCCGCACACGCATCTCGCTCTGCTGCCGCGCGTGCAGGGCGCCGTGGACATGGTCGAGCATGCGGTTGAGCGCGGCCCCCACCCGGCCGACCTCGGTGTGCGGATCGGTCTCCGACTCCGGTACCCGCTCGTCGAGGGTCACCTCGCCGCTGTGGAGCGGCAGTTCGGAGACCCGGGTGGCGGTGGCGGCGACCTTGCGCAGAGGACGGGTGGCGATGCCGACGAGGACGTATCCGGCGATAGCGGCGGCCACGAGGCCGGCGGCCGCGACACTCACCTCGACCACGATGAGGGTGTTGACGGTGCTGGTGACGTCGGCGGTGGACAACCCGATGTAGAAGTTGCCGCGGGTTCCCTCCACATAGGTGACCCGGTACTCGCCGAGGCCCGGGATGTCGACGGTGTGGATGCCGCTCCTCGGCACGGAGGAGAGCGCGGCGGCCTGGGACGTGTTCAGCCCCTTGGCGACCATGCCCTTGAAGCCGCCGCTGCTGTCGTTGCGCGACTCGGCCACGGCCGCCTTGACGATCCTGCCGCTCGGGTCGACGACGGCGGCGACCGACCCGGGCTGCGCCCCTCCCCGGGTCACTATGAAGTCCAGCTTGTCGTCCGTCGACTCGCCCGTGCCGGTGGAGTCGACCACGGGCGGGACGGCCGAGCGACCGGGAGCGGGCGGCCCCCCGTCGTCGAGTGCGCCCCTGGGCAGCCCCGCGGCACGTCGACCCGCGTCGGTGACCTGGGCGTTCTTCTGCTGGTCGAGATGCTGGCCCAGTGCGATCGTGGTGACCGTGCCGATCACCGCGCACACCACGGCGATCAACGTCACCGCAGAGACGACGAGCCGTGTCCGCAGCGTGCGCGGCTGTCGTACCCGCCGCTGCGTCCGCGGCCGTCGTCGGGTGCTCATGACGCGGCGGGCTTGATCAGATAACCGGCACCGCGCCGCGTGTGGATCATCGGCTCACGCCCGGCGTCGATCTTCCGCCGCAGGTAAGAGATGTAGAGCTCGACGACGTTGGCCTGCCCGCCGAAGTCGTACGACCACACCCGGTCCAGGATCTGCGCCTTGCTGAGCACCCGTCGCGGGTTGCGCATCAGGAAGCGGAGCAGTTCGAACTCGGTGGCGGTCAGGTGAATACCCTGGCCAGCCCGCGACACCTCGTGGCTGTCCTCGTCGAGGGTGAGGTCACCGACGACGAGCACGGAGTCGGAGCGGCGGTCGGCGGCACCGGACCGCCGGATCAGACCACGCAGCCGGGCCACGACCTCTTCGAGGCTGAACGGCTTGGTGACGTAGTCGTCGCCGCCCGCGGTCAGCCCCGCGATCCGGTCCTCGACGGCGTCCTTGGCCGTGAGGAAGAGCACCGGCACGTCCGGCAGTTCGCGCCGCAGCCGGCCCAGGACGGTGAGCCCGTCCATGTCCGGGAGCATCATGTCCAGGACGACGGCGTCGGGCCGGAACTCACGGGCGCTCTGCAGGGCGCCCTGTCCGTCACCCGCGCTGCGGATCTGCCAGCCTTCGTAGCGAAGGGCCATGGACAGCAGTTCGGTGATGGACAGCTCGTCGTCCACCACCAGCACACGGACGGGGCTCCCGTCCGGCCTCAGCAGTTCGGTGCGCCCCTGGGGCGAGGTCATGGTCATGGTGGACACCTTGTCGAGGTGCTCTGAGAGAGCCCTTTCGCCAATCTGTAATTTCCCTGAGAAACGCACAGGCGCCTCTCAGGCAATTCCTGGGAAGGTCCGTGGAACGACCTGGCCTCCGCGGCCGCGACCTCGCCGCGAGGGCGAACTCGAGCCGGGGCGGGCGGGCCCGCCCGCCCCGGAACCTGTGCGTGGACCAGGAGATGACGGTCCCTCGGAGGAGGGCCCGCAGTGGACCGGCTCAGTCCCGCGGTCGCCGGAACGCACTGCTGCGCTCGACTCTGGCGACGTGCAGCGTGTACGCCTCGTACCACTGCGCGCGTCCCTGCTTCTGCGCCGTACGGTGCTCCGGATCGCTCCGCCACGCCTCGACGGCGGCCAGGTCCCGGAAGTACCCGACGGTGATCGAGAGCCCGCCCGGGGTGTGGGCGTGGTCCATGCCCAGATACCCGGGGACGTCCCTGACCAGTTCCTCCATCCGCTCGGCGGTCTCTGCGTATCCGTTGTCCTCCTCTGTGTACACGGAGGTGAACACAACGGCGTAGTACGGCGGTTCATGGGCGGCGACAGGCGCAACGGGGTGATCGCTCATGTCATCACGATCAGTCGTGTCCGTGCCGGCCGTCCAGCCTCTTGCCGTACGGGGTCCGAAAGGTGTCCGCGTCTTGACCGTCCCACGGCGGCCGGCCGGTCCGGGACGGTCAGAACAACCCGTCCTGCACGTCCGTCTCCACCGACCTGCGTACGGGTACCGTCACTTCGTCGTCTGCGGCGGCCGTCAGCTCCCACCCGGACATCAACCGCGTGTCCAGGACCAGAAGCCCCCGCGCCGTCGCCAGATGGAGATCGGGCCCGGCGACGGCCCGCACCTCCCCGCTCACCGTGCCTCCGGCGGCGAGCTCGCTCACCACGCCGTCCATGCGGGGCAGCCCGTCGAGCCCGAACACACCACTGTGGTCGACGGCGCGGAACGGCGCCCGCTCCAGCGACTCCGGCCACCCCTCGAGGCCCACGGCCCGCTTGTGCAGCTCGGCCAGTTCGGCGACCCGTTCCCCGAGGGGCGGCAACCCGGCCCGCACCGCCCGCTTGTCGGCGTAGGGAATCCGGTCCGGTACCCGGAGCGCGGCCCGCAGCAGCTCCTCCGCACGCCGCGCCGCCATCAGCGGCCCGCACCCCAGCCTGCTGAAGCAGACGGCACCCTGTTCGAGGAGCCGCGCCGAGCCGCGCTCGGCCGCGGTGATCCCGACCTTGACCATGCCGGGTCCGAACCACGCGAGATACACGCGATACGGCCGCGGGTCGTCGGCGACGGTATCGGCGGCGACGGAGTGCGCGCGGTCGAGACGAGCGCACTCCTCGCATCGCGCACCGGTGCTCCGCCCGGACACCTCGGCCAGGACCGGACAGGCGTGCCCACGAGCCCCCACGCATGTGCGCACACCGGTCGGCAGAACGGCGAACGCCACCCGCTTGCCCCGTGCGAGACCACTGCGGCGCCCGCCTTCCCACGCCAGCTCGGGCCCGCCTTCACCCCACCGCAGCCCCGTACATCTCCACACCTGAGTCATCGCCCTCGAGCCTAGGCTCCACCACCGACAGCGGCGGGTCCCGGCGGACGCGGGCGCCGCCGTTCAGCGAGCGGACCGGCCCGGATCCGCGAGCGCGGAGTCCGCCGCTGCGGTGCCGGGAGGCGCCTCCCGCCGCTCTGCACGCAGACGCAGCCAGGCGAGGGCACATCCGACCCCGGCCAGCAATGCGGGAACAGCCGACTCCATCAACAGCGAAGCGACCCATTCGGGGTTCATCCTTCGCGTCAGGCCGCTGGTGTACTGGCAGGTGGCCTGCGGTGGGAAGAAGCTGTACGCCAGAGTCCGCGGCGCATCGGCCCCCCAGTCCGCTCCCGCGGAGCAGACCGACGCCGGTCCCGTGAACAGCTTCCACCCGGCCAACGCGTAGAGCATGAGGAAGACGGAGCCGGTGACGAAGAAAGCGGTCCCCGTGCGCCGCAGCTTCCGGCCCCTCGTCGTCGGCACCACCAGATCGCTGCCGAGACGCGGTTCGAACCACTCCGCGACCAGCGCCACGACCAGGCAGACGACAAGAGCCACCATGCCGAGCCAGAGCAATGCGCCGAGCACTCCCGTCCCCCCGACGGAGGAGACGTCTCCACGCTCGAACTCGCAGACGGTCGCGGGGGGAAACGCCTGCTCACGCACCCGCAGCAGCCGGCCCGGTCCCCGGATCAGCCCGTGATTGCACCGCTCGTCGAATTCGAGCATGTCGAGCAGGGCCACTCCGCAACCGACCACGAGGGCACCGAACGAGATCCCGGCCCCGGCCCACAGACCGCCTGTTCGGTAGCTGCCATGCGTGCGTACGTTCGGCATCCGCGCACATTAACCGACCGCTTCGGTGGACGGCCCGAAAACAGGACCGGAGCGAGCCGGAGGCTCGCCGCCCGTGCCGACGACGGCGACCGTACGGGTCGCCGTGGGCACACTCGCCGAGGAGGTCCGACGTCTCCAATTCTTCGTCATTTACACTCACGCCGTGACACAGCGTGAGGGGGCATGGTGAGAAGTGTAATCGAAGCGCTGCGTGGCCCGCGGCGCCACTTTGTGCTCGGCGCATCGCTGATCGTCGCGCTCGTCGCGCAGTCGGCTGCGCTCGTGGCCCAGCATGTGCAGATCGACGACCTGCAGGCACAGCACATCGACCTCCAGGCTCATTCCATCGAGGCCTGCCCCTCCGGCCCGCCCGGCCCCACGGGCCCCACCGGTCCGATCGGCCCGCCGGGCAAGGACGGAAGGGACGGAAGGGACGGGAGGGAGGGACAGGACGGACAGGACGGGCAGGACGGCCGGGACGGCCGGGACGGACATGACGGCAAGGACGGGAAGGACGGGGAAAACGCCGCCGCCGGGTCGACGCCGAGCGAGACCCAGAGCGACAGCGAAGACGACGACGACGACCGGGCCCTCCCGGCCGGCCCGTCCGCCACACCCTGAAACGTACTCAACCCGTGCGTGACCGTTCGGGGATCACCGCAGTCGCACACAGCAACCTCCGACGAACCGCAGCACCAGGAGGGGCATCACCCGAACCGGTGACCAGTGGGCCGTCCCGCGTCGGGAACACGGTCCCGTGAACTCGCCACGGAGTGTAATGGGTTGCGTGAGTAGCGTAAAAGAAGCGCTGCGGAGGCCGCGGCGTGACCTTGTGCTCGGCGCATCACTGATCGTCGCGCTCGTCGCGCAGACAACTGCGATCGTCGCCCACCAAGTGCAGATCGACGATCTGCGGGCACGGCGCATCGACCTCCAGGGAAACCATGTCGACTCCGTCTCTCCCGGTCCGCCCGGCCCCTCCGGCCCTCCTGGCCCGACCGGTCCCACCGGCCCGCCGGGCAAGGACGGCAAGCCCGGGCGGGACGGGAGACGTGGTCACCGGGGTGACAGGGGTGATACGGGAAGGAGAGGGAAGGACGGCGCGAGCGGGCAGAACGGCCTCACCGGGTCGCTGATCGAGACCCACCGGAAGAGGCCCGACAGTTGCAGGACCGGACGGGGACACCAGCAGTTGCCCACGGCACACCCGACGAACTGCGGCCCCGGCGCGAGTGCCGGCCGATCCGGCGGCCGGTCGGCTTCGCCCCGTGCCGGGATCCGGGCCGAGGAGCCGAAGTCGACGCCGCGACCCGTTCCTGAGGCCGGCGGAGGGACTTCGGGGCCCCGGCTTCACCGATCCTGGACTCACCACGGCGATGAACCCGGCGGAGCTCCCACGACGGGCTCGGCCACGGCATGGCAGCAACCGGCCCTCCCTCGGCCCGTGTACGGGTCGCTCGGTCCGCTCGCGCTGCCGCATCCGTGACGGTGGCGGTTCGGCGCTCGACTCGCGGCGGGCCCGGTCGCCCGTAGACGTCACCTGGCCCGGACGCACTGAAGGCGCGCGCCGCGATCGGCAGGCTGTCCGAGGCCATGGGCGGTACCGGCCAACGCGGTTGCCGTACTTCACTGCCGCACGGCCTCGAAATACCAGAGGCCCCGGATCACTCCGGGGCCTCTGATCTGTGTGCACTCGGCAGGATTCGAACCTGCAACCTTCTGATCCGTAGGCGCGTGCAGCATCATCACAGACCGTTCCCCTGCTGGAATCTGCTGGCTCGTCTGCCAATTGAAGGCGTGCCCCCGTGCGGGGGTGTGCGCCTGTGTTGATGTCAGCTACTGATGTCACGCAACAGACCCTAGGGCTGCGGCTTCACTCGTAGGGCCGTGGCCACCGGACTGGCCCTCAGGTGGTCAGGGCCACGAGGCAGTGGGCGACCTTCCGCTTTTCAGGCCGTGTTCTGGCGGGCGCCGCCTGATCGTGGTGGCGTGGGTGTCAGGCGGTAGCTGTCCTTGTGTGCCGCTGTTGGCGTATCGGTTGGCGTGCACCGGGGGGACGGTCCCTGCCGCTCGTAGACGTTATGCGTCGACCCGACGATCCCGCTAGGCATTCCCATGGCGCGGTAGACGATGGGCGCCCCGTTCACTCAGCGCCCTTTCGACAAGAGGATGGTCACAGAGCGCCCAGGACGATGTGTCGTTTCCCCATCGCACTAGACTCCCGGCTGCACTGAAGAGGGGAGCCTTAGATGACGCCATATCAACTAAGCGTGGAAATGGGCCAGTTGGACCTTTACGTCGTTTTGGCGCTCGTAGCCATCTGGCTCGCGACGGGCCGATGGCGGTACCACCCGAGCCCTGAAGGGAGGAGCGCTGAGGAGGTCGAAGCCGAGTCGCGGCGACGTTCGCGATTGGTCAACCGTTCGATTCTTGCTGCCGCCGCGTTGTGGTTCCTGGCGGACGTCATCATCACCGTGTGGGCCTCGTGAAAGCTGACCGCTCCGCACCCGGCAGGTCAAAGATCGGGCGAAGTGCCCCACGCTGGAGACAGGTCGCACGAGGGGAGGGCAGAATGCAAGGGTGACCGAGCACAGAGACCTGACGAGCAACCGATTCGAGTTCTACACCTACCGCGTCGGACGTTCTCAGCTAGACCGCCTTTTCTCTATCGCATCGGAAGGTTTCCCCTCCGAGCGGATCATGTTCAAGACGGAGCGGAGCAATACACGCCTCACTCGTTTCACACTAGAAGAATTGGTTTCCGCTGTAGCCACCTCGCCGCTCCCCGGCGACCCGAACGTGTGGCAGAATCTAGCTTTCATCGCTTCCGATGATGGAAGAGAAATTTCAATCGACATAAATCAATTTTGGCTTTGCGCTAACATTTCAGGACCCGATGCAACATGGGTACACGGTCAGACCGCACGCCTTAAATCTATCGTTGAGTCGGTAGCTGGAGAAAAGCCGGTGTATCGGCTTCGCACATACCGAGCAGCGAAAATAGGACTCCTTGCGGGCATGATGTCTGCACCAGTGGCGGTCACCGCCTACCAAACATTAAAGGATGGAGCACGCGAAACTGTCGCTGCCGGCACCGTTGGGGGAGGATTGGTCGGGCTAATTGTGTTCTTGCTTGGAAGTTCCGGTAAGGCGAAAAACGGAACACTCCTGAGTGTGACTGGGGAGATCTCTGACCGTCGATGGTGGGAAGATCTATCCATCACAGATAAAATCGCGCTCGGCGGTCTCGGCGTCGCGGCCTTGGCTGCAATCGCTACAGGTCTGTCAGCGTACGCGGACGTGTTGGGGTCGTGATCGAATCCTCCCCTGCTAGGAGCGCAAGATGGCAGTAGGGAGCATAGAGTTCACGCGCTTCCAGGGGCACCGCTTTCCCTGGATTGGCCCTCTGCCTCAGTGAACGGTCGCCGTATGTCGATGGAGATGTGGGCGGAACTTTGGGAGGAGGCTAAATCAGCAACCACCCGTGATTAGACTTCAAGCAGGCGCGTCCGTAGGCGTCGCTTCCAGTTTTTCAACGTCCGCAATTAGTTCACGCACGCTCTGATATCGCTCAGAAACATCGTGCGCCGTGCATTTTCGCACGATCTGACTCGGGGTGTCCGCTCGGGACATCAGAGCCTCTTTACCGCTAAAGATATAGGAAAGCACCCACCCAATCGAATAGATTTCATTGCGTACGTCATACTCTTTGAAGCTGACCAATAAAGGGTCTCGAATTGTTCCGCGCATTTCCGTCTTCGTTCGGGTGTATTCGGAGCTCCGGTCTTTGGCGAGGCCAAAGTCCGAGAGTTTCACCAGGACTGCTCCGCCATTGAAGGTCTTCACCAAGACGTTTTGAAGACTGATGTCACGGTGAAGCAATCCCTCACTGTGAATGTAGTTGATGCCGTACAGAAATTGCAAAGCAATTCTCTTCCGTGACGAAAACGGCAAACTACTATTGCGCTTCTTGATGTAGTTGCGAAGTGTGGATTCGCAGAACTCCATTTTGTACTCATTGCGAGTTTCATCGTATTGGTACACTTCCACAACGTAAGGGAAGCTCAGGCGTTTGAGGATTTCAAACTCTTGCCGGAATCGATGAAGGTCGCGATCCCCCAAATCTTTATTGGCGCGCTTGACCGCGAACTTTTTGCCATAATCGGGGTCCGTGAAGGAGAACACCTTTGCGTAGGAGCCCTCACCAATCAACTGCAACTGATTGCGCCCCGAATGCTTTTTCAGTTGAATTTCGGTGCCCGGGCGAAACAAAACAGGCTCATATTTGACAACCTCGATCTGTTCAAAGTCATCAGGCACGGCACTCCCCCCGCTGCGCACCAGCCATGAGCGACAGCTTTTGATCGCTGTTGCATAACCATCTGCGAGTCGCACGTCGACGCCAGCATGCCTAAGGGACTGGACGACATCGTCCACCTCTTTGGCGAGTGCAATCATTTCCCTGCTTGCGTCAGCCCAATAATGACGGGTCGTCTCCGCCCTGTCATTTATAGATTCGAAATGCCCGTTCAGCCGCTCGTGAATACTGGCGAAAACACGACCGAATCGAGCATCATCCGTGTACAGTCGCAGGAACGCGTTCGAAACATTCATCTCCGCGTACCTACGCGAGAGGTCGTCCAGCATTAACTTGGTGGGGTCAGCCATTTCTCTAACCTCGCGCCTTCTGTGTTCGTGGCAGTTTTTAGAAGGGGTGCACCCATTGCGGGAATAGCTAGACCCTTTACTGATCGGACACCGAGCTATATCCCCTGGCCAGCAGCCTCCGCTCGCCGTGCTCCGGTCGGCCTCCCGCACGGCCGCTTCCCCCGCATTGACGACCGCCACGACCGGCGATGCCTGCCGGTGCAGCATGGGACGCGAGTGCTGCAACTGAGCGGAGACGAGGCGAAGGCCACCGGCTACATGCCGATGGCCTTGCTATGCCCACTCTGCAGTGAGTCCGTCAGCTCAGCCCTTCGGAGGGTACGGGTCGTTGCCGGGGGCAATGGTGCGCTTGTCCTTGATGCTCCCGTCGCGGCCGTGGCGAATGACCTCGCCCCCACCGTTGTTGCGGGAGATCTCACCGGCGCGCTTGTCCACTGCGGCCTGGGTGTCGGCCACGGCGGAGGCGCGCTGCGCTCCCTCGGCCCTGGCCTGCCACTTTCCGTCCGGACGCTGCGTAACGTGGTAGGTCTTCGGCCTGGTCATGGTTCCTCTTAACCGAGTGAACCCACCCTCCCCCTCTTGGGCTTCCGAGCCGGCGGAGGTAGGGTCCTAAAGCGCGCCAACGCATCAGGCCCCTGGTTCGGGTGGACTCAACTTCATGTTGACCCCGAGTAGGGGCCTGCTCACTTTGAGCACGACTAGTACACCATTCACCCTCACTCTCTGCAATCACTCGCGACCACTAGATGTGGGGGCTCATTTCCACAGGACCACTACATGTGGGCTCACAGGCTTGATCAGGGCATCCCCCAAGGGGCCGGAGCCTGTCCACAGAGTGATCCACAGGCAGGCAAGCGTGACTTTGTCACCTCTTGTGCTCATATGCGCAGGGAGTGATTTGGATCACACTCAACCGCCCATCGCTACTCGCCCTGCTCCGACCGTCCGCCGTCCACACACCGTGGAGGGTGTGGTTCGTGGCGTCAGGTGGAGCGTGCCATTGCGACGACCGAGGCGCCGTCAATCGAGAGCGACGTACCGATTCTCGTCCGTTGCGAAGGTGTCCATATCTGTCGATGTCAGCGTGTCGTCTCGTCTCCGCTGGTCAAGTCGTCGTTAGACCCTGTCTCCGCCCGCTGGTGCGGCACTTCGAGGGGTGTTGCCGTACCTCCGTGGCCCCCCTCCTTGGGGCCAACAAGCAAGAGGTCATCTGGCAGGGCTAGTTCACCCGCCCGACGCTGAGCGAGCCACCCCGACCGCCTGTGGGACGGCGCCTCCGTGCGTAGGTGCTGGAATCCCAACCGTTCGTAGTAGGCGTGCAGCCCGACGTTTGTGCGCCACGTGTCGATGCGCACCCACGTTCGTCCTTCCAGGGTGGCGAGCCGGGACATCCAGTCGATAAGCCGTGTTCCGAGCTGCCGGCCGGACGCTTCTCGGGCAACGATCAGCTTGTAGAGATATAGCGCCGTTTCGGGACGGTCGGCATCCGTCCAAAAGTCACGGTCGACAGGGCCACGGCTGACGGTGGCAAGCACTTCGTCATGCTCGCCAACGACGACCCACGCACGCCCCTCATCTATGCTCGCGCGCCACTTCGAGATAGCGCGCTCGCCCGTCTCTGGATCGCTCCACTGGTCGGTTCCCTTGGTACGCAGCCACCCCTCGGCCTCTGCGCGTAGGGCCAAGAGAGCGGGTACGTCCTCCGCCGCTGCGGGGCGGAGGCGCTCAGTCTGTACTGACTTCATAGAGGATCTTGTGCCTGTCTCCGGGGAGGATGGTGACCATGCAGCGGAGGGGGCGACCGTCCGCGTCGTAGCCCGTTCGAGTGTGTTCGGCGACGGGTGTTGCCGCAGGTAGGGCAAGTAGCTCCGCCTCCTGGCGGGTCGGCATGCGTACTGAGATTTCGTCCACGTACTTGGCTTGCACAAGCCCCACGGAGGCGAGGATGCCGCCGGGCGCGGAAACGTCACGGGGCTCCATCAGAGGCGTGCCGCTAACGAGTTCCTGGGGGAAGTACGAGTCGGCAAGTGCGTAAGGCCGGTTGTCTATGAACCGGATGCGCTTTCGAGCCACAGCCAGACCGTCTGCGGGGAGTTCAAGTCGCGCGCGGACGTGTGCAGGTGGCTCAACGATCGACACCGTGATGTCTTGGCGGGGAGCGTTCCCGTTCTCTGAGACCACGCTTGCCCACTGATCGCCAGCGGTTCGCCCTTCGACTGCGTTGGCATGCCGGCTCCGGCTCTCCAGGGTCGTCCAGTTCCACACGACGGGCGGGTAGTCCTCACGGACGTACTTGCCCTGACCTTGCCCTGTGACGACCAGACCTTCCTCGATCAAGAGGCGCACGCCGGCACGGATGGTCTCCCGGCTGTAGCCGTACTGGCTCATCATCTTCGATTCGCTGGGAAGTGCCTCACCCCCACTCAGCGCCCCGGACAGGATCTGTTCGCGCAGGTCATAGGCCACTTCCTGCGCCTTTGTCATTCCGCGTCGCACCGGCAAGGCATCCCCTCTACTCCGACTCCTCCGTACAAGTTAGACCAGGGGGCTTGACTCTCCAAGCCTGACTCATGCAATCTCTTGGCATCGGCACTCCTCCAGACAAGTCGGAGGTGGTGTCCTGTACGGCCCTGCCGTACAGAAGCGCCCGGAGGAAAGCCCGCAGGGGTCAGTACGAAGGAAGCGCAGGTTTCTTGACAACTGCATGGGGATCACGCCGCCTCTCCTCGGCCAAGTAGGCGGTTACGCGGGATCGCCCGCGTGAGGTACAGCGCGACCTCAACTTTCCGCGGCTCAACTGCTGCGGCCGGTTGCCTCCGCTGCACGTCTCGTACGTGCAGCGCTGAGGGGAGCCGGACACCCCGACCCCAACGGCAAGCGCCCCCGGTGCGGGAACACCGGGGGCGCGGTTCGGGCCGTTGCCCACCTGTGAGGGAGTACACGACCCATGGAGCACATCGGTGCACTTCAGACGGTTGTTACCGCCGACGAGTACGACCGCGAGCCGACGCCCGCGGAGCTGGACGCCATCGAACGGGAACTCCCGCTGATCCTGGCAGAAGTCGACCTGCTGGACGCGCAGATCACCGCCCTGGACCGCACACCGACGGAGCTGGACGCGCGGCGTATCCGCCGGGCCCGCAACCGGGTCCTGATCGCCCGGCGGGACCTGGTCAACCGCACCGCCGGCGCAGCCGGGGGTGCGGCATGAGCGACACCACTTCCCCGCGCGGTTGGCCGCTGCTGCTGGTCTTGGCGGGCGCTCTCGCCGCGATGGCTGGCACGACGGCCCTGTTCATCACGCACGAGCACGCATGGCGCTACCTGGTCGCGGCCGGCTGCTTCGCGCAGTGCCTCGGCTGGCTGCGGCACGGCGCCCGCCGGAAGGGCAGTGCGGCATGAACCGCAAGGGACGCGTCCTGCTCGTGACCGCGCTGGTCGGCGTGGTCGGCATGGCGTTCCGCGTCTCGTGGAACGCGCTGCGGGACATCGCCAACGCCATCGGCGCAGACAACACGGCCGCGACGCTGTACCCGTTCGTGGTCGACGGCCTGATGGCTCTGGCCCTGGTCGCCACCCTCGTTCTGGTTGGCCGTGACCGGACGTTCGCCCTGCGGGTGCTGGGCACCTACACGCTCGCCTCGCTGGTCCTGAACTACGTGCACGGCCTGGTCCCGGAACTGCACGGCCGGACGGTCGACTGGGGTCGACTCGCCGAATGGGACCCCGCCAACTGGGCTCTGGTCCTGTTGGCGACGTCGCTTCCGGTCGGGTCGATCTACTTCGGCTCCGATCTCGTCGCCAAGGTCCTGCACCACCGCCCCACCCCGATACCCACCACCACGAATGCGGAGGAATCCACCGAGACCACGAGGATTCGGTCTACGGCTGACCTCACCGAATCGACCCCCGAACCGGTCCCGGCGACCGTCGTGCGGGTGCCCGATCCGGTGGCGGTCGACTACCTGAAGTCGACCGCGTCGCTGAAGCCGCTCGCCTCGATCGAGCCGACTCCGGTTGCCCCGATCGAGCACCGGACGGTGGCTGCCGAGTCGCCCCGACCGCGCGGTGCTACGGGCCGTGTGCCCGACGCGGCGAAGTCACCCCGCCCCAAGCGCACCCCCGCCCAACTGCTCGACGAGGCACGTTCGGTGACGGCCGACTGGCCGGACACGAAGGTGACCGCCGAAGGCATCCGCCGCGAGGTGCACACCTCGCCAGCGAACGCCCGGCTGCTGCGAGACACAATCCTCGCCGACCGCGCCACACAGGCTGAGACGACCGTCTGATGACCACGCTGCCGACCTACCGGTGGCGCCTGGCCCCGGACGGCTACGCCACCCGCCGCCAACTGCGGGCGCGCGGTCTGCGCCCCGGCGGTCAACAGGTGGCGGCTCAGCTCGAACGGCCGCGCCGCCGGCGTGGCCCGCTGGTCGCCTACCTCTACCGGGTCGACCTCGCCCTACCGGTCCGGCCCATGACCCCGGGCCGGTGGGCGGCTCTGGCCAAGGCCAACGCCGCCCGCCGCGTCTGCCCCGCCTGCCGGCGTGACGCCGGATACGTCATCCCCGCCCACCTCGGCACGTGCGTGCCCTGCGCCTACCCCGACCACTCCAACGCCCCGAGGAGTTCCTGACCATGGGCAAGCCCGACACCCGCCGTCTGGACCGCGAGATCCGTCAGACGACGCGCAAGCTCGAAGCGGTCCGCAACGAGGAGATGTGGCCGCTGACCGGTGCAGAGCGCCGCGCGGTGCTCGCCGCGCTCGCCGGCGGCTCCTACCGCGTCATGCGAGGCAAGAGCCCCGCACGCGCCGAACAACGCCTCCAGTCCGCGTGGCAGTCCGTGCAAATCCGGCTCATCGCCGAGATCACCGCCTTGCAGACCGAGCGCCAGCGACTCGTGAACGAGGCCGCCGCCACCAAGGCCGCCAGGGTCACCAAGAAGTCGTCGATCTGGTGGTGACCGTACGGCCGCACGGCCACCCCACCCCCCAATCTTCCGCCCCCTCGTTCGGGGCAGTCAGGAGTACCCGAATCATGAGCGACAGCGTCGTTCACCTGCACAAAGACACCGAACCCACAGTGACCCGGCTGACCGTCGTTCCCGACCCGGCACCGGCGGCGCCGGTGCCGCTGTGGGTGCGGTCCGGGCGTGCCATCAAGACGGCCGCCACGCACGAGAAGACCACGACGACCGCCCGAGCGGTCGCCCGGCACCCCCTCTACATCGCCGGCGGGGCCCGGATCGTCGCCCGCCGCACCTGGGACGGCAGGACCGCCGCCCGCTACGAGCGCATGCTCCGAGCGGCGGAAGCCGCCGGGAACTACGAGGCTGCCGCGGAGTGGGAGGAGCGCGGACAGCGCTTCCGCGACGCCCGCCACCGCCGCCGCATGGACCTGCTCCACTCGCCCGTCGACGCGGCCAAGGGAGCCCTGGTCGGCACCGGGATGGGCATAGGCGGCCTGGTCGCCCTCGGGGTGGTCCTCGCCATCGCGAACAAGGACGTCACCGACGTCATCACCCCCATCGCGGCGGTCATCGAGTTCATCGCCCTGCTGATCCGGATCGTCCAGGTGGTGTGGGGCCCGCTCGTCACGATCGGCCCGTTCCTCGCCCTGCTCGCCCTGTGGGTCGTCGGCAGCAAGCAGCAAGCCGCCCCCGCCTGGGCCCTCCCCGAGAGCGTCCGCAACGGGGAAGGGGAGCCCATCACGCCGTCGATCGTGGTCAAGGCCCTGCGCGACCTCGGAGTCCCGGCACTACGGAACGCCATCAAGGAGATGGGCGATGCTGGCGCCTCGATGCTCGGTCCGATCCGGATCGCCGGATGCGGCGTGGAAGTCGACGTCACCCTCCCGTCGGGGGTGTCGACGAACGAGGTTCAGGGCAAGCGCCGCAAGCTCGCCGAGAACCTCACCCGCCACGAGCACGAGGTGTTCATCACCATCCCGCAGGCCGCCCGCACGGTTCGGCTGTGGATCGCCGACTCCGGAGCACTGGACGAGCCGATCGGCCCGTCCCCGCTGGTCACCGACGACACCCTGACCGCCGACTACGCCAAGGGCAAGGCGCCGTGGGGCCAGGACCTGCGCGGCGACGCCGCAGCGCTCAGCCTGTATCAGCGACACCTGCTCATCACGGGCCTGTCCAACCAGGGCAAGACCGCCGCCCTGCGCTCCCTGGCGCTGTGGCTGGCGTTGGACCGGTCGGTGGAGTTCCTGATGGGCGACCTCAAGGGCGCCGGCGACTGGGCCATGTTCGACGGCCTTGCCCGCGTGCTCATCCAAGGGCCGACCGATGAGCACGTGATCGAGGTGACCGAGATGGTCGAAGGCGCGGTGGTGGAGATGAACCGCCGTCTCCAGGCCCCGCCCGGCACCAAGTTCCCGCCCCTGATCGTGCTGGTCGACGAGGCGCAGGTGGCGTTCATGTGCCCCGCTCAGGACGAGGACAAGCGCCCCTACGGCGGCTCGAAAGCCACCTCCCGGTACTTCATGGCCGTCCGCAAGATCCACAACCAGGGGCGGGCAGTGAACGTGCTGATGTGGCAGGGCACGCAGGACCCGACCGACCAGAACCTTCCCAAGCTCGTGCGGGAAGGCGCCCACACGCGTGCCTCACTCGCGCTGGGCACGGAGTCGCAGGCCCGGATGGCGCTGGGGGACAAGGCCGTTGACGGCGGGGCCGCACCGAACCTGCTGCGACCCGGTCTGGACAAGGGCACGGTCGTGGTCGCCTCGGACGGGATCGAGATCCCTGCCGGGCAGGCGTCCATCACGGTGCGCACGCACTACATCAGCACCGACGACGCCAAGGAGATCGCCGCCCGCGCCCGCATGCTGCGGGACGGCGTGACCACGCTGCATGTCATCGAGCGGGACGAGGAGCGTGACCCGCTCGCCGACATCGCCGCCGCCCTCGGCGACGCACCGCGGGTGCCGACCACCGACGTCCTCAAGCGACTCGCCGCCCTCAACGAGGACGCCTACGGCACGTGGACCAACGGCGACCTCAAGCGCGTGCTCGACGCCCACGGCGCCGAACCGTACAAGTCCGACGGCCGCATGGTCGTCGCCCGCGAACGCGTCCACCGGGCGCTCGCCAACCGCGACAGCGACGGTTCCGCTTCCGCCGACAGGTAGAGGGAAGCGCACCCCGCCCGGGTAAGGGAGGCAGGGAGAACTCCCTGAACCCCTCCCTGGCCCACTTCCCTGCCCCTGACCTGCACAAATGATCACTCAGGGAAGCAGGGAGGCGTCCCAGCTCACAGGCCCGAAACCCCCTCCAGACGCCACCCCCAAGGGGGTGCCTCCGCCTCCCTGACCAACGGTCGGAAGGGATTCCGCATGTACCCCGAACACCCCGCCCACACGCCCGCAGTGCGGGCCGTGGACGTCCACCACCCCGCACCGCTCCCGCCCGCCGTTGTGAGGCCGGCGCCGATCATTCCCGTCCAACCGGGGGCGCTGCCGAGCGTGGCGAGCATCGTCCTGCCCGACGGCCGCGTCGTCACCGGCTACGCCATCCAGCCGACTCAGCCCGAGCCGGTTGCTGCCAAGCCGGCCGTCTCTCGCGCGGCGGTGAACGTCGCACTCGGGGGCGTGGGGTTCCTCGCTGTGTGCGGGGGGCTGCTGCTGTTGACGACGTTCATCGCCGCCCTGACGGCGCTGATCACTCAGCTCATCATCCTGGCCGCCGTGATCTTCGGCGGATGGATCGCCGTGCAGACCTTCAGCGCGAGCGGCCACAAGGGCGGAACGACGGTCAACATCCGCAAAGCCGTCTTCAAGCGCAACCACTTCCACGGCTAGCTACGCCAAGGGCGGCCCCCCTCATCTCGCCAAAGATCACGGGGCCGCCCTTGCCAGCCAGTCACCCATCAAGGAACTGGAGACCTCCAGCATGACCGATCCGACCAGCAACGGGCGAGCAGCCGACGCGCCCCAGCCGGCCGTCAACTTCCGGGTGAAGACCGGGCCCGACGGCAGCACCGTCCTGGCCCTGCACATCGTCGCAGCGCCGTACCTCCTGCACGAGCACCGCTACGAGCTGGACCCGTACCTGACCCGCTCCCTGCTGCACGAGCTGACCCGCAACCTGCACGGCATCCCCGACCCCGGCCCGCGCCCCGAGGTCGCCGCCCTGCTCACCGCGCTCGACAGCGACGACCACACCGCCTTCACCACCGCACTGGACAACTACACCGCCCGCCTGCACCACCTGCTGACGGGCGGGGGCGAGCAGGCATGACACACCTCGTATCCCTGCCCCAGCACGGCCGACAGCCGCGCTTACTCGATCTGTTCTCGTGTGCCGGTGGCGCCGCCAAGGGCTACGAGCGTGCCGGGTTCGCCGTGGACGGCTGCGACGTCGCTCACCGGCCGAACTACCCCTTCCCGTACCACCGGGGCGACGCGCTCACCTACCTCGCGCACCTGATCGATACCGGCGAGATCCGGCGGTACGTGCTTGTGCACGCCTCCCCGCCCTGCCAGCACGGATGCGCCCTGACCGTGGGCACCAACGCCTCACAAGGATGGGGCCGTTCCCACGTCGACCTGGTCGCACCCACCCGCACACTGCTCGACAAGTCCGGCCTGCCGTACGTCATCGAGCAGCCCAACGGCCGCGCGGAGATCCGCAAAGACCTCACCCTGTGCGGCGAGATGTTCGGTCTCGGAGTGATCCGGCACCGCAACTTCGAGCTGGGCGGATGGACCACCGACCGGCCAGCCCACCGGCCGCACCGGGGCCGCGTGCGCGGGTACCGGCACGGCCGCTTCTACGACGGCCCGTACGTCGCCGCCTACGGCAACGGCGGCGGCAAACCCACCGTCCCCGAGCTGCAAGCCGCACTCGGCATCACCTGGACCGAGGTACGCGAGGAACTGACCGAGGCCATCCCACCCGCCTACACCGAATGGATCGGCCGCGCCCACCGCGCCACCCTTGCCCCCGCGTTGGGGGTGGCGGCGTGAACGAACACCTCATGCACGCCGCCTTGGACGCGGCAGAACGAGGCTGGCACGTCTTCCCCCTCCGGCCCGGCGGCAAGCCGCCGGCGCTGCACGGGGAGAAGTCCTGCACCCGCACCGGCGAGTGCGCCGACGGCCACCGCAAGTGGGAACAGCGCGCGACCACCGACCCCGATCGCATCCGTGCCGCCTGGTCGCACGCCCCGTACAACGTCGGTATCGCCACCGGCCCGTCCGGGCTGCTGGTCGTCGACCTGGACACGCCAGAGCACAAGGGCAGTTCGGACGCGCCTGACGGCGCGACAACCTTTGGAGCGCTCTGCGAGCGCGCCGGGCACACCGTCCCCGACACCTACCGCACCCGGACCCCGAGCGGCGGCAGCCACCTGTACTTCACCGCCCCGCCGGGCGTCCGACTGACCAACACCGCGGGCACCGTTGCCGATTCGGTCGACACCCGCGCATGGGGCGGCCACGTCGTCGCCGCCGGCAGCATCACCCCCGCCGGACGCTACGAAGCCCTGTGCGACCGCCTGGCGGCCCCTCTGCCCGAATGGCTGCACACCATCCTGCAACCCGCCCCCAAGCCGTCTCAGAGCCCCTCAGAGGCGTTAACGGGGCAATCACGCCGATATGCGGACGTAGCACTCGCCAACGAGACGCAGAACGTCGCCACAGCCCAACACGGCGAACGCGAGGCCAAGTTGTTCCGGGCGGCGCGAGCCTTGGGGCGGTTCGTCGCGTGGGGCGACCTCCCCCGGCACGTGGTTGAACAGGCTCTTCAGGCGGGGGGCGAGGCGGCCGGACTGTCCGCGTCCGAGTGCCGCTCCACTCTCCGCAGCGCCCTCAACTGGTCCATCACCCACAACCAGATCAGGAGGGAGACGGCATGAGCACCCCTCCCCGCCCCCGCCTGAAGAGCATCCCCTCCACCCCGACCGGGCCGCCTGTCGCTCCACAGCCTGTGGACACAACGGCCGTGGGCGAGCCGAAAGGCGCCGCCCGCAAGGGCGTCACTTCAGTCTTTCGCCCTGACCCGCACACCAGCACCGCCAGCGACCCCACACCGGAACGGCCCGGCATCCACATCTTCGCCCCACCCGTCTACCGGCATCACTGGGACGGGGCCCGCTGGTCCAAGCGCTACGGCGCCACGCCCACCGCCGCCTACGCCTGCCGATGCGGGCAGACCGACACCGCCCGCGGACAGCAAGACGTGGCCGACCTCGTCACCGAGTACGCCGCGCACAAGCACTTCTGCACCGGAGCCCCCAGCAAGCACACCGAAGGGAGGGCCGCTGCATGACCGACACCATCGACGGGGCCGCGCTGCTCGACGAGGTGGAAGCCTTCCACCGCCGCTTCAACGTCTTCCCACACGAGGCCGCCTACGTCGCGGTCGCGCTGTGGGACGCGCACGCCCACCTGCTCGACTGCTTCGACTCCACCCCACGGCTTGCATTCCTGTCCCCGGAACCGGGGTCGGGGAAGTCCCGGGCGCTGGAGATCGTGGAAACCCTCGTTCCCGCTCCCATGACGGCGGTCAACGCGTCCGCCGCCGCCCTGTTCCGGTCCGTGTCCAACCCCAGCGGCCGGCCGACGATCCTGTTCGACGAGATCGACACGATCTTCGGGCCCAAGGCAGGAGACAACGAGGAACTGCGCGGCTTCCTCAACGCCGGACATCGCCGCACCGGGGTCACCTACCGGTGCATCGGCGACGGCGGCAACCAGAGCGTGCAAGCCTTCCCGTCCTACTGCGCCGTCGCGGTCGCCGGACTCGGAGCACTGCCGGACACGATCATGACCCGCTCGGTCGTCATCCGGATGCGCCGACGGGCCCGCAACGAACGCGTGGAAGCCTTCCGCGCCCGCCTCCACGAGGCGGAGGGGCACAAGCTCCGTGACCAGCTCGCGCAGTGGACCGAGCACGCGCGCGACTCGGTCATGGGGGCGTGGCCGAAGATGCCCGACGGCGTCACCGACCGACCCGCGGACGTGTGGGAGCCCCTGCTCGCCATCGCCGACGCGGCCGGCGGGCAGTGGCCCGAGCGGGCGCGCAAGGCATGCGTGGCACTGGTGACCGCATCCAAGGCCAACGACAAAGGCAGTCTCGGCGTCCGACTGCTGGCCGACCTGCGGGATCACGTCCTGGTCGGTATCGACCGCCTGCCCACCGTCGCCATCCTCGATCGCCTCAACGCCCTGGACGACGCCCCCTGGGCCGACCTGCACGGCAAGCCGCTCGACAACCGGCGCCTGTCCCGGATGCTCGCCGAGTACATGACGACCGACAACGAGCCCATCGCCTCCCGCAACATCAAGGCAGCAGGGAGCGTCCTCAAGGGCTACTACGCCGCCGATCTGTGGGACGCGTGGGCCCGCTACTGCCCCCCACCCCCGGAAAGTCCGCTACCTCCGCTACCCGGCACCGAAAACAGGGTCTGACCTGCGACAACGCGGTAGCGGCAACCGGCCCTGATTGCCGCTACCGCTCCGCTACCCATCCGCTACCGCTACCCCTTCCCGCTACCTCCAACAGGCCCCTGACCTGCGAGGTAGCGGCGGTAGCGGAAGTAGCGCCCCTCAGAAGGGGGCCCCGACCGGCCCCGCCTGCCCACGGAGGTTCGACGTGCTCACCGCCGTACCCACGACGCCTGAAGCCTTGACCGTTCCGGAGGTCATGGAGGCTCTGCGGATCAGCCGCTTCAAGGTCTACGACCTGATCCGCTCCAACGAACTCCCCAGCATCAAGATCGGACGGGCCCGTCGCGTCCCGGTCGACAGCGTTCGCGCGTACCTGCGCGACCGATTGGAGGAAGCTGCCTGATGGCCAAGCGACGCGCCAACGGCGAAGGAACGATCACCAAGCGCACCGACGGGCGCTATCAGGCCGCCGCCTACGTCTATCGCCCGGACGGCACCCGCACCCGAAAATTCGTGTACGGCAAGACCCGCGAGGAAGTGGCGGGCAAACTCACCGAGTTGCAGGAGAAGACCCGTCAGGGAATCCCAGCCGCATCCTCAACGATGGCGTTCGGCGACTACCTGACCTACTGGCTCGCCACCATCGCTCCGGAACGGCTCAAGCCCGCCACCCTCAACAGCTACGAGGGGTTGACCCGGCTCTACATCCGACCAGCACTCGGCAAGAAGCGGCTCAACCGGCTCTCCCCGGCGGACGTGCGCCGATTCCTGACCGAGTTCAAAGGCTCTTGCCTCTGCTGCCTGCGCGGTGCCGACCACGACCGCCCGGAGGGAAAGCGCGGGTGCTGTGCTGTGGGCAAGTGCTGCAAGCGGCTTCCGTCCGCTCGGACAGTCCAGTACGTACACGCCGTGCTCCGATCGGCCCTACAGCAAGCGATGCGCGAAGAGCTGATCGCTCGGAACGTCGCGCGCATCGTCGAGACCCCGACAGTCACACCCAAGGAAGTGCGGCCCCTGGACGGCGCCGAAGTCCGGATCCTGCTCAAGACCGCTCGTACACACCGGCTGTACGCGCTATGGCTGCTGCTCGTGTCGACCGGGCTACGGCGCGGGGAAGCGCTTGCCCTCACGTGGTCGGACATCGACCTCACGAACCGACAGCTCCGGGTGCGCCGGAACGTGCAGCGCATCCGACGGGAACTCCTCTTCGGAACGCCGAAGACCACACGGTCCATCCGTACGGTGTCCCTGCCACAGCACCTCGTGCGAGCGCTCACCCACCACCGCGAGCAGCAAGAGCGCGAACGCAAGGTCGCAGGAAAGAAGTGGCAGCCGGCGCCGGACCAGCCCGACGGACTGATCTTCAACACACAGACAGGGCGGGTCATCGACCCTCGCAGCCTCAACAGGATGCTGACGATCCTTTGCAGGGATGCGAACGTGCGGCGCGTCAGGGTCCACGACCTACGGCACACGTGCGCCTCCCTCCTGCTCTCACGAGGGGTGGACGCTCGGACGATCATGGAGACGCTCGGCCACAGCACCATCACGATGACGCTCGACACCTACGCGCACGTGATGGACACGACCTTGCGGGCCGCCGCGGAACGCATGGACGACGCTCTGAATCTCGATGATCCCGACGAAGGGTCGGAAGGGCTGACGTCGGACGGCTGAGGGTGTCCTTCCCGGCACACTGATGTCAGCCGTTGATGTCAAAGGCCCCGACGGGAAACCCGTCGGGGCCTTTGACCTGTGTGCACTCGGCAGGATTCGAACCTGCAACCTTCTGATCCGTAGTCAGATGCTCTATCCGTTAAGCTACGAGTGCTTGTTCTTCTGTTTTTTCTCCGCCACTCCCGGCCCTTGCGGCCCGCTCTCGGCGACAGGAAGAACATTACATGACTGCCGCCGCCATGTGAAATCCATTTGGCAAACCCCTTGTGACCTGCGAAAACGCCATATCCGGCGGATGCGCACGACCCCTCTTGACAGCCCGGGGAACGCCGAAGCCCCGGCCGTACGGACCGGGGCTTCGGTGATCGAACGCGGAGGCGGAGGGATTTGAACCCTCGATGGGCTTTAAGGCCCAAACCGCATTAGCAGTGCGGCGCCATAGACCGGACTAGGCGACGCCTCCAGCACAACCGCTCCCGCGCGAGCGCGAGTGGTGCGTGCAGATGATGACACAGCCGAGCGGGGTGTCACCAATCGACCCCCACGGTACTAGGCGGAAAGGCCGCAGGGCAAAGCACTGGGCCGCGAACCGCACCGCGGATCCGAAGGCGGCGCCCCGAGGCCCGGCTCCCGACGCGTCCGCCCGGCCGCCTCCCGCGCGGTGCCCCCGCCAGGACCCCTCGCCGGGTCCCGCGAGCGGGCCGAAAGGACCACGGCCGGTGCAGGGAGCGCAACCGTCCCCCGCCGCCGCCGTTAGTCCCTGCATGGTCCAGTTCATCTCACGCGGCATGGTCCTCGGTGCCGTCCTCCTTCTCTCCGCGGCCGCGGCACCCGTCACCGCGCATGCCCACGGCCGCGCCCCCGCCCCCCGTGGCGACCGGCTCGTGGTCACCGTGCGCCACGCGGGACAGGCCGACGGGACGTACGTACTGCGCTGTCATCCCGACCTCGGCAGCCACCCGGACCCCGTCCGCGCCTGCCGCACGCTCGACAGGAGGACCGTCTGGGGCCGGGACCCCTTCGCTCCGGTACCGCCGCGCAGTCTGTGCACGATGCAGTACGGGGGTCCGGCGACCGCCCACGTCACCGGGGTCTGGGCCGGGCGGCCGGTCGACGCCCGCTACAGCCGCGGCGACGGCTGTCAGATGTCCCGCTGGGACGACCTGGTGCCCCTACTGCCGGACGTTCGTTCGCAGAATCCGCCCCGGCGGATCCTCGCCGGCCCGGGACGACGTCACGGGTGATACGCGGGTTCCGCCCGTCGACCTGCGCGGTCACAGGTTCTGCGAGACTTCCGCGTGCGACCTCCCTCTCATCCGGGGCCGCAGGCTGGGCCTCTGCCCGTAGAATCCCCCCGTGACACGCTGCGGGCCGATTGGCAAGATGGCCTCCGCGGTCGGCAAGGTGCGGTAACAGGGAGGAAGCGTCTCGTGAGCAGCAGGCCATCCCGAGGCGCTGCTCGCCTCGCTGCCATACTGGATGCGCTTCCGGACGCACTGGTGCTGGTCAACGCCAACGGAACGGTCGTCAACGCCAACACCATCGCCCTCGAGGCCTTCGAGACGCCCGGGACCGCTCTGGTCGGGCGCGGACTGCTCGACCTGCTGCCCCACTTCGACTCGCGGCTGATCCCCGGGTCCATGCGGCAGCCCGATTCCCTCGATGCCAACGGCCGGACCAAGCCGACGCGGATGATTGCACGCCGCACGGACGGCAGCGAGTTCCCCGTCGAGGTCACCAGCGCCAACCTCGAGGACGGCCGGCAGGCGTACGACGGCCACGGCTACACCGGCGACGAGCTGCTGATGCTCGTGGTCCGCGATCTGTCCGGCACCGTCGACACCGAGGCCGAACTCGCCCGCTCGCAGCGGCAGACCGAGATGATCCTTCGCGCCGCGGCCGAGGGTGTGGTGGGCACGGACACCGACGGCCGGGTCGTGCTCGTCAACCCGGCCGCGGCCCAGATCCTCGGTTACCGCGCCAGCGATCTGGGCGGCAAGGAGCTGCACACCCTCGTGCTGCACTCGCGCGAGGACGGCTCCCCCTTCCCGTACACCGAGTCGCCGCTGCACGACACCCTGCGCTCCGGGCGCAAGCACCGGGTGCGCGGGCAGGTGCTGTGGTCCAAGAGCGGGGACAGAGTCCCGGTCGACCTGACGACCGCGCCCGTGCGCGACGGCGACCAGCTCGTCGGCGCCGTCATGACGTTCACCGACCGGCGCCCGTTCGACGCGCTCACGGCGGAGAAGGAGGAGTCGCTCAAGCAGCACGAGCAGGAGCTCGAGCGACTCGCCAAGGAGCACGAGGAAGAGCTGCGGCGGCTGCGCGAGGAGCACGCCGCCGAGCTCGCCGAGCTGCACGAACGGCACGCGGAGGAGATCGCGGCCGGCGACGAGCGCTATGCGGCGCTCGGCGAGCGTGAAAAGGACCGCTACGAGGCCCTGACCGCTCGGCACGATCAACTGCTCTCCCTGCTGGGGCAGTCGTTGCGCGGCCCCCTCGACGAACTGCGCGGCGGCCTGTCCAAGCTCGCCGCGGACGATGCCGGCCAGCTGTGGCCCGAGGCCAACCAGGTGCTCCACCACCTCGCGGCCGGCTACTCGCGCATCACCACGCTCGTCGACAACGTCCTCGGCTACCAGCGCCTGGACGCCGGCGAGGTCCCGCTCGTCCGCACCGCCGTCATGCTCGACGCGGTGGTCGCCGCCGGTGTCGACGGTGCCGTCGAGCTGATCGGGCCCGGCCGTGTGCAGTTCGCCGTCCACGCCCCGCCCATCGAGGCCGAGGTCGACCCGCAGCGGCTCGCACAGGCCCTCGCGCACCTCGTGGCGGACGTGGCGGGCGTCGACGCCACGGGCAACGCGCCCGTCTCGGCGGGCGGTTACATGGACAACACCGTCGTCGTCGCGGCCGCCCAGCGCGGCGAGGTCGTCCGCATCGAGGTGCGCGGCCCGTACGCCGGGGGCGACCCGGTCCACCAGCCGATCGTCAGCGGCATCGTGCGCGCGCACGGCGGTGTGCTGCAGACGCACGAGGTGCCGGGGATGAGCGGCAACGCGTTTGTGCTCGAGGTGCCGATCGGCGGCGGTGCCGGGGCGATGACGCCACCCCCGGCCGTGACTCCCGCGGAAGAGCCCGCGACCGGGCAGACGCCCGAGGAGCAGGCGGCACCGCAGGGCGGCGGACGGCGGCGGGCCCGCCGGTCGTCCGTGGACGCCTTCCTGGAGAGCGAGTCGGACACTCCCGCCGCCTCCGACCCGGCCGCCGCGCCCACCGGTCGACGCAGGCGGCGCGCGGCGGAGGAGAAGGCCGCCGGGGCGCCGGCGCCGGCCGCCGCGACGGACGAGAGCGGTGCCGAGACCTCGGCCTCCGGCGGTACGGGACGACGACGCGGACGCCCGAGCCCGGTCGACAAGGGTGCCGAGGGGGTGTCCGAGGGTTCCGTGACGACCGCCGCCGAACACGCCGCCGGCAGCCCCGCTTCGGCCAGCGGGCTGGGGCAGGCCGTGTCGCCACGGGGCGTACCCGCGGGCCAGGGCTCCCGCGGTGAGCTCGCGCCGCAGGCGCTGCCCCCCGCACTGCCCGCGGTGGCCACCCCGGCGTCCGACGAGGCCGACCCGGCGCCCACCGGGCGTCGCCGACGCGCCCTGGCCGCCGCGAACGAGCGTGCCGCCGCGGCCGATTCCGCTCCCCGGACGGTGTTCGCACTGCCGCCGGCCAAGGCGGACCGCACACCGGAGCGGGACGCTCCCGACCCCGTTCGGGCCGCGGACGGCGGCCACGACCAGGTGTCGCACGACCAGGCCCAGGACCACACGCCCCCTCAGCCCCATCCCGTGTCCGCGCCCACGGGCCGCCGTCGGGCCCGTCAGGCTTCCGGGCAGGCTCCCGCCGCGACGGTGCCGGCTCAAAGCGTGCCCGCGCAGCCGACACCCGGCCAGGGTGTCCCCGCACAAGGTGCCCCCGCGCCCGCGGTCGCCAAAGCGGCCGTTCCCCCGCAGGGGACCGCGCCGCAGAGCCCGATGGGCGGCCGGCAGGCGGCGGGGCAGTCCGCCCCCGCTCCATCGGCCCCTGCCGCGCTCGCACCGGCTCCGTCGGTGCCCGCGCAGGCGGCCCCCGCGGGCGGTGTCCCCCAGGGGGCCACACGCACCCCCGCGCCCGCGCAGTCATGGCCGGCCTCCGGTGACACCACGGGCGCCGGGACGCCCGTGCCCGCGCAGCAGACGCCCGCGGCAGGCACCGCACCGGCCCCGGAGCGCACCGCCCGGCCGCGCACCGCCCAGCCCCTGCCCGCCGAGGCCGCCGCGCCCGTCGACCCCAACTCGACGCAGGGCCGGGCGATCAGTGTGCGGACGCTCGGGCAGGGTGTGCCCTTCGCCCGTCAGGGGACACAGCCGCAGGCACAGCCCCGCTCCCAGTCGCCGACACCTGCGCCGCACCAGCCCGCCGGCTCGGCGCGCCGTCGCAAGCTCGGCACGCCGCCCGACCCGGCGGGCGCGAGCCCGGAGACGGCGGCCCGCCAGCATCCGCAGGGCTCCTCGGCCCAGCCGTCGTTGGCCGGGCAGTCCCGTCTCGCAGGCGCCAGCGAGGGCGCCGGGCGGTCGTACGCCATAGGAGCCCCGGACAAGAACGCGGACGAAGGACCCGAGCCGCTCGACGGGCCCGGCGGTGCCGTCGAGGTCGCCGATCAGCCCCAGACGCGGCCGTTGGACGACGAGCTGCCCCCCGAGCCGCTGGACAACCCGCGCCGGCTGCTCGTGTGGCCCGCCCCGGACGTGACGACCCAGCAGGCCCTCAGCGACCGCGGCTACCGGCCCGTCATCGTCAACTCCCGTGAGGAGGTCGACGCGCAGATCGCCGCCTTCCCGGCCGCGCTCTTCGTCGACCCGCTGACCGGTCCGATCACCCGCAAGGCGCTCCAGTCGCTGCGCCAGGCGGCGGTCGCCGCCGAGGTGCCCGTACTGGTCACGGCAGGACTCGGCCAGGCGACACGCGAGGCCGCGTACGGCGCCGATCCGGCCGTGCTCCTGAAGGCACTGGCACCACGCGACTCCGAGCAGCACCCTCCGCGCGTCCTGCTCGTCGAGGAGCACGCGGAGATCGCACTCGCTCTCACGGCGACGCTGGAACGGCGCGGAATGCAGGTCGCACGGGCCGCCTCGGACACGGACGCGGTCACGCTGGCCGCTCAGATGCGGCCGAACCTGGTGGTGATGGACCTGATGCAGGTCCACCGCCGGCAGGCCGGGGTCGTTGACTGGCTGCGGGCGAACAACCTGCTCAACCGCACCCCGCTCGTCGTCTACACCGCCGCCGTCGACCAGGCCGATCTGCCCCGGCTGGTCTCCGGCGAGACGGTGCTGTTCCTCGCGGAGCGTTCGACGACCCCCGAGGTGCAGGACCGGATCGTGGACCTACTGGCCCGGGTCGGCACGAACTGACCGGACCACGAAGCCCGTCGTGCATGCACGGGGGAGCCGGTGCGGCGTCCGTCGTGGAACACCGCCCCGGCTCCCCTGTCGTGCGGGTCAGATCTGCGTGATCTCCAGTTCACCCGCCGCGTACTGCCTGCGCAGCACCTTCTTGTCGAACTTGCCGACACTCGTCTTGGGCACCGCGGCGACGATCGTCCAGCGCTCGGGCAGCTGCCACCTGGCGATCTTGGCTTCTTCCGCGAGGAACAGGCGGAGTGCGCCGAAGTCCGCGGTGGCGCCCTCCTTCAGCACCACCGTGGCGAGCGGGCGCTCCCCCCACCTGTCGTCCGGGACGGCGACGACGGCGGCCTCGGCGACGTCCGGGTGGGACATCAGGGCGTTCTCCAGGTCGACGGACGAGATCCACTCGCCGCCGGACTTGATGACGTCCTTGGCACGGTCGGTGAGGGTCAGGAAGCCGTCGGGGCTTATCGTCCCGACGTCCCCGGTCTTGAGCCAGCCGTCCTCGCTGAACTTGTCGGCGGGACGCAGCGGATCGGCGTCGGGGCCGTTGTAGTAGGCCCCGGCGATCCACGGGCCGCGCACCTCCAGTTCGCCCGCCGACTCGCCGTCCCAGGGCAGCCGCTCGCCGCCGGGGCCGGTGAGCCGCGCCTCGACTCCGGCCGGGAAGCGCCCCTGGGTCAGCCGGTACGCGAACTCCTCGTCGGTGCCCACCGCATGGGCCGGCGGCCTCGCCACCGTGCCGAGCGGGGAGGTCTCGGTCATGCCCCAGGCGTGGCAGACCCGCATGCCGAGCTTGTCGAAGGCTTCCATGAGCGAGGGCGGGCAGGCCGAGCCGCCGATGGTGACCTGGGTGAGGGACGACACCTCACGCGGCCGGGCGGTCAGCTCGGCGAGCAGGCCCTGCCAGATGGTGGGGACCGCCGCGGCGTGCGTGGGCCGCTCGTTCTCGATCATCTCGGCGAGCGGCGCGGGCTGCAGGAAGCGGTCCGGCATGAGGAGGTTGACTCCCGTCATGAAGGTGGCGTGCGGCAGACCCCAGGCGTTGACATGGAACTGCGGAACCACGACGAGCGAGGTGTCCTCGTCGGTGAGACCCATGGACTGGGTCATGTTGACCTGCATCGAGTGCAGATAGACGGAACGGTGGGAATAGACCACGCCCTTGGGGTCGCCGGTCGTGCCGGAGGTGTAGCACATGGCGGCGGCCTGGAGTTCGTCCAGCTCCGGCCAGTCGTAGTCGACCGGCTTCCCGGCGATCAGGTCCTCGTACTCGTGCACCTGGGCGCTTGCCTCGGAGAGCAGCGAACGGTCACCGGGGCCCGACACGACCACGTGCTCGACCGACTTGAGGTGCGGCAGGAGGGGAGCGATCAGCGGCAGGAGGGAGCCGTTGACGATGACCACCCGGTCGGCGGCGTGGTTGACGATCCAGGTCAACTGCTCCACCGGCAGTCGCAGGTTGAGCGTGTGCAGTACGGCACCCATGCAGGGGATCGCGAAGTAGGCCTCGACGTGCTCGGCGTTGTTCCACATCAGGGTGGCCACGCGGTCGTCGGCCCGGACGCCGAGATCCTCGTGCAGAGCGTGCGCCAACTGGGCCGCGCGGGCGCCGACCTGGGCGTACGAGCGGCGCTGCGGCGAGCCCTCACCGGTCCAGGTGGTCACCTGAGACGATCCGTGGACCGTGGATCCGTGGGTCAGGATCCTCGAGATCAGCAGCGGTACGTCCTGCATCGTGCTCTGCACGGCGTCCTCCCGGGGCGACGTTGCCTACGCGGTAGTAGGGGGGTAGCGCATTCTGCGCACATACCGCTCGGTATGTCACTAGCCCTCGGGATGATCGATCAGGGTCCGCTCAGGATGCCTGGCGCACGGGCTCCAGCTCGGGGTCCTCGCGGAGCTTGCCGAGCGCCCGGGACACCGCCGACTTGACCGTGCCGATGGACACACCGAGCACCTCGGCCGTCTGGGCCTCGCTCAGGTCCTCGTAGTAGCGCAGGACCACCATCGCGCGCTGGCGTGCGGGCAGTTTCATGACGGCCCGCCACATGGCGTCGTGCAGCGCCTGCTCCTCGGCGGGATCCGCGCCCGGCGTCCCCTCGGGCTCGGGCAGCTCGTCGCAGACGAACTCGTCGACCTTGCGCTTGCGCCACTGCGAGGTCCGGGTGTTCAGCAGGGCCCTGCGGACGTACCCGTCGAGCGCACGGTGGTCCTCGATCCGCTCCCAGGCGACGTACGTCTTCGCCAGAGCGGTCTGCAGCAGGTCCTCGGCGTCGCTCGGATTGGCGGTCAGCGACCGGGCGGTGCGCAGCAGCACCGGCTGGCGGGCCTTCACGTACGACGAGAACGACGGGTACGGGAGGGTCCGCGTCATGGCGTTCGAAGCGCTGGTGCAGACGGGTGTGGTCATGGCTCCACGCTAGGTTCGCCCGGTGTTGCGGCGGATCGGCCGGAGGTCCCGAAGCGGTGTCCCCCTCAGGTTGTAGGCGGGGGGCCGACCCCACCTCCTGAAGGTGGACGAGCCTGTACGCCCCCCTGAGGGTTCATCCCTGAGAGCCGGGCACCGGGGCATCGGTCATCAGCCCTCCGCCGTCAGGATCAGACCCGAGGTGGGAACGCCGGTCCCCGCGGTGACCAGCGTGCGGGCGGCACCGGGTATCCCGTTCGCCACCGTGCCGCGCAGTTGCCGTACGGCCTCCGCGATACCGTTCATCCCGTGCAGATACGCCTTCCCGAGCTGCCCTCCGTGGGTGTTCAACGGCAGGGTCCGCGAGGCCACGAAACCGGCCGCCGCGCCGGGCTCGCAGAACCCGAACTCCTCCAGCTGCATCAGCACGAACGGCGTGAAGTGGTCGTAGAGGACGGCAACATCGATGTCCGCGGGCCCCATCCCCGACGTCCGCCACAGCTGGCGGGCCACCACGCCCATCTCGGGCAGTCCACTCAGGTCGTCCCGGTAGAAGCTGGTCATCTGCTCCTGCGCGCGTCCTGCGCCCTGGGCGGCGGCCGCGACCACGGCCGGGACGTGCGGCAGGTCGCGCGCCCGCTCCACTGAGGTGACCACCAGCGCCTGGCCGCCGTCCGTCTCCTGGCAGCAGTCGAGCAGCCGCAGCGGCTCCACGATCCAGCGGGAGGCCGCGTGGTCGGCGAGCGTGATCGGCCGGCCGTGGAAGTACGCCGCCGGGTTCGTGGCCGCGTAGGCACGGTCCACGACGGCCACCTGGCCGAACGCGTCCGGCGTCAGCCCGTGGGTGTGCAGATACCGCTGGGCGGCCATCGCCACCCAGGAGGCGGGGGTGAGCAGCCCGGCCGGCAGGGACCAGCCGAGGGCCACGCCCTCGGCCGACGCCTCGCGGTGCTGTACGCCGGAGCCGAAGCGGCGGCCCGAGCGCTCGTTGAACGCGCGGTAGCACACCACGACCTCGGCCACCCCCGCCGCCACGGCGAGCGCGGCCTGCTGGACCGTCGCACAGGCGGCGCCGCCGCCGTAGTGGATGCGGGAGAAGAAGGACAGCTCGCCGATGCCGGCCGCCTGGGCCACGGTGATCTCGGGACTGGTGTCCATCGTGAAGGTCACCATGCCGTCCACGTCCGCCGGGGACAACCCGGCGTCGTCCAGCGCGGCCCGCACCGCCTCCACCGCAAGCCTCAGCTCACTGCGCCCCGAGTCCTTGGAGAACTCGGTGGCCCCGATCCCCACGACCGCCGCCCGTCCGCCGAGCGTGTCCTTCGCCCGTACGCTCATCCCGCACCCCAGCCCGGAAGGGTGAGGGTGACCGTGCCCGTGACGTGCCGGCCGATGCCGTTCGAGCCGACCACACCCACCGTGACCGTCTCCCCGTCGGCCTCCTCGACCGTCCCGGTCAGCACCATCGTGTCGCCGGGGCGGTTGGGCGCGCCGAGCCGGACGGCCACCTTGCGCAGGACCGCGTTCGGGCCGAAGTGGTCCGTGACGTACCGCCCGACCAGGCCGTTGGTCGTCAGGATGTTCATGAAGATGTCGGGGGACCCCTTCCGGCGGGCCGACTCCGGGTCGTGGTGCACGTCCTGGTAGTCGCGGGAGGCGATCGCGCCGGCCACGATCAGCGTGCGCGTGATCTCGATCTCCAGCGGCGGCAGCCGCGTCCCGACCCGCACCGCACCGGCCTGTGGCCCACCGCCCCTCATCCCGGCTCCTCTCCGTGGCCGATCGGCTCCCCCGATCGCCCGTCCCCGTCGAGGGGCCGGAAGACCGGGAGTTGCAGCTCCTCGTCGTACCGGTGGAACTCCAGGCGTACGGGCATGCCGATGCGCACCTTGTCGCACGGCACCCCGACCACGTCGGCGACGATCCGCACGCCCTCCGCCAGCGCGATCAGGCCGACCGCGTACGGAGGGTCGAAGGCGGGGAAGGGCGGGTGGTGCACGACGACGTAGGAGTAGACCGTCCCCTCGCCGCCGGCCTCGACCGTGTCCCAGTCCGGCGAGCCGCACGCACCGCACCCCGGCAGCCAGGGGAAGCGCGGTGTGCCGCAGCCGGAGCACCGCTGGATCAGCAGCCGGTGCCGCGCGACACCCTCCCAGAACCCGGCGTTGTCCCGGTTGATCACCGGCCGGGGCCTTCGGGCGCCGGTACCGCCGGGGGCGGGGGCGTACTTGAGGATCCGGAACCGGTGGATGCCCACCGGCTCACCCGCCACCGGTACGTCCATCCGCGTCGTGACGAAGTACCCGGTGCCGAGCTTCGTCCGCTTCCGGTCCGAGACCGACTCGATCACCGCGTCGAACGTGACCTCGTCCCCGGGCCGCAGCGGACGCAGGTACTCCTGCTCGCAGTCGGTGGCGACGACGGAGGTGCAGCCGGCCTCGTCGAGCAGGCCGAGCAGCTCGTCGAACGCCTCCGTGCGCCCCGCGTGGCCGGAGAGGCCGCCCATCGTCCACACCTGGAGCATGGTGGGCGGGGCGATCGCGTCCGGACCGGTGTAGGCGGGGTTGGTGTCACCCATCACCTCGCACCAGTGCCGGATCATCGGCGCGTTGACCGGATCCCTGCCGACGCCCGCGACGGCGGGGGGGGGCGCCCCGCGTACGTCCTGAGGCGCCCGGCCGGCTCCTGCTCTGCCGTGGTGGAGCGCACCGAGACGTCCTCCTCGCCCTCGGCCGTCACCGCCGCCCTCCTCGCGTTCCGGACCACTGCGTCGCGACGGTATCCCGCTGCACCTCGCCGGTGTTCGGCATGACCATCGGGCCTCCCGGACCTCGTTACGGAGACGGGGTTGTTCCTCACGACGGTCCCTGACTGCCCGTCAGATGCGGTCGTCTGTCAAGGTCGCGGTACCCCTTGGAGGACACCCACGGGCAGGGGAAAACGTCCGCGCGACGGCACCGAAGTGCCGCCGCGCGGACGTGTGATGACCCTGGAAAGCACACACCGTGGGAGTTCAGGGCCGGCGGGCGCGCACCGGCCCCTGGCTCACCACAGCTTGGTGAAGTTGATGGCCACGGTCTCGTTCCTCTGGTCGATGGCCGTGAACGCCGAGCCGTTCACCTGAGCGGTGTTGCTCCGGTTCGAGGCGCCGAAGCCGACCGCCTGCTGCTGCGTGGTGGACGAGTTCCCCCTGTTGTCGCGTCCGACCCCGCTGCCGGTGATGCTCGCGGCTGCCGCGTTCGATCCGTCGTCCGCGAACGCGCCGTTGTCCGCCGAGGCGACGCCCGCGAAGAGAGTGGCGGCGAGCGGCAGGGCAGCGACGACGGCGAGGACACGAGCGGTACGGATGATTGCCATGTGTTTCCTCCAGAACTCCGTACGATCCGGCCTGGTCACCGGGTTGTACGTGAAGTAGGGCTGCTTCCGGGGCAGTTGGCCGACCGCCTCGGACGATGTACGACGTCGCGACTTCAGAGTTGCCCACCGATTCCCCGGCAAATCACCCATCACCCTGCGATCCCCCTCAAGCGTGATGAAGTGTCGATAAACCCTTTTCGCCACATTCCCACATCATGAACCCCGCCGGATCCTCTTCCCTTTTTCGAACATACGTACGAACATAGGAGCATGGCCACCATCGATCGGAAGGCCACCACGCTGGCCCTGGCCCACGCCCTGTCCGCCGCGGAACGCGGACTGGCGGTGATCCCGCTGTCCCGGACGAAGCTGCCCGCCCTGCGCTCCCCCCACCGCGACGACCCCGATCCGACCGCCCCCACCTGTCACGGCGAGTGCGGCCGTTTCGGGCACGGGGTCTACGACGCGTCCACCGAGCCCCGCCGCATCCGGGAACTGTTCGCCGCCGCGCCCTGGGCCACCGGCTACGGCATCGCCTGCGGCCTGCGGCCCCACCATCTGATCGGCATCGACCTCGACACCAAGTCCGGAACCGACTCCTCGGCGGCACTGCGCGAACTCGCACTGCGCCATCTGTTCACCATCCCGGAGACAGTGGTCGTACTGACACCGAGCGGCGGCCGCCATCTGTGGCTGAGCGGCCCGCCGGACGTCGTCGTACCGAACTCGGCGGGCCGGCTCGCCCCCGGCATCGACATCCGGGGTGCCGGTGGCTATCTGGTCGGCCCCGGCTCGCGCACCGAACGCGGGGTGTACGGCACGGCCCCGGGCACCGCTCAGCTGGCACCCGCGCCCTGCCCTCCCGCCCTGCTGCGGCTGCTCCTGCCTCCCCCACGCACCGCCGGCCGCCATGCCCTGCCCTCGTCGACCGACAGGCACGGGCAGGGCCTTGTCCAGTTCGTCCTCGCCGCGCACGAGGGCCAGCGCAACACCCGCCTCTTCTGGGCCGCCTGCCGGGCGTACGAGAACGGGATCGGCCCGGAGCTCGCCCCCGCACTGGTCGACGCGGCGGTCCGCACCGGCCTCACCGAACGCGAGGCCCGCTCGACCGTCGCATCGGCGGCACGGATGACGGCGTGAGCGGGCCGGAACCCGGGGACCCGGCGACACGGCGCCGGGCGGGGGCCGGGGTGCGCACCGCCGCCCGGCGGCCCGCGCCGTGCGCGAGGTCTCAGTTGGTCGGCAGCACCTGCTGGCACCAGATCGTCTTCCCCTTGGCGTTGTGCCGGGTTCCCCACTTCTGGCTGAGCTGGGCGACCAGGAGGAGGCCCCGGCCGCCCTCGTCGTAGGTGCGGGCGCGGCGCAGATGAGGAGCGGTGCCGCTGGCGTCGGACACCTCGCAGATCAGCGCGCCGTCGCGGATCAGTCTGAGCTCGATCGGGGGCTCGCCGTAGCGGATGGCGTTGGTGACCAGCTCGCTGACGAGCAGCTCGGTGATGCAGGTCGCCTCGCACAGCCCCCAGGCGTCCAGTTGCTCGACGGCCTGCTTCCGTACCCGCGCGACCAGGGCCGGGACGGCGGGTATGTCCCAGCTGGCGACCCGGTCCGAGGTGAGCACACGGGTACGGGCGAGCAGCAGCGTCACATCGTCCCCGGGGCGGTCGGTGACCAGGGTGTGGATGATGGAGTCGCATGCGGCCTCGAGCGAGGCCGCGGGCGCCGCCAGCAAGTCACGCAGTTCGGTCACGCCGTCGTCCAGGGCGCGCTCCCGGGTCTCGACCAGGCCGTCGGAGTAGAGGGCGAGCACGCAGCCCGCGGACAGGTCGAGCTCGGTGGTCTCGAAGGGCAGACCGCCCAGGCCGAGCGGCGGTCCCACGAATCCGGCGACAAGATCCACGGCGCCGTCCGGGGTGAGCAGGACGGGCAGCGGATGGCCGGCCGAGGCCAGCGCACAACGGCACGAGACCGGGTCGTAGACGGCGTACAGGCAGGTCGCCCCGACGTCGCCGGCCGCTCCCGCATCGCACGCCCCCGCCTCGTCGTTCCGGGCGGTGCCAGGGCGGTCGTCCTCGGCGAAGTGGAGGACGAGGTCGTCGAGGTGGGTGATGAGCTCGTCGGGCGGCAGGTCGAGGTCCGCGAGGGTGCGCACGGCGGTGCGCAGCCGTCCCATGGTGGCGGACGCGTTGATGCCGTGGCCGACGACGTCCCCCACGACGAACGCGACCCGGTGGCCGGAGAGCGGGATCACGTCGAACCAGTCGCCGCCCACCCCGGCCTGCGCACCCGCGGGCAGATAGCGGAAGGCCACGTCCGCCGCCGTCTGTCCGGGCAGTTGCTGCGGCAGCAGACTGTGCTGCAGAGCCAGCGCGGTCGACCGTTCACGGGTGTACCGACGCGCGTTGTCGATGGCCACGGCGGCCTTCGCGGCCAGTTCCTCGGCGACGGCCGGATCGCCCGCTTCGAAGGGCCTGCTGTCCCGCGTACGCCAGAAGTCGACCGTCCCCAGCAGCATGCCCCGCGCCCGCAGCGGCGCCGTGACCAGCGAGCCGGGTCCGAAGTCCGGCACGGTCCCGGCCCGCTCCGGGCTCAGTGACCGCCGTGCGGTCGACGCGAGCAGATCGGGCTCGCTCCATGTGAGCGCGCCCGGGAGCCCGCAGGCCGCGGGGGCCGGGGCGACGGGCCCGGCCGACATGTCCGAGGGATGGAACGGACGGTCCTCCCTGACGCCTCCTACGGCCACCCGCCGCAGTTCGGCGGAGCCGTCCTCCGGCTCCTCGCCGGCCAGGACCGATGCCGCCAGGTCGACGGTGACGAAGTCGGCGAACCCCGGCACGGCCACCTGCACCAGCTCCTCTGCGGTCCGCTCCACGTCGAGGCTGGTGCCGATGGACGTACTGGCCTGGCAGAGCAGATCGAGGTGCTCATGAGCGGCCTGCGCCCGTCTGCGCTGGGCCCGGCCACGAACCGCCAGCTCCGAGACGGCGACTCCGATGACCAGCAGCAGCAGAACCGTCCAGGCGTTCTCGGCACTTGCCAACGACAAGGCGTTCCACGGCGGGACCAGGAAGTAGTCGAACCAGACGGTGGCCGACACCGCCGCGAGGGCGCCCGCGAGGCGATGGCCCTGGGCGGCCACGGCCACCACCACCGCCACCAGGACGAGGGCGGCGTCCACGCCGGGGAACATGGTCCGGAACGGCACCAGCACCAGGCAGACGAGGAGTGGCGCCACCAGGGCACACACCATGGCCGTCGGGCCACCCCTGATAAACCGCACAAATTCACCATACCCACTGATAATCGTTCACCGGATCGGGAAGCTGCGGGTCGGTGTTCCGGCGGCTGCGGTGACGGCCGGCCGGCGGGTTGCGTCCCTCCGTGGATCCGCCGAAGCCGCAGGGCCCCGCACGCCAGAGCCGTCCTCCCCCGTACTGGACAGGCGGCCAGGCCTGCCGTTGATCACGGCACTGGCGGCGGGGGCCCTGCGACCCGCCCGTCAGGGCCTCCAAGAGGCTCCGACGGGGGCTTCTGCGCCCCCCGGTTCGATGCGCACGGCGTTTTGGTGATCACGGTCGAGTCTCGCGCCGTCCGGAATGCCCCTGCGCCGAGAAGGGCCCCGCGACGGGCAACCCGGCGGGGTCGGGCCGGCGATCGCCGCCCGTCCGTCGGGGTGCGGCATCAGCCTGCCGTCCGATCCCGGCCGCGTCATGAGCGATCGGCGCACTCGACTTGGCTCACAACGCACTTCCGTTGTCCCGCACCCCCGAGGACGCTCGTACGCACCGCGCAGCGAGCGGCACGTACGAGGGAAGAGCATGCTGACCACAGTGCTGGACACCGCCCATCTGCCATCCACGGATCGGGCGGCCGCCTGGATGGAGACCACGGGGGAGGCCCTGATGGCCACCCGCATCAGGTTCGCCGTCGAGCCGGAACGGATCGAAGCCCTGATCAAGACCATGGACCTCGGACCGGCGCAGCTGTCGCTGATGTCCTACACCCCTCTGCTGTCCCAGCGCACTCCCCGGCTCATCCGCCGGTCCGATCCCGAGATGTTCCAGATCGCGCTGACCCTCTCGGGCCGGCAGAGCATCGAACAGGCCAGGGCCCACGCCTCGGTCGGCCCCGGGGACCTGCTGCTGTACGACAGCTCCCGGCCGTTCACCGCCACCGCCGGCCCGGACCCGTCCGGGGCACGGACGATGCTGTTGCAGTTCCCCCGGCGCCTCCTGCCCCTGCCCGAGCAGGTCGTGGCACCGCTGTGCGGAACGGCGCTTCCCGGGCAGCAGGGGGTCGGACGGCTCCTGCACGTGATGCTGACCTCCCTCGCCGACACGCACGCGGAACTGACCCCGGCCGACCGCGCCCGGGTGGGCACCACCGCCCTCGATCTCACGGCGGCCCTGCTCGCCCACCACTGCGACCGAGACACCCTGCTTCCCGCAGGGTCACGGCAGCGTGCGTTGTTCGAGCAGATCAGCGCCTACATCAGCACGCACCTGCACGACCCCGCACTCACACCGGGCTCGCTGGCCGCGGCGCACTACATCTCCACGCGCTATCTGCACCGTGTCTTCCAGCAGCACGGCACCACGGTCGGCGACGTCGTCCGGCAGCAGCGCATCGCCCGCTGCCGACGTGACCTGGCCGACCCCTCCCAGCGCACCGTCCCCGTCAGCACGATCGCCCTGCGCTGGGGATATCCACGACCGTCCGACTTCACCCGCGCCTTCCGCGCGGCGGTCGGCATGACGCCCAGCGAGTTCCGCGCCTTCGCCCAGGACACGGACGGCCCGCGCCGCTAGCGACGCCGGTGCGTCGGGGATGCCCCGGTCCTCGCTGCTCCGCCTTCCGTCCTTGCCGGAGCGGCGTCCTCCACACCGCCGTGACCGCCGCACGCCGTACGGCCCGCGACCGCCGTTCCCGTCCTATCTGCGGATGTCCAGGACGGACATCATGCCCATGTCCTCGTGGTTGAGGAGATGGCAGTGCAGCACGGTCCGCCCGGTGAAGTGGTCGAAGCGGATCCGCAGGACGAGCTTCTGGCCGCGCGGCACGTTGACCGTCTCGTGCCAGGCGCGGGCGGGGTCCACCGCCTTCCCGTTCAGGGACATCACCTGGAACTGGTTGGTGTGGACGTGGAAGGTGTGGTCCTCCTGCGTGTCGTTGCGCACCGTCCACTCCTCGACGGTGTTGAGCCGGGAGACGAAGTCGATGCGCTTCGGGTCGTAGTACTTGCCGTTGATGTAGAACCGCGTCCCCGCCTTGTTCTCGGTGTAGATCATCGTTTTGCGGGCGGCGATCCTGTCGCGGGTGAGATCGGCGAGAGGGCCGAAGAGGGACGGGATACGGGACCGGACCATAGGGGGACCGCCGGTGACGACCGTCGCCAGGTTCGCCTGCGGGAAGCTGTTGCCCGCCGGTCCGGTGTAGAACGGCTGCGTCTCCAACTGGGCGGTGCCGGCCGGACCTCCCTGCACCAGCACGTCGTACCGGGCGGCGGCCGGGACGATCAGCGTGTCCGCGGAGTAGATCCGGTGGACGGGCCTGCCGTCCTGGGCGACCACATGGAAGGTGGCGCCCTTCAGGCGCAGTTTGTAATAGATGTTGGCCCCGATGTTGGCGACCCGCCACAGCTGGGTCTCGCCCGGGCGGATGCGGATCACCGGATTCTGCTGGCCGTTGACCGTGCGATTGGTCTTCGCCCCGATCGACAACGGATGGATCTTGATCTCGTTGCCCTTGATCTGGTTGTCCTTCAGGGCGATCACGCGCTCGGTGATGGTGCGCAGGTGCCTCGGCAGATAGGTGCGCAGGCCGTCGACGACGATGAGGCCCGACTCGCCACCGGCCACCTGGGCGGCCGAGTGCATGTCGATGTGCGAGTGGTACCAGTACGTGCCCGGTGTGATGCTCCGCGGCATCCGGTAGGTGTAGTCATAGGTCGCGCCGGGCCTGATGGAGATGAAGATGTCGTCGGCGGGCCGGCGCGGTGAGACGTTCAGCCCGTGCGTATGGAGATTGGTGTCCGCCGTGACACCCTGCCACTCCGCCCCGACGCGGTTCACCAGCGTCAACTCGATGCGATCGCCCGGCTGGACGCGGAGTGTGGGCGGCATGTAGCGGCCGTTGTAGGTCAGCGCCCACAGCCGGCGGTCGCCCACCCATACCCTGCGCCGCTCCACCACGAGGGTGGTCCGCAGCACCCCGTGACGGCTCGCCACCTCCGGGGGGTCGAGAAGACCGGCACCTCTGAGCCGTGCTCCGGACGGCGTCGCACCCAGCGTCGCCGGCTTGGACGGCGGCGCCGCGTCACAGCCGGACAGCCAGGACAGGGCGAGCGCCAGGCAGGCGAGGGTCCCGGTCGTCTTGGACCATGAGCGCATGACAGTCTCTCCGGGGGTGGCGTGCCGTGCTCGGGTGATCCGAAGCCGGATGAGCCGGACATGACGCGGGTCATGCGGGTTCATACGAGGTCGGGGCGGGGCCGCCGCAGGTGCTTCGGACCGCCATCCGGGGAGAATAGTGGTAATGGTCCCTTTTTGTGATGTGACGCGCCACGACAGAAACGGTGTCAGGCGGACCGGTTCTCCGCGCTGACCATCCAGGCGTACTTCTCCAGCGAGTCGATGATGCCGTGCAACAGGTCGGCCGTGGAGGGGTCCTCGCTGTCGACCTGGTCGTGATGGGTGCGCACCGTGTCGACCGTGGCGCGCAGCCGCGCGGTGACGAGATCGACCACCGCGCTCACACTCCGCGCCCCCTCCGGGAACGCGGGCAGTGTCGTGCTCGCCGCCACGGTGTCGGAGCGGCCGTCCGGCCAGGCCTCGAGAGCGCGCATGCGTTCGGCGATGGTGTCGGCGAACTCGCGTGCCTCGTCGACGATTTCGTCGAGCTGCAGATGAAGGTCCCGGAAGTTGTGGCCGACGACGTTCCAATGGGCCTGCTTGCCCTGGAGGTGCAGTTCGACAAGATCCACGAGGATCTGCTGCAACGCTCGGGCGAACTGCGGCGAGGCGGTGAATCCTGCGACCTCGGCCTCCGGACGTCGGGAACCCCCGGGCGATGCGGTCATGGCGTGCCTCCTCGGAAAGGACCGAACAGCAGCCCCCGGAAGAGGAGGCCCGTTGACCTACACGATCAAGCCTAGGGAGGCTCCTCTCCGCCGCCACTGCGCCTGATCCGCTCGGGCGACACCGGGAACCCGGACGAGAGAGTCCGGAAGGCCGCAGGTCGGCGACGGACGGGCACCGCCGTCCGAGGGGTCCGCGGGCGGCGCGGCTGCGCGCATCCGTGGCGGCCGGCGAGCGTGGTCATGGGTGACCGCGGCATACCGTGCGCACGACCGGTGCGGGCCCGCGGGCGGCTCGTACGCGGACATCGAGGCCGAACTTCCAGGCCGGCGTGGCCTGCTGAGCCGTGGTCGGGGCGGCAGCGGCTACGCTCTCGCCGTCGACAATGGGGAGGGGAAGATCGTCATGGCCATGGGAGCATCGCTGCCCGGCAGAGAGTGGATGATCAAGGACGCCAAGGGCCGGAAGTACAGCTACGACTCGGAGGAAGAAGCGTTCCGGGAGCTCTCCGACTTCGGGGAGGGCGCCACGGTGTGGACCCGTGATGTCTATCGAGTCCTGTTCTTCACCAGGTCGATGGAGGGCTGGAAGCAGGTCCCCCACCCGCGCGGATAGCGTGCCCTCGCCCGGCCGGGCGCCAGGACGCGCCCCCGGGCGGCCGTGCCGGCCGGCGGACCGTGCGCACGACAAGGGGCCCTTGACCGGTGCGCCCGGTCAAGGGCCCGGTGTCCCGGGTGGGTGTGCGATGTCGGTGGCCGGTGACCCGCGGAAGCTCAGCGCTTGGAGGTGCCGTTGAACAGCGAGCGCGACCAGACGTAACCGACCAGGGCGATGCCGGCGCACCAGGCGAGCGAGATCCAGCCGTTGTCGCCGATCTCCGAGCCGGAGAGCAGGCCGCGCAGCGTCTCGGTCATCGGCGTGAACGGCTGGTACTCGGCGAACCAGCGCAGGCCCGGCGACATCGAGTCGGCCGGTACGAACGCCGAGCCGAGGAACGGCAGGAACTGGATCAGCAGCGGCTTGTTGCTGGCGGACTCGACGGTCTTGGAGATCAGCCCGAGCGCGACCGACAGCCAGGTCACCGCGAAGGCGATCGCCGTGAGGAGGCCGGCCGCGGCCAGCCATTCGAGCGGGGTCGCCCCGGACCGGAAACCGACGGCGAGCGCGACGCCCACGACCGGGACCATGCACACCATCGTCTGGATGACGCTGCCGATGACATGCCCCGTCATGAACGACGAGCGCGTGATGTCCATCGTGCGGAAGCGGTTGATGATGCCTTCGGTCATGTCGGAGCAGACCGCGATGGAGGTCGACATCGAACCGGCGGCCACCCCCATGATGATGATGCCGGGCGTCAGGTAGTTCACGTACGTGCCCCGGCCACCGCCCATGCCCGCGCCGATCGAGTCACCGAAGGCGTACACGAACAGCAGCAGCATCAGGATCGGCGTCAGGGCGCTGCCGAGCCCCACGGACGGATAGCGGATCGCGTGCTTGAGGTTGCGCCGCAGCATCGTCGTCGAGTCGTGCACGGCGTGGGTGAGGGTGCTCATCGCAGGGTCTCCTTGACGTGGAGCGGGGTGCCGGTTTCGGTGGTGCCGCGGCCGGTCAGGGCGAGGAACACGTCGTCGAGGTCGGGGGTGTGCACGGAGAAGTCGGCCGCCGGGATCCCGGCGGCGTCGAGCCGGTCGATCAGTCCGCGCAGCGCGTCGAGGCCGCCGTCGCCGGCCACGCGCAGGGCGAGGTTCTCGTCGTCCCGGGCCGCGCCGGGGAACACGGCCGCCGCGCGCTCGTACTCGTCGGAGTCGGTGAACCGCAGCCGTACATGACTGCCGGGGATCTGCGCCTTGAGCTCGTCGGCGCTGCCCTCGGCGACGATCCGGCCGCCGTCGAGCACGGCGATCCGGTCGGCCAACTGGTCGGCCTCGTCCAGGTACTGGGTGGTGAGGAGGACCGTGGTGCCGCCCGCGACCAGCGAGCGCACCGTGTCCCACATGGTGCGGCGGCTGCGCGGGTCGAGACCGGTCGTCGGCTCGTCCAGGAAGATCACCCGGGGGTCGCCGACCAACGTCATGGCGAGGTCGAGCCGGCGCCGCATACCGCCGGAGAAGGTGGCGGCCCGCTTGTGCGCGACGTCGGCGATACCGAACCGCTCCAGCAACTCCTCCGCCCGCAGGCGCCCTTCACGTTTGCCGAGGCGCAGCAGGTCGGCCATGAGAAGCAGGTTCTCCTCGGCGGTGAGCAGGTCGTCGAGCGCGGCGAACTGTCCGGTGACGCCGATCGCGGCGCGCACCCTGTCCGGTGCCGTGGCGACGTCGTGCCCGGCGACCTGGGCCTGTCCGCCGTCGGCGGCGATGAGCGTGGACAGAATCTGCACGGTGGTGGTCTTGCCGGCGCCGTTCGGCCCGAGCAGCGCGAACACGGACCCGGCCGGGATGCGTAGATCGATTCCGTCGAGCACGGTCTTGTCGCCGTACGACTTGCGCAGACCGATGGTGGAGACGGCGGCGGGCGGCTGCGAACCGTCGCCCCGCCTGGGCGTGGGCATGACAGATGAAGGCATGGAGCCCTCCCGTTCGAGGGTGAAGTGGCAGAAGGAGTGGGTGAGTTCGCGGTGCGGGCGCTCAGGCCCGGGCGCGGCGCACGTCGATGTTGCCCCAGCGGGTCCGGGCGCGGACCTCCACGGTGTCCTCGGTCTCCGCCGGGGCCTCGGAGGCGGCGAGCGTGTTGCGCACCTGTCCTCGCTCCGAGCTGACATCGAGCCACGCAGCTGTGCCCTCGCGGACGCCGACCTCGATGGCACCGTAGGAGGTCTCCAACTGGACGACTCCGCGCGCGACTTCGTCCACCCGCAGAGTGCCGTGGGCGGTGGTGGCGGTGACCGAGCCCTCGGCGCGCGTGATGTCGATGTTGCCGTGGGCACCGCTCACCCGCAGGTCGCCGATCGCGGCCCCGACGGTCGTGGTGCCGTGCGAGTTCTTCAGGACGGCGGGGCCGTCGACGGTGCCGACGCGCAGGCTGCCGAAGCTGGTGACGACCTCGGCCAGACCCTCGACCCGGTCGACGGTGATCGAGCCGTGGGAGACCGTCAGTTGGAGCGGCCCGGTCGAGTCCAGGCGGACGTCACCGCCCGAGGCCTTCACCCTGACCTCGCCGAGCCGGCCCTCGCCGAGCACCTGGGTCCAGGAGCCGTCCATGTCGATGCGCGAGCCCGTGGGCAGTTCCACCGTCACGTCGACCGCGCCGCTGGGCCCGATGAGTCGGCGCTCCTTCGTCCTGACGGTCAGGACGCCGCTCGCGTATGCGACCTCGGTCTGCTCGGCGGCCCGCACGTCCTTGTCCCTCTTCGCGTTGAGGGGCCGGACCTCGACGACCGTGTCGGGACGGTCGCTCGCGGTGAACCGGATGGAACCGGCGCCCACGTGGGCGGTGACAGAAATCGGTTCGGGAGTGCCGAAAGAAGGCATGGCTGTACCGTCCTCTTGAGTCCTTGGGGCGTCCCCGCTGGTGGGACGTGGTGTGGGTGAAGTGGGGCGGGCGGGCGCGGCTAGCGCACCCAGCCCGTGAAGTTCTGTCCGATGCTGCGGGTCTTCTCCGGCGTACGCGGCCGCGTGCCGCCGTCGACCGCGGCCGACACCGCCCGCACCAGCCATGCGTTGACCGACAGGCCCTCGCGGCTCGCGGCCTCCTCGGCACGCGCCTTGAGGTGGGCCGGCAGACGCAGATTGACGCGGGCGGTGCCGCCCTCGTCGGCCTCTGCGGGTGCTTGCACGTTGAGCGGTTCGACGGGCGCGGCCGCGGCTTCCGTGGAGCCGCCGTAGGCGGGCGGCGGCGTCACCACGAAGTCGGGGTCGAGCCCGCGCAGCCGTACGTCGACCGAGCCGGGGGCGAGCTCGCGGGTGATCTCGTCCATCGCGGCGGAGAGCACATTGAGCATGGTCAGGCGGGTCGCCGACTCCAGAGGAGCGGTGAGCCGGTCGGCCAGTTCGCGGGCGTCTTCCCCGCCGGCTTCGGCGGCCACCGCAAGTTCGCGGCGGAGGGTGTCGACATACGGCGTGAGGTCCATGACGTCATCATGGCACCACTATGGCGCCACAGGCAAGCCCAAGTGGCACCGTACACGGGTCATGCTTGAAGAATGGCGGCCTGAACTGCGAAAAGGTCGGTAGCCAGAGCTGCGCCACACTGGCGCAATGCGTGCTGATGCGTCACCAGGAGCGCAGATCTGGCACCGCCTGGCGCCACATGGCACCACTGGACGCCACGCGGTGCCATGTGATGTCCAGGCTCGAGTGAGCCGGGACAAAACCCGACACCGGCCGGGTGGGGCCTCGCCCCATGGCGGCGGCGCCGGGCTCCGGGTCCCGGCCGATCGGGCGGGCCTCCGGGCCGGTCCGGCATGGCGCCCTGCCGAGACGCGCCGTGCCCGGATGCTGATGGCCTCCGACCACAGCGGGAGGGATCATGGACGACCGACCCACACTCAGAGAAGCCCGGCGACCGACGTCCGCCGGTGGGAGCCATGACACTTCCGGTCAGCCGGGGGTCATCGGCATCCACTCGCCGCCGTGCTGACTGCCGCACTCGCGCAGGGTTCATGGCAGTGGTTCTCCAGCTACTTCGGACTGACCCTCCTCGCGGTGGTCTTCTCCTTCTACCGGCTGCCGACCTGGACGCCTGGGCCGGGATCCGCGTACATGCGGAATCTGACCGCGTTCTCCCTGGTGGTCGGCCTGTGCGTGGCGATCACCCTGGCACCTGCCCTTCAGCGCTGGGCCTGGTTGTTTCCCATGCCGGGCACTCGACGCGGATGTCCTGAGACGGGCAGGTACGCAGGCCTCCAGACAGAAGCCGCACTCGCCGACCTGGCCGGTCGCGACGGAGCCGCCTTGGCCCGCGTACGGGAGGCCAAGATCCATGAGGCGGTCGCCCGACTGCCCTGTCGGCCACCACGACCTTGTGGCTGCCGGTGTACGGGTTCGGCGCGGCCTTACTGGTGGCTCTGGGCGCATGGTGCCTCGACCGGGCCCGGGTGAGGAGGAACCCGGCCGTGGCCGCCGGTTTGAACCCTCCCCGCGCGGACTGAGCGGATGCGCGCACGCGGCATTCGATCGCGGGTTCTCCGTGCCGAAGGGACGAGGAGCGGGGCCCTTGCACGCCTGACCGAGCGAAGGACCACGCAGGACACCGGGCGACCACGGTCGGGGACATGCCGACGGCCCCCGACCGATCCATCAGGTCAGGGGCCGTTCAGCTGCGCGATGGGTGTGGGATTTGAATCCACGGTGACTCGCCACACGACGGTTCTCAAGTCTGTGAGTGGCACGCGGTACTGCGACGCATGCCCCACGCCCTGAATCGGCCGCTCACGAGGATGCCTACGCCGGTGGACAGCGCGATCAGGAGAATCGACGGCAGGCCTTCGAGGGCCACGTGGCGGCCACCCCTGCGCCCAGGGCCGACCGCTGCCGACCCCGAGCAACCGGCTGACGTGCCCGACCGACTTCGGCGACCACCGTGCCTGTACCTGGGGGCGGTCGTGATCGGCGTGGGGGGGGCGGTGCTGGTGGGGCGGATCGGAGGGTGAACCAACCTCGCGTGGTGACCGTCACAGGGCTCCGGCGTCCCGGGCCGTCCAGACGCTCGGATAGATCGGCCGGAAGCCGAGCTCCCGGCGGATGCGCTGGTTGGACATGATCCCGAACCACGGGTCGGGGTCCGTGAGCTCGTGGAGCCCGGCGGGCACTTCGACGCCGTTGAGCTGGTACAGCTCGACCGTCGTGACGGGGGCGTCATCGGCGATGTTGTAGATCCGGCCGGCGATGCTCGGCGCGTACAGAAGACGCATCAGCCCCTGGGCGACGTCCGCGTGGTGGGCCATCTGCAGGCGCTGGTGCGGTGCCCAACCGGCGGCCCAGTGCATGGAGTTGGCGAGGTGCGGGTCGCCCTCGCCGTAGACGAAGGGGAGCCGCCCGATGCGTACGTCCAGGCTCTTGAGCGCGAGCAGTTCACGCTCGGCCTCGGCCTTGGACTCGGGGTAGGCGCCCCACATCTCGCCGCCCGGTCGGCTCTCGTCCTCCTCGGTCAGCGGGCGGCCCCGTCCGACGCCGTACACATTGCCCGTGCTGACCTGCACGAACCGCTCCACGCCGGAGGCCTGCGCGGCGCGGCCCAGGGCCACCGCGGCGTCCCGGTTGACGGCCCACGCCTCCTCGTCCGGCACCCCGCGGAAGGAGGCGGCGACGTTCACGACGGCGTCCACGCCGACCAGCGCCTTGCCGAGTGCCTCCTCGTCGCGCATGTCTCCTACGGCGACCTGGGCGCCCAGCTCCGCGAAGCGCTCGCCGCGGGCTGCATCCCGTACCAGTACCCGCACCTGCTCGCCCGGCTGCCGCTGGGCCAGCAGCCTCGGCACGAAGCGGCGTCCGACCTGTCCCGTCGTACCGGTCACCAAAGTCAGCATGATGTGCTCCTCACGCACTGTGTCGCCTGTCGTTGATGACCAGCCTCGGCGGATGCGGGAACGATCGGGAGAGACCTCTTCATCGGGGGACCGGGAGTCCCTGGATAAGCCGACCGGCCTCCCGCACCCTGGAGAGGTGAACCGAAGCGAACTCGCCGACTTCCTGCGCCGCGCTCGCGCCCGCCTGGACCCCTCCGACGTGGGCCTCACGGCCGGCGCCCGCCGCCGTACGCCGGGGCTGCGCCGCGAGGAGGTGGCCCAGCTGGCGGGCATGTCCGTGGACTACTACACGCGGATGGAACAGTCCCGGGGCCCGAGCCCGTCCCGCCAGATGCTCACCGCGCTGGCCCGCGCCCTGCGCCTGACGGAGGACGAGCGCGACCACCTCTTCCACCTCACCGGTGAACAGCCGCCGCGCCGGGAGGCGACCAGCACGTACGTGCGCCCGGGCCTGCTCCTGGTGCTGGACCGGCTGCACGACACCCCGGCGATGGTGGTGACCGACTGCGGCGAGGTCCTGGCCCAGAACGCGCTGTCACGGGCGCTGAGCGGAGACGTCCTCGCCCGCCCGCCCCAAGAACGCAACATGATCCGCCGCTTCTTCCTGGACCCGGCGGCCCAGGAGCTGTTCCCGCCCGAGGACCGCCCCGAGCGCGCCCGCGAGCAGGTCGCCGGCCTGCGAGCGGTGGCCTCGGCCCGCCCCACGGACCCCGAACCCTCCTCCCTCGTCGCCGAACTACGCGCCGCGAGCGAGGAGTTCGCCCACCTCTGGGACGAACACGAGGTCGCCGTACGCCGCGCCGCCACGAAGCGCTTTCGGCACCCTGCGATCGGCATCCTCGAACTCGACTGCGAGGTCCTCGTCAACTCCGACCACAACCAGCAACTCGTCATCCACACGGCCCGTCCGGGCACGGAGTCGCACCTTCGCTTGCAGTTGCTGCGGGTGGTGGGCTTGCAGGACCTGACGCCGACGAGCTCCTGAACGCCTGCGCGCCTTTCAAGTCCGCTCCCTGCCACCGCACATCACCCACGATCCCGAACTCCCCGCCGTCCGGTGCCGACAGCGGCACAACGTCTGCCACTGGCACATACAGCGGGTTCGGCGCGATCTGCGGATCCAATCCGTCTTGCTACGACGTGCGCATTTCCGGACTTCCGGGGTCCGAGGTGCGCAAGCGAAACCGAACTGGCCGGTACACCCATGCCCGCGCGCACGCGGCGCGGAAGTGGCCCACTGCGGCGGCGAAGCATCGCGCGAGCATTGCGGAAAGTTTGACCATTGCCACGATGGCTCTATGCCCGAGGGGGCAGGGACGCCCGGCGGAGGATCTCTTGCGCCGGGCGCTCTACCAGCGGGGATTCAATGCAGGACGCCACGGCCAGGAACCGCCGGAGGCCAAGGCTTTGGCACGGGTGGAACGCAACACCCCGGCGGTAGTCGACCTGGACAGTGCGAAGCGCGTACGCATGGTGCTGGAGCGTCTACTGGCGCCCGGACCTCCAGACGTCATTCCTCGGGCTCGTGACGTTCCTCGCCAGTCCGAGAGTCCTCCTCCGCAGGAATCAGGTGTGCCTGATGGGTGCCGGTGTCGATGAGTATCTGTGCGGCATGGGTGACGTTGTCGGCCCGGACGGCCCTGGCCATCGCGACACGGGCGGCGTCGGCTGTCGCGTGCGGCGGGACCACGAGAAGGGAGAAGTGGTCCTGGTCGCCCCGGGTGATCAGGACGGTGTCATCGCCGACCGAGAAGGAGTCGATATGGACGACCTGGTCGTCGATGACCAGGCGCGTGGGAAGTTCATCCCATGCGGTGGCGTCCAGGCCGACGCGCGTGATGGGGCCGAGGTGACCGGTCAGCACGCGTATGAGGGCGGGCAGCTCCGCGCCGATGTCGCGGGAACGCGGCCACCATGCGCCGTCGAGGTTGCCCTCCCGGGAATGTGTCGTCTCCAGTCGCAGAAGAACGGTCCCGGGATTCGCGGCCCGATGGATCGCGTCCGGCAGGAGTCCTGGGGCGTGAGGGATGTCGGATTCGGTCATGGTGTGTCCGCCTGTCTGCGGGATTCGGCGTCGCCGCCGAACGCGGGACCTCGTCTTCTCACCGTAAATCGCGCGCCGCCGCACCGGCTGCGCCCGCCAGTGGTTCCGGACTCGTAGCCTGCCGGTGAAATGCCTGCTCACGCACCGTCCCGGGTCCTCGGAACGGCGTAGAGTGGAAGTACCAGGAGTACTTCGCACACCGGCCGCCATGTCGGTGTCGTTCCCGGCGAGCAACAACACCGGCCTCCAAAAGGAGGCACGGGGACAGGTCCGTGTCATGACCGTGACCATCGAACCTACGATCATCAAAGAGCGCCTGCCTTCGGCGTCGGCCCGGCTGTCCCTGATCCCGACCGGCCCGGTTCCAGGTCTCCTGGACGGTGCCTGGTGGCCCCGCTCCCGTGATCTCCTCCGGGAGATCCCCACTCTGACGGACGCGCTGGACGCGTGCTGGGGTCGGATCACTCACGTCACCGTGAACCCGGCCCACTGGCCCGTCATCCCGCGCAGGGTCCCCGTCACGGGGCACACAGTGCATGTCGGCTGGTTCGCCGACGAGCAGGATCCGAACAAAGTGATGCTCTTCTCCTACACGGTGGGCCGCCTGGACCTGCTGGTGATCCCTCCGGAGACGGAGCCGACCGCCGCCGCCCGGCTGATGGCAGCAGCAACCGTTCCGGGAGGTATCCGCACCGCCAGCGGTCTCATGGTCGACGAGGCCATCAGCCACGAGGCGGCAGAGGCTCAAAGCCGAGAAGAGGAATGGGAGACCGACGGCGGGGCCGCTTCGGCGGCCGGAGCCGCGATCGGATGAGAAGGTGACGACGTGGAGACATCCGCCACCGTTGCCGTGATCTCATGACGCAGACCTTCCAGCCGAGGGCAGGCGTGGGGCGACGGCCGTCACGCTCACGGGCACGTCGCCCCTGATGTACGTCGTCCTGAATGAGCAAGGGGTCACCATGAAGTCACCGGAACTGCCGTCGGCCGGGTACGCGGAGGTTCGTATCGTCGCCGCGGACCCGGAGGCGGCTCGTCATGTCGCGGAGATTCTCCGCCGTTGTTTCGCCGCCGCCGAAGCGCGCAGCTACCCCGCGGGCCCTGACGGCGGAACACGCCTCCACCTCACCGTGGACACCACGCGCATGGCGGAACCGGCGCGCTCCTGGCTGTTGGCCAGCCAGTCCTCCCGCGACGATCACACACAGGCGGATGAAATCTGAGGAGATGGCCCTCAGCGGGGGAAGGAGGACACCGCCCCAGACGTACGGGTTTCCGTCAGTGCCGGCACGAGAGGCAGGCGACCATGGCGAAACTGCACGAGCGGGAGCACTACCGCGAGGCGATCATGAAGACCCTGTACGAGGCCATCGAAGGCAATCGCCTCCTCGGCCTCACCGGGGCACAACTGCGCGAGAACCTCGCCATACCCGAGGAGGACCTGGCCGCCGCCTGCACGTACTTGGCGGCCGAGGGACTGATCCAGGTCGACTGGGCGCGAGGAAACACACCGTCGATGGTCACACTGAAGCACAAGGGGATCCAGCTCATGGAGACCGACGAGAAGGACAGTGACTGACACGGCACATGCCCTCGAGGTTCCGGCCGGTCACATGGTCATGTCCTCCCATATGACTGAAATGGCGTCCCCCGCGTACCCTGGTGAGTGGGCCGGAGCACTCTCACGTGCAACGACCCGGAAGGGCGGCCCCGGTGTGTATACGCCGGGGCCGTTGCGTCACCGGCACATCAGCGTGGGCGTCATTGTCGACCGATGGATGGCACCCCGTCGGCGTGATGTAGTCACATACGTCGGATGACCAGCACGGCCACATCGTCGAGGTGGTCCACCGCGACCGCGGCGTCGAGGACGCGGTCGGCGGTCTCCTCGGCGTTCAGTCCGTCGTGGAACGCTCGGGCGGCCAGCGCTCCGGCCCGCTCCAGTCCGGCTTCCAACGTCAGGCCCGGTCCTTCGACCACGCCGTCGGTGACCATGACCAGCGCACTGCCCTCGTCCAGCGTGAAGTTCTCCTCGCGGTACTCGGTGTCGGGCACGACTCCCAGGACCGGCCCGCCCGGCAGCTCGTGAATGCTGTGGCTGCCGTCCTTGCGCGAGCACAGCAACGGCACATGGCCTGCGCTGGCGCCGGCGACCCGTCCGTCGTGTGGGTCGATATGCAGCATGGTGCAGCTGGCGAATCGTGCCGCCTCCATGGTGACGAGCAGCTCGTTGGTGCGCATCAGCACGGTTGCGGGATCAGGTTCCTGGGCGGCGATCAGGCGCATGGACAAACGGACCTGCCCCATGAAGGCGGCGGCGTCGACGTCGTGCCCCTCAACGTCGCCGATCTCCATGGCGACGGTGCCGTCGGGCATGACGAAGGCGTCGTACCAGTCTCCGCCGATATCCAGTCCGTCGCGGCTGGGTCGGTAGCGGGCGGCGACCTCCAGGCCCGCGAGGTGCTCGGGCAGCGTGGGGAGCATGGTCTTCTGCAGTGCCGTGGCCAGCTCGACCCGTGCCTGCTGCAACCTGATGCGCCTCAGAGCCTGGCCTGCCAGGTCGGCCAGAGTCCCCATGAGGGTCTGCTCATCCAGGGACGGCCGGTATCCGCTTTCATACGTCACCACCCATGCCCCGAGGGGTTGATTGCCGGCCTCGCTGAGGGGGGTCATGGAGACGGCGTAGTCGGAGCCGAGCCGGGCGAGCCGCGGGAATTCGGCCCCGTGCGGCCAGCGGTGGAAGTAGTCCTTGCGGTCGGGGATGAACTGCGGCTTGCCGGTGCGGATCGCTTCCGGCAGCGGGCTCGGGTGGTCCAGCGGGAGGCCGTGCATGGGGCCGGCCTCCCACATGGCTATCCCAGCATCGGTGGAGACGCGCAGCCGGCCTTCGTCGACGAGTGCGAGCAGGGCACCGGTGGCACCGAAGGCCGCCGCGAGCCGGGTCAGGACGACCTGCCGCAGCTCCTGCTCCGTGGCCGCGGTGATCAAGGCGGAGGAGAAGTCGGCGACCTCCCTGGCACGCTGCCGCTCGGCGGCCAGCGCGGCCTGCGCCTTCTCCTTGAGCTTCGCCTTCTTGGTGTCGTCGCGAACCACCCCGAAGATCCGCTCGGGGCCGCCATACCCCAACTGGATCCGACGAGTCTGAACGGCCAGTTGGTGACTACCGTCCTGCTGAGTGAGGTACCGAAACCTCACCCAGGGGGACTGCTGGGTGGAGGCCGAGCGCAGGAGCTGCCGGAAGGCCTCCCGGTCGTCAGGGTGCACTGCCGACATCACTCTGGACAGCGGCGCAGTGAGATCCGGGTAGAGCGCAACCAGCGCTGGTAGGCCACCGAGCCACTCCAGCTGGTGTTCGTGGGGTGAATACGTCCACAGGCCGAGGTCGGCGGCCTCGGTAGCCAGCCGGAACGGGATCAGCAGGCTCGTCACGTCGTTCCGCGCATCCAGGGCGTGCACCCAGACCAGTTGCTCGTCATTGGAGGGATCCTTGACCGGCTGTGCCTCGATCAAGCAGGCAACGGGTGTTCCGCCTGGCCCGGGGAACTCCAGCACCCGCATCGCGACCGTCTTCGTCCTGGCGGCGTGCGCCACGAGAGTCTCGGCCGACATCCGCTGGCTTTCGGGCCACAGCTCACCGAAATCGCGTCCCACGCACTGCTCACCGAAATCACGCCCCAGGCACTGCTCCGCCGGCTTGCCCAGCGCTGTGACCATCGCAGCATTGAGGCCGCGGATGGCACCGTCCAGCGTCAAAAGAGCCGCTGGGTCAGCTCCTCGAAGGAGCTCGTCCGAGGCGTCCATCTGCGACCCCCTGACACATACCAAAACGGCCTCTTCAGCCATCCTCGCGTATTTCGGCATAATATGCCGACAAAGTGGCGATCCCGACCGGCTGCGTTGAGTGACGACGGCAGGGTTCCCGCTGGAAACGGTGGACGGCGGCCCGTGAAGGGGGGTCGACGGAGCTCGGTGCGGTGCAGCAACCCCAGCATGGCCCATGGCCTGTAGCGTCCCTTGGAGACTTCGACGCGACCGCGATGAACGCCGTCGACCGATCCACACGGAGCTACGGATCAGACGGTGCCCGTGCCCCGTCCGTACCCGATCGCGCAGGGAACCAGGTGCCCAGCGGGCACCGCACAACGCAACGGCCCCTGACCGATCGCCTGGTCAGGGGCCGTTCAGCTGCGCGGTGGGTGTGGGATTTGAACCCACGGTGACTCGCGCCACGACGGTTTTCAAGACCGCCCACGAGCGGGATGCAAAAGCGGCGTGACCTGCGACGATGGCGGTACACCATCGCTTCAGTTCTAGCTTTTGGCCGGAGGTTGGCCAGGGCTACGCCGGGAGCATGCAGCCCGGTCGCTGCCAGGACAGCGACTTGACGAAAGAGTCTGCGGGCCCTGGCCACGCCGGAGCCTGGCCAGGGCCACAGCACGACGTGCCCTACGGGCGTGATGACGTCCGCTGGGCCAGACATTCGCTCTTCGCCCATCTATTTTCCGCGCTGGGCCCGGCGTATCTCCCTGACAGTGAGCGCTCCTCCAGCGGTTGTCCCGACGAGCGGCAGCACCGGCATCAGTATCCAGATGACCCATGAAACGAGACCCGTGTCCACGGCCTCGTCCGTCGGCAGGGCGACGCCACGCCGAAGCGACTCTTTCTGCCCCCGTTTATCCGTTTTCGGATAGAAGAAGGTAATTTCTACGACCGAGTGACGATGTGTCATGATTCTGTGAGATGTCGTCCCAGCTCAGCGGCCCTGTGACCTGAAGGAGCCCCCTTGGGCGCTCCGAGGTCTGGCGCCTGCGGTCAACGGTGACAAGAAAGGACTCGTTCATGGCAGTGGATGCCATCCCCTTGGCCCCTCCTGGTAGACGACAAAAATGGAGATTCAGAGCGACTGTCGTCATGCTGCCCGTGGTCGGTTTGCTGATGTCGATCACTTTGATCGCGAACCTCGCGAGCGCAGCGGAGGCCCCGGTCGGATTGGGAACCGCCACGAGTTACGCGGTCCTGGCCGGTCAAAGTGTCACCAATACGGTCTTCCCGGGCACGGTCGTCAACGGCGACCTGGGCGTCAGCCCCGGGAACTCGGTGACGGGCTTTCCGCCCGGAATCGTCAACGGAGTGCAGCACGTCGCCGATGCCGCCGCCGGTCAGGCCCAGTCCGACCTGACCATCGCCTACAACGACGCGGCGAGCAGAGCACCGACCACCAACCTGACCTCCCCCGGCAACATCGGCGGACTCACGCTGACCCCGGGCGTCTATAGAGCTTCGTCGTCGCTGAACCTTACTGGGACGGTCACTCTCGACGCCCAGGGTGACCCCAACGCCGTCTTCATCTTCCAGATCGGCTCCACCCTGATCACGGCCCCGGGGAGCAACGTCCTGCTCGTCAACGGAGCACAGGCCTGCAACGTGTTCTGGCAGGTGGGGAGCTCCGCCACGATCGACGTCAATTCCTTCTTCAAGGGCAACATCCTCGCCCTCACGTCCATCACGGTGAATACCAACGCTGCGATCGAAGGTCGAGTGCTGGCGCGCAATGGTTCGGTCACGCTGGACCGCAACGTCATCACGAGGGCGGTCTGCATGACGGGCCCGCCCGGGCCCCCCGGCCCGACCGGGCCCACTGGGCCCGCTGGGCCCTCCGGACCTGCCGGGCCCTCCGGACCTGCCGGACCCTCCGGACCTGCCGGACCCTCCGGACCTGCCGGACCCTCCGGACCTGCCGGACCCTCCGGACCTGCTGGTGGACCGTCCGGGCCTCCTGGGCCCTCCGGGCCCCCTGGACCGCCTGGACCGTCCGGACCGCCTGGACCGCCCGGACCGGGCGACCACGGCCACAAGGGCAATGGCGGCAAGGACCAAGGCCACAAGGGCAAGGACGGGAAGGGCAAGGACGGGAAGGGCAAGGACGGGAAGGGCAAGGGCGGTAAGGGCAAGGACGGTAAGGACCAAGGCCACAAGAAGTAGCAAAAAACTACGATTCTGGCCCCGGCGCGGTTATGCCGGGGCCAGGGCTTTGGATACCACCGGCGCCAAGAGGTCCCGTCCGAAGATCTTCGGACGGGACTTTGCGCTGATGCCGACGGTGGCTAGGGCCGGGTTCGAACCGGCGACCTTCCGCTTTTCAGGCCGTGTCCTCACGAGCATCGCGGGGTCCCTTTAATCAGAACGGTGGGTGTTCGGACCAGCCGCCCGCCCGAGATTCCCGTTGCGCAGCTTCCCGTCCGAGGCCCGATGGACGCGAAGCGCTTCAACGTCGTCCGCGTCCTCCCGACTGTTGGTGTCGTGGCCCCCCTCCCGGACGGAGTCTCAAGCGAGGCTTCCGTCCGCGCTCTCCAAGCGATCCTGGTGGTAGGGCAGTTGGTCGCAATAGAGGTCGTCGGACGACTGCGGCTGATGGTCACAGACAGAGGCCAAGGGCCTGCAGATGAACAACATGCAGGCGAGTGGCCCGCTGGCCTGCGAGATCAAGTCTCAGATCCCACAAGTTGATTGTCCGCGAGCCCTGAGACGGGGACCGCTGCGCCTCTGACCAGACTTGCAGGACAGGCTGACGGTGCCCACAGAAGCCGAAGACCCAGCTCCGTAGCCGTCCGCGGGTGAAGCGGCGAGCCCCCACGTCGTCGCTCACACGCGGTTACGCCGTCTCCTCGCAGACCGCGTAGGCAGTGAGAGGAACTCCTGAGTCACTCGCGACCTGCCACCCACTGGGTGCGGCACCCGCAGTGGCGGGAATTGGCCCGTCATAGTTGACGACCGTATCGACCGAGGTGTCCCAGCCGCCGCCGACGGCGACGTCGCCGGGATTGCAGGAAGCCGTCGACAGATTAGGGGTCGCGGTGTCGGCAACCGCGATGTAAACGGTGCCTGCGGCTGCCGGGGCACCTTGCGGGCCTTGGGGACCCTGCACACCAACCCCCGCGTCACCCTGGGCGCCCTGCGGACCCTGCGTACCGACGCCGGCATCCCCCTGCGCACCCTGCGGACCCGCATCGCCCTGCGGACCCTGCACACCCGCGCCACCCTGCGGACCCTGCGTACCGACGCCCGTATCGCCCTGAGCACCCTGCGTGCCCTGCGTGCCCTGCGTGCCGACACCCGTAGCGCCCTGAGCACCCTGCGGACCCTGCACACCCGCGTCGCCCTGCGCACCCTGCGTACCGACGCCGACATCCCCCTGCGCACCCTGCGTGCCCTGCGGACCCTGCACACCCGCGTCGCCCTGCGCACCGTGCGTACCGACGCCGACATCCCCCTGCGCACCCTGAGCACCCTGCGCGCCCTGCGTACCGACGCCCGTCTCCCCTTGAGCACCCTGCGGACCCGCGCCACCCTGCGGACCCTGCGTACCGACGCCGACATCCCCCTGAGCACCCTGCGGACCCGCATCCCCCTGCGGACCCTGCGTACCGACACCGACATCCCCCTGAGCACCCTGCGGACCCGCATCCCCCTGCGGACCCTGCGTACCGACACCGACATCCCCCTGCGGACCCTGCGTGCCCTGCGGACCCTGCGGACCTCTCTTTCCTCGGTCTCCCTTCGGCCCGCGGTGCTTGTCATGGTCCCGGTCACCGTCAGCGGGAATGGGCCCGTTGGGGCCCTGCAGTCCGACGCTGCGCGCGGCGCCAGTCTTGTGGATCGCGTCGGCGAGGGCCGCAGCGCTCGGAACAACGTTGAGCACTACGGCAAGTGTGCTCGCCGAAACCAACGTGGAGGTTGCCAGCCGAGAATTGCGGATAGTTTTGCGACCCACCAGGGGACCTTCCTCATCGAACTTGAAGTGAACAAACCGCAATTACACGCGTCTCGCGGGTGTACTCACCTTGTATGCACGTCACATAACCCATTGGCGCGGGTAAAGCTATTCTTCAGCGCCGCCGAACTGATCGCTGCAACCCGTCCATTTCGTAATCGAAGATCACCCGAGCGGCAGTGGAATCGGTACATATCTGTCGTGATCCACCCGGTCAGATCAGACAGCTGCACGACTGTGATTGGAAAAACTGCTCCAGACAGGACTCTGGTCGGCCAGGCCACTTCATCCCCGTCGAGCTCCAAGAGACCAGAGCTGATCCGTCATGACGACGAGGGCTGAGAGGCGTAGAAGGATGCCCGCGGCGAACTGTGCAGCCCTTCGACGGGGTGTTCCCGACGACCATCGCTTACAAGTTCGCTTGCCACCCGGTCCAGCTGGGGCCGCTGGGTTGCGGTGGCCACCACTGGCTGGCCGTTCGGCAGCGGTTCGCTGTCCTGGCCGATCGAGGCCAGCGGTGGCAGCGATCTCGCTTATGGGCCCTGACCTACAGGCATTCGGGAACATCCGCTTTGCAAGGCGGACCCAATTGTTGACAGGCTACTCAGGTCGCTTCGGTTGTAGTGGTAGCCCAGATGAACGGCGCATCTCGACAGCGGCGAGCCGTGGTTGACCGCACGATGTGGCACGGCTCTGGCACGAGCTTGCTTCGTCCCGAAGCAAGCTCGGTAGACGTCAGACCAGGGAGAGGCGTTGCGCTGACCTATGGTTGGACCTGATAAGGGCAGCGATCCTAGCGTTCAGCAAGGTAACGCTGAAGGTCTAGGTGACGGAATTGGTAAATCGCCCCTACCTGTCGAAGCACGCCGCGTCGTTCATGAGCATCCTCTAGGAACGCGGCAAGGTGCCAAGGCGCCATTCGCTTAAGGGCCAAGAGATGCCTTGCTGACACATGAGATCGAACAGCGGCCCGCAGAGCACGAGAGCGGCGCCGAGGGGCCGTGAATCCTGGCCGCAGGTTGGCCGCACGCGCTGGTCAGAGGTGGGAAACCGGCGAATCAGGGTGAGACAAGGTCACGCAGAAGGGGCGCCGCTCCGGAGAGTGGCACCCCTTCTGACCTGCAAGCTTCTGACCTGCAACGCGGTGGGTGTGGGATTTGAACCCACGGTGACTCGCGCCACGACGGTTTTCAAGACCGTTCCCTTAGGCCGCTCGGGCAACCCACCCCGCGCCCGCCCACCAGGGGCGGAGCAGGTACAGCCTAGCGCCTGACGACCTTGGGCACGGGGACCGGCCGAAGGACGGCCCGGGACGACGGCCGGGCACCGGGCAGGCCACCCGCTGCCCTACTCCCGCCGAGGCGGGGTCCGTTGTGCGTCCGCTCGTCTTCGTCCCGGAACAGCGCGCCGCTCCGGGACGAGGACCTGCCGGTCGAGCAGATCAGTGGCGGGGAGCCAGGATCTGGGACAGGACGTCGTGGACGTAGGTGTTGGCGTGCTTGCCGGTGAACTGGTTCGCGAGCGGGCCCGCGGCCGTCACGGGGACGTCGACGCTGGTGTGGCCGGACGTCGTCCAGTCGATCGTGAAGGTGCGGTCGCTGCCGTGGATCGTGAACGGACCGTCCTCGACGGAGATGCCGCTGCCGGACTCGTCGGCCGCGTCGTTCTCCTCGACCGACAGACCGCCGGTCTCGTGGTCACCGGTGACGACGATGAGGGTGTCCGGGTGCGTCGCCTGGTAGGAGCGGGCCACGGCGACGGCCTTCTCCAGCTGCTGCATCGACTGCAGGACACGCGCGCCGTTGTTGCTGTGCGCGAACTCGTCGGTGCCCTCCTCCTCGATCATGAGGAAGAAGCCCTTCTTGTTCTTGTCCAGCGTGTTCAGCGCCTTGCTGGTCATCGTGGCGAGGTCGACGACCGGGCTGTACACGTCGCCCTGGCCCTCGGGGCGCTGCTGGAACATCTCCTCGTTGCTGAAGAGGCCGAGCAGCTTGCCGCCCTTGGCCTTGTCCAGCCCCTTGGCGCTGTTGACGTACGTGTAGCCGGAGCGCTGGGCCTTGGCGATCAGGTTGCCCTTGGTGCCGCGGCTGCCCTCGCTGGTGTCCTCGGCCGGCTTGTCGGGGTAGGCACCCGCGTTGTCGGCCGGCAGCCACCAGTCCTCGCCGCCGCCCAGGATCACGTCCGGCTTGCTGACCTCGAGGTACTGACGCGCGATCTCGTCCTGCTTGCCGCGGTCGGCGGTGTTGGAGAAGAAGGCCGCGGGCGACGCGTCGGTGACCTGAGCCGTGGTCACGAGGCCGGTGGCCTTGCCCGCGGCCTTGGCCTGCGCCCCGAGCGTGGGAAGCGGGTTGCCGTCGGGGTCGACGCTGATCGCGCCGTTGTAGGTCTTCTCGCCCGTGGCCCACGCGGTGGCGGCGGCCGCGGAGTCCGTGACGATGGCCTTGGGGTCGTCCGGCGTCGTCGTCAGCTGGCCGGAGACGGGAAGACGATCCATCGTCAGCTGGCCCTGCAGGCCCGCGAGGTGCAGTCGCGCCGCCTCACGGAAGGCCGCACCCATGCCGTCACCATTGATGAAAATGACGTTCTTCGCGGCGGGGGCCTTCGCCTTCGCCGTGCTCTGCGGAGCACTGGCGGACGCACCCAGCGTGGGGTTGAGCACCATGGTCACCACCACCGCGGCCGAAGCCGCTGCGGCAGGCGCCCCCCAACGCATACCGCGCACGTTCTTGCTCACAAAACCCTCCCATGGACGTGGCAAAACACTCCTTTTGCAATCTAGGGAGCAACAATCGGTTTATGCCTAACCGCAAGTGACGCCTGGGCGAACAGTGAACGCGTGGGGTAATCGTTCTCTCAGGGGAGACCCACGCCGAAGTCCGGTACGGCATTGCCGCGGGGGAGGGCTGTGGGCGGCGGCGCGCTCGCGTCCACAACGGCCCGTGCAGTGAGGCGAGTCGACGTCGGGTGATCCGACGTCGGATGCGTGCGGGGAGGATTCGCGCCCGTCCGCTGTCGTCCTCCGGGCATACGGAGACGGGGCCGAGGGCCGCCGCGGCGCCGGGCGGAGTTCGCCCGTCCAAGGCGCCCGGACCAGCACAGAGGGGCCGCCGAACGCATCGGCGGCCCCTCTTGTCTGCTCTCTGTTCACACCCCGCGGGCCGTGCACGACCGGCCCCACGCGGCCCGTCGGGATCAGCTGTCGCCGGCCCGGGAGCCCAGGGTGAGTTCCACCGTGTGGGGCTTGCCGCCCCGCTGGTAGGTGATCGTGACCTTGTCCCCGGGCTTGTGGGTCCAGATCTCGCCGATCAGCGTGGGACCGCTGTCGATCACCCTGTCGTCGAGCTTCGTGATCACATCACCGGGCTTGAGGCCCGCCTCGGCCGCGGGACCGCCCGACTCGACCGCGGAGGAACCGCCCGCACCCTGGTCGGTGATCTTTGCCCCGCCCGTGGCCTCGTCCAGCGACACCGTGGCACCGATCTTCGCGTAGACCGGCTTGCCCGTCTTGATCAGCTGCTGGGCGACGTACTTCGCCTGGTTGATCGGGATCGCGAAGCCCAGACCGATCGAACCGGACTGCCCGCCGCTGCCGAGACCGCCACCGCTCGACGACTGGATCGCCGAGTTGATTCCGATGACCGCGCCCTGGGAGTCCAGGAGAGGGCCACCGGAGTTGCCCGGGTTGATCGAGGCGTCCGTCTGCAGGGCGCTCATGTACGACGCCTTGCTGGAGGAGCTCCCGTCGCTGGAGGCCACCGGACGGTTCGTCGCGCTGATGATGCCCGTGGTCACGGTGTTCGAAAGACCGAACGGTGCACCGATCGCGATCGTCGAGTCCCCGACCGCCACCTTGTCCGAATCGCCGAGCGCGAGCGGCTTGAGGTCCGACGGGGCGTTCTTGAGCTTGATGACGGCGACGTCGTAGCCCTGCGCGTGCCCGATGATCTCCGCGTCGTACTTCTTGCCGTTCGGGAACGTCGCCGTGAGCTTGCCGCCGTCGACCGCGTCGGCGACGACGTGGTTGTTGGTGACGATGTGGCCCTGGGTGTCGAAGACGAAGCCCGTGCCCGTGCCGCCCTGACCGTTGCTGCTCTCGGCCTCGATGGTCACCGTGCTCGGCAGTGCCCTGGCGGCGACGCTCGCGACCGAGCCGTTGTCGCGCTTGACGTCGCCGCCGCTGGTGGCCGCGGAGACGGTGGTGGAGCCGCCGGAGTCGCCGTTCCTCGCGAGTTGGTAGCCGATGCCGCCGCCGACACCGCCCGCGACCAGCGCGGCCACGAGGACCGCGGCGATCAGACCGCCGCGGCCGTTCTTCGGCTTCGGGGCGGGCTGCTGGTACGAGGCTCCCCAGACGTCGCCCGCACCGCCGCCGCCCGCGTACACGGGGGTGACCGGCGGAGGCGGCGGCCATCCCGCCGCCGCGGCCGACGGCGCTCCGGGCTGCCCCGGAGGCACCGGCGGAAGCTGAGTGTTGGGCGCGCCCTCGTGCTGCGGCGGTCCGTATGCCGGGCCCCCGGCGGGCGGGGCGCTCCCCGCGTCCGGTGCCGGGCCGCCCGCGATCGGCGGGTGTCCTTCGTGGGCCCCTCCCGGCGCGGAAGCGGGAGCATCCACCGGCACAGGGGGTGCAGACGGGGCCGGGGGGACCGCAGTGCCCTCGTTCTCGGTGCTCACAGCTCTTCTCCTCGTTCCACGGCTGTCCTTCTCGGTCGCACTCGGCCACGCTCGCTCACCCTGCGCGGCGCCGGGCGCGTTTCAGCTGTGCCTGTCCTGTTGTACGCCGTCAAGCTTTTCCCACCGGGCGTCAGGGCACCATAAACCGTGGCTGTGGGTCCGCGACCTCTCTTTATACCGGACCTGTCCGAACAAAAATCTGCATACCCGACACCTCGCCGACGCCGTCACGTCGCCTTCCGACCACACACGCTCCCCGCGACGGTGACACCATGACGCGGTGACCCACGCACGACAGCACCTGGTCCAGGTCGTCGCACACCGAGGAGCCTCCGAAGAGGCCCCCGAGCACACCCTGGCCGCGTACAAGAAGGCGATCGAGGACGGCGCGGACGCCCTCGAGTGCGACGTCCGCATGACCGCCGACGGCCACCTGGTCTGCGTTCACGACCGACGTGTCAACCGTACGTCCAACGGCCGCGGCGCGGTCTCCGCACTGGAGCTCTCCGACCTCGCCGCCCTGGACTTCGGCTCCTGGAAGAGCCGGGACGAAGAGCCCGACTGGGAGCGACGGCCGCAGGACCCGGGGGACACCTCCGTCCTCACCCTGCAGCGTCTGCTCGAGCTCGTCGCCGACGCCGGGCGCCCCATCGACCTGGCGATCGAGACGAAGCATCCGACGCGCTGGGCGGGGCAGGTCGAGGAGCGGCTGCTGCAACTGCTGAAGCGGTTCGGCCTGGACGCCCCGCAGTCGCCGGCCGAGTCGAGGGTGCGGGTCATGAGCTTCTCCGCGCGCTCGCTGCACCGGGTGCGGTCCGCCTCCCCCACGCTGCCGACGGTCTACCTTCTGCAGTTCCTGTCCCTGCGGCTGCGCGACGGACGGCTGCCGGTGGGTGTCCGGATCGCGGGCCCCTCGATGCGGATCGTGCGCAGCCACCCGGCGTACATCCAGCGTCTGAAGCAGGCCGGGCACCAGGTGCACGTGTGGACCGTGAACGAGCCGGAGGACGTCGATCTCTGCCTCGAGCTGGGCGTGGACGCCATCATCACCAACCGCCCGCGCGCCGTGCTGCAACAGCTGGGCCGCTGAGCGGCGCCTTTCAGGGCACTGTCGACGGCACTTTCGCAAGGGGTGGGATCCAGCCACGCGCATACGGGGAGTGCACCGGCGCGTTCGGACTGTGTTCGACCGTTATGAGTGCGTCAGCACACATACACGGCCGGTTTCCGGTCCGGCCCGTCGGGGCATCCACTCGGTGGCGTGGGGCGAAGGAGGTCTCGGGGGTGGCGTTGGTGGTGGCACAGGAGGTGCCCACGTCGTCGAGCATGGCCGTACCCCATGGTCCTGCGGGCGTGGGGGAGGCGAGGCACCGTATGCGGGATCATCTGCGTACCGGCGGTGTCTCGGAAACGGTCATCGACGATGCCGTACTTATCCTTTCGGAATTGCTCAGCAATGCCTGTCGGCACGGCAGGCCGCTCGGCGGCAGCCTGGCAGGGGACGGGGACGTTCGCGTCGCATGGCGCGTCGACGCCTCGGGACGACTCACCGTCGAGGTGACGGACGGCGGGGGCCCGACCCGTCCGGTTCCCGCGACTCCGTCGGTCACCGCGCACGGCGGCCGCGGACTGAACATCATCACGGCACTGGCCAAGGACTGGGGCGTCCGGGACGACGTCCGCGGCGAGGTCACGGTCTGGGTTGTGGTCCAGGACGACGTCTGCTCGGCCCGTCGGCGTGAGGACTTCGCTACGCGCGTCACCGCACCCTCCGTGTCGCAGATACCCGGGCTGGACTTCGCGGACGCGTTCGACGAGCTGGACTGAAACCCCGGCGACCGGGACGAGGCGGCCGGCCGATCGGGAGCGCCGGGCCGCGACCGGAACGATCCGGGCCGCCCCGCGCGCGACACGCGGACCGACGTCCGAGCGGAGATCCATCGCGGGACGCGCCGGACGCGGTGGCCGTTCCCAACGCACCCTTCCCGGACCAGGGCTCTTCGCGTCGCGCGGACCTCATGGGCCGACGCCGTGAGGGCCCGTTCGCACACTCCCCGTCCGGCCCGGCACACCCCCCTTCGGGGACGACTCGGTGCGTTGTCCACAGGATCCCGTCGCCCGTGGTCGGAGGGGCTAGGCTCGCGCCCGTACGAAACGAGCCGTAACCGGGAGACATCCACGATGGCCAAGAAGCGACCCCAGACCAAGGCCGAGCGCCCGGAGCTCACGGATGCCGAGATCCCGGTCGTCGGCGCCCGCGAGCCCTGTCCCTGCGGGAGCGGCCGCCGCTACAAGGCCTGCCACGGCCGGGCCGCCGCGCACGCGGTGACCGAGCTGGTGCACCGTCCGTTCGAGGGACTTGCCGGCGAGTGCGACTGGATCGCGCTGCGCGAGCTGGTGCCCGCGGCGACCGTCGAGCTCCGTCTCAGGGAGGGCCTGCCCGAGGACGTCCCGTCCGTCGTGCTCGCCACGGTCCTCCCGATGGCCTGGCCGGCGCTGCGCCGGGACGACGGCACGGTCCTGCTCGGCCTGCAGAACGACACGGCGTCGGGCGACATCAGCCGGGACCTCGCGGACACCCTCGAGCGCGCCCTGGTGGCCGAGCCCGGCACCCCGGTGCAGGGCCGTCGCCCGTCGGCCGGCGGACCGCGGCTGCAGGACCTGCTGGACCCGGAGGGCCCCTTCGAGCCCGTCGTGCACAGCGGCTTCGAGTTCTGGGTCCCGGACGCGCAGAACACGACGCCCGAGGTGGCCGCCTCCCTGGAGCGGGCCAACGAGGCCGCCATCCCCACCGTGAAGCTCGCCGGCGTGGACGCCGCGTACTGGTGCGAGACCCCCGACAAGAACCACCTGCGGTGGGTCATGCCGCACGCCGAGGAGCAGCTTCTGGACGCTCTCGCGCGGCTGCACGCGGCCGGGCAGTCGAGCCTCGGCGAGGGCACACGCCTGGTCGGCTCCTTCCGTGCGCACGGGCTCACGGTGCCGGTCTGGGACCTGCCGACCGGGATGGGCGCCGAGGACATCGAGAAGCCCGCCGCCGAGTTCGCGGAGCGACTCGCGGCCGCCCTCTCCTCGAAGGAACCGCTCACCGCCGACGAGCGCCGGGCACGCGGCGGGCTGACCAACCGACAGGTGACGCTCAGCTGAGGCGAGGCGTTCGCCACATCGAACGGTCGGCCCGTCCGGACCCCGCTGCGGGTGACCCCTGTCACAAGTCCCCCCGGCGACAGGCAAATCCGTGTCCGAATAGCCGAGATCGAATTTGCGAACAGCCGATCTCTTGTTACCGTTCCAGTAGCCCGGTTGCTGGTGCATCCCCCGTCGCCAGCAACCGGGTCTTTCCATGTCCGGATCCGGGACGCCGCCCGCATCGGCCTGAACTGCCGTACGGAACCGCCGAGTTACAGACCGTGCGCGCCGACGTCACTGCCGGAGCGCAGCAGCAGCGGTCCCTCCCCGTCGCCCGCGGCGAACTCCGCGACCGCCGAGTACGCCACCGCTTCGCCGGCCAGGGGCCGCCGCGGTGTCTCGCAGCTCTCCGGGTCGTCGCCCGCCGCCACCACGCAGTGCATCTGGACACTGCGGCCGTCCGGCCCCATGAAGCTCAGGACGGAACTCAGTTCCTCGCCAGTGGCATTGCGGTAGTACGTGCGCGCCCAGGCCTCTCGGCCCTGTGTCATGACGCAGGTCTGCGCCTCGATCCCGTCCACGGAGGAGAGTTGAGGACCACAGCGGGCGGCGGTGGTGAGACCGAGGCCCGGCTGCGGGGAGTGGACGGATGCCGGACGCTTCTCCTCCTCGTGCACGGGGAGGCGGATCGCGCCGCGATCCCCCTCGCCGACCGACCCCGCGGACGCCACGGCGAGCGGAAGCGCGACCGCGACCGCGACCGCGCCCATGAGGGCGAACAACCGGACCCTGCCGGCGTCGGACCGCTCACGGACCCACGAGCCCGTTCCCCGCGCCCGTCTCCCGTGTCCACCAGGGCGAATCAGCATGGGCCGAAGATATCGACGGATCATGGGCGCCCGGTCCGCCGCGCGCCCGACACCCCTACAACTCGGGCGCGCTCACACCCGTACGAGTGAGGGCTTCCACAACGGCGTCCACGACCGCCTCCACGTCCGGGACCCAGGGCGAGGCGGAGCCGGGCAGCGGCGCCCGCTCCCAGCGGATCTCCCCGTGACCGGTCTCGGAGGGGGGCAGCGCCAGATAGCCGCCCTCGCCGTGGAAGCGCAGCGACCCGGGAACGAAGTCCTGTGCGTAGAGCAGCTCGCCCAGCTGCTCCATGGAGTAGGGCGCCACCAGGATCGCCCAGCGGTGCGGCGCCGCGACGACCGGGCCGAGGCGGATGCCCTTCCGGTCGAGCGCGGCGAGGGCACGCGAGGCCGCGAGGGCGGGCAGGCTCACGGCGCAGGGCGCCCGGCCGCCGGTGGCCAGCACAATGGGTGCGGAGGGCCGGTTGCCCCACCACCAGCGCACCATGCGCTCGTCGGTGGTGGCCGCGAGCAGCCCGGGGTCGAAGGGGTGCGCTCCTGGCACTGTGCACTCGGGGTCCGGGCATCCGCAACGGGCCCGCCCCTGCGGGTCCGGTGCCACACCCGGGAGAACCGGCCACTGCCATTCGGTCGCGAAGGTCAGGGCCGCGCTGATCGGCTCAGGCCTGCCGTCGTTCCGCCTGGACAGGAGCCTGCGTCGCCTTCCGAGGATCTCGCGCATGAGCGCTCGTTCCTTTCCGTTGCACGCCTGGCAACACCGAGGTCCACATCACACCATGTGTCGATCACTTCACTGTGCGTACCTGCTGGCGCATCACTCCCTTGTCCTGGACAAGGGGAGCCCCTGTGGGCCGAGCCCTGGCTGCGTCCACGCCCCACTGTGCCCGTCACAAGGATGGGTATGGCGCGGGGTGGCGGCACCTGGCGATTTGCCGTCCCGCTCTTACTCGCCGCCTCCGCCAGGGGAGGATGGGGCTTGGTCGTCGGTGGCTAAGACGCCCGGGTCCCGCGCCAGGTTCCGGGTGGCCCCCAACCACCCCTGGCCTTCACCGAGTACGTACCCATCACGACCGCTGTGACGCTCTGTCGAACAAGGCCAGTCGACCGCAATAAGGGGATACCCGAGGCAGTTTTGAGCCAACTTTACCGTTCCTCAAGAGAGTAGGAAGGCCTCGCGGACACCAGGAATCCCAGCAGGACAATGCTGGACATCTCCTCACAAGTGCGTGTACATGTGGAGACACCGCTAGCGGCGCAGATTGACATGGGGGTTTGCGATGCTATCGAGCAATTTGCACCGGTTCGAACGCCGGTCATCATGAACGCACCTCACCCTCCGAAAGTGGCCGGAATCGATTCAACGGTCCCGGCCCCCGCACACACTGTCGCGCCGACGTCGGCCACCGTGGGCGCCCCACCGGGCACCGCGGACGTCCCCGTCGACCCGGGCGCCGTCCTCCAGGACCGCCTCGCCGGCTGGGTGTCCGATCTCACGACGCTGCACGAACTCACCGAGCGCCTGGCCCGCACCAACACGCTCGCCGACGCGCTGCAGGAGCTGCTGCGGGCCGGAGCCGCGCTCGTGGGCGCCCGGCGCGGTCTCGTCGTGCTGGAGCCGCGCGACGGTCTGGGACCGGACACCACCATGGGCCTCGGCCTGGCGCGTGCCGACCTCGGGCACATCGAGACCGTGCCGCGCAGCTCCATGTCGTACGGCAGGATCCTGGACGGACTGCCGGGTGGCGAGCGTGAGATCGCGCAGCCGGACCTGTTCTCCGAGGACGGGCTCGACCCCCGCCACCGCGAGGTGGCCGCCCGGCTCGGGTACGCCGCCAGCTATGCGCTCCCCCTGTCCGGCGAGGCGGCCGGACGGCTCGGCGCCGCGGTCTGGTTCTACGACGAGCCGGCCGAGCCGGTGGAGCGCCAGCGCCACCTCGTCGGCCTCTACGTCCGCTACGCCGCCGAACACCTGGCGCGGATGGTCGAGATCGAGCGCACACGCCTGTGCACGGCGACGATCGTCGACGAACTGCTCCCCGCACGGCTGCCGCGGGTCGCCGGCGTCCAGCTCGCCGCCAGGCGCCACACCGGTCCGCGCGGGGGCGGCGACTGGTACGACGCGCTGGCGCTGCCCGAGGCGGCGCTCGGTCTCGCGGTCGGCTCGGTCACCGGCTCGGGACCGAGCGCGGTGGCGGCGTCGGGCCGGCTGCGCGCCTCACTGCGCGCGTACGCGGTGATGGAGGGCGAGGACCCGGTGGCGGTCCTGTCGGACCTCGAACTGCTGCTGAGACTCACCGAGCCCGCCCGCTCGGCCACCGCCCTGTTCGCGTACTGCGAACCCGCGCTGCGCAAGCTCACCCTCGCCGGGGCCGGGCACAGCCCGCCCCTGGTGGTCGGACCGCGCCGCACGGAGTTCGTGGAGACCTCGCTGTCGGCGCCCCTCGGGATGCTGGCCTGCTGGGAGGCACCGAGCATCGAGGTGACGGCCGAGCCGGGCGAGACCGTGCTGCTCTACACCGACGGACTGCTGCACCGCACCGGCGACCCCATGGACCGTGCTTTCGCCCGGCTGCACGCGGCGGCCGCGAGCGTGCCGCGGACGGTGCGGACGGACCCGGGGGCGATCGCCGACCACGTACTGCGGTCGGTGCTCCCGGACGGCCTCGGCCAGGCGGACGGTGCGGAGGACGTGGTGCTGCTGGCCGCGCGCTTCGAGTGAGAACACGGCTGCCTTCGGTAACAGGCCTTCCCGTCCGGTGCCCCCTTCAGTGCGACCGTACGATGGATGAGGCCCAGTGCCGTATCCAAGGAGGATGACCGTGGCGGACGAGCTCACTCCGGAGACCCCGGAAGAGACCGAAGAGCCGATCAAGCAGCGCAAGAACGGCCTGTACCCGGGCGTGTCCGACGAGCTCGCCGAGAGCATGAAGTCCGGCTGGGCCGACACCGAGCTGCACGACCTGCGGCCGATCGCACAGGCCGCCGAGACGGCTGCCCGCCGTGCCGCGCTCTCCGCACGTTTCCCGGGCGAGCGCCTGGTGATTCCCGCGGGCAATCTGAAGACCCGCTCGAACGACACGGACTACGCCTTCCGCGCCTCCGTCGAGTACGCGTACCTCAGCGGCAACCAGACCGAGGACGGCGTCCTCGTCCTGGAGCCGACCGCCGACGGGCACACCGCGACGCTCTATCTGCTCCCCCGCTCCGACCGTGAGAACGGCGAGTTCTGGCTGTCCGGCCAGGGCGAGCTCTGGGTCGGCCGCCGCCACTCCCTCGCCGAGGCCGAGCAGCTCCACGGCATCCCCGCGTCGGACGTGCGGAAGCTGCCGGAGAAGCTGAAGGAGGCCACCGGCCCGGTCCGGCTGGTCCGCGGCTTCGACGCCGGGATCGAGTCCGCGCTGCACGACAAGGTGACCGCCGAGCACGACGAGGAGCTGCGCGTCTTCCTCTCCGAGATGCGGCTGGTCAAGGACGACTTCGAGATCGGCGAACTGCAGAAGGCCGTCGACTCGACCACGCGGGGCTTCGAGGACGTCGTGAAGGTCCTCGACAAGGCGGAGGCCACCTCCGAGCGCTACATCGAGGGCACGTTCTTCCTCCGCGCCCGGGTGGAGGGCAACGACATCGGCTACGGCTCCATCTGCGCGGCGGGCCCGCACGCCTGCACCCTGCACTGGGTGCGCAACGACGGCCCGGTCCGCTCCGGCGACCTGCTCCTGCTGGACGCGGGCGTGGAGACGCACACCTACTACACCGCCGACGTGACCCGCACGCTGCCGGTGAACGGCAGGTACAGCGAGATCCAGAAGAAGATCTACGACGCCGTGTACGAGGCCCAGGAGGCCGGCATCGCGGCGGTGAAGCCGGGCGCCAAGTACCGCGACTTCCACGACGCCGCGCAGCGGGTGCTGACCGAGAAGCTGGTCGAGTGGGGGCTCGTCGAGGGCCCGGTGGAGCGTGTCCTGGAACTCGGTCTGCAGCGCCGCTGGACCCTGCACGGCACGGGCCACATGCTCGGCATGGACGTCCACGACTGCGCCGCCGCGCGTGTGGAGACGTATGTGGACGGCACGCTGGAGGCCGGCATGGTGCTGACCGTCGAGCCCGGCCTGTACTTCCAGGCGGACGACCTGACCGTCCCGCAGGAGTACCGGGGCATCGGAGTCCGCATCGAGGACGACATCCTCGTCACCCAGGACGGCAACCGGAACCTCTCGGCGGGCCTGCCCCGGCGCTCCGACGAGGTCGAGGCGTGGATGGCCGCGCTGAAGGGCTGATACGGGAGCCGATGGCCGGGTACCGAAGGGAGGTACCCGGCCATCCGCATGACGTACGGGGGGATTTCCGTTGGTCCGAGCACCTGCGTCCGCGGACGCGTTCTGGTCCGGCGTCGGCGTCGACCTGCACCTCGAACCGGACGCGGCGGACGGTCGCCGCGCCGGTCTGGAGCGGGCGCTTCGGGACGCCGTGCGGGACGGCCGGCTCGCGCCCGGATCGCGGCTCCCGGCGACCCGGAAGCTCGCCGCCGAACTGGGTGTCTCCCGGGGCACCGCGAAAGCGGCGTACGACCAGTTGGTCGCCGAGGGGTACCTGACGGCGCAGCAGGGCTCGGGCACCCGGGTCGCCTCGCTTCCCGCGCAGGCGCCCGCACGGGACGACGGCGCCCCGCACACCCGTGCCCCGCGTTTCGACCTGCGGCCCGGCAGTCCGGATGTCGGCGCCTTCCCCGCGGCGGCCTGGTTGCGGGCACTGCGCCGCGCGATCGCGACCGCGCCGTCCCTCGCGTACGACTACGGCGATCCGCGCGGCCGTATCGAACTGCGCACGGCGCTCTCGGGCTATCTGGGCCGGGCGCGCGGGGTGCCGGCGCCTCCCGAGCGGATCGTGATCACCTCCGGCTATGTGCAGGGGCTCGCCCTCCTCACGCGTGTGCTGGACGGCGCGTCGATCGCCATGGAGGATCCCGGCCTGCCGTTCCACCGGGACGTGGTGCGGCACAACGGCGGCGGCGTGGTCCCGCTACGGGTCGACGAACGGGGCGCTCGTACCGGGGACTTGACCGACGAGGCGGCCGTGGTGGTGACTCCCGCGCATCAGTACCCGACCGGGGTCACGCTGCACCCGGAGCGGCGCCGGGCGCTGACGGAGTGGGCACGCGCGCGGGGCGGACTGGTCGTCGAGGACGACTACGACGGGGAGTTCCGCTACGACCGGCAGCCCGTCGGCGCGCTCCAGGGGATGGCGCCCGACCATGTGGTCTATCTGGGCACCGCCTCCAAGACGCTCGGTCCCGCACTGCGCCTGGGCTGGATGGTGCTGCCGCCGCACCTGGTGGACGCGGTGGCCGACGCCAAGCTGCACAGCGACCACCACACCGAGACCATCGGCCAGTTGGCCCTCGCGGAACTGGTCGACAGTCATGCCTACGACCGGCACATCCGCGCCTGCCGGCTGCGCTACCGGCGCCGACGCGACCAGCTCGTCGACCGGCTGGGCAGCCGTCGCCGCATCCGGGGGATCGCGGCCGGTCTGCACGCACTGGTCGACGTCCCCGACGAGGAGGCGGCGGTGGCGCGGGCCGAGGCGGAGGGGCTTGCGGTGGGGCGGCTCGGCGACCACTGGCACACGGCGGGCGAGGGACGGCCGCAGGGGCTGGTGGTCGGGTACGGAACGCCGCGGGAGCGGGCGTATCCCGAGGCACTGGACGTCCTGGGACGGGTACTGGACCACTTGGACGGCTGACAAGCGGCGTCCGGGGGGCGGGCGGGGCCCGTCTGCCGCAGATCACGTCCCCGCCGTCGCCGAGCTGCGTGGCCGTTGCGAGCGGCGAGGCAGGATGTCCTCCCGGCTGCGCACGCCACCGGGCGACGCGCTAGACGGCCACCAGCGGCGCGTCCTTCCTCCACTTGAGGATCTTGTCGAAGCTGACCACCGCACCGCCGCGGTCCGGCTTGTTGCCGATGTGGACGTGATCGGCGAGTTGCTCGATCAGGCAGAGCCCACGGCCGTGCTCGGCGTCGGTGCGGGCCGGCCGGATCGCGGGACGGACCCGGCCCGTGGGAAAGCCGGGCCCCGAGTCGGTGACCTCGATGCGGCACGTCTCCCCGTCGAGATACGCCGTGACCCGGTACGCCTCGCCGTGGGCGGCGCCACCGCCGTGCTCGACCGCGTTGGCGCAGGCTTCACTGAGCGCGACGGAGAGGTCGTAGGAGATGTCGGGGTCGACGCCGGCGGTCTCCATGGTGCCCATGAGGAGCCGTCGGGCGAGCGGCACGCTCGCAGCCTCGCGCCGCAGATGGAGTGACCACCAGATGCTCATGCTCCAGCCTCCTGGCCGCGGCTCGACATACCGTTACGTATTGCCACGACTGCCCGCGTGCAATCGCCCGTTGGACGAGATCCCGCTCGATCGGCGGATGCGCCCGGGCCGTGCGCGGGTGTAAAGAGTGGGCGCGGACAGCAGGAACGCGGCAGAAGGCGATCTTCCGGATCACTCTTCCGATAACCGCATGGATGCCACCTTGCGGACCTGCCGTACGGAGCCCACGGGGCCAGTGGGATGATGAGCCCGCCATGAGTGCCCCTCGTCAGCGCACGGCGCGCACCGGACACGATCTCCGGGTCCTGCGGGCCGCGGTGTTCGCCGCGGTCTGCGTCGTGCTGGCCGCGGCGGGGCATGCGCTCGCCTCCTGCGCCACGGTTCCGCTGTGGACGCTGGGCGCCGGATTCCTCGGCGTGTTCGCCGTCGCCGTCACGCTCGCCGGGCGGGAGCGCTCGCTGCCCGGTATCGCCGCGGTCCTCGCGGTGGGCCAGGCCGTGCTGCACACCCTGTTCGGGCTGGGGCAGCACGCCGGTGCCATGTCGATGACCTCGAGCGCGATGTCCGCGCCCGACGCCACACTCGTGGCGCGGGCCGCACACATCATGTGCGGCGCCACGGCGGCGACGATCTCCCCGGCACAGGCACAGCGGATCCTTGCCGATGCGCGGCTCGGCACGGGGTCGGACATGGCCGCCATGCACGACCCGGCGGACGCCCTGTCGACCGCCGCCGGCTCATGGTGGTCGATGCTGCCGTCCGTGCCGATGCTGCTCGGGCACGTACTCGCAGCGGTCGCCGCGGGCTGGGTGCTGCGTCACGGTGACATCGCACTGCTGCGGCTCATGCGGCTGTCCGCGCACGGAGTCGCGGAGGGGGCGCTCGTCCGGTCCCTGCGATCGGCGTTCGCGCTTGTGCGCGCCCTGCTGACCGGGCTCCCCGAGGCGCCCGAAGCGAGGACGCGCGCCCCACGCGCCTCCTTCCTCGTGCCGCCGAAGCAGCGGAAGAGCGCACTGCAGCACACGGTGATCCGGCGCGGACCGCCGTCCTCCACTCCTCACGTCCTCGCTGCCTGAACACGACGCGCCTCTCCACTCGTTCCTCCGGGAGGGCTGCCGTCGTGCAGCACGCGTGCGCGCCCGCGCCGTGCCACCCCCCGTGGCCACGGCTGCACCCGCGCACCGTTCTTCCCAATGGACTCACACTCGAAGTGGAGTGCTCTAACGCCATGAAGGCCATCAAGGGTTCCCTGAAGGCTTCGCGCCTCGCCGTCGCCGGCACCGCCGCCGCGTCGGCCGTTCTCGTCCTGTCCTCGCCCGCCTTCGCGCACGTCACCGTGCAGCCCGAGGGCGAGGCCGCCAAGGGCGGCTACGCAGTCGTCGACTTCAAGGTCCCGAACGAGCGCGACGACGCCTCGACCACCAAGCTCGAGGTCAACCTCCCCGCCGACCACCCGCTGGCCTCCGTGATGCCGCAGCCGGTCGACGGCTGGACGGTGCAGGTCACCAGGTCCAAGCTCGACAAGCCGCTCACTCTGCACGGTGAGCAGATCGACGAGGCCGTCACCAAGGTCACCTGGACCGCCACCGGCAAGGGCATCGAACCGGGCTACTTCCAGAAGTTCCCGCTCTCGGTCGGCCGGCTGCCCGAGGACGCCGACCAGCTCGTCTTCAAGGCCCTGCAGACGTACTCCGACAAGGACGTCGTCCGCTGGATCGAGGTGCAGAAGGACGGCCAGGAGGAGCCCGACAACCCGGCCCCGGTGCTCGAGCTGGCCTCGGCCTCCGAGGGGGGCCACAACGGCAGCCGGGCCGAGGACGCCTCCGCCGCCTCGGCCTCCGAGGAAACCGCCGCGGTGACCTCCACCGGCGGCAGTGACACCACCGCCCGCGTCCTCGGCGTCGTGGGCATCGTCGTCGGCGCGGCGGGTGTCGCGTACGGCGTCATGGCCGGCCGTCGGCGCAGCACCGAGGCCTGAGGTACCACTCGCCTCCGGGCACGCGCGGGGATCGTGCGCCATCGCCGTGGCGCGCGGCGCACGGTCCCCGTGCACACCGGAGCACTCACATCTGGGACGTTCTCCATGCGCAAGAAGACGCTCGCCGCGGCAGCCCTCCTGGCCGCCGCCGCGTTCACCCTCTCCGCCTGCGGCTCCGGCGACGGCGGGGACAAGCCGATCGCCGTGGTCTCCGCGGAATCCGGATCGGACAAGGCCGCGACCGTGCTCGACCAGCCGTTCGAAAAGCCGGATCTGGTCCTCACCGACACGCACGGCAAGAAGTACGACCTGCGTGCGCAGACCAAGGGCAGGCCGACCCTCATCTACTTCGGCTACACCCACTGCCCCGACGTCTGCCCGCTGACGATGAACAACCTCGCGGTCGCCAAGAAGCAGGTCGAGAAGGACAAGCAGCTGACCCCGGCGCAGAAGGAGTCGCTGCGGATCGTGTTCGTCACCACCGACCCGGAGCGCGACACACCTTCCGCGCTCGGCGCGTGGCTCAAGGGCATCGACCCCGATGTCGTCGGGCTGACCGGTGACTTCGCCACGGTCCAGGCAGGAGCCCGCACCGTCGGCATCAGCATCGAGCCACCGAAGAAGGAGAAGGACGGCAAGATCGTCTCCTTCCACGGCACCCAGGTCATCGCGTTCTCGCCGAAGACCGACGCGGGTTATGTGGTGTACGGCGAGGACGCCACCGTCGACGACTACACCAAGGACCTCCCCAAGATCATCGAGGGGGAGAACCCGTGAACCAACGCTCCGTCAACCTCGCGGTGCTGACAGCGGCGGGACTGGTGCTCGCGGGCTGCGGCGCGGGTTCCTCGTCGTCCTCCGAGCCCGAGCTGAAGGTCACCGGGGCCTACATGCCCGCCCCGCCCACCGGCGATCTCGCGGCCGGGTTCTTCGTCGTCTCCAACTCCGGTGGCGCCGACACCCTGACCTCCGTCACCAGCCGGCTCGCCGGCGACGTCACGCTGCACTCCACCAAGGACGGCGTCATGGAGGAGGAGAAGTCCTTCGCCGTGCCCGCGGACGGCCGGCTGGACTTCGAGACCGGTGGCAACCACCTCATGTTCGAGAAGCTCACCCACAAGCCCGAACAGGGCGAGAAGGTGTCCGTGCAGCTGCACTTCGCAAAGTCCGGAACGGTCACGGTCGAGATGCCGGTGAAGTCGCCGACGTACACCCCCGAGACCGGGCACTGAGAGAGGGATCACCGTGACGCAGGCCACCGCTCCCACCGGACACGTCCAGGGCGGCATCCGCGCAAAGTTCCCCCGCACGCCGCGGATCCGGGGCGTCCTGGCGCTGATGGCACTGCTGCTCGCCGTGGCGGGCACGCTGTTCGGCGGGGCCGCACCCGCCTCCGCGCACGCCGCGCTGCTCGGCAGCGACCCCGCACAGGGATCGGTGGTCGACAAGGCGCCCACGCAGATCACGCTCGACTTCTCCGAGAAGGTGGCCCTGTCGGACGGGTCGTTCAAGGTCCTCGACCCCAAGGGACAGCGGGTCGACACCGGCAAGCCGGCCGAGCTGACCGGGACGATGTACGGCGTGAGGGTGCACCCGGGTCTGCCCCGCGGCACCTACACGGTCACCTACCAGGTGGTGTCCGCGGACAGCCATCCCGTCTCGGGCGCCTTCACCTTCTCCGTCGGGGCCCCGTCCGCGACCACGGTCTCCGCCTCGGGCCAGACCGTGGGCGGCGGGGTCGTCGGCGGACTCTACGGGTTCGCGCGCTACGTCTCGTACGCCGGGTTCATCGTCCTGATCGGCGGCGCCGCCTTCGTCCTGGCCTGCTGGCAGCGGGGGGCCGGAGAGCGGGCGGTGCAGCGGCTCGTGGTCTCCGGATGGGTGGCCCTCACCTCCGCCACGCTCGCGCTGCTGCTTCTGCGCGGCTCGTACACCGGCTCGGGGAAGTTCGCCGACGTCTTCGACCTCTCCCTGGTCGGGCAGGTGCTCCAGACCAAGGCCGGTGCCGCCCTCGTCTCCCGGCTGCTGCTGCTCGCGGCGGCGGCCCTGTTCGTCGCGGTGCTCTTCGGGGCATTCGCGAAACGGGACGCGGACGGTGAGGAGAGGGCCGGCGAGGCGAACGGGTCCGGGGGCCGGAAGGCCGCGTCGGGCGGCGACGGCCTCGATGCGGAGCGGGCTGCCACGAAACAGGACCTCACCTTCGGACTCGCCGTCGGCGGCTTTGTCGTCGCGGCCGGTCTCGCGGCCACCTGGGCGATGGCCGAACACGCCTCGACCGGCATCCAGACCGGCCTCGCGATGCCCGTCGACATCCTGCATCTGCTGGCGGTCGCCGTCTGGCTCGGTGGTCTCGCGACGATGCTGGTCGCCCTGTACCGCGCGCCGTCGATCGAGAAGTCGGCCGTCCAGCGCTTCTCGCGCGTGGCCTTCGCAAGCGTCGTGACCCTGGTCGCGACCGGTGTCTACCAGTCCTGGCGTCAGCTCGGCTCGTGGTCGGCGCTGACCGGTACGGCGTACGGACAGCTGCTCCTCGTGAAGGTCGCACTGGTCGCCGTCCTGGTCGGTGTCGCCTGGATCTCGCGGCGCTGGACGGCCCGGCTCACGGACGTGCCCGCGGCGAAGGCGCAGCGCACGGCGCAGAAGAAGCGGGTGACGGCGAAGGCGTCGGCCAAGGGCGGCGGCTCGAACGCCTCCCGGAAGGGGGCTTCGGGGTCCTCCGAGCGCACCGCCCAGCTGGCCAGGCAGCGCGCCGCCATGGCCGCCGCGCGGGCCAAGCGGCTCCGTGACGCCGATCCCGCCCGTTCCGGGCTGCGTCGCTCGGTGCTCACGGAGACGGCCGTCGCCGTCGTCGTGCTGGCCGTCACCACCGCGCTGACGACCACCGAACCGGGGCGCACCGAGGAGGTGGCCAAGGCCGCCACCTCCACCGCGGCGCAGCGGTCCGGTCCGCTGTCGCTGAAGATCCCCTTCGACACGGGCGGCCAGGACGGCAAGGGCACCGTCGAGGTCACCCTCGACCCGGCCCGTGTCGGCGCCAACGAGATGCACCTCTATGTGGTGCGCCCGAACGGCAGTGCCTTCGACGTCCCCGAGGTGAAGGTCGCCTTCACCCTCGAGGCCAAGAGCATCGGCCCGCTGCCCGTCGTGCCCGACCGCATCGCCACCGGGCACTGGTCGGCGAGCGGGGTGCAGATCCCCATGGCGGGCGACTGGAAGATCGCCGTGACCGTGCGGACGTCCGACATCGACCAGACAAGCGTGAGCAAGAACGCGAAGATCGGCTGAACGACACCATGGCTGAGCAGTCCACACCCGAGGCGTCCCCCGAGGGCATCCCTTCCCAGAACACCAAGCGGGGCCCCGCCACGAAGGACGCCCCCACGCGGCGCCCGTCCGGACGGAGCGCCCCGGACGGCACCGTCGCGGACAGCGCCGCCTCCACGGGGGCGATCTCCCGGCGCCGGCTGCTGGGCACCGCCGGCGCCACCGGGCTCGCGCTGGGCGCGGTGGGCGCCGCCGCCGGATACACAGCGGCGCCCGCGGAGTCGGAGAAGACCGCGCCCCTGACCTCGCTGGGCGCGGCCCGGGTGTCGTTCCGGGGGCGGCACCAGCCCGGCATCGTCGACGCGGCCCAGGCCCGGGGTCATCTCCTCGCCTTCGACCTGGCGCCGGGCGCGGGCCGCACGCAGGCCGCCGCCCTGCTGCGCCGCTGGTCGGCCACCGCCGAGCGGCTGATGGCGGGCGAGGCCGGGCACGACGACACCGGCGTCGCCCGGGACGCGGGACCGTCCTCCCTGACGATCACCTTCGGCTTCGGCCACAGTTTCTTCTCGCGCACGGGCCTGGAGGGCCGGCGTCCCGCCGCCCTGGACCCGCTGCCCGACTTCTCCTCCGACCGTCTCGACGCCTCCCGCAGCAACGGCGATCTGTGGGTGCAGATCGGCGCCGACGACGCGCTGGTCGCCTTCCACGCGCTGCGGACGATCCAGAAGGACGCCGGTGGTGCGGCCCGGCTGCGCTGGCAGATGAACGGCTTCAACCGCTCCCCGGGCGCGACCTCCCGCCCGGCGACGGCCCGCAACCTGATGGGTCAGATCGACGGCACACGCAACCCCAAGCCGGCCGAGACCGACTTCGAGCAGCGTGTCTTCGTCCCCGGGTCCGGTGATCCGGACTGGATGGCGCACGGCTCCTACGCCGTCGTTCGCCGCATCCGCATGCTGCTAGACGACTGGGAGAAGCTCTCGCTCAAGGCCCAGGAGGACGTCATCGGCCGCCGCAAGTCCGACGGGGCGCCGCTCAGCGGCGGCACCGAGACCACCGCGATGGACCTGGAGAAGACGACCGCCGACGGCTCGCTCGTGGTGCCCCTGACCGCGCACGCGCGCATCACCCGCCCCGACCAGAACGGCGGCGCGGCGATGCTGCGCCGCCCCTTCTCCTTCCACGACGGCTTCGACGCCGACGGAACGCCCGACGCGGGCCTGCTGTTCGTCTGCTGGCAGGCGGACCCGGTGCGAAGCTTCGTGCCGGTGCAGCGCAGGCTCGACCGGGGCGACGCGCTGTCGGAATACATCCGCCACGAGGCGAGCGGACTGTTCGCCGTGCCGGGGGGCGCCGCGCCGGGCGAGTACGTGGGACAGCGGCTGCTGGAGGGCTGACCGCCGGCAAAAACAGCCCCGCGGGCCCCGCACGCCCGGATGCGAACCGCGTCCGGGCGTGCGGGGCCCATTAGGGTGAGGACATGCCGGCGAGCTACACGTATCTCGGTCCCGAGGGCACCTTCACCGAGGTCGCCCTGCGCACGCTGCCCGAGACCGCGACCCGGGAACTGGTTCCCATGGTGTCGGTCCCCGCGGCGCTCGACGCCGTGCGCAACGGCGAGGCGGAGGCCGCGTTCGTACCGATCGAGAACTCGGTGGAGGGCGGCATCACCACCACGCTGGACGAACTGGTGGCGGGCGAACCGCTGATGATCTACCGCGAGGTGCTTCTCTCGATCACCTTCGCGCTCCTGGTCAGGCCGGGCACCACGCTCTCCGGGATCAAGACCGTCACCGCGCACCCGGCCGCGCAGCCGCAGGTGCGCAACTGGCTCAAGGCCCACCTGCCGAACGCCGTCTGGGAGTCCGCCGCCTCGAACGCGGACGGCGCCCGACTGGTCCAGGAGGGCCGCTACGACGCCGCGTTCGCGGGTGAGTTCGCCGCCGCGCGCTACGGCCTGCAGGCACTGGAGACGGGCATCCACGACGCGGAGAACGCACAGACGCGGTTCGTACTGGTCGGCAGGCCCGCCCGCCCGGCGGCGCCGTCGGGCGCGGACAAGACGTCCATCGTGCTGTGGCAGCGCGACGACCACCCCGGTGGGCTGCGCGATCTGCTGGGCGAGTTCGCCGTGCGGGGGGTGAACCTGATGCTGCTCCAGTCCCGCCCGACCGGCGCCGGTATCGGCAACTACTGCTTCTGCATCGACGCCGAGGGCCATATCTCGGACCGCCGGGTGGCCGAGGCGCTGATGGGGCTGAAGAGGATCTGCCTTCAGGTCCGTTTCCTCGGCTCCTATCCACGCGCGGGGGCCGGGCCGGACGACGTCCGTACCCCGTTGCCGGGGACATCGGACGACGAGTTCATGTCTGCGGCCGACTGGGTGGCACGTTGCCAGGACGGCCGGTTCTAGACTGGCGGGGTCACGACATCCGGTCTTACCTGCAGATTTTCGCTGTCCACAGAAGTTATCCACAGGTTGGCTTCTCGACCTGGGGACAAGTCGACAACGTGGCGTCAGAGGGTCGACAAATCTCCCTAAAGGCTCCCATCCGTCCACCGCCGTGTCTGCAACAGTTGTCCACGTGTTTCTTTTGATCACCCCTTTCGAGTGACCCGTTTACCCCTGAAGGTGCAGCTAGTTCGGTTTTGTGCAGGGAATTCTTCCCTGCGGCCGCGACTTTCGAAATGATCATTCCCGGAGTCCACAGATCTTCCGCACAGGCTGTGGATAACTCCGGGACGGCTGTGGATGCCTGTGGACAAGCGCATCCCAAATCCCGTTCCCCTCGGGGAAGTCGGGTCAATGGACAACTGCCGCAGTACACCCTTCCGAGGGGCGGTGACCGTTTTCTTGACACGCAGCGTAATTCGCCCATAACGGTCCAAGTGCCGCGAGTGCGAAACACAGTCGTGAGACGGATCTCGGCACCGGTAGCCTTGAGGGGTGATTGACCTTCGCCTGCTCCGTGAGGACCCCGACCGTGTTCGCGCCTCCCAGCGCGCCCGTGGTGAGGATGTCGCGCTCGTCGACGCCCTTCTCTCCGCCGACGAGCGGCGCAGGTCGTCCGGCGTCCGCTTCGACGAGCTCCGTTCCGAGCAGAAGACGCTCGGCAAGCTGATCCCGAAGGCCTCCGGCGACGAGAAGGCCGGACTGCTCGAGAAGGCGAGCCGACTCGCCGCGGACGTCAAGACGGCGGATGCCGAGCAGCACGAGGCCGACGAGGAGACCAAGCGGCTCCTCCTCCAGCTGGGCAACCTGGTGCACCCCGACGTCCCGGTCGGCGGTGAGGAGGACTTCGTCGTCCTGGAGACGCACGGCACCGTCCGCGACTTCGGTGCCGAGGGCTTCGAGCCCAAGGACCACCTGGAGCTCGGCGAGGGGCTCGGCGCGATCGACGTCGAGCGCGGCGCGAAGGTGTCCGGCTCGCGCTTCTACTACCTGACGGGCGTCGGCGCCCTGCTGGAGCTGGCACTCGTCAACGCCGCGATGGCGAGGGCCACGGAGGCCGGGCTCACCCCGATGCTGACGCCGGCCCTGGTCCGGCCGCGCGCCATGGAGGGCACAGGCTTCCTCGGCCAGGCCGCCGAGAACGTGTACCACCTGGAGAAGGACGACTTCTATCTGGTCGGCACCTCCGAGGTCCCGCTCGCCGCGTACCACATGGACGAGATCATCGACGCGGAGAAGCTTCCGCTGCGCTACGCGGGCTTCTCCCCCTGCTTCCGCCGCGAGGCCGGTACGTACGGCAAGGACACCCGGGGCATCTTCCGTGTGCACCAGTTCGACAAGGTCGAGATGTTCTCGTTCGTCGACCCCGAGGACGCGGAGAACGAGCACAAGCGGCTCCTCGAGTGGGAGAAGGACTGGCTGAACGCCCTCGAGCTGCCGTTCCAGGTCATCGACGTGGCGTCGGGCGACCTTGGCGCGTCCGCCTCGCGCAAGTACGACTGCGAGGCCTGGATCCCCACCCAGGGCAAGTACCGCGAGCTGACCTCGGCCTCCAACTGCGACAGCTTCCAGGCCCGCCGCCTGTCGGTCCGCATGCGGGACGGCAAGAAGGTGCAGCCGCTGGCGACGCTGAACGGCACGCTGTGCGCCGTACCGCGCACCATCGTGGCGATCCTGGAGAACCACCAGCTGGCCGACGGCTCGGTGCGGGTGCCGGAGATCCTGCGCCCCTACCTGGGCGGCCGGGAACTGCTGGAGCCCGTCGCCAAGTGAGCAAGCCCGACCCCGCCGGAATCCCGTACAGGCTGATCGCGACCGACCTGGACGGGACGCTGCTGCGACCCGACGGAACGGTCTCGCAGCGCACGCGCGAGGCGCTCGCCGCGGTCACCGCGGCGGGCGCGGCACACATCGTCGTCACCGGGCGCGCCGTCCCCTGGACCCGCCACGTCCTCGACGATCTCGGCTACCGAGGTCTCGCGGTGTGCGGCCAGGGTGCGCAGGTGTACCACGCGGGGGAGCACCGGCTGCTGACGTCGCTGACGCTGGACCGGCAGATAGCCGGTCTCGCCCTGGCGAAGATCGAGGCCGAGGTGGGCCCGCTGCTGCTGGCCGCGAGCAGGGACGGACTCGACGGAGAGGTACTCGTCGGTCCCGGCTACCGGGCCCATGAGGGCCCGCTCCCTTACCAGCCGATACACGACGCGGCGGACCTGTGGTCCGCGCCCCTGAACAAGGTGTACATCCAGCACCCGACGTTGGGCGACGACGAGCTGGCCGAGGCGGCCGAGCAGGCGGCCGGCGGCCTGGTCGGGGTGACGATGGCGGGCGAGGGAATAGTCGAGATCCTTCCCCTGGGCCTGAACAAGGCGACGGGGCTGTCGCTGGCGGCGCGGCGACTCGGGGTGAAGGGTGCGGACACGATCGCCTTCGGCGACATGCCGAACGACATCCCGATGTTCGCGTGGGCGGCGCACGGCATCGCCATGGCCAACGCCCACGCGGACGTCAAGGCGGTCGCGGACGAGGTGACGCTGTCCAACGAGGAGGACGGCATCGCTGTCGTGCTGGAGCGACTGCTCGCCTAGGCGGTCGCATGTGTCGTTGTACTCGGTCGGTCGTGTCGCCGATGGTGTCGTCGTGCGGAGGATGCGCGGATCGAACGCGCGCGGGCCGTCAGGACCCGATCACGGCTTAGCAAGCCGGTGCCTTACCACTCGGCCAATCCTCCGGGTGGGCGGCCCGCGCGAATCCACTCGCGCGCTCGAAGCGGCCGCCCCGGGCAGCTCTGTACGCGGTCGGGGCTCGACGGAGGGCTAACTGCTCCGGAGTCCGCCGCGGCTGCCCTGCAGGGAGCAGGACGGACTGTCGTGCATGGACATCGCCCGGCTCCTCTCCCAGAACGTGGCGCCGGTCACCGGCGTCGTGGACACCACTACTGTGCCGGGCGACCTGATCGGGCGCCACCGAATAAATCGCGCCGTCCGTGCGGCGCGGGCGCAGTCGCTACCGGCGCCGCCACCTGCGGCGGCGCGCCTTGCTGAAGAACCAGCCGGCGGGCGGCTCGTCGGAGCGCCACGGCTGGGGGTCGGGCGCCTGGTCGCGCCAGCGAGCCGCCAGCATCCGGGCACGCGCGGACTGCTCCGTCGTGGGCGCGGACCGTATGAAGTCCTCGTCGAACACGACGCCGTCGAAGCCGTCCCCTGCCTCGCCCGCTCCATCTCCTTGAGGTGCCTGCGCGGCCATCCCCGTTCCTTTCCGCTGCACATCCCCTTTGCCCAAGTGTGCATGGGTAGGGGTGAAGCCGCTGTCAAGAATGCGTTCGAAACGGCGGGACCGACGATCCGGCGGTGGAACGCGTCGGGGGCGCGGCCGCAGTGCGGGCCGCACCCCCGGGAGGAGCCGGGCCCGGGCCCGGCGATCCGCCTACTCCTCGCCCGCCAGTGTCAGCGTCCGCAGCTTCCGTCCCGCGTACCAGGTGGCGGCCACGGTCACCACGACCAGCAGCACCGTCGCGGTCGGCAGCTTCACGTCGGAGGTGACGAGGGAGCTGTCGGAGACCTTGTGCGCGACGGCGAGCGCCCACTGCTGGACGCTGAGCGTGCGCGCCCCGGATACCAGCGAGCCGAAGAGCGCCTCCCAGACCAGTGCGTACACCAGGCCGAAGACCACGGCGTGCCGGCTCACGGTGCCGAGCAGCAGGAACAGCGCCGCGTACGCGATCGAGGCGACCAGCGCGGCCACCGTGTACGCGACGGCGATCTGCTGGCCGTTGCCGTTGAGGATCATTCCCGCGACGAACGTCGGCAGCGCCGAGAACGCCATGGTGACCGCGATCGCGACGATCAGCTTGGTGAAGATGATCGTGGGCCGCTTCACGGGCTTGGCCAGCAGGTACACCACCGAACCGTCGTCGATCTCCGGCCCGATGGCGCCGGTGCCGGCGATGACGCCGATGATCGGCACCATCGTGGCCAGGGCGAAACCGCCGAGGACGTCGTGGGCCACCTGGTCGTCGGCACCGGTCAGCGCCCGGACGACGCCGGAGATCACGATCAGCAGTACGGGCAGTGCGCCGAGAACAAGGGCACGGCGGCGGCCGAGCAGGCCCCGGTAGGTGAGCCGGGCGACTGTGGGGTCGTACATCTTCGGCCTCCTACGCCGCGACGAGATACGAGAAGACGGACTCGAGGGACTCGTCGGACGGCGAGACCGTGAGCAGCCGGATGCCGTGCTCGCGCGCGACCTTGGGCAGCAGGGCCGTGAACCGGCCGAAGTCCACCGCCTGGATGCGCAGCGCACCCTCGGCGAGGTCGACCTCGATACCGGCCGTCGACGGGTCGGCGATCAGCGCGGCCGCGAGCGTCCGGTCGTCGCTGGAGCGCACGAGGTAACGGTGCGGGCGGTCGGTCATCAGACGGCGGATCCTGCGGAAGTCGCCGCTCGCCGCGTGCCGTCCTGCCACGATCACCTCGATGTGCGAGGCGAGTTGCTCGACCTCCTCGAGGATGTGCGACGAGAAGAGCACGGTGCGCCCCTCGGCGCCCATCCGCTTCAGCAGGTCCATGAGCTGCATGCGCTGACGCGGGTCCATGCCGTTGAACGGCTCGTCGAGGAGCAGCAGGGACGGGTCGTGCACGAGCGCGGACGCCATTTTCACGCGCTGGCGCATGCCCTTGGAGTACGTGGAGATCTTCCGGTCCTGCGCGTACTCCATCTCGACCGTGGCGAGGGCGCGTGCCGCGGCCTTCGCGCCGAGACCGTGCAGTTCGGCGTTGGCGACGACGAATTCGCGCCCGGTCAGGAAGTCGTACATCGCCTCCCGCTCGGGGACGATGCCGATCTGCTTGTAGATCTGCTCGTTGCGCCACACCGGCTGCCCGTCCAGGGTGACGGTGCCGGTGGAGGGGGCGAGGAAGCCTCCCATCATGTTGATGAGCGTGGACTTCCCGGCGCCGTTGGGGCCCAGCAGACCGGTGACTCCGGGGCCGATGGTCATGGTGACGTCGTTGACTGCGACCACATTGCCGAACCAGCGCGAGACGTGGTCGATGGAAAGAGTGCTCATGGGCGCAGCCCATTCCTTGGGAAGGTGGTGGTGGGCGACGGGCGGGAGATCACAGTCCGACCTTTCGGTAGCGGCGCATCAGCAGTCCGTAGCTGCCCGCGACCAGTCCCAGGACGACGAGGAGATGGACGATGCCCTGTGCGGCGGAGGGGCCGTGTCCTCCGGGATAGGAGGAGGTCGCGCCCAGGAAGGCCGTCTGCACACCGTCGATGAGCGTGACGGGCGAGAACAGCCCCATCCAGACGATGGCGTTGGAGTCGCCGGACTGCGCGTCGGCGATGGCCTGGATGGTGGAGACCGCTCCGTAGGAGATGGTCAGGACGGCGATGACCGCCGCGATCCCGAATCCGCGCCGTGGCGTCGCCGCCGCGATGACCAGGCTGATCCCGGCGAACAGCAGGGAGAGCAGCGCCACGGAGACCAGCGCCTGGGCGAATCCCTTGGTCTGGTGCTCGAAGTCCAGCTTCGCCAGCAGTGCGCCCACGTAGAGGACCAGCAGCGGCGCGGCCGTGAGGATGAACATCGCCGAGGCCAGGGCCGCGTACTTGGCGCGGACGTAGTCGGCGGTCTCGATGGGCCGCGAGAAGTACAGCGGAACGGTCTTGAAGCGCAGGTCGCGGGAGACCGACTGGGGCGCCTGCGAGGCGACGTACAGGCCGATGATGGCCTGCATGATGATCGCGTACCGGGTGTACTCGACGGGCAGGTCCTTCGCCTTGGTGGCCACCGCGACCGCCACCATGATCAGCGCGGGCGCGCACATGACCACGAACAGCAGCATCGGCAGCACCTTGGACTTCACCGACCGTCCGAGGCCGTAGGCGCCGCGCAGGGACTGCGAGTACAGCGAGCGGCGCGCGTAGGCGCGGCCGAGCCGCGGGCCGTCGTAGTTGCGATAGCCGATGTTGTGGATCCGGGTCTGCTCGGCGCCACGGGCCGTGGACTGCTCAACCGCCATGGCCGATCGCCTCCTTCCGCTGCTCGTCGCTGTCCTTGAAGACCTCTGCGATCTGGTGCCTGCGCTGCTCCATGCGGACCAGGCCGAGGCCCAGCTCGGCGACGACGTCCCGGACGAGGTCGTACGTCTGCTCACCCTCCGCGGTCAGCAGCAGGATGTGGCCGGCGCCCGGCAGACCGCTGCTGTCGTGGGTGGTCACCCCGCGCGCCAGGAGCGCGTCGCGGACCGCGCCGGTGCCGTCCGGGTGCTCGTCGGTGTCGGTGACCTCGATCGCGAGGGTCGTGGTGGTCTGGGTGAAGTCCCGGGTGGAACTGGAGCGCAGGAGCTTGCCGCCGTCGATGACGACGACGTGGTCGCAGGTGCGTTCCAGCTCGCCGAGCAGATGGGAGGTCACCAGGACCGAGATGCCGAAGTCGGTGTGCACACGGCGGATCAGGCCGAGCATCTCGTCACGGCCGACCGGGTCGAGGCCGTTGGTCGGCTCGTCCAGGAAGACCAGTTGGGGATCGTGCACCAGGGCCTGGGCGAGCTTGACGCGCTGCTTCATGCCGGTCGAGTAACCGCCGATGGGGCGGTAGCGCTCCTCGTACAGGCCGACATGGCGCAGGGTGTCCGCGGTGCGCTCACGGGCGGCGGCCGGGGGCAGTCCGGACATGCGCGCCATGTGGACCACGAACTCGGTGGCCGACACATCGGGCGGCAGGCAGTCGTGCTCCGGCATGTACCCGACGCGCTCACGGATGGCGCCGCCCTTGGTGGCGACGTCGAGTCCGAGCACTTCGGCTCGGCCCTCGGTGGCGGGGGACAGACCCAGCAGGATCTTGATCAATGTGGACTTGCCGGCTCCGTTGGCACCGACGAGTCCCGTCACACCGGGGCCGACGTCCACGGAGAGCCGGTCAAGCGCGGTCACCCTGGGGAACCGCTTGCTCAGGCTTTCGGTCGCGATCACAGTCACATCCCCGAAGGTAGTGACACAGCCCATGCGGGTCGTCAGACCGCAGAGCCGTCTTGACATCAGACTCCAGTCGTACGGGTCCTTAGGGGTCCCCCTCAGGTCGAACCCGCCGGCGGCCCCGCACCGGCGGAAGTGCCGCTATTGACGAAATCTCTAACAACTGCGAGATTCGCCGATGTCACGTTACGGGCACGTAGCGCAATCGGTGGGCGCCCGGAGCGTGGCGCGGGAACGGCAGTGGCGCGTGAACTCCCGGCGGGGTTCGAGGCGGAACCGCGGCGTGCGCGGAGGCGGCCGCGGCACACCATTCGATCGTGGCGGACCGCGGACCACCGACTGCGGGCGCCGGACGGAGGACGGGTGACTCTCACAGGGGCGCGCGAGCGCCGGGTGCGGACAGGTGGAATCGAGCTGTGCGTCGCCGAGCTGGGAGACCCCGCGCGGCCCACGGTGGTGCTCGTGCACGGCTATCCCGACAGCAAGGAAGTGTGGTCGGAGGTGGCCGACCGTCTCGCCGGCCGGTTCCATGTGGTGCTGTACGACGTCCGCGGGCACGGCCGGTCGACCGCGCCGACGCCGCTGCGCGGCGGATTCACACTGGAGAAGCTGACGGACGACTTCCTCGCCGTCCTGGACGCGGTCAGCCCCGGCCGGCCGGTGCACCTGGTGGGACACGACTGGGGATCGGTGCAGTCCTGGGAGTTCGTCACCGTCGAGCGCACCGAGGGCCGGATCGCGTCCTTCACCTCGATGTCCGGACCGTCCCTGGATCACTTCGGGCACTGGATCAAGCAGCGCGTACAGCGTCCGACCCCCCGCCGGGTGGGCCAACTGCTCGGCCAGGGTGCGAAGTCCTGGTACGTGTACCTGTTGCACACGCCCGCCCTGCCGGAGCTCGCCTGGCGAGGCCCGCTGGGCAGCCGGTGGCCCAAGATCCTGCGACGGATCGAGAAGGTGCCCGGCGGTGACTATCCGACCCAGTCCCTGCCCACGGACGCAGCTCACGGCGCCTGGCTGTACCGCGACAATGTGCGGTCCCGGCTGAGCCGTCCACGCACCGACGCCCATGCACATGCTCCCGTCCAGCTGATCACGCCGCTCGGGGACGCGTTCCTCTCCGAGCGGCTCTACGACGAACTGGAGCGGTGGGTACCGCGGTTGACCCGTCACACGCTCCCCGCCAAACACTGGATCCCGCGCACCCGGCCGGACCAGGTGGCCACCTGGATCTCGGAGTTCGTGACCGCTGTCGAGAGCGGAGATCCGGCACCGGCGACGAACGGCCGGTACGCGCAGCGGTTCGCGGGACAGCTCGTGCTGGTGACCGGCGCCGGCAGCGGCATCGGGCGGACCACGGCGCTCGCCTTCGCCGAGGCAGGAGCGCGTGTGGTGGTCGTCGACCGGGACGCGGAGGGGGCCGCCCGCACCGCGGAGCAGGCCCGGTCCGGCGGCGCCCGGTCGGCATGGGCCGAGACGGTCGACGTCTCCGACGAGCAGGCCATGGAGAAGCTCGCCGAAAAGGTCGCCGCCGAGTACGGCGTTGTGGACGTATTGGTGAACAACGCCGGTATCGGCCTGTCCGGTTCGTTCTTCGACACGACCACCGACGACTGGCGCAGGGTCCTCGACGTCAACTTGTGGGGGGTGATTCACGGTTGTCGTCTCTTCGGCAGGCGGATGGCCGAGCGGGGACAGGGCGGCCACATCGTCAACGTCGCCTCGGCGGCGGCGTATCAGCCCTCCAAGGCACTGCCCGCCTACAGCACCTCCAAGGCCGCGGTCCTGATGCTCAGCGAGTGCCTGCGCGCGGAGTTGGCCGGACGGGACATCGGAGTGTCGGCCGTCTGCCCCGGCTTCGTCCACACGAACATCACGTCGACCGCGCGGTTCACGGGCGTGGACGCGGCGGAGGAGAAGCGGCGGCAGGAGAGGACGGCGCGCTTGTACGGACTGCGCGGATACCCGCCGGAGAAGGTCGCCGACGCGATCCTGCGGGCCGTCGTACGCAACCAGGCGGTCGTACCGGTCACCCCCGAGGCGCGAGGTGCGCGCCTGATGTCCCGCTTGGCTCCGAAGGCACTGCGGGCGATCGCCCGACTCGATCCACCTCTGTGACGCCCGAGTTGGGGATCGGCCACGGCGGCCCACGTCATCTCGCGTGGCCTCATGGGGATGTTCGGGCGTTCAGGGGCCACCGCGCCTTCCCCTGGTTGTAGTTCGCTCCGCGTCGGCGTCCGTCGACGTGCGCCATGTCCCATCCCGTGCGACGGGCGTCGAGGCACAACCACCGTGCTTCAACTGGTGCCTGTACGAAGGGCGTTCAGGTTGAGCCGAGCCGACAGGAGTCAGTCGGTCGTCGATCGAGAGAACGGATAATTCATCCTTTTCTGCCGCAGGTTCCTACAGGCGCCTCACCGTTCGTGCCATGGCGCGCGCACAACTCGGTTATCGGGATGCCCGTTTGACTCTGTTCGACGCAGAAGACCGTCGAGCAACATCAGTTGATAAACCCGCCTGTTTCGCCTACAAGTTGTCCACAGAACTGCCAAGTAGCCTGTGGATAACCGCACTTGGCTGTGGACCAAACATCGACGACGAAATCGGATGCGTGATCCACGTCTCGTCCCTCACGCTGTAGACATGAAGGACGAGAACGACGACAGACGCACCGTGAAGGTGTCGAAGTACCTCTCGAAGCATCTGCGGCACCAGCCGGAGCGGATCGGGCTCACACTCGACGAGGCCGGCTGGGTGGAGATCGACACGCTGCTCGCCGCAGCCGCCGCGCACGGCTTCCGGATCACGCGCGACGAACTGGACCACGTGGTCGCCGGCAATGACAAGAAGCGTTTCGCCGTCGAGGGCGGCCGCATCCGCGCCAGCCAGGGACACAGCGTCGACGTCGACCTGGGGCTGCCACCGGCCACCCCGCCCGCCTACCTCTACCACGGAACCGTCGCACGCCATCTGGACGCGATCCGGGCCGAGGGCCTGCGGCCCATGAACCGCCACGACGTCCACCTCTCGCCGGACCGTGAGACCGCCACCCGCGTCGGCGCCCGCCGCGGCCGGCCGGTCGTCCTCGGCGTGGACGCCGCAGCCATGCACCGCGACGGCCATGTCTTCCATGTCAGCGCCAACGGTGTGTGGCTGACCCGGTCCGTGCCGCCGCGCTATCTGCGTTTCCCCGGCCCGCACTGACTCGCCGCCGCCACCGTGCGGCGCCCGCTGTTCAGACCTGTGATCCGGCCACCACCTGCGCCCCCGTAGGCTCGATGCATGAGTCTGCGTCTGAGCACCGTGATCCTGCCGTACCTCCGCTGGCACGAGGGCGGGCGTGCCGCCTGGCAGCGTGCGGAGCAGCTCGGTTTCCACACCGCGTTCACCTACGACCACCTCTCGTGGCGGTCCTTCCGCGACGGCCCGTGGTTCGGCGCGATCCCCACCCTGACGGCCGCGGCCTCGGTGACGCAGGGTATGCGCCTGGGCACGCTTGTGACCTCGCCGAACTTCCGGCACCCGGTCACCCTCGCCAAGGAACTGATCTCCCTCGACGACATCTCCGGTGGCCGGATCACGCTCGGCATCGGTGCGGGCGGTACCGGCTTCGACGCCACCGCACTCGGCCAGGAACCCTGGACCCCGCGTGAGCGGGCCGACCGGTTCGGGGAGTTCCTCCCGCTGCTCGACCGTCTACTCACCGAGGACTCCGTCTCGTACGAGGGCCGGAACTACTCGGCGGACGAGGCACGCAACATCCCCGGCTGCGTCCAGCGGCCCCGGCTGCCGTTCGCGGTCGCCGCGACGGGACCCCGCGGTCTGCTGCTCGCCGCGCGACACGGTCAGGCCTGGGTGACCACCGGCGACCCGAACCTGTACGAGACCGGCACCCCCGAGCAGTCGGTCCAGGCGCTGCGCACGCAGACCGAGAGGCTGGCCGAGGCGTGTGCCACGATCGGCCGCGACGCCACGGAGCTCGACAAGGTCCTGCTCACCGGCTTTACCCCCGACCGAGGCCGTCCGCTGGAGTCCCTCGACGCGTTTGTCGACTTCGCCGGCAGGCACCAGGAGCTGGGCTTCACCGACCTCGTGGTCCACTGGCCCATCCCCGACTCCGACTTCGCGGCGGACGAGAAGGTCTTCGAACGGATCGCCCTGGAGGCACCCGCGCAGCTGGGCTGACCGTGACGGAGGGTGACACCGGGGAGTGGTATCACTCACCTGTGCGGACTTTCGCACGATCGTGCGGGCATATGCGCGAGAATGAGGCCCGTGACCTCAGCGACCCGACAGCCCGAGACCCCTGCCTCCATCGTTCCGCCCCGTCTGATCGCGACAGATCTCGACGGCACCTTGCTGCGCGACGACAAGTCGGTCTCCGAGCGCACGGTCGCCGCACTGGCCGCCGCCGAGGAGGCCGGTATCGAGGTGTTCTTCGTCACGGGCCGCCCGGCCCGCTGGATGGACGTCGTCAGCGACCATGTGCACGGACATGGCCTGGCGATCTGCGGCAACGGCGCCGCCGTGGTCGATCTGCACGGCGGCCCGGGCACCCACCGCTTCGTCAAGGTCCGGGAACTGCCCCGGGACAACGCGGTGGACGCCGTACGCCTGCTGCGGGACGCCGCACCCGGCACGGTCTATGCCATCGAGCAGACGTACGGCTTCTACCAGGAACCGGACTACCCCAAGCTGCACATGGAGAGCCCGGATCTGCGCGCGCCCGCCGAGGAGCTGCTCGCACGGGACGCCCCGGGCACCCGGCAGCCGGTGCTCAAGATCCTCGCCTACCACCCGGACCTGGACCCGGACGCCTTCCTCACCCTCGCCCGCCTCGCCGTCGGCAACCGGGCGTCCATCACCCGGTCCAGCCCCAGCGCACTGCTGGAGATCAGCGGTCCCGGCGTCTCCAAGGCGAGCACGCTGGCGCTGTGCTGCGCCGAACGCGGCATCTCGCACGAGGAGGTCGTCGCCTTCGGTGACATGCCGAACGACGTGGAGATGCTGTCCTGGGCGGGGCAGTCGTACGCCATGGGCAATGCGCACCCGGACGTGATCGCGGCGGCGTCGGGGCGGACCGTGGCCAACAACGAGGACGGGGTGGCCGTCGTGATCGAACGGATCCTCGTGGAACGGCTGTAGTCGCCGGCGAGGCACATCACACCTTCACCCCCCGGGCCGCCAGCCAGGGCACCGGGTTGACGCCCGACCCGAACTCGGGTGTGGACCGGACCTCGAAGTGCAGATGGGGACCGGTCGAGTTGCCCGTCGTTCCCGACTGGGCGATCCACTGCCCGGCCTTCACCCGGTCACCCTGGCCGACGGTGACGGCGGCGAGATGGGCGTACTGCGTGCAGAAGCCGCCCGCATGCTTGATCACGACCTCCATGCCGAACGCGCCCCCGCACGTCACGCGCACCACCTGCCCGGCCCCCACGGCCCGCACCGGCGACCCGATGGGCACCGCGAAGTCCTGGCCGGTGTGCCCGCGCGCCCAGTGGCTGCCTCCGCTGCCGAAGCCCGCGGACAGCCGGTACCCCTCCACCGGTGTCACCCATGGGTGCCCGAATCTCCGCCGCGGCTGCTGGAGATGGACGGCGCCCCGGCAGGTCCTCGTGGCCGCGGCGGCGTCGGCCTGGCGCTGCAACACCGCGCGCGCCACGTCCAGCTTCGTCTGAAGGGTCCGGTTCCGGGTGGCCAGGACCCCGTACTGCTTCTGGAGCGCCCGCCATCGTGCCGAGGCGCGTGTCCGTTCTCTGGTGAGGCGGGTCTCCGCCTGACGGCTTCTGGCCACCGCGTATGCGACCGCGAGGTCCACACGGGCGAGCACGTCATGAGTCTGCATCAGTTCGCGGGTGCTGTCCGGGAGCAGCGAGGTGTAGGACACCCCTCCGCTCTGGCGGTACTGCGCGCGGGCTATTCGTCCGAGGTCCTTGTGCAGGGCCGTCATCACCGTGCGCGCACGGACGAGGAGCTTCTCGTCCCTACTGGCTATGGAACGCTGCGTCTCGGACTCGCGGCGCACCTTCTCGTACTGCCGCGCCACCACGGCGGCGTCGTCGTTGAGCCGCGCCACCAGGACGCTGGCGCCGGCGGCCGCGTCGAGACCCGACGCCCCGTCGGCGGCCGCGGCGGGCCGTCCCGGGAACACCGCGACGGTGCCCAGCAGCAGGGAAACAACCAGGGGACAACAGTGAGATGATCGCATGTCAATGATCGTGACCCGTGTCGCGGCCGCGGTCCTGTCGACGTCCTACGCACGGGGGACGGGACGACCACATATGGCCCAGTGGCTTCCCTCGTGGGAGGGTCGGCCACTGCTCCGTCCGCCACATGCCGCCTACTGGACTTCGGCGAGTTCCCGAACCGCCGGCACGGCCCGCACCGCCCGGTCGCCCAAGAGGTCGCCGCGGGCCTCCCGTTCCAGCATCTCCCGCAACGGTCCGTCCGTCGCGACGAGTTCGGCGTAGGGGCCGCGCTGGACCACATGGCCCTCCGCGAGCACGATCACCTCGTCGACCGCCTCGAGACCGGCCAGCCGATGAGTGATCAGCAGCGTCGTACGGCCCTCCGTGGCGGCCAGTAGATCCGCCGTGAGCGCGTCCGCCGTCGGCAGGTCGAGGTGTTCCGCGGGCTCGTCCAGGACCAGGACGGGGAAGTCGGCGAGCAGCGCCCGGGCCAGGGCGAGCCGCTGCCGCTGACCGCCGGAAAGGCGGGCGCCGTGCTCGCCGACCAAAGTGCCGAGGCCGTCGGGGAGTCCGTCCGCCCAGTCGAGCAGACGGGCCCGCGCGAGCGCGTCGCGCAGCTCCGCCTCATCCGCGTTCCTCCGCGCGAGCAGCAGGTTCTCCCGCACGGAACTGTCGAAGAGATGCGCGTCCTGCGCGCACAGCCCGACCATGCGTCGCACATCGTCCCCCTCGAGGGCGTACGCATCGGTGCCACCCAGCGTGTAGGAGCCGCCGTCCGCATCGAGGAACCGCAGCAGAACCTGCGCGAGTGTCGTCTTTCCCGCGCCCGACGGGCCCACCACGGCGATCCTGCGGCCCTGTTCCAGGGTGAGGTCGAATCCGCCGAGGGCGTCCCGGCCCTGTCCGTCGTGACGGGCGGTCAGCCCCGCCAGGACGAGCGGGAAGGCTGACGGGGGCGCCTGCCGCGGCAGGTCCGGTTCATGCACCGGCTCCTGGGCGTCCAGCACCTCGTACACGCGCTCCGCGCTCCTGCGCACCCGCTGCCGGTACTGCACGGCGAGCGGCAACCCCGTCACCGCCTCGAACGCGGCCAGCGGGGTCAGCACCACGACGGCCATCGCCACCCCGCCGAGCCGGCCGTCGGCCACGGCGCGGGCGCCGACGAGGGCGGCGGCCGCAACGGTCAGCCCGCTGACGAGCGCGGTGAGCCCGTCACCGAGCGCGGTGGCGGTGGCGGCGCGGGAGGCGATGCGGGTGAGGACTCCGTCCGCCCGCCGTGTCCCGGCCGTCCGCTCGGGCAGCGCACCCGCGACCGTCAATTCGGCGGTCCCGGTGAGCAGGTCCGTCACCCAGGTCGCCAACTCGCCACGGGCGGGTGCCAGTCTCCGTTCCGCACGGTGTGCCACGGCGCCAGTCAGCAGGGGTACGCCGACACCGGCCGCCAGCAGCCCGACCGCCAGGGCGGCACCGGCCTCGGGCAGCAGCCAGGCGGTGAAGCCGACGGAGCCGGCCGACACGACGAGTGCTGCGCCCACGGGCAGCAGCCAGCGCAGCCAGTAGTCCGACAGCGTGTCCACATCGGCGACGAGGCGCGTCAGCAGATCGCCGCGGCGGGTCGTCCGCAGTCCGGCCGGGGCGAGTCGTTCCAGTCGGCGGTAGACGGCCACCCGGGTGTCGGCCAGCATCCGCAGCACCGCGTCGTGCGACACAAGCCGCTCCGCGTACCGGAACACCGCTCGTCCGATGCCGAACGCCCGGGTCGCCGTCACGGCGACCATCAGATAGAGCACGGGGGGCTGCTGGGAGGCTCGCGAAATGAGCCAGCCCGACGTGGCCATCAGCCCGACGGCGCTCGCCGGTGCGAGGCTGCCGAACAGCAGCGCAAGGGTGAGCCGTCCGCGCCGGGGGCCGGCCATGGCCTGGACACGGGCGAACAGGCCGGCGCGCCGCAACGGGGCGGTGACGGGCGCCCGCTCGTCGTGTGCCGCTACTCCCGGCGGTGTCCCCTGGCGGGGTGACGGTACGGCTCCGGCGCGCGTGGGACCGCTCGTGCGGGCGTGCTCCTGTGCATCGAGCCGCACCAACCGGTCCGCCAACGCGAGCAGCGCCGGCCGGTGCACGACGAGCAGCACCGTACGGCCGACTGCCAGCCTGCGTACCGCCTCCACGATGTCCGCCTCGGTCGCTCCGTCCAGCGACGCCGTCGGCTCGTCGAGCAGCAGCACCGGCCGGTCGGCGAGGAACGCCCGCGCCAGTGCGAGCCGTTGCCGCTGCCCCGCGGACAGTCCGGCACCGTCCTCGCCCAGCACCGTGTCGGCACCGGCGGGCAGGGCGTCGACGAACTCCAGCGCCCCGGCATCGGCCAGCGCACTCCGTACCGCGGCGTCGTCCGCGTCCGGCCGGGCCAGCCGTACGTTCTCGGTGACGGTGCCCGCGTACAGATGCGGTCGCTGCGGCACCCATGCGATCCGCGAGCGCCACTCGTCGAGGTCGGCGGTGGCGAGGTCGGCTCCTCCGACGCATACCCGCCCCTGGCCGGGCTCGACGAATCCGAGCAGTACGTTCAGCAGCGTGGTCTTGCCGGCGCCGCTCGGTCCGACAAGGGCGACCGTCTCACCTGCCCCGACCGACAAGGACACCGCCGACACGGCATCGGAGGACCGTCCGGGGTACCGCACGCTCACGCCCTCGAAGGTGATCTCCCCCTCCGGAAGCCTCCGGGTCCCGCGGGCGGGCACGGGGGTCTCCAGCACCGCGAAGATCTCCTCCGCCGCGGACAGGCCCTCCGCCGCCGCGTGGTACTGCGCGCCCACCTGTCGCAGCGGCAGATACGCCTCCGGCGCGAGGACGAGGATGACGAGCCCGATGTACAGATCCATGTCGCCGTGAACGAGCCGCATGCCGATGGTCACCGCGACGAGCGCGACCGAGATCGTGGCGAGCAGTTCCAGCGCGAAGGACGACAGGAACGCGATCCGCAGTGTCCGCATCGTCGCCTGCCGGTACTCACCGGTGATCCGCTTGATGGACTCCGCCTGCGCCTTGGCCCTGCCGAACACCTTGAGCGTCGGCAGCCCGGCGACCACGTCGAGGAAATGCCCGGACAGCCGGGACAGCAGCCGCCACTGCCGGTCCATCTGCGACTGGGTGGCCCAGCCGATCAGCATCATGAAGAGCGGGATGAGCGGCAGCGTCGCGACGATGATCGCCGCCGAAACCCAGTCCTCGGTGACGATCCGTGCGAGCACCGCCACCGGCACGACGACCGCCAGACCCAACTGCGGCAGATAGCGGGAGAAGTAGTCGTCGAGGGCGTCGACACCTCGGGTGGCCAGAGCGACCAGCGATCCGGTCCGCTGACCGGCGAGCCACCCGGGGCCGAGTGCTCCGGCCCGCTCCAGCAGCCGTCGGCGCAGCTCGGACTTCACGGCCGCGCTCGCCCGGTGGGCGGCGAGTTCGGTGAGCCAGGAGACCGCGGCCCGGCCGGCCGCGACCGCAACCAGGAGCAGCAGGGGTGTGCGCAGTTCGGCGGCCGAGTGGTGGTGCTGGAAGGCGCCGACCACCACCTCGGAGATCAGCATGGCCTGGGCGATCACCAGTGCAGCTCCGACGGCGCCCAGCCCGACGACCGCCACAAGGAAGAGCCGGGTGGCCCGCGCGTAGCGGAGAAGCCGCGGATCGATCGGTTTCACGTGAAACATGCCTTTCCGGACGGGGGACGGGCGTTTCACGGGAAACGCCCGTCCTGACCAGAACTCAGTGTGTGACTCCTGCGGCGTCGGCGATGTGCTGCGTGCCGATGCGCTTGCGGAACACCCAGTACGTCCATCCCTGGTAGAGCAGGACGAGCGGCGTGGCGATACCGGCGCACCACGTCATGATCTTCAGGGTGTAGGGGCTCGACGAGGCGTTGCTCACCGTCAGGCTCCAGTCCGCGTCGAGCGTGGACGGCATGACGTTCGGAAACAGCGTCAGGAAGAGCATCGCGACCGCGGCCACGACGGTGACGCCGGAGAGCGCGAACGCCCACCCCTCACGCCCGGCCTGGTTCGCCACAAGGGCCACGACCAGCGCGGCCACCGCCACGATCAGCGCGATCAGACTCTTGCCGTCGCCCTGGTCGATCTGTGCCCAGACGAGGAAGAGCAGGACCAGGACGGCCGTCAGCAGACCGACCCAGCGGGCCAGCCTCCGGGCCCGTTCCCGGATGTCCCCGACGGTCTTGAGCGCCGTGAACACCGTGCCATGGAAGGTGAACAGAGTCAGCGTCACCAGACCGCCGAGGAGCGCGAAGGGGTTCAGCAGATCCCCGACGCCGCCCACGTACTCGAAGTTCCGGTCGATCTTGACGCCCCGCACGATGTTGGCGAAGGCCACACCCCACAGGAATGCGGGGATCAGCGAGGTCCAGAAGATCGCGGTCTCCCAGTTGCGCTGCCAGCTCTCCTCGGGCCGCTTGGCCCGGTACTCGAAGGCGACACCGCGCACGATCAGGCAGACCAGGATGACCAGCAACGGCAGATAGAACCCGGAGAAGAGCGTGGCGTACCACTCGGGGAACGCGGCGAAGGTCGCGCCGCCCGCGGTGAGCAGCCACACCTCGTTGCCGTCCCAGACGGGCCCGATCGTGTTGATCAGCACCCGCCGCTCCGGCCGGTTGCGGGCCAGCAGCTTGGTGAGGATGCCGACCCCGAAGTCGAAGCCCTCCAGGAAGAAGTAGCCGATCCAGAGAACCGCTATGAGGACGAACCAGACGTCGTGAAGTTGCATGATCTGAGCGCTCCCTCGGCCTAGTACGAGAAGGCCATCGGCTTGTCGGCGTCCGTGGAGTCGCCGCCGATCCTTGTGGGCGGATGGAGATCGGACTCGCTGAGCTCCGGCGGTCCCGCCTTGACGTACTTGACGAGCAGCTTGACCTCGATGACCGCGAGAATCGCGTACAGCAGGGTGAACACCGTCATGGACGTGAGGACCTCGCCCTGGGACACACCGGGGGAGACCGCGTCACGGGTGCGCAGCACGCCGTAGACGACCCACGGCTGGCGACCCATCTCGGTGAATATCCAGCCCCAGGAGTTGGCGATGAGCGGGAAGCCCAGGGTCAGGACGGCTATGCGCCAGTACCACGTGGTGAGCCTCGGGCCGAGCGGCTTCTTCCGGAGGAGGACCAGATGCGGCACCTCGTCCTCCCCCCCGCGCAGATGGGCGGGGAGCAGGAACTTCTTGCGGGTGAGCCAGAGCCCGGCGAGCCCGATGGTGAAGGACGCCATACCGAAGCCGATCATCCAGCGGAATCCCCAGAAGGTGACGGGGATGATCGGACGGTAGTCGCCGGGGCCGTACTTCTGCTGCTCTGCCCTGTTGGTGTCGTTGATGCCGGGGACGTAGGAGCTGAAGTCGTCGTTGGCCAGGAAGGACAGAACGCCCGGGACGGACAGCTCGACGCTGTTGTGCCCCTTGCTGACGTCTCCGTAGGCGAAGATCGAGAAAGGTGCGGGGCTCTCGCCGTCCCACAGGGCCTCGGCGGCGGCCATCTTCATCGGCTGCTGCTTGAACATGACCTTGCCGAGGAGGTCACCGCTGACCGCAGTCAGCAGGCCGGCGATGACGACGGTGACCAGACCGAGCCGCAGCGAGCTCTTCATCACGGGGATGTGCTTCTTGCGCAGCAGGTGGTAGGAGGCGATGCCGACCATGAACGCGCCGCCCGTGAGGAAGGCCGCGGACAGGGTGTGGAAGACCTGGGTGAGCGTGGTGTTCTGCGTCAGGACCTGCCAGAAGTCGGTGAGTTCGGCGCGGCCCTTCTCCTTGTTGATCCGGTAGCCGACCGGGTGCTGCATCCAGGAGTTGGCGGCGAGGATGAAGTACGCCGACAGGATCGTGCCGATGGACACCATCCATATGCAGGCGAGGTGGATCTTCTTCGGCAGCTTGTCCCAGCCGAAGATCCACAGACCGATGAAGGTGGACTCGAAGAAGAAGGCGATGAGTGCCTCGAAGGCGAGCGGGGCACCGAAGATGTCACCGACGAAGCGCGAGTAGGCGGACCAGTTCATGCCGAACTGGAACTCCTGGACGATGCCGGTGACGACACCCATCGCAATGTTGATCAAGAAAAGCTTGCCCCAGAACTTCGTGGCCCGGAGGTACTTCTCCTTCTCCGACCGCACCCAGGCTGTCTGCAGACCGGCCGTCAGCGCGGCCAGCGAGATCGTCAGCGGAACGAACAGGAAGTGGTAGACGGTGGTGATACCGAACTGCCATCGCGCCAGAGTCTCCGGTGCCAAAGCCATGTCCACGCCGTGTTCTCCTTACGTCGCCGTGGTCACAAGCGGCGGCTCGCCCCTTTCGTCCCAGACATCACTGGATCAATCGGGACGCGTTTGTGAACGCGTTCACATTCACAAGCAATTATGGCGCATAGGGGTTCGAGTCCGGATGGGTGGGGGGTCCCTCAAGCCGACGGACCATCGGACCCGGGCCGGGACCGGCCGGCCCATGGCGCGATCCGGCCGCTTCCGCCGGCCCCTGAGACCGGCGGGCCCGAACGCACTCGGCGTGCCCCCACCGCCACGGGGACGGGGGGGGCACGCCGGTGCACGCCTGCACGGAGACCGCTAACCCTCCTTGGGGTAGCCCTCCGCGACCTTCATGAAGATGTCGTTCCCCTCGGCCTCGCCGATCGTCACGCGCACCCCTTCACCCGGGAAGGGCCGCACGACCACGCCGGCCTGCTCGCAGACGGCCGCGAAGTCCATGGTCCGCTCCCCCAGCCGCAGCCACACGAAGTTCGCCTGCGTCTCGGGCACCGTCCAGCCCTGGGCGCGCAGGGCGTCCACGACCCGGGTGCGCTCGCCCACCAACGAGCCGACGCGGCCCAGTAGTTCGTCCTCCGCCCGCAGCGAGGCGATCGCCGCCTCCTGTGCCAGCTGGCTCACACCGAACGGTACCGCCGTCTTGCGCAGCGCCGCGGCCACCGGCTCATGGGCGATCGCGAAGCCGACGCGCAGCCCCGCGAGGCCGTAGGCCTTGGAGAAGGTGCGCAGCACGCAGACGTTCGGCCGCCGGCGGTACAGCTCGACACCGTCCGGCACCCTGACATCGCGGATGAACTCCCGGTAGGCCTCGTCGAGCACCACCAGCACATCGTCGGGCACCCGGTCCAGGAAGCGCTCCAGCTCCTCCCTGCGCACCACCGTGCCGGTCGGGTTGTTGGGATTGCAGACGAAGATCAGCCGGGTGCGGTCGGTGATCGCGTCCGCCATCGCGTCCAGGTCGTGGACGTCGCCCGGGGTGAGCGGCACCTGCACCGGGGTCGCACCACTGATCCGCGTGATGATCGGGTACGCCTCGAAGGAGCGCCAGGCGTAGATCACCTCGTCACCCGGGCCGCTCGTCGCCTGCAGCAGCTGCTGGGCGACCCCGACCGAGCCCGTCCCGGTCGCGAGGTGGGCCCGGGGCACCCCGAAGCGCTCCGACAACTCGTCCATCAGGCCCGTGCACGCCATGTCCGGGTAGCGGTTGAAGGAACAGGCCGCCGCGGTCACGCTCTCCAGCACGCCCGGAAGCGGGGGGTAGGGATTCTCGTTCGAGGACAGCTTGTAGCCCGTCGGACCGCCCGTCTCGGCAGGCTTCCCGGGCTTGTAGGTGGGGATGTCCTCCAGCACGGCACGCAGCCTCGGGCTCGTCTCGCTCACCGCAGTCCTCCTCGCGCACACCACCGCCCGTGGCCCGCCACCGGCGTCCAATGCTTCTCACCTTATGAGGATTCGGCGCTGCTGCGCATGGGCTGTGGACAACCGTGTGCGCCTGCGTTCCCGTCCCGGCGAAAACGGCGGCGCATCAGCGTACGAACCGGGGCGCATCACCGTCCGAAGGCGTGTGGGTCCGGGGGGCGCGTCACCGACTTTCGCGCGCGCCCGTGGCTCACGCCCTGGCGCGCATCCCTCGTGAAGGTGAGTTGAGACCTCTTCGAAATATGGCGACCTTGGCAGGCCCATACGTGCCGACAAGTCATGTACTGATGCTGGATCGTTCAAGTCTCTTGGCTTCCAAGGCATTTGACGGAAATTGACCATGCAGAAACGTGCCTGTCAACGGGTGCATATGCGTCCGCACTACCCCACCGCATGAGCCCTACTATCGGCTCGCCATGACAGCAGCAGGGAAGCACCAGGTGAGCCGGGCGGAGACCTCCCGCCAAGGAAGCCGACAGGGACGGGCAGGCATCAGAGATGTGGCCGCCGCCGCCGGGGTCTCCATCACGACCGTCTCCGACGCCCTCAACGGCAAGGGCCGGCTGCCGGACGCCACCCGACGCCACGTTCGCGAGGTCGCCGACCGGCTGGGGTATCGCCCCTCGGCCGCGGCCCGCACCCTCCGTACCGGCAAGTCGGGCCTCATCGGCCTGACCGTGACGACGTACGGGGATGAACCTTTCACCTTCACCGAGTTCGCGTACTTCGCGGAGATGGCCAGAGCCGCCACCTCGGCCGCGCTCGCCCGGGGCTACGCGCTGGTGATCCTGCCGGCGACCTCGCGCCACGACGTGTGGTCGAACGTCGCCCTGGACGGCACGGTCGTCATCGACCCGTCGGACCAGGACCCGGTGGTCAGCGAGCTGGTCCGGCAGGGCTTACCGGTCGTCTCCGACGGCCGCCCGGCCGGTTCGCTCCCGGTCACGGCCTGGGTCGACAACGACCACGAGGCAGCGGTCCTGGGCATCCTCGACCACCTGGCGGAGGCGGGTGCCCGCCGGATCGGACTGCTGACCGGCACCACCACGGACACCTACACCCACCTGTCCACGACCGCGTACCTGAACTGGTGCGAGCGCGTCGGGCAGGACCCCGTCTACGAGGCCTATCCGGCCCACGACCCGTGCGCGGGCGCCGTCGCCGCCGACCGTCTGCTGGCCCGTCCCGACCGTCCCGACGCGGTCTACGGGCTCTTCGACCCGAACGGCACCGACCTGCTGGCGGCCGCCCGCCGGTACGGACTGCGCGTACCCGACGATCTGCTGCTCGTGTGCTGCAGCGAGTCCGCCGTGTACGCCAACACCGAGCCTCCGGTCACGACGCTCTCGCTGAAGCCCCGCCGGATCGGCACGGCGGTGGTCCAGCTCCTCATCGACGCCATCGAGGGGGTGCAGTCGGAGCGGCCCGTCGAGCAGGTGATACCGACGGAACTGATCGTTCGTACGTCGTCCGAGCGACGCCCGCCGCGTACGACCGTCAGTCCGCCCCGGTCGCCCGAGCAGGGGTAGCCGCCGGTGACCCGCGGGCGACGCACGGATGGCCCGCGGGCGGCCGAAAGGCCGGACGTCGACAGGGGAAAGCCCCGCCCATTTAGGGCGAAAGCCTCGGGGATCCGGGGCCCTACCCCGATTCACCACCCCTGGGTCATCACATGGCGCGATCCGCATTCCTATGATGGGCCCACGACACCGCGGGCCGCTGCGACCAGGCAGTCCGAAGCGGTGCAGATGCGGCGCAATGGTGGAGGGGTCGATGACTCAGGGGGCCGGTCAGGGACCCGAGGCGGAACAGGCGGGGACGGTGCGTGACTTCCGGGTGCCCGGGTACGTCCACGAGACCGGTCCGTACGCCCAGAACATGCCCCCCGGCCAGGTCGCCCCGACCGCCGCACCGCCGGCGGCCTATCCCGACGGGTACTCCGCCGACTACACGCCCACCGAGCGTGACCTCCCCGTCGTCAACCGCGGCGACACCCTTCAGACCACCGTCGACCCCGCGTCCGTCCCGGCCCAGCAGCCCGGCGAGGGACCGGGGCCGCTGTTCGTGGTCGGGGACGTCCACGGCTTCCTCGACCAGCTCGTGGCGGCCCTCCAGGACAAGGGCCTCATCGACGCCGCCGGCAACTGGTCCGCCGGCACGGCGCGGCTGTGGTTCCTGGGGGACTTCACCGACCGTGGTCCCGACGGCATCGGCGTCATCGATCTCGTGATGCGGCTGTCGGCCGAGGCCGCCGCGGCAGGTGGCTACTGCAAGGCGCTCATGGGCAACCACGAGCTGCTCCTCCTCGGCGCAAAGCGGTTCGGCGACACCCCCGTCAGCTCCGGCGCGGGAACGGCCACCTTCCAGGCGGCCTGGCTGCTCAACGGCGGCCAGAAGACGGACATGGACCGTCTGCAGGATCACCACCTCCAGTGGATGGCCCGTCTGGACGCGGTGGAGGAGGTCGACGGACATCTTCTGGTCCACTCGGACACGACCGCGTACCTCGACTACGGCGACTCGATCGAAGCGGTCAACGACACCATCCGCGAGACGCTCACCCGCAACGACGCGGACGAGGTGTGGGACCTGTTCCGAAAGTTCACCAAGCGCTTCTCCTTCCGCGACGAGGGCGGTGCCGACGCCGCGCGATCCCTGCTGGAGATGTACGGCGGCAGGCGCGTCGTCCATGGCCACAGCCCCATTCCCTACCTGCTGGGCCAGGTCGGCTCGGAGGAGGGCGAGGACAGCACCGGACCGGTGGTCGAGGGCCCGCACGTGTACGCGGACGGGCTGGCGATCGCGATGGACGGCGGTGTGACCATGGCCGGGAAGCTGCTCGTCCAGCAACTCCCCTTGGAGCGCTAGAAGTTCACGAGGCACGTGACCCCGGCACAGTACCGCCGCGGACCGCGCGGTCGGGCGTGCAATTTCCTGAAACCCCCTGTCACCGGGTGCCGTCGCCGCTCTACCATCGGCTTATCCGTAGCAGGCTCCCCTCCGTTTCTGCCCGACGGCTCGTCAGCATGCCGAGCCACAAGCCCTACGGAGCATCGGGGGATGCACATGAACAGCGTTCCGCAGCACCTGCTGAGCGAGGACCGCCAGGATTACGAGCGGATCCTCGATGAGGCGCTGCGCTCCGCACCACACCGCCCGGAACTGGCCGCTGTGGGACAGCGGCTCAACCCCGAACAACTGCGCACCATGGCGCTGAACGCCACCGCTCTCATCACGGCGGCGGCAGCGGCCGAGTACCACCACTACGTGAAGGTCCGCGAGGAACTGCGCCGGCCGGCGCAGTCCACCCCGCCCGTCCACGACAGCACCTCCCGCTCCCTGGAACAGGAGATGGACGGCCTGGGGCTTGCCGCCACCATGGGAGAGGCCGCAGCGAGCGCCGGCGCAGGTGCCGTCGTCGCGGTGCTCGCTCCCTTCCTCGCCGGTGCCGCGGCGGTGATCTTCCTGCTCGTCGGCTACATCCTCAAGATGGTCGATCCCGACCAGGCCTTCGCCCGTACCCTCCTGACCACCGGGTGGGTCTTCGGCGCGATGACGGCTGCGACGATCCTGATCGCCGCGATAGGGCTGCTGATCACCGCCCTGCGCAACAGCTCCACCGAGGACGAACCAGGCCCGCAGGGCGAGTTGGCCCTAGAGGTGAGCCGGGCCAGGGAATCCTGGCGAGAGGCCCTGCTGGAGCGCGGAATCCTGCCGTTCCTCCGCGAGGCGCTCGCCGACCCGGGTACGGCCGCGATGAACCGGAAGACTCCGGAAACGACCCCCAGCCGCATCCCGCACCTCGGGTACGACCGGCCGGGGTTCAGCAGCCCCGACAGCGGCGCCTCCGCGGGATCGCGGCCCAGTTTCACCAGCCCGGACTTCACCAGTCCGGACTTCGGCGGGCCGGACCACCGACCGGAGTGAGGCGGTGCCGGCCGACCGTGCCGGTGCCACCGGCGCCGACGGCACCGAGGGTGCCGCCGGGTGCCGGTGTCCCGGGTCTAGGACCCCGGCACGGCGTCCACGGGCTCGCGCCGCTTCGACGGCCGGGGAGGAGCCATCGTCTCGCCGAGACCCGTGGAAACCCCTGGAGACCGTGCAGAGCACCGGAGAGTCCACTGCCGACGAGCGCCGCCGGGAATCTGCTTCGGGCGGCGCTCACCGGGTTCCGGTGGCCGTGTCACCGAACCGGTGACGGAGATCAGCCGTACAGCCGCTGCCCGTACTGCGGGCCGTAGTGCCGTCCGAGTTCCTCCAGGCTTTCCGGACGGTGCTCCAGGGTCTTGGCGACCAGGGAGCGCGGCGGGGCCGCGTCCGGGTTCCAGCTGTCAGCCTTCCAGAGCCCGGCCCGCAACACGGCCTTCGGGCAGTGGTAGAAGACCTCGTCGACCTCGATCAGCAGCGCCAGCTTCGGGCGATTCCCCTTCACGACCATCTGCTCGAAGAACGGGGCGTCCTGGAGGATGCGCGCCCGTCCGTTGATGCGCAGGGTGTCACTGCGGCCGGGCACCAGGTACAGCAACCCGACCTGCGGATTGGTCAGTATGTTGCGGAACCCGTCGCCGCGCCGGTTGCCGGGCCTGTCGGGTATGACGATCGTCGTGTCGTCGACAACCAGCGTGAAACCGGCGGGATCGCCCTTCGGCGAGGTGTCGCAACTGCCGTCGGCGGAGGAGGTCGACACCAGGCAGAACGGCGACGCGGCCAACCACTGCTTGTCGAGCTCGTGCAGACGGCTCCGCACCTTGTCCGCCGCCGCCGGCGTCGGTTCTCCGAGCAGCGCGCCCAACTGCTCGAGCGACGTCACCTCGACGAGATCCTTGGAGACCACGACCCACCCCCTCCGTCCGGCACGTGATCGCGTGGCAGAGAGTAGAGGAGTTCGCCTCGAACGGGCAGTTCCCGCTCACCCCGAACTCCTCGGACTTCTGCGGAATGCTCGCTGAGGCTTCGCGAGGTGCGAGACGCCCGGCGGCCGTAGGGGGGCCTCGGGAGCAGCGGGCGCGCCGGCGCGACGGGCGGTGCCCGTGATCAACCGACGACCACGAGCACCGGCCGGAAACATCAGTCCGCGATCGGCAGATACACCCGGTTCCCGCTCTCCGCGAACTCCTTCGACTTCTGGAGCATCCCCTCGGCGATCTCCTCGGCGGAGGCTCCCGCGGACGCGGTGCCGCCGAACCGCTCCGTGATGCTCTGGCTGATCTTCATCGAGCAGAACTTCGGTCCGCACATCGAGCAGAAGTGGGCCGTCTTGGCCGGTTCCGCCGGGAGGGTCTCGTCGTGGAAGGCGCGGGCCGTGTCCGGATCGAGGGCCAGATTGAACTGGTCCTCCCAGCGGAACTCGAAACGCGCGTCGGACAGCGCGTCGTCCCATGTCCGGGCGCCCGGATGCCCCTTGGCGAGATCGGCCGCATGGGCGGCGATCTTGTAGGTGATGACACCGGTCTTGACGTCGTCACGGTTGGGCAGACCCAGATGCTCCTTGGGCGTGACGTAGCAGAGCATGGCCGTGCCCCACCAGGCGATCATCGCCGCACCGATACCGGAGGTGATGTGGTCGTACGCGGGCGCGATGTCCGTCGTCAGGGGCCCCAGCGTGTAGAACGGGGCCTCGTCGCAGACCTCCTGCTGCAGATCGATGTTCTCTTTGATCTTGTGCATCGGGACATGCCCCGGGCCCTCGATCATGGTCTGCACGTGGAAGCGCCGGGCGATCCGGTTGAGTTCCCCGAGGGTGCGCAACTCCGCGAACTGCGCCTCGTCGTTGGCGTCGGCGATCGAACCCGGTCGCAGTCCGTCGCCCAACGAGTAGGTGACGTCGTACGCCGCGAGGACCTCGCAGAGTTCCTCGAAGTTCTCGTAGAGAAACGACTCCTTGTGGTGCGCGAGGCACCATGCCGCCATGATCGAACCGCCTCGGGAGACGATTCCGGTCTTCCGGTTCGCGGTCAGCGGCACATACGGCAGTCGTACCCCCGCGTGCACCGTCATGTAGTCCACGCCTTGTTCGGCCTGCTCGATGACCGTGTCCTTGTAGATCTCCCAGGTCAGCTCCTCGGCCTTCCCGTCGACCTTCTCAAGGGCCTGGTACAGCGGCACCGTGCCGATCGGCACGGGGGAGTTGCGCAGCACCCACTCGCGCGTGGTGTGGATGTTGCGGCCGGTGGACAGATCCATGACCGTGTCGGCGCCCCAACGGGTCGCCCAGGTCATCTTCTCGACCTCCTCCTCGATGGAGGACGTCACCGCCGAGTTGCCGATGTTGGCGTTCACCTTCACCAGGAACCGCTTGCCGATGATCATCGGCTCGGTCTCCGGGTGATTGACGTTAGCGGGGAGAACCGCGCGACCCGCCGCGATCTCCTCTCGTACGACCTCCGGCGCCATGTTCTCCCGGATCGCCACGAACTCCATCTCGGGGGTGATCTCGCCCCGCTGCGCATAGGCGAGCTGTGTGACCGCCTCGCCGGTACGACCCCGGCGCGGTTGGCGCGGTCGGCCCGGGAAGACCGCGTCGAGGTTGCGCAGGCCCCCACGCGGCGATGTGTGCTTGATTCCGTCGTCCTCGGGACGGACGGGCCGCCCCTCGTACTCCTCGGTGTCCCCACGAGCGACGATCCAGTTCTCTCGCAGTGGTGTCAGACCCCTGCGGACGTCCGTCTCCACAAGCGGATCGGTGTACGGGCCGGAGGTGTCGTACAGCGTGACCGACTGCCCGTTGGTGAGATGCACCTGACGGACCGGCACCCGCAGATCGGGGCGCGAACCCTCGACGAACGCCTTGTGCCATCCGATGGACTTTCCTGCCTCCGAGGACATGTGCTGCTGATCGGAGGCAGGGGTGTGCGCATCCTTGTTGGTCATGAGACCTACTCCCTACGCCGGCATTACCCGGTAACAGGTTCAGCGGTCGACGCAGCGGTTTCCGCCCGACGATGTTCCACGTGAAACATCGCGTCCACGGAGGTCAGCGCCCTCTCAGCCCGGTGCTCCGAGCTCCCGTGTGTGCAAAGGTCCTCTCACGCTAGCGTCTAATTCCGCGGCCTGCACAGTAGGCCTCGAGCCATCTTGCAATGATCGGTCGGTGACCTCGATGCAGCACCCGCCCCCCTATCCGCCCTCCGAGCCGCCCCGCGGACGCGGTCCGGGCGACCGGCACGACCATGGCCATGGAGGCGGTCACGGGCCCGGGGAAGGGTACGGAGGCGACCGTGGAGGCGCGTCCGGGGACGGCAACGGGTCCGGCGGCGGGCACGGCCACTCCCACAGCCACGGACCAGCCGCCCCCGTCTCGCGCCATCTGCGCAGAGTCATCGCGGCGATCCTCATTCCCTTCACCGCGGCGGTCGTGGTCGGTCTCGTGGTGCTGTGGCCCGGGGGTGTACCGGACCACAAGCGGACCGGTGTCGGCTTCGACCGGCAGACGCAGCAGGCGACGGTCACCACGGTCGTAGCGGTGGACTGCAAGTCCGTGAACGCCTCGGGCGAGACCCCGACCGGCGACACCTCCACCGCCGAGGGTTCCTCGGCACAGCAAGAGGCGGGCGGTACCTGCAAGAAGGCGACGATCCGCGTCGACACCGGCAACGACAAGGGCCGTACGTTCACGGAGATCGTCCAGCCCGACCAGTCCCGGCAGTTGCACCAGGGCGAGAAGGTCGTGGTCGCCTATGAGCCCTCCGCGCCCAAGGACCTGCAGTACTCGGTCACCGATGTGAACCGCAAGCTCCCCATGGCCCTGCTCGCCGGCATCTTCGCGGTCGCCGTGGTGGTCGTGGGACGGTTGCGCGGCGTCATGGCGCTCGTCGCGCTGGCCGTGAGTTTCCTGGTGCTGAGTCTCTTCATCCTGCCGGCGATTCTGCAAGGCTCGAATCCGCTGCTCGTGGCCGTGGTCGGATCGAGCGCCATCATGCTGATCGCCCTCTACATGTGCCACGGTCTTTCGGCCCGCACCTCGGTGGCGGTGCTCGGCACCCTCATCTCGCTGTCGCTGATCGGTCTGCTGGGCTCGGAGTTCATCGACTGGGCCGCGCTAACCGGGAACACGGACGACAACACCGGTCTGATCCATGGCCTGTACCCGCACATCGACATGAGCGGTCTGCTGCTCGCCGGCGTCATCATCGGTTCGCTGGGCGTTCTCGACGATGTGACGGTGACCCAGACGTCGGCGGTCTGGGAGCTCCACGAGGCGAACCCCTCGGTGGGGTGGCGCGGCCTCTACCGCGCGGGCATTCGCATCGGACGCGACCACATCGCATCGGTCGTGAACACTCTCGTTCTGGCGTACGCGGGTGCCGCGTTGCCCCTGCTGCTGCTCTTCTCGATCGCGCAGAGCGGTGTGGTGACGGTCGCCAACAGCGAGTTGGTCGCCGAGGAGATCGTGCGGACGCTCGTGGGATCGATCGGGCTGGTGGCCTCGGTGCCGGTCACCACCGCCCTGGCCGCCCTCATGGTCTCGGCCGACCGTCCGCAGACGGCGACGGCCGCGGAAGTGGCCCCGGCACGCGGGGGAAGGGGACGCCGCAGGAGGCGGTGATCCACTGGAGCGGTGATCCGCCTGGAACCGCGGTCGGCCTGGAACGCCGGTCCGCCACAACGGTGTTCCGCCCCGGACCGTGGAGGCAGCCGGGCGGACACGCCAAGTCCATCTGCCGCTGCCGACCTCACCGTCCGGTCGACGCGCCCGCTCATCACGCCTGAGGAACCGTTACAGCGCCTCAAACGCCGCGGCGCCTCCGGGTACGCACAGCACCCGCGAGGAACCGTTACAGCGCCGCAGAGAGCCTCAGCCGGCGCTCTGCTCCTCCGCCAGGATCCGGTCCAGCGCCTCGTCCAGATGCGCGTCGAAGTCGGCGAGGGAGCCCTCCTGCCCGAGCGGCACCAGCTTGTCCGTGCGGTCGAGAAACGCCACGAGCGGCACGGCACCCGATCGGAACAGTGCCCGATCGGCGCCCACCTGGAGCCGGATCAGCACATCGCCGAAGGTGTCCGGCTCGGCCGGCGCGATGTGCACGTCGCCGTCACCACACGGCCGCCCTACCCCGTCGACCAGCAGCTCGCGTCCGAAGGCCCAGGTCACGGGCGCATCACCGGGCAAGTGGAAGGTCAGCCGTACGGCATAGGGATCGCAGGTCTCGTAACACAGCTCCACCGGAATGCGGAACGAGAGCTCCTCCGAGACGAGAAAACTCATCATGACCTCTGCCTGTACCGACTCACGCATCGCCTACCCCGTCAGTAGCCGTCGACTGGCCAGGAATGATCCCCCTGACACGCTCAGAAGTTTGCTGAACGTAGATGGCAGATCACAAGGAGTGAGTTTTCAGATGTTGATAGAGACGGCGAGTGTCCCTACTAGCCTTCCGACCTCCGCCTGCAACCGATATGCCGCGGACAGCAGCCGGTCGGTCTGGTGGGCGGGCAGGGAGATGGCCACCGTCGCAGCCGTCGCACCAGCGGTGATGGGCACCGCGGCACAGACGGTACCCAGTGCGTACTCCTGGCGCTCGAGGACGGGTTCCATCCGTCCGATGCGGTCGAGCCGCCGCAGAAGAATGTGCTCGTCGCGCACCGTGTAGGGGGTGATCGATCGCACAGGATAGCGATCGATGTGGTCCCGCCGGGCCTCCTCGTCGAGCTGCGACAGGAGGCATTGACCGATCGCGTGTGCGTGCCCGGTCTCCCGGAAGTCGGCCCATTCCGCGACCGCCGGGGTGCCCGGGCTGTCGGCCACGCTGAGGACCTCGATCTCGCCCTCGCGATAGACCGCGTAGTAAACGGGGGCACCGATCGAATCACGCCATTGTGCGAGTGCGTCGTCCATGACGCTGCGACGTTTCTGCTGGACCGCGCCGCTGCTCAGTCGCTCGGCGGCGTCACCGAGGAAGAACAGCCCCTTCTCCCGGCGCAGATAGCCTTCGTGGGTCAGGGTGCGCAGCAGGTGGTATGCCGTGGGCAGCGCGAGACCGACCTCGCGCGCCAGCTGCTTGGCCGGGGCGCCGTACTCACGGTCGGCGACGGCTTCGAGCAGCCGCATCGCCCGCTGCACGGACCCGATGAGGGTCGATTGCGGTTGCCCGGGCGGAAGTCGCTCCTCCACCGGTGAGGCGCGCCGCTGGACGGGTGGGGCGGGTGAGTCTGCGCGTGCGGTGCCAACCGTGGCCAAGGATCACTCCCGGAGCGCGAGGAGGGCCTCCCGTGCGGGGACACGGAAGGGGATGCGCCACGCGCGAGGCCTGCCGCGCGTCGAGCTCCGGACTTTAACGGTCCGCCACCCCCTGCCGACGGCCTCACCGAGAAAACTTCCCCCGGCCGAGGGAACCTCAGCCCGCTGTTTCCGGCCGCTTGTTCCGGCCCACCCCGTCCGGCAGCGCTCCGCCGCGCCGTACGCCCCGCTCGGTCACGACCGTCACCAGTCTCCGCGCGACGTAAAGCTCGACATGAACTTCCGCACGACGTAGATCAGCCCGCCGACCAGAGCGACGAACACCAGCAGCTTGAACAGCAGCCCGATGACAAAGCCGATGACGCTCGCGATCACACCCCCGAAGACGACCAGGGCGATGACCGGCACCGCGATCCACTTCACCCACCACGGCAAACCCGCGAAGATCTCTCGCATCGCCTTGTCCTTGTCTCTGTGCCCGTCGCCCCACGTCCAGTTCGGGGGCTCTGCTCACGGGTCCCTGTTCTGTCTTCGATGCTAGGGCCGCCGAGGGGCGGAGAGTACGCCTCGCATCCCTCGTCCTCCCCTGACCGTCCCCCTAGGGAACCCCGAAGCCGGCCTCAGCTCTCGGGCGGAGAGAACATCACCAGCACCCTCAGGTCCTCGGTGATGTGGTGGAACTTGTGGGCGACGCCGGCGGGCACGTAGACGACACTGCCGCGGGCGACCTGAGTGGTCTCCAGGCCCACGGTGATCGAGGCCCTGCCGCTGACCACGAAGTACACCTCGTCCTGCTGGTGCGGGGTCTGCGGGTCACGCTCGCCCGCGTCGAGCGCATACAGCCCGACCGACATGTTCCGCTCCCGCAGGAACTGCAGATAGGCACCCTCGTTGACTGCGCGCTCCGCCTCCAGTTCGTCCAGCCGGAATGCCTTCATCGCAGTTGTCCGCCCTTGCTCGGTACTCGTCTCTGATCGCGTCTGCCACGATCAGACACATGAAGAATTTCGTAGTCAAGACGATCGCCAACGCGGGGGCCCTGGCCGTCGCCGTCTGGATCCTGGACAAGATCACCCTCACCGGGACGAGCACCGGCAAGAAGATAGGCACGCTCATCGTCGTCGCCCTGCTCTTCGGCCTGGTGAACTTCCTGGTCAAGCCGGTCGTGAAGGTGCTGACCTTCCCGCTGTTCATCCTGACCCTCGGCCTGATCACCCTGGTCGTCAACGCACTGATGCTGCTGCTCACCTCGTGGATTGCGGGCAAGCTGGATCTGAGCTTCCACGTCGAGGGCTTCTGGACCGCCGTCCTCGGCGGCCTGATCATTTCGATCGTCTCCTGGGCGCTGCACATGGTGCTGCCCGACGAGGACTGAGTGAGCCCCATGACCTACCGCGTCTGCTTCGTCTGCACCGGCAACATCTGCCGTTCGCCGATGGCCGAGTCCGTCTTCCGCGCACGCGTCGAGGAGGCCGGTCTCGACGAGCTGGTCGAGGTCGACAGCGCGGGGACGGGCGACTGGCACGAGGGTGACGGCGCCGATCCGCGCACCGCCACCGTCCTGGAGGAGCACGGCTACGGCAGTGATCATGTCGCCCGCCAGTTCCGGGACTCCTGGTTCTCCCGGCTCGATCTCGTGATCGCGCTCGACTCCGGCCACCTCAAGGCCCTGCGGCGGCTCGCACCCACCCCCGAGGACGCGGCGAAGGTCCGGCTCCTGCGCTCCTACGATCCGGCGGCCGGCGACGACCTCGACGTGCCCGATCCTTATTACGGGGGGATGGACGGGTTCGAGGCCTGTCTTGAGATGGTGGAGACGGCGAGCCACGGGCTGCTCGCCGAGGTGAGAGAGCATCTGGAGGGACGGGCGGCATGAAGCCAGGGGACAACGACACGCCGGGTACGGGAATCGGCGACGGTACGCGCGCCGTCCGGGCGGGACTGCCCGAGCCGGTCAAGTACGAGCCGACGCTCCCGGGCCCCGTCTTCGCCGCGCACTTCCATCTGCCCGGAGAGCCGACCGGTCCGTACACCTACGGTCGTGACGAGAACCCCACCTGGACCCATCTGGAGCGGGCCATCGGCGAGCTGGAGGCGCCCGGCGAGGACGTCGAGACGCTCGCCTTCGCCTCCGGCATGGCCGCGATCTCGGCGGTTCTCTTCTCGCAGCTGCGCGCCGGTGACACCGTGGTGCTGCCCACGGACGGCTACCAGGTGCTGCCCCTGGTACGTGAGCAGCTGACCGCCTACGGCGTCGAGGTGCGCACCGCGCCCACCGGCGACGACGCCCAGCTCGGTGTGCTCGACGGCGCCAAGCTGCTGTGGATCGAGACACCCTCGAACCCGGGGCTCGACGTCTGCGACCTGCGCAGGATCGTCGAGGTGGCGCACGCGCAGGGCACCCTCGTCGCCGTCGACAACACCCTGGCGACCCCGCTCGGGCAACGGCCCCTGGAGCTGGGCGCCGACTTCTCCGTGGCCAGCGGCACCAAGATGCTCACCGGACACGGTGACCTGCTGCTCGGGTACGTGGCGTCCCGTGATGCCGGCCTCATGTCCTCGGTGCGACGCTGGCGCAAGATCGTCGGGGCGATCCCCGGCCCCATGGAGGCATGGCTCGCACACCGCTCACTGGCCACGCTCCATCTGCGCGCCGAGCGTCAGACGGCCAACGCGCTCGCGCTCGCCGAGGTGCTCCGCGGCCGCCCCGAGGTGACCGGGCTGCGGTATCCGGGTCTGCCCGACGACCCCGCCCACAAGATCGCCGCGCAGCAGATGCGGCGCTTCGGGTGCGTGGTGTCGTTCTCCTTGCCCACGCGTGCCCACGCCGAGCGCTTTCTCGAGGCCCTGCGGCTCGTCGACGACGCCACGAGTTTCGGCGGTGTGCGGTCCACGGCCGAGCGGCGTGGACGCTGGGGCGGTGACGCGGTGCCGGAGGGCTTCATCCGCTTCTCCGCCGGTGCGGAGGACCCGCAGGACCTGGTGGCCGATGTGCTCCGTGCGCTGGACGAATCGGCATACTGACCCACGTCGTGGCGGTGACACCCGCTCCGGCTACGCAGTTCCGGAGCGTCGAGGCACCGCCCCGGGGATACTTTCTACGTACAACGGACGGTCCGAGCCTCCCCCCTCGTGGCTCGGACCGCCCCGGTTCTGCGCGCGAAGAACCGCGCGACCAAGGCTAGTTGACTCTGTGTCAGTGTCCAATCACAGTAGCGACAGCGACCTATCGACTTATTTATAGTTGGGCGCCGTCGGGGTGCGAGGAGGGGAGAGAACACGATGGATCTGGCCCTGCTGCGGACCTTCGTGACCGTGCACCGGGCAGGTTCCTTCACCCGCGCCGCGGCGCTGCTCGGCCTCTCGCAACCGGCGGTCACCTCGCAGATCCGCACCCTGGAACGGCAACTGGGCCGCCCCCTCTTCCTACGGCAGGCCCGTGGAGTGACCCCCACGACCATCGGGGACGAACTCGCGCACAAGGCGGCACCTCATCTCGACGCCCTGGTGGAGATCACCGAGACCGGACTCGACGAGCACTCCTCGCTGCGCACCCTCCACCTCGCGGGCCCTCCGGAGTTCACCGCCGAGCGGGCCCTTCCCGCCCTCGTGGAACTGTCCGACGACGGCGGACAGAGGCTCGCGCTGCGCGCCTCCTTCGGGAACGCCGACGAGACCCTGGAAGGGCTTTCCGCCGGGCACCACGATCTGGCCATCACCACGACCCGTCCGCGTGGCGTCCTGCTCACGGCGACTCCGCTCTGCGACGAAGAGCATGTCCTGGTCGCCTCCCCCCGCTGGGCCGCACGCATCGGCGGCCCCGGCAAGCTGCGCCGCAAAGGCGCCCAGGCGCTGGAGAACCTTCCGGTGGTCGAGGTGCACGAATCCCTGCCCTTCGTCTCCCGCTACTGGGCCTCCGTCTTCGACTCCCTGCCGGCCGCCTCCGGCTCCGTGATCGTCCCCGATCTGCGTGCGGTCCTCGCCTGCGCCGTCACCGGTGCCGGACTCGCCGTGCTGCCCCGCTATCTCTGCGGCTCCTCACTGGAGCGGGGCGATGTGGTGGCCCTCCATGAACCCGCGGTCCCTCCGCTGCGGACGTACTTCCTCGTGGTCCGTACGGGGACACTGGCCATGCCGCACATAGCCCGGGCACATGAGTGGCTGCTGCGTACAGCAGCCGATTGGTGCTGATCGAGGATGAGACGCCATATCCGGCGCCACAACCGGGACGCTGGGCGCTCTCGGCGCACCGTCACTGGGCGCAACCGGGGATTCACGTGGGATTCGACTCCGTGTGGAGTGAGCGATGTTTCACGTGGAACAGGTTGGGCCACATTCCACCCATGACCGTTCGCCCCGTGGTCAAGCGCACCGCCCGCGCCATCCTGCTCGATGGCGACGACCTGATTCTGATCAAGCGCACCAAGCCCGGCGTCGATCCCTACTGGGTCACACCAGGCGGCGGCGTCGAGCCGTCGGACGCGACCGTCATCGACGCCCTCCACCGCGAGGTGCACGAAGAGCTCGGCGCCAAGATCACCGATGTCGTGCCCTGCTTCGTCGACACGGTCGAGCACATCGGCGAGGGGGGTGGCGCGACCGGTGTAAAGGTCCAGCACTTCTTCGTCTGCCGACTTGAGTCCATGGACGAGCGTCTGCGGCACGGTCCCGAGGTCGAGGAACCCGCCGGCGAGTACGAGATCGTGCGGGTGCCCTTCACACGGGTCGGTATCGCGTCCGTCCATCTTGTGCCGCTGTCCCTGCGGCACTATCTCGACGGGAACATCGAAGGCGTACGAGCCATGCACGCGCCCGATCTGGGCTGACGTCGTGCACAGCGGTCCGGTGGGCGGCAGTCAGGGTCCGGCGGCGACCAGTTCCTCCACCGAGTCATGTCGTATGCGCTCCGCCGGTATTCCGATGTCCCGGAGCACGCCCACACCGCTGCGGATCATTCCGGGCGGTCCCGAGAGATAGGCGTCGTACTCGTTCCAGGGCCCGTACCCGCGTATGACGTCCGGCAGCTGCTGGTCCGCCTGCTCGTCGACGACCGGCCGGACCGACAGCCAGGAATGGCTCTGCTGGAGTCGCAGCATGGTGTCGATGTCGTACAGGTCGTGGTCGGTGCGCGCCCCGTAGAAGACCTCGACCGGGCGTCGCTCGCCGTGTTCGGCGACATCCTCGACCAGGGCCTTGATGGGTGCGATACCGGTGCCGCCGCCGAGACAGAGCAGCCCGCTGTGCGTGGTGTGGTCGACGGTCATCGTGCCGGCGGGCGGGCCGAGGCGGATGACATCGCCGGGGCGGGCCCGGTGGACGAGCGCGTTGGAGACCCAGCCCGCGGGGACCGCCTTCACATGGAACGAGAGCAGTCCGTCCGAACGCGGCGCCGAGGCGAAGGAGTAGTGCCGCCATACCCGCGGCCACCACGGGGTCTCCACGCTGGTGTACTGCCCGGCGAGGAACGGGTACGGCTGGTCGGGGCGCACGGTGATCACCGCGATGTCCGGTGTGCGCAGGTCGTGCGAGACCACCTCGGCATACCACCAGGCCGGAGCCCGCAACTCGTCCGCAGCCGCCGCGTCGATCATCACCTGGGAGATCGTCGTGTACGCCCGCACCCAGGCCGCCTCGGTCTGCTCGTCCCAGATCGCGGGGGCGTACTTGCTCAGCGCGCCGATAAGGCATTCGCCGACGGCCGGGTAGTGCTCGGGCCGGGTGCCGTACTTGCGGTGGCCGCGACCGAGGTTCTGCAGATAGGCGACGAGGATCTCGGTGTTGTCCATGTGCTCGGCGGCGGTCAGCAATGCCTTGAGCAGCCTGTCCCGCTGAGTGTCCATGGCAGCGGGGAACAACGGCCTCAGATCGGGGTGGCGCACGAACAGCAGCGCGTAGAAGTACGAGGTGACCTTGTCGGCGATGGGCCCGACCTCGGCCATGGTCCGCCGGATGAGCACGGCGTCGGGCGATGGCTCGGGCTCGGGGGCGGTGCGGCGAGGGGACGGCTGCCGCTCCGGGGAGGCCACCCCGTGGGCGGGTTCCGGCTCGGTGATGGGGCGACCCGAGGGGGCGGCCGCTCCCGACCGCGGATGTATTCGGGGCTGTTCGGCACCGCCACCGGAGGTCGGGCGGCCGACGGGCCGCATCGCCGCCAGACGGCTGCCCTCGGGAGTCTCCTGCTCCCCACCCGGGGGTGTCTGGGGCTGGCTGCGGGGCGTGAACCAACCGCCCCCGCCGCTGCCGCCGGACGTGCCGTCGTCGGCCGACATGGTGGTCGGAGCGTTCATGGTGTGCCTCGCCTCGAACATCTTTCGGTCGGTCTGCGCACTTCCCCGGCCGGAGGGTGACTGCTTCACCCCGCCGACGGCCCTGCTTCCCCCCGTTCGGTCCCTCAAGTCCAATGCGGCACAGTCAACCTGGAATCCCGCGGTGTACGGACTGGTAAGCCAAGAGTGTGATGTTGGCCGCAGCACTCTCACCGCAGCATCCCACTCGGCCCCGGCTCTCGGCCGTGTAACAGAGAATGCGGGCCTTCGATCTCTCCGTCCCGTTAAGCTGCATTGGCATGCGTTCGCGCCCTGCGGAACGTGCGCACATCACACCGGACGCGAACCGGACTCGACCATACCGGTCGCCGTCTCACACACAAGTCCCCTTTGGGTCGGCCGTGAAGCGGCAACGGCGCGAACCAGTGATTTCCTCGATTACCGGGCGCGGCGAACCAATTCATAGGCATCCCACAGATCCCGCCCGGTATACGTGTGGGTCGCACGGCCTTCCAGATGCCGGTCCGCATTGACCGCGACAGACACCGGAACCACCTCGAACAGGTCCTTGTCCGACAGCGAGTCACCGTAGGCGACGCAGTCGGTGAGGCCTACTCCGAACTCCGTGCAGAGTCCGGCCGCGATCCGCACCTTGGCGGCGGAGCTCATGAGTCCCGCCGGATCCACGGGCTCCCTGAAGGGCAACGCGGGGAAGCGGGAGCCGAACGTCGCATGCGCTCCCCACTGCGTCAGCCGCTCCACGAAGAACGAGGGCGAGAGCGAGATCACGACGCAGTAGTCGCCGGCCTCGCGGATCTCCGTCCACACCTCCTGGATACGGGTCAGCCAGGGAGCCGCCGTGAACGCGGCCGCCACATGCTCCTCCGTGAGTTCCTTCCATAGCCCGTACACCTGCGTGGCGTACTCCGGCGGTCCTATGCGCCCGCTCGCGATCGCCGTGTCCAGCGCCACGGTCTCGGCCTCCAGGCCGAGTTGCCGCGATATCTCCACGGGTGCCGTCGTCCCATGCAGCAACGTCCCGTCCAGATCGAAGAGATGCAGTCTCGCCATGGGCAAGGAGGCTAGCGTCCGCCTGCTCCCTCGTCCCGGGATGCCCCTCGGCCGTCCGGGATCCGGCCCGTCATTCGCCCACCGACGACCGGTCGTGATCGGATCATCACCGTTTCACGTGAAACATCTGACCCTGTCCTGCGCGGTCGGGCGCGGCATGGCGAAAAGGGTGTGCGTTCGACCTCAAACCGGTGGACGCCAGTGGCTCATGTCAGACAGCCTGACCTGCGTGTCGACACCTTCCCTCGCCGATCTGCCCATTCGCCGTCTGACGCCCCGCGATCTCATCGCCTGCGCCGACTTGTCCCAGGACCGGGGGTGGCCACGCGAGGAACACAAGTGGGGACTTCTCCTGGCCGCCGGAAAGGGCTACGGAATCGACGACCCGCACGGTGGCCTCGTCTCCGCCTGTGTCGTGACCCAGTACGGGACCGAGTACCGACCCGATCTGAGCGCCATCGGCATGGTGCTCGTCGCCGAACGGCATGCCCGTCAGGGCGTCGGTCGTCGTCTGATGCGGCATGTGGTGGCCGAGTCGGGCGCCACCGCCACTCCGCTCACGCTCTACGCAACGCCCCATGGCCGACCCCTTTACGAAGGGCTCGGCTTCAAGGTCACGGGCAGCGCCGAGATGGTGCGCGGCCGTTTCACGCCCGATGGGGCCGCATCGGGCGTCGCCACCCGTGCGGCCACCGGCGAGGACCTCGCCGCCCTTGTCCGGCTCGACGCGGAGGTGTTCGGTGCCGACCGCACCCATGTGATCACCCGCCTGCCCGCCTTCGCCGACCAGTTGCGTGTCGCCGAGGAGAACGGACGGATCATCGGTTACGCGGCCGCCTGGCCCAACATGGACACCCACGTCGTGGGTCCGCTCATCGCCCGCGACACCGAGACGGCGAAGGCCCTGATCGCGTCGCTCGCCGCCCACACCTCCCGGCCGCTGCGCACCGACGTCGATGTGCGCCATGAGGAACTGCTGAGCTGGCTGAAGGAACGCGGCCTCGCCTCCGTCGGCTTCAACGCGGTCATGACCCATGGCATCCCGGACCTGCCCGGCGACTGGACGCGGCGCTTCGCCCCGGTGACGGTCGCCGCCGGCTGAGCCGGTCTCCGGACAAGACGCGTGCCCGGGAGGCCGGAGACACGCGTCTCGTCCATGGAAGGGGCAGCCCGGTCAGTGGTGCACCGCAGCGGGCCGCTCGCTGGGCACACCACCCGTCACGACCGTGCCGGAGGTCGTCTCGCGGCGCTCCAGGGCCGCGGAGAGGAAGGCCAGCAGCAGAGCCGACACCGCGAGGAGCGCGCCGACCCAGTTGGGGGCGGTGTAGCCGAGCCCTGCGGCGATCACCATGCCACCGAGCCATGCGGACAACGCATTGCCGAGGTTGAAGGCGCCGATGTTGGCGGCCGAGGCGAGCGTCGGGGCACCATGGGCGTGATCCAGCACCCGCTTCTGCAGCGGAGGCACGGTGGCGAACCCGAGGGCCCCGACCAGGACGATCGTGAGCGCGGCAAGCAGCTTGTTGTGCGCGGTCAGTGTGAACAGCGCGAGGACGAGGGCCAGACCGCCGAGCGACACGTACAGCATGGGCATGAGCGCGCGGTCCGCGTACCGGCCGCCGATGAGATTGCCGCCCACCATGCCCAGTCCGAACAGCACCAGCAGCAAGGTGACCGAGCTGTCGGCGAATCCTGTGACGTTGGTCATCATCGGCGCGATGTAGGTGATGGCAGCGAACACGCCGCCGAAGCCGAGGACGGTCATCGCCATGGCGAGCAGGACCTGGACGTTCTTGAATGCGGCCAGCTCGTGGCGGAGGTGGACGCCTTCCGGCTTGGGCAGGTCGGGCACGAGCTTCGCGACACCGAGCAGCCCGATCACGCCGAGTGCGGCGACTAGTGCGAAGGTGACCCGCCAGCCGGCGGACTGCCCGACGAGAGTGCCGAGCGGAACACCCACGACGTTGGCGATGGTCAGGCCGCTGAACATCATGGAGATGGCGGCGGCCTTCCGCTGTGGAGCGACCAGCTCGGCAGCGACGACCGAGCCGATGCCGAAGAAGGCGCCATGGGCCAGGGATGCCACCACACGGCCCACCAGCATCAGACCGAAGGCCGGGGCTACGGCGGAGATCAGGTTGCCGAGGACGAAGAGGCCCATCAGGAGCATCAGCATCCGCTTGCGGGAGACCTTGGTACCGAGCGCGGTCATGATCGGGGCACCGAACATCACACCCAGGGCATAGCCGGTCACCAGCAGACCGGCCGTGGGGATGGTGACTCCGAAGTCGTCGGCGACCTCGGGTAGCACTCCCATGATCACGAATTCCGTGGTTCCGATCCCGAAGGCCCCGATCGCGAGGGCCAGAAGCGCGAGAGGCATGAGGTAGACCTTCCAAGCGATTGCATGTGCGCTTTGTAAGCGTACACATTAATTGCAGACGCGCCATATATGCAATCGCAGGCTATTGCGGCGGTGCCCTATCCTGGAGGGTGAGCCGCTCCGGGACGGAGGACAACGCCATGACAGCGACGGACCCCTCGCTCACCGCCCTTGCCCAGGGTTGGTGTGCCCTCTCCCTGCTCCACGGGAGGATCGAGGCCCGTATCGAGCGAGCCCTGCAGGCCAGGCACGGACTCAGTGTCCGCGAGTACTCCCTGCTGGACGTGCTGAGCCGCCAGCACGACGGCGAGGGAGGACATCTCCAGATGAAGCAGGTCGCCGACGCGGTGGTTCTCAGCCAGAGCGCCACGACCCGGCTGGTCACACGGCTCGAGGACCGTGGTCTGCTCGCGCGCTACCTCTGCCCGACCGATCGCCGCGGGATCTACACCAACGTCTCCGAGGCCGGCCTCCAGCTCCTCGAAGAGGCCCGTCCCACCAATGACGCCGCACTGCGCGAGGCACTGGACGAAGCGACCAAGAACCCCGAGCTGGCACCGCTGGTCCGCGTCGTCGAGTCGTTGAGCGTGCCCGCGTAGCGGGCCCCCCACCTCAGCATCCGGTGAGCTCGCCCCTCCACGTAGGGTGCGGGCATGGGAGACCTTGAGATACGCCCTGTCGTCACGGACGACGTTTCCGCCGTCGTCGTCATGCTGGCCGACGACCCGCTCGGCGCCCGGCGTGAGTCGCCGGACGATCTGACGCCGTACCTGAACGCGTTGGAGCGGGTGAACGGGGATCCGAATCAGCACCTCATGGTCGCCGTACGCGACGGCCGTATCGTCGGGACCCTCCAGCTTTCGATCATCCCGGGGCTGTCCCGCCGGGGTGCGACGCGCTCGATCGTCGAGGCTGTACGCATCCACGCCGATGAACGCGGCAGCGGCCTCGGTACACAGCTCCTCCAGTGGGCGATCGACGAATCCCGCCGCCAGGACTGCCAGTTGGTCCAGCTGACGTCCGATGTCAGCCGGACGGATGCCCACCGCTTCTACGAGCGTCTGGGATTCGAGGCATCGCACATGGGGTTCAAGCTCGCGCTCTGAGCGGACCCCGCCTTACCGGTCCACCCGGCCGGCGCCGCGTTTCACGTGAAACACGGCGTCGGCCGGGCAACGGTCGCTAGCCGATCCCTCGCCATCCGTCCGGGTCCACTCCGCCCGGCACTGAAGCGCTCTCGTCGTACGGCTGACGCGTGAACACGAACGACCCGACGTCCAGGTGCCTCACGACACCGTCGGGGGTTCGCACGGCCCGCAGCAGCTCTCCGGCGTAGTAGCCCTCCAACCCCGTCCATGTGCCGTCACCGTTCGCACGGAACCGGGAGCGACGGCCGTTGCCGGACAGCGGCTCCAACGCGATGAGCCCGTCCGCCGTGATGCGCAGGGCGAAACCGTACGTCCCCCAGTACCACTGTCCCGCCCACTCCAGCACGGACGGATCGACGTCCGACCACGGGCGCCATGGCCCGGGGATCCTCGGTTCGGCCTCGGCGACGATACGGACGAGATCGGCACCCACCGTGGACACCTGCAGGCCGGAGGTGCAGTTCGCCAGGACAACGGCCGCGACGTCGTCCTCCACACCGATGGTGAGACAGGCGAGAAAGCCCGGCAGAGACCCCGTGTGTCCCACCAGAAGCCGCTCGCCCGAACGCCTGGTCTCCAGACCCAGACAGTAGGCGTAGCCGGCCATCACATCGGCGCTTTCAGGGGGAGCCGCCGGCGTGCGCATCTCCAGAAGCGACTGGGCGCTCAGCACCCGGTCATCGCCCTGGACCAGGAAGGCCGCGAATCTGGCCAGGTCACCGGTCGTGGACCACAGTTGCCCAGCCGGGGCCATCCGCCCGAGGTCCTCGGACGGTTCCGGAAGCATGACATCGGCCCAGGGATGCACCGCCCAGCCTCCTGCGTGGGGCGCTCGAGGACGCCCGCTCGTGCGACGCAGGTCCAGCGGCTCGAGCACCTCGCTGCGCAGGACCTCCTCCCACGGGGCTCCCCGCAGCTTCTCGACCAGCGCTCCCAGCAACGTGTAGCCGGGGTTCGAGTAGTGGAACCGCCTGCCGGCCGCATGCAGGAACGGCTGCTCACCCAGCACGTCCGCGAGCTCCGGACGCAGGGATCCGGGTGTGCGCTCCCACCACGGCGCAGGTGACTCGGCCGCCAGACCGCTTGTGTGGGAGAGCAGTTCGGCGATGGTCACCTCCCCGGCCACGGTGCCCGGCAGATGCTTCTCCAGCGGGTCTCCGAGGTCCAGGAGCCCCTCGTCCCGCAGCCGCATCACCAGAACCGCGGTGAAGGTCTTGGTGATGGAACCGATCCGGTACTGCACGTTCTCGTCGGGCGCGTGACCGTCCACGGAGGTGCGCGAGCCGTGCCACACCGTCCGTCCGCCCCGCACGACGGCGGCCACCAGCGACGGCGCCCGCCCTTCGGCCTGCGCAACGGCGATCCGATGCAACAGAGCCCGACGCGTCGCGGGAAGCAGATCCTCTTGAGGTGTCGTCATGACTACAGTCCACCCCGCCCGGCATTTCCACGTCGAGCGCAATATCCGGCCCCTGCCGACGGGCCACCGTTCAGCGGAGGTGATGCACGGCGGAACGAGGCGCTGCGACCGCCGCGTCCGAGCTTCAACTCCCCTGTCACTTCCTCACGTCGGTGCCAGGGGCCGTGCTGGAGGATGGAGACGTGCAGCTTCCATACGTCCATCGCGTCAGCAAGTACGACCCCGCCGAACGTGACGAACATGGGCACTACACCGGCACCGAGGACACCGTCAGCGATCACGGCAAGACCGAGCTCTGACCCCAACTCGTGAGCTGCAGGTTTCCGCGACCTGTGTCATCTGCTGGAGTGCGGCTCCGTGTCAGCTGCTCAATCGGCGGGACCTCGGCCGAGAGCTCCTCGAAGCACATGGCCCACTTCGCGATGGCGCTGTCCGGCTCGATGAAACGGCGGTTCACACACTCAATGGCCTGAGCAGGCCCTCCGGCGCGTCGCAGCGGCACTCTCGTCGTCTCGAGCGAGGAAGAACACTGTGTCGTGGGCCATCTGAAGATCAGGTCTGCGCCATGTCCACGAATCGTGAGTAGTGGCCCTGGAAAGCGACCGTGATCGTCGCCGTCGGGCCGTTACGGTGCTTGCCGACGATGATGTCCGCCTCGCCGGCTCGGGGGGACTCCTTCTCGTAGGCGTCCTCGCGGTGCAGCAGGATCACCATGTCGGCGTCCTGCTCGATCGAGCCGGACTCACGCAGGTCGGACACCATCGGCTTCTTGTCGGTGCGCTGTTCGGGGCCTCGGTTGAGCTGCGAGAGTGCGATCACCGGCAGCTCCAGCTCCTTGGCCAGGAGCTTGAGGTTCCGGGACATCTCCGATACCTCCTGCTGCCGGCTCTCGGACCGCTTGGAGCCGGACTGCATCAGCTGCAGATAGTCGATGACGACCAGCTTGAGGTCGTTGCGCTGCTTCAGGCGCCGGCATTTGGCACGGATCTCCATCATCGACAGGTTCGGCGAGTCGTCGATGTAGAGAGGGGCGGCCGAGACATCGGGCATCCGCCGGGCGAGGCGGGTCCAGTCCTCGTCGGTCATCGTGCCGGACCGCATGTGGTGCAGCGCCACCCGCGCCTCGGCGGACAGCAGTCGCATCGCGATCTCGTTGCGGCCCATCTCGAGCGAGAAGATCACACTCGGCAGGTTGTGCTTGATGGACGCCGTCCGCGCGAAGTCCAGTGCCAGGGTCGACTTACCCATGGCGGGACGGGCCGCGACGATGATCATCTGGCCCGGGTGCAGACCATTGGTGAGCTGGTCGAGATCGGTGAAGCCGGTCGGCACGCCGGTCATCTCCCCCGAGCGTGAACCGATCGCCTCGATCTCGTCGAGCGCGCCCTCCATGATCTCGCTGAGCGGCAGGTAGTCCTCGGCGGTGCGCTGCTCGGTGACGGCGAAGATCTCGGCCTGGGCGCTGTTGACGATCTCGTCGATGTCGCCGTCGGCCGCGTATCCCATCTGTGTGATGCGGGTGCCGGCCTCGACCAGGCGGCGCAGGACCGCCCGCTCGTGCACGATCTGCGCGTAGTACTCGGCGTTGGCAGCGGTCGGAACCGTCTGGACCAGGGTGTGCAGATACGGGGCACCGCCGACCTTGGTGATCTCACCGCGCTTGGTCAGCTCGGCTGCGACCGTGATGGGGTCGGCCGGTTCACCCTTCGCGTACAGGTCGAGGATCGCCTGGTAGATCGTCTCGTGCGCGGGCCGGTAGAAGTCGTGGCCCTTGAGGATCTCGACGACGTCGGCGATGGCGTCCTTGGACAGGAGCATGCCGCCGAGCACGGACTGCTCCGCGTCCAGGTCCTGCGGCGGGACACGCTCGAAGGAGGAGCCCGCGCCGTCCCATGCGCCACTGTCCTGACCGCGGTCGTGCTGCTCGTCGCGGCCTCGGCCACCGTCACGGCCCTGGCGAGAGGCAGGGACACGATCACCCGGAGCGCTGTCGGCCCACGGATCGTCCAAGGGCTCGGAAATGCTCACCGGGCCGCCTCCTCCCGTCCGCCGCGCGGACCTCGCCGTGCACCTCATTTCTAGGGCACGACACTGACAAAGCGAGAAGCCCTGCTCCGGTTCTAGCGCGTCGGTTTTGTGCGTTTTCCGAGGACGGAGGAGGGAGCGGGCGCCGCACCACGTTAGGCCCGTCGGCACCGTCAGCCAATCTGGTTATCCACAGGCCATGTGGACGAGCGCCCGGATGCTGTGGAGAACTCCTCAAAACCTGTGCACGGTGCGGTGGACAGTCCTGTGAACAAGCCCTCAGGCACCCCGTCAAAAACTCGTTGACCAGCACCTTTCCCATCCACCGGCTGTGCAGAAGAAAAACTTCCCCCGTAAGAGCAAGATCCCCGCGAAGGGGACACGACGCCGCGTCACACTTGGATCTTCGTAAGGGTCACAACTGCTTTGCGTCACTTACCTGTGGACGGTTAGATTGGTGCCCATGACACAGGCCCCGGCGACACCGCGCGCCATTCGACACCGGCACGATCGGGAGATCGTCGCACTGGCCGTTCCGGCCTTCGGCGCACTCGTCGCAGAGCCCCTGTTCGTGATGGCCGACAGTGCGATCGTCGGCCATCTCGGCACTGCGCAACTGGCCGGCCTCGGAGTCGCCTCGGCGCTCCTCACCACCGCCGTGAGCATCTTCGTCTTCCTCGCCTATGCCACGACAGCCGCGGTCGCCCGCCGGGTCGGCGCCGGCGAACTCAGGGCGGCCATCCGCCAGGGCATGGACGGCATCTGGCTCGCGCTGCTCTTGGGAGCCGCCGTGATCGCCGTCGTCCTGCCCACCGCCCCCGGCATCGTCGAGCTCTTCGGTGCATCGCAGACAGCCGCCCCCTATGCGACGACGTATCTGCGGATCTCCGCCCTGGGCATCCCCGCAATGCTGGTGGTGCTTGCCGCGACCGGTGTCCTGCGGGGGCTGCAGGACACCCGGACACCGCTGTACGTCGCCATCGCCGGCTTCGTCGCCAACGCCGTCTTGAACGCGACTCTCGTCTACGGCGCCGGTCTGGGGATCGCGGGCTCCGCTTGGGGAACGGTCATTGCCCAGTGCGGTATGGCCACCGTTTATCTGGTCGTCGTCGTCCGTGGAGCACGTCGGCATGGTGCCTCGTTGCGGCCTGATACGGCCGGGATACGTGCCTCGGCGCAGGCCGGAGTGCCTCTGTTGGTCCGCACATTGTCCTTGCGGGCGATCTTGATGATCGCCACTGCCGTCGCCGCACGGCTCGGGGACGCGGATATCGCCGCGCATCAGATCGTCCTGTCCCTGTGGAGCCTGCTCGCCTTCGCCCTGGACGCGATCGCCATCGCCGGACAGGCCATCATCGGACGCTGTCTCGGAGCGAACGATCCCCAAGGAGCCCGCGATGCGTGCCGCCGCATGATGCAGTGGGGCATCGCCACCGGGGTCGGACTCGGTCTGCTCGTTCTCGCGACCCGTCCGCTCTTTCTGCCCTTGTTCACGGGCGATCCGCGTGTCCATCAGGCGGCCCTACCGGCCCTGATCCTCGTGGCCGTCTCACAGCCCATCTGCGGCGTCGTTTTTGTGCTCGACGGCGTACTGATGGGTGCGGGGGACGGACGCTATCTCGCTTGGGCCATGTTGCTGACCCTGGCGGTCTTCGCACCCGTAGCCCTACTCGTCCCCGTCCTCGGTGGAGCGCTCACCGCGCTGTGGGCAGCCATGACCTTGATGATGACCGTGCGCTTGGTCACCTTGTGGCTGCGCTCTCGTTCGGGCCACTGGATCGTGACCGGGGCGACGCGCTGAGCGGACCCGAGGTCTCGGGTTCATGCCGTTTCACGTGAAACGGCGTCCTGATTCGCGCTGTTTCACGTGAAACGGCACCCGCCCTTGGTCGGACACGAAGAAGGGCCGTACCCGACGGGTACGGCCCTTCCCTCAGCTGTTCAAGCCGAGCGCAGCGTTCACGCCGCGACAACCTCGATGCTGACCTTGGCGGCAACCTCGGGGTGCAGACGCACGGACGTCTCGTGGGCGCCCAGCGTCTTGATCGGGGTGCCCAGCTCGATGCGTCGCTTGTCCACCTCGGGGCCACCGGAGGCCTTGATCGCCGAGGCGATGTCGGCCGGGGTGACGGAACCGAACAGACGGCCGGCATCGCCGGAGCGAACGGCCAGACGGACCTTGACACCCTCGAGCTGGGCCTTGATCTGGTTGGCCTGCTCGATGGTCTGGATCTCGTGGATCTTGCGAGCACGACGGATCTGCTCGACGTCCTTCTCGCCGCCCTTGGTCCAGCGGATCGCGAAGTTCCGCGGGATCAGGTAGTTGCGAGCGTAGCCGTCCTTGACGTCGACGACCTCGCCGGCGGCACCGAGGCCGGAGACCTCGTGGGTGAGGATGATCTTCATGTGTCGGTCACCCTTCCCTTAGCGCGCGGTGGACGTGTAGGGCAGCAGCGCCATCTCACGGCTGTTCTTGACGGCCGTGGCGACGTCACGCTGGTGCTGCGTGCAGTTGCCGGTCACGCGGCGGGCACGGATCTTGCCGCGGTCGGAAATGAACTTCCGCAGCATGTTCGTGTCCTTGTAGTCCACGTACGTGACCTTGTCCTTGCAGAAAGCGCAGACCTTCTTCTTCGGCTTGCGCACAGGCGGCTTCGCCATGGTGTTTCTCCTGTGTGATCAAGAAGTGTGGGTACGGCCCACCTTCGCCCCGTCCGGGTCCGAGGACCCGGCGCAAAGGCCTAGAAGGGGGGCTCGTCCGAGTAGCCGCCGCCACCACCGCCGCCGCCGGAGCCGCCGCCCCAGCCGCCACCGCCCTGGCCACCGGCCGGAGCGCCGGTCGCCCACGGGTCGTCGGCCGGAGCGCCGCCGCCCTGCTGGCCGCCACCGGGGCCGCCGCCCCAGCCGCCGCCACCCTGGCCGCCGCCACCGCCGCCGCCGTAACCACCCTGCTGCCCACCGCGTCCGGCCGCGGTCTTGGTGACCTTGGCCGTGGCGTTGCGCAGGCTCGCGCCGACCTCGTCGACGTCAAGCTCGTAGACCGTGCGCTTGACGCCCTCACGGTCCTCGTAGGACCGCTGCTTCAGCCGGCCCTGCACGATGACGCGCATGCCTCGCTGGAGCGACTCGGCGACGTTCTCCGCCGCCTGACGCCAGACCGAGCAGGTCAGGAACAGGCTCTCGCCGTCCTTCCACTCGTTCGTCTGCCGGTCGAAGGTGCGGGGGGTGGACGCGACACGGAACTTCGCGACCGCCGCACCGGACGGGGTGAAGCGCAGCTCGGGGTCATCGACAAGATTGCCGACGACCGTGATGACGGTCTCGCCTGCCATGGGGGAACCTCTCGGCGGGTTTGCTGCTGGCTGCTTGTGCTGCTACTCGGATCCCGGGATCACTGAGCGAAAGCTCAGTGGGTCTCGGGACGGAGGACCTTGGTCCGGAGGACCGACTCGTTCAGGTTCATCTGGCGGTCGAGCTCCTTGACGACCGCAGGCTCGGCCTGCAGGTCGATGACCGAGTAGATGCCCTCGGGCTTCTTCCTGATCTCGTACGAGAGACGACGACGACCCCAGGTGTCGACCTTCTCGACCTTTCCGCCGCCGTCACGGACGACCGAAAGGAAGTTGTCGATCAGCGGGGAGACAGCACGCTCCTCGAGATCGGGGTCGAGGATGACCATCACCTCGTAGTGACGCATGTGGAACCCACCTCCTCTGGACTCAGCGGCCACGGTCGTTCCGTGGCAGGAGGGTTGTGATGCGTACGCAACGGTATCGGCCGCCACTGACAATCGGGTGTCGGTCGGCGGTTGACCCGGCACGGCCTGGGCAGACACCGGTGCAGACGGTACAGAGTACCCGCACACGTGCTTCCGGTTGAAATCCGGCCGGGTAGCCCGTCAATCTGTACACGTCGGGTGTGTATGGCGCTACGATGCGCCGCCTTCCGCAGGAGGTGCCCTATGGCACAGGTATTGCGACCCAACACCACCGGTTCTCTCTTCGCCACGGACGGCAAGGCCCATCCCGTCCAGGACACCCTTCTCCTGGTGACCCTGGTGCTCGGGATCACGTCCTTCGTCACGGCGATGTTCCACAGCCTGCATCTGATCAGCTCCTGGACCGGCCTGGTGGGGATCTTCACCGGTGCCTTCGGCCAGTACATCTCCGTCACGACCCGTGAGCGCTTCGGCCTGATCCTGGGCCTCGGCGCCGCGGCCATCGGCTTCTTCCTCGGCATGGCCCACGGCGGTCTCTTCGGCGGCGTCGTCGGCAGCTGACGCCGGATCCCTCCGCGGCTTCACCGGCCGCGGCGGGATCCGATGGGCACAGAGGTTCCATACAGCCATTCGGGGCGCTCGTAGGGCGCAGTAGGCTTCGGCGCGAGAGCCGGAGCCCCTGTACCCATGGGGACACACCAGCCCGAGGAGCGCCCCGAATGAGCCTGACCCTGAGGACGATCAGCCGCGAGCAGCATCTGGCGTACATCCAGAGCCTGCCGGCGGCGAGCCACATGCAGGTCCCGGCCTGGGCAGACGTCAAGGCGGAGTGGCGCTCCGAGAGCCTCGGCTGGTTCGACAAGAGCGGTGAACTCGTTGGCGCGGGGCTCGTCCTGTACCGCCAGCTGCCCAAGCTCAAGCGCTACCTCGCCTATCTGCCCGAGGGCCCGGTCATCAACTGGTTCGCGCCGAATCTGAACGACTGGATCCAGCCGATGCTCGCGCACCTCAAGCAGCAGGGCGCCTTCTCGGTGAAGATGGGCCCGCCGGTGATCATCCGGCGCTGGGAGGCGAGCTCCATCAAGCAGGGCATCCAGGACCCGGACGTGAAGCGTCTGCGCGACATCGAGGCGGACTTCATCGAGCCGCGAGCCTTCGAGGTCGCCGACAAGCTGCGCCGCATGGGGTGGCAGCAGGGCGAGGACGGCGGCGCCGGCTTCGGTGACGTGCAGCCCCGGTACGTCTTCCAGGTGCCGCTCGCCAACCGCTCCCTGGAAGAAGTCCACAAGAACTTCAACCAGCTGTGGCGCCGCAACATCAAGAAGGCCGAGAAGGCCGGCGTCGAGGTGGTCCAGGGCGGCTACCACGACCTCGACGAATGGCAGCGGCTGTACGAGATCACGGCCGTGCGCGACCACTTCCGGCCCCGCCCGCTGTCGTACTTCCAGCGCATGTGGACGGCTCTCAACAGCGAGGACCCCAACCGCATGCGGCTGTACTTCGCACGGCACAACGGCGTGAACCTCTCGGCCGCGACGATGCTGATCGTCGGCGGACACGTGTGGTATTCCTACGGCGCCTCCGACAACGTCGGGCGCGAGGTCCGGCCCTCGAACGCGATGCAGTGGCGGATGCTGCGCGACGCCTACGCGCTCGGCGCCACCGTCTACGACCTGCGCGGCATCTCCGACTCCCTGGACGAGACCGACCACCTCTTCGGCCTGATCCAGTTCAAGGTGGGCACGGGCGGGCAGGCCGCCGAGTACCTCGGCGAATGGGACTTCCCCCTGAACAAGCTGCTCCACAAGGCGCTCGACCTCTACATGTCGCGCCGCTGACTTCGGCGCCGCAGCCGACGCCGCGGCCCCCGGGCCGACGGCCCGAGCGCTCCGGCATCGCCCGCCGGCCCGGCGGATACGCCACAATTTCCTCTCAGACCTCTGACACACGGCAGCCACAAGAAAGGTTCCGGGACCGGCCATGGCGCTCACGCTCTACGTCGACACCGCGCGCTGGCGGGCACACCACAAGCACGTGCGGGAGCAGTTCCCGGGGCTCGTCCCCGTCTGCAAGGGCAACGGCTACGGCTTCGGCCACGAGCGGCTGGCGGAGGAGGCCACCCGGCTGGGAGCCGACGTCCTCGCCGTCGGCACGACGTACGAGGCGGCCCGGATCAAGGACTGGTTCGGCGGTGACCTGCTGGTGCTGACGCCCTTCCGGCGCGGCGAGGAGCCCGTTCCGCTGCCCGACCGGGTCATCCGCTCGGTGTCGTCCGTGGACGGCGTGTACGGGCTCGTGGGGGCCCGCGTGGTCATCGAGGTGATGTCCTCGATGAAGCGGCACGGCGTGAGCGAGCAGGAGCTGTCCCTTCTGCACGCCGCCATCGAGAACGTCCGCCTCGAAGGCTTCGCCATTCATCTGCCCCTCGACCGCACGGACGGCTCCGACGCCGTCGAGGAGGTCATCGGCTGGATGGACCGGCTGCGTGCGGCCCGGCTGCCGCTGCACACGATGTTCGTGAGCCACCTCAAAGCCGAGGAACTGGTCCGGCTCCAGCAGCAGTTCCCGCAGACGCGCTTCCGTGCCCGTATCGGCACCCGGCTCTGGCTGGGGGACCACGAGGCCACGGAGTACCGCGGTGCCATCCTGGACGTCACGAGGATCTCCAAGAGCGAGCGCTTCGGCTACCGGCAGCAGAAGGCGGCCTCCGACGGCTTCCTGACCGTCGTGGCGGGCGGAACGTCGCACGGGGTGGGTCTGGAGGCCCCCAAGGCCCTGCACGGCGTCATGCCGCGCGCCAAGGGCGTCGCCCGGGCCGGTCTCGCGACGGTGAACCGGAATCTTTCGCCGTTCGTCTGGGCGGGCAAGCAGCGCTGGTTCGCCGAGCCCCCGCACATGCAGGTCTCGATCCTCTTCATCCCCGCGGATGCCACCGAGCCGAAGGTCGGCGACGAGTTGGTGGCCCACCTGCGCCACACCACGACGCAGTTCGACAGGATCGTCGACCGCTGAGGGCGGGTCGCAACCGCCCCGAGCACGCACCGCAGAGGCCGTACACGGAATCCGTGTACGGCCTCTGTCATGGGGTCCTGTGGTTCTGTTCGCTCAGGGCGAACCCTTTCCCGTGGGCTCCGCGGCGGCGCTGCCCCACTCCACGTGCGGTCCCTCGAAGTGTGCCGCGTGCCGGGGCGGATGAGCCGCGGCCCCCAGCGCGAAGACGTCCGGCGCACCGTCCAGCACACCGCCCGACGGATCGTCGTCACCGGCCTGGCGCACTGTGTCCCGTTCCGGCATGAAGATGTCGCGTACGACCATGGCGCACAGGAAGAGCGTGCCCAAGAGGTGTGCGGCGATGGCGACTTGGTATCCGTCCGTCGGCAGGCCCTTGTGAGCGTCTCCGCTGGTCGTGTACGCGAGGTACATCCAGATCCCCAGGAAGTACGCCACCTCGCAGGCCTGCCAGATCAGGAAGTCCCGCCAGCGGGGCCTGGCCAGCGCTGCCAGGGGAACCAGCCACAGCACGTACTGCGGCGAGTAGACCTTGTTGGTGAGGATGAACGCCGCGACGATCAGGAACGCGAGCTGTGCGAAGCGCGGTCGGCGCGGAGCCGTCAGCGTCATCGCGGCGATACCCAGACAGGCGAACACCATCAAGATCATCGCGCAGATGTTGGCCGTGTCCTTGGTGATCGCGATGTTGAACCAGCGCGAGATGAACAGGAAGACCGAGCCGAAGTCGACGCCGCGTTCACGGCTGAAGCTGTAGAACTTCGACCAGCCCTCGGGGGCGAGGAACATCACAGGCAGATTGACCAGGAGCCACGCGCCGACGGCCCCCAGGAGGGCGGTCCCGTACTCCCGCCATCTACCCGCCCGCCAACACAGCACGAGCAGCGGTCCGAGAACCAGGAACGGATAGAACTTGGCGGCCGTGGCGAGCCCGACGAGGACTCCGAAAGCGAGCACCCGGCCGCGCGACCACATCAGCATCGCGGCGGCCAGCAGGGCCACGGCAAACAGGTCCCAGTTGATGGTGGCCGTCAGTGCGAAGGCGGGCGCCAGCGCGACCAGGAGGCCGTCCCAGGGGCGTCGGCGGTGCGTGCGTGCGGTGCATACGGCGATGACCACGGCGCACACCATGAGCATCCCGGCGTTGACCATCCAGTAGGTCTGCTCCCGGGACTGGAGGGCGCCGCTGCCCGGGGTCAGCCACGAAGCGACCTCCATGAACACACCGGTGAGTACGGGGTACTCCAGGTAGCTCATGTCGCCCGGAAGCCTGTCGAAGTACGGCACGAGCCCGTCGGCGAAACCGCGCCCCTGGTAGAGGTGCGGGATGTCCGAGTAGCACGCGTGCGTGTACTGGGCGCTGGCCCCGAAGAACCAGCCGCTGTCGTAGCAGGGCAGTTTCTGGACCATCCCCAGGGCGAACATCCCGATCGCGACGAGCGCCACGACCCGTACGGGAGTCCACCAGGAGGTCCCGAGCAGCGCACGCCGTCCGATAGGGCCGCCGATCAGCTCACTGCCGGCCGCGGCGACCTCGTCTTCCCGGGTCGGCCGCACCGTGTCCGGCTCGTGGACGCTCGCACGCGTCGTCTCTGCACTGGGCATGGGGCTCATACTGCCGCATCAGAGTAGGAGCACGCTGAGGGCCGCCACACCTGGTCGGTGTGGCGGCCCTTGTCCGGTCGGCGTTTCACGTGAAACAGAGCGTTTCACGTGAAACACACTCGGTGACGGCTACCCGTTTGGTCCTCCGAAGAGTCCGCCCCCGTTGTTCCCGTTGCCCCGGGTGTTCCCGTTGCCCGCGCTCTCCGTCGGCGATGAGGTGACGCCCCCCGTACCGCCGGTGTCGGTACCGCCGTTGTCGTTGCCGCCGTTGTTGTTGCCGCCGTTGTTCACACAGCCCCAACCGAAGTTGCCGCAGGTGTCGCTCGGCGTGGGCGGAGCCGTGAGCTGCGACTGCGTCGGCGTCGGAGTCGGCGACGGGCTCTGCGTGAGGCTCGGCGTGGGCGACGGGGTCACACTCGGGCTCGGGGCGGCGTTGACGACCTCACCGATGGGCTGGGGCGTCGGGAACGACTCCACCGGCTGCCCCTTGAGCGCCTGCGCCATGTAGTCGTGCCAGATCTCGGCCGGGAACGAGGCACCATGGATTTTGTCCTGGCCACCCGTTCCGTACATCTCCAAGAACGTGCGCGACTTGCTCTTCTCGTCGTCGTCCATGCGGTACATACCGATCGCGGTGGACAACTGCGGGGTGTATCCGACGAACCAGGCGGACTTGTTGCCGTCCGTGGTACCGGTCTTGCCCGCCACCTCACGGCCGGGGAGCCTGGCCGCGGTACCGGTGCCCTTGTCCACCACTGTCTTCAGGACGTCCGTCACATTGTCGGCGACGGCCGAGGTGTAAGCCTGCTTGGTCGCCTTGGTGTGCTGGTAGGTCGTTCCGTCCTTGCTGGTGACCTTGTCGACCGAGTACGGGTCGTTCTGCTTGCCGCTGGCCGCGAAGGTGGCGTACGCACCGGCCATGCGGATCGCGCTGGGGTCGGAGGTGCCGATGGAGAACGACGGGAAGGCGGAGCTGGCCAGGCTGCTGTCCAGGACACCCGCGTCCAGGACGCTCTGCTTGACCTTGTCCAGACCCACATCCATGCCGAGCTGGACGTAGACGGAGTTGACCGACTCCCGCATCGCCTCACGCAGGTCGATCTTGTAGTCAGGCGCGCGTCCCACCGACTCACCGCCGTCGTTGGTCTGCAGCCACTCCTTGTCGTCCTTGTCGGTCCAGACGGTCCCGTCGTAATTCTTGATCTTGAGCTTGTTCTTGCCGCTGTACAGGCTCTTCGGGGAGACGACCGTGCGTTCGTCCTGTGCCTGCTCCGGTCCGAGGTCCTTGTTGCGGACGCCCCACTTCATCGCGGCCGCCAGCACGAACGGCTTGAACGTCGAACCCACCTGGGCACCGGTCTGGTCGGCGTTGTCGGTGAAGTGCTTGGTCGCGTCCTCACCGCCGTAGATCGCCTCGATGGCACCGGAGGTCGGGTTCACCGAAGCGCCGCCGAACTGGACGAACTTGTCCGTCTTCGGACGCTGCTTGGGTTTGATGTTCGCCTGCTGGACCTTCTTCACGGCGGACTCGAGCTGGTCGATCTTCTTCTTCTGGAAGGTCGTGTAGATCGAGAGGCCACCCCGCTGCAGCACGTCCTGGGACACATGGGTCTTGTCGCTGTGGGTCACCAGATAGCTGTTGGCCAGGTCGACGAGGTAACCGATCTGACCGCTCAGCCGGGTGTTGGACCGCGGGTTCTTGGACTTGGGCAAGGTCGTGTACTTGGCCCGATCCGAGGCGCTCAGGTGGTTGTACAGGACCATCTTGTCCAAGGTGTCCTGCATCTGGCGCAGGGCACGCGCACTGTTGGCCGTCGGCGTGGCGGACGCGTCGATCGAGGTCGCGCCCGCCGGGTCGTAGTACGTGGCGCCCTTGAGCATCGCCGCCAGGAAGGCGCACTCACCCGGATTGAGCTTGACGGCGTCCTTGTCGAAGTACGCACGCGCGGCGGCCTGGATGCCGTAGGCGTTCCGGCCGTAGTACGCGGAGTTCAGGTAGCCGGCGAGGATGTCGTCCTTCTTGACGGTCGCCCCCACCTTGATCGAGATGAAAATCTCCTTGAACTTGCGGCTGACCGTCTGGGACTGGTCGTCAAGGCGCGCGTTCTTCACATACTGCTGGGTGATGGTGGAGCCACCCTGGGTCTGACCGCCGGTCGCCATGTTGAAGACGGCGCGTGCGATGCCCTTCGGGTCGATGCCGCTGTCGGTGTAGAAGGTCTTGTTCTCCTGGGAGATGACCGCGTACCGCATCGCCTGGGGAATCTGCGAGAGATTGACGATCTGGCGGTTGGTCTCACCGCCCGTCGCCACCATCTGGGTGCCGTCGGCCCAGTAATAGACGTTGTTCTGCGCCTGCGCGGTCTGTGCCACGTTCGGGACGCTCACCATGGCGTATCCGATGCCCGCGACTGCCACGAGGCTTCCTATGAAGCCGATGAACAGGCCGCTCACCAGCTTCCACGAGGGCACCCAGCGCGCGGCTCCGTACTTGCCCGCCCGCGGGTAGTCGATGAGGCGCTTCTTGCCGGGAGGTGTGGCACGCCCTCTGCCCCGCCCGGGCCCGTTCGGGCCGCCCGGCCCACGGCCTGGGCCGTCCGGGGTCCTGCGACGGCTGCCTCCACCTCTCTGGGCTGCCCGTCGGGCATCGGCTCGGCCACCGTACGGGCGCTCCTCACCTCCCACTCCATACTCATCGGAAGGAGACCCGGTGGCGCCTCGCGGTGCCGCGCGGCGGCCGGAGGACGACGCCGACTGGCCACGTCGGGCCGCGGCACGTCCGCCTCCTTGGGGCTGCGACGGTTTGCGACGGTGCTCGCTCATCGAACGATTACTCCTCGGGCAGGCGCATCCTGGCGCGCCTGGAAACGGCAGCAGGTTTCCGGTCCCCCCGAAGTACGGATGTGGTCGTTGTTGCATTCACCCGTACGGCACCGAGGACGAGGACGCCCTCGGGCGTCACTCGGTTCCCGGTGATGTGCATGCCGCACAGACTACGCACCGTCGAAACCCCCCGAGCCCCCAAGGTCACCCCAAATCAGGCAACTTGCCTCCACGAATCGGTGATGTGACCCCGTTCACCCTCGCCCCTCTTGTCGCACCCGGAGAGGCGTTCTATCGTGCTGATGTATCGAGTCGATACATCAGCACGAGATAAAGTCCGTGTGGACGAGTCAACGACAGGAAGGAGGCGCACATGAGCCGGCGTTCCGGGATCCTCGAGTTCGCCATCCTCGGCCTGCTCCGCGAGTCCCCGATGCACGGCTACGAGCTGCGCAAGCGACTCAATACGTCACTGGGTGTGTTCCGCGCGTTCAGCTACGGGACGCTTTACCCATGCCTCAAGACGCTGGTCGCCAACGGCTGGTTGATCGAGGAATCGGCCGGCACACCCGAGGACGTCCTCGCCGCACCGCTCGCGGGGCGGCGCGCCAAGATCGTCTATCGGCTGACGGCGCAGGGTAAGGAGCACTTCGAGGAGCTGCTCGCACAGACGGGTCCCGACGCGTACGAGGACGAGCACTTCGCCGCTCGTTTCGCCTTCTTCGGACAGACCTCCCGGGACGTGCGCATGCGCGTCCTGGAGGGCCGCCGCAGCCGCCTGGAGGAGCGCCTGGAGAAGATGCGTGCCTCCCTGGTACGCACCCGGGAGCGCCTCGACGACTACACCCTCGAGCTCCAGCGCCACGGAATGGAGTCCGTGGAGCGCGAAGTGCGCTGGCTGAACGAGCTCATCGAGAGCGAGCGGGCCGGACGGGATCTCAGAGGTTCCAACGCCGACGGTTCCGCTTCGAACAGCACATCTGGAGAGTCGGGCGGCCTGCCCCGGAACCGGGACACGTCCCGGCCGGATCCGTCCGACGACACCACCACGTGAGGTCCAGTCGGGGCTTCACCTCGCACACACAGGGAGCAACCGGAATGGGTTCGGTTCGCGTAGCCATCGTCGGCGTGGGCAACTGCGCCGCATCGCTGGTGCAGGGAGTCGAGTACTACAAGGACGCCGACCCGGCGTCCAAGGTCCCGGGTCTGATGCACGTCCAGTTCGGCGACTACCACGTCCGTGACGTGGAGTTCGTCGCCGCGTTCGACGTGGACGCCAAGAAGGTCGGCCTCGACCTCTCCGACGCCATCGGCGCCTCGGAGAACAACACCATCAAGATCTGCGACGTCCCGTCCACCGGCGTGACGGTTCAGCGCGGCCACACCCTCGACGGTCTCGGCAAGTACTACCGCGCCACCATCGAGGAGTCCGCCGAGGCCCCGGTCGACATCGTCCAGGTCCTGAAGGACAAGCAGGTCGACGTCCTCGTCTGCTACCTGCCGGTCGGTTCCGAGGCCGCGGCGAAGTTCTACGCCCAGTGCGCCATCGACGCCAAGGTCGCCTTCGTCAACGCCCTTCCGGTCTTCATCGCCGGCACCAAGGAGTGGGCCGACAAGTTCACCGAGGCGGGCGTCCCGATCGTCGGCGACGACATCAAGTCCCAGGTCGGCGCCACCATCACGCACCGCGTCATGGCGAAGCTGTTCGAGGACCGGGGCGTCATCCTGGACCGGACCATGCAGCTGAACGTCGGCGGCAACATGGACTTCAAGAACATGCTCGAGCGCGAGCGCCTGGAGTCCAAGAAGATCTCCAAGACGCAGGCCGTCACCTCCCAGATCCCCGACCGGGACCTCGGCGAGAAGAACGTCCACATCGGCCCGTCCGACTATGTGGCCTGGCTCGACGACCGCAAGTGGGCGTACGTCCGCCTCGAGGGCCGCGCCTTCGGTGACGTCCCGCTGAACCTGGAGTACAAGCTCGAGGTCTGGGACTCCCCGAACTCCGCCGGTGTCATCATCGATGCCCTGCGTGCCGCGAAGATCGCCAAGGACCGCGGCATCGGCGGCCCGATCCTGTCCGCGTCCTCGTACTTCATGAAGTCCCCGCCGGTCCAGTACTTCGACGACGAGGCCCGCGAGAACGTCGAGAAGTTCATCAGGGGCGACGTCGAGCGCTGAGCAGCCGCGCTCCGAGACCGGTCCGCCGGTTCTCATCGGGTCCCTGGGCCGCGCGCCCGGGGACCCGCGCAGTATGTGAGGCTGTGCCCCATGTCCGTCGTGCGCGACCTGCGTGTCCTTTTGCGCTTCCGGGACTTCCGGCGGCTGCTCACCGTGCGGCTGCTGTCCCAGGGAGCCGACGGCGTCTACCAGGTCGCGCTCGCCGCCTACGTCGTCTTCTCCCCGGAGAAGCAGACCTCGCCCGGGGCCATCGCCTCCGCCATGGCCGTACTGCTCCTTCCTTACTCTCTCGTCGGGCCGTTCGCGGGCGTTCTGCTGGACCGCTGGCGGCGCCGTCAGGTCTTCCTCTACGGGAACCTGTTGCGAGCCGTGCTGGCCTGCGCGACGGCCGTACTGATGCTCGGCCATGTTCCCGACTGGCTCTTCTTCGCATCCGCGTTGTGCGTCACCGCGATCAATCGCTTCGTCCTGGCGGGCCTGTCCGCGGCGCTGCCGCATGTCGTCGACGACGAACGTCTGGTCATCGCGAACTCGCTCTCCCCGACGGCCGGCACGCTCGCCGCCACCGCGGGCGGAGGGCTCGCCTTCGTCGTTCGCCTGGCGGCAGCGGACTCCGATGCGGCGGTGGTACTCCTCGGCGCCGCTCTGTATCTGGGTGCGGCACTCGCGTCGCTGAATCTGGCCCCGGAACAGCTGGGCCCCGACAAGGAGTCGGTCCCGCCGAGGCTCGGCACCGCCCTCGTCGGCGCCACACGCGACCTGGCAGCGGGCGTACGGCATCTCGGGGAACCTCCACGCCGGGAGGCCGCCTGGGCTCTGGGGGCGATGACGCTGATGCGGTTCTGCTACGGCGCGCTGCTCGTCCTGGTGCTGATGCTGTGCCGGTACGCCCTGTCCTCGGACTCCAGCCGTGGACTCGCCCTCCTGGGACTGGCCTTGGGGGTGTCCGGTGCCGGGTTCTTCGTTGCAGCGGTGGTGACGCCGTGGGCTGCGGGGCGCCTCGGCCCCGGCGGCTGGATCGTCGTGTGCGCCGCTGTTGCAGCGGTCCTGGAGCCCACGCTCGGTCTGCCGTTCGCCACGGGCCCCATGCTGGTGGCCGCCTTCGTGCTGGGGCTGATCACACAGGGCGCGAAGATCTCCACCGACACGATCGTGCAGCACGCTGTCGACGACGGCTTCCGGGGGCGGGTCTTCTCCGTCTACGACGTCCTGTTCAACGTCGCGTTCGTCGGCGCCGCGGGTGTCGCCGCCCTGATGCTGCCTCCTGACGGCCGCTCAGTCCCACTCGTGGTCGTGGTCGGGCTTGTCTACGCCGCCATCACTGTGGCTATGCACCGATTTGAACGCCTTAAGTGTCACATCAAGGCTACGGACCCCCGCTGAACTTCAGAGTTGTCAGTCCTCACCGGTAGCTTACGTGCGTCTTATTTCGCGCCATGCGCACCCACGTTCGAGGGGGACCCCCAAAGTGACCACTCCGCCGCCCCAGGGCTCGAATCCTTACGCCCAGCAGCCCACCGCGCCCATGGGGCAGCAGCCCGGCTACCCGGGGGTCCCGCCGCAGCAAGCCGGTTACCCCGGAGCTCCTCAGCAGGCCGGCCAGCCGGGGGTTCCACCGCAGCAGGGCGGCTACCCCGGCGTTCCGCCGCAGGGTGCGCCCTACGCACCGTTCCCGAACCAGGGTGGTCCCGCGCCGGTCCCGCCGCAGGCCGGTCCTGCCAAGCGCGGCGGTAAGAAGGCTCTGCGCATCGTCGGCGTCATCGTTGTTGCGCTCATCGTCGCCGGCATCAAGTTCGGCATAGGTTGGTTCATGACCGAGACGGATGCGGAGACCACGTCGGTGGGCTCCTGCATGCACAACGCCGGCACGGACAGCAGCGCCGACCTCAAGGAAGTCGACTGCTCCTCCAGCGAGGCCCAGTACAAGGTCGTCCAGAAGTTTGACGGCAGCAGCGACGAGAACAAGTGCCAGAACGTCGAGGCGGCGACGATCTCCTACATCCAGTCCGGTGGAGGCCACGACGTGGTGCTCTGCCTGAAGGAGACCAAGTAACGCCTCAGGCTGAGAACGACGACGGGGGCGATGTTTCACGTGAAACATCGCCCCCGTCGGGTTGAGGGACTTCGTCGCATCACGGGGTCATGTTTCACGTGAAACATGACCCCGTTCCACATCTCAGCTCTGCTCGGCCCACCAGTGCTTGAGTGCCGCCACCGCGGCATCGTGCCCCATCGGGCCGTTCTCCAGCCGGAGCTCCAGCAAGAACTTGTACGCCTGACCCACAACCGGCCCTGGGCCGACACCCAGGATCTCCATGATCTGGTTGCCGTCCAGGTCGGGGCGGATCGCGTCCAGCTCCTCCTGCTCCTGGAGCTGGGCAATGCGCTCCTCCAAGCCGTCGTAGGCCCGGGAGAGCGCGGCCGCCTTGCGCTTGTTGCGAGTCGTGCAGTCCGACCGGGTCAGCTTGTGGAGGCGGTCGAGGACCGGACCGGCGTCACGCACATAGCGGCGTACGGCGGAGTCGGTCCACTCGCCGGCGCCATAACCATGGAAGCGCAGATGTAGCTCGACCAGACGTGAGACGTCCTTCACCAGGTCGTTGGGGTACTTCAGCGCCGTCATCCGCTTCTTGGTCATCTTGGCGCCGACCACCTCGTGGTGGTGGAAGGAGACCCGGCCGTCGTCCTCGAAGCGTCGCGTCCTGGGCTTCCCGATGTCATGGAGCAGTGCGGCAATCCGCAAGGTCAGGTCGGGGCCGTTCTCCTCCAGTGCCATCGCCTGTTCCAGCACGATCAACGTGTGGTCGTAGACGTCCTTGTGGCGGTGGTGCTCATCACGCTCCAGCCGCAATGCGGGAAGCTCCGGAATGACGCGGTCGGCGATCCCGGTCTCGACCAGCAGCCTCAGCCCCTTGCGCGGGTGGGCGGAGAGGATGAGCTTGTTCAGCTCGTCCCGCACACGCTCGGCGGAGACGATCTCGATGCGCCCGGCCATCTCCTTCATGGCCTCGACCACCTCGGGAGCGACCTCGAAGTCCAGCTGGGCGGCGAAGCGGGCGGCCCGCATCATGCGCAGCGGGTCGTCCGAGAACGAGTCCTCGGGGGTCCCGGGGGTACGGAGCACTCGGGCGGCGAGGTCACCGAGACCGCCGTACGGATCGACGAACTCCTTCTCGGGCAGCGAGACGGCCATCGCGTTGACCGTGAAGTCCCGACGGACCAGATCTTGCTCGATGGAGTCGCCGTACGACACCTCAGGCTTGCGCGAGGTCCGGTCGTAGGCCTCGGACCGGTAGGTCGTCACCTCGATCTGGAAGCGCTGCACCACGTCGCCGACGCGGGCGTCCTTCTGCGCGCCGACCGTACCGAAGGCGATGCCCACGTCCCACGTGGCATCCGCCCACGGCCTCACGATCTTCAGAACGTCCTCGGGACGGGCATCGGTCGTGAAATCGAGATCATTGCCCAGACGCCCGAGCAGGGCATCCCGCACCGAGCCGCCGACCAGGGCGAGCGAGAACCCGGCGTCCTCAAAACGACGGGCGAGATCGTCGGCGACGGGGGACACCCGCAGTAGCTCGCTCACTGCACGGCGTTGCACCTGGTTCAGGGCACTGGGATTGTCTTCGTTGGCGTTCGGCACAGCAGAAAAGGGTACGTGGCCGGGACGCGGGCGGGCGCCCCCATTAAACGGGCACGAGCGTCCGGTGAACATGCACAAACATCCCCCCTGGATGTTTACTCGTATCTCAGTAGATAAAGGGCAGCCGGACGCCCGGTACGGATCTTGGGGCACGGACCGCGGCACTTCCCTTCCGCGCGCATCGTTACCATGCGTGGACGCACATTTCGACGACCACTGACGACGACGAGGGACGGGCGAGCGCGTGGCCGAGGCGGCAGACTTCCAGGGGATGAGTCCCTCACCTGCCCGTCGGTGGCTCCGGCGCACCGGAGCGCTGCTCGCGGGCGCGCCTCTGCTGGCAGGCCTGCTGCAGCTGCCCGCAAACCAGGCCGCTCAGGCCGCCGAGAAGGGCTCTCCGGCGCAGGCAACCGGTTCCCGCACGGTCAGCGTCTCCGTCGACTCTTTGACCCCCAGTACGCCGACCGACCGCGACACCCTGACCGTCTCCGGCACGGTCACCAACAACGGCAAGCAGTCCGTCACGGACGCGCATGTGGGTCTGCGGGTCGCTCCGACCCCCCTGTACAGTCGCGCGGCCATCGCCGACGCTGCCGACCGGACCGGATACCGGCCGGGCTCCGACGGCTCCGAGCTGGGTGGCAAGTACGTCACCGAGTTCGACAAGCTCGCCCCCGGTGTCTCGCAGCCCTTCAGCATCTCCGTTCCCGTCGAGGACCTGGATCTCGGGTCCGACGGGGTCTACCAGCTCGGTGTCTCGCTCTCCGGTGAGACCGCCTCACAGCCCTACGAGCAGGTGCTCGGCATCCAGCGGACCTTTCTGCCGTGGCAGCCCGACGGCGCCTCCACCAAGACCAGGACGACGTTCCTGTGGCCGCTGATCTCCGGCGTCCACATGACCGCGGAGTCGCTTCCCAACCAGCAGCAGACACCCGTCTTCCAGAACGACGACCTCGCCCGGGAGCTCGCTCCGGGCGGGCGTCTCTCCCAGCTCCTGTCGCTCGGCAAGGACCTCGACGTCACATGGGTGATCGACCCGGACCTGCTCGCCTCGGTGGACGCCATGACGGGCAGCTACAGCATCAAGGGCGAGGGCGACAAGGTCACGGCGGGCAAGAACCAGGCCATCGCCAAGCAGTGGCTCTCCGAGCTCGAGAAGGCGGTCCAGGACAAGGAGGTCGTCGCGCTCCCGTTCGCCGACCCCGACCTGGCCTCACTGGCGCACAACGGCAGGAACGTCACGGGCTCCCTGAGCCACCTCAAGGACGCCACGGATGTGGCGTCCAGCACGGTGGAGACCATCCTCCACGTGAAACCCGACACGGAATTCGCCTGGCCGGTGGACGGCGCGATCGATCCGTCGATCGTCAAGGTCGCCACCTCCGCGGGCGCCGACAAGGTGATCGCCCGCAGCGACAGCCTCCAGGACGATCAGCTGTCGTACACGCCCACGGCCGCCCGCCCCATCGGCGGCGGAACGACGGCCGTGGTCGCGGATGCCGGCCTGTCGACGCTGTTCCGGGGTGACATGACCTCGGCCGCGGACTCCACCCTCGCCGTGCAGAAGTTCCTCGCCCAGAGCCTGATGATCAACCTGCAGAAGCCCGACAGGGCCCGCAGCATCGTCGTCGCTCCGCAACGGATGCCCTCCGCGGACCAGGCCCAGTCGATGGCGCAGGCGGTGCGGACCCTCCAGGGAGGCGGCTGGTCGCTGCCCGCCGATCTGTCGGATGCCGCCAAGGCCAAGCCGGATCCGGGCGCCACGACCAAGGTGCCGTCCGTGTCCCGCTACCCCTCGTCGCTGCGCAAGGCGGAGCTGCCCCAGTCGGCGTTCCAGCAGATCGAGGAGACCCAGGACAAGCTCGACAGCTTCAAGGTGATCCTCAGCGACCCCTCCCGGGTCGTGACCCCCTTCGGACGGGCGATAGATCGCTCCGTGTCCACGCAGTGGCGAGGGCACGTCACCAAGGCGTCGACGTTCCGCCAAGGCGTGGAGGCGTACCTCGAGCAGCTCACCAGCCAGGTCAGGCTGATCCAGAAGTCCGAGACGAAGCTCTCCGGTCGCAGCGCCACTATCCCGGTCACGGTCCAGAACAACCTGATGCAGGGTGTCGACCATCTGGTACTGCGACTGACCTCGCAGCAGCCGACCCGACTGAAGATCGGCAACGGCCCCTACTCCGAGCAGCCCATCACCGTCTCGGGCGGCCACAGCCAGTCCGTGAAGTTCACGACCACGGCCAACGCCAACGGCCGGGCCGCCGTCGTGGCCCAGCTCTTCACGGAGGACGGCCGTGCCTACGGCCCTGCCGTCACCTTCGATGTGAACGTCACCGAGATCACGCCCACGGTGATGCTGGTCATCGCCGGCGGCGTCCTGCTGCTGGTGCTCGCCGGATTCCGCATGTACACCCAACGCAAGAGGCTGGCCGCACGGCGGGCCGAGGAAGAGCAGAAGGACGACCCCGACGGCCCGGACGGCGCCTCGGAAGAGGGCGGTCTGAACGGGGCCGGGGACGGGACCGTAGACACTGGGGGCGGCGAAACCTCGGCGAGGACACCGGGAGGGGAGTCGGACGCGGAGACCGGGGCAGACGACCGGGAGCAGCCGAGTGACCCGACACCGGACACCGCAACGGAAAGCGCCGACCCGTCCGGCGCGGGTGAGAGAGTGGACCGTTGAGCGATGTCGTGGCCGGTGGGCCTGCTGACAATGAGGTGGGGTAACCATGAACGCGCCGTACGACGGTGACCGCGGCCAGGGTGCTGCGGGCAGCCAGGGCTACCCCGAGAGCCCGCCGCCGCACGAGCCCGGTCAGGTGCACGCGCAGCCCCCGGCGGACATGTACCTCCAGGACGCCTACGACCAGGACCCCTACCGCGCGCAGGACCCCTCCGCCCAGGACCCGGTGGCCGAGGCGCTCTACGACCGTGCCGCGCACCCGCCGCCGCCCCCGGGCGCGTACCAGCCGCAGCAGCCCCTGTACGGGCAGCCTCCGGCCTCGCAGTACGCACCGGACCCGCGCGTCTGGGCCCAGCCACCGGCGCCGGAGCCCGAAGGGCCCTCGCAGTACCTTCCGTACGGTGACGACCCCCGCACGACGCAGTTCGTGGGTGTCGACGACCTGGTGACGCCGACCGGCGAACAGCACCAGGAACGGGACGCCTTCGCCCACCTCTTCCGGGACCAGCAGCAGGGCGGCGGCCGACCGTACGCCGAGCCCCCGGCCGCTCCCGGCGCCCCCACCGCGCCCTACCCCGGCCAGAACCCGGCGGGGCAGTACCCGGGCCAGGCGTACGCCGCGCCCGCGCCCCCGACGGCGGGGCCTTACTCTCCGGGCCCCGCCCCGATGACACCGGGCATGCCGTCCACCCCTGCGCCGGCTCCCGAGCCCGCGCCCGCACCTGCGGCGAAGAAGGGCGGGCGGGCCTCCGGCCTGCTGAAGTCCAGCGCGGTCATGGCGGCGGGCACGATGGTCTCCCGCCTCACCGGCTTCATCCGCTCCGCACTGATCGTGTCGGCGCTGGGCCTCGGTCTCCTCGGCGACTCGTTCCAGGTCGCCTACCAGCTTCCGACGATGATCTACATCCTCACCGTCGGCGGCGGTCTCAACTCCGTCTTCGTGCCGCAGCTCGTCCGCGCGATGAAGGAGGACGAGGACGGAGGCGAGGCGTATGCCAACCGGCTGCTGACCCTCGTCATGGTGGCACTGGGTCTGCTCACCGCACTGGCGATGCTCGGCGCGCCCCTTCTGGTCCGCGTCCTGTCCGTCCCCGTGGCCAACGACCCGGCCGCCAACGAGGTCGCCGTCACCTTCACCCGCTACTTCCTGCCCTCGATCTTCTTCATGGGCATCCATGTGGTGATGGGGCAGATCCTGAACGCGCGCGGCAAGTTCGGCGCGATGATGTGGACCCCGGTCCTCAACAACATCGTGATCATCGTGACGCTCGGGGCCTTCATCTGGGTCTACGGCACCGCCGCGGACTCCGGGATGACCGTCCACACCATCCCGCCGGACGGCGAGCGGCTCCTCGGAGTCGGTGTGCTGCTGGGACTGGTCGTCCAGGCCCTGGCGATGATCCCCTACCTGCGGGAGACCGGCTTCCGCCTCCGGCTGCGCTTCGACTGGAAGGGTCACGGCCTCGGCAAGGCCGCGATGCTGGCCAAGTGGACGGTCCTGTTCGTCCTCGCCAACCAGGCCGGCGCCATGGTCGTCACCCAGCTGTCCACCGCCTCGGGCAAGGCGTCCCCCGTCAAGGGCACCGGCTTCGCCGCCTACGCCAACGCCCAGCTGATCTGGGGCCTGCCGCAGGCGATCATCACCGTCTCCCTGATGGCGGCCCTGCTGCCGCGGATCTCGCGCTCGGCCGCCGAGGGCGACGGCGGAGCGGTCCGGGACGACATCTCCCAGGGCCTGCGCACCACGGCCGTCGCGATCGTGCCGATCGCCTTCGGGTTCCTCTCGCTCGGCATCCCGATGTGCACCCTGATCTTCGGCTCCTCCGGCACCGACGCGGCCACGAACATGGGCTTCATGCTGATGGCCTTCGGCCTCGGCCTGATCCCCTACTCCGTGCAGTACGTCGTCCTCCGCGCCTTCTACGCGTACGAGGACACCCGCACCCCGTTCTACAACACGGTCATCGTGGCCGCTGTGAACGCGAGCGCCTCGGCCGTCTGCTACCTGGTCCTCCCGGCCCGCTGGGCCGTGGTCGGTATGGCGGCCTCGTACGGTCTGGCGTACGCGATCGGTGTCGGCGTCGCCTGGGCCCGGCTGCGCAAGCGGCTGAACGGGGACCTGGACGGCGCGCGGGTGGTACGGACGTACGCACGGCTGGGGATCGCCTCGGTGCCGGCCGCTCTGCTGAGCGGCGCGGCCTGCTACGGAATCGGCCACTCGCTGGGCCAGGGCGTCGGCGGCTCGTTCGCCGCCCTGCTCGGCGGTGGTGCACTGCTTCTCGGTGTCTTCTACGTCGCCGCACGGAAGATGCGCATCGAGGAACTCAACTCAATGGTCGGCATGGTCCGCGGGCGCCTGGGGCGCTGAGGCGGGGGTACGCGCACAACCATCACCCGTCGCCGTGTGTCGTGCATAGCGACGGACTGTGGGCACAATTGGTTTCTGCGTCTGACAGCGCGCAACGGATGGGGAGGCAGGAACGACCGTGGCGGAACGGAGCACGGCTGCCGTCGACGTGGCAGACAACAGCGGTGACGAGCCGCTGACCGCCAAGGCGGGCCAGTCCACGTCCGACGGGCCGACCCAGGACCGGGAGCGGGACACGGACGGCGGCGAAGCGGAGGGGAACGGTGTGACCGACCGTCCCGCGAAGGCATCGCCGCCCGACTTGCACAGCGGTCATAAGCTCGCCGGACGCTATCGCCTCGAGGAGTGCGTCACCCGTCTGGACGGATTCAGCAGTTGGCGTGCGGTGGACGAGAAACTCCGCAGGGCCGTCGGCGTACACATCCTTCCCGCGGACCATGCACGGGCTCGTTCCGTGCTGGCCGCGGCGCGCTCCTCGGCATTGCTCGGCGACCCGCGCTTCGTACAGGTGCTGGACGCCGTCGAGGAGAACGACGTCGTCTATGTCGTGCACGAGTGGCTGCCCGATGCCACCGAGCTGACGACACTGCTCGCCGCGGGACCGCTGGAGGCGCACGACGCGTACCACATGGTCACCCAGGTCTCCCAGGCGATGGCCGCCGCTCATCGCGAAGGCCTGTCCCATCTGCGGTTGAACCCGGGCACCGTGCTGCGCACCTCCTCGGGTCAGTGGCGGATCCGGGGTCTCGCCGTGAACGCCGCACTGCGCGGCATCGGCTCGGACACCCCCCAGCGCACGGACACCGAGGCCATCGGCGCACTCCTCTACGCAGCGCTCACCCAGCGCTGGCCGTACGACGACGACGCCTACGGTCTGTCCGGGCTGCCCAAGGGCGTGGGCCTCATCGCGCCCGACCAGGTCCGTGCCGGCGTCCACCGAGGTCTGTCCGAACTCTCCATGCGGGCACTGGCCAACAACGGCGCCACGGCGTCCCGTCACGAGACCCCTTGCACCACGCCCGAGGAACTGGTGAAGGCGGTCGGGGAGATGCCCCGCGTCCGCCCGCCGGAGCCCACGTTCACGGCCCCGCCCGAGTACCAGCGCACGACGTACCAGCAGGGCACCTACGGGCGCCCCTCGGCCCGTCCTGGCGTCTCCCAGCCCGTGGCCGCGCCGCCGCCCCCGCTGCAGACCCCGACCGGCAAGGCGCTCAAGTGGGTCGTCTCCGCCCTGCTGATCGTTGCGCTGGGGCTCGGCAGCTGGCAGCTGGCGGACGCGCTGATGGACCGGGGGGAGAAGTCCAACGACACGCACCAGACGCAGACGACCGACGGCAACGACAAGAACGGCGACAAGCCGAAGCCTGTTGCGCCCATAAAGATCCAGGGCGCACAGGAGTATGTCGCCAAGGGTGACGCCCAGGCACCCGGAGATGTCGCAAAGACCTATGACGGCGACAGCTCCACCTACTGGCGGACCAAGCGCTACAACGAGGGCCCGCCGCTGGCGCCCTACAAGCCGGGCGTCGGCATCGTCTACGACCTCGGCTCGGCCCAGGAGCTCACCTCCGCGTCGATAGGTCTCCGGTACACGGGCGACCACACGACGGTCCATCTCTACGCCACGGACTCACTGACGCCCTCGACCGGAGTCGACGGGATGAAGGAGATCGGAACCGCCACGACGAGCGGGGACTCTCTGACGGTGAAGACGAAGAAGGCGGTGAAGAGTCAGTACGTGCTGCTGTGGATCACGGATGTGCCGCAGGCGCCCGGTGACGGTTACAGCAGTGCCGGCTACAAGCAGGCCATCACCGACGTGAAGTTCACGGGCTGAGCGTCACGCTGAGGGGGGAGGGGGTCCGATGGCTCATGAGGCCGGATACGGCGATACCAGCGATCAGGACCTTCTCGCCCGTCATGTCGAGGGCGATCCCGATGCCTTCGGCGAGCTTGTGCGGCGCCACCGCGATCGGCTCTGGGCCGTGGCGCTGAGAACGCTGGGAGACCGCGAAGAGGCCGCTGACGCCGTCCAGGACGCCCTCGTCTCGGCTTACCGCGCCGCCCACACCTTTCGCGGCCAGTCGGCCGTCACGACCTGGCTGCACCGAATCACCGTGAACGCCTGCCTGGACCGTGCCCGGAAGGCGGCCTCCAGGAAGACCTCACCGGTCGACGACACGGAGCGGCTGGAGCAGTTGCTGGAGCCGCACGAGTCGGCCTCCGCACCGGCCGAGCGCAACGACGTCCACCGTCAGCTGGTGGAGGCGCTGGGCACCCTGCCGGCCGACCAACGGGCCGCTCTCGTCCTGGTGGACATGCAGGGTTACCCGGTCGCGGAGGCCGCCCGCATTCTCGACGTGCCGACCGGGACGGTGAAGAGTCGCTGTGCCAGAGGCAGAGCCAGACTCCTGCCGCTCCTGACCCATCTGCGTACAGAAGGCCGGGACGACCGAAACTCGGGCGACGGACGGAACCGGACGCAGGGGACGTCCGTCCCACCCGCAGCGGGACCACAGGATTCAGGGCCAAGCGATTCAGCTGCTGTGAAGGGCGGAGGTGGGCGAGCGTGACATCCACGACCGACGCAGCCGGGCATCCGGACGTCGAGGAACTCTCCGACCTCAGCGAAGGTCTTCTTCCGCCTTCCCGTACCGGAGAGGTACGACGGCACCTGGAAGGCTGTGCTCTCTGCTCCGACGTGTACGACTCCCTCGAGGAGATCAGGAGCATCCTGGGCGCGCCACCGGAGCCTTCGCTCATGCCTGACGATGTTGCGGAGCGGATCGACGCGGCCTTGGCCGCCCAGGCACTGCTGGACGCGACCACACCTGCCGCCATGGACACCCCGTCCGACGCTCCTGCCGCCGCACATGTTTCACGTGAAACATCGCCCTCTTCCGCGTCCGGCCGTCCCTCGGGACACGCTGCCGCAGCCACCGGACCGGGGCGCTCGCCGCGGAAGCGCCGAACCGGTCGCCGGACCGTCGCCCTCACAGCCGTTCTCACGGTCGGGGCACTGGGGCTGGGCACGTTCCTGGTGCAGACCCTGGGCAATGACTCGAGCAAGACTCCATCGACGGCCATCGGGGCGCAGACCGACGCCGCGCACACCTACTCCGAGGGCACCCTGCAGAACCAGGTGACGACGTTGCTCAGCGGAGAGGGAAGCGGAAGCGCCCGCCCCGAGAGCGCCAAGCCCTGGGGCATCGAGTCCGCGGACGGCAACACGGGGTCGTCGGGCATGGGCCACAACAAGACCTTCGGCGGTACCACCGTCACCGTGCCGAGCTGTATCGAGCAAGCCATCCGGACGAACCAGACCGTGCTTGCCGCCGACGAGGGTGTGTACCAGGGGAAGGTCGTCTTTCTCGTCCTCACTCCCGACGCCTCCGACAGCACTCGTGTCACCGCTTACATCGTCGATGCGACGTGTGTGAAGCAGGCCTCGGCCACCCCCGGCAAGGTGCTGCTGAACCAGTCCTACTCCCGCTCCTGAGACGTCCCCCGTACGAAGGTTCCCGCCTCGATACCCCTTTGGTATCCGTGTACGGTGACGGGTTTCCGTGTGCCCGGACACGGTGGGAATGCGGGCCCCTTAGGATCCGTTGGGTGGGGTGAGAGTCAAAGAGAGCCTCCACCGAGTAGCAGCCAGACTCCAGAGACGAGGAATCAAGCCGTGAGCGACGTCCGTAACGTGATCATCATCGGCTCCGGCCCCGCCGGCTACACGGCGGCGCTTTACACCGCGCGGGCCTCGCTGAAGCCGCTGGTGTTCGAGGGTGCCGTCACCGCGGGCGGTGCATTGATGAACACCACCGAGGTGGAGAACTTCCCCGGCTTCCAGGACGGCATCATGGGCCCTGAACTCATGGACAACATGCGAGCCCAGGCCGAGCGCTTCGGTGCCGAGCTCCTCCCGGACGACATCGTCTCGGTCGACCTCACCGGTGACATCAAGACGGTCACGGACACCGCCGGCACGGTCCACAGGGCAAAGGCCGTCATCGTCGCCACCGGCTCTCAGCACCGCAAGCTGGGCCTGCCCAACGAGGACATCCTCTCCGGCCGCGGTGTCTCCTGGTGTGCCACCTGTGACGGGTTCTTCTTCAAGGACCAGGACATCGCCGTGATCGGCGGTGGAGACACCGCGATGGAGGAGGCCACCTTCCTCTCCCGGTTCGCCAAGTCCGTGACGATCGTGCACCGCCGTGACACCCTGCGTGCCTCCAAGGCGATGCAGGACCGCGCCTTCGCCGACCCGAAGATCAAGTTCGTCTGGGACAGCGAGGTCGCGGAGATCAAGGGCGACCCGAAGCTGGAGAGCCTGACGCTGCGCAACCTGAAGAGCGGGGAGCTCACCGAGCTGCCTGTGACCGGTCTGTTCATCGCGATCGGCCACGACCCCCGCACCGAGCTCTTCAAGGGCCAGCTGAACCTGGACGAGGAGGGCTACCTCAAGGTGGACGCCCCCACGACCCGGACCAACCTCACCGGAGTCTTCGGCGCCGGCGACGTCGTCGACCACACATACCGCCAGGCGATCACCGCGGCCGGCACCGGTTGCTCCGCCGCCCTGGACGCCGAGCGCTTCCTCGCCGCTCTCGCAGACAGCGAGCAGCGGGCCGAGCCGGAGAAGACCACCGTCTGACCCCCTTCCCCCATCGCACCACCGAGTTAAGGAGCCCGCCGTGGCCGGCACCCTGAAGAATGTGACCGACGACTCCTTCGAGCAGGACGTCCTCAAGAGCGACAAGCCCGTCCTGGTGGACTTCTGGGCCGCCTGGTGCGGTCCGTGCCGCCAGATCGCGCCGTCCCTCGAGGCGATCGCCAGCGAGTACGGAGACAAGATCGAGATCGTCAAGCTCAACATCGACGAGAACCCGGCCACCGCAGCCAAGTACGGTGTCATGTCGATCCCGACCCTGAACGTGTACCAGGGTGGCGAGGTCGCCAAGACGATCGTCGGCGCCAAGCCGAAGGCCGCGATCGTCCGCGACCTCGAGGACTTCATCGCCGAGTAGGACCCGCGCCGCCGAACCGAAGCGGCGATGTTTCACGTGAAACACGAATGGGCCAGCCCTTGAGGGCTGGCCCATTCGTATAAAGGGGAGAGGGCTGCGTAGGCGCCCTCTCAGAAGCTCACAGTGGCCGCAGCGCGGGTTCCTTCTGTACGGCCCCCAGGAGGCGGTCCAGCGCCAGCTCGACGTCCTCCTTCCAGGAGAGCGTCGTGCGCAGCTCCAGCCTCAGCCGCGGGTACGTCGGGTGGGTGCGTACCGTCTTGAAGCCCACCGCAAGGAGATGCTCAGCGGGCAGAAGGCACGCGGGTTCCTTCCAGCGAGCGTCGCCGAACGCCTCGACCGCCTTGAATCCTCGCCGCAACAGATCCTTGGCGACGGTCTGAACCATCACCCGGCCAAGCCCTTGGCCCTGATACCCGGGCATGATGTAGGCGGTCATCAACTGCACCGCATCCGGGGACACCGGACTCGTGGGGAACGCCGTGGACCGAGGAACATACGCAGGGGGTGCGTACAGCACGAACCCCACCGGTACATCGTCCACATAGACCACCCGGCCACAGGATCCCCAGTCGAGCAGGACGGCCGAGATCCATGCTTCCTTCTCCAGCGAGGAGGTGCCGGACTTTACCGCTGCTTCGCCGCTGACGGGGTCGAGCTCCCAGAAGACACACGCCCGACAACGATGGGGAAGGTCCGGAAGGTTGTCCAGCGTGAGCGGTACGAGCCGACGCCCCATGAAGGCAGTTCCTCGCTTCCTTCGCCCGCAGTTCCACGGACGGCTGTCAGAGTGCTCCGCTCCCTGAGCATGCTGCCGACGAACCCGCCGACCGCTCCCAAGCCCAGGCCCGCAGTCACCAGTCCGGTACGGCTCATGGTTCGCAAGGCCTCCGCCTCCCCGATGAAGGTGCTCCCGGGTGGATGCGCCATACCCGAACGCATCGTATCCACGATGCGATTCCATCGATACCGCCTGAAAGCAAAGAGCGGGCCGTGTTCCGGTACACACCGGACACAGCCCGCTCTGATGGTCGACGGCACAGAACCCGTTGTGCCATCGGTCGACTCAGTCTTCCGGCTCCTCCGAGTTCTCATCCACCAGGCTCCGCTCAAAGACGGGTCCCTCACCCGGTGCAAGGGTGCCTAGGATCCGCTCCAGGTCATCCATCGAGGCAAACTCGACGGTGATCTTGCCCTTCTTCTGCCCGAGGTCGACCTTGACCCGGGTCTCGAAGCGATCCGAAAGCCGTGTCGCCAGATCACTCAGAGCCGGGGAGACCCGGCCGCCGGCGCGGGGTCCCTTGGAACGCGGAGCGCTCTGCGGCCGTGACCCCATCAGCGTGACGATCTCTTCGACGGCTCGCACGGACAGCCCCTCGGCCACAATCCGATGGGCCAGGCGGTCCTGCTCCTCCGAGTCCTCCACGGACAGCAGGGCTCGGGCATGTCCTGCCGACAGCACCCCCGCGGCGACCCTGCGCTGGACCGCCGGCGACAGCTTCAGCAGGCGCAGGGTGTTGGAGACCTGCGGGCGGGAACGACCGATGCGGTCCGCCAGCTGATCATGAGTGCAGTTGAAGTCCTTGAGGAGTTGGTCATAGGCGGCCGCCTCCTCCAGCGGGTTCAGCTGGGCCCGGTGCAGGTTCTCCAGAAGAGCGTCCAGGAGGAGCTTCTCGTCATCCGTGGCCCGCACGATCGCCGGGATGAACTCGAGACCGGCCTCACGGCAGGCCCGCCAACGGCGCTCACCCATGATGAGCTCATAGCGGGAGGGAGCGACCTGTCGCACCACGATCGGCTGGAGAAGGCCGACCTCCTTGATGGAGGTGATCAGTTCGGCGAGCGCATCCTCGTCGAACACTTCTCGGGGCTGCCGCGGGTTCGGCGTAATGGTGTCGAGGGGCAGCTCCGCGAAATGAGCACCGAGCGGCGGCGTGGTCGTCTCCGCTGCATTGCTCGCCGACGGCTCCTCGGTTTCATGTGAAACCGGCGCGAGGGTGGTCACCTTCGCGGCCGCCACCCCCCGCTCCGTGATCAACACGGGTGCCGCAGCGGGGGATCCGGACGTGCCGCTGCCCCCCGCACCCGAGGTCACCGTCTTTTCGCCCGTCGGGGCGGCAGGGATCAGCGCGCCTAGACCGCGACCCAACCCCCTCCGTCGCTCGCTCACTGGATCCCCTCCACCATGCTCTGTTCCGTCTGGGCGCCGAGGTGGGCCTGCTGCTCGTCGTAGTGGACGCCAACACCCTTCAGCGCGATTTCACGTGCCGCCTCAAGATACGAGAGAGCGCCACTCGACCCTGGATCGTAGGTCAGCACCGTCTGCCCATAACTCGGGGCCTCGGAGATTCGGACCGAGCGCGGAATGCTCGTCCTGAGCACCTCGTCGCCGAAGTGGGTCCGCACCTCTTCCGCCACCTGGGATGCCAGTCGCGTCCGCCCGTCGTACATGGTGAGCAGGATGGTCGACACATGCAAGGCGGGGTTGAGGTGCCCCCGCACCAGATCAACATTCCGCAGCAACTGCCCCAAGCCCTCCAGCGCGTAGTACTCGCACTGAATGGGGATGAGTACCTCCTGCCCCGCGACCAACGCGTTGACCGTCAGCAGACCGAGAGAGGGCGGGCAGTCGATGAGGACGTAGTCCAAGGGCTGCTCGTAGCTCTGGATGGCCCGTTCCAGCCGGCTCTCCCGCGCCACCAGGGACACCAACTCGATCTCCGCACCGGCGAGATCGATCGTGGCGGGGGCGCAGAAGAGACCTTCGACATCGGGGACAGGTTGGACGACCTCGGCGAGCGGTTTGCTCTCCACCAGCACGTCGTAAATGGAGGGGACTTCGGCGTGATGGTCGATCCCCAGCGCAGTGGAGGCATTGCCCTGAGGGTCAAGGTCGATCACCAGAACCCGGCCACCGTGCAGGGCGAGCGAGGCGGCAAGGTTGACGGTCGTCGTGGTCTTGCCCACCCCACCCTTCTGGTTGGCGACCACGATGACACGGGTCTGCTCGGGTCGCGGCAGCCCCTCGCCGGCGCGCCCCAATGCCTCCACCGCAAGTTGGGCAGCACGACCGATGGGAGTGTCGTCCATCGGGGGCGGTGTTTCACGTGAAACATCGTCCCCCATCGACTCGGTACGGGGACCGGGGACCGGATCGGTCATCGGTCCCGCGATGTTGGCGTCGGACCGCAAGGATTCACTCTCCTCGACTTCAGGCTCGCTATGAACAGAGCCTCCCATGCCTTCGGGGTCGTGAACCAGTGAGGTCTGGCCTTCTGTGGAGAAATCCACCTCTGTGGACAACTCTGAGCCCTCCACGGGGGACAAAACGCCGTGAGTGGACGGTTCACGTAGGGATCCGAGGGGCTTGCGTTCGCGGGGTTCGGCCGCAGCCCGGCCGCGACTGATGATGCCGTGGAGCAGTGAGCGACGTTTCACGTGAAACACGATGCACAGCAGCTCCGGCCAGGCCTTTGCGACACTCCGAGATGCATGGGTTTGGCAGCTTGTGTGGCGTACGACTGATCGTCGAGACGGGTCAGTCCGTCACTCCGACGACAGGATCGCTCAGGTTCTCACCGACGTCGACGAGTTCGGCCCGTCCGGGCCGCCTTCGCTCGTTTGGCCGCAAAGCGCACCCCTCCCGGACTCTCGCCGACCTCGACACGCACCACGGTCGAGAGCGGGTCTACGACTCCCTCACCCACATGCAGGATGGACGTCTCCACGGCACCCAGCTTGGTCAGAGCGGTAGCAGCACTCTTCAGCTCCTCCTCCGCGGTGTCGCCCTTGAGAGCGAGCATTTCGCCGTAAGGGCGCAGCAGAGGAATTCCCCAGGCCGCCAGGCGGTCCAGCGGCGCCACCGCGCGTGCGGTCACAACATGGACCGGAGGCAGCTTGCCCATGACCTCCTCGGCGCGACCGCGGACGACCGTCACATGGTCGAGGCCCAACAGTTCGACAACCTCGGTGAGAAAGTTCGTCCGCCGCAACAGGGGCTCAAGCAGCGTGATCTTCAGGTCCTCCCGCACGAGCGCAAGAGGGATACCCGGCAGTCCCGCGCCGGAGCCCACATCGCACACGCTGACTCCCTCGGGAACGACCTCGGAGAGCACCGCACAGTTCAGCAGGTGCCTCTCCCACAGCCGGGGCACTTCCCGCGGGCCGATCAGACCGCGCTGCACACCTGCCTCGGCGAGCAGCTCCGCATAGCGGACCGCGTCCGCGAAGCGATCGCCGAACACCTCGGGTGCCTGCTCGGGCGCAGGGGGAAGCTCTGCTGCCTCCGTCACGAGGACCGTCCTTCCGTACCGCATGAGCGCACTGAGCGCCGACCACCAGAACTATGAGGGACCACGAGCTGCCTTGTCCGCAGCTGTGAGGGACTACCAGGCTGACAAAGTTCGGCCCCGCCTGCTCAACAGACGGGGCCGAAGAAACGTCGAGATCGGATCAGGCGGGAAGCACAACGACGAAACGCTGCGGCTCTTCGCCCTCGGACTCGCTGCGCAGGCCCGCGGCCTTGACCGCGTCGTGCACCACCTTGCGCTCGAAGGGGGTCATCGGCTTGAGCTTCACCGGCTCACCGGTGTTCTTGACGTCGGCCGCAGCCTTGGCGCCGATCTCTGAGAGCTCGGCACGCTTCTGGGCGCGGTAGCCCGCGATGTCCAGCATCAGCCGGCTGCGATCGCCGGTCTCCCGGTGCACGGCCAGGCGCGTGAGCTCCTGGAGTGCCTCCAGCACCTCACCGTCACGGCCGACCAGCTTCTGCAGGTCACGGCCGCCCGTGTCGCTGATGATCGACACGGACGCCCGATCGGCCTCGACGTCCATGTCGATGTCGCCGTCGAGATCGGCGATGTCCAGCAGACCCTCGAGGTAGTCCGCCGCGATCTCGCCCTCCTGCTCCAGGTTGCTCAGGGTGTCTGCACCCTCGGCAGCGGCGGAGGTGGTGCCTTCCGTCACGGGATGGACTCCTTCTTACTTCTTGGACGGGGACTTGGGCCGCTGCGGACCCTTGCGCTGGCCGGACTGGGCCTTGCTGCGGGTGCCGCCGGTGCCGGACTTGGGCGTCGCCTTTCCGGTGCCACCCGTTTCCTGGGCGTCCTGCGGTGCATCGGACTTGCTCAGCGATGGTGCCGAGGACGACGACTCCTCGGAGTCACCTGCCGACTTGGCGCCGCCGGACTGTCGCTGCGACTTGGACTGCCGCTTGGGCTGCTGACGCCTGGGAGTGGCGGTGGTGGTGGGCGTGCCGTCCTCGACGGTGGCGACTGCCACTGCCTCGCTCGTCGCCACGGTGCCGTCGGCCTGCGCCGCCAGGCCGGCCTTGGTCAGGCCGTTGATGAACTTCCGCTCGAACTCGTTGCGGTCACGGCCCTTGGCGACGATCGCCTTCACGATGGTCTTCTCGCGCCGGTTGCGGGTCTTGCCGTGGTGCGTCACGTGCTTGTGCAGACGCTCCAGGTACGCGGCCTGCGCCTTGGAACCGGGGGTCGGGTTGTTGCGGATCACGTACATCTGCTGGCCCATGGTCCACACGTTGGTGGTCAGCCAGTAGACGAGGACACCGACCGGGAAGTTGATACCGAAGACGGCGAACATGACGGGGAAGACATACATCAGCATCTTCTGCTGCTGCATGAACGGCGTCTTCACCGTGGTGTCGACGTTCTTCGTCATCAGCTGGCGCTGCGTGTAGAACTGCGACGCCGACATCAGCACGATCATGATCGCGGTGACCACACGCACATCGGTCAGCGAGGCACCGAGGGCCGCGACCTTGTCGGCGCCGTCGGTGAACTTCGCGGCCAGCGGAGCACCGACGATGTGCGCCTTACGCGCGCTGGCGAGCAGCTGATCGTCGATGACACCGATCGTCTTGCCCGTCGCGATGCCGTTGAGTACGTGGTAGAGGGCGAAGAAGAACGGAGACTGCGCCAGGATCGGAAGGCACGAGGAGAGCGGGTTGGTACCCGACTCCTTGTACAGCTTCATCATCTCTTCGGACTGGCGCTGCTTGTCGTTCTTGTAGCGCTCCTGGATCTTCTTCATCTCGGGCTGCAGCGTCTGCATGGCCCGGGTCGCCTTGATCTGCTTCACGAACAGCGGGATCAGGCAGATACGGATCAGGATCACGAGGGACACGATGGACAGGCCCCAGGCCCAGCCCGTGTCGGGTCCGAAGATCTTCCCGTACACCGAGTGGAACTGGACGATGACCCAGGAGACAGGTGTCGTGATGAAACTGAAGAGGCTGGCAATCGTGTCCACTAATCATGCTCCTTGGGCATGGGACGAGGTCTCTGCGGCCGGGCTCGAAGGGATCATGTCCCCCTCGATGGCCGGTTCGGCGGCGGAGGGCCCGCCCTTGCGTGCACGCCAGGCGTCGCGCAGCATTTCGTGCCACCTAGGACGCTTGCGCGGTGGGACATGGTCCACACCACCCAGCGACCACGGGTTGCACCGCAGGATGCGCCAGGCGGTGAGTGCGGTTCCCTTGATCGCACCGTGCCGGTCTATGGCCGTGTAGCCGTAGTGGGAACACGACGGGTAGTACTTGCACACCGGACCGAGCAGCGGACTGATCGTCCACTGATAGATCTTGATCAGAGCCAGCAGCGGGTACTTCACCGCGCGCTCCCTCCTCCCAGCAGCCGTTGAAGAGCGGCATCCAGGTCTCGGGCCAGCTGTGCTTGGTCGGCGTCACCCGCACCGGGTAGCGCTCGTACGACTACCAGGCTACCGGTGGGCAACAGTGCTACTCGATCGCGCATCAGATGACGAAGTCTGCGCTTGACCTTGTTGCGTACGACCGCTCCGCCCACGGCCTTGCTCACGACGAAACCCGCACGCGTCGGGGGAGCGCTCTCCCCAGGCGCATGCGGGTCCGTTGCACCGCTGCGAAGGTGGACGACGAGAAGCGGGCGTCCGGCCCGGCGTCCTCGGCGTACCGCGGTCGCGAAGTCCTCGCGCCGCCTCAGCCGATGCTCGGTAGGCAGCACGACGTCATGACCTGTACGCGATCAGGCGGACAGGCGGGCGCGACCCTTGCTACGGCGGGACGCCAGGATGGCGCGGCCGGCACGGGTGCGCATACGCAGCCGGAAGCCGTGGGTCTTCGCGCGACGACGGTTGTTCGGCTGGAAGGTGCGCTTGCTCACTCGGGGGCTCCAGTAATGATTCGGTGGTTGGCGGGGTGTCGCCTGGCTGTCACCGTGCGCCCACGAGTAGCTCGCATTACGCCCGAGTGCACCGCTTCCCGATCACCGAATGTGCCCTGGTGGGGACACTGGTACGTGATCTGTGCCCATCGGAGGCAGGCGGCAGCAGCCATCGACAACTCGACCTGGTTACGGTACGCGCGGCTACGCCATCCGGTCAAACCAACGACCCGTAGGAGACACTTGTCCACAGGCTGGGGACAACAACTTGAACCGTACGGGCCGCCCTGACTACCGTGGCTGGACTCCGATTCGTTCCCTTATCCCTGCCCCACCCGATTTACATCCCGACCCGTCCCGCAACCACACGTTCGTGGGACCTGTGAGAGAGCGTGCCCTGTGGCTGACGTACCTGCCGATCTTGCCGCAGTGTGGCCGCGCGTACTCGAGCAGCTCCTCGGTGAGGGGCACGGACCGGGTGTCGAGGCGAAGGACGAGCACTGGATCAAGCGCTGCCAGCCGCTGGCACTGGTCGCGGACACCGCTCTGCTCGCCGTTCCCAACGAGTTCGCGAAGGGCGTCCTGGAAGGACGGCTCGCGCCCGTTGTCAGTGAAACGCTGAGCCGGGAGTGCGGCCGCCCGATCCGCATCGCGATCACCGTCGACGACTCCGTCGGCGAGCCCCCGCCTGCGCCCGCTCAGTCGCGCTACGAGGAGTCCGAACTCATCACGCCCCAGGCGGGCGACCCGTACGAGGGCCAGGGCGGCTACGAGGGATACGGCCGGCACCGTGCCGACGACCACCGCGGGGGTCGTTCCGACCGTCTTCCGGCCGGACCCGGCGACCAGCTGCCCGGCGCCCGCCCGGCCTACCCGAGCGAGTACCAGCGCCCGGAGCCCGGCGCGTGGCCGCGCCCGCCGCAGGACGACTACAGCTGGCAACAGCAGCGTCTCGGCTTTCCCGACCGCGACCCGTACGCGACGCCGGCACCGGACTACCACGGGCAGTCACTGCCCCGTTCGCCCTACGAACAGCAGCGCCAGGACTACGACGGCGCCCGGTCCGACTTCGAGCAGCAGCGCTCCGGCCGGCACGAGCGCCCCGAGCGGCCCTCCGCCGACGGCCATGTGCACCGGGGCGGCCCCGTCGGCCCCGGCCCCGCCACCGGCGCGCCCGGTCCGCTGGCCGCGCAGCCCGCGCCGGCGGCCGGTCCCGGCGAGCCCACCGCGCGCCTCAACCCGAAATACCTCTTCGACACCTTCGTCATCGGTGCCTCCAACCGTTTCGCGCACGCGGCGGCGGTCGCCGTCGCCGAGGCGCCCGCGAAGGCGTACAACCCCCTCTTCATCTACGGGGAGTCGGGGCTCGGCAAGACGCACCTGCTGCACGCGATCGGGCACTACGCGCGCAGCCTCTACCCGGGCACGCGCGTGCGTTACGTGAGCTCGGAGGAGTTCACCAACGAGTTCATCAACTCCATCCGCGACGGCAAGGCGGACGCGTTCCGCAAGCGCTACCGCGACATGGACATCCTTCTGGTCGACGACATCCAGTTCCTCGCACAGAAGGAGTCGACGCAGGAGGAGTTCTTCCACACCTTCAACACGCTCCACAACGCCAACAAGCAGATCGTGCTCTCCTCGGACCGGCCGCCCAAGCAGCTGATCACCCTTGAGGACCGGCTGCGCAACCGCTTCGAGTGGGGCCTGATCACGGACGTCCAGCCGCCCGAGCTGGAGACGCGCATCGCGATCCTTCGCAAGAAGGCGGTGCAGGAGCAGCTCAACGCCCCGCCGGAGGTACTGGAGTTCATCGCCTCCCGTATCTCCCGCAACATCCGGGAGCTGGAGGGCGCGCTGATCCGGGTGACGGCGTTCGCGTCGCTCAACCGCCAGCCCGTGGACCTCGGTCTGACGGAGATCGTCCTCAAGGATCTGATCCCCGGCGGCGAGGACACGGCCCCCGAGATCACCGCGACCGCGATCATGGCGGCCACCGCCGACTACTTCGGGCTGACGGTGGAGGACCTGTGCGGGACCTCGCGCGGCCGTGCCCTGGTCACCGCCCGGCAGATCGCGATGTACCTGTGCCGGGAGCTGACGGATCTCTCGCTGCCGAAGATCGGTGCGCAGTTCGGCGGCCGCGACCACACGACGGTCATGCACGCCGATCGCAAGATCCGCGCGCTGATGGCGGAGCGGCGCTCGATCTACAACCAGGTGACCGAGCTGACGAACCGCATCAAGAACGGCTGACGACCGCACACCTCGCCGAAGGCGCCCCGGGAACCTCTCCCGCGGGCGCCTTCCGCTGTCCGGCCACGCATGGAGCGTGAGGCGCCGCGGTTCCCGGCACGGCACACCCGGGCGCCTCCCTGCCGCTTCCCCCGATGCGTACGAGACGCCCTCGGGCAGTCGCACGTCCGGGCACAGAGGGGCCTCCTGCGCCTGTACCGCCGGACCGGGCTCGGCGGCATCGCTCCGCGTTCCCGTCCGTACGCCGGCGAAGTTCTCCGGCGTTCCCCGTCCGCGCGGCCAGGCCCCTCAGGGGGTGTTCCGGCCCGCCGCCGCGAGCGCGACCGTCCGGTTCCGGGTCGTGCACAGGACACGCTCTGTTCGAATATCTGCCGGGTTACGGCCACTCTCCACAGATCAGGCGACTTTCTTCCGTCCACATCCTGGGGACCGCGAAGTTGTCCAGACGGTGTCCACAGGCTGCCTTGGGGAACAGAGATCAGCGCAGCTCAACTGCCTGTGGATTGGTGGACAGTCGATCTCCACAGACTGTGGAGAAGACGAAGATCCACAGCTTGTGGGTGGAGTTGTCCACTGCCCACCCACAGCTTGAGGCCCGTTGTCCCCAGTGAACTCGGTCTTCTCCACATCCCTGTCCACTGTTCGGCAACGCGACGTGGCCTCTCACCGGCACGAGTGAAAGCCGTCACACCAAGGTGCTGGATTGGTCTGTGGGAAAGGTGGGTAAAGCTGGGGACGGCACTGGGGAGAAGTGCCCCGAGGCTGTGCACGGAGTGTGCAGAACTTTCCGTTCTCCACAGAGACCCTGGGTTGTCCACCGGTCCCGCCCACAGGGCCCGTGGACAAAATTTCGCCTCTGACCTGGGAAAACGACGTTATCCACGGTTTCCACAGGCCCTACTACTACTCCCAACTAGAGAGACCGGGAATTTCGCTTCGAAGTGGGTCCTGTGCACAACTCGCTGTCCGGCCTCCGGCTGCCCCGCATCACGACTTGACCCCGACAGGCGCCTACTGTCGGTGCGGTGCGTCAGACTGTTCCCCGGTGTCCTTCCCCTCCCAGGGGCCCCCGACACCGAGTCAGACGACGAAGGCCAGGCAGGGCGAGAACGCCGGCAACAGCAGGAGGCGGCTTAGGTGAAGATCCGGGTGGAACGCGACGTACTCGCGGAGGCAGTGGCCTGGGCGGCGCGCAGCCTTCCGGCCCGTCCGCCGGCGCCTGTCCTCGCCGGCCTGCTGCTGAAGGCCGAGGACGGCCAGCTGAGCCTGTCCAGCTTCGACTACGAGGTCTCGGCGCGTGTGTCCGTGGAGTCCGAGGTCGAGGAGGAGGGCACGGTCCTCGTCTCCGGCCGGCTCCTCGCCGACATCTCCCGGGCCCTGCCCAACCGTCCCGTGGAGATTTCCACAGACGGCGTACGGGCTACGGTCGTCTGCGGTTCCTCGCGATTCACACTCCACACACTGCCTGTGGAGGAGTACCCGGCACTGCCCCAGATGCCGAACGCGACGGGCACGGTCCCCGGCGAGGTCTTCGCATCGGCGGTCCAGCAGGTGGCCATCGCCGCAGGACGCGACGACACGCTTCCCGTCCTCACCGGTGTGCGCATCGAGATCGAGGGCGACACGGTCACGCTCGCCTCCACCGACCGCTACCGCTTCGCGGTCCGCGAGTTCCTGTGGAAGCCGGAGAACCCCGAGGCGTCCGCGGTCGCCCTGGTGCCCGCCAAGACCCTCCTGGACACCGCCAAGGCCCTGACCAGCGGCGACACCGTGACGCTCGCCCTGTCGGGCTCGGGCGCGGGCGAGGGTCTGATCGGTTTCGAGGGCGCCGGCCGCCGTACGACGACGCGCCTTCTCGAGGGCGACCTCCCGAAGTACCGGACGCTGTTCCCGACGGAGTTCAACTCGGTCGCCACCATCGAGACCGCCCCCTTCGTGGAGGCCGTCAAGCGCGTCGCCCTGGTCGCGGAGCGCAACACCCCGGTACGGCTCAGCTTCGAGCAGGGTGTGCTGATCCTGGAGGCCGGTTCGAGCGACGACGCACAGGCTGTGGAAAGGGTCGACGCCAACCTGGAGGGCGACGACATCTCGATCGCCTTCAACCCGACCTTCCTGCTGGACGGCCTGAGCGCGATCGACTCCCCGGTGGCCCAGCTCTCCTTCACGACGTCCACGAAGCCCGCGCTGCTGGGCGGCAAGCCCGCCATGGACGCCGAGGCGGACGACGCGTACAAGTACCTGATCATGCCGGTGCGGCTGAGCGGCTGAGCGCCGGCCGCCGTCCACAGGTTCCGGTGGTCCGGTGGATCGTCGGAACCTGTGGTCCATTGGACGAAGCCGCAGGTCGGGGCCCATGCGTGGGCATGGAGGGTCTGGAGATGTGCATGAGGCTCCGGGTTTAGGCTCGGACGCGGGTACGAAAGTGCCCTTCATGCCACATCGCAACCTAAGGAACAACTGATGGATCTCGGTCTCGTCGGCCTCGGCAAGATGGGCGGCAACATGCGCGAGCGGATCCGCCGCGCAGGCCACACCGTCCTCGGATACGACCGCAATCCGGACCTCGCCGACGTCCACAGCCTCGAGGAGCTTGTGAACAAGCTCGCGGGCCCGCGGGTGGTGTGGGTGATGGTCCCGGCCGGCGCCCCGACCCAGTCCACGATCGACGAGCTCGCCGAACTCCTCGAGCCCGGCGACGTCGTTGTGGACGGCGGCAACTCCCGCTGGACGGACGACGAGAAGCACGCCGCGCAGCTGGCGGCCAAGGGCATCGGTTTCGTGGACTGCGGTGTCTCCGGCGGCGTCTGGGGCCTGCAGAACGGCTATGCGCTGATGTACGGCGGTGACGCCGCGAACGTCGCCAAGGTCCAGCCGATATTCGACGCCCTCAAGCCCGAGGGCGAGTTCGGCGCGGTGCACGCGGGCAAGGTCGGTGCGGGCCACTTCGCGAAGATGGTCCACAACGGCATCGAGTACGCGATGATGCAGGCCTACGCCGAGGGCTGGGAACTGCTGGAGAAGGTCGACTCCGTGGAGAACGTCCGCGAGGTCTTCCGCTCCTGGCAGGAGGGCACCGTCATCCGCTCGTGGCTGCTCGACCTCGCGGTGAACGCGCTCGACGAGGAC
>NZ_LMWH01000071.1 GCF_001507435.1 Streptomyces sp. NRRL F-5122
TCAGTGGTCCTTACCTTGGTCATCGGTTTGGTCCAGCCATTCGTAGGGTTGGGGCATCCGGGGGTGTGAGGTGTGGCTTTCAGTGGTCTGCCGACCGTGGCTTCGTATGACTGGCCGCCTCACGCCCCGCGACGACTCGGCCGCTGATTGGGATTTGCGAACAGATCGCTGTGTAAGGACCTGCCGGCGAGGTCGTCTGCGGACACGACGAGCACGAGCGCCGGAGGGGTAATGGGCCGCATATGGGCCGGGGTGGACATCGGCAAGACCCACCACCACTGCGTGGTGGTCGACGCGGAGGGCAGGCATCTGCTGTCCCGCCGGGTGGCCAACGACGAGTCGGAGCTGCTTGCCCTGATCGCGGCCGTCCTGGACCTCGGCCATGAGACGACCTGGGCCGTGGACGTCACACATGGTGGTGCTGTCCTGCTGTTGGGGCTCTTGGCCAACCATGGTCAGCCCGTCTTCTACCTGCCCGGACTGGCGGTCAACCGGGCAACAGCCGGCTACCGCGGCCAGGGAAAGACCGATGCCCGCGACGCGGCGATCATCGCCGACCAGACCCGTATGCGCCGCGACCTGGAGCCGGCGCGGCCCGATGCGGAAGCCATCGCAGAGCTGAAGATCCTCACCGCCCGCCGGGCTGATCTGGTCGCTGACCGGACCCGCACGGTCAACCGGTTGCGTGACCAACTCCTGGGCATATTCCCGGCTTTGGAGCGTGCGCTCGACATGGGCAACCGCGGCCCGCTGGTGTTGCTGACTGGCTACCAGACCCCGGCCGCTCTGCGCCGCATCGGCGTCAAACGACTGGAGACCTGGCTGCGCAACCGCAAGGTCCGCAGCTCCGCCGACCTGGCCGCTGCCGCCGTGGAGGCTGCCGAGCGACAGCACACGGCGCTGCCCGGCGAAACGATGGCCGCGCAGATGGTGCACAGCTTGGCGAAGGAGGTGATCGCCCTCAACGAGAAGGTCGACGAGATCGACAAGCTCATCGAGGGACGGTTTCGCAGCCATGCCCAGGCCGAGGTGATCGCCAGCCTGCCCGGGATCGGCCCCTTGCTCGGCGCTGAGTTCCTGGCTGCCACGAGCGGGGACATGACCCGCTTCGGTACTCCTGACCGCCTCGCGGGCTTCGCCGGCCTGGCCCCGGCTCCCCGCGATTCCGGGCGCATCAGCGGCAACCTGAAGCGCCCGGCCCGTTACCACCGCGGGCTTCAACGCGTCTTCTACACGTCGGCCCTGATCAGTATCCGCTGCTGTGAGGAGTCCCGTCGCTTCTACGACCGCAAACGCGCCGAAGGCAAGCGGCACGTCCAGGCCGTACTGGCCCTGGCGCGTCGGCGGGTCAATGTCCTGTGGGCGCTGCTGCGTGACGGACGGTGCTACCAACTCACACCACCCCTGGCTGAGGCGGCTTGACATCTTCATTGGGAGTCAT
>NZ_LMWH01000072.1 GCF_001507435.1 Streptomyces sp. NRRL F-5122
GGGACTGACCCTGCCAGGGCCGCTTCGTTCCCATCCTGGGATGTGCAAAAGCAGGAGCAGCGAGGGCGCCTGTCCCGGCTCCGTGGTGGATACTGATCAAGTATCATCTGTCGGCAGTTGCAAACCCGCTGGATGAAAGACTGCTGGAAATTCGGGCACCCAGTAGTCGTCTACAGTTGGCTGAACACCCTGGTCGATCAACTCAATAACAGCTGCGCGCTTCCACACGATGCCGATGTCGCTGTGTTCATGGGTTCGTCCACTGTAAACCCCGACGAACTCCCAAGCCGGGCCTTTCTTGATCGTGCCATCGGCGCCGCGAAACGAGGTGAACTCGTCGGCTTGGAATACGACAGGTGATCCGGATTGGCCTGGACGGGCACGGCAGTCCAGCAGAAAGGATGGCAGACCTTCCCAGTCCCAAGTCGGTCTCCAGGCAATGGTTCCGCGAGCCCACACCCCAACCGGGCCTGCCCCGCTCAGGACTGGATCGAATCCGATGGGGAAGCCGACAACGAACAGTTCGCTGGTCAGATCCAGGTAAGCCAGCGGTGCCACTCGCGGCATAGTGACAAGGTCGATACGGGATTCGTCCAGATCAAGCGGAAGAGCCACAACGTCGAACCGCTTACCGTACGTTGGGTGTTCTCGCCACAGGGGCCTGCCGTCGTCATCGCCGAGCCGGCAGACCAGTGGAACCCAGGGAGAACGGTGATCAGCTGGCATGATAGGCAGGACCACGACTGAAGGCGCTATACCGCCTGAACGAACTTTGTCGTCGTCCTTACTGTTGCGCGCAGTGAACACGTGTCGGTTGGTAATCAGGTACGGCTGGCCTGTCTTATCACGCATGACAAACCCGGTGGCGTGGCCAGCTCTCTTACCTCCCGAGCTGACCAGTTCCAGGTGGAGTGATGCCAACTCGGGGACGTCCATGAAGCGTTCGCGGCCTGGGCTAAGCCCGTCATCCAGTCCGCGATCAAGTGTTTCCTCATCCATGATGAAGAAACACTAAGGCTACACCGTGTGCGCTTGCCAGTTGCCGAGTTGAGGCCTTACCTGAAGCCCACAGTGGTGGAAGGAGTACCTCTCCTCTTGGCCATGAATCAACACAAATGAGACGGCTGGCGCATCTAAAACGGCTGCCAGCTCCCGTTCAACGCTTAGAGCTTGTCTCACGTGGTGTCAGGTTGATGCGGCATGATGCTTTGTCATGGGTGTTGGGCAGTCTCAGCGGTTGGTTCCTGACGGACTCTGGTCGCTGGTTGATCCGTTGCTGCCTTCGTTCTCCGCGCGTCCGCAGGGAGGAGGGACGACTCCGGTCGACGAGCGGGCCGTGTTCACGGCCGTGGTCTACGTGCTGACCAGCGGTTGTGCATGGCGGCATCTACCGGAGAGTTTCGGCGTCTCGCCGGCCACCGCACATCGT
>NZ_LMWH01000073.1 GCF_001507435.1 Streptomyces sp. NRRL F-5122
CGGTCTTGGCGTTGATCTCGTCGATGCCGACGCCGGGTGCGGTTTGGGTGAGGAGGAGTCCGTCGTGGGTGATGTCGAGGACGGCGAGGTCGGTGATGATGCGGTTCACGCACCGTTTGCCGGTCAGGGGCAGGGAGCACTGGTCGAGGATCTTCGGTGTGCCGTCCTTGGCGGTGTGGGTCATGACGACGATGACGGTGCGGGCTCCGTGGACGAGGTCCATCGCTCCGCCGATCCCGGTGACCAGTTTTCCGGGTATGGCCCAGTTGGCCAGGTCTCCGTGGGCGGAGACCTGCATGGCGCCCAGGACGGCGACGTCGATGTGGCCGCCGCGGATCATGCCGAAGGACAGGGCCGAGTCGAAGTAGGCGGCGCCGGGCAGGACGGTGACGGTCTCCTTCCCGGCGTTGATGAGGTCGGGGTCGATCCGGTCCTCGGTGGGGTAGGGGCCGGTGCCCAGGATGCCGTTCTCCGATTCCAGGACCACCTCCACTCCCGGGGGGAGGTGGTTGGGGATCAGGGTGGGCAGTCCGATGCCGAGGTTGACGTACTGGCCGTCCTTGAGTTCCTGTGCGGCCCGGGCGGCCATCTCCTCGCGTGTCCAGGCCATCAGCCGTTCACCGTCCCCGGTGTCGAGGGCGCGGAGACCGTGCGCCGTTCCACTTTCTTGTCCGCTGCCTGCTGGGGGGTGAGGGCCACCACGCGCTGGACGAAGATGCCCGGCAGATGCACCGCGTCCGGATCGATCGCGCCAGGTTCGACGAGCTCTTCGACCTCGGCGATGGTGACTTTGCCGGCCATGGCGGCCGGGGGGTTGAAGTTGCGGGCGGATTTGTTGAAGACCAGGTTTCCGTGGCGGTCGCCGCGTGCTGCCCGTACCAGTGCGTAGTCCGTGCGGATTCCGTGTTCCAGTACGTACTCGACCCCGTCGAAGGCGCGTACTTCCTTGGGGGGTGAGGCCAGGGCGATGCCGCCGTGGCCGTCGTAGCGCCAGGGCAGTCCGCCGTCGGCGACCTGTGTGCCCACGCCTGCGGGGGTGTAGAAGGCGGGGATTCCCGCTCCGCCGGCCCGCATGCGTTCGGCGAGGGTGCCCTGCGGGATCAGCTCGACTTCCAGTTCTCCGGCGAGGTACTGGCGTGCGAACTCCTTGTTCGCCCCGATGTAGGAACCGGTGACCCGTGCGATCCGTCCGGCGGCCAGCAGTACGGCGAGGCCGGAGTCCATGGCGCCGCAGTTGTTGGAGACGACCGACAGGCCGCCGATCCCGCGCTCGAACAGTGCCTGGATCAGCACGTTCGGAACACCGCTCAACCCGAACCCGCCGACCGCCAGCGACGCACCGTCCGGCACATCGGCCACCGCCTCCAAGGCCGTGGCGACCAC
>NZ_LMWH01000074.1 GCF_001507435.1 Streptomyces sp. NRRL F-5122
AGACGTCATCTCATTTGGTGAGTCTGTGCGATGATTCATCGGCCAGCAGGAAGCCAGGAGCGGGGGCGCAGGCCGATGGAGTACGTCAATCTCGATGCGCAGGTCGGCGAGCTGTCAGGGGTCTTGGACCCGTCTCGCTACCTGGAGCGTCTGCCCTCAATCTCCGGTGATCTGCCGTCTGGTGCGCGGTCCTTCGCCACTGACACGGGGCACTACGACTCCCACAGCAGGCGGTGTGTGAAGGATCTGACGCTTCGTGCTGTGCGTGGTGTCGGCGGTGAGGAGATAGAGGTCGAGTTCCAGCACAACTGCTGGAAGCATGACCGCGACCTGGCCATCCGCTACGTAGGCGTGTCCAGCTTCGTCATCGATCCCGCTGGCGAGGACCGAGGGGCGGATCTCGGGGCTGTGATGCTCGACGAGATCCTGCCGCACCGAGACGGCTGCAGCCACGAGATCGCCTGCTGGGACGGCACCCTCACCGTTGTCTGCCGTGACCTCCAGGCGGCCTGGACTGAGGTCGACTGCTCAAGCGAGTCGTAGGCGGATAGATCGTGGGGATTGTTGAGCGGCTGGTGCCGGATGAGTTGTGGGAGCTGTTCCAGCGGGTGGTGCCGGAAGCTCCGACGCGGCCGCAGGGCGGCGGCCGGCGTCGGCACGGTGACCGGGAGGTGCTGGCTGCGATCGTGTTCGTGGCCACGTCTGGTTGTACGTGGCAGCAGCTGCCGTCCGCGTCGCTCGGGCCGTCAGGAGCGACAGCCCACCGGCGCTTCGCCGAGTGGACGAAGGCCAGGGTCTGGGCCAAGCTCCACCGCCTAGTCCTCGACGAACTCGGCGCCCGCGGCGAGCTGGACTGGTCCCGCTGCGCGATCGACTCGGTGAACATGCGGGCCCTGAAAAGGGGGACCTGACAGGCCCGAATCCTGTAGACCGGGGTAAGTACGGCTCGAAGATCCACTTGATCACCGAGCGGACCGGTCTGCCCCTGTCCGCCGGAATCTCGGGGGCGAACCTGCACGACAGCCAGGCGCTGATCCCGCTGGTGAAGGGCATACCGCCGATCCGCTCCCGGCGCGGACGCCGACGACGCAGGCCGGGAAAGCTCCATGCCGACAAGGGATACGACTATGACCACCTGCGGCGTTGGTTACGCAAGCGGGGCATCACGCATCGCATCGCGCGCAAGGGCATCGAGTCCTCAACCCGCCTGGGCCGTCACCGTTGGACCATAGAACGCACGATGTCCTGGCTCGCCGGATGCCGTCGACTGCACCGCCGCTACGAACGCAAATCCGAGCACTTCCTGGCCTTCACCAGCATCGCCTGCACCCTCATCTGCTACCGCAGACTCACCAAATGAGATGACGTCT
>NZ_LMWH01000075.1 GCF_001507435.1 Streptomyces sp. NRRL F-5122
CGCGGCGAAGACCGCGTAGATCACGTAGGTCACGGAGAGGTTCCAGTCGGCCAGCGACGGGAAGCTCGCGGTGATGGCCCAGTTGGCGATCCACTGCGCGGCGGCGGCCACACCCAGGGCGGCGGCACGGATCCTGTTCGGGAACATCTCGCCGAGCATGACCCAGACGACCACACCCCAGGACAGGGCGAAGAAGAGGACGAACACATGCGCTGCGACCAGGGCCACCCAGCCCTGGGTGCTCGGGAGCCTGCCGTCGACGAGGTGGGAGGAGAACGCCCAGGCCTCCAGGGCGAGGCCGACCACCATGCCGACCGAACCGATGATCGCGAGCGGCTTGCGGCCGACGCGGTCCACGAAGATCATCGCGATCACGGTGCCGACGATGTTGATGATCGACGTCGTGAACGAGTAGAAGAAGGAGTCCGCCGGGTCGACGCCGACCGACTGCCACAGCGTCGAGGAGTAGTAGAACGCGACGTTGATGCCGACGAACTGCTGGAAGACGGACAGACCGATGCCGATCCAGACGATCGGCTTGAAGAAGAAGCCACCGCCCAGCAGGTCCTTGAAGGCAGACTTGTGCTCGCTCTTCATGGCGTGCTCGATCTCGGCGACACGGGCGTCCAGGTCGGCGTCCTTGCCCTCGACCTCGGCGAGGATCTCCCGGGCGCGCTCACGCCTGCCGACGGAGAGCAGGAAGCGCGGGGACTCGGGGATGGCGAAGGAGAGCAGACCGTACAGGACGGCCGGGACGACCATGACGCCGAGCATGACCTGCCAGGCCTCCAGGCCCATCAGCTTGCCGCGCTGGTCGCCGCCCGCGGCGTTCAGCAGACCCCAGTTGACCAGCTGCGAGATGGCGATGCCGACGACGATCGCCGCCTGCTGGAAGGAGCCGAGCCGGCCGCGGTAGGCCGGCGGAGCGACCTCGGCGATGTAGGCGGGGCCGATCACGGAGGCCATGCCGATCGCGAAGCCGCCGACGATGCGCCACAGGGCGAGGTCCCACAGCGCGAAGGGCAGCGCGGAACCGACGGCGCTGATGGTGAAGAGGACGGCGGCGATCTGCATGCACCGGATGCGGCCGATGCGGTCGGCTATGCGGCCGGCGGTGGCGGCACCGATGGCGCAGCCGATCAGGGCGACGGCGATGACCTGGGCCAGCGCGGCGGACCCGATGTCGTACCGGGTCCGGATGGCCTCGACGGCGCCGTTGATCACGGAACTGTCGTAGCCGAAGAGGAAGCCGCCCATCGCGGCCGCCGCCGCGATGAAGATGACGTGCCCGAGATGATCGGGTTGAGCCGTCCCGGCTCCTGGCTGAGGTGCCTGCGCTGTGCTGGTCACGTGTG
>NZ_LMWH01000076.1 GCF_001507435.1 Streptomyces sp. NRRL F-5122
TGAATCATCGCAAGTCTTCGACGCGTCGTCGTTCGCGGTCGGCTGTCGGTCTCGGTCTGGGGGTTGCGGCGAGTGCGACGTTGTCTCTCGTGGCGGCCACCGGTACGGCGGTGGCGGGTCCGGTGACGGGCCGTTCTTCGGGTGGTGCGGCGATCGCTGTGGATCTGGCGCAGGCGCGTGCGGATCGGACGCGGGTGGATCAGTTCGATGAGTCGTTCCGGATCCACGAGTACGGGCCGTCGGTCGCGGTGACCGCCTACAACCGGGCTGTTGCCCAGTCGGTGGGCTGCTCGGTCCATAGGCCGTGCCGTTCGGTTGCTCTGTCGTTCCAGATCGTGACCACGGCGGGCAGCAATGCGCGGCTGATCAATGCGACCAATCTCAGTCAGGCCGTCAATGAGCACTGTCCGGGGTGTCAGACGTTCTCGGGGGCCTACCAGTTCGTGGTGGCCACTCCGAGGGCGTTCACCCTGGGCAGTGCCGCGCGTCGTGAACTGGCCGCCATCGAGGACCAGGTGGAGGCGTTGAAGGCGTCGCGTGTGCCGGTGGCGGAGGTGACCCGGCAGGCGGACGCGCTCGCGCGCCGGGTCAAGGCCGTCCTGGACGGTGAGATGGCCCGGGCGCCCAGGGCGACCGGTTCGGATCCGCTGGCCGATTTCGCCCCGCACGTGACGATGTTCCGCCACGTGCGCTGAGGTTCCCCTTTCAAGCGCTCAGGGCTGCGGACTCCCACCGCAGCCCTGAGCCCCCGGGAGGGGGAACACCCCCTCCTCTGTCCTCCGTTCGGTGCGGTTTGTTTCTTTTCCCGTGTGAGGTCCGGTGAGCAGTTCTCATCCGTCCAATGTGCGCGATCAGGCCCTGCAGCTCCTTTTCCAGGGGCGTTCCGTCAGGGATGTGGCGGTGCAGCTCGGGCTGCCTCAGCAGACCGTCTATCGCTGGCACCGCACGTGTATCTCGCAGTCGGAGCTGATGCAGGCCCGCGTCCGTATCGAGATGCTGGAGGGTGAGGTCGCGGCCTGCCGGCATCTGATCGATTTGATGAAAGAAGTGGTGCCCCCAAAAGACGTTACGAGATGATCGCGGTGATGGCGCAGGCGGGTTTCACCGCCCGGATGACCATCGGCCTGCTGGGGGTCTCCGAGTCCGGCTATTACGCCTGGCGGGAACGCACTCCTTCGGCACGCTCGCTGCGGCAGGCCTGGCTGAGCCGGATCATCCGCGACATCCACCGCTCCTCGGGGGC
>NZ_LMWH01000077.1 GCF_001507435.1 Streptomyces sp. NRRL F-5122
CTAGTGCCGCCTCAGGCAACGTTTGCCCTGTCGATGACGGCTTGTAGGTGCTGGTCGTCGGCATGGCGGTTTCGCCAGATGATGTAGCGGCGGATCATGCTGCCCTGTTCCTTGTGGTCGGCGTGGTCCGTGCCGTCCAGGGTGAAGTAGCGCAGGGCTGTGAACTGGGCCTCGATGCGGTTGAGCCAGGAGCTGTTGGTCGGTGTGTAGGCGATCTCGACGTTGTTCGCCGTGGCCCAGATGCCGACCCGTTGACACCTTTTCGTGGTCAGGTGCGGGGAGAAGTTGTCGGCCACGATCGCGATCCTGACGTCGGCGGGGTAGAGGCTGCGCAGGTAGCGGCAGAACTCCAGGAACTGGGTGCGCCGCTTGACCGGTTTGATGTGGCCGTAGAGCTTGTCCTTGGACAGGTCCAGAGCGGCGAACAGGTGCCGCACCCCGCCGTAGCGGTTGTAGGTCGCTCGCCGCCGTCGGCGCGGTTCGCGATCTGGGTCCTTGTGTTTGCCACCGTGCTCGGCCCACTGCCGGCCCGGGTGGGGCATCAGGTTGAGCGGCCCGAACTCGTCCATGCAGAAGATGACTTCGGGCTCGCCGGCCTCGGGTATGACCTCGCCGTCGGCGATCGCATACAGGTGCTCGACCCGCGCCTTCTTGGCCGCGTAGTCCGGATCGCGGGAGGTCTTCCAGGTCTTCAGGCGTTGAAAGGAGACTCCTTCCTCGCGGAGCAGGATGCGCAGGCCCTCGTGGCTGATGTCGTCGACCACCCCCTCGGCGACCAGGAAGTCCGCCAGCTTGGACAGGCTCCATGTCGAGAACGGCAGGTCGTGCTCGGTCGGCTTGGACTTCGCGATCTTCTTGATCTCGCGGCGCTCCGGCAGCGTGAACGTCTTCGGCCGACCACCGGAGTACTTCGGATACAGAGAGTCGAAGCCGTCGGCGTTGAAGTTGTGGATCACGTCCCGGACTCGGTCGTCGCTGGTGAACGACACCTCGGCGATCTTCGCGACCGGCATGCCCTGCGCGGACAGCAGCACCATCTGGGCCCGCCGCCAGGTCACCACCGACCCGGTGCCTCTGCGGATGATCCGCAGCAGCCGCCGCCCCTCATCGTCATCGATCTCTCGGACACGCACTCGTTCCGCCACCCGGACAGAATGACGCCCACGCGCCGTCCAACACAGCATCCGGACGGCGCGTCACATCACAACAGGGCAAACGTTGCCTGATGCGGCACTAG
>NZ_LMWH01000078.1 GCF_001507435.1 Streptomyces sp. NRRL F-5122
TAGCGTTCCAGGAGCTCTTCGGCCCGCTTCATGCCGTCGTGCAAACGCTGCGAACGACTGCGGGCGACCAGCGCTCCCCCCGCCCGGCGGCCGATCAGATAGCCGCACTGCGCGCCGGCCAGGGCACCGACGGCCGCTGAGACGAGCAGCGGTGTCAGCGACAGCTGCACGGCCCGGTCCGCCGTCCCCGTGCACAGGAGCCCTGCCGTGAACAGCAAGGAGTCGCCCGGCAGGAAGAACCCGATGAGCAGACCCGTCTCTGCGAACAGCACCACACCCACGCCCACCACACCGAAGGCGGTCAGCAGAGACTGGGCGTCCAGTACGTTCACGGCGAGCTGCGAGGCCAGATGCAGCGGTGTGGTCATTCAGCGAAAGCCTTTCCCTATGGCCTTGAGGTGGGCAGTCGAACACCATGATCGACTACAGCGAAGTAGACGGTCTACAGAACTGTAGACGATCGAGAGCGGTGATGCGTTCCCGGCGAGGACGTGTCTTCGCGGACGCTCACAACCACCCGTGCTCGCGCAGAGGACCGACTTCGTGGCGGCGCTGCTCACATGTGTCGAGAATGCGCGGCAGCGCGCCCAGCGCAGAGCGCCACGCCCCGGGTGCGGAGGTGCAGTCGGAATCGTGGAGCAGAATGGTTCCGCCTCCGTCCAGGTCGGCCGTGACCGTGCGGTGGACGGACTGCGGCGTGGCCTTTGCCGTCCAGTCCTCTCCCCAGCAGGTCCACAGCACGGGAGTGAGCTCGAGGCTCCGGGCGGCGTGGTGGGCGCACGTCGACATGACGCCGTACGGGGGCCGGAAGAGCGTGGGGCGCTCCCCCGTGATCGCGGCGAGGGTGTCGCGGGCCCGGGCCAGGTCCTCGTACGTGGCTCGAGGGCCGCGCAGGAGCAGCGGTCGGTGCAGCCAGCCGTGCACACCTATCTCGTGACCGGCGGCCACGATCTCCTGGACCAACCCGGGAGAGCGCCGCGCCGCCCTGCCCAGCATGAAGAAGGTCGCACGGATGTTCCGCTCGTCGAGCACCTTCAGGAAGAACGGGGTGGAAAGGGGGTCGGGTCCGTCGTCGAAGGTCAGGGCCACGTGATCCGGGCGGCCGCGACCCGAGAGGCGGGGCATGAGCCGCCTGCGCAGTGGCCCGAAAGTGGAGATCACCGGGGCGGCGTGGGCGACGGCCAGAGTGGGCAGGGCCGCCAGT
>NZ_LMWH01000079.1 GCF_001507435.1 Streptomyces sp. NRRL F-5122
GGACGGCAGAGGCGAGGATCGCGAACGCGGTCCCGGCGCCGAGGGCGGTCCAGCCGGCCGGGCGGGAGACATCGGGGCGGCTCATGAGGCGAGCAGCAGCGCACCCAAGCGCTTTGTAGTGAGCCACCGCGCCAAGGCCTGTGACTGTCGCCGTGCTACAGACGTCACCACCAGAGCGACCATGCCTCCGACGACCACGCCAGCCAGGACGTCATGCGGATAGTGCGCGCCGACCCACACTCGAGAGGCTGCCATCGCCACGACCGCGACGCTCGCAACCACGCCGAGGGGACGCGAGACGAACACCAGAGCCATTGCAGCCGCGGCCGCAATGGCCGCGTGGTTGCTGGGGAACGACCAGTCACCAGGTGCGGGGCATGCCTCCAGCGTCTTCACGTGCAGGCTCTGACAGGGACGGGCTTCCCCGACAGCCATCTTCAGGACCATGTCCACGCCGTATGCCGCAACGACGACGACTGGTGCCGCCAATGCTGTCACCCCAGCCGCCGGGCTCACCTGCCGGGCCCGCCACCAGCCGATGACGGCGAGGACGGCGAACGCCAGGAGTCCGTAGGTCGACCAGACCAACACAGTGTCGTCGATCCAGGCCGGTGAGTGCTGTGCCCGGGCCACGATGTCCGAGTAGAGGGAGCCGTCGATGGACGCCCCGTCGAGGGCGAGAATCACTTGTGCCTCGCCTTCGGCCTGGCATTGCGTCGGCTTCGCAGGACCTCGGTGAGAAGCGGGATCAGCGACACCACGACGATCAGCGCGACCAGGGGCAGCAGGTACCGGTCGACGTTCGGAATAGAGGAACCCAGCACGTATCCGGCAAGGGTGACGCCAATAGCCCAGACGAGGCCGCCCACCACCTGCCATAGCGCGAAGGTCCGCACAGGGACCTCCAGTGCGCCCGCCATCGGGTTGAGCACGGTCCGTACGACCGGGATGAATCTCGCCAGGACGATCGCCTTGGCGTATCCATAGCGTTCCAGGAGCTCTTCGGCCCGCTTCATGCCGTCGTGCAAACGCTGCGAACGACTGCGGGCGACCAGCGCTCCCCCCGCCCGGCGGCCGATCAGA
>NZ_LMWH01000080.1 GCF_001507435.1 Streptomyces sp. NRRL F-5122
TCTGATCGGCCGCCGGGCGGGGGGAGCGCTGGTCGCCCGCAGTCGTTCGCAGCGTTTGCACGACGGCATGAAGCGGGCCGAAGAGCTCCTGGAACGCTACGGGTACGCCAAGGCGATCGTCCTGGCGAGATTCATCCCGGTCGTACGGACCGTGCTCAACCCGATGGCGGGCGCGCTCGAAGTTCCCGTGCGGACCTTCACGCTGTGGCAGGCGACGGGTGGCCTCGTCTGGGCCGTCGGCGTCACGCTCGCAGGGTATGTGCTGGGCTCCTCGATCCCGAACGTCGACCACTACCTCTTGCCTCTCATTGCGTTGATCGTCGTGGTGTCGCTGATCCCACTGCTCAGCGAAGTCCTGCGATCCCGGAGCAGTGCAAGGCCGAAGGCGAGGCACAAGTGATCCTCGCCTTTGACGGGTCGGCCATCGACGGTTCCCTCTACGCGGACGTCGTTGCCCGCGCGCATCACTCGGCCGACTGGCTCGACGACACGGTGTCGGTCTGGTCGACGTACGGACTCCTGGTGTTCGCCGTCCTGGCCGTCATCGGCTGGTGGCGCGCCCGGCGGGTCAGCCCGGCGGCCGCGGTCACGACACTGGCCGTACCGGTCGTCGTGGTTGCCGCATACGGAGTGGACATGGTCCTGAAGGCGGCCGTCCGGGAGAACCGCCCCTGCCAGAGCCTTCAGGTGGCAACGCTGGATGCCTGCCCGGCACACGGCGACTGGTCGTTCCCCAGCAACCATGCGGCCATCGCCGCGGCCGCCGCGGTGGCTCTGCTCTTCGTCTCGCGCCTCCTCGGTGCGGTGGCGGGGGTCGCAGCCGTGGCGATGGCGGGCTCCCGGGTCTGGGTCGGCCTGCACTATCCCCATGACGTCCTGGCGGGCGTGCTCGTCGGCGGCCTGGTGGCGTGGGCCGCGACGTTCGTCGTACGACGACATTCAGGCAGTTTGGCGCGGCGGCTTGCCTCCAGACGTCTCGGCGAACTGCTGCTCGCCTCATGAGCCGCCCCGATGTCTCCCGCCCGGCCGGCTGGACCGCCCTCGGCGCCGGGACCGCGTTCGCGATCCTCGCCTCTGCCGTCC
>NZ_LMWH01000081.1 GCF_001507435.1 Streptomyces sp. NRRL F-5122
GACTACGTCGATGGGGTGGTCGAAACGGCCCCGCGCCACCTCGCGGGCAGCCGTGCCGAGCCGGCTGAGAGGATCGGTGATACCGCGGCGCAGTCCCTCAAAGACGAGACCGGCCACCAGGGCGATGACAAGGCCGATGATGGCGAACATCCAGTTCCGCAGCGCCGTCGCACGACGCAAATCCCGCGTGGCCACCACCCGCTCGTCCTGCAGATGGGACTGCTGACGTGCCATCGCACGGCGCAGCGAGTCGAACACGGCCTTGCCCTCGTCGGCCCGTGCCGTGGTGATCTTCGAAGCCTCTGCGGGGCCGGCCACCGATACGGGCTGGGCTATGCGCTCACGCCAGGTGCCGGCCAGCTTCTCCACATCGGCCAGGTCGTCGAGAGCCCGGCCGTCGTGGCCGAGCAGGGACCGCAGCCGCTTCAGCGCCGCCTTCTCGTCGGCCACGCCCTGTGCGTACGGCTGCAGGAAGTCCTTCCGGCCGGACAGGCCGTAGCCGCGGATGCCGGTCTCCTGGTTGACCAGGGCCTCCTCCACCCGCATCGACTCGATCAGGGCCGGAGAGCGCCGGTCGACCAACGAGGAGGTGATCTGCGAGGTGCGCCACATGGCCCAGCCTCCCAACGACCCCAGCACCGCAAGGAGGATCAGGGTGGTGGCCACCCCAACCCGCAGCCAGCGACGGGTGGTCCAGCCGGCGAACACACCCGCGGTGTCCGTCCGCTTGCTTGTCATCGCGCCCTGCATCTCTCCCCCGACCGACCGGTCACACGCGCCGTGGCGCGACAGGCACACTGTACCCGCGGCCCGACAACGCCTGTTGTCACATCCGAGATCAACGCCCTAGGGTGGTGCCATGCCTGGTCCACCTTCCACTTTTCGTCCGACGGACGGGGAGACGGCCGCGCTGGTGACCCAGCTGGTGGACGAACTCGCCCGGCGACTCGCGCAGGAAGCCGCCCACCCGCCCGCAGAGCCCCTCGACATGACCGACGAGTCGCGCCGGCGGGCCCTCGTACGCCTGCGTGTCCTCGCCGATGTCAAACAGGCCGTCCGGCATCTCGAGGACGAGGCCGCCCACACCGCGGCCGCGAGCGGAGCCGGTTACCCGGAGATCGGCCAGGCCGTCGGCATGAGCCGTCAAGGAGCCCGGCGCCACTGGCCCGGGCTGATCAGCAACAGCACCCCTCACCCAACCCCCCGGAGCTCGTGAATCATGGCTGCCGCCGCAATCCGCCCCTATGACGTGCTGCTGGTCGAGGACGACGTCGCCGACGCGATGCTCATCCAGGACGCACTCGCCGAGCGCGGTACCCGAAACCTCACCCAGGTCTCCGACGGCATCGCCGCCCTGGACTACCTCCGCGACCCGTCCAAGGAGCGGCCCGACCTGATCGTGCTCGACCTCAACATGCCCCGCATGAACGGCCGCGAGTTCCTTGCCGTGGTGAAGGAGGACGCCGACCTGCGCACCATCCCGGTCGTCGTACTGACCACGTCAGCCGCTCCCGACGACGTCACCGGCGCCTACCACCACCATGCCAACGCCTACATCACCAAGCCGGTCAATCTCGAGGAGTTCGAGGCGGCGGTCCACAGCATCGACGCCTTCTACCTCGACGTCGCCGTCAAGCCCCCCAAGAAGTGACGTCCGGCGGCGGCCGGTCCGCGGAGCCCCGGTGGGTCCGGCAGTCGCCGGGGCGGAGTACGGCCGTCGCGGGCGCGACGACATGACGGGGCTTGCCGGGCGTTCTCCGTGCCGGCGGATCCCCGGCCGTCAGTCACCGCAGAGCATGCCCTTCGCGCAGTCGGGCCAGCAGGCGGGAGATCAGGCGTGAGACGTGCATCTGGGAGACGCCCAGGCGTTCGCCGATCTCGGCCTGGGTGAGCTCTTCGACGAACCGCCAGTGGATGATCCGGCGGTCGCGTTCGTCGAGTTCGGCGATCATCGGCGCCAGGGCGTGGAAGTCCTCGACCAGTTCCAGAGCCGTGTCCTCGTCCCCGATGAAGTCGGCCAGCACGGACTCCCCGTCCTCACTGCCGCCGATCGCCGCGTCCAAAGAGGCCGACGTGTAGCCGTTGGAGGCCAGTTGCGCCTCGACGACCTCGTCCTCGGGCAGGCTCATCAGTTCGGACAGTTCCCCGGTGGTCGGCGTCCGGCCCAGCCGGCTGCGCAGCTCCTCGTTCGCGCGCGCCAGTTGCACACGGGCCTCTTGCAGCCGCCGGGGCACATGCACGGCCCAGGACGTGTCACGGAAGAACCGCTTGATCTCCCCCACGATGTACGGGACGGCGAACGAGGTGAACTCGACCTCGCGGGAGATCTCGAACCGGTCGATGGCCTTGATCAGTCCGATCACACCGACCTGGACGATGTCCTCCATCTCCTCCGGTCCACGACTGCGGAACCGGCCGGCCGCGAAGCGGACCAGGGACGTGTTCATCTCGATCAGAGTGTTGCGGACGTGCTGGTAGTCGGACGTGCCCTCCTCCAGCACCGCCAGCTGCTCGAAGAACAGCTTCGACAACTCCCGCGCGTCCCTGGGTGCGACCTTGGACGGGTCCGCGATCTCCGGCACGTCCACCGTCTGCTCGGTCGTCTGCACGGTCTTCGTCGCCACGATGCGCCCTCCCTGTCGATCGGCCTGGTCTCACCGGTCCGCCGTCCGGCAAGCAGGCGCATACCCCGGCTGCCGACCGGCATTCCTCCGGCTGCACCCTCCACCCCGGCGGCCCATGGTGTTCACCCGTACTTCCGATGGGCCTGCGACCGCCACGAGTCCCGTCGGCGCACGCCGCAAAGCGCTCGGGGCCGCGGTCGTCCGCCGCAGGCTTCGGCATGGGCTCCGTACGACGCCCGACGGACGTCCTACGCAGGTCCGGAGTCCAGCGGCAGCCACGCGGTGATGCGCTTGCCGACCGTCTCCGCCCGCATGCTGAGGTGGGCGGCGACGGCCTTCACGATCTCCAGTCCGTGCTGGCCCACCCGCTCGGGGTCGGCGGCTCGAGCCGTCGGCAGAACGGTATCGCTGTCCCACACCTCGACCTGCACCGTCGATCGGGCCACTCGCAACCGCAGCAGAATGGGGCCCGGAGCGTACTTGCGCGCATTGGTGACCAGCTCGCTGACCACCAACTGGGTGAGGTCCACGACCCGTTCGGGGATGCCGCGACCGTGCCCCGTGGAGTCCTGGGTGAGAAAGGCGGCAGCCAGACGGCGCGCTTCGGCTATGCACCCGCCGTCACCCGACAATGCGATCGTCGTCTCCGGCTCATCGGCGTCCTGACTCCCGGGACACCGGCCCTCGTACTCCTCGTCCAGCCGGTCTGCCATACCCGCCTCTCCCCGCATGCTCAGTACCCGGGTGGGTACCACGCCCGCACTGCACGGTCTGTGGCTGCACCGTCCGGGTGCACAACCAGTACCACGCGCGAGCCGTCCTTCGACCAGAAATTCCGCTCGGAGACATCTACGACCGCTTCGCCGGGGAAAGCCCTGCCGAAACACCGAACGCAACGGAATCCGTGGCCGACCGGGCGGAGCGGCCGCGCCGGCACATCTGGAAAGGGCGGGTGACACGCTCGCCACCGGCCTGGCGCGGACGGAGGAGGCGGCGGCCAAAGGGGCCGAACTTGGCTGAGCCGCCCTCGAACGCCGCCCGGGGAGGGGCAGTTCGCACACAGCCACTCCCCCTCCCCGTCCCCGGGCCGGCCGTCTTGGTCCGACTCGGCTCGGCTCGCGGATCGGGCCGGTGCGCACAGCCCCACCGACACCGACACGGGACCTCGGTACACCCTTCATGGTGGAAGCACGCACTTCACCACCCAGAACTGTGGTGTCCCACCACATACGCCTCCCACTTGCCCGTTCCTACGGTGTGGCGACACACAATCGTCCCCGTCGAACGCCAGGAAGTGGTTCCGATGTCCTCCTCCGCGACCGCTCCACCAGCGCCGTCCCGTCTCCCCCGTATCGTCGCCGCCAGCCTCATCGGCACCACCATCGAGTGGTACGACTTCTTCCTCTACGGGTCCGCCGCCGCGCTCGTCTTCAACAAGCTGTTCTTCCCCGACTCCGACCCGCTCGTCGGCACCCTGCTGTCCTTCCTGACATATGCCGTCGGCTTCGCCGCCCGTCCGCTCGGCGCCCTGGTCTTCGGCCACTACGGCGACCGGCTCGGCCGCAAGAAGCTGCTGGTGCTGAGCCTGCTGCTGATGGGCGGCGCGACCTTCGCCATCGGTCTGCTGCCCACGCACGCCACGGTCGGCGCCGCCGCGCCCGTCCTGCTCACGGTGCTGCGTCTGGTGCAGGGCTTCGCGCTCGGCGGTGAGTGGGGCGGCGCCGTCCTGCTCGTGTCGGAGCACGGTGACGCACGGCGGCGCGGCTTCTGGGCCTCCTGGCCGCAGACCGGTGCACCGGCCGGGCAACTCCTCGCCACGGGCGTGCTGTCGCTGCTGACCGCCGTCCTGTCCGACAGCGCCTTCGGCTCCTGGGGATGGCGCATCCCGTTCCTCCTGTCCGGAGTGCTGGTGATCGTCGGTTTGTGGATTCGTCTGTCTGTCGATGAATCGCCCGTGTTCCAGCAGGCGTTGGCGCAGGCCGAGGCCCGCAGCTCGGCGCCGGGGGCCGGCTCCGAGAAGCTCCCGCTGGTGTCCGTTCTGCGCCACCACTGGCGGGACGTGCTGATCGCCATGGGCGCCCGCATGGCGGAGAACATCAGCTACTACGTGATCACCGCCTTCATCCTCGTCTACGCCACCACATCGGCCGGGGTCTCCAAGCAGACCGCGCTCAACGCCGTACTCATCGCCTCCGCCGTGCACTTCGCCGTCATCCCGGGCTGGGGCGCGCTCTCGGACCGGATCGGCCGCCGGCCGGTCTATCTGCTGGGCGCGGCCGGGGTGGGGCTGTGGATGTTCCCGTTCTTCGCGCTCACCGACACGGGTGGGTTCGGCAACCTCGTGCTCGCCGTGACCGTCGGACTGGTGCTGCACGGGGCGATGTACGCACCTCAGGCGGCCTTCTTCTCGGAGATGTTCGCGACCCGGATGCGCTACTCGGGTGCGTCCATCGGCGCCCAGTTCGCCTCGGTGGCGGCAGGTGCCCCGGCTCCGCTCATCGCGACCGCGCTGCTCTCCGAGTACGACAGCTCCACGCCGATCACCCTGTACGTCATCGGGGCGTCCGTTCTGACCCTCATCGCGGTGGGCGTCGCGAAGGAGACACGCCACCGCGACCTGGCCCGGGTCGACTCCTCCGTGGAGACGGAACCCGCCGGGACGCGCACGGCTGACGCACCCATCATCTGACGGACCGGCACCGAGCGACCCCGTGCGCCACCGCGTGCGGGGCCGCTCGCCGTTCGCCTCCAGGACGCGCCGCCGCCCTGGTACGGAGGGCGGTGCCGGGTCATCGGGAAACGGGGGAGGAGGACAACCGGTGCAGTCGCAGCGCCAGTTGTATCTCCAGCGTGCGGGCCGGGCTCTGCCAGTCGGCGCCGAGGAGCCTGCCCACCCGTTCCAGACGCTGCGCCACCGTGTTCACATGCACGTGCAGTTCGTCCTTGGTGCGCGCCGGGCTCATCCCGCAGTCGAAGTACGCGTCGAGGGTGCGGACGAGGTCGGTACCGCGGCGTTCGTCGTAAGTGACGACCTCGCCGATCGTGCGCTCGACATAGCCGGCGATGTCCCGGTCCCCGGCGAGCAGCAGCCCGAGGAATCCGAAGTCGTCGGCGGCGGCGCCGTCCCCGGTCCGGCCCAGCAGGCGCAGCGCGTCGAGGCAGCGCCGCCCCTCCGCATGGGCCGCCGCCACCGCGTCGGGACGGGCTGCGAGGTCCGAGACGGGCCCGGACGCTCCGACGGTGACGCGTTCATGGACGGCCGTGCCCAGCTCTCCGGCGGTGCGGCGGGCGAGATCCGTAGCGCTGTCACCCGGTTCGAGGGGGAGCAGCAGGACCGTACCGCCGGCGCGGGTGGCGGCGAGCCCACGGCGGGTGGACGCGAGATGGGACGCGGCGGACCACAGACGACGGCGAGCGGCCGCATCCTGGTCGGCGTCGCCCGATGTGCCCTCGAGACGGGCGGCGAGCACCACATGGGTGGCGTCCAGGTCGGCGCGCAGGCGCGCGGCACGTTCGCGCAGCACGCGCGGGTCGCGGTCACGGCCGTCGAGCAGATCGTCCAGCAACTCGCCCCGGACGCGCTGCTCCGCCTCGACGGCCGAGCGGCGGGCCAGCAGAAGCAGCGAGGTGACCATGGCCGCCCGCTCCAGGGTGCGCTGATCGACGGGGTCGAGCCCCGGGTGGCCCCGCAGTACCAGCGCGCCGAACAACTCGTCGCCGGCCGACACCGCGGCGATCCAGTCCTGCCCGTGGCGCACGGCATGGCCCTCCGCGCGGGACGCCTCCAAGGGCGCGGTGCGGGCGGTGGACGCCTCGGCGAACTCGACCGTGCCGTCGAGGACCTGTGAGACCGCCGCCGCCACATCGTGGACGCCACCGCCGCGCAAGACGAGTTCGGCGAGGCGGTCGTGGACGTCGGAGGCCCGCTCGACGGCCCCGCTGCGGTCGCGGATGATCTCGTTGGCGCGTGCGAGCCGGTCCAGGGCCGAACGCGTCTCGGTGAGCAGGTTCGCGGTGTCGATGGCGGCGGCGGCCAGCGCGGCGAACGAACCCAGGAGCGCGATCTCCTCCCGCTCGAAGACCCGGGCCCGCCGGTCGGCGGCGAAGAGCACCCCGATCACCTGAGGGCCGATCATCAGCGGTACGCCGAGGATCGCCACGAGACCCTCGTCGCTCACCCCGGTGTCGATCGTGCGGGTGTGCTGGAAGCGGTCGTCGTCGAAGTAGTCCGGTGTGACATAGGGCCGGGCGGTCTGGGCGACGAGTCCGCCGAGCCCCTCCCCCATGCCGAGCCTCAGTTGCTGGAAGCGAGCCGCGACCGAGCCCTCGGTGACCCTCATATAGGTGTCCCCGGCCGCCTCGTCGTGCAGGGTCAGATAGGCGACGTCCGTGCTCAGCAGGGATCTGGCACGCTGCACGATCGCCTGCAGCACGGCGTCGACGTCGCGCAGCCCGGCCAGGTCGTGGGCGGTCTCGAAGAGGGCGGACAGCTCGGCCTCGCGCCGCCGCCGGCCCTCCATCTCCGCGCGCACGCGCAGGGCGAGCACCTTGGCCCGTTCCAGCGCTTCGACGCGCTCCGCCGACAGGCCTTCGGCGCGGGCGAGCAGCACCGGCTGTTCGTACGCGTCGGCCGACGCGCGCCGGGCCAGGAGCTCCAGGAACGGCGCCTCGGCTCCGGTGCCGAGGCGCTCCGCGGACTGTACGTGATCGCGAGCCATGCCCCCAGAATGGCCCACGGTGGGGCCGGGTCCACCCGACCTGTGGACAACCTTTGACATGCGCGGCTCAGTGCGCCGTCCAGCCGCCGTCTAGCACCAGCGACGTACCGGTGATGAAGGACGCCTGCGGGCTGCACAGATAGGCCACCGCCTCGGCGACCTCCTCGGGTTCGATCAATCGCTTGACGGCACTGTCCTGGAGAAGCACCTCCGACAGCACACGCTCCTCGGGGATCCCGTGCACCCGTGCCTGGTCCGCGAGTTGCTTCTCGACGAGGGGCGTGCGCACGTAGGCCGGGTTCACGCAGTTGGAGGTGACGCCATGGGGGGCGCCTTCCAGGGCGGCGGCCTTCGAGAGCCCTTCGAGTCCGTGTTTGGCGCTGACGTACGCCGCCTTGAACGCCGAGGCACGCAGCCCGTGCACCGACGAGATGTTGACGATGCGGCCCCAGCCCTGTCCGTACATATGGGGCAGCGCCCCGCGCACGAGCCGGAACGGTGCCTCGAGCATCACCGTCAGTACGGTGTGGAAGACGTCGGGCGGGAACTCGTGCAGCGGGCTGACCAGTTGCAGACCCGCGTTGTTGACCAGGACGTCGGTGCCCGCGGCGATCTCCTCGGCGGCGTCGAGGTCGGTGAGGTCGAGGACGTGCGGCTCGAGGGTGCCCTCGAGACCGCGGGCGGCGCCGACCAGGTCGTCGAGACCCGCGGCGTCCCGGTCGACCGCTCTCACCTTGGCCCCGGCGGCGGCCAGCCGCAGCGAGCAGGCGCGGCCGATGCCGCCGGCGGCACCGGTGACGAGGGCGGTGCGTCCGCCGAGGTCGGGCGAGGTGTGCGGGGCAGGCGTCATGGCTCGACCCTAGGCAGTGGCCCAGCCCCACCCCATATGTTCATCGCACATACTTCAGAGCGGATTGGTGGGGTCGAACCATGTGGGTACGTCGGACAGTGCCTGCTTGATCCGGAGCAGGCCGAACTCGTTCAGTTCGGGCAGGGCGTCCACCGTGAACCAGCCGACCTCGAGCGACTCGTCGTCGTTCACACGTGCCTCACCGCCGACGGCCCGGCAGCGGAACGTGATGTCCATGTACTGGCAGATGTCGCCGTTCATGTAGGTCACCTGTTCCAGTGCCTGCACGAGGACGACCCGTTCGGGGACGCATCGCACCGCCGTCTCCTCGTACACCTCGCGCACCGCACAGGCCGCGGGCTGCTCCCCCGGGTCGGGGATGCCCCCGATCACCGACCACCGCCCGTTGTCGGCACGGCGCCCCAGCAGCACTCTGCCGTCGTCGTCGAAGACGACGGCCGTGACACCGGGGAGCCACAGCAGCTGATGTCCGGCCGAAGCGCGGATGGTCCGGATGAAGTCGGGAGTGGCCATGGCCAGAGCCTAACGGGCCGACTCCGGCACCCCCGGCTCATCGACACGTACGTCCTGCGCGGCGCGCCCGCGGCGGCCGCGGATCACCGACACCGCCCCCCAGCCGAGCCCGGCGGCAGCGACCAGCACCAGCAGCATCTCCGGCAGGATGCCGAGCCGGGTGGCCGGCGTCTCGGAGGAGCGCAGCGGCACCTTCTGGACGAGTGAGGCGGCGACGAACATCCCGGTCCGCTGGGTGATCTTCCCGTCCGGCATGATCACGGCGCTGACACCGCTGGTCACGGGCACGGTGACGGTGCGACTGTGCTCCACCGCCCGCACCCGGGACATGGCGAGCTGCTGGTAGGTCATCTCGCTGCGGTCGAAGGTCGCGTTGTTGCTCGGGACCGAGATCAGTTGCGCCCCGTCGAGGACGGTGCTGCGCACGGTCCAGTCGAAGGCCGCTTCGTAGCAGGTCACCAGGCCGACCTTGGCGTCCGCCATGGTGAAGACGCCCGGCTTGTGCCCCCGGCTGAAGTCCTGGCGCACCATCGACGTCCAGTTCTTGTTGATGACACCGAGCAGCGAGCGCAGCGGCAGATACTCGCCGAAGGGCTGCACCTGCCGCTTGTCGTAGGTGTCCACCGGGCCCTTGTCGGGATCCCACAGGATCTGCTCGTTGTAGAGCTTGCCCCCGCGCTCGACCACTCCGCCCACGGAGATGGGCACGCCGATCGCCTTCGCGGCGCCTTCGATCACGGCGGCGGCGTCGGGATTGGCGAAGGGGTCGACATCCGAGGAGTTCTCGGGCCACAGCACCAGATCGGGCTTCGGTACCTTGCCCTCCCTGACCTGCTCGGCCAGACGCTCGGTCTCCCGCGCGTGGTAGTCGAGGACGGCACGCCGCTGCGCGTTGAACTCGAGCCCGGCGCGCGGCACGTTGCCCTGGACGACGGCGACGGTGGCGGTCCCGTTCTCGGCCTTGTCGCTGACCAGGGAACGCGCGGCCACGGCGCCGAGCACGGGAGCGGCGACACTGATCAGTGCGACGACGGCCGCCCCGCGCCAGGGCCCCGCGCCGCGGCGCCCGTCCACGGCGACGCGCACGATCTCGTAGAGACCGAATCCGCACAGCACGACCGCGAAGCCCAGCACCGGGGTGCCGCCGACGGCGGCGAGGGGCAGAAAGACGCCGTCGGCCTGACCGAAGGCGATCTTCCCCCAGGGAAAGCCGCCGAACGGCGCACGGGCCCGTGCGGCCTCTCCCGCGATCCACACCGCGGCCGCCCACACCGGCCAGGCGGGCAGCCGCGAGACCAGCACGACGCCCGCGCCGACGAGCGCGACGAACAGGGCCTCCACCGCGACCAGCGCGAGCCATGGACCGGAACCGACCTCGACGCCGGTCCAGACGAGCAGCGGAAGCAGAAAACCGAGACCGAACAGATAGCCGAGGCCGAGGCCCGCCTTCCAGGTGCGGCCGCGCAGACTCCAGCCGAACACGGCGAAGGCCGGCAGCGCCAGCCACCACAGCGTCCGGGGCGGAAAGCTGACGTACAGCAGCACTCCGGAGAGCGCCGCGGCTGCGGCAGGAACGAGGCGGCGAACCCGGCGCACGGCACGGGGTGCCCCTGCGGACCGCGGTTCGAGCCGCTCCGGCCCGCCCACGGAAGTAGCGGTGACGGTCACCCGGGGAGTCTACGGCGCGTGACCGAACCCCCGACAGCTCGGTTCGGGCGCATCCGGGCCACCCCGTCCCCGTTCGGGGCGTTGGCTCCCCTCCATCCGGTGCATCGTTCCTGCGCAACTCATCCACAAACCGGCGCATCACCCGTTACCGTGTGCCCGAGCCTGTGAGGTGCGGCCGGATGCGGCCGGACGGTCGGGCCCGGCACAGGGGGGTGGCGGGGTGGAATCCATGGGGACGGAGTCCGCGACCGGGGCCGCGGACGCGGAAGACGACAGACGAAACGTTTCTGATACGGCGGGCGTCCTGGTGCTCGGCGCCTGCGCCGCATGGTCGCTGATCACGGCGGGCGCACACGGCGGCAGGCCCGAGGGTTTTCTGCTCGCCGTGCTCGCGGTCGCCGCGGGTTATGCGGCCGGACGGATACTGGGAGCTCTTCTGCCGTTCGCCGCTCCTGCCGCGGGGGCCCTGGCCGGCCTGGGGCTGGCCCTCGCCGCACCACATGCCACGGCAGGACCGCAGGTCGTGACGCCCCCCGGGGACACCGGTGCGATCGCCGCGCTGCTCGCGCTGTCCACGGGGGCCGCCTGCTGCGCCGCCTGGGCGGCCCGGTTCCCGGCGCAGCGGCTGGCGCTCCGGTCGGCGGCCCTGGGAATCGCGGTGGTGGCGGCGGCGCTCGGCTCGACAACGGGCCTGGTCGCCTCCGCCGGGGTCCTGCTGTGCTCGCTCGCCGCCGACCGGATGCGGCATCGCGCCCTCGCGCTGTCGGGTCTCGCACTCGTGGCGGTCCTGGTGACGGGGACGACCTGGGCGGTCGCCGGGAACGTACTGCCCGACGGGCTCGGCTCCTATCTCGAGGACCAGCTCGGCCCGCACCGGGTCCTGCTCTGGCGGGACGCGCTCACGCTCGCTCACCGCGACCCCGCGCTCGGCGCAGGCCCCGGGCGCTTCGGGGAGCTGAGTCCCACAGCCGCGCAGTCCCTCCTGCCCGACGGCAAGCCCCACTCCGCGCCGCTGCAACTGGCCGCCGAACAGGGAGTGACCGGAGTGGCACTGCTCGCGGCGGTCTTCTGCTGGGTGCTGTACGCACTGCGGCGCACCGGGCGCCCCACTCCCGTCGCGCTGACGGGGGGCGCCACGCTGACCGCGCTCGCCGTGATCGCGTCGGTGGGCAACGCGTTGAGCTTCACCGCGGTGACGGCGGGAACAGGTCTGCTCGCCGGCATCGCGACGGCACACCCTCTGGCGGACGAGGGAGGTGCGCGGACGCAGACTTGAGGGGTGCTCCGCCGGGGTGGACACACCGGGTGCCCGAGGTGAGGCAAGAAACGGCGGACCGTCCGGCCGCACGGGTCAGTGCGTGGCGCCCGGCAGGCTCGGGTGCAGCCGGGCGCGGATGACCCGTACCGCCGTCTCGGCGTTGTCGACGGTGATCGTGAACGTGTGACCGTCCCACAGCCGCAGGACCACGCCCTCACCGCGCCGGACCACGACGGCCGTGCCCTTCTCGGGACGCCAGCGGTAGCCCCAACCGCCCCACTGCCGGGGAGTGACCCTGGGCGCGAACTCGGCCCCGGCCACGAGCGAGAGGGGGATGCGGCGGCGGGGGACGCCGATGTGGCCGCATCTGACCTCGAGGCAGTCCTTGTCGACCTTCACCGCCACGTGCACGAACGCGAGCGTTCCGAACAGGACCAGCAGCCCGGCCGCGATACAGCCGACGACGGACATCACCAGGGGGACGATGCCGGACGTCCACGCCGATTCGACCGCCAGCGCGATGCCGAGCGCCATACAGGCGGCACCGCCGAGCGCCAGCAGCCACTGGGCACGATTGGTCGCACGCCCCGTCCAGATATCGGGGTCGCCCTGGGGAAGGTCCCTCATGCATCGAGAGTACCCAGCTTCCGGAACGCGGGCACCAGGTCGCGCAGAGTCACTGAGTCCGGCGCCGGTTCTGTAAAGGGGAGCAGTGCGCCCCTCAGCGTGCGGGGCTGACCGCCTGGAGAAGCCTGCCTTCGGGATACGTCAGCGCCTCGGCGGGCAGCACGCCCTCACGACCGCTCAGGAGCACCGCGAGACCGCCCACGGCGGGGGCGTCCGGCGCCGCGGTCTCCCCGAGGCGGCGCAGCGCCTGCGCGGCCACCGCTCCGGCGGTCCCGTGCAGGATCAGCGGGGCGCGGCCCGGCCTCTGGAGAGCCGTACGGATGGGTTCGGCCACCAGTTCGTAATTGGTGCAGCCGAGGACGACGGTCGTGACGTCCTCGGGGGTCAGTGCCGCGGCCCTGGCGACGGCGGCCTCGACGGCCGGGCGGTCGACATGGTGCACGGCGTCGGCGAGCCCGGGGCACGGCACCTCGGCCACGGTCACCCCGTCGGCGAAGTCCCGGATGAGTCCGCGCTGGTAGGCACTCCCCGTGGTGGCGGGCGTGGCCCAGATCGCGACGGGTCCGCCGCCCGCTGCGGCCGGCTTGATCGCCGGCACCGTGCCGATGACGGGGAGATCGGGCTCGAAACGGGCACGCAGCGCGGGCAGGGAGTGCACGGATGCTGTGTTGCAGGCGACGATCAGCACATCGGGACGGTGTGCGGCGGCCGCCTCGGCGACGGCCAGGGCGCGGGCGGTGATGTCCTCGGGGGTGCGCGGGCCCCAGGGCATCCCGTCGGGGTCCCAGGAGAGGACGAGATCCGCGTCGGGCCGCAGTCTGCGTACCGCTGCGGCGGCCGGAAGGAGGCCGAGTCCGGAGTCCATGAGCGCGATCTTCACCCGGCCACGATAGACGATGTGCCACGGTCGGCCATCGTGGTGGGGCAGACTGCGCGCGTGAGCGCCATCGTGTGGACTGCCGCGCTATCACTCGCGGCCTGGTTGTGGTTGCTGCTGTGCCAGGGCTTCTTCTGGCGTACGGACGTGCGACTGCCGGCCCGCCGGAACCCCGGCGACTGGCCGTCCGTCTGCATCGTCGTGCCCGCACGCGACGAGGCAGCGGTACTGGAGCGGAGCCTGCCCTCGCTGCTCGCGCAGGACTATCCCGGACGTGCCGAGGTCTTCCTGATCGACGACGGCAGTTCGGACGGCACCGGGGAGCTGGCCCGCGACCTCGCCGAGCGGCACGGCGGGCTGCCGCTGACCGTCGACTCGCCCGGCGAACCGCCGGCCGGCTGGACCGGAAAACTGTGGGCCGTGCGCCACGGGATCGCCCTCGCACGTGTGCGTGAACCCGAGTATCTCCTGCTCACGGATGCCGATATCGCTCATGCCCCCGACAGTCTGCGGGAGCTGGTGGCGTCCGCGCGCACCGGCGGCTTCGACCTCGTCTCACAGATGGCCCGGCTCCGGGTGGAGAGCGTGTGGGAGCGACTCGTCGTCCCCGCGTTCGTGTACTTCTTCGCCCAGCTGTACCCCTTCCGCCGGATCGCGGTGCCCGGGAGCCGAACGGCGGCCGCGGCAGGCGGTTGCGTGCTGCTGCGCACCGAGGCGGCCGGGCGTGCGCGTATCCCCGATGCCATCCGGCAGGCGGTCATCGACGACGTGGCGCTCGCACGAGCGGTCAAGAACGGCGGCGGCCGCATCTGGCTGGGGCTCGCCGACCGCGTCGAGAGCGTGCGGCCGTATCCGCGGCTGCACGACCTGTGGCGGATGGTCTCCCGCAGCGCCTACGCCCAACTGCGCCACAATCCGCTGCTCCTGGCCGGCACGGTGCTCGGACTGGCCCTCGTCTATCTGGTTCCGTCGGCCGCCCTGATCGCCGGGATCGTCACCGGGAACCTTGCGGCGGTGGTGATCGGCGGGCTGGCGAAACTGGTGATGACGGCGACGTACCTCCCGATGCTGCGCTACTACCGCCAGCCGCCGCTGCTCGCGCTGTCGCTGCCGGTCACGGCGTTGCTGTATCTGTTCATGACGGTCGACTCGGCGGTGCAACACTACCGGGGGCGAGGTGCGGCCTGGAAGGGCCGCACCTACGCGCGCCCGGACGCGGCGTTCGAGGAGCGGTGAAACGGGCCGGTCGCAGGGCCGACCGGTCGCGTCATTTTCTGCCCGGGGTCCAGTTCATGCCCCACCCGTAGGCGCGGTCGATCGTGCGCTGTGGGCTGACCCCGCGCTCCGGAACGAGGTAGCGGGCCTCGCGCTGGACGATCAGGTCGCCGCCGGAGTTGGTGATGAGGGCGAGGGCGCACACGGTCGAGGGCACCGTGCACTCGTCGAGGGAGAACTCGACGGGTGCGCCGTGCTGCGGCTGGAGCGTGACCGTGGCGTGCAGGTCGGCGAAGGAGCGGGCGCCTTCGTAGATGGTCACGAAGATGAGAATGCGCCTGAAGCTCTGCGTGCGGTCGAGGTTGACGGTGAGGTTCTCGCCGGTCTCCACCGCTCCGGTGCGGTCGTCGCCGTCGAGGTGGATGTACGGCGGATGGTGCAGCGAGCCGAAGGCGTTGCCGAGCGCCTGGACGACTCCCTTGCTGCCGTCGGACAGTTCGAACAGGGCGCACAGGTCAAGATCGAGGTCCGAGTGCCGGGCCACGGCCCGGCCGCGCTTGCTGCCCCAGCCGGAAAACTGTTTATGCACCTGCCAGTTGAGGTTCACGCGCATGAAACCGGACGTTCCGCCCTGTTTGCTGAGCGAGACCGAGGGGGCCTGCTTGGTGAGCGTGACCTTGGTGAGGCGGACGGGGGCCGGGGGCACCGGAGCAGCGGCGGCCGGCACGGGCGCGGGCGCACCGTAGGGCCCCGTCGGAGCGGGTGGCGGCGGCCCGTACGGGGAGGTGGGCGGCACCGCGGTCACCGGGGGCGCAGGCACCGCCACGGGCGGCATCGGCGGCGGGGGCACCGTGACCGGCGCAGCCGGCCGGTCGGTACGCGGGGCGGGCGGAGAAGGCGGCGCCGCGCGCTGCGGCTCGTCCACCGTGATGCCGTAGTCCGTGGCCAGCCCCTCGAGCCCACTGCTGTAGCCCTGCCCGACGGCACGGAACTTCCAGGCGCCCTGGCGACGGTAGAACTCCCCCAGCACGAAGGCGGTCTCTACGCCCGCCGCGGGGTCGAAGCGTGCGATCTCCGTGCCCTGCTGCGCGTCCAGCACACGGATGGCGAGCCCGGGCACCTGCCCGAACGTGCCCCCGTCGGCGGAGGCGGCGAGCACCACGGTCTCGATCGCAGGCTCCACGCGCGCGAGATCGACCACGAGCGTGTCCGTCACCTGCCCGCCGGCGTTCCGCTTGCCTTCGTGGCGCACCGCACCCGAGGAGTGCGTGGGCTGGTTGTAGAAGACGAAGTCCCCGTCGGTCCGGACCTTCCCGGAGATCAGCAGCAGTGCCGAGGCGTCCACGTCGGGCACGCCGGGTCCTGGGCGCCAGCCCAGTTCGACGCGCAGTGCCGCCGTCGGCACTTGAAGGTTGGATCCTTTCGACATTGACATGTCCGCCCCCATCACGTGGTGCCGCACCGGGACCGAGGCCCGGAACGGTCCGTTGCAACCGTCGCGGTCAACCTATTCCCCCGGAGCCCGAACTCCCATGACCCCGACCGCGGGACCACCGGCCAACCCCCGGTAACCCACCGGGAACTCGGCCTTTACACGTTCTCAACCCCGCTCATTGCCCTTTTTTGCCAAGTTCGCTCGCATTGGGGATCCCGCGTCACCCCGGACACGGAAAACAACCCTCTTATCGGTCTCCCCAACCAGCACATCGTGGGCTTAACTTATGTGCCATGACCTCCCCCCGCTCCACCTATGGCGGCGGCTACTACTCCGCGTCGCCCTTCCCGGACACTCCGATCTACGACAGGCTCGTCGCCGAGCGGGGAACCCCGCAGATCGCCCCGATCCGGGTCCCCTCCGCGTACGACATCCCGGGCAGCAATCTGCCCGCGCTGCCGTCGGCGCTTCCCGCGCTGCCGGCCGCCCCCTCCCCCCAGGTCCCCTCCTACGGCTACCCGCAGGCGGCCCCGCATCCTGCGCCCCTGCAGCAGGCCCCCACCGCGTACATCCCGCAGCAGGCGGCCGGCCCCCGTGGCTACCCTGCCCAGCAGCAGATGCAGCCTCCGCGCCCCATGGGCACGGGCTACGAGGCGATGCGCCCCGCCGCACCCCGCCCCGCCGCACCCCGACCGGCCCCGGCGCCGTACCAGGACCCGTACAACAACGGGCAGTACCGCGGATACTGATCCACTTCACGGGATGAGGCCGTCGGCCCTCGATGGGACGATGGCCTCATGCCGAATCCAGTACTGCACTCCCTTCATGTCCACCCGGTCAAGGCACTGCGGGGCCAGGCACCCCACGAGGCCGTGGTGGAGCCTTGGGGGCTGGCCGGGGACCGGCGCTGGGCACTGATCGACGAGTCCGGCCGGGTCGTCACACAACGCGAACACCCCCACCTGGCGTTGGCCGCCGCCGAGCTGCTGGCCGGCGGCGCGATCCGTGTGTCCGCACCCGGCCTGGACCCGCTGACCGTGGCCGTCCCCGACCCGTCCGGCGGTACGACGACGGCCAAGTGGGCGGGAGACAAGATCGAGACGATCGCCGTCGGCCGCGCCGCGGACGACTGGTTCAGCACGTACGTCGGCGAGGGCGTGCGCCTCGTCCACCTGGACGATCCGGCCGTCCGCCGGCCCATCCACGACCCGCCCTTCGGGCGCCCCGGTGAGACCGTCAGCCTGGCCGACGGCTACCCGCTGCTGCTCACGACGCTCTCGTCCCTGGACGCCCTGAACTCCCTGATCGCGCAGGGCGACCACGCCGCAGAGGGCCCGCTGCCCATGAACCGTTTCCGGCCGAACGTCGTCGTGGCCGGAACGCGGCCCTGGGCCGAGGACGACTGGACGCGGATCGCCGTCGGAGAGGTCGTCTTCCGGGTCGCCAAGCTGTGCGGGCGCTGCGTCGTGACCACCACGGACCAGGCCACCGCCGAGCGGGGCAAGGAACCGCTGCGCACCCTCGCCCGCCATCGGCGGGTCGGCGGCAAGCTGGCCTTCGGGCAGAACCTGGTGCCGCAGTCGCCGGGCACCATCCGCCTCGGCGACCCCGTCACCATCCTCGACTGAGAACCGCCGGGGCGAGTTCGGACCGTCGCCCCGGCGCCGCCCGCCGCCGCTTCCCGATGTCGCCGCTCGCCGTCCCGCGTCAGGTCCCGCACACCCGTTACGGGATCGATCCCTCCGTATCTCGCCCCGGGAACACCTCGATCGGGTGTCGGACGGGGGAACCGCGGAACCCGGCACGGTCGTTGAGCCGACGTGAGAAATTCATGAAAGGCGCGTCGGCCCGGGAGAGGTGATGTGGCTCTCTCTTTTCCGGCTCGGCGGTGGACGTCCGGGTTCCGGGGTTATCACGGACGCGTAAGGGGGTGCGGGACGGTGCGAGCAATCAGCGGTCTGTGGCGCTGGCGGGGCAATCCTCTGTGCCGTGGAACCGATCTGGCCGAGGCGTGGACGGCGCTGGCCGCCCTGCTCCTGGTTCTTGTCGTGGCGCCCCTGGCCGGGGTCGTGATCGGTTCGGTCGCCCAGGGGTCCCTGCAGAATGCCGTGCGGGACCAGCAGCACAGCCGCCACCTGGTGGTGGCGACCGTCGTCAAGAAGCTCAACCGCGTGGCGCTGGACCCGGATCCGGAGTCGTCGACGACGGGGAACGCGCACAGCCGGGTACTCGCCGACTGGACCGCGCCGGACGGCACCAGACGCCACGCGGCGGTCCTCGCCGAGCTCGAGTCCCCGCACCCGGGCAACCAGTTCAGCGTCTGGACCGACGCCCACGGCGACCTCGTGACCCGCCCGCTGGACCGGGCCACCGCGACGACACACGCGGTGCTCGCGGGCGCCGGCGCAGCCGGACTGACCGGAGCGCTCATAGAAGGCGGCCGCCGGCTGATCGTCTGGCGCATGATCCGCCGCCGTTACACACGATGGGACCAAGCATGGGACAGGGCGGGACCGGACTGGGGCCGCACAGGAACGGGCAGTTGACCGCCTTCGGCCTCCGGTCAACCGGGTACGTCCGCGCACGCTACGGTGGACCGGTCGGCTGGTCCGCTGTCCGGCATCTTCGCGAGAACCCGCGTGAGTACGAGGTGGGGGCACAGCAGCGCCATGGCACAGGGCACGGTCCAGGTGACGCACACCGGCACATCGCGGTGGCGGCGCCGCACAGGTGAGTACGCGTCGCTCGCCGCCGCCCTGGAGGCCGCGGGCGACGGAGACGTACTCACCGTCGCACCCGGCACCTATCGGGAGAACCTCGTCCTCCAGCGGGCGGTGACGCTGCGCGGGCCCGAGGGCTCCCCCGGTTCCGTGCGCATCGCCCCGGTGGACGGGGTCCCGCTCACCGTGCGGGCCTCCGCCGTGGTGCAGGACCTCCACATCGAGGGGCAGGACGCGGCCGCGCCCGCGCTGCTCGTCGAGGAGGGAGCCCCGGAGCTGGTGGACGTACGGATCACGACGCGCTCGGCGGCCGGCATCGAGGTCCGCCGCGGCGCCCGCCCCACCGTCCGGCGGTGCACCGTCGACAATCCGGCGGGCGTCGGCATCGCCGTCGTAGACGGTGGCGGCGGCGTGTTCGAGGAGTGCGAGGTCGTGGCCGCGGCCCAGTCGGGTGTCGCGGTCCGCGGCGGTGCCCGGCCGCGTCTCGAACACTGCCGCGTGCACCACGCCTCGGGCGCCGGTCTGTCGGTGACGGGTGAGAACTCCTCGCTGGAGGCGGTCGGTTGCGAGGTGTACGAGATCCGGGGCTCCGGTGTGCAGGTGACCGCCCGGGCCACGGCACATCTGACGGACTGCGATGTGCACCGCACGACCGCCGACGGTGTCACGCTCGACACCGACGCCGTGCTCACGCTGGCCGACTGCCGCATCCACGACATCCCCGAGAACGCGGTCGACCTGCGCTCCCGTTCGGTGCTCACGCTGACCCGCACGTCGGTGCGTCAGTTCGGCCGCAACGGCCTTTCGGTGTGGGATCCGGGCACCCGGGTGGACGCCAACCAGTGCGAGATCTTCGACAGCACGGGCGACTATCCGGCGGTGTGGGTCAGCGACGGCGCCACCGCGGTGCTCGAGTCCTGCCGGGTGCACGACGTACCGGACGCCCTGTTCGTCCTCGACCGCGGCTCGCGCGCGGACGTCGTGGACAGCGATCTGACGCAGGTGCGCAACACGGCCGTGTCGGTGAGCGACGGCGCCACCGCACAGCTCGACGACTGCCGGATCCGGGATGCCGCGACGGGCGCCTGGTTCCGGGACCACGGCAGCGGCGGCACACTGTCCGGCTGCACCATCGACGGCACCCAGACCGGCGTGATCGTCACCAAGGGCGCCGATCCCACCATCGACCGGTGCACGGTGACCTCACCGGCGGAGGCCGGCTTCTACGTCTCGGCGGACGGCCGGGGCAGCTTCCTGAACTGCCGGGTCACGGGCAGCGGTGGCTACGGCTTCCATGTGATAGACGGCTGCCGGGCCACCTTGAGGAAGTGCCGCACCGAGCGGTGCGCGCGCGGGGGTTACGAGTTCGCGGACGGCGGCCCGGGCACCTCCGGCGACGGCCCGGTGGTGGAGGACTGCACCAGCGACGAGAGCGCCGGGCTCCGGCTGCCCGAACCGCCCCAGGAGACCGCCGTACAGACGACGGCCATGTCCACCGGTCTGCTGGGCGCCATCCCCGGCCAGCGCACCACGGAGCAGGACCATCTCGTCACGGCGGTCCCCGATCCCGAGAAGCCCGCCCGCACCTCGGCGGCCGTGCTCGGGGAACTCGACGCGCTGGTCGGGCTGGAGAGCGTCAAGCGCGAGGTGCGGGCCCTGACCGACATGATCGAGGTCGGACGCCGCAGGCAGCAGGCGGGCCTCAAGGCGGCTTCCGTACGGCGGCACTTGGTGTTCACGGGCTCCCCCGGCACCGGCAAGACGACGGTCGCCCGGCTGTACGGCGAGATCCTGGCCTCGCTCGGCGTCCTGGAGAAGGGCCACCTCGTGGAGGTGTCCCGGGTCGACCTGGTGGGCGAGCACATCGGCTCCACCGCCATCCGCACCCAGGAGGCCTTCGAACGGGCACGCGGCGGGGTGCTGTTCATCGACGAGGCGTACGCCCTGTCCCCAGAGGACTCCGGGCGCGACTTCGGCCGTGAGGCCATCGACACGCTCGTGAAGCTGATGGAGGACCACCGTGACGCGGTCGTGGTCATCGTCGCGGGCTACACGGCCGAGATGGAGCGCTTCCTTTCGGTCAACCCCGGTGTGGCGTCGCGCTTCTCACGAACCATCAGGTTCGGCGACTACGGCCCCGACGAGCTGTTGAGGATCGTGGAGCAGCAGTCCGAGGAGCACGAGTACCGGCTCGGCCCCGGCACGGGTGAAGCGCTCCTGAAGTACTTCACGGCGATTCCGAAGGGACCGGCGTTCGGCAACGGGCGCACCGCACGCCAGACCTTCGAGGCGATGGTGGAGCGGCACGCGGGCCGGGTCGCCCAGTTGGCGGAGCCGAGCACGGACGAGCTGACCCTGCTCTACCCGGAGGACTTGCCGGAGCTCCCCTGACCGGCGCCCCCCGCCTGCGTGCCCGGCCCCGCGGGACGGGGTGCAGGCAGCCCCGGCCGCAGCCGGCTCAGCAGCCGCTCGCGCTCCTCGGCGAACGCCGGGTCCGCCTGGTAGTCGCCGTGCCCGAGGATCGGCGCAGGCAGCGGGTGCTCAGCGGTGCGGCCGTAGGCGAGCGGATCCCTGAGGGGTGCGCGGTCCACCTGCGGGCCGCAGTCACCGGGCAGCCGGATCGGTCCGCCGATCGGGTCCGTGAGGCGGTAGAGGTTGCGCCAGCAGGCCACCTCGCGGTGCAGGGAACTGAGCGCGGCGGGCCCGAAATAGGCGGGGAACCAGCGCCCGTACAGCCGCTCGAGCGGCGAGCCGTAGGTCAGGAGGGCCACCCTGCGGCGCACCGAGGGTTCGAGCTGCCAGGCCGCGGCCGCCGCGAGCACACTGCCCTGGGAGTGACCGGAGAGCACGAGCCGTCCGCCTGTGGCCTCGGTCCAGGTGGCCATACGCCAGGAGAGGTCGGGCACGGCGCGCTCGGCGTAGCAGGGCGGGGCGAAGGGGTGCGCGGCACGCGGCCAGAAGGTGCCGACGTCCCACAGGATGCCGATCGTGCGCCGTGCCGAGGCGTCCTTGTAGGCACGGCGTCCCCAGGTCACGAAGAGGAGGAAGCCGATGCCGATCAGCCAGGAGCCGAGCGCCTGAGCGGTCTCGGCGGCTCCGCGCACGAAGGCGTGGCTGCCCCGGGCGGCCCCTTCCGGGGTGTCATGGCCGGCAAACGCTCCCACCAGGGCCAGCGCGCCCAGGAGCAGGGTCGAGGCGGACATGACGGCGACGACGAGCGGCGCCCGGTCGGTGAGGGCGGCCATGGCTCGGGTGCCCGCGATACGGCGGGTGCGGGCCTCGTCCTCGGGCTCGCCTTGATGGGCGAGTTCCACCGCGGCGGTCCCGGCACGGCGCAGCACCGCGGTTCGCCGTGCCAGCCGGCCCACGACGACGAGCAGAACGAGCAGCAGGGGCGGGATCGTGGACGCCTGCCAGGTGAGCAGGACGGGTGGACCGGCCATGATGTGCCGGGTCCCGTCCAGCCAGTCGGCGACGCGCTGGGCCACCCCGCCGGACATCACCCCGCCGAGCGCGCAGGCCAGCATCGCGACCGCGGGTCCGGCCAGTCCGCACATCGCGGTGCGTGTGTCGGGGTGGGTGCGGTGGAGGACATGGGCGACGACGCCCAGCACGACGACGAGCACCCCCTGCGCCAGGGCGAGCCCGCCGAACGTGGTGTCACCCGGCAACCGGTCCGCGGACCGCCAGCCCGGGCGCGACCAGCCGGCGTACACCGCGGTCACGGCGAGCAGCACCAGCGCACCCGCGGGCAGTCGGCGTACCAGTGCCCGGTCGAGAGTCCTGTCCAGCCGGTTCTCGGTGCGGCCCCGTCGGCACACCACCCCCACCACAACGAAACCGCCGGTGAGGAGAGTTGCGCACAGGAGCCGGCCGAGGACTTCGAGTTCGACGGAGCCGTGCCGGCTGTCGTACCGGGCGGCGGCGGTGGCCAGTGCCGCGGCGACCGTCAGAAACCCCGCGGCGGTGTGGGCGGCGCGCAACCGGGCCACCAGGCGCCGTCCGTACCAGAACCCGGGGCTGTCGAGTGCGGTGCGGTGCGGCTCCTCGTCGGGCTCGGCCGGGCGGGAGATCGGCTGCTGGGACTCGTACGCGCTCCAGGTGCGGTGCGACAGGTACCAGAGCAGCCCGGTCAGCGCCGCGGGCACCAGCGACGCCAGGGCCAGACGCCGTCCCGGCTCGCTCCACCAGCCCTGGTCGGAGGCCGCGGGTGAGAGAAAGCCGAGCCAGGAGTGGCGCTCGGCACACGCGCGCGTACCGGCGCACTGCCAGGCACCGAGGTCGAGGGCGACCTCGCAGGCGGCGGCGACCAGCAGCACGGTCAGGGTGAGCCCGAGGAGACGGACGATCAGTCCGTACAGTCGGACGGTCCGCGGCCGCCCGGTCGTCGTGGGGCGCATCCAGTGCGCGAGATTGACCACCATGAAGGGCAGCAGCAACAGCCACAGGGCACGGGCGGCGTTCCCCGAGGTGAGGTTGCACCAGACGTACGCCTCGGGCACCGGACCTGTTCCGCGGTCCCGCGGGTTCCGCTCGGCGCCGGCGTCGGCCTCGCGGCGGTAGACGGCGGCCGTCTCGTCACCGGAGACACGCACCGTGCGCGGATCGCCCAGCATCTCCTCGGGTGTGGTGCCACCGACACCGTGGACCAGAAGTTCCAGGTCCGTCCCGCTCTCCGGCGGCCGCTGCCCGGTGTCGCCGTGTTCCCCGTCGTGTTCCCGTGCACGCTCCACTGCTCAGCACATCCCCCGCGTTGCGTACCGTGTGTCATGCGCAGGCAGATGGTCTCCGGTGCCCCAGGTGTGCACACCCGTTCTCACGGAATCTCCCCGATACGGGTGACGTGATGAACTGCGGAAGGTGATTCACGAGGCACGGGGGGTGGCTCCATCCAGGGCAAGCCGTGCGAGGATGGGGCGGCCTCGGCTTTGACGGCAGGAGAATGGCCTTGTCGGAGCCGGTATGGATGCCATGCCGTGATGGATCAGGCGAAAGGGAGCAAAGCGGACGTGAGCGAGAATCAGAACCTCCTCGCGGAGCAGCGCCGCGCCCTGATCCTCGACGAGGTACGACGACGCGGCGGTGTCCGGGTGAACGAGCTCACCCGGAAGCTGGGCGTCTCCGACATGACGGTCCGCCGCGATCTCGACGCACTCGCTCGTCAGGGCGTACTGGAGAAGGTCCACGGCGGCGCGGTCCCGGTGGTGGAGGCGAGCACGCACGAGCCGGGGTTCGAGGCCAAGTCCGGCCTGGAGCTGACGGCCAAGGAGGACATCGCCCGGACCGCCGCGGAACTGGTCGCGCCGGGTACCGCGATCGCGCTGTCCGGCGGGACGACGACATACGCGCTGGCCCACCACCTCCTCGATGTGCCGGAGTTGACCGTCGTCACCAACTCGGTGCGCGTTGCGGACGTCTTCCACTCCGCACAGCGCACCTCCGGCCAGCGCCAGGGCGGCGCCACGGTCGTGCTGACCGGCGGGGTGCGAACCCCGTCCGACTCGCTCGTGGGCCCCGTCGCCGATCAGGCCATCGGGTCCCTCCACTTCGATGTGCTGTTCCTCGGCGTGCACGGGATATCGGTGGAGGCGGGTCTGTCGACGCCGAATCTGGCGGAGGCCGAGACCAACCGGCGGCTCGTGCAGTCCGCGCGGCGTGTGGTGGTGGTCGCCGACCACACCAAGTGGGGCACGGTGGGCCTGAGTTCGTTCGCCGCGCTGGAGCAGGTCGACACCCTCGTCACGGACGCGGGGCTGCCCGCCGAGGCGCGTGCGGAGATCTCGGAGCACCTCAGGCGGCTGGTGGTGGCCGGGGAGACCGAAGACGATACTGACATCTGACGGGCCGCCAGTTATGGTGGGCGCCGACCCGCACCACCGCTTCCGTTCGGGGACGCCGGTGTTCCCGCGAGGAGGTTCCGTCCATGGCACGCCTGTTGCGCCCGGTGGGACTCGACTTCACGAAGACCGCACCCGTGCGACTGGTCTTCGCCCGGGAGATCACGGCATCCCCGGCGGCGGTCTTCCGCGCTCTGGCCCACGATGTCCCGGGCTGGAGCGAGTGGTTCCCCGCCGTGACCCTCGCCCGTCCTCTCGACGACGGCACCCGGCGCGAGGTGCGCCTGGCGGGCGGCCTTCGCTTCCGGGAGAGCGTGGTGGCGGCCGAGCCGAACGAGGTCTACGCGTACCGCGTCGACGAGACGGGCGTGCCCGGAATGCGTGCGCTCCTCGAGGAGTGGCGGCTCACCCCTGCCGGTACGGGCACCCGGGTGCAGTGGACCTTCGCGGCTGACGGGTCGACAGTCTTCCGGCTCGCCCTGAAGGGTGGGCGCGCGGGTCTGGGACACGCCTTCCGCGGCGCGGTGCGGGCACTGGACCGTAGGCTGGCGGCGCAGGGCGCCGGGCCGGAGTCAGTCCGGCCACACCCCGGTCTCCAGGAGTGACCCGATCGCCGCGGTGTACGGGGCGATGTCGAGCCCCTGCTCGGCGAGCCATGCGTCCGAGTAGTACTTGTCCAGGTAGCGGTCGCCCGGGTCGCACAGCAAGGTCACCACGCTGCCCGTGCGTCCTTCGGCCACCATCTCGGCGACGATCTTCAGCGCGCTCCACAGGCCCGTGCCGGTGGAGCCGCCCGCCCTGCGGCCGATGGCCGCTTCCAGGGCCCGCACGGCCGCGACCGTCGCCGCGTCCGGCACCTTCATCATCCGGTCGATGGCGCCGGGTACGAAACTTGGCTCCATCCGCGGCCGGCCGATGCCCTCGATCCGCGATCCCCGGTCGCACGTGACGTCCGGGTCTCTCGTCGTCCACCCGTCGAAGAAGCAGGAGTTCTCCGGGTCGGCCACACAGATGCGGGTGTCGTACTGCATGTAGTGCACGTACCGGGCGAGGGTCGCCGAGGTGCCTCCGGTACCGGCGGTGGCGACGATCCACGCGGGCTCCGGGAACCGCTCCAGTTCCAGCTGACGGAAGATGGACTCGGCAATGTTGTTGTTGCCCCGCCAGTCCGTCGCCCGTTCCGCGTAGGTGAACTGGTCCATGTAGTGGCCGCCGGTCTCCGCCGCCAGGGCGGCCGAGGCCTCGTACATCTTGCGCGAGTCGTCCACGAAGTGGCAGCGCCCGCCGTGGAATTCGATGAGACGGCACTTCTCGGGGCTCGTTGTGCGCGGCATGACCGCGATGAAGGGCACACCGATGAGCTTGGCGAAGTACGCCTCGGAGACCGCGGTCGAACCGCTGGACGCCTCGATCACCGGACGGCCGGGCCTGATCCAGCCGTTGCACAGCCCGTACAGGAACAGGGACCGGGCGAGGCGGTGCTTCAGGCTGCCGGTGGGGTGGGTCGACTCGTCCTTCAGATACAGATCGATGCCCCACTGCTCCGGCAGCGGGAAGCGCAGCAGATGCGTGTCGGCCGAGCGGTTGGCATCCGCCTGGACCTTGCGGACGGCCTCTTTGAGCCAGGAGCGGTACTCCGCGTCGCTGCGGTCGACGTCGTACGTCCCGCCGGGGCGGGTGATCTGCGGGGTACTCACCACGGGACTCCTTACCGGGGTGTCCGACGCCCGGTTCACACGGTCGGACGCCTCGATCATAGACACCTTCGGCAGCGCTTCCCACCTGCATAAACACGCCTTTGAGCTGCTCAAAGGCACCGCTGGGGAAGTCGGCGGAAAACGGTGGGGGCGCATCCGCGCGAGTGCGCCGGATACCCCCTGCGACCCTGCCGTGCACACTGGTGGAAGGCGCCGGGTGCGGGCAGACTGCACGGCGTGGGAGGCCGACCGGTGCGGGCGGACCGTGCGCGCCGCGCCCGTAGGGGCAGCACGCGGGACCATGAGCGGACTCGACACGACCACCCCGGATCGCGGCCCATGGGCGATCCGGACCGGACACAGCCGAGCGCACAAGGGGGCGGGGCAGCATGGCGGAGCCGGACTTCACGGCCACAGGTGTGCGGATCGGAAGGGGACTGCGGTCGCTCACGCGGGCCGGAGAGGTCCGGATCAGCGACGGCAGGCTGCGGCTGCTGACCAGCTACGGCAGCGAGATCGACAGCGCGCCGGTGCAGGCGGTGCGCGCGTCGAAGCCCTGGTACGCGCCGGAGGACCGGGCGTCGGCGGATCTCAACGGCACCCGCTACTCACTGATCCTCGGCGAGCAGGACGCCGCTCCGGGCCGGCCGGGGCCGTCTGCGCGCCGGTTCATCGAGGCGGTCCGCAGGGCCGCCCGCGGCTGAGCGCGGCGCGAGTTGCAGGACTTCACCCCTTGCGTCACGCTGGTCTCACCTCACTCTGGGTTTACCGGCGATAACGCTGAAGAACCAGCCCGCCGGTCACGTCAGCGGGCGGCCCCCGTACCAAGCCGTTCGCACCAAGCGGCCGGAGTACTCAGCCGCACAGCAGGCGGCGGGTACGCCCAGCCCTCCTGCTGGATCCGATCTCCGTCTTCTTCCGGACCTCAATTCGGGGAGTCGCAGCCGTGATCAGCCAGCCAAGCAGGCACTGCACGGTGGAGCTCCAAGCCCTGCCGTCGCGGATCGGACAAGTCCGCAGAATCGTATCGGCGCAGTTGCGCTACTGGCACCTCGATCCCTTGATAGACCGGGCGGCGCTCGGTGTGACGGAGCTGTTGACCAACGTCCACCTGCACGCCCAGCCCGACAAGACCTGCACCGTGGAGATGGAACTGCTGCTCGACCGGCTCACCGTCTCGGTGCACGACCACGATCCGCGACTGCCGCAGTTGTGCCACGCGGACGTCTCCGCCACCAGCGGGCGCGGACTCGCGATGGTCGCCGCGGTGGCCGACAGCTGGGGTGCGCGCCCGGACGGCGACTCGGGCAAAGTCGTCTGGTTCACGCTGCCCGCCCCGTCCTCGGCACCGTCCCGTCCGGTGCGCACCCTCACGCCGTACGAGGCCGCGCTCGAGACGTCGGCTCGCTCGCTCGCGGTCGACGAGCGCAGGACGGAACACGTTTCTCCCGCCCGGTCCGCCGTTGCCGGCTGACCGGGCGGTGAGCCCGCCCCCGGGTGCGGCCCGGGCGCGGGCTCGCGCGGATCACTCCGCGGCGATGGCGCGCAGGACGTCCAGGCGTGCGGCTCGCCGGGCCGGGCGCAGGCCCGCGAGCGCACCGGCCGCGAGACCCACCAGCGCCACCACCGCGAGCCGCACGGGAGGCAGCGCGAAAGCGAACGCGGTGTCGGACGCGCCGCCGGAGGCCTCCACCAGGACCCAGCCGAGGAAGGCACCGAGGACCAGCCCGCCGGTCGTACCGAAGGCGGCCACGAGGACCGACTCCCAACGGACCGTCGCCCGCAGTTGGGACCGTGTCTGCCCCACGGCCCTGAGCAACCCGAGCTCGCGGGTGCGCTCGTGGATCGCCAGCGTCAGGGTGTTGGCGATGCCGAGCAGGGCGATGAGCACCGCCAGTGCCAGGAGCGCGTAGACGAGGCTCAGCATCATGTCGATACCGCCCGCCGACGACTGCGCGTACTCGTCCCGGGTCTGCACCGACGGGTTGCCGAACCGCTCCGCCACCCGCTGCACCGCCGCCTTCCCGTCGGCCGGGTCCACACCGGGCCTGAAGGCGACGGCGACGAGCGTGTCGGAGTCCTGGGTGCGGTGCGGGGCCCAGGCGGCACGGGTGATGACGTAGTCGCCCGCGAGTTCCGACCGGCCGTAGACCGCACGGACCGTGAAGGGCTGCGTGGTCCCGTCGGTGAAGGTGAGCCTGGCCGTGCCGCCGACCGCCAGATGCTGCCGGCCGGCCTCCTCCTCGGTGATCGCGATGCCGTCGCTGCCGAGGTGGTCCAGGGAGCCGCGTACGGTGCCGAGGTCGAAGACCCGTCCCAGTGCGCCGGGATCGGTCACGGTCAGGGCCCGGCCGCCGCCGTCCACCTTCGCCACCCCGCGGCCCAGGCCTACGGCGTCCGCGACGGCGGGCTGCCGTGCGATCGCGGGGGCCAGTTTCGGGCTCAGCCCGCTGCCGCCCGCGCCGAACGAGGGGTTGCTGACGGCGACGTCACCGGCGAACGAGCGCGACACGGTCCGGTCCATCGTGGCCTTCAGGGACGCACCGAACACGGTGAACAGCGACACCACGGCGACACCGATCATCAGGGCGCTCGCGGTCGCCGCGGTCCGCTTGGGACTGCGCAGGGCGTTGCGGCGGGCGAGGCCGCCGGTGACACCGCGCAGCCGGTCGACCGGGACACCGAGCGCACGCACCGCGACCCGCGACGCGGCCGGGCCGAGCACCACGAACGCGACGAGGGCGAGGACGGCACCGAGACCGGCCGACCACAGAGAGGGACTCACCAGTACTCCGACGAGGGTGCTCGCGAGGGCCGCCGCCGCGCACGCGCCACCGACGACCGTGCGCGTGCGGCTGCCCGCGGACCGGTCGACGGCGCTCTCCCGCAGCGCGGCGAGCGGTGCGGTGCGTCCGGCCCGTACGGCGGGCAGCAGGGCGGAGCCGAGGCAGACCAGGATGCCGACCGCGAGCGGCAGCAGCAGGGACAGGGCCCCGACCACCAGACCGCCCTCGGGGAAGGGGAATCCGATGGCCGGGAAGAGGGCCTGGAGCCCGGCCGCGATACCGAGGCCGCCCAGCAGCCCGGCGGCCGACGCCACGACGGCGACGGCACCGGCCTCGACGAGCGTGGCGACGGCCACCTGTCGGCGCGAGGCGCCGAGCGCACGCAACAGGGCGTTGTCCCGCGTGCGCTGGGCGACGACGATCGCGAACGTGTTGTGGATGGAGAAGGTCGCCACGAGCAGCGCGACCCCGGAGAACACCAGGAGGAAAGTGGTGAACAGGGTGAGGAACTGGCTGGAGATCATCTCCGTGTTCTCCCGCGCCGACTCCTGACCGGTGATGGCCTCGACCCCCTTGGGCAGCACGGAGGTCAGCTCGGAGACGAGCCGTGCCTGGCTCACCCCGGGACCGGCCCGCACCTGGATGCTCGCGGCCTGACCGGGCTCGGCGGTGAGGTACTTCTCGGCGTCGGCACGGGTCATGCCGGTGAAGGTCACCTGCGCCATGCCGTCCTGGCCGCCGAAGGTCGCGAGCCCGACCACGGTCACCTCGACGGGGTCGGGTGTGCGCAGGGTCGTCGTGTCCCCGATCCTCAGACCGCCCTTTTCGGCGGCGCCCCGGTTGACGACGACCTCACCGCTCCTCGCCGGGGCCCTGCCCTCCGCGATCCGGTAAGGGTTGAGCCGGGAGTCGGTGATCCAGTTGCCCGCGAGGGTGGGCGGGCCCTGGCCGCCGACGGGCTTGCCGTCGGCGCCCACGAGCTGGCCCCGGCCCTCGATCCGGGGCACCGCGGCGGCGACCCCGGGGACCTTCTCGATCGTGGGGACGAGCGAGGTGTCCACGGGCTGCCGGACGCCCTGGCTCTCGCCGGGCGTGGTGATGGTGTCGGCGCTGCGCACGACGGCGTCGGTGCCGGCGGTCGCATCGCCGAACATGCTGCTGAAGCTCGCCCGCAGTGTGTCGCCCATGACGAGCGTGCCCGCCAGGAAGGCCACGCCGAGGAACACCGCGAGGAAGGTACCGGCGAAGCGCCTCTTGTGCGCGCGCAGCGAGGACACGCTCAGGCGCAGGGAGGCGTTCACGACTTCACCTCGAACGCCTTCAATCGGTCGAGGACCTTCTCGGGCGTCGGCGCATCCATACGGTCCACCAGGCGTCCGTCGGCGAGGAAGACGACCTCGTCGGCGTGGGCGGCGGCGACGGGATCATGGGTGACCATGACGACCGTGCGCTCGGTCTCGCGCACGGCGCGGCCGAGCAGCCCGAGCACCTCCTCGCCGGAGCGGGAGTCGAGGTTGCCGGTGGGTTCGTCGGCGAAGACCACATCGGGCCGCCCCGCGAACGCCCGTGCCACGGCGACGCGTTGCTGCTGGCCACCGGAGAGTTCGGCCGGACGGTGGTGCAACCGGTCGCGCAGTCCGACGACATCGACGAGGGCGTCGATCCACTCCCGGTCGCCCCTGCCGCCGGCCAGGTCGAGGGGGAGTGTGATGTTCTCCGCGACGGTGAGCGTCGGCACCAGGTTGAAGGCCTGGAAGACGAAGCCGATCCGGTCACGGCGCAGGAGCGTCAGCCGGCGGTCGTCCAGGCTGCTCAGATCGGTGTCACCGATGAGGGCGGAACCGGAGGTGAGGGTGTCGAGTCCGGCGGCGCAGTGCATCAGCGTCGACTTGCCGGATCCCGAGGGCCCCATGATGGCGGTGAAGCGGCCCGCCGGAAAGGCGACGCTCACCCCGTCCAGGGCCCGGACCGCGGTGTCGCCGCTCCCGTACACCTTGACGGCGTCGACGACCTGCGCGGCCGTCCGTGCGGCGGTGGCCGTGGGAGCGGTCCGATGCGATCCCCGCGAGGCGTTTCCCTCCGCGGGGATCTCGTCCGGGACAGTGGTGGGCGTCGGGCCGGAACTCATGCGGCACCGCCCTTGCCCGTGCGGCCGAACTGGTCGTCGAGGACGGAGAGGCGGCGCCAGTACTCGTCCTCGTCGATCTCTCCGGAGGCGAAGCGCCGGCCGAGCACCGCGATCGGCGAGTCGCCCGCCGGACGGCCGTCCACGGCGCGCCAGGGTGCGCCACGCCCGCGCCATGCGGTGCGGCGCAGGACCGTCACGACGCCGATCACGACGGCCGCCCAGATCAGCGGGAAGAACAGGATCCAGGGGCCGGGGCCGCCGTCCCAGTGGGCCAGGGTCTGCATCTCGGGTCATCTCCTCGGTGTATTGCTGCGGGATGCCTCGAGACTGGCGCCGGACGGGGGTCCGGGTCGTCGTACGGCCAGCGGCACTGTGTGTACCCCCGCGGGAGTACGTGTGCGGGCGGCCGCATTCATGTCTTGGTTGTTCGACCCGCGGCATCTGGTGACCCTTGCGGCTGTCGTGCGGCACCGCTCGTTCGCCGCTGCCGCAGAGGAGCTGGGCTACACCCAGTCCGCGGTCTCGCAGCAGGTCGCGGAACTGGAACGGCGGGTCGGTGCGCGAGTCGTGGTCCGGCGGCCCGTCAGTGCGACCGAGGCCGGGCAGGTCCTCCTCGACACCGAGGCCGCGATCAGCGTGTCGATGAGTCGCGCCGCCACCGAGCTCGCGGCGCTCGCGGACGGAACCGGCGGCGAGGTGCGGCTCGGCGCGTTCATCTCGGCGGCAGCCTCCATCGTCCCTCCCGCGCTCGCACGCCTGCGTTCGACCCATCCGGCAGTTCACATCACACTCCGTGAACTTGAGCAGCGCGAAACGCATGCGCTGCTGTTCCGGGGAGAGATCGACCTGGCCATCACCTTCGACTACGAACACGCTCCCGGACCGGTGCCCACCGGGCTCACACAAGAGCACCTCATGGACGATCCGATCATGGTCGTCCTTCCCGTCGGTCATCCTCTGGCCGGGACCGACGGTGTCACCCCGGCCGACCTGCCGTCGGACGCATGGATCAACACCGCGGTCGACGCCCGCGACTTGGCAGCGTCACCTCTCGACGGCGACCGGGGAAGCGGACATCGTCTGGACTTCCACGGCATGGACTTCCGCACTGCGCTCAATCTCGTCGCGGCGGGTCTCGGCGTCGCGCTGCTGCCGCGATTGTTGCTGTTGGACGCCCCGCCGAGCGTCGTGGCTCTGCCCATGCGGCAACCCACACTCGTCCGTCGTCTCTACACCTGCCGGCTCGATACGAGAGGCGTCACCGCATCGATCAGGCGGCTGGAGATGTACCTGCGGGAGGCAGCGACGGAACTGTCAGCTACTCGGCCGTGAACGACCGAGCTTGTTGACTCGGTTCGATACGGCTTTGTTTATGCTCCCGACTGCCCCTACGGCAGGGCGGTCACGGGTCACATCTGCCGGTCCCCGCTCAGGCGGGGGCCGGGTCGGGCATGTTGACGAATACCCACGCCGTGGCCCCTCGCGGCGACGTGGTCGGCCCCTGCCGGTTGCCGGCGACACGAACGGCTCATGGGATGGCGTGCCCCGAGCACTTCTCCCGGCGCCCCCGGCACTCGCAACCGCCTGCCGCATCGCTGCGGTACGCCGGATCAGGCGAGCGCCGCCAGCGGATCGTCGAGCACCGGCTGCCAGGCCAGTTCCGCCGCGCCCACCAGGCTGTTGTGGTCCAGGGTGCAGGGGAGGATGGGGACGCCTCCGCTGCGGCCCCACAGACTGCGGTCCGCGACGACGGCCCGCAGCCGCTCGGGGTCGGTGTCCACCAGGGTGCGGTGCAGTCCGCCGAGGATGATGCGGTCCGGATTGAGGATGTTGACCAGTCCGGACAGGCCGAGACCCAGCCGGTCGATCAGCGCCTCCACGGCGGTACGGACGGCCGGGTCGTCCGGGTATCGGGTGCGGATGAGCTCGTTGGCCTGCTCAAGCTGCGACACCTCGGGCCCGGCGTCGTGGCCTGCCTCCTCGAGGAAGGCCAGCGGGTCCGCCTCCACGTCGAGGCAGCCGCGGCTGCCGCAGTGGCAGGAGCGTCCCTCGGGGTTGACGGTCAGATGTCCCACTTCGAGCGCGAGTCCCGAACTGCCCGTGTGCAGCCGCCCGTCGAGTACCAGCGCACCACCCACGCCCCGGTGCCCGGTGGCCACGCACAACAGGTCACGGGAACCGCGACCGGCCCCGTGGCGGTGCTCGGCGAGCGCGGCGAGGTTGACGTCGTTGGCGGCGAAGGCGGGCCCGGCGATGCCCGCGGCGCGCACGCACTCGGCGAAGATCTCCCGCACGGGGGCGCCCGGAGGCCATGCGAGATGGAGCGGGTTGAGGGCGAGGCCTTCGGGTTCGGCGACCGCCGACGGCACTGCGAGTCCCGCGCCCACGCAGCGCCGTCCGGTCCGGCGCAGCAGCTCGTTGCCCGCCTCCACCACCGAACCGAGCACCTTCGCCGGGTCGGCGTCGACGGTCTCGCAACCGGGCGCGGTCGCGACGATACGGCCGCCGAGCCCGACCAGCGCGGCCCGGAAGCCGTCCGCGTGCACCTGGGCGGCGAGTGCGACGGGACCGTCCTCGGCGACCTCCAGCCGGTGCGAGGGACGGCCTTGCGCGCCGGCCGCGGCACCCGGATGCGCGTCGACCCGGATCAGGCCGAGCGCCTCCAGCTCGGCGGCCACCGCTCCCGCGGTCGCCCGGGTGACGCCCAGTTCGGCGGTGAGCACGGCACGGGTCGGGGCACGCCCGGTGTGCACCAGCTCCAGCGCGGGACCGAGCGCCCCGCGCCCACGGTCCAGCCGCGTCCGGGTGTTCCCTTCCCCTGTCGTCCGGGGGGCCGCCTTGCCAGTCATGGGGGCGAGTCTCCCATGATCCGCTCCGGATCCGTCCGGAGCCCGCTGACCCGCAGGGTGATGTTGAGCCGCCCCGTCAGTCCCAGTCCGGACGGCGCGGTCCCCGGACGCACCCGCGGCACCCCGTGGTAGGCGAATCGCGCCGGGCCGCCGAAGACGAAGAGGTCCCCGCTGCGCAGTTCCACGTCCGTGTACGGGCGTGCACGTGTCTCGGTGTTGCCGAAGCGGAAGACGCAGGAGTCGCCGAGGCTCAGTGACACGACGGGGGCACCGGACTTCTCGTCGCTGTCGCGGTGCATGCCCATATGGGCGTCCGCGTCATAGAAGTTGATCAGCGCGATGTCGTACGGCCCGCGGGGTACGGCGGCCGTGCCCAGTGCCGTCCCGACCGCCTCGCTGCCGAGTGCGGCCAGCCACTCGGGCAGCGGTTTCACGGGAGCGCCGTCGCCGTCGACGACCGTGCGGGCGTATCCGTAGGGATACCAGTGCAGGCCGAGGCAGACCTGCCGTGAGGTCATCGTGCCGCCCCCGGGGGTGTGCACGGCTCGCAGTCCGGCGGGCGGCCGGGCCCACTCGCGGCAGGCCTCCAGAAGCCGCAGCTGACGGCCCTCGTCCAGCCAGTCCGGCACATGGACCGCGCCGGTGACGACTTCGGTGCGGCTGCGCGGGAAGAGCTCGGCGTCCATGGACTCATCATCACGCAGCGCGCGACCCGCAAGACCGCCCGTCACTGCCGGGAACAGGGCCGGACCTGCCGCTCGGCTAGCCTGGACGCACGATGAACGACCGTATGACCACGCCCTGGGGCACCTGCACGCTGGCCCGCTTCCCCGAGGATCCCCGCGACCGGCTGCGTGCCTGGGACGCGTCCGACGCATATCTGCTGCGGCACCTCGCGGCGGACGGCACCCGACTGGACGGCACGGTCGTGGTCCTCGGCGACCGGTGGGGTGCACTCACCACGGCCCTCGCGGCGCACCGGCCGACCCTGATCACCGACTCCTTCCTGGCCCGCGAGGCGACCCGGGCGAACCTCGCGCGCAACGGCGTCGAGGTGGAGACGGCAAGGCTCCTGACCACCCGGGACGGTCCGCCGGACCGCATCGACGTGCTCCTCGTACGGGTGCCGAAAAGCCTTGCCCTGCTGGAGGACCAGTTGCACCGGCTGGCACCCGCCGTGCACGAGGGGACGGTCGTCGTCGGCACGGGGATGGTGAAGGAGATCCACACCTCGACGCTGAAGCTGTTCGAGCGCGTTCTCGGCCCGACCCGCACCTCGCTCGCCGAGCAGAAGGCCCGGCTCGTCTTCTGCACCCCCGACCCGGCGCTCGTACGAGGCGCCAGCCCCTGGCCCTACCGCTACGAACTCCCCGACGGCACCGGTGCGTTGTCCGGACGGACCGTCACCAACCACGCGGGCGTCTTCTGCGCCGACCACCTCGACATCGGTACCCGGTTCTTCCTCGGTCATCTGCCGCAGGGCGGGGGTGCCCGCCGGATCGTCGACCTGGGCTGCGGCAACGGCGTGGTCGGGCTGGCCGCCGCCCTGGCCGAACCCGAGGCGGAGGTGGTGTTCGTCGACGAGTCCTACCAGGCGGTGGCCTCGGCGGAGGCGACCTACCGTGACAACGCCGGGGGGAAGGCGGAGTTCCTGGTGGGCGACGGCATGTCCGGGCTGCCGGACGCGAGCGTCGACCTCGTGCTCAGCAACCCGCCGTTCCACTCCCACCAGGCCACCACGGACGCCGTCGCCCGGCGGATGTTCTCGGGCGCACGGCGTGCCCTGCGGCCCGGTGGCGAGCTGTGGGTGGTCGGCAACCGTCACCTGGGTTACCACGTGACGCTGCGCCGCATCTTCGGCAACAGCGAACTGGTCGCGAGCAACGCCAAGTTCGTCGTCCTGAAGGCCGTCCGGAAGTAGCCGGAGCGGCATGCCCCACCGCGGCATCTACCGGGGTGCCTCCTCGGGTGTGCCGCCCATGAGAACGGTGACGAGGCGGGCCACGCTGCGGACCATGGCCTCCCGGCCCACGGCGAGATACGCGCGCGAGTCGACCGCCTCGGGGTGTGCCACGAGGAACTCCCGGATCGCACCGGTCATGGCGACGTTCAGGGCCGTGCCGATGTTGACCTTCGTGACGCCGCCGGTGACGGCCGCGATCAGTTCGCCGTCGGGCAGTCCGGAGGAGCCGTGCAGTACGAGCGGCACGTCGAGCGCGGCACTGAGCCGCTTGAGCAGGGCGTGGTCGAGCGCGGCGGTGCGCGTGGTCATCGCATGGCTGCTGCCGACGGCGACGGCAAGCGCGTCGACCCCGGCGTCGGCCACGAAGGCGGCGGCCTGACCGGGGTTGGTCCGGGCGCCGGGTGCGTGCGGGTCGGGCGGCGGCTCGCCGTTCTTGCCGCCGACCTCACCCAACTCCGCCTCGACCCAAAGCCCTTGGGCATGGGCCCAGTCGGTGGCGGCGCGTGTGGCGGCGAGGTTCTCCTCGTACGGCAGCCGGGCCGCGTCGTACATCACGGAGCTGAACCCGGCACCGGGTGCCTGCCGCAGCAGGTCGTCGTCGCGGACGTGGTCGAGATGCAGGGCGACGGGCACGGCTGCGCGCTCGGCGGCCGCGCCGGCCGCGCGGGCGATCGGGAGCAGACGTCCGTGGCGGAACCTGACGGCGTTCTCGCTGACCTGGAGCACGACCGGCGCGTGGACCACCTCCGCGCCCGCTATCACGGCCTCGACGTGCTCGAGCGTGATCACGTTGAACGCGGCGACGGCCCGGTGCTCCGCGGCCGCGTCGGTGATCAGCTCACCGGTGGTGGCAAGGGGCACGACTCCTCTCCTCTCAGTCGGTGGTGGGAGGGAGGACCACCGAGCGGGTCAGGTGCCGTGGCCGGTCGGGGTCGAGCCCCCGGGCGGCGGCGACGGCGACGGCGAGACGCTGGACGCGGACGAGTTCGGCGAGCGGGTCGAGTCCGCCGGCCACCCACCGCGCCCCGGTCTGCGCGACCTGCAGGGCGAGCCCCTCGGGCGGCTCGCCGAGCATCCAGGTGGCCGTGCCGCGGGTGGTGACGCTGATGGGGCCGTGGCGGTACTCCATCGCCGGATACGCCTCCGTCCAGGCCAGAGCCGCCTCGCGCATCTTCAGCCCGGCCTCGTTCGCCAGCCCGACGGTCCACCCGCGGCCGAGGAAGGTGAACTGGGTGCAGTCGACGAGCCCTTCGGGCAGTGGTGTGCCGAGCGCCGTGCGGGCGTCGGCGACCACGGCATCGGTGTGCCTGCCGAGGTGGGCGCGGATCAGGGTGAGGGCGGTGGTGGCGAACCGGGTCTGGGCGACGGAACGCTCGTCGGCGTAGTCGAGGACGATCACGTCGCCGGCAAGGTCCGTCACCGGTGTGCGCGGGGCGGCCGTGATCGCGGTCGTCCGGGCCCTTCCGCGGAGCCGGTCGAGGAGGTCGAGTACCTCGGTGGTGGTGCCGGACCGGGTGAGGGCGACGACCCGGTCGTACGGGCGGCCGTGGGGGAACTCGGAGGCCGCGAACGCGTCGGTCTCCCCCTGCCCGGACGTCTCGCGCAGCACGGCGGCGGACTGCGCCATGAAGAAGGAGGTCCCGCATCCCACGATCGCGACCCGCTCCCCCTCGGTCGGAAGCGCGTCCTTGTATGTGTCCGCGCCTGCGGCGGCGCGGGCCCAGCACTCGGGCTGGCCGGCCAGCTCCTCTTCGACATGTCTCATGGCGATCCCCTCCCGCCGTGCGTTTTCTTGCAAGTTAGCGGCTATTTTCGAGCACAATCAAGCATCAGGTCGGGATCGGGGTGCGTTAGGGTCGTCGGGACGTCTGGGAAACGGAGAGTGCGGATGTCGCGCGACGCCCGCTGGAAGGCACTGCTCGAACTGCTCGTCGAGCGGGGCCGGCTGGATGTCGAGGAGGCGGCGGCCGACCTCGAGGTGTCCGCCGCGACCATCCGCCGGGACTTCGACCTGCTCGCGGAGCAGCAGATGCTGGTGCGCACCCGGGGCGGAGCCGTGCCGCACGGTGTCTCCTACGAGCTGCCGTTGCGCTACAAGACGGCCCGGCACGCCTCCGAGAAGCAGCGCGTCGCCGAGGCGGTGGCCGAGCTGATCGCACCCGGGGAGGCCGTGGGCCTCACCGGCGGTACGACCACGACGGAGGTGGCACGTGCCCTGGCGGTGCGCGGAGACCTGGCGTCGGGCTCGCCCGCGCTGACCGTCGTCACCAACGCGCTCAACATCGCCAACGAGCTGGCCGTGCGCCCCCAGTTCAAGATCGTGGTGACGGGCGGTGTGGCGCGCGCGCAGTCGTACGAGCTCGTCGGCCCGCTCGCGGACGCCGTGCTCGGCCGGATCACCCTCGACGTCGCCGTACTGGGCGTGGTGGCCTTCGACGCCGTTCACGGCGCGGCGGCCAACGACGAGGCGGAGGCGGCGATCAACCGGTTGCTCTGCGAGCGCGCCGAGCGCGTCGTCGTGGCGGCGGACTCCAGCAAGCTGGGCCGGCGCGCGTTCGCCCGCATCTGCGGGGTGGAGTCGGTGGACACTCTGGTCACGGACGCCGCGGCGGGGAGCGATGCGGTACGGGCGTTCGAGGAGGCGGGCGTACGGGTGATCACGGCCTGAGACACGGCCACCCGCCCGCTCGCGGACGAACCGGCCCCGGCCCGCGAGGCTCCGCGCTTCCGCTCCCCGTGCCCCCGCTGACCAGGGCGCCTAAGCTGTTACCTGCGGTGGGGCGGTACCTGGTGCTCAGGGAGGCTTCGATGGCCGAGACACCGTGCGACCGGTTCGCACCCGGAGAGGCGCGGTATTTGCCGATCGCCGACCACGGCCTCATCGGCGATCTGCGCACGGTCGCCCTGGTGGGGACCAACGGCACCATCGACTGGTACTGCTGCCCGGCCTTCGACCGCCCGAGCGTCTTCGCGTCGATCCTGGACGCGGAGCGGGGCGGCTCCTTCGAGCTGACGGCCACCGTGCCGGCCCGGACCAAGCAGTTCTACTTCCCCGACACCAACGTCCTCATCACCAGGTTCTTCACCGAGGACGGCGTCGGCGAGGTGCAGGACTTCATGCCCGTCGGCACGGGGTGCGTCGAGGCCGACCGGCACCGGCTGATCCGGCGGGTGCTGTGCGTGCGCGGCTCCCTCCCGTTCCGGGCGCGGATCGCCCCGCGGTTCGGCTACGGCGCCCAGCCGCACACCCTCCGCCTCCTCGGTGACGTGGCCGTCTTCGAATCCGCCGACCTGTCCCTGGCCCTGACCGCCACCATGCCGCTCGAAGGCGACGACTCCGATGTCTGGGCCGACTTCAAACTCAGCGAGGGCGAGTCGGCGGTCTTCTCGCTGGACCAGGTCGGCGATTCCCTCCCGCCGCGCATGTGCGCACGCGCGGAGGCGGAGAGGCAGTTCGCCACCACGGTGGCGTACTGGCGGCACTGGTTGGCCGCGTCGCGCTACCGCGGCCGGTGGCGGGAGATGGTGCACCGCTCCGCCCTCACGCTGAAGCTGCTCACCTACGCCCCGACCGGCGCGATCGTGGCCGCGCCCACGACGAGCCTGCCCGAGCAGCTCGGCGGCGAGCGCAACTGGGACTACCGGTACGTCTGGGTGCGCGATGCGGCCTTCTGCGTGTACGCCCTGCTGCGCCTGGGTTTCACGGGCGAGGCCGAGGCGTTCATGCGGTTCGTGACCCGGCACATCATCCCGGGCGACGGCGGGCCGTCGGGCCCCCTGCAGATCATGTACGGCATCGACGGGCGCACCGACCTGCCCGAGTACGAACTCGACCGTCTGGAGGGCCACCAGGGCTCCGCGCCGGTGCGAATCGGAAACGCCGCCGCCGACCAGCTCCAGCTCGACATCTACGGCGCCCTCATCGACTCCATCTATCTCTACGACAAGTGGGCGCAGCCCATCTCCAGCGACCAGTGGGACGACGTCTGCGACCTGGTGGACTGGGTCTGCAAGCACTGGGACCAGCCCGACGAGGGTGTCTGGGAGACAAGGGGCGGCCGCAAGAACTTCCTCTACTCCCGGCTGATGTGCTGGGTGGCCATCGAACGTGCCATCCGGCTCGCCAACCGCCGGGGGCTGCCCGCCGATCTGCCCCGCTGGCGTCAGTGCCGGGACACGATCTACCGGCGGATCATGCAACGGGGCTGGTCCGAGACGCGGCAGGCCTTCGTCCAGCACGAGGACGGCGACGTGCTCGACGCCGCCGTGCTGATGATGCCGCTGGCCAAGTTCATCGCGCCCACCGACCCCAAGTGGCTGTCCACCCTCGACGCGCTCACCCAGGACCTGGTGTCCGACTCCCTGGTCTACCGCTACGACCCGCAGGCGAGCCCGGACGGTCTGCGGGGCGACGAGGGAACATTCTCCATCTGCTCGTTCTGGTACGTGGAGGCCCTGGTCCGGGCCGGCCGCCTGGACGAGGCGCGGCTCGCCTTCGAGAAGATGCTCACCTACGCGAACCACCTCGGGCTGTACGCCGAGGAGATCAGTCACACCGGTGAGCAGGAGGGCAACTTCCCGCAGGCGTTCACCCACTTCGCGCTGATCAGCGCGGCGTTCAACCTGGACCGGGCGCTCGGCTGACCGGCCGTGCGCCACCGGCGGCTCCCTTGCCCCGGCCCGGTGGAGCCCTCTAGGCTGATTTTGTGCCGCTAATAAACAAAACCCGCTCGCACAGCGTCGTGCCGGGCAACGACCTGACCCGGCTCCGGATCGCCGTCACCGTCTTCTTCGCGCTGGACGGCTTCATCTTCGCCGGCTGGGTGGTCCGCATCCCCGCCATCAAGCAGCAGACGGGTGCCTCGGCAGGCACACTCGGTCTCGCCCTGCTCGGGGTCTCCGCCGGCGCGGTCGTGACGATGACGCTCATCGGGCGGCTCTGCCGGCGCTACGGCAGCCACCCGGTGACCGTGGTCTGCGCGGTCCTGCTGTCGCTGAGCGTGGCCCTGCCCCCGCTCACGCACTCGGCGCTCGCCCTGGGGCTGGTACTGCTGGTCTTCGGGGCGGCGTACGGGGCGATCAACGTCGCGTTCAACAGCGCCGCCGTCGACCTGGTCGCCGCGCTCCGGCGGCCGGTCATGCCGAGCTTCCACGCGGCCTTCAGTCTGGGCGGCATGGTGGGCGCCGGTCTCGGCGGACTGGTCGCGGGATCCCTGTCCCCCACCCGGCACCTCCTGGGGCTCACCGTGATCGGCCTGCTCGTGACGGCGGCCGCCGGGCCCACACTCCTGCGCCACGAGCCCTTGGTGCCGCCGGACCGCGTGCGGAGCGCGGAACACCCCGCGCGCCGTCTCGACACCAGGACCCGCGGCCTGGTGACGGTCTTCGGCCTGATCGCCCTGTGCACCGCGTACGGCGAGGGCGCACTCGCGGACTGGGGCGCCTTGCACCTGGAGCAGGACCTCCATGCGCACCCGGGTGTGGCCGCGGCCGGCTATTCGTCCTTCGCCCTCGCCATGACCGTCGGCCGTCTCGGCGGCACATCGCTGCTGGAACGGCTCGGCCCGGTCCGCACCGTGGTCGCGGGCGGCGCCACGGCCGCCGCGGGCATGCTGCTCGGCTCACTCGCCCCGTCCGTTTGGGCGACGCTCCTCGGTTTCGCGGTGACGGGACTGGGCCTCGCCAACCTCTTCCCCGTCGCCGTCGAGCGCGCCGGCAGCCTCGCCGGCCCGACGGGGGTCGCGGTGGCCTCGACGCTCGGCTACGGGGGCATGCTCCTCGGCCCGCCCGCGATCGGGTTCATGGCCGACTGGTACTCCCTGTCCGCAGCGCTCACCAGTGTCGCCGTGCTGGCCGCCGTCGCCTCCACGATCGGATATGTGACGCGCCACGCGACCGCCGTCCGTGAAACCGTGGTGAAACCGGGCTGAAGGCGGCCAACGGCACGCTGTGCGGCATGACTTCACACCACGCCCCCGCCCCGGCCACCGGAACCTGCCCGGTCCACCTGACTCCCGAACTCGTCGAGGACCCCGTGGGCGCCTACGCGGAGTTCCGCGCCCAGGAGCGGCTCCCTCAGGTGGTGCTCCCGGGTCTGCAGACCCCGGTCCGGCTCGTCACGCGCCATACCGACGTCAAGGCCGCACTGACCGAGCCCCGGCTGATCCGGGACCGCTCCAAGGTCCCCGGCGGGGCCGGCGGCGCCGACCCGCAGGCGGAACTGCTGGAGGCGGCCTTCGCCGGCTTCCCCGCCGATTACGCCAAGTACGTCTCCGGGCATCTGGCCCTGTTCGACGGCGAAGAGCACGCCCGACTGCGCGTCCCGCTCACCCGGGCGTTCACCGCCCGCCGGATCGCGGCGCTGCGCCCGTTCGTGGAACGGGTGGCCGAGGACCTGCTGTCCGCCCTCGCGCGCAAGGACGAGGCGGACCTGCTGGGCGAGTTCGCCTACCCCCTGACCACCGTCGTCATCTGCGAGCTCGTCGGCATCGACGCCACCGACCGGGACCGCGTGTGCGCCTGGATCCACGACTTCGCGTACGGCGACGGCAGCCGGACGGTGGACGGGCTGGTCGGCATCGTCGACTACGTCAGGGAACTGATCGCCCGGCGCCGGGCCGAGCCCACCGACGACCTGATCTCCGCACTGATCGAGCAGGGCCGCAACGGCGGTGAGCCGCTCACCGAGGACGAACTGATCTCGGTGGTCTTCCTGCTCATCAGCACCGGCATCACACCCCCCGCCCTCTTCCTGGCCCATGCGGTCCTCGCCCTCTTCGACCGCCCGGACCAACTGGCCCGGCTCCGCCGTGAGCCAGGCCTGCTGGACCGCGCGGTGCCCCGAACTCCTGCGCCACGTCAGCCTCGTACGCATCGGCGCGTCCATGTACGCCACCGAGGACTTCGAGTTCGCCGGAACCCCGCTGAAGAAGGGCGAGACGGTGACCGTCGCCCTGCTCGCCGCCGACCACGATCCACGGGAGTACGGCGAAGGACCGGAACGTCTCGACATCGCACGGGAGTTCGGCCGGGGCGACGGCCATCTGGCGTTCGGTCACGGCCCCCACTACTGCCTGGGCGCGGCCCTCGGGCGTCTCGTCACCTCCGTCGTCCTCGACCGGGGGCTCGTCCGGCGGCCGGAGACCGCCCTCGCGGTGGACCGCGGGGAGATCGAGTTCGGGCACTGGCCGGGTGACGGCTTCCATCTGCTGCGTCTTCCCGTCCGGTTGTGCGCCGACGCTCCCGGGCAGTCGCCGGACGCGTGACACGGGCCCACCGGTGCCGCTCTCCCCTCGGCGCACCGCGTCCGGCACACTCACCCCATGGAGACTGCCGAGTTCGTACAGATCCTGGACCGTGAGGGCGGGTTGCTGGCCGCGGCGGCGGAGCGGGCCGGCGTCGACGCCGAGGTGCCGACCTGTCCGGGCTGGCAGGTGCGGGATCTGCTGCAGCACACGGGCATGGTGCACCGCTGGGCCGCGTCCTTCGTCACCGAGGGGCACACCTCACCCCACCCGGACGGCGGCCTGCCCGATCTCGACGGTTCCGCACTGGCGGCCTGGTTCCGGGACGGCCACCGCCGGCTCGTGGACACCCTCTCCTTCGCCGCGCCCGATGTGCGGTGCTGGCACTTCCTGCCGGCGCCCTCGCCACTCGCGTTCTGGGCACGGCGGCAGGCCCACGAGACGACGGTGCACCGGATCGACGCGGAGGCGGCACGCGGCGGCACGCCCACAGCCGTCACCCCCGCTCTCGCCATCGACGGCATCGACGAGCTGCTGCGCGGCTTCCACGCCCGTCGTCGCAGCAGGGTCCGCAGCGAGGAGCCGCGTGTCCTGCGCGTGCGGGCCACGGATGCCGACGACACCGTGTGGACCGTGCGGTTGTCGACCGAGCCGCCCGTGACCGTGCGGGCCGACGCCGGCCGGGCGGACTGCGAAGTGACCGGGCCGGCCGAGGCGTTGTACCTGTCGCTCTGGAACCGGCTGCCGTTTCCGGCCGTGACCGGCGACGCCTCGATCGCTGCGCTGTGGCGCGAGAAGTCCGCCGTCACCTGGAGTTGAGCCGGCACACCCGCCGGAGGCGTCCCGCCCGGCGCTGCCAGGCCCTCAGTCCGTGAGCATCCTCGCCAGCACCGCACGCTGCACCGGAAGCACCTCGCCATGCAGCGTGCGCCCCTTCGCGGTGAGCGCCACGCGCACGCCCCGCCGGTCCTCGGGGCACAGGGCCCGCTCGAGCAGACCGTCCTTCTCCAAACGCGCGATCAGCCGCGACAGCGCGCTCTGGCTCAGATGGACCCGCTCGGAGATCTCCTGGACGCGGTAGGAGCAGGAGCCGTCTCCCGCCGCCTCGGACAGGACGTCGAGGACTTCGAAGTCACTGGCACACAGACCGTGCGCGTGCAGGGTGCGATCAAGTTCGCACTGGGTGCGCGCATGCAGGGTCAGGATGTCGCGCCACCGATCCACGAGCGTCTGCTCGGTCTTGTCCACGGCCGCCATGCCCGCACGCTAGCAAGGATCCAAGATTGTTGCATCCGAATTAAATGCGCTTGCATTGCATGCATGTGCATGTAGCCTCTGGTCCATGACCTCTCCGCTCACCACCTCTTCGTCCGAGGGACGCTGGACTCCCCGGTTGTGGGGCACCCTGCTGGTGCTCTGCGCAGCGATGTTCCTGGACGCACTGGACGTGTCCATGGTCGGCGTCGCCCTGCCGTCCATCGGTTCCGATCTCCATCTGACGACATCGACGCTGCAATGGGTCGTCAGCGGCTACATCCTGGGATACGGCGGTCTCCTCCTGCTCGGCGGACGGACCGCGGACCTGCTCGGCCGGCGTCAGGTCTTCCTGATCGCGCTCGGCGTCTTCGCGGTCGCCTCGCTGCTCGGCGGGCTTGTGGACTCCGGTCCGCTGCTGATCGCCAGCCGCTTCGTCAAGGGCCTCAGCGCCGCCTTCACCGCGCCCGCCGGCCTCTCCATCATCACCACCACGTTCCCCGAGGGCCCGCTGCGCAACCGCGCACTGTCGATCTACACCACCTGCGCGGCCACCGGCTTCTCGATGGGGCTCGTGCTGTCCGGGCTGCTCACCGAGGCCAGTTGGCGGCTGACCATGCTGCTGCCCGCGCCGATCGCACTGATCGCGCTGGTCGCCGGTCTGAAGCTGCTGCCGCGCAGCGAGCGCGAGAAGGACCACAACGGATACGACATCCCCGGCGCCGTCGTCGGCACCGCGTCGATGCTGCTGCTCGTGTTCACCGTGGTGGAGGCGCCACAGGCCGGCTGGGCGTCGGCCCGCACGCTGACGTCCTTCCTCGCCGTCGCCGTGCTGCTCACCGTCTTCGTCCTCGTCGAGCGGCGTTCGGCCGGCCCGCTGATCCGGCTCGGCGTGCTCCGCTCCGGCAACCAGATCCGCGCCCAGCTCGGGGCCATGGCGTTCTTCGGGTCCTATGTCGGCTTCCAGTTCCTGGTCACGATCTACATGCAGTCGCTGCTCGGCTGGTCCGCGCTGCACACGGCGCTCGCCTTCCTGCCCGCGGGCGCACTGGTCGCCGTCTCCTCCACCAAGGTGGGTGCGATCGTGGACCGCCTCGGCACCCCGCGGCTCATCGCGACGGGCTTCGCCCTCATGGTCATCGGCTACGCACTGTTCCTGCGCGTCAGCCTTCATCCCGGATACGCGGCGGCCATCCTGCCGAGCATGCTGCTGATCGGCGCGGCCTGCGCACTCGTCTTCCCTTCGCTCAACATCCAGGCAACGAACGGGGTCGACGACCACGAACAGGGCATGGTCTCCGGCCTGCTCAACACCTCCGTCCAGGTGGGCGGCGCGCTCTTCCTCGCCGTGGTGACGGCGGTGGTGACCGCCCACACCCCGGAGCACGCCTCTCCCCAGGCCGTCCTCGACAGTTACCGGCCCGGTCTGATCGTCGTCACCGGCATCGCCCTGGCAGGGCTGCTGATCACCCTCCCGGGACTGCGCACACGCCGGACCGGACGGTCCGTCGTGGTCGCCAGGTCCCTTCCGGTGGAGGCGGACGCGGAGACCGTCGCGGTCCGCGACTAGGGGGACGCCTCCCGGTGTGCGCCCGGCCGGGGTCTTCCCCCGCCGGGCGCACGGCTGTTTGAATCGGTCCATGGAGAACCACGGGGGCGGTTCGTTCACAGGCCGGACACGGCGTACTCAGGCCGATCGGGACGCGATCACCGTCGAGATCGGGTACGCCCTGTGCAGCGCTGCGTTCGCGGCGGCGCTGGTGTGCGCGGCCGTGGTGGGACCGGTTTTCGCCTTCGGTCTGTCGGGCGGTCCGCGACGTGCGCTCATCCTCGCCGGCACGATTCTGGCCTGCCTGGTCTTCGCGGCGCGCGTGGTGGCCGTGCTGATCCGATTCCGCCCCGGCGCTACGACTCAGCCGAGCCAGCCCGGCCGCACCAGCCCCGACTCATAGGCGAGGACCACCAGTTGGGCCCGGTCGCGGGCCCCCAGCTTGACCATGGTCCGGCTGACGTGCGTCTTCGCCGTGAGCGGGCTGACGACCAGGCGGCGGGCGATCTCCTCGTTGGACAGGCCGATGCCCACCAGCGCCATGACCTCACGCTCCCGCTCGGTGAGCGGCGCGAGCGAAGCGGCGGCGGCCGGCTCCTTGGAGCGGGCCGCGAACTCGGCGATGAGCCGCCGGGTCACACCCGGGGAGAGCAGGGCGTCACCCTCGACCACCGCCCGTACCGCACGCAGCAGTTCGTCCGGCTCGGTGTCCTTGACGAGGAAGCCGGAAGCACCGGAGCGGATCGCCTCGAAGACGTACTCGTCGAGTTCGAAGGTGGTGAGCATGACCACCTTCACCCCTTCCAGGTCCGGATCCCCGGTGATGCGGCGGGCCGCCGCGAGCCCGTCGAGCACGGGCATGCGGATGTCCATCAGCACCACGTCCGGCCGCGTCTCCCGCACCCCGCGCAGCGCCTCCTCGCCGTCGGCGGCCTCCCCGGTCACCTCGATGTCCGGCTGCGCGTCGAGCAGCGCCTTGAAACCGGCCCTGACGAGCGACTGGTCGTCGGCGAGCAGTACCCGGATCACACGTCCTCCTTGTGCTCGACGGACTTCTGGGCCACCGCCTCCAGCGGCAGCCGGGCGAGGACCCGGAAGCCGCCGTCGTCACGCGGACCCGCCTCGATCGTGCCGCCGAGGGCGGTGGCCCGCTCCCTCATCCCGGCGAGGCCGTTGCCACTGCCGCCCTCGTCGGTACCGCTCGGCGGACCGTCGTCGTCGACACGGAGGCGCAGTACGCCCGCCAACCCCTCCACGTGCACGCGCGCATGCCGGGAACCCGAGTGCCGTACGACGTTGGTCAGGGCCTCCTGGACGATACGGAACGCGGCGAGATCGGTACCCGGAGCCAGTCGCGGCACCGCGCCCTCGACCGTGACCGCCAGACCGGCGTGCGCGGCCTGTTCGACGAGTTCCGGCAGCCGGTCGAGGCCGGGCGCCGGCGTGCGCGGCGCGTCACCGGGTGTGCGGAGGGTGTCGAGCACCTGGCGCACCTCCCCGAGCGCCTCCTTGCTGGCGGCCTTGATCGTGGTGAGCGCCGAGCGCGCCTGCTCGGGGTCGGAGTCGAGCAGCGCAAGACCGACACCCGCCTGGACGTTGATCACGGAAATGCTGTGGGCGAGGACGTCATGGAGTTCGCGGGCGATGCGCAGCCGCTCCTCGTCGGCACGCCGGCGGGCGGCCAGCGCGCGTTCGGCCCGCTCGCGCGCCCATTGCTCGCGGCGGACCCGCATGAGCTCCGCCAGGGCCACGATCGCCACCACCCAGGTGGCGATCACCAACTCCTGCCCCCAGGAAGGAGGCGAGTCGTCCGGTGGCGGCAACCACCGGTACAACCAGTGCGACACGAGCACGTGCCCGGCCCAGAACACCCCGACGGCCGTCCACGCGGCCTTGCGGCGACCGGCGACGAGAGCGCTGAAGCACCCGACGGCGACGGTGAGGAACACGGGACCGTACGGATACCCGGCGCCCAGGTAGACCACTGCGGCGGCCGCCGTCATGAACGCCACGGGCACGGGACGGCTCCTGCGCCACAGCAGCACTCCACAGGCCACCAGCAGAAGCACATAGGCGAAGGGGCCGAGGCCGACCCGCTCGCCCTTCTGGTTCAGGGCCGCGAAGTGCGTGCCGAACAGCACGACAAGGGTCAACAGCACGGTGGAGCGCCAGGGAAGACGGGACCCCTCGGACTCGTGGTTCCACCACGGCGGTACGGGCCACCGCCGGGGAACGTCTGCGCGCTGCTCCTGCATGAAGCTCACGCTAGACGTCCCCGGCCGGGTACGACGTCGGCCGGGCGAGGTGATCACGCGTACTCCCGGGGAAGTACGCCGCAGCCGCACCCGCTGCCCGGGCAGCCCCTCAGTCCCCGGCCGTCAGCCTCTCGACCTCGGCGGCGAACAACAGATCGGGGTCGAAGCCCATCCCGGTGAAGTGGCCGGCGAGCTCCAGCGACAGGACCCCGTGCAGGCGGCTCCAGAAAACCAGCGCCCTGTGCAGGACGGCGGGAGGGTACGCGTGGTCTCCCGCCCACTGCCCGTGGTCCGCGAGATGCGCGTCGAAGCTGTCGGGGGCCGCGGACCCGGTGCCGGCCGCCGCGCACACCTCGAGCAGCGCCGACATGATCTCCCGGGCGATGAGGGTGACGTCTTCGGGCGCGTGGTAGCCGGGGACGGGCGTGCCGTAGACGAGGAAGTACCGCTGGCGGTCCTCCAGCGCCCAGCCGCGCAGCGCCCGGGCCAGCCCCGGCAGACCGCCGCCCGATCCGGCTGCGGCACGGAACGTGTCCGCGAGGCTGCGGTAGGCGTCGCGGATCAGTTCGGTGATCAGTTCGTCCCGCCCGCCGAAGTACCGGTACAGCGCCGGGCCGCTCATGCCCAGTTCCTTGGCGATCGCGTTCAGGGACAGCCCCGACGCCCCAGCCGTGGCGATCTGCTGCCAGGCCCGCTCCTTGATCTCCGCGCGCACCTGGCTGCGATACCGCTCGCGAGGGCTTGCCGCACCTGCCGCCATCGTCCCGGGCTCCTCTCTGTATGTCCGTTTCAAGCTATCACCGCCGAGATAGGGCGTAACAGACTTGCGGGCAAGGACTTGACACTCACACGACTGCCAGTCATGTTTGTTATAGCTTCTAACGCAAGCAAGAAGTTAACCGCTCGACGGAGGTCGTCATGGAAGGCAAGGAACTGCTCGAGGTCGTTCTTCCTGGGAAGGTCGAACCGGAGGGCTTTCAGTTCCGGCGCGGCGCCGTGCCCACGGCCGGCGCGGGTCAGGTCGTGGTCCGCATGGAGGCCACGGGGGTCTCCTTCGCCGAGCAGCAGATGCGCCGCGGCCGGTACTACGACCAGCCGCCGTTCCCGTTCGTGCCCGGCTACGACCTGGTCGGCACGGTTGTGGAGGCCGGCCCGGGCGTCGCATCCGCACTCCTCGGCAAGCGGGTGGCGGCACTGGTCAAGGTCGGGGGCTGGGCCAGCCATGTCCTCCTGGACGCGGCCGACGTGGTGGCGGTGCCCGCCGGCGTCGGCGCGGCCGAAGCGGAGACCCTGGTGGTCAACGGCGTCACCGCATGGCAGATGCTCCACCGCAAGGCCCGCGTCCGTGAGGGCGGGACGATCCTGGTGCACGGCGCCAACGGCGGCGTCGGCACGGTCCTCGTGCAGCTCGCACGGGCGGCGGACCTCAAGGTGATCGGCACGGCGTCCGTGCGCCACCACGACTCATTGCGGGAACTCGGGGTCACCCCCGTCGACTACCGGTCGCAGGACGTGCCCGCCCGGGTCCGCGAACTCGCTCCCGGCGGTGTGGACGCCTTCTTCGACCACCTCGGGGGCCGAAGTGTGCTCGACTCCTGGCGACTGCTCGCCCCCGGCGGAACCCTGGTCTCGTACGGCAGCGCCTCGACGAGGGACGACACGGGCTCCAAGCAGTGGCCCGTCCTGAGGATCCTCGACCGGGTGTGGTGGTGGAACGCGCTGCCCAACGGCCGCCACGCGTACTTCTTCAACGTCTGGGCCGGCCGCGCACTGAGCAAGGACCGCTTCCGGGCCCGGCTGCACTCCGACCTCACCTCCGTGTTCGGCGCCTTCCGCCGCGGCGAGGTGACCGCACGGATCGCCGCCCGGCTGCCCCTCACCGACGCCGCCGAGGCCATGCGGCTGGCCGAGTCGGGCACGGTCGCGGGCAAGGTGGTCCTGGTTCCCGAGGACTAGCTAGGGGAAGACCAGACCCACACCGTGGGCGAGCCGGGCCGCGGCATGACGGAAGAACGCCTCGCGCTCCACCACCACGTTGTTGAACTGCCCGAACAGCTCGAACCCGACCAGCCCGTACAGCTGCGCCCAGGCGGCCACCAAGGCCGTCACCACCTCCGGCGGGAGGTCGGGGGCCAGGTCGACTGCCATCCGCCGGGCCTCGGGCTCCAGTTCGGCGGGCAGCCGGTCGCGGGCCACACCATGGCGCCCGTAGGCGTCGCGGACGATGCCGATCAGCAGGAGCCCCACCCGGGAGGCCGGCGGGATGGTCGCCTCGGGTGCGGAGTAGCCGGGCACCGGCGAGCCGTAGATCAGGGCGTACTCGTGCGGGTGCGCGAGCGCCCAGCCGCGCACCGCCTCGCACACCCCGACCCACCGCCGCGCGGGGCCGATGTCTTCCGCCCCGGCGTCCGCGGCCTCGGCAGTCTCGCCGAGGGAGTTGTAGGCGTCGATGATCAGCGCGGTGAGCAGATCGTCACGGCTCGGGAAGTAGCGGTAGAGCGCAGAGGAGACCATGCCGAGCTCGCGGGCCACGGCGCGCAGCGAGAGCCGGGCGGCGCCTTCCGCGGCGAGCTGCTTGCGGGCCTCCTCCTTGATGGCGGCGGTGACCTCGATCCGGGCGCGGGCCCGGGCTCCTTGTGGGGTGCTCATGCGGGGAGTCTGCCACGTTTGCAGAGCACTGCACACATTGCAGAGCGCTGCTCACTCTTTGGAGCGGCGCTCACCCGGGGTGGGCGTGCGCTCTGAACCGCGCGCCCCATTCGGAGCAGCACTCGCCCGCGACTCCAGCGAGAGCACCGCACAAAAACGAGAGCGGTGCTCTTGCATTGGATCGCCGATCTCTCCCACACTGTTCCTCGAGCGAGAGCACTGCTCTCGAAACCGAAGGAGAGCACTGCTCTCCCGAACAGATGGGGGTCGCCATGTCGTCTTCGTCCGCGCCGTACTACCGCAAGGGCAGCGCGATGACCGTGCGTTTCAACAGCGTCATCGGCTGGCTGGCCCGGCACGGGTTCAGCCTCGCCGGCACGGCGGAGATGTCCGTGCGCGGCCGCAAGAGCGGTCGGATGCAGCGCGTCCCGGTCAATCCCCATGTGTACAAGGGCGCCCAGTACCTCGTCTCCGCCCGCGGGCACTCCCAGTGGGTCCGCAACATGCGCGCCGCCGGTGGCGGGGAGCTGCGCGTGGGCCGCAGGGTGCGCGAGTTCACCGCGGTGGAGCTGCCCGACGACGAGAAGCTCCCGATCCTGCGTACCTACCTGGAGAAGTGGGGCTGGGAGGTCAACCAGTACTTCCAGGGGGTCACGGCCAAGTCCGGCGACGAGGAGATCACCGCGGCCGCCCAGGACCACCCGGTGTTCCGCATCACGGTCAGGAGCTGACCCCGTCGCCCGCGGGGCCCCGGTCGAGCGCGGTCAGCGCACGCTGGGCGATCGGGCGGGTGCGGACGAGCTCGCCCAGGGAAGTGGCGCCCTGGGTGATGTCCTTGAACACGTTCCAGGCGGGCCGGAAGCCGGTCAGCGCCGCGTGGACCAGGCCCGGGCGGCGCTCGAACACCGCGAGCATCCGCTTGCCGACGCTCATCTCGACGCCCAGCCCGGCCTTGATGGCGAAGGCGTAGTTCAGGGCCTGCCTGCGTGTGTCCACGGCGTCGTGCGCCTCGGCGATACGGACCGCCCACTCCCCCGCGAGCCGCCCCGACCGCAACGCGAACGAGATCCCCTCACGGGTCCATGGCTCCAGCAGGCCCGCGGCGTCCCCGCACACCAGCACCCGCCCGCGCGACAGCGGCGAGTCATCGGCACGGCAGCGGGTCAAGTGCCCCGAGGAGACGCTCGGTTCGAAGCCGGCGAGTCCCAGACGGGCGATGAAGTCCTCCAAGTACCGCTTGGTCGCGGCGCCTTCACCGCGCGCGGAGATCACGCCCACTGTCAGGGTGTCCCCCTTGGGGAAGACCCAGCCGTAACTTCCGGGCATCGGCCCCCAGTCGATGAGCACCCGCCCCTTCCAGTCCTCGGCGACGGTCTCCGGCACCGGGATCTCCGCCTCCAGGCCGAGGTCCACCTGGTCGAGCTTGACCCCCACGTGCGCCCCTATACGGCTGGCGCTGCCGTCGGCGCCCACGACGGCGCGCGCCAGCAGGGTCTCTCCGCCCTGCAGGACGACGGCGACCGTGCGCCGGTCCGGCACCGCCGAGCCGTGCTGCTCGACCCGGGACACCGTGACGCCGGTGCGCAGTTCCGCGCCCGCCTTCTGGGCGTGCTCGACGAGCTGCTGGTCGAACTCCGGACGGTTGATCAACCCGAACAGCATGTTCTTGGAACGGCGGGTACGGGTGAAGCGACCGTTGTTCGAGAAGGTGACCGCGTGCACCCGGTCGCGCAGCGGCAGTTCGAAGCCGGGGGGCAGGGCGTCGCGCGAGGGGCCGATGATGCCGCCGCCGCAGGTCTTGTAGCGCGGCAGTTCGGCCTTCTCCAGCAAGAGCACGCTGCGTCCCGCGACCGCCGCCGCGTAGGCGGCCGACGCCCCCGCCGGTCCCGCGCCCACCACGACGACGTCCCACACCTGCTGCACGTCGTCCGCCGAAGAGTTCTCGCTGCTCACGATGGTCTACTGCTCCCGATCACGCTGCTTGCCGCACCTGTCCCTCGCATCCTACGGCGGCGTCGTCACAGGTCGCTGTGGGAGGATCGGCAGCGTATGCGCCCTGCACACCAGTACGCGCATGCGCAAATCCGCACAGGAAGTGCTCAACAGTACAAAGTCGCACCTACAAGGAGCGTGCCCATGTCGTCGAATCCGGTCGCCGAGGCCGTCGCCTCGCTGATGCCCAGGGCGAAGGAGGAGCTCACCGAGCTGGTCGCCTTCAAATCGGTGGCGGACTTCGACCAGTTCCCCAGGAGCGAGAGCGAGGGCGCCGCGCGGTGGATCGCCGACGCGCTCGCCGCCGAGGGCTTCCAGGACGTGGCGCTGCTCGACACCCCGGACGGCACGCAGTCGGTGTACGGCTACCTGCCCGGCCCGGAGGGCGCCAAGACGGTGCTGCTGTACGCGCACTACGACGTGCAGCCGCCCCTCGACGAGGCCGGCTGGACCACGCCGCCCTTCGAACTGACGGAGCGCGAGGGCCGTTGGTACGGGCGCGGCACCGCCGACTGCAAGGGCGGCGTCATCATGCATCTGCTCGCGCTGCGCGCCCTGCGGGCCAGCGGCGGCGTGCCGGTGCACGTCAAGGTCATCGCCGAGGGCTCGGAGGAGCAGGGCACCGGTGGCCTCGAGCGCTACGCCGAGGAGCACCCGGACCTTCTCACTGCCGACACCATCGTCATCGGGGACGCGGGCAACTTCCGCGCCGGACTGCCGACGGTCACCTCGACACTGCGCGGCATGACTCTCGTCCGGGTCAGCGTGGACACGCTCGAAGGCAACCTCCACTCGGGTCAGTTCGGCGGTGCGGCACCGGACGCGCTGTCCGCTCTGATCCGTGTACTGGACTCGCTGCGGGCCGAGGACGGCTCGACCACCGTCGACGGTCTGGTCGCCGAGAACCGTTGGGAGGGCGTCGAGTACCCGGAAGAGCAGTTCCGCAAGGACGCCAAGGTGCTCGACGGGGTGGAACTGATCGGCTCCGGCTCGGTCGCCGACCGCATCTGGGCGCGCCCGTCCGTGACCGTGCTCGGCATCGACTGCCCGCCCGTCGTGGGCGCCACCCCCTCCGTCCAGGCGCGTGCCCGCGCGCTGATCAGCCTGCGGGTGCCGCCGGGCGTGGACGCCGTCGACGCCACGAAGCTGCTCCAGGCGCACCTGGAGGCGCGCACGCCGTGGGGCGCACGGGTGCGGACGGAGCAGATCGGCCAGGGACAGGCGTTCCGGGCCGACACCTCCAGCCCGGCGTACGCGGCGATGGCCGAAGCGATGGAGGCCGCCTACCCGGGCCAGGAGATGCAGTACGCGGGCCAGGGCGGCTCCATCCCGCTGTGCAACACCCTTGCCTCGCTCTATCCGCAGGCGGAGATCCTCCTCATCGGCCTGAGCGAGCCCGAGGCACAGATCCACGCGGTCAACGAGAGCGTGTCTCCGGACGAGTTGGAGCGACTGTCGGTGACCGAGGCCCTGTTCCTGCGCAACTACGCGGCCGGCTGAGCGACTCCGCACCCGGCGAAGGGTCCTCGCCCCCTGGGCGGGGACCCTTTCCACAGCCGCCTGCCGACCTTCCGTCGCCGTCCTTGGACACCGTCGGCGGCGGCAGGCGCGGTGCGAAGCCGGTTCAGCCGACCGGGACGCCGGCCTCCAGATAGTGGGCCGCCCCGCGTTCGCGCGCCCGCAGGGCCCAGCGCAGCCTCTCGTAACGGACGGGCGGAAGCAGACCGGCCGCTTCCGCCTCCGTGACGAACCGCCAGTCGCGCAACTCGGGCCCGGGCAGCAGCAGGCGGTCGGCCGCCGTGCTGTCCAGCCGGCCGCCGTCGAAGAGGAGCCGCAGTCCGCCGTATCCGGGCGGTACGGGAGGTTCCCAGTCGACGACCAGGAGCCGGGGGACCTGGTCGAGCGTGAGCCCGGTCTCTTCCGCCACCTCGCGTACACCGGCGCGCGCGGGGGCCTCGCCGGGTTCGACCACGCCGCCAGGGAACTCCCATCCGGCCTTGTAGGTGGGGTCGACGAGCAGCACTCTGTCCTGCTCGTCGAAGAGCAGCACACCCGCGGCGAGGGTCTCGGAGGTCGGCTCGGGGGTCTGCACGATGTCGCAGACGGGTGCGGTGTCGGTGCGGACGGCCTCGGCGATCCGCAGGGCGGTCTCGTACGGGGTGAGGGCGCTGGTGTCGACCGGGTACGCGTCCGCGGTGAGCCAGTCGGCGAGGGCGGCGCGATAGGGCTCGATGTGGTCGTACGACCACTGGCGGACCCGCATCTCTCCGTCAGGGAGGTCGGGCGGCACCTCCCGGCCGGCTATCCGCTCCCGCAGGATCGTTTCGGCCGGGGCGAGGAGGACATGGCGTACCGGGATGCGGCGGGCGGCGAGGCCGCCGAAGATCTCGTCGCGGTACTCCTGGCGCAGCAGGGTCATCGGAACCACGAGGACACCGCCCAGTTCGGCGACCATCGCGGCCGCCGTGTCGATCACGAGCCGTCGCCAGATCGCCAGGTCCTGGAAGTCGCCGACCTCGGCGAGGCGCTTCGGCGGCAGCAGGTACGTGAGAGTTCCGCCGATGACCTCGGGGTCGAAGAGCGTGCTGTTCGGGATCAGTTCGATCAGTTCCCGTGCGGTAGTTGTCTTCCCCGCACCGAACGCACCGTTGATCCAGACGATCACGGTTCCCCCCTCTTCTATTGGCCCCCTGTGGCTTGCCCCTTCAACCCTGCCACGGAAACCCGCCGCAGATGAGGGTGCATCCGGCGGACGGCACGCCGCGGCGCCGGTGCCCCTGCCATCGGGGCCCGGCGCCGGGAAGCGGGCTCTCCGTCAGCCGTTCTGCCCAAGGGCACCCTCGTCCGCCGCCAGGCTGTCGTGGTCGACGGTGTGGTCGACGGTGCTGAACGTGTCCTTCACGTTGAGGTCGCCGAGCCCGTCGTGGTCGGCGGCGGGTGAAGGGGTGATGGCCGCCACGACGAATCCGGTGGCGAGGGACGCGATGGCGAGCATGCTGCGCTTCTTCATGCCCTCTTCAACTGCGAAACGGGCCAGGAGTCACGCATCCACCCGCCGTACCCGTTCGACGGGACGGGCGACCATCACACCGGTCACAACATGCGGGGACTTCAGGCAGGACATCCGATGTCCCTGGGTGGAAGCTTCGGGACAAGGTGCCGTTCAGCGGCGACTCCACACACTCCCCCTCAAGGACCCCCTGCACACAACCGAACGCGGAACTTCGGCTCTTCGCCGGATTGAGCCACAGTCAGCTGCTTCCGGTCCATACCCAACAGCCGCCACCCACCCTCTTCCACCACACTCCAACACGGCCTACCGTAAGCGAACAGTTTGACGCGAGCATGCAGACGTCCTATCTCTAGCGAGAGACGGAGGAACGTAACGATGCGTCACCTTCTCCCCCGCACAACGCGCCGAAGAGTGGTCGGTGCGCTCACCGCGGGCCTTTTGTGTACGACGGGGCTGGCGGCACCGGCTCTGGCCGCTCCCGCCGCGGCACCGGCCCGGCCCGCACTCGCCGACGGCCTGGCCCTCACCCCGCCCATGGGCTTCAACAACTGGAACTCCACGAACTGCCGTGCCGAGTTCGACGAGTCGATGGTCAAGGGGATCGCGGACCTGTTCGTCGACAAGGGCCTCAAGGCCGCCGGGTACCAGTACGTCAACCTCGACGACTGCTGGGCCCTGCCCTCGCGGGACGCGGACGGCAAGCTCGTGCCCGACCCGGTGCGGTTCCCCGACGGGATCAAGGCCGTCGCGGACTACGTCCACTCCAAGGGGCTCAAGCTCGGCATCTACACCAGTGCGGGCACGAAGACGTGCAACAGCGCGGGATTCCCGGGCGCGCTCGGCCACGAGTACAGCGACGCGCAGCAGTTCGCCGACTGGGGTGTGGACTACCTGAAGTACGACAACTGCAACAACCAGGGCGTGGACGCCGAGCAGCGCTACACGACGATGCGGGACGCGCTGAAGGCGACCGGCCGCCCCATCGTCTACAGCATCTGTGAGTGGGGCCAGAACAAGCCGTGGGAGTGGGCCTCGGACGTCGGGCATCTGTGGCGTACCACCGGCGACATCAGTGACAACTGGGGTTCGATGCTCTCGATCCTCAAGCAGAACCTGCCCCTGGCGTCCTACGCGGGACCCGGGCACTGGAACGACCCGGACATGCTGGAGGTCGGCAACGGCGGCATGACCGACACGGAGTACCGCTCCCATTTCTCCCTGTGGTCCGTGATGGCCGCCCCGCTGCTCATCGGCTCCGATCTGCGCAAGGCCTCCCCGGAGACCCTCGACATCCTCGGCAACAAGGAGGTCATCGCCGTCGACCAGGACCCGCTCGGCAAGCAGGGCGCGGTGCTCTCGTCCGAGGGCGGACGCTGGGTGATCTCCAAGGAGATGAAGGACGGCAGCCGGGCGGTCGCCCTGTTCAACGAGACGGGCGAGGCCCAGCGGATCGGTACGACCGCCGCGGCCGTCGGTCTCCCGTCCGCGGGCGCCTACACACTCCGCGATCTGTGGCAGCACCGCAGCTACAACACCGCCGGGACGATCTCGGCGACGGTTCCGGCGCACGGCACGGTCCTCGTACGCGTGGCGGCCGACCGGCACTGGGCGCTGCAGCCACCCGCCGTGGAACTCGGCCTGAGCGGAAGCCCGTTGGTCCAGGCGGGCAGGCCGGCGGTCATGGCCTCGACGGTCACGGACCTCGGGCGTACACCGGCGATGCACGTGTCCGTGTCGCTGAGCGGCCCCGCGGGGTGGTCGGTGAAGCCGACGTCCGGGACGGCCGCGAACGTCCTGCCCACGGGGCGCTCGCTGCGCACCTCGTGGCGGGTGACAGCGCCGCCGGGCACGGCGACAGGGTCGTACGCCCTGACGCTCAGAACCGCCTACCGGTCGCCCACGGGCGTGCGGGTGGAGAACCTGGTGCCGGTCACGGCGACCGTGGTCGTGCCGCCGCCCTCCGGTGTCTCCTACCTCAGTGATCTGCCGTGGCTCTCGACGGCCAACGGCTACGGGCCGGTCGAGCGCGACACGAGCAACGGTGAGAGCGCCGCGGGTGACGGCCATCCCCTCACGATCGGCGGGGCCGTGTACGCCAAGGGACTCGGCGCACACGCCGAGAGCGACATCGCCTACTACACGGGCGGGGCGTGCACGACGGTCACGGCGGACGTCGGCGTGGACGACGAGAAGGGCAGCAAGGGCACGGTCGCCTTCGAGATCAGGGCGGACGGCGGGACGGTCCTCACCACCGGCGTGCTGACCAACGCGGATGCCGCCCGGCCGATCACCGCCGATGTGACGGGCGCCCAGGTGGTCCACCTGGTCGTCACCGACGGCGGCGACGGCATCGACTCCGACCACGCGGACTGGGCGGACGCGCGGCTGAGTTGCTGATCGGACACATGGGCGCCCCGGCACATCCGCGCCGGGGCGCCACCGTTCGTGCGGTCCCACCGGGACCGCACGGACCGGTCAGCTCGCGAGGCCCGCGGCCGGAGCGTCCTCCCGGCCGCGCAGCGCGGCGGCCGCCGCGCCCACCAGCCCCGCGTCCGTGCCCATCTGCGCCGGCTCCACGGTCAGCCCCTGCACGAAGGACAGCGTGGCGTAGTCGGGCAGGGCCTTGCGCAGGGGTGTGAAGAGAACGTCGCCCGCCTTGCCCACCCCCCCGCCGATCACCGCGATGTCGATCTCGACGAGCGTGGCGGTCGCGGCGATGCCCGCGGCCAGCGCGCGGGCCGCCCGCTCGAAGGAGGCCACCGCCACCGGATCGCCGTCGCGGGCGGCGGCGGCCACCGCGGCAGCCGAGGTGTCGCCGTCGGGCCCCGGCTGCCAGCCGCCCTCCAGGGCGCGGCGGGCGATGTTCGGCCCGCTCGCGATGCGCTCCACGCAGCCGCGCGCCCCGCACGGGCAGAGGTCGCCGTCCAGGTCGACGCTGATGTGCCCGATGTGGCCCGCGTTGCCGGTCGGCCCCGGGTACAGGCGGCCCCCCAGCACGAGTCCGCCGCCGACGCCCGTCGACACCACCATGCACAACGCGTTGTCGTGGCCGCGGGCCGCGCCCTGCCAGTGCTCGGCGGCGGTGATCGCCACACCGTCGCCGATGAGTTCCACGGGCAGACCACCCGTCGCGGCCCGCACCCGCTCGACCAGCGGGTAGCCGCGCCAGCCGGGCACGTTGACCGGGCTCACCGTACCCGCGGAGGCATCCACCGGACCCGCGCTGCCGATGCCGACGGCCTGCGCCCGACTCCACAGCGGCGAGGCCGTCAGCTCCCCGACGACGGCCTCCACGGCCCCCATCACGGTCTCGCCGTCCTCCTGCGCGGGTGTCGCGCGCTGTGCGCGCAGCAGGATCCGGCCGTGGCCGTCCACCAGCGCTCCGGCGATCTTGGTGCCGCCGATGTCGAGCGCGGCCACGAGGTCGGTGTGCATCAGTGTCTGATCTCCCAATGCTTCGGTCGTACCGGCACCGCGCACGGCGGGCGCCGCCGCGGATCCGGATGCCCCGGCCGGGCGCTGGCAGGAGGCACCCTGGAGGGAAGGCGCAGGCCGGAGATTGCGGTGGACAGTGTCTCCCGCATCTGACAACGTTGTCCAGGCTCTATGCTCGACGCCACATCCTCATACAACCCCATGGACCGACGCATCACCGTGGACGACAGGACAGGACAGCGCATCGTGCCCGAGACCGCACGCCGATCCGAGAACCGCTACGGCAACCGGCCGACCATGAAGGACGTCGCAGCACGTGCCGGAGTCGGTCTGAAAACGGTGTCGCGTGTCGTCAACGGGGAGTCCGGAGTCACCCCGGACACCGAGCGCCGGGTCCAGGAGGCCATCGAGGCCCTGGGCTTCCGCCGCAACGACAGCGCACGGGTGCTGCGCAAGGGCCGCACCGCGAGCGTCGGCCTCGTCCTCGAGGATCTCGCCGACCCCTTCTACGGCCCGCTGAGCCGCGCGGTCGAGGAGGTCGCGCGGGCCCACGGAGCCCTGTTGATCAACGGCTCCAGCGCGGAGGACCCGGACCGCGAGCAGGAACTGGTGCTGGCGCTGTGCGCGCGCCGCGTCGACGGTCTGGTCGTCATCCCTGCCGGCGACGACCACCGCTATCTGGAGCCGGAGATCAAGGCGGGGGTCGCCACGGTGTTCGTGGACCGCCCCGCCGGCCGGATCGATGCCGACGTCGTGCTCTCGGACAGCTTCGGCGGCGCGCGCGACGGGATCGCCCATCTGATCGCGCACGGCCACCGCCGGATCGGCTTCATCGGCGACATGCCCCGCATCCACACCGCGGCCGAGCGACTGCGCGGCTACCGGGCCGCGATGGAGGACGCCGGCATACCGGTGGAGGAGTCGTGGATCTCCCTCGGGGTCACCGATCCGGAGCGGGTGCGGCGGGCCGCCGAGGAGATGCTGTCCGGTACCACCCCTGTCACAGCCATCTTCGCGGGCAACAACCGTGTGACAGTCACCGTCGTCCGTGTCCTCGCCGAGCACGACCGGCCGGTCGCCCTCGTCGGCTTCGACGACTTCGAACTGGCCGACCTCCTCGACCCCGGGGTAACGGTCATCGCCCAGGACGCCGCCGCCCTCGGCCGTACGGCCGCCGAACGCCTCTTCCGTCAACTCGACGGAAGCCTCATCACACCCGAGCGCATCGAACTCCCCACCCGCCTGATCGCCCGGGGTTCGGGCGAACTGGCGCCCGCCGACTGAGGAGCGGCGGCCCGAGGGGGCTCGGCGCCGGCACAGGCCGTTCCGCGGGCCGGCCCGCCCGGCCGCCCCGCACCCCGAACGGGGCCCCTACGTGCCCGAGACCGTGAGATCCCCGCGCCCGGGTGCCGCGAAGCCCTCCAGATCCGCCCGGGTCAGGCCGGTGGCCTCGGCGACCTCGCCGGCGTCCAGCGCGCCGCAGTCCAGCCCCCGCAGCAGATAGCCGCTCAGGGCCTTGGCGGTCGCGGGCTCGTCCATCACATCACCGCCGCTGCGCCGGGCATAACGGGCCAGACGCTCCGCAGCCTGCTCGAACCCCTCGCGGTAGAAGGCGAAGACGGCCGCGTACCGGGTCGGAAGGTGGCCGGGGTGCATGTCCCAGCCCTGGTAGTAGGCGCGGGCCAACGCCCGCCGGGTGAGCCGGTAGTGCAGCCTCCAGGCCTCGTGGACCTGCTCGGTGGGCCCGACCGGCAGGACGTTCGTGGAGCCGTCGCACACCCGTACACCGGTGCCCGCCGCCGCGACCTGCATGATCGCTTTGGCGTGGTCGGCGACCGGGTGGTCGCTCGCCTGGTAGGCGGCGGACACGCCGAGGCAGGCGCTGTAGTCGAAGGTGCCGTAGTGCAGGCCGGTGGCGCGACCCCGCGCGGCGTCGATCATGCGGGCGACCGTCGCCGTGCCGTCGGCGGCCAGGATGGCCTGACTGGTCTCGATCTGGATCTCGAACCCGATCCGGCCGGGCTCGAGTCCGTGCGCCCTCTCGAACTCCTCCAGCAGCCGCACCATGGCGGCGACCTGCTCGGCGTAGGTGACCTTGGGCAGGGTGAGCACAAGACCGTCCGGGAGACCGCCGGCCTCCATCAGGCCCGTCAGAAAGATGTCGAGCGTGCGGATGCCCCGGTCCCGTACCGGGGCTTCCAGGCACTTCATCCGGATACCCATGTACGGGGCGGTGGTTCCCGCCCCGGATTCCGGCCCCGCGGCGCGTGCGGCCCGGGCATCCGCGATCAGCCGGGCCACCCGGGCGGCCGCCCGGTCCTCCTCGGCGTCGGGACGCGGGCCGTAGCCGTCCTCGAAGTCGACGCGCAGGTCCTCGATCGGCTCGCGTTCCAGCTTCGCGCGCACCCGCTCGTGGACCGGCTCGGCCAGGTCGTCGGCGAGACCGAGCACGGCGGCCAGCGACCTTGCGTCCGGGGCGTGTTCGTCGAGGGACGCGAGGGCCTGGTCACCCCAGGAGCGGACCGTGCCGGCGGCGAAGACGTCACCGGGGACATAAACGGTGTGAACCGGCTGACGCGTGCCCGGGTCACCCGGGTAGCGGCGCTCCAGTTCACGGTCGACCGGGGCCAGAGAGGTGCTGATGTCGTTGACGACGGCGTCCGCGAGACTCGTCGCCACCCTCTCCTGATGCCCCTGGCCCATTCCGCGTCCTCCCGTTTTCCGCTTCCCGGAATCAACAATCTGTTGAATGAAGCTATCCGCGGATCTTGCCGCGGGTCAACACCTCTTGCGCACCGGACACTCCTCACCTTCCCTGTACAGCCGAGTCACCCGCCGCCTGGGCCTCAAGACCGTTGTGGCGGCCGCGGTCACCCTTCCCATGTCCAGCGCCGCACCACGCCTCGGCATCGGGCCCGCACGAGCGCCATCTGGACTTCATGTCCTTCAATCTGCGCTTCGCGAGCACCGCCGAACCCCACAGCTGGACGGAGCGCCGCCCCGCCATGCGCACGCTGCTGCACCGGGAACGGCCGCATGTCATCGGCACCCAGGAGGGTCTGTACCACCAGGTCCGTGGCATCGCGGCCGACCTGGGAACGGACTACGCCTGGATCGGCACCGGGCGCGGAGGCGGCAGCCGCGACGAGTTCGAGTCCGTCTTCTACGACACCCGGCGGCTCGACCCCGTGGAGTACGACCACTTCTGGCTCTCCGACACCCCTGACGTGATCGGCTCGAACACCTGGGGCGGTGCCTGCATCCGCATGGTCACCTGGGTCCGCTTCCGCGATCTGCAGCACGGCGGGCGGGAGTTCTACGCACTGAACACCCATCTGGACAACAAGAGCCAGTACGTACGCACACGCGCAGCCTCCCTCATCGCCGATCGGATCGCCGGGCTCGACCGCTCCCTGCCGCTCGTACTGACCGGCGACTTCAACGTCGCCGCGCACAAGAGCCCCGTCTACGACACGCTCCTCGGCGCCGGCCTCGTCGACACATGGGACACGGCCGCCGAGCGCACCGCGCCGTACGGGACCTTCCACGGCTACAAGCCGCTCAGGCCGGACGGAGACCGCATCGACTGGATCCTCGCCACCCCGGGCGTGACGGCGCACCGGGCGTCGGTCAACACCTTCGCGCAGGAGGGGCGGTACCCCAGCGACCACCTTCCCGTGCAGGCGTCGCTGACCCTGGGATGACAAAGGCCCCCGCGACCGCCGGTGCGGTCGCGGGGGCCTCGTGGCCGAAAGTCGCTCAGCCCTTGCGGGTCTTGACCTCCTCGGTCAGCTGCGGGACGACGTCGAAGAGGTCGCCCACCACGCCGTAGTCGACCAGGTCGAAGATCGGCGCCTCGGAGTCCTTGTTGATCGCCACGATCGTCTTCGAGGTCTGCATACCGGCCCGGTGCTGGATCGCACCCGAGATACCGGAGGCGATGTACAGCTGCGGGGACACGCTCTTGCCGGTCTGGCCGACCTGGTTGGTGTGCGGGTACCAGCCGGCGTCGACGGCGGCACGCGAGGCACCGACGGCCGCACCCAGAGAGTCGGCCAGCGCCTCGATGATCGCGAAGTTCTCCGCGCCGTTGACACCACGGCCACCGGAGACCACGATCGCGGCCTCGGTCAGCTCCGGACGGCCCGTCGACTCACGCGGCGTACGGCCGGTGACCTTGGTGCCGGTCGCCTTGTCCGAGAAGGACACGTTGAGCGCCTCCACCGCGCCGGCCGCCGGGGCGGCCTCGACCGCAGCCGAGTTCGGCTTGACGGTGATGACCGGGGTCCCCTTGCTGACACGGGACTTGGTGGTGAAGGAGGCGGCGAACGCCGACTGCGTGGCCACCGGGCCCTCGTCGCCGGCCTCCAGGTCTACGGCGTCGGTGATGATGCCGGAACCGATGCGGACCGCGAGACGGGCCGCGATCTCCTTGCCCTCGGCCGAGGACGGCACCAGGACGGCGGCCGGGGAGACCTGCTCGTAGGCGGCCTGCAGCGCGTCCACCTTGGGCACGACCAGGTAGTCGGCGTACTCGGGCGCGTCGTGGGTGAGGACCTTCACCGCGCCGTGCTCGGCGAGGGCGGACGCGGTGTTCTCCGCACCCGCACCGAGGGCGACGGCGACCGGCTCGCCGAGGCGGCGGGCGAGCGTGAGCAGCTCCAGGGTGGGCTTGCGGACGGCACCGTCCACGTGGTCGACGTAGACGAGAACTTCAGCCATGGGAATGGATCTCCTTGCGGATTACGAAGTCTGAGGGGCGGTCAGGCCGGGGGGCCCTAGATGAACTTCTGGCTCGCGAGGAACTCAGCGAGCTGCTTGCCGCCCTCGCCCTCGTCCTTGACGATCGTGCCCGCGGTGCGCGCCGGACGCTCGGCCGCGGTCTCGACCTTCGTCCAGGCACCTTCGAGGCCGACCTCTTCGGCGTCGATCTCCAGGTCGGACAGGTCCCAGGACTCGACCGGCTTCTTCTTGGCGGCCATGATGCCCTTGAAGGACGGGTAACGTGCCTCGCCCGACTGGTCGGTGACCGAGACGACGGCCGGGAGCTGCGCCTGGAGCTGCTCGGAGGCGGTGTCGCCGTCACGGCGGCCCGTGACGACACCGTCCTCGACGGAGACCTCGGACAGCAGCGTGACCTGCGGGACGCCCAGACGCTCGGCCAGCAGCGCGGGAACCACACCGGCGGTGCCGTCGGTGGAGGCCATGCCGGAGACGACCAGGTCGTAGCCGGCCTTCTCGATCGCCTTGGCCAGCACCAGCGAGGTGCCGATGGCGTCGGTGCCGTGCAGGTCGTCGTCCTCCACGTGGATCGCCTTGTCCGCACCCATCGACAGAGCCTTGCGCAGCGCGTCCTTGGCATCCTCGGGGCCCACCGTCAGCACGGTGACCTCGGCGTCGTCGGCGTTCTCCGCGATCTGCAGCGCCTGTTCGACGGCGTACTCGTCGAGCTCGGAGAGCAGACCGTCCACGTCGTCCCGGTCGACGGTCAGGTCATCGGCGAAGTGCCGGTCGCCAGTGGCGTCGGGCACGTACTTCACAGTGACAACGATCCTCAAGCTCACGCCGGCTCTCCTACTGCATCGTCATTTCTGGGCTGCCTTCTTTTAGGCAGCATAGGCGCCTGAAGCGGCCGATCCCGGTCGGGGCGACCCCGCGCTCCGAACGAAATATTACTCGTCAGTACACCCAGTACATGCCCGCTAAGCAAGCGCTTTGAACTGTGACCTTGACAACGCTGCGTAACCGGTCGGCAGGTTCAGTCGCGCAGCCTGTTGAACTGCCCCTGGTGATAGAGCAGGGGACGGCCTGCTCCCGAGGGATCGCCGGACACGACCTCGGCGATCACGATGCAGTGGTCCCCGGCGGGCACCCGCGCCACCACACGGCAGACGAGCCAGGCGAGCACTCCGTCCAGCACGGGAACGCCCTCGGGCCCCTCGCGCCAGCCCGTCGGGGCGCCGAAGCGGTCGGCACCGCTCGTGGCGAAGATGCCGGCCAGGGCTTCCTGGTGCTCACCGAGTATGTGCACGCCGACGTGGTCGGCCTCGGACATGACGGACCAGCTCGATCCGCCGACACCGACACCGAACGAGATCAGCGGGGGCTCGGCGGAGACGGAGCTGAGGGAAGTGGCGGTGAAGCCCACCGGCCTGCCGCTCCCTTGGGCGGTGACCACGGCGACTCCCGCCGCATGCCGCCGGAAGACGGAGCGCAGCAGGGCCGGGGAAGCGAGCCGGGGGGTGCCGAGGCCGGGTGTGGCCGTCATGGAACTGTCCTTCTGCGAGGGGCGACGTGAGGCGGATCCGTGGCTGTTCAGCGGTCCGGCCACCACGCACTCGCGGTGCGGACCAGATCCACGTGGACGCGCTCGAAAAGAAGGAGTTCCGGGGGCATGGGGTCAGGCTGACGATAGATGGTGGGCGCAGTCAAGTTCGTCCGGACAACTGGGAGATACCTCATCGTCCGCCTTCCGCTCGTCCCGCGGAGCCCGGCACCGGTCCTGCCGGCCGGCCGAGACGGCGTCAGACCGCCTCGCCCAGCGCGGCGATCACATCCGCCTTGCGGGGCTGACCGGTCGCACGGCGCACGATCCTGCCGTCCGCGTCCAGGACGAGCACGGTCGGTGTCTTGAGGATGTCCAGCGCGCGGACGAGTTCGAGACGCTGTTCGGCGTCGATCTCCACATGGGTGACACCGGGGACCATCGCGGCCACCTCGGTGAGGGTCCGCCGCGTCGCCCGGCAGGGTGCGCAGAAGGCACTGGAGAACTGCACCAGCGTCGCCCGCTCGCCGAGCCCGTCGCCCAACTCGGCGGCACCGAGCCGCTTTCCGTCGTCCCGCCCGCGCACTCTCACTCTCCCGCTCCGCCGCCGGTGCAGCACACCGTAGGCACTCGCCAGCACGAGCACGGCCACACACACCACAAGTCCGGTCATCACCTGCTCCAGCATTCACAGGACTGCAAAGATTCCCGCCTCCACGAAACGTCTTCCCTGCGGAATGCTCGATTCATGGACATCGACACAAGAGGACCGCGCTTCGGGGCGGCCCTGACGACAGTGGTGCTGGTGATCGTCCTGATCACCGGCAGCGGGTGGCTGCTGGCCTGGCAGCTCCTGGCGTTCGCGCTGGGTGCGGCCTGGGGCGTGCCCCGGTCACCCTACGGTCTGCTCTTCCGAACCCTGGTCCGTCCGCGGCTAGGGCCGCCGACACAGTTCGAGGCGCCGCAGCCACCGCAGTTCGCCCAGGCGGTCGGTCTGGCCTTCGCGGCCGTCGGACTCGTGGGCTACACCGTGGGGCCGCAGTGGCTCGGGCAGGCCGCGACGGGGCTCGCGCTCGCCGCCGCCTTCCTCAACGCGGTGTTCGGGTACTGCCTCGGCTGCGAGTTGTATCTGCTCGTACGACGAACAGCGGTGCGGGGTCGGTAGGACGGAGCCGGCAGCCGTGGCGGTGCACACGGGTGACGTGACGAGGATCTCGCCGCCCGCAGGCACCAGGACTGGCCCCGCGTCCGTTCTTCGGGCACGATCTGCGACAAGCCGTAAACCTACGGCTGCGTAACTTCGGCTGGGAGTCCCTTCCCAGGCAGAGAGAAGGGTCCGTCCCAGCCATGGCTGAGCTCGTCTATCGTCCCGTCATCGGTCTGGCCCTCACGACGTTCAAGGCATGGGACCTGAAGATCGACTGCAAGGGGGCGGAGAACATCCCGCGCTCGGGCGGGGCGGTGCTCGTGAGCAACCACATCAGCTATCTGGACTTCATCTTCAACGGCCTCGCTGCGCTCCAGCAGAAGCGCCTGGTGCGCTTCATGGCCAAGGAGTCCGTCTTCCGGCACAAGCTCTCCGGCCCATTGATGCGCGCCATGAAGCACATCCCGGTGGACCGCAAGCAGGGTGAGGCGGCGTACGCCCAAGCACTGGACTCGCTGAAGTCGGGCGAGGTCATCGGGGTGTTCCCCGAGGCCACGATCTCGCAGTCCTTCACCCTCAAGAGCTTCAAGTCGGGCGCCGTACGCCTGGCCCAGGAGGCCGGCGTCCCGCTGATCCCGATGGCTCTGTGGGGTACGCAGCGACTGTGGACCAAGGGACACCCGCGAAACTTCCGTCGCAGCCACACCCCGATCACGATCCGGGTCGGCGAGGCGGTCGAGGCCTCGCGCGACACGTACGCCGGGGCGCTCACCCGCCAGCTGCGCGAGCGGGTACAGGAGTTGCTGGAGGCCGCGCAGCGCGCCTACCCCGTGCGGCCCAGGACGCCGGACGACACCTGGTGGATGCCCGCCCACCTCGGCGGGACGGCACCGACCCCGGAGCAGCTGCGCGCTGTCGAGGCGCACTGACCGATGTCAGGCCGGGGCGTGGACGGTGATCCGCGCCCCGGGGCTGAACTTCTCCAGCAGTTCGGCGAGTTCCGCGCCGGCCTTCTCGACGTCGGCAACCGGCATCGGAGCCAGGCTCTCCAGCAGGAAGAGCGCCGAGGTCGAAGCCTCGGTGAGCCGGGTGCGCGGCCCCTGGCGCCAGTTCCAGCGGCGGCAGGTCACACCGGCCCCGTCGCACCAGACCACCTCTCCTGCGTCGGGGTGCTCGACGGTCTCCTCGCCGCCCGCGACGGTCACGAAGTCCTCCTCGCCCGAGGCCCGCACAAGGTGCATGGCGCCCTGGATCAGGTCCAGGTCCTCGCCTCCGACCGGGATCAGATGGGCGACGCTGATCGCGTTGTAGATGTCGACGAGCACATTGATCCGGGGCAGTCCGGCGTCCGACAGCGCCCGCTTCGCCAGCGCCTCGGCCGAGTTGCGGGTGCGCGACGGCTTGGCCCCGAAGGCCGCGTACACCTCCCGCCAGGCCGTCATGTGCGGGTCCTCGTGCGGGGCGCGTCCCTCCAGCCGGGCGGCGAGGCGGCGGGCCGAGTCGTCGAGCAGGGCCGAAGTGCCGTCGGTGCTGGGCCCGTTCACCAGGTCGTGTGCCTCGATGGCCACATGGGTGAAGCCGGGCGCGAGGGCGCGCACCGCGTCGGACACGGTCAGGGTGGTGGTCATCGCCTTGCCTCAGAGTGCGGTGGGGAGTGTCTTCCAGAGGACCGGCCGGTCTGGAGCCGCCTTGAGAGCGCTGAGTACAACCGGGTGAGGTACAGCATACAAGACTGGATAGTCCGCTTCACTGGACTTCTCGTCGGGGACCCAGGCCAGGCGCTCCCCATGGAGGGAGAAGCGGGCGTCGACGCCCGGCTTGTTGCCGCGCGGGTCCTGCCGGTGCCAGGCGCCGTCGAACCGCACGGCGACCAGACCGTGCACGACATGGCCGCCGCCGTCGTGCAGGAGTCGCTGATAGCACAGAGCCGTCGGAATGTCCTCGGCGCGCAGCAGTGCGGCCAGGGCATGGGCCTTGGCGTGGCAGATGCCGGTGCGCTGCTCGATGACGTCGGAGGCGCGCCAGGTGACACGCGGATCACCGCTGTCGGCGGAGTGCGGAATGGTGTCGCGCACGAATTCATACGCCGCGTGCGCATAGGCATACGAATCCGCTGCTCGCTCGGCGAGTCGCGCGGCCGTCTCGCGCACCACCGGATGACGATGGTCGATCGCCTCGTCAGCGGCCAAGTAGGCGGAAAGGTGCGAGGTCTGCTGGATCAGCTCCATGCCGGCAGAGCATAGGAATGCGATTGACCCTCAGTCGATTGATTTTCGGTCAGCCGCACATTTATGCATGGGAAGCGGGGGGCCGGGGTCTGTCGTTCGGATCAGGTCGGCCGGGAGAGACCGCGCCTTTCTGCCGACCCGAGCGAGGCGTGGTGCGTGCAGCTGCAAGGCGGAGGAGGACGACGACACGGAGCGTCGGCAACCGACGACAACGCGGCAGAGGCGCGAGCCACGCCCCGCGACGCCGGCATGATCCGAACGACAGCCCCTAGCGCGCCATCTCCTCCTTGAGGGCGGCGACGAACCGGTCCACGTCGTCCTCCCGCGTGTCGAAGGCGCACATCCAGCGGACGTCACCCGCGGCCTCGTCCCAGAAATAGAACCGGAAGCGCTTCTGCAGACGCTCACTGACGTCGTGCGGCAGACGGGCGAACACGGCGTTGGCCTGCACCGGGTAGAGGATCTCGACGCCGTGGACCGCGCGCACGCCCTCCGCCAGGCGCTGCGCCATCTCGTTGGCATGGCGGGCGTTGCGCAGCCACAGGTCCTTCGCGAGCAGGGCCTCCAGCTGCACGGACACGAAGCGCATCTTGGAGGCGAGCTGCATGGACAGCTTGCGCAGGTGCTTCATGTGGCTCACGGCGTCCTGGTTGATGACGACGACCGCCTCGCCGAACAGCGCGCCGTTCTTCGTCCCGCCGAGGGAGAGGATGTCGACGCCGACTGCGTTGGTGAACGTCCGCATCGGCACGTCCAGGGAGGCGGCCGCGTTGGCTATCCGGGAGCCGTCCAGGTGCACCTTCATCCCGTGCGCATGGGCGTGCTCACAGATCGCGCGGATCTCGTCGGGGGTGTAGAGGGTGCCCAGCTCGGTGCTCTGGGTGATCGAGACGACCTGTGGCATCGCGCGGTGCTCGTCCTCCCAGCCGTAGGCCTGCCGGTCGATCAGCCCGGGGGTGAGCTTGCCGTCCGGGGTGGGCACGGTGAGCAGCTTGAGGCCGCCCATGCGCTCGGGGGCACCGCCCTCGTCGACGTTGATGTGCGCGCTCTCGGCGCAGATCACCGCACCCCAGCGGTCGGTGACCGCCTGGAGCGCGACGACGTTCGCACCGGTGCCGTTGAAGACCGGGAAGGCCTCTGCCGTCGCCCCGAAGTGACTGCGGACGATCCCCTGGAGGTTCTCCGTGTAGTCGTCCTCCCCGTACGCCACCTGGTGCCCGCCGTTGGCCACGGACAGGGCGGCGAGCACCTCCGGGTGCGCCCCGGCGTAGTTGTCGCTCGCGAAACCGCGGACCTCCGGGTCGTGGTGGCGACGCGCGTCGGTCTTCGGAGGGTTCACGGCGTCTCGGTGAGCCACAGACGGTTTCCGTTCACTTCGGCGGCGGGCTTCTCCCAGACTTCGGCGATGGCCTCGGCCAGGTCCTCGACGTCCGTGAAGCCCGCGAACTTCGCGTTGGGGCGGTCGGCGCGCATCGCGTCGTGCACCAGCGCCTTCACCACAAGGATCGCAGCCGCCGACGTCGGTCCCTCGGCACCCCCCGTCTTGCGGAAGGCGTCGGCCATGGCGAGCGTCCAGGCCTCGGCGGCGGCCTTGGCCGCGGCGTACGAGGCGTTGCCCGCGGTGGGCTTGGTCGCACCCGCGGCGCTGATCAGGACGTACCGGCCGCGGTCGCTGCGCTGGAGGGCGTCGAAGAAGGCGAGGGACGTGTGCTGCACGGTGCGGATGAGCAGCAGGTCCAGGAAGTCCCAGTCGTCGAGGCTGGTCTTGGTGAAGGTCTCGCTGCCGCGCCAGCCTCCGACGAGGTGCACGAGCCCGTCCACGTGCCCGAAGTCCTTCTCGATGTGGGAGGCCCAGTCACGGGTGGACTTCAGATCGAGCAGGTCGACCGTGTCCCCGATGACGGTGGCGCCGCCGTGCGCGTAGCGGGCCGCATCCACCGCTTCCGCGAGGCGCTCGGGGTCGTTGTCCGAACCCACCACGGTCGCGCCCGCCTCGGCCAGCCGCTGCAGCGCCGCCCGGCCGGCGGGTCCGCCCGCGCCCGCCACCGCGATCACCGCGCCGCTCAGTGCCCCGTTGCCGTTCCGCATGATCCTCGCCTCCCGAGCAGCGTCCGCTGCATCACCCGTACGCACTGCGCGAGCGCTCACGCGGCTGCCTGCTCGGCGGCGTCCGCGGTGATGCCCTTGGTGGAGGCGATCACATTCTTCAGCTTCTTCTGGAGCGCCTCATAGAACATGCTCAGCGGAAACTCGTCCGGAAGCACGTCGTCCACGAGCTTACGCGGCGGCAGGGTGAGGTCGAGGGCATCCGGGCCCTTGGCCCAGCGGGAACCGGGGTGCGGGGCGAGGTAGGTGGAGACCAGCTCGTACGCCTTGAACCAGTGGACCAGCTTGGGGCGGTCGATGCCCTCGCGGTACAGCGTCTCGATCTCGGTGCACAGCTGGTTGGTGACCTGCGGGGCGCGCTGCCAGTCTACGGACAGCCTGTTGTCGGTCCAGCGGACGACATCGTGCTTGTGCAGGTAGGCGAAGAGCAGCTGGCCGCCGAGGCCGTCGTAGTTGCGTACGCGCTCGCCGGTGACCGGGAAGCGGAACATACGGTCGAAGAGCACCGCGTACTGCACGTCGCGACCCTGCGGGAAGCCGTCGCCCTCCAGCTTCACCGCCTCCTTGAAGGCCGTGAGGTCGCAGCGCAGTTCCTCGAGGCCGTACATCCAGAACGGCTGGCGCTGCTTGATCATGAACGGGTCGAACGGCAGGTCACCGTGGCTGTGGGTGCGGTCGTGCACCATGTCCCAGAGCACGAACGCCTGCTGGCAGCGGTCCTGGTCGTGCACCATCGCCGCGATGTCCTCCGGCAGCTCGAGACCGAGAAGGTCCACGGCGGCCGCGGTGACCCGGCGGAAGCGGGCGGCCTCGCGGTCGCAGAAGATGCCGCCCCAGGAGAAGCGCTCGGGCGCCTCGCGCACGGCGATGGTCTCGGGGAAGAGGACGGCCGAGTTGGTGTCGTAGCCCGCCGTGAAGTCCTCGAAGGTGATGCCGCAGAACAGCGGGTTGTCGTACCGGGTGGCCTCCAGATCGGCGAGCCACTCGGGCCAGACCATGCGCAGTACGACCGCCTCGAGATTGCGGTCGGGGTTGCCGTTCTGCGTGTACATCGGGAAGACGACCAGGTGCTGCAGACCGTCCCGGCGGTCCGCGGCGGGCTGGAAGGCCAGCAGCGAGTCCAGGAAGTCGGGCACCGGGAAGCCCTCCTCGGCCCACCGGCGCAGGTCCTTCACGAGCGCCTCGTGGTAGGCGGAGTCGTGCGGCAGCAGCGGGGAGAGCTCCGCGACGGCGTCGGCCACCCGGCCCACGACGCGCTCGGCCTCCGTGACGGTCGGCGCGCCGTCCGCCTCGAAGTCGATCGAGCCGTCCTTGGACTGCCATGGCCGAATCTGTTCCACGGCACCCTTGAGCACGGGCCAAGCCGGGTGATCCACCACCCTGCTCACCGGAGCGACCTGCCCCTCCGGACCCACCTGCACAAGAATTTCCGTCATGACCCGACCTCCACGGGAGAACCTCGCGTAAGGACACCGTATGCGTACAAGCTTTCTCCCAGCAAGTAGACGATCGGGAAATTATCCTGCCCTCCCCCCGACTTCACCGCGCTTTTTCCTGTCGGCCATGCCGAGGACGACGAGTTCGCCGTATGCTGCGAGGCCCGGACGAGCGCGGCCCGGGCCCGCCCCGCCGTGGCGGCGACACACCCCGTCAGGCCGGCCAGGTCCGACGGCCGTCGCGGAGCGGTACGAAAGCGAGGGCGACAACCGGCCACACACGGTCGGCGGCGCAGGCGTCAACACAGGCGTGACGCGCCCACCCAGGGGTGACACATGGTCGCCGGTTCGCTCAGGATTCACGCCGTGCTCGGCACCCATTGGCCCGCGTACGAGCGGGTTCACCTCGGACCCGGGCCACTAGGCTGCCGCCGTGCCACGCCGGTCACGGGAACGCCGTGTGGCAACCGAGCCGCCGTCGACGGAAGCGAGTTGAACCTTGAACTTCCTCACCATCGGTCACCGCGGAGTCATGGGTGTCGAGCCCGAGAACACCCTCAGGTCCTTCCTCGCCGCCGAGCGCGCGGGCCTGGACCTGATCGAACTCGATCTGCATCTGAGCAAGGACGGCGCTCTCGTGGTCATGCACGACGCCGAAGTGGACCGAACAACCGACGGCTCGGGTGCGATCACCGAGAAGACCCTCGCGGAACTGCGCGCACTCGACGCCGGTCGCGGGGAGCGCGTCCCGGTCTTCGAGGAGGTCCTCGACGCCGTCAGGACACCGCTCCAGGCGGAGATCAAGGACGTCGCGGCCGCACGGGCGCTGGCCGAGGTGATGCACCGCCGGGACCTCGTCGGCCGGGTCGAGGTGTCGTCGTTCCACGACGAGGCGGTCGCCGAGATCGCCCGGCTCGTACCCGGCGTGCGCACCGCGTTGATCGCCAGCCGCTACGGGACCGACGTCGTGGAGCGCGCCGTCGAGGCCGGCGCCGCCACGGTCTGCCTCAACATCCGCCGCCTGACCCTCGAGGTCGTCGAGCACGCCCGCAAGGCCGACCTGAAGATCATCGCCTGGGTCGTGAACACGCTGGACCACCTGCGTCTGGTCCGCGCCCTCGAACTGGACGGCGCCACGACCGACTACCCGGAGATCAAGCGGACCGGCCGGTTCACCGCGTGAGCGTCACCCGGCCGGGCCCCGATCCCGGAGTCAGACCAGTGGCTTGACCAGCAGCTCGAACTGCAGGTCGTCGCGCTGCGGAACACCGAAGCGCTCGTCGCCGTACGGGAAGGGGCTCATCTGTCCCGTACGGCGGTAGCCGCGGCGCTCGTACCAGGCGATGAGGTCCTCGCGGACGGAGATCACCGTCATCTGCATCTGCGTGACGCCCCAGTCCGCGCGCGCCGCCCGCTCGGCCTCGGCGATGATCACCTTGCCCAGGCCCGCGCCCTGGAGCGCGGGGCTGACCGCGAACATGCCGAAGTAGGCGCTGTCGCCACGGTGTTCGAGCTGGCAGCAGGCGACGACCGCGCCGTCGCGCTCCACGGTGAGCAGCCGGCTGTCGGGCGATTTGACGACCTCGAGCACGCCCTCGGGATCGGTGCGCTGCCCTTCCAGGATGTCCGCCTCGGTGGTCCAGCCGGCCCGGCTCGAGTCACCGCGGTAGGCCGACTCGATCAGCGCGACCAGCGTGTCGACGTCCGCGTCGGTGGCGTCGCGGAAGGTCAGGCCGGTGGTGGCGAGGGCGGCGCTGTCCATGGCTGTCTCTCCGAATCGGTGGCGCGGCGTGGGCATCGACGAGGGTAGCCCTCCCACTAGGCTCCCGTTGCATGGTCCACGTTCTGAGCAGCCGCACGCTCCTGCGCCCGACCGATCCGGACCGCACCCGTACCTTCTACGGCGAGAAACTCGGGCTCACGGTGTACCGGGAGTTCGGCACGGGCCCGGAGCGCGGGGTCGTCTACTTCCTCGGCGGAGGCTTTCTGGAGGTGGCGGGGCGCAGCGAGGTCCCGCCCTCCCCGGCACTGAAACTCTGGTTGCAGGTGCCGGACGTGGCGGCCGCGCACCGGGAGCTGGCGGACGCCGGGGTCGGCATCGTACGGCCGCCCGTCAGGGAGCCGTGGGGCCTGGTCGAGATGTGGATCGAGGACCCGGACGGCACGGAGATCGTGCTCGTGGAGGTCCCGGCCGATCACCCCTTGCGGTACCGCCCGGGGATCTGACGCCGACCGGCGGGGCGCGGGCACCGGCCGCCGGCACGACCGCGGACCGGGAGACGACCGGGCAGGAGGACCCGAACGCCGGCATCCACGCGGCGGAACAGCGAGGGCTGAGCGCTGAGCACACCGGTGGGCCGCGGTCGCCGGAACGGTCAGCTCCGCGACGCGCCCAGCCGGCCCTCCAACTGGACCAGCAGTTCCCCGAGCAGCGCCGCCAGTGTGCGCTGTCCCCCGTCGTCGAGACCGGACAGGACGGTTCTCTCGTACGAGAGTTGCTCGGGCAGGACCTCGTCCACGAGGTCGCGGCCGGCGTCGGTGAGGCGGACGTGGGCGACCCGGCGGTCCCTGTCGTCGCCACGGCGCTCGACCAGACCGCGGTCGGTCAGCTGCTTCAGGCGCTTGGTGACGGCGGCCCCGGAGGAGAAGGTCTCGCGGGCGAGTTCGCCGGGTGTCAGTTCGTGCCCCGTGCGCCGCAGTGTGCCGAGGACGTCGAACTCCGGTCGGGTGAGCCCGGCACGGCGCAGTGGCGCGTCCTCCGCCTGCTGCAGCAGGGCGGCGCAGCGGTTGATACGGCCGATGATCTCCATCGGCCCGGTGTCGATGTCGGGGCGGACGAGGTGCCACTGACGCACCACGGCGGCGACGATGTCGTCCCCCTGCCCGGCCGCGCCACTGCCCACGGCCCGCACGTCCCTCCCGGTGCCGCCGCGGTCGTCCGCGCCGTCGTCCGTGTCCCTCCGTCCGACCGCACGGTTCCCAGAGGCCGCCCGTCCGTTCGCCGCCGTCATACCCGTGAGCCTTCCGAGATGTGCAGTCCCTGGCGTCGTACCGCCGCTGCGAGCGTACGGTGTCCGGCCCGCTCCGCCCGCAGCACCCGTTCCTCCGGCAGTGCGCGCTGCCACCATTCGCCCGCAGCGGCGTCGGCCGCGGCGCGCAGGTCCGTCACGGCGGAGGCGAGTTCTCTGCGCGCGGATTCCAGGGCGCGCGGCTCCGGGTGCTCCGCGGCCATCACACCGGACGCAACGCCACGGGCCCGCTCCACGGCGGCGAGGGCGTGTTCGATACGGTCGCCGGCACGCCTGTTGGTGACGGCGATCGCGGCGACGAAACCGACCAGCGCCCCGATGAGGGTGTCCAGGACGCGGTCCGCCATGAGGCCGCCGGGCTCCTGGTACCGGGCGAACTCGCTGATCAACAGGGCCATCGGGGTGACACAGACGCTGCCGAGCCAGTAGTTGCGCCCGATCAGCGCCTCGGCTCCGAAGTTGAGGGCGAGACAGCAGACCACGAGGGCGAACCGACCGGCGTGGGCGACCGGGGCGACGGCCGCGAAGACCACGACACCGGCGAGGTTGCCGACGATCCGCTGGACACCGCGGCGCCAGGTGAGCGTGACGTTGGCCTGATAGATCGAGGCGGCGGTGACCAGCGCCCAGTACGGACGGCCGACGCCGAGCGCGAGCGAGACGTATCCGGCGAGGGCGCAGCCGAGCGCGGTGCGCAGGGCGAGGGGAGCGAGCGGTCCGAGCGTCTGGCGCCACGGGCGCCGCGGGTGGTCGAGTTCGGCCTCGACGCCGAGGGGCCGGTCGGCCGTCCCACCCGAGTCGGCCGGCCGGGGCAGCGGGCCGGTGCCCCTCAGGGCGCGGGCCCAGACGCGCAGCCGCTCCGGCTCGGTGTCGTCGGGCGCCGCCATCGCGACCTCGGCCCGCACGACAAGTCGTTCGAGAGGGCGCCGGGCCGCGGAGCGGGCACCGGTGGACAGCAGTGACTGCCACGCGTTGTGCACCGCCGCCGCGGCACCGGCCCGTGCCGGCGCCTCCCCGCTCTCGGCGAAGGCGGCGGCCGCGTTCAGCGCCTGGGCGACGGCACGGCGCTCGGGGCCGTGCGGACGCAGCAGCCCGGGGGCCATGCCCACGATCCAGGACCAGCCGCCCGCCGCGGCGGCGAGGGCGACGTGGGCAGGGACCTGACCGGGGGACTGCGGGGCGAACAGGGACGCGGAGGTGATGAAGGCGAAGATCACATTGCCCGGCGGGCCGATGCGCGTCGCGTCGCAGAGCGCCTTCTGCAAGGCCGCGAGCAGCGCCCCCACGGTCACCAGCACCACCGCGTTCGCGGTCAGCGAGGCGGCCGTCAGGGCCACGGCGAGGCCGCCGACCATGCCGAGGACGACCAGCGCGAGCACCCGGGCGCGGGCCGCGTAGGGGCGGTTGTGTGCGTAGAGGGCGCACAGGGATCCGGCCATCGTGTAGACGGCCAGGTCGAGCCGGCCGACGGCGAGCAGCGTGAGATTCGGCGGGGCGACCGCGGCCACCACGCTCAGTGCGGGCTTGAACCAGATGTCCGAGGGTCTGCCGAGGCGCAGGATCCCGGCGAGAGGCAGGGGGTGCACTCGGGAGGTGGTTCTGGGGATCTCGCTGCTCATCCATAAAGCTTAGCAGGTGTTTTACTCGTGAAATATCTGGACGATGCGGCTCCGGCCCACTGGGGCTTTCGCGCGCTCCCCCTCGTACCCCTGTGCGCTCGCTTGCGCACCGTCGGTGAAGGGCATGCCCCCTGCGACCGTCCGAGACGTCGAGCAGGAGGTGCGCCGTGCACGGACCGGCTTCGCCCGGCTGGCTGCTCGTCGCGCTGTGTGCGGCGACCGGGGCCTACTGTCTGCTGCGCATGCGCAGCTCCGTCGAGGAACAGCGCCGTGCCGCGGGCGGCGAGGCGCTGATGGGGTTCGGGATGGCGGTGATGGCCGTACCCGCGGCGGTCGTCGCGCCACCCCGCTGGGCTTGGACGGCCTATCTGGTGGTCTTCGCGGGCGCTGCCGTGCGGGCGCTGTGGACGGCCCGCAGGAGCACTCACCATCTGCACCATCTGGTGGGCGCGTTCGCGATGGTCTACATGGCGGCGGCGATGACCGCCTCTCCCGGGCACCACATGCACGCCGGTCACGGAGGTCTTGCGCCGCTCACCGGCGTGCTCCTGCTCTATTTCGCGGGGTACGTGCTGTGGTCCGGGGTGCGGCTCGTACCGGTCACCACCGTGGCCGCCGCCGCGGGTGCGCGGACCGTCGGCTGGGGAGACCGGCCGGAGTTGGCGCGCGTATGCCGGCTGTCCATGGCCCTCGCCATGGTGGCGATGCTCCTCACGCTCTGACCCCCGGCGCGGTCGCATGCGACCGCGCCGGACGGCTCCATCGTGCTCCGTGGCGGGTACCGCCGCCGGCGCCCCGGCCGCCCTGCGGCAAACCGTGGCGTGCGTCACTTTGCCGCGGCAGTACGTATCCCGTCGCGACACCCGGCTCATAGGCTTCGGCCCATGATGGTCCCCGCGGCACTGCTGCTGCTCGGCGCCCTGACCGCCGTTCTCGCCCCGCGGCTGCTCGCCCGGGCGGACTGGCCGGACCGGGAACCGGTGGTCGCCCTGTGGATGTGGCAGTGCGTGGTGGCGGCCGTGCTGGCCTGCTGCGTGCTGTCGATGACGCTGAGCGCGGCGGCCGCCTGGGAGGCAGTACGGGGCCATGTGTTCGCCCCGGCGCCGCACGCGGTGGTGGACGCCTATGCGCTGGGCACCGGGAGCGGATGGGCGGCGACCACAGCCGTGGCCCTGGCCTGTGGCGGGGCGTGGACCGCGGCGATGCTGGTCCGGGAGGTCGCCCGCGCGCGGGCCCGGCGCCGGCAGAGCCGCGCCGAACTGCTCGTCCGGGCCCCGCTGTTGCCCGGCGAGGAACCCGACACCGACCGGCTGGTGGTCCTGGAGGGAGAGCGCCCCGATGCCTGGTGGCTGTCCGGGGCAACGCCCCGACTGGTCGTCACCACGGCCGCATTGCGCCGGCTGAAGGGGAGGCAGCTGGACGCCGTGCTCGCCCATGAACAGGGGCATGCGCGGGCCCGGCACGACTGGCTGCTGCACTCATCCGCCGCACTGGCCAACGGGTTTCCCCAGGTGCCCGTGTTCGCCGCGTTCCGCGACGAGATGCACCGGCTCGTCGAACTCGCCGCCGACGACATGGCATCCCGCCGCCACGGCCGCCTCACCACCGCTCTGGCACTGGTGGAACTCAACGAAGACCGTGGCGTGTTCGGGCCCTGCCCGACTCCGCAGGCCCATGTGCCGCAGCGCGTCCACCGTCTGCTCACTCCTCCCGACCGGCTGCCGCCCGCACACAGGCTCCGGCTGACGGCGACCGCCGCGCTCGTGCCCGTGATCCCGGTGCTGGTGGCCTTCGTCCCGGGGTTGCGGGCGCTGGGATAGCCGTTGCGCGTTGGCCCGGTCCCCCTCATGTCGGCGAGGATCGGTTCATGCACCTCGCGCACGTCGACTCGCCGCCGCACCGGTCGAGCCCCCGGGTCGCGGTATTCGCCGCCGCGGCCCTGGCCGTCGCGTCGCTGACACTGCTGTTGCTGGTCGCGCTCTCCTGGTACCCGTTGACGGCGCTGGACGGCGGCATCTCGCGCAGCCTGCACCGCTCGGCTGTCGCCCACCAAGGGACCACCCGCGCGTTCCGCATCCTGACGGACTGGGTCTGGGACCCGGCGACCATGCGCCTCCTGGCCGCGGCCACGGTCCTCTGGCTGCTGTGGCGGCTACGGGACGCGCGGACGGCCCTGTGGGTGGCCGCCACCTGCGTGCTGGCCGCGCTCGTGCAGAACGCCTTCAAGGTCCTGGTGGGCCGGGCGCGTCCCGTGTGGCCCGATCCGGTGGACTCCGCCCGCGGATCGGCCTTCCCGTCCGGTCATGCGATGACGGCGACCGCGGTGTGCGGCCTGCTGCTGTGGCTCCTGCACCGGTACGGCACCGGGGGCGCGACACGGCTCATGGCGTGGGCGGCGGCGGTGGTCTCCGTCGTCGGAGTGGGCCTGAGCAGGGTCTGGCTGGGCGTGCACTGGCCCTCGGACGTCGTCGGCGGCTGGCTGCTCGGGGCCCTGATGGTCGCGCTCGCGGTGGCGTCGTACGAGCGGTGGGGCCGGGGTGAGGAGGAGCCCGCGGCACCGGCGGAGCCGTCTTGACCTCGAGGGCCGCGTCGCGAAGGATCGCACCCATGGCGATCAAAGGCGTGCTCTTCGACTTCTCCGGCACCCTCTTCCGCATCGAGTCGACCGAGTCCTGGCTGCGTGCGGTGCTGGCCGAAGCCGGTGCGGCACTGCCCGAGACCGAGGTCGTGCGCGCGGCGGACCGGTTGGAGGCCGCTGGCGCACTGGCCGGAGGCGCCCCACCCGAGGATCCCCTGCCGGCCGACCTCGCCGCGCTCTGGGCGGTACGGGACCGCAGCGCCGAGGAGCACCGGGCCGCCTACACGGGCCTCTCCCTCCGTGTGCCGCTGCCCGACCCGGGCCTCCATGACGCGCTGTACGACCGCCACATGACGCCCGCGGCCTGGCGGCCCTACCCCGACACGGTCGAGGTGCTGGCCGCCCTGCGCGAGCGCGGTGTCGCCATCGGCGTGGTCAGCAACATCGGCTGGGATCTGCGGCCGGTCTTCCGGGAGCACGGCGTCGACCACTACGTCGACGCATACGTGCTGTCGTACGAGCACGGTGTGCAGAAACCCGACACCCGGCTGTTCGCCCTGGCCTGCGACGCGCTCGGCGTCGCGCCCGAGGACACGCTCATGGTCGGCGACAGCCGCCACGCGGACGGTGGCGCGGCGGACCTGGGCTGCGCGGTCCACTTCGTCGACCACCGTCCGGTGGCCGAACGACCGGACGGGCTCCGTCCGGTCCTCGGCCTGATCGGCTGAGGCGGGACTCCCGCTTCCTCAGCCCTGGTAGCCCTCGACCTGCGACGCCGGGCGGACGCGGGCGTCGTCCGGGTTCTCGCCGAACTCGGACTTCGCGCGGCGCTGGCGCAGCAGATCCCAGCACTGGTCCAACGCGCGTTCGATCTCGGCGAGTCGTTCGTGCTCCGTCTCGCTGTCGATCCGGCCGGACGATACCGCCTCGCGCAGACCGCGCTCCTCGTCCACCATCGCCGTGATCCTGGCCAGGATCTGCTCATCAGCCATGTGTGTTACGCCTCCTCGGGACTCGTGCCCACTCTAGGGACGGATCAGTGGCTCTGCGACACCTGGGCCGACGGCCTCGCCGCGCGGGGACGGCCGTGCAGGGCGGCGCGCAGCGGCGGTCCCAGGATCCGCCGGACGTCCGCCGCCTCCAGCGCGGTCACGGGGCCCAGCGGATTCAGATAGCGCGTGAAGATCAGGCCGCCGATCACCGCCACCGCGGCCGTGGCGCGGTCCGTGGCGTCGCGGCCGCCGAGATGGTCCGCGATCCGGCCGAGGACCTCCCGCTCGAGGAACTCGCGGAACACCCGCATCACGTCCTCGTCCCGCAGAGCCGTGCCGTCCATGGCGGCGAACCCGGCACCCGACGGGTCCTCCCACAGCGAGGTGACGGCGTCCAGAAGCCGATCCGCGAGTCCCGCGGGATCGCCGCCCAGGGCGCTGACGATCGCGTTCGACCGGCCGCAGCGCAAATTCATCGACTCACCGAACAGCCCCTGCTTCGAACCGAAGTGGTAGCCGATGAGCGCCACGTCGACATCGGCCTCGGCCGCGACCGCGCGCAGCGTCGTGCCCTGGTAGCCGCGCTCCAGGAACAGGTCCCGGGCAGCACCGGCGATGCGGGCCTTGGTGGCGGGGCGGCCGGGTGGACGACCGCGTGTTTTATTCATCAGCGTTGAATATCCCGGCCCCGAGCGCGAGTGTCAAGGGACGAGCAGACCATCGACCCGAGGAGACACGTCATGCACATCGTCGTTTTCGGAGCGGGCGGACCCACCGGGCGTGAACTGGTCGCCCAGGCGCTGGCGGACGGCAACGAGGTGACCGCGGTGACCCGCCGGCCGCATCCGACCGCCCCGCGCGCGGGCCTGACCGTCGTAGACGCCGACGCCACCGACCCGGACGCGGTCGACGCCGTGGTGGAGGGCGCCGACGCCGTACTGTCCGCGCTGGGGGTCCGGCCGGGACGGGCACCGGTGACCCTCTACTCGGCATCGGCACGGACCATCACCGAGGCGATGGGGCGCCACGGTGTGAAGCGGCTGGTGGCGGTCACCTCCAGCGCCCTGGACCCGGACTGGCGGCCCAGCGGGGCCTTCTTCTTCAACCATGTGCTGGACCCGTATGTGAACCGGGTGCTCGCCCGGACCGCGCACGACGACATGCGCCGCATGGAGGCCGTGCTGCGGCAGAGCCCGCTGGACTGGACGGTCGCCCGGCCGTCCGGACTCTTCGACCATCCGGAGCCGACCCGCTACAGGGTCGCGCAGGACAGCGCGGACGGTGTGTTCACGGCCCGGGCCGACCTTGCGGCGGCCATGCTGCGGGAGGTGGTCGACCGGCGCTTCGTACGCGGGGCGATGGGCGTCGTCACGAAGGACGTGAAGCCGAGCGTGCCGCGGATGATCTGGCGCGAGGCCGTGCGCAAACGGTGACCTCGGCGCCGCCCTGGACCATCCCCCGTGTGGCCCAGGGCAGACGCCGACCCCGGACTCTTCCGACGGAAACGGGTCCGGGATGCGCTGAGTATAGTTGGCTGACAACCAGTCAACGCAGGAGTCCAGGATGTCGCCGCGCAGCGCCTCGGTCAATGAAGAATTGCGGAGACGTTCCCGCGAGCGGCTTCTGCAGGCCGCGATCGAACTGGTCGGCGAGCGCGGCTACGAGGCGACGACGTTGGGCGACATCGCCGACCGGGCGGGTTCCGCCCGGGGTCTGGTCTCCTACTACTTTCCGGGCAAGCGGCAACTCCTGCAGTCGGCGGTGCACCGGGTGATGCACCGCACCCTGGAGGAGGCGCTGGAGCGCGAGCCGCGCACCGACGACGGCCGGGAGAGGATGGCGCGGGCGGTCGACGCGATCCTCGGCCTCACCGTGCACCACGCCGTGCTGATGCGCCAGCACATGGCGGGGATGCTGCACGCCGAGGGGTTCGTGCAGTGCCCCGAGCAGCAGCGGCTGGCGCAACTGCTGCGGGACACCGTCACCCGGCACGGTTCGGCGAACACCGACACCGACTATCCGATGCTGCGCGCACTGCTCATGGGCGCGGTCTACGCGGCGCTGATACCGGGCGCTCCGATGCCGCTGCCGGTGCTGCGCGCCGAGCTGTTCGAGCGGTACGGACTCGACTGGGAGATGGGCACACCACCGCCTCCCGAAGGACCGGACGGGCGGCACGACACCGGCCTCTCGAGGTTCTTCGCGACGGAGAGCCGGCACCCGGAGGCGACCGAACTCCCCAAGCAGCCCGGCCCGGCATGAACGTTCCTGTACACACTGCGGCAAAAGCACCTGTCAGCAGCGCACATGACGCGGCGGCAGGAACCCGGCGTCCCTGGCCCCCGCGATCAGCTTGAGCGATCTGCGCCGGCTGCGCCCGGTCGCCCGCATCACCGCGCACACCGGGTCGACGCCCTCCCGACGGGCGGCCAGATACTCCTCGGCCACGAAGCGCAAGCCCTCGACACCGCGCGGCATGGCCGGCCGGTCGCGGCACGCGGACGTCCCGCCGGGTTCGTCCTCGCGTTCCGGCGCCATCCCGCAGGCCTCGAGCAGCGGTTCCTCGATCCAGTCGACGACGGCCGCCAGGTCGTCGAACGTCAACGGCGGCTGGGACCGCACCTCCTCGATCCCCACACACCCACCCGACGCCACGGCGAGCACATCGATCCACCCTCCGTCGGGCAGGTCGAGCCGCACGGCGAACCACGTCGTGACGTCTCCGTGCTCCCGCACTTCCCACGCGGGACATACGGATACCGCCCCATCCGACTGGAAGTGATCGGAAAATTCCTGAAAGGACACTTCGAGCACACAACGCAACGTATGCGCGTCATCACATACGATGCGAAAGCCACGCACGGCAGGAGCGCGCACCGCACCCCGTCGGCCCAGCGCCGCACCGTTCACCCCTCCCTTCATGCCGCGCGCGGTGCAATGCTGGAGCCACCAGCGATCTCCTCAGCGAGGGAGTTCCGCCGTGCTGCATGTCGCCGTCGTCGGCTCCGGGCCGAGCGGGGTCTACACCGCCCAGAGCCTTGTCCAGCAGGATCCGCAGGTGCGCGTCGACGTCCTGGACCGGCTGCCCTGCCCGTACGGCCTCGTGCGCTACGGAGTGGCACCGGACCACGAGAAGATCAAGTCGCTGCAGAACAACCTGCGCACCGTCATGGAGCACGAACGGGTCAGATTCCTCGGCGGCGTCCAGGTCGGACCGGGCGGGGTGTCGCCGGCCCGGCTGCGCGAGCACTACCACGCGGTGGTCTACTGCGTCGGCGCCGCGACCGACCGGCACCTCGGCATCCCCGGCGAGGAACTGCCCGGCAGCTGGTCGGCGACCGAATTCGTGTCCTGGTACAGCGCGCACCCCGACTCCCTCACCGACGGGTTCGTGCTCGGCGCGCGCACGGCGGTGGTGATCGGCGTCGGAAACGTCGCGGTCGACGTGACCCGGATCCTGTCCCGCCAGGTGCCCGAGCTCAGCCCCACCGACATGCCGCAGGCGGCACTGGCCGCGCTGGGCGACAGCAAGGTGGCAGAGGTCCACATGGTGGGGCGGCGCGGTCCCTCGCAGGCCCGGTTCACCACCAAGGAACTGCGCGAGCTCGGCTCCCTGCCCGACACCGAGGTGGTCGTGGACGAGGCCGAGCTGGCGCTCGACCCGGCATACGCCGACCCCACCGGACTGCCGGCGGCCCAGCGGCGCAATGTCGAGGTGCTGCGCGGCTGGGCCGCCGCACCGCCGCGGGGTGCCCCGCGGCGGATCCGGCTGCGCTTCTTCCTGCGTCCGGTCGAACTGCTCGCCGACGGCGGCCGGGTGGGGGCCGTGCGCTTCGAGCGGACACTGCCCGACGGACAGGGAGGCGTCACGGGCAGCGGGCGGTACGAGGACATCGAGGCCCAGCTGGTGCTGCGCTCGGTCGGCTACCGCGGAGTGCCGTTGGAGGGTCTCCCGTTCGAGACGGCGACGGGCACGGTGCCGCACCGGGCGGGGCGCGTGCTGCGTGACGGCGAGGTCTCCCCGGGCGAGTACGTGGCCGGCTGGATCAAGCGGGGCCCGACGGGCGTCATCGGAACGAACCGGCCGTGTGCGAAGGAGACCGTGACGTCGCTGCTCGAGGACGCCCCCGGTCTCATGCGGCGCGAGGTCCCCGAGGACGCGCTGCCGGCCCTGAAGGCGGACGGGCTCGCCCCTGTCGACTGGACGGGGTGGCTGGCGATCGAGCGGGCCGAGGCGGAGCTCGGGGCGTCGCTGGGCCGGTCCGTGGTGAAGCTCCCGGACTGGCGGTCCCTGATGGCCGCGGCGCGCGGAGACGCGCGCTGAAGCGGCGGTACCCGGCGGCCGCCACTGGGGCGTCGAGGACCGGTTCGAGCGGCCCGCGGTCCCGCCCATGACCATCTCCGTGCACCCGGTCGACGAGGTCCCGCCCCTGCGCCGACTCGCCGTCTTCGGCTTCCAGCACGTCCTCGCCATGTACGCCGGTGCCGTCGCGGTTCCGCTGATCGTGGGCGGCGCGATGAAGCTGTCGGCCGCCGACCTGGCCTACCTGATCATGGCGGACCTGCTGGTGTGCGGAGTGGCCACGCTCATCCAGTGCGTCGGCTTCCGGCGTTTCGGCGCACGGCTGCCGATCGTGCAGGGCTGCACCTTCGCCGCCGTCCCCCCGATGGTGCTGATCGGGACGACGGGCGGTGGGCTGCCCGCGATCTACGGCTCGGTGATCGTGTCGGGGTGCGCGATCATGCTGCTCGCGCCCGTCTTCGGCGGGCTGCTGCACTTCTTCCCGCCGCTCGTCACCGGGACGGTGATCCTGATCATCGGCCTCTCCCTGTTGCCCGTGGCGGGCAACTGGGTCGCGGGCGGTCAGGGCTCGAAGGACTTCGGGGAACCGGGGAACCTGGCTCTGGCGGCCTTCGTGCTGGTCGTGGTGCTCGGGGTGCAGCGGTTCGCACCGGCGTTCCCGAGCCGGATCGCGGTGCTGATCGGCATCGCGGTGGGGCTCGCGGTCGCGGTGCCGTTGGGGTTCACCGACTTCGGCGGTGTCCGCGATGCCGACTGGGTCGGGATCAGCACGCCCTTCCACTTCGGCACGCCTGTCTTCCGCGCCTCGGCGATCGTGTCGATGCTCGTGGTGGCACTGGTGACGATGACGGAGACGACCGGCGATCTGATCGCGGTCGGTGAGCTGACCGGGCGGAGGACCGAGCCCCGATCGCTCGCGGACGGCCTGCGGGCCGACGGGCTCTCCACCGTTCTGGGCGGCGTGTTCAACACCTTCCCGTACACGGCCTACGCCCAGAACGTCGGTCTCATCGGCATGACCCGGGTGCGCAGCCGATGGGTGGTGGCGACGTCCGGCGGCATGCTCGTGGTGCTGGGGCTGCTGCCCAAGCTCGGCGCGGTGGTCGCGGCGATTCCGGCACCGGTGCTGGGCGGTGCGGGTCTGGTCATGTTCGGAACGGTCGCCGCCAGTGGGCTGCGGACGCTCGCGGAGGTGGACCTGAAGGCCGGCCACAACGTGACCGTGGTGGCAGTCTCGCTCGCGGTCGGCATGCTGCCGGTCGGTGTGCCGACGGTGTACGAGCGCTTCCCCGACTGGTTCCGGACGGTGATGAACAGCGGGATCAGCGCAGGCTCCCTGACGGCGATCGCGTTGAACCTGCTCTTCAACCACCGTCCTACGAGAGCGGGTTCGGGTGCCCCCGAGGCGTGCAGGGGCACGGGACACGGCGAAGTCGCCGACCGGCCCTAGGTGGCACCGCCCCGAGGTCCGGGGGCCGAGCCCGAGCGGCCGTTGCGTTCCGGGAGCCGAACACGCCGTTCCCTGGGCTCGCACGGTGACGATTTCCGGCCGTCCCGACCCGGGGACGGTGTGGGGCGGACACCGCCGCCACCCGTCCGCGGCGGTACGTCCGAGCGGATGAGCGCCTGACGTGATCGGCGGGACGCCGCGGACCGAGCAGATCGAACCCGAGCGGCGGGCGGCACCCGCGCCGCTCGTGAGCGTCCGCGCAGCTGCGGGCACCTGTCGCTCCGTTCCCGGCACGATTGTCGCAACGCGTGTCCGAACAGGGGCAGGACTCGGCTCGCTTCGGCGGATTCCGGGCGTGACTGTCAGTGGGGTGATACACACTCACGACCGGCTGCTGACTTACGGGGAGGAGCGCCGTGTTCATCGGAATCGACGAGGTCGACTGGGCCTCCATGGAACATGCCTACGGAAGTGCCGAGGACGTGCCCATGCTGCTGCGGGGACTGCTCTCGGAACTTCCGGACGAGCGGGAGAGAGCGCTCGACGGCATGTACGGCGCCGTGCACCACCAGGGGGATGTGTACGACTCGACACTCGCCTGCATCCCCTTCCTGTTCGACGTCGTGGGCCAGGCCGGACTGCCCGATCGCGGAAGCGTCGTGGAACTGCTGGCGAGCATCGGCGGGACTGACCTCGAGGACGAGGACTTCCCCGACGACCCGGACGCGGACCGGCCGGACAACTACGCGATGGCCCGTGCGGCGGTGCGAGCGGGCGCCGAGGTCTTCTTCGGCCTGACTGAGGACGCCGATCCCGAGGTGCGGCGGGCGGCGGCACACGCGGTGGTGCGGTTCGCCGACGGCCCGGCACGGGTGTTCACCGTGCTGCACAGGCGCGTCGAGCGGGAGGCGGACGACAGCGTGAAGACGGCGTTGATCGAGGCTCTCGGGTGCTTCGCACGGCTTCACCCCGCGTCGCCGCTGCCCGCCGTGGATCTCCTGCACGATTTGTACGGGACACTGACCGACCCGGGACTGCGACTGGCCGCACTGGGCCAACTGGCCGGCCGCGCTCCCGAACGGCTGCCGAAGGACCTGGTGCCGACGGTCGTCGCACTGCTGCGGGAGAGACCCCGAGTGGCACGCGCCCTCCGGGCGGACGACCGCCCGGAGACCGACACGCTCGTCGGCCGGCTCCGGCGGCTGCGTCCGGCGGACGAGGAGGGCTCCCGGCTGCTGCGCACGCTGCACGCCGCGCTCGGCGGCCGCACCGCCGAGCGGATCGCCCTGCTGAGCGGCCAGTTGACGAGTCCGGACGCGGCCGACCGGTGCAATGCGGTGTGGATGTCGGCCGGGCTGTTCCGCGAGTGGCGTGGCACGTACGAGGAACCGGTCGCGCTGATCGGCGACCAGCTCGCCGCCGACGACGCGCGGTTGCGGGAGGCGGCGGTCTCCGTCCTGGAGGACCTCTTCGAGCTGGCGGCGCCGGCGGCCGACCGGCTCGCTGCGCTGGTGACCGCCGACCCCGAGTGCTGGGTGCGGCGCTGGGAGCACGGAGCACCCACCCTCGGCGGTCCGCTGAAGGCGCTCGCACGCACCGGGGATCCTCGCGCGGTACCGGCCCTGGCCGCGGTGCTCGGGCAGGAGACCGTTCCGCACGACCTGGGGTACGTGGTGGCGCATCTGGGTCCCGAGGCCGCCGGGCTCGCCGGTCCCCTGCGCGCCCGTCTGAGGCGCGTCCCGCTGGACTCCCCCGACGTGTGCGGTCACGCCGGGACGACCCTGCACGCGCTCGCGCTGCTGCGCGATCCGGCCGCGCTGCCGGAGGTACTCCGTCTGCTGCACGAAGTGCCCGGCGACCTGCCGCGGCGCGAGGCGCTCACGGAATCGGCCATACGTGTCCTGGACGCCCTGGGGGCACCCGAGGCGATCCCTGTGCTGCGCGGACTGCTGGACGGAGAGTGCGCGGTGACGGCAGCCGCCGCGCTGTGGTCGGCCGAGGGGGACCCCGAAGCCGTTCTTCCCGTGCTGGCCCGGGAGTTGCGGTCCGGACGTCCGCATCGCCGGCGGGCGGCCGTCGAGACGCTGGGACGCATGGGCGCTCAGGCTCGGTCGCTGGTGCCGGAGCTGAGCGTCATGACGAGGTCCGACGAAGTGTGGCAGCGTACGGCGGCCGCGTGCGCCCTGTGGCGTGTCACGGGCGATCCGGACCCCGTCCTGCCCGTGTTGCGTGCCGCCTGGGAGGACAATCCGTACACACGCGGCACGATCGCCGAGTGCCTCGCCGGAATGGGACCGGCCGGCCGGCCGGTCCACGATCTGCTGCACACGGAGGTGGCCGCTCCGCGTCGGCACCGGGCACGAACCGGCGGATACGGCAGCCATGACGTCCTGGAGGACGAACGGCTGCTGCGCGCCTGCCGGGAGGCACTGAGCGCGGACCGGATGCTGCGGCAGATCTGACGGCGTCGGCAGCGGCAGGGCCCACGTGACCGTGTCCCGGGCGCCCCCGGTTCGGGACGCGCGGGACACGGCGGAGTACGGGCCCTGCCGTCCGTGCATCGCGAGAAGGCGGCGGCGCTCCGCTCGAGGAGGTACCGCGGGTGCGAGCCGCCGCGCGGGAGGCCCGCCGAACTCGCCGCGGGACCCGTCGATCGCCGTGTTCGCGGGGCGAGTCCGGCGGTGGCTCGCCCCGGCGGGGATCAGCCCGTCTTCCGCCCCCAGGTCGACCCGAACCGCGCCCAGGCCGCGTCCCACTGCGCCATGCGCCGCCGCTCCAGACCGTCGCGGGCGATGCGCCCGCCCAGGATCGGAACGGCCGCCGCGCCCGCCCCCATCATCAAGCCGACCATGGCCGCGCGCACATGCGCCGCGGACGCCGTAGGGGGCTGTGTCACCAGGAAGCCGTCGCGATCCGACCAGACGGTGACGGCGGTGCCCGTCGAACTTCCGGCGGCCACCCGCGCCTGGCCGAGGTGGAACGCCCCGTCCTCTCCCCTCCAGCGCACGTCAGCCCACACCGGGCCGGCGCCGGCCGCTCTCGGCGCGTCCTCGGCGAGCAGGGCCACCACCGGACGCCACTCGGCCCGTTCCCGGGCCAGGCCGCGCTCCACCGTGTGCGCCGCCGCAGTCCCCGCCAGCACTCCCCCGGTCACGGTCGCGGCCCAGACCGCCAACACGATCCAGGCCTCCAGAGCATCGCTGCGGCGCCGCAGCGGATTGCGGCGCCACCGCCACCACCACACCCCGGAACCGCGGAACGCCGTCATCGATGGCAACCACCTCATCGATGGCATCCTCCTCACGCACGGACACCCCCCGACCGCACTTCCATACGCGTGCCGGACGCCCGCTGCTCAGCCGGCGTCCCACCGGTCCGCGGCGCGACGGCGGTCGGGGCACCCGGTCACGGATCGCCGCGGCCAGCCCCACGAACCCCGGCGCACGTCGCTCCACAAGGCGGCAACACGGCCGCCGACCTGCGAGGACAAGCGGTCCGAGGGTGTCTGTCACTGCCGGGGTGCAGACTGGCCCCTGTCTGGAACACCGGCGTTTCGGAGGTGGTCGGCATGGCCGACGTACTGCTCACCGTAGGCACGCGCAAGGGACTCTTCATCGGGCGACGGCAAGGCGGTGCCTGGGAGTTCGACGAGAGTCCGTACTTCAACGCACAGGCGGTCTACTCGGTCGCCATCGACACCCGGGGCGACACCCCGCGTCTGCTGGCCGGCGGGGACAGCGCGCACTGGGGGCCCTCCGTCTTCCACTCCGACGACCTGGGCCGCACCTGGACCGAGCCGACGCGACCCGCCGTCAAGTTCCCGAAGGACACCGGCGCCTCACTGGAGCGGGTGTGGCAACTGCACCCGGCGGCAGCGGAGCCGGACGTGGTCTACGCGGGTACGGAACCGGCGGCGCTGTACCGCTCCGAGGACCGCGGCGAGACCTTCAGCCTCGTGCGCCCTCTGTGGGAGCACCCGACGCGCGACAAGTGGGTGCCGGGCGGCGGTGGCGAAGGGCTGCACACCGTGGTCACCGACCGGCGGGACCCGAAGGCACTGACGGTCGCCGTCTCGACGGCCGGGGTGTTCCGCAGCGGGGACGGGGGCGCGAGCTGGAAGCCGTCCAACTCCGGTGTCTCCGCGGTTTTCCTGCCGGATCCGAACCCGGAGTTCGGCCAGTGCGTGCACAAGGTCGCCCAGGATGCCGCGACCCCGGACCGGATGTATCTGCAGAACCACTGGGGGGTGTACAGAAGCGACGACGCGGGCGCCCACTGGACGGACATCGGCGCGGGTCTGCCGTCGACGTTCGGGTTCGCCGCGGCCGCACATCCGCACCGCGGGGACACGGCGTACGTCTTCCCCATCACCGCCGACGCGGACCGCGTTCCGGCCGGACGGCGGTGCCGGGTCTTCCGTACGGAGGACGCGGGCAAGAGCTGGGAGCCGCTGTCCGCGGGGCTTCCGGACGAGGACCACTACGGCACGGTGCTGCGCGACGCCCTGTGCACGGACGACGCGGACCCGGCGGGCGTCTACTTCGGCAATCGCAACGGCGAGTTGTACGCGTCCGCGAACGACGGTGACACCTGGCAGCGGCTGGCATCGCACCTCCCGGACGTGCTGTGTGTACGGGCGGCGGTGATCTCCTGATCCGGCGGAGGCCTCGGCAGGAGGTAACCAGGCCCGGCCCGGGGAGGGACGACTTCCGGTCAAGTACGAGCGCGGTCACCCCTGTTCGTCAACCGGACGGTCGTTCCCGGTCACTCTCGGACCACCCGGTGATCACGACGGTCCGCACGGCAGTAGGGTGACGCCCGTGGCACCACGACCGTTGCATGAGATCGTCGAACCCGGCTGGGCGAAGGCCCTCGAACCCGTCGCCGGACGAATCGCCGAGATGGGGGACTTCCTCCGTACCGAGATCGCCGCGGGGCGCACCTACCTCCCGGCGGGTCCCCATGTCCTGCGCGCCTTCCAGCAGCCCTTCGACGAGGTTCGCGTCCTGATCGTCGGGCAGGATCCGTACCCCACACCGGGGCACGCCGTGGGCCTGTCGTTCTCCGTCGCCCCGGAGGTACGGCCGCTCCCCGGCAGCCTGATCAACATCTTCCGGGAGCTCAACACCGACCTTGGGCTGCCGCAGCCGTCCAACGGCGATCTCACCCCCTGGACCCAGCAGGGCGTGCTGTTGCTCAACAGGGCGCTCACCACTGCCCCGCGCCGTCCCGCCGCGCACCGGGGCAAGGGCTGGGAGGAGGTCACCGAGCAGGCGATACGAGCGCTGGCCGGGCGCGGAAAGCCGCTGGTGTCTGTTCTGTGGGGACGCGACGCACGCAATCTGCGGCCACTGCTCGGAGATCTGCCGTCGATCGAGTCGGCGCACCCGTCGCCGATGTCGGCGGACCGGGGCTTCTTCGGTTCACGCCCGTTCAGCCGGGCCAACGACCTGCTGATCGGACAGGGTGGGCAGCCTGTGGACTGGCGTCTGCCATGACAGGGCCGGCCCCTCTGGACGACCGGGCGGTCGGCACACGGGGCCCAGCACCGACATCCGTACGATCTGCACCCGAGATGCCGGGACATCGCTTGCCCTGCGACGCAACTCCCTGAAGGAGAAGGCGGCTTGGATACGGCGGGCGCCGCCAAGGTGAAGGCCGCCATGCTCGACGGCGGTCGGTCCGCTCCCGGGACGCATTCGGGCCGCGTCCCGGCGGACGGCGACCCGCCGGCCCTGATCCGCGCCGATCGCACTCGCACTCATGTCCGGTGAACTCGAACTCACCTACGTCAGGAGCCCCCTTTCCGGTGCGGACGACAGCGGAGACCGATACTCCCTGCCGTAACGGGGAAGTTGTTCCCGATGAACGGAGGAGAAGTCACGCCGTATCGACCACTTCTGCTCCGTACGTAACGCATCAGACAAAACCGGACGGAAACCGCTCACCTGCACCCTCCCCGAACAGGGGAGCCCACAAATTGAGTAGCATGCGGCGCCATGAGCTCCCCCACTGGCCCCGCATCCGGCCTGCCTGTACGAATGCCGCGACCCCGCCAGCCGGGTCGGCACCGCCGCCCGGAACCGCTGGCGGCTCCCGAGGGCGCGCCCGCGCTCGTCCTCGCGGTGCCCGGCAAGCCCAGCGCCGCCACGCGCAGCCTCGCCGAGGAGGTCGTGAGCATCGCGCGTTCCGAGCTGCCCGGCCTTGACGCCCGCATCGGGTATCTGGACGGGGACGACTCCGAGTTCCCCACGGTGCAGTCCGTTCTCGTGAAGACCGCCGAGGAGCGCACCGCTCGTTACGAGCAGGCCCTCGCCGCCGGCGCGGAGGCCAAGGAGCCGGACGGCCCCGTCGCCGTGGTGGTGCCCCTGCTGGCCGGCCCGGACAGCGCGCTGCTGCGCCGGATCCGCCAGGCCGTCATGGACAGCCGCATCGCGGCCGACCTGACCGACGCCCTCGGCCCGCACCCGCTGCTAGCCGAGGCGCTGCACGTGCGCCTGTCCGAGGCGGGCCTCGCCCGTGCCGACCGTGCCCGGCTGTTCACGGTGGCGACCGCTGCGGACGGCATCATCCTCGCCTCCGTCGGGGGCGACGAGGCCGTACAGGCAGCCGGTATCACGGGCATGCTGCTGGCCGCACGGCTCGCCGTGCCGGTGATGGCGGCGGCGCTGGACGAGGAGGGCTCGATCGCGGCCGTGGCGGAGCAGCTGCGCGCCTCCGGCTCTCAGCAGCTGGCGCTCGCGCCGTACCTCATCGGACCGGAGCTGGAGTCCGGGCTGCTGGACGCTGCGGCGAAGGAGGCGGACTGCGCCACGGCGGAGGCGCTCGGCCCGTACCCGGCGATCGGCAAGCTGGCGCTCTCCAAGTACACGTCGGCGCTGGGCATCGCCCCGCAGCAGCCGCAGGGCACTCCGGTCCACTGAACCCGGTCGGACCGCGTCCGTTGCCCACGCAAGGGCCCGCTCCCCTCAGGAAGTCGGGCCCTTCGTCCTACCGGAGTCGCGCCCGTGCACACAGCGCACGCCGGCGGGGCGCACCCCCGCCTCCGACGCCGTGTGCGGCTCCGGGACGGCCCGACCGCACCGTTCCGGGCGGAGTTAGCCGAAGACGACGCAGGAGGCCGCCGGTGCCTCCACGGAGCCCCGCCGTCGCGGCACGCCCGACGCGGGGTCCACGGCGAACCAGCTCACGTCCCCCGACCGTTCGTTGGCGACGTACAGGTAACCCGCCGCCAGGGTGATCGCGCGCGGCCAGACACCCCCGCACGGCACCGTGTCAGGCCGGCCTAGCGACTCGCCCTCGACGGTAAGCACGGACAGTACGTCCTGCCCACGCGTCGCGGTCCACACAAAGCGTCCGTCGGGCGAGACGACGATCCCGGACGGGTAGGCGTCGCCCACGGGCTCGTCCGGCAGCACGGGCATCTCACCGGCCGGCTCGAGCGTTCCCGCCGCGGCGTCCCAGCGGCAGACGGTGACGGTGGGGGCCAGTTCGTTGAGGACGTAGGCGCGCTCACCGTCCGGATGGAAGGCCAGGTGGCGCGGCCCGGATCCGGGACGCAGCACGGTCTCGTGATGCAGCGTGAGGGCGTCGCCCCGCAACGCGCACACCCGCACGGAGTCCGTGCCGAGGTCGACGCTGACGATCCACCGGCCGCTCGGATCGGGCTGCACCTGATGGGCGTGCGCCGACTGCTGCCGGTCCACGACCGGGCCCGAGCCCTCGTGCCGGAGCACGGCGGCGGCACCGTCCACGAAGGCGCCGTCGCCGCGCAACGGCAGCGCGGTGATGCTGCCGGAACCGTAGTTGGCGGTCAGTACGTGTCCGGCGTGCACGCTCAGATGCGTGGGTTCGCTCCCCGCCACGGAGACGGGTGTGCCCATGAGAACGGGTCCCTCCCCGTCGACGCGGTACGCCGCCACCGCCCCGTCGGCCGTCTCGCTGACGGCGTACAGCACGGTGCCCGACAGTGCGAGGTAGGAGGGATCGGGCACCACGTCCACGGCGCCCAGAAGGCGCAGCGCCCCGCTGTCCGGATCCACGGCCGCCGTGAGGACACCCCGCCCTCCCGCCGCCGTGAACGAGCCGATGTACGCCCTCCGCCGCCCGCCGTCGTCCGCCACTGACGTCCCCTCTCGCCGACACTCTGCGGGAGAAGGTAGCAGCAGGTCTAGACCAAAAGGGAGCGGTGGGTGCAGGGAGCGCCGTGCTCCTCCTGGCCGGTGTCAGGCCTGCGCGAGGGAGGAGCCCCGTAGCGGAGTGGCCAGGGCCACGAGCGCGCGCTCCAGGTCGTGGAGATGGCCGAGGGCCTGTTCGGCGCCCGGATGATGGCCGGGTGCGCCGTTCTGGGACGGCCTTGCGGCGCGCTCGGGGACGGCGCCGAGCAGTGCCTCCACCGCCGTCTCGACACGGCGGCAGGCGGCCGTGAGCCTGGCGTCGTGCGAGGCGTCGGGATCGGCGGCGACGGCGACGAGTCCGCGCGTCTGACGGGCGCACTCGTCCAGCAGGGCGAGCACCTGAAGTGCCCGCGCCTTGCGCGCCCGGAGCGGGTTCAGCGGGTGCACCAGCGGCGCCAGGGCGAGGCGCGCACGCCCCAGAAGCACTTCGAGCTCCGCCGCGCGGGCCGCCGGTTCCGAGGCGGCATCACCCGCGAGCCGCCGGGTAGCCGCCGCGGTGCAGTCGTGCACCGCGTGCAGGGCACGGCGCACCCAGTGGTCGGTGACCGTGTGGGTGGTGACCGGCAGCACGAGGGCGACCGCGAGCGCGGCTCCGAGCGCCCCCACGCCCGTCTCCACGAGACGCAGCCCGAGGAGCCCCGGGTGCAGGACCCCCAGGAGGCCGTAGAGCAGCCCCGCCATCACGGTGACGAAGAACATCATCCAGCTGTACGACGGCGCAGCCGTGTAGAAGATCCCGAACACGCAGACGGCGATGAGCGCAGCCGTCGGAACCGGCGCACCGTGCAGTGGGATGGCGATCACCAGTCCCGCCGCGATACCGGCCACCGTGCCGACGACACGCCTGACACCGCGCACGAGCGTCTCACCGCGCGAGGCGGTGTTCACGAAGATCCACCATGCGGCGCCGACCGCCCAGTACCACCGGTCGTGCGAGACCACCTGGCCGACGGCGGCGGCGAAGGCGCAGGCGGCCGTCGCCTGGAAGGCCTGCCGGGTGGCGGGCCGGCCGAGGCCCTGTCCTGCCGGCGGTGCGGGCGCGGCGGGCAGCGGCCTGCGGCGCTCGATGCACCACACACCGAACCGGACCGCGAAGGCTGTGGCGAGCGACAGTCCCACTGCCGCGTACAACTGCGGGATCCGGTCCGGCACGGCGTGCAGGAACTGGGCGACGAAGAACATCATGAATGCGAAGATGCCGAGCGCATGGCCGCGCGCCCCCCAGCGGCGGGCGTACACGCCGGCGAAGACGACCGCCAGCCAGACCGCGTCCCGCACCGTGGGAACACGGTGCAGGAACGACGCGAGCGCGAGGACCGGGAGGCCGACGACGGGCATCAGCGCGGTGGTCAGGGCCTGATCCCGCACGGGGGGATCGGCGACCGTGAACAGCGCGAGGAGTGCGGCAAGCCCGCCGGTGATCGAGGCGGGCAGGGATAGCCCGGCGCTCTCGCACACGGCCACGGCCAGGCCGATCCCGAGCACCGCGCGCAGCGAGATCCGCAACCGGAACAGCCCCGGATCGGGAGCCGAGAACATCTTCTTCACGGTCGGAAGTCCGCCCCCCTACTGGTCGACGCCGGCGCCGGAACATGGAAAGGCGCCGCGGGCACGGATTCCGGCTTCGTCACCGGTCCTGCGCTGCGCGGCGCCATTGATACCAACAAGGAAAACATCTGGAGGACGATGACTCAAGCGACATGTCCTTCAGTGGGCCATTGGTACAGTCGAGCGAAATGCATGGGTACGCGGAGGAGGCCAACGGACCATGGCCGTGGACGAACTCGACACCCGCATCCTGCGGCTGCTGCTCGAACAGCCGCGCACCAGTGTCCGCGAGTACGCACGCACCCTCGGCATCGCCCGCGGCACCCTCGTGGCGCGGCTCGACCGTCTGGAGCGCGACGGGGTGATCACCGGTACGGCGCCCTCCCTGTCCCCCGCCGCCCTCGGGCATCCCGTGCTCGCCTTCGTGCACGTCGAGGTCACCCAGGGTCACCTGGACGACGTGGGTGACGCCCTCGCGGCCGTGCCCGAGATCGTCGAGGCGTTCTCGATCACCGGCGGCGGGGATCTGATGACCCGGGTCGTGGCGCGGAACAACGAGCACCTGGAAGACGTCATCCAGACCCTGATCAGCCTGCCCGGTGTGGTGCGCACCCGTACGGAGGTGGCGCTGCGCGAGCGTGTACCGCACCGTGTGCTGCCGCTGGTCGAGTCGATCGGCCGTACGACCGCGCGGTGATCCGCCCGGTGCGGAGCGCGCAGGGGCCCCTTGGCATGCTGGACCCCATGGCCCTTCCCGGCACGACCGCGGTCGTCTTCGATCTCGACGGAACGCTCGTCGACAGCGAGCCCAACTACTTCGAGGCGGCACGGAGGCTTCTCGCCGACCGCGGCGTCCCTGGCTTCACCTGGGCGGACCACCAGCGGTACGTCGGGATCAGCACACGGGAGACGCTGGCGCTGTTCCAGGAGCGCCACGGCCTCGACTCCCCGCTGGACGAACTGCTCGCGGAGACGAACCGCCACTACATGGAACTGGCTCGCGCCTGCACCCCCGTCTACCCGGAGATGCGGGCGCTCGTGGAACTGCTGGCCGGCGAAGGCGTTCCGCTGGCCATCGCCTCGGGCTCGTCGCTGCTGGCCATCGAGGCGATCCTGTCGGGAACGGGCCTGGCATCCCGGTTCACCACCTACGTCTCCGCCGACGAGGTCGCGCACGGCAAGCCCGCCCCGGACGTCTTCCTCGAGGCCGCACGCCGCCTCGGCGCATCGCCCGCCGACTGCGTGGTCCTGGAGGACGCCGCGCCCGGTGTCGCCGCCGCGCACGCCGCCGGAATGCGGTGCATCGCCGTCCCCTACGTCCCGGCGCAGGCCGACGAACCGGCGTTCGCCACGGCGGGGCTGCTGCTGCGCGGCGGCCAGTCGGAGTTCACGGCGCGGACGGCGTACGACTGGCTCATGGGCTCCGCTCGGGCCTCCTCATGACCACGCTGCCGCGTCGTGTTCGTACCGCGGATGCGGCTTCGAGGACGACTCCCTAGGAGCGGCGGCGGGGCTTGCCGCGCCTGGCGCCCTTCGGGCCCGAGGCACCGCCCTGCCGGCCACGGCCCGTGGACTGCCTCGACGTGGGCTTCTGCCGGGCCGCGACCGCGTCGGGCTTCTTGTCCTTCTTGGGCTGCGCCTCGGGGACGGCACGCCCCCGTGTGCTGTTGACCGTCCGCCCCCGGACGATTCCGATGAAGTCCTCCACCAGATCCGTGGTCGCGTCCTCCGGCCAGGACAGGACGACTCCGGACTGAGGGGCGTCCACGACGGTCCGGTAGGTGAGGTCACGGCGGTGGTACAGCCGCGCCAGGGACTGCGGCACGACGAGGAGGCCCACACCGGCCGCGACCAGTTCCACGGCGTCCTCGGTGGTGGCCGGGCGCTCGAAGGCGGGCTCCCCCGGCACCTCCTCCCAGCCCAGGACGTCGTCGAGGGGGTGGAAGACGACTTCGTCGGCGAGATCGCCGACGGACACCTCGTCGACCGCCGAGATCAGATGGTCCTTGGGGACGACGACCACGGTCGTCTCGGTGTAGAGCGGGATCGCGCTGAAGACCGAGCGGTCCACCGGCAGCCGTAGGAGCCCGACGTCCGCCTCGCCGTCGCGCAACACATCGGATGCCTCACGGGCCGACACCGGGAGCAGGGTCAGCGGGACATCGGGCAGGCGCTCGTTCCAGATCCGCACCCACTTGGCGGGCGTCACCCCGGGGACGTACGCGAGCCGGAACGAGGGGGATGCTTCCGAGCCTGTCACCCCGCCAGGTTACCCGGCGTGGTCGGACGTCTCGTGCGCGGCCGATAGTCTGGACAGCATGAAGTCGCACCAGACCACCCAGACGATGAAGCCCGCCACCGCGGCGAAGAAGCTGGGTGTGTACCTGCCCGCCACCCCCGCCGAGTTCCAGGAGGGTGTCGTGACGCGCCAGGAGCTGAACGAGCTCCAGGCCGATCCGCCCGCGTGGCTGGAGGAACTGCGACGCAATGGTCCGCACCCGCGCCCGGTGGTCGCGGCGAAGCTCGGTGTGTCGATCTCCGGCCTCGCTCGCGCCGGGGTCACCGACGCTCTCACGACCGAGCAGGTCGAGGCGCTGAAGCAGGACCGGCCCGAATGGCTGGAGAAGGAGCGCGCCACCCAGGCCGAGGTCCGCAAGGAGACGGCACGGATCAAGAAGCGGGACGCCGAACGCGCGGCCTCGTCCGACGAGCCGGGACGGTAGTTCCTCCCGGCCCTGCCTTCCGGGTCCCGCGCGACCGTAGCGACGTTCGGCCACCGACTGTCGCGGTCCGGTGAACCCGGTCGCAGTCATGGGCCCTGTGCACAACGCCGGGCCAGGCGTGGTCCATCGGCTGCGGCCGTTCCTCATCGGCGTCGTGGGGTCGGCGCGGGGGGCTCCTGGGACGCGGTTCCGGTGTGCGACTCGCCAGGGCCGATCGGTCGCCTCGGCGCACCCGGCCGGAAACTCGTCACAGGACGGTGATCACTCGCGTAGCCGCCCTCCACGGTCTGCCGCACCTCTCCGCTCTCCTGTCCCCGCGTCAACCGCTTCTGCTCCGCCTCCGCCAGGGCGCGGCACAGCCACCGTGTGATCAGGAGGGCGACGACCGGCGCCACCACCAGAGCGATCCGGAAGATCCAGGTCAGGGCGTTCAGTGAGATCCGGAAGCTGTACGCCATGATGTCGTTGCCGCCGGCCAGGAGCAGGACGGCGTAGAAGACGGTCCCGGCGACGCCGAGTCCGGTCCGCACAGGACGGTCCCGCGGCCGGTCGCACAGGTGCCGCTCCCCGCTCCACTCACCGGTGAGCCTCTGCTCGGCGAACGGGTAGGCGTACAGGACCGAGAAGAGCAGCCCGGGCAGCACGACCGCGGGCAGCAGCACGTTCCACATCAGGGTGTGGCCGGCGACGTTCGTCTCCCAGGGCGGTACGAGACGCAGCGCGCCCTCCAGGAAGCCGACGTACCAGTCCGGCTGGGAACCGGTCGACACCTGGTCCGGCCGATAGGGCCCGTACACCCAGACGGGGTTGATCTGGGCGAGACCGCCGAGTAGCGCGGTCACCCCGAACACCGTGAACGACAGCCCCGTCGAGGACGCCATGAACTGCGGGAAGAGCGGCTTGCCGACGACGTTCCGGTTGGATCTGCCGGGCCCGCGCCACTGGGTGTGTTTCAGCTGGAACACCAGCATCAGGTGGACCGTGACCAGGGCGATCAACAGGCCGGGCAGCAATAGGATGTGCATGGCGTACAGCCGGGGCACGATGTCCTCGCCCGGGAACTGGGCCCCGAACACGAACATGCTGACGTAGGTGCCCACCACCGGCAGGGACAGCATGATGCCCTGTGCGATGCGCAGCCCCGTTCCGGAGAGCAGGTCGTCGGGGAGCGAATAGCCGGCGAAACCCTCGCTCATGGCGATCACGAGGAGCGTGACGCCGATGACCCAGTTCAGCTCCCGGGGACGGCGGAAGGCACCGGTGAAGAAGATCCGCAGCATGTGCACACCGATCGCGGCGACGAACACCAGTGCGGCCCAGTGGTGCATCTGGCGGACGAGGAGGCCACCGCGCACGTCGAAGCTGATGTGCAGGGTCGAGTCGAAGGCCCGCGACATGCGGATGCCGCGCAGCGGTGCGTACCGCCCCTGATAGACGACCTCGCTCATCTCCGGTGCGAAGAAGAACGTCAGCCACACACCGGTCAGGATCAGCAGGACCAGGCTGTAGAGCGCGATCTCCCCCAGCAGGAACGACCAGTGCTCGGGGAAGGCCTTGCGCAGCAGCCGACCGCCGCCCGCCATGGGCAACCGTCCGCCCAGCGCCCCGACGAGCCTCTCCCCAGGTCGATGCTCTCCCGTCGTCCGCCGCACGGCGGACGGTCGGCGCCTCGCCCTCATCGCGCTCGGCCGTCGTCGGCGGGCGCCTCACACCGGTCCCGGTCCACCGAACACCTCCTCCGCCCCTCCCGCCGATCGCTCCCCTGCATGCGTTGCCGCGGGGCCGCCGGATGAGTACCGCGTCATCGTGAAACACTCGCGTGCACCGGACCGGGCACCCGTTCGGAGGCCGGGGCCGACCCCACGGAACGATGGAGAAAATGCGTCGACAGCGCCTCGCCGTGCCCGGCAGAGTGGCCGCCCATGACGAGTAGTGAGCTGTGGACCCGAGCGACCGCCGACCGCTACGACGCCGAAGAGACCGAGATGTCCTCGGACACCGTCCTCGGCCCGACGCTCGCCTTCCTCGCCGAACTGGCCGGAGACGGCCGGGCTCTGGAATTCGCCATCGGAACCGGACGAGTGGGCGTCCCGCTGCGCGAGCGCGGTGTGCCCGTGACGGGCATCGAACTGTCCGAGCACATGGCGGCGGTCCTGCGGAGCAAGATCGGCGAGGACGCTCTCCCGGTCACCATCGGGGACATGGCCACGACCGTCGTTTCCGGCGAGTTCACCCTGGTCTATCTCGTCTACAACACGATCTCCAACCTGCTGACGCAGGAGGAGCAGGTCGAGTGCTTCCTCAATGCGGCACGTCATCTGGCGCCCGGCGGACGATTCGTCATCGAACTGGGCGTTCCGGCACTGCGCTTCCTGCCGCCCGGTCAGGTCGCGGTGCCCTTCGACGTCTCCGAGAGGCATCTCGGATTCGACACCTTCGACCTGGTCGAGCAGACGCTGGTCTCGCACCACCTCACCCGCGACGGCGACGGCCGCTATCGCCGCGACACCTCGCGCCACCGTTACGCCTGGCCGGCGGAACTCGACCTGATGGCACGTATCGCGGGGCTCGAACTGGAACGGCGCGTCGGGGACTGGGACGGGGCACCGTTCACCCAGGAGTCCGGCAAGCACATCTCGGTGTGGCGCAAGCCCTCCTGAGGAGCCCCTCAGCTGCGGGTGCATTCCGTCCTGCGGCCGCGCCCGGGGCTACCCGAGGAACGACAGACGGACCTGCCGCTTGGGATTGTCCCTGTTCGTGTCCACCAGGCACACCGACTGCCAGGTTCCGAGCTCCAGTCGGCCGCCGATCACGGGCAGGGTCGCGTGCGGCGGGACAAGGGCCGGCAGGACGTGGTCGCGCCCGTGGCCGGGGCTTCCGTGGCGATGCTGCCAGCGGTCGTCGGCCGGGAGCAGCGTGTGGAGAACCGCCAGGAGGTCGTCGTCGCTGCCGGCACCCGTCTCGATGACGGCCACGCCGGCTGTCGCGTGCGGCACAAAAACGTTCAGAAGACCGTCCCGTCCTCCCGCCGTGTCACGGAGGAAGGCCTCACACTCCCGGGTGAGATCGACCACCGTCTCACCGGAACCGGAGGCGACGTTCAGGACGCGGGTGCTGAAGGCATCGGACATGTCTTCATCCTCACCCATCGGGCGGCGCCCACACCTCACCGGCCGCCCACCGGGGTGGGGCGTGATCCGGCCGGTGAATCCTCCGGCCGCGGGACGCCGCCACCGTCGCGGCGAGCGGCGCGCCGACAACGGGCCCCGGCGATCGACGGGCCCGGGCCACGGGGACGACGCGTCGCTTGTGATGTGCGCTCCCTCCCGCGGGAAGATCCCCGGCCCCGGCGCGGTTGGTGCAAGCGTGAACGACACAGGGGTACGCGAAGTCGACGTGGTGGTCATAGGCGCTGGTCAGGCAGGACTGTCCAGCGCCTACCATCTGCGGCGCACGGGGTTCGAGCCGGAGCGCGACTTCGTCGTCCTCGACCACGCCCCGGGCCCCGGCGGCGCCTGGCAGTTCCGCTGGCCCTCGCTGACGTACGGCAAGGTGCACGGGATGCACGCGCTACCGGGCATGGAACTGACCGACGCGGATCCGGAGCGGCCGTCCTCCGAGGTCGTCGGCGAATATTTCGCCGCCTATGAGCGCACCTTCGATCTGCGTGTGCGGCGGCCGGTGGACGTACGGGCCGTGCGTGAGGGCGCGGGCGGCCGACTGCTTGTAAGAACATCGGCGGGAACGTGGTCGGCCCGGGCGCTGATCAACGCCACGGGCACCTGGGACCGGCCCTTCTGGCCGCGCTACCCCGGACAGGAGTCGTTCCGGGGGCGGCAACTGCACACCGCCCAGTACGCCGGCCCCGGGGAGTTCGCCGGCCTGCGGGTGGTGGTCGTGGGCGGCGGCGCATCCGGCACCCAGCATCTGATGGAGATCGCCCCCTACGCGGCGGCGACCACATGGGTGACCCGGCGCCCGCCGGTGTTCCGCGAGGGGCCGTTCACCGAGGACGTTGGACGGGCGGCGGTGGCGCTCGTGGAGGAACGGGTGCGGCAGGGCCTGCCGCCGAGGAGTGTCGTCTCGGTGACCGGCCTGCCGCTCAACGACGCGATCCGTCGGGCCATCGCCGACGGGGTCCTGGACCGGCAGCCGATGTTCGCCCGCATCGTGCCCGACGGCGTGGAATGGGACGACGGGAGGCACGTGGACGCCGATGTGATCCTGTGGGCCACCGGCTTCCGCGCCGCGATCGACCACCTCGCCCCGCTCCGCCTGCGCGCGGCGAGCGGCGGCATCCGGATCGACGGCACCCGGGTGGTCTCCGACCCTCGGATCCATCTGGTCGGGTACGGCCCGTCGGCCAGCACGATCGGCGCCAACCGGGCGGGACGTGCCGCCGTACGGGACATCAGACGACTGCTGGCGGGAGAGCGGTTCGCGGTGGAGAGCGCCGCATAGCACCCCTGCCGCCGCCGGACGCACCGCTCGGGGCAGTATGCGCCTGATACGCCCTCACTTCGACGGTGCAGCGCCGGCGCGCTGCCGGTTGAACTCCCGGACGTTGCGCAGATGCTCCTCGTAGCTCGATGTGAACCGGGTGTCGCCCGACTTGACCGTGACGAAGAACAGCCAGTCGCCCGGTGTCGGGTTCAGCACCGCGCGCATTGCGTCGCTGCCCGGGTTCGCGATGGGCGTCGGGGGCAGACCCATGTGCCGGTACGAGTTGTAGGGGCTGTCCATCCTCGTGTCGTCCAGGCTGGTGTCCAGCGTGAAGCGGTCCTTCGCGTAGTTCAGGGTGGAGTCCATCTGCAACGGCATGCCGCGCTGGAGGCGGTTGAAGATGACCCGGGCCACCTTGCGCATGTCCTGGCTGGTCGCCGCCTCGGACTGCACGATGCTCGCGATGGTGACGGTCCGGTAGACGCCCATCGCGGTGCGCGGGGAACCGGCGGTGGTCGTCCCGCCTTTGAACCTCTTGTTCGCGGTGTCGACCATGTACTGCAGCACGGACTCGGGGGTGGAGTTCTCACGGAGCGGATACGTGGCCGGGAAGAGGTATCCCTCGGGGTTGCCGTGCGCTTCCTGCGGCAGTCCCAGCTGGGCCTTGGCCAGGGATTTCCGCGTAGAGCCCGGAGGCAGCCGGAGTGCCTTGTCGACGGCCCGGTAGATCTGGCCGGCACGCCAGCCCTCCGGGATGACGAGTCTGACCTGCCGGGGCTCATCACCGCTCGTCAGAATCAGCAGCGGCACGGCCACGACGGCGCCCGCCACGATCGCCCCGGCCACGACGAAGGCGACCCGGGCGGGGCCGGTCAGTCGGGTCCGCTTCCCTGACGGGGTGTTCGTCTCCATACGGGCACCGTAACCTGCCGAACCCGACAAACCCGGCATATCTTCATCTTGTCGTCTCCAATCGGGCGTCCCGCCGGACGAGGGCCGTGTACCTCCCGCCCAGATCCAACAGTTCCTCGTGCGTACCCCGTTCGACCGTGCGCCCGGAGTCGAGGACCACGATCTGGTCGGCCCCCCGGACGGTGGACAGGCGGTGGGCGATGGTGAGCGTGGTGCGGTTGGCCGACAGGGCGTCGATGGCCTCCTGGACTGCATGCTCGGTGCGCGTGTCGAGCGCACTCGTCGCCTCGTCGAGGATGAGCACCGGCGGGTCGCGCAGGATGGTGCGGGCGATGGCGAGCCGCTGCTTCTCACCGCCCGAGAAGCGGTGACCGCGCTCGCCGACGATCGTGTCGTACCCGTCGGGCAGTGCGGCGATGTGGTCGTGGATCTGGGCCGCCTTCGCGGCCGCGTGCAGCTCCTCGTCGGTGGCGTCCGGCTTGGCGAAGCGCAGATTGTCGGCGACCGAGGCGTGGAAGAGGTAGGTCTCCTGGGACACCACGCCGACCGCGCGGGCGAGCGTGTCGAAGTCCAGGTCGCGCACGTCGACCCCGTCGAGCATGACCCGCCCGCCCGTCACGTCGTACAGCCGCGGCACCAGGTAGCTGAGCGTCGACTTCCCGGAGCCGGTCGCGCCGACCACGGCGAGACTCCCGCCGGCCGGGACCGTGATGTCGATGTCCTCGAGGATCGGACCGCTCTGGTCGTCGTAGTGGAACTCGACGCCCTCGAAACGGATCTCGCCCTTGACCCGGTCGAGATGCACAGGGTCGGCGGGCTCGGTGATGTCGATGGGCAGGTCGAGATACTCGAAGATCCGCTGGAAGAGGGCGAGCGAGGTCTGGATCTGGACACCGGTGGCCAGCAGGCTCACGGTCGGCCGGAACAGCCCCTGCTGCAGCGAGACGAACGCGACGAGCGTGCCGATGGAGATGGAGGGGCCGCCGAGTTGAAGCGCGACACCGGCGGTCCAGTAGATGACGGCCGGCATGGCGGCCATGACGATCGTGATGACGGCCATGCGCCAGCGGCCCGCCATGTTCGACTTCACCTCGAGGTCGACGAGCCCTTCGGACTCGTCTTCGAAGGACTTGGTGAGCGAGTCGGCACGCCCCATGGTGCGGCCGAGCAGGATGCCGCTGACGGACAGCGACTCGGTGACCGTGGCGGCCATGGCGGCCATCTGCTTCTGACGCCGGGTGGCGATCTTCTTGCGTTCGTTGCCGACCCGGCGGCTGATCCATACGAACAGCGGCAGCAGGAGCAGCGAGACGACGGTGAGCCGCCAGTCCAGGGCGACCATCGCGACGATCGTGGCCACCACGCTCGTGAGGTTGGAGACCAGGGAGGTCGCGGTGGAGGTGACGGTCGCCTGCATGCCGCCGATGTCATTGGCGATACGGGACTGGACCTCGCCGGTGCGGGTGCGGGTGAAGAAGGCGAGCGACATGCGCTGCAGCCGTCCGTAGACGGCGGTGCGCAGGTCGTGCATGACACGCTGGCCGACCGTGGTGGAGATCAGGGTCTGCAGCACACCGAAGACGCTGTTGACGACGGCACTCAGGATCATGCCGAGCGCGAGCAGGCTCAGCAGTCCGGTGCGACCCTGCGGGATCGCAACGTCCAGGGTCTCCTTGAGCAGGAACGGCGTGGCGACGGACACGAGGGACGCGGCGCCGACCAGCAGGCCGACGATCGCGAGACGGCCGCGGTACGGCTTGAACAGCTTCAGGATGCGGCGAACCTGCCGCGGTCGCTCCGGCGCGTCGCCGGACAAGGGGGCCGGGGTGGTGTGCTCGGGATGCATGGGCTCCTACGGGCGGTGAGAGGGACATACAGGGCTCTGGCTGCCGCGGGCAACCCGCAGCGGTGTCATGGTGAGGGCCAACGGACCCCCGCTCATTGTTACCTATACTCACAATGAACAGCATCCTGATATTGTTCCCGCATGAGCGCCCCAGATCCCGACGACCTGCTCGCCGAGCAGCTCCTGCGGTTCACCCGCCGGGTGCACCGCATCCAGAAGCGCCATCTGGAGCAGTGCGGACTGGGCATCACCCCGGCCCAGTCCCGGCTGCTGCGCACCCTCGCGCACTTCGGCTCACCGCCCCGGATGGCGGATCTCGCCGAGCGCCTCGAAGTGGTGCCGCGAGCGGTGACGACGCTGGTCGACGGCCTCGAGGCGAGCGGGAGGGTGCGCCGGGCACCCGATCCCACCAACCGCCGGGTGATCCGGATCGAGATCACGGACGAGGGCCACACCGCGCTTCGGGAGCTGCACGGCGCACGCAGGGCCGCCGCCCGGGAGATCCTGGCTCCGCTGACGGACGGGCAACGCGAGATGCTCGGCACCCTGCTCGACACCTTGATGGACGGCGGGGACACCCCCGCCATGTCCGGGCGGGACCGGCGCTGCTGACGGCGGATCACCACCGGAGCGACAGCAGGATCGGCATTTCGCCCGCACGATCCCGATCGACCGCCGACTGCCGGGCGCGGCGGCCACCCGGGCCGCACCGGCCGGCGACGAGCGGCCGAAGACGTCCGTTCGCCGTACCCGGAGTTCCGCGAAACGGCTAGGACTCCAGGTTCTCCCTGTCCCCCATCACCACCACCGGACGCCGTTCCGGGTCGAGCGCGTGCAACAGGTAGTCCAGACCGTCCTCCGGCAGGGTGACACAGCCCGACGTTCCGTCACCGTGGTCCACGTGCATCCAGATGCCGCCCCCCTTCTTCTGACCCTCGGGACGCGTCGGGTCGCTCGGCGGCGTACCCGGGATCCGGTTGTAGTCGATCGCGATGACATGGTCGAAGTCGTTGCGGTGCTTCTCGCCCCAGCCCTTCGGCACCCGGTACGACAGCGTGTTGTGGTCGTACGGGAGCCCGGAGCGCGGGTAGTCGAGGACACCACCCGCGTCGGTGAGCGTGAACACGCCCACCGGAGTGCGCAGATCGCCCTCGTGATGGTCCGTCGTCCAGCCCGCTCGCCCGTTGTGACCCCACCAGCGTCCGGCCTCGTACCAGACGGAGCCCTCCCTCTCGTAGAACACGACCTCCGAGTCCGGTGAGTCCTCGGCGTCGCCGTAGACCACCACGGCCTGACCGGTGTACGCGGGGATGCCGGCGACAGCCGTTCACCGACCCCTGGAAGGCGACCTTCCGTATCCGGCCTGCCGATGCGTGGTTCGGACATGGCGGCAGGGGGACCCGCCGCCCTGGTGGGCGCACGGGCACCGGGCGACCGGCCGGGCTCCGCACCGGAACCACCGCACGCCGACAGGAACATCAGAAGCACACCACAGGCCGCACCCAGGGCTCGTGAGCGCGCCGTGCCGTTCACATCACCTGTTCGCATGTGTCATATCGTCACATTATCTTTCCGGCAATCAGGTATATATGGCGTAATCCGCCTACGTGTCGCGAAGATGAGCCCCCGCGCCCCATCCGGCCGGAAAACCGTTTGCCTCCGACCACGTCGCGAGGCGACCCTTTCACGGTTTGTTACGGGCAATCGCGGACGCCCGTAGGCGCTCCCCCTGGGGGGCGGCTACGCGCCACGGCCCCGTCCATCACTGACACGAGCCACTGGGACGTCATGCAGATCCAAGACCTTCCGTACCCCGATCCGGGGGTGCCGGACGCGCGCTCCGGGCCCCGGTTCCTGTGGTGGCTCGGCCGCAATCAGCTCGGCGGTCAACTCAAGTCCCTCGCCTGGGGGCTGCTGCACTTCCTGTCCGTCTGCGGGCTGCCCTTCTGCGTCGGTTTCGCGGTCCAGGCGGTCGTCGAGCGCTCGGGGGCTCGTCTCGCCCAGACGGGCGGACTGCTCCTGTTGTGCGGGCTCGGCATCGCGCTGGGCGACGCCATGCTGCACCGCACCGCCGTCACCAACTGGATCACCGCGGCCGCCCGGGTCCAGCAGCTCCTGGCTCGCCGTACGGCGCTGCTCGGCTCGGCCCTGACGCGCCGGGTCGCGGCCGGCGAGGTGGTCGCGGTGTCCACCGGCGACGTGGAGAAGATCGGCTGGTTCGTGGAGGCCGTCTCGCGCTTCAGCGCGGCCGCACTCACCGTGGTGGCGGTCTGTGTGGGCCTGCTCGTGTACCAGCCCGCCCTCGGTGTGATCGTCGCGGTGGGCGTGCCCGTGCTGGCCCTCGCGGTGCTGCCGCTGCTGCCGCGGGCGACCCGGCGGGCCGACACCCAGCGCGAGAAGGCGGGCCGCGCCACCGAACTGGCATCGGACACCGTCGCGGGCCTCAGGGTGCTGCGTGGCATCGGTGGCGAGGAGTTGTTCCTCGACCGCTATCGCAGGGCCTCTCAGGAAGTCCGCACCGCGGCGGTGCGCAGTGCCCGGATGTGGTCGGTGATCTCGGCACTCCAGGTACTGATGCCAGGATTGCTGATGATCGCCGTGGTCTGGCGTGGTGTGCAGCTGGCCCACGAGGGCCGGATCGCCGTCGGCGAGCTGGTCACCGTCTACAGCGCCGTCATGCTGCTCACCTATCCGCTGCAGCACTTCCAGGAGATCGCCATGGCGTACTCCTTCTCGCGGCCCTCCGCCCGGCGCGCGGCCCGGGTGCTGTCACTGGAGCGCGCGACGGACTCCCGGGGGTCCCGCGAGGCCACTGTGCCGACCGGAGACCTCTACGACCCGACGACCGGGCTCCTGGTACCCGCGGGGCTGTTCACCGCGGTGGTGTGCGGCGACCCGGACGCGGCAGGCATGCTCGCCGAGCGGCTGGGCGGACATCCGGCCGAAGAGGGGACCTCGGTGCTCCTCGGCGGCATCCCGCTGGACGAGCTCCCGCTCCACTCGGCACGGACGGCCGTCCTCGTCCAGGACAAGGACCCGGTGCTGCTGTCCGGTTCGCTGCGTGAGCTCCTCGACGTGCCCGCCTCCGGGGCGGTCGGCGCCGAGGCGGCGCTCGCCGCCGCCCAGTGCGGCGACGTACTCGACGCGCTCACGCAGGGGTCGCCAGCGGCCGACGACCCGATGGACGCCCGGATCACCGAGCGCGGCCGGTCCCTGTCGGGCGGCCAGCGCCAGCGGCTCGCCCTGGCCCGGTCACTGATCACCGACCCGCAGGTCCTCGTCCTGGACGAGCCCACCTCCGCCGTCGACTCACACACCGAGGCCCGGATCGCCGAAGGCCTCAGGACGCTGCGGGCGGACCGGACGACGGTTGTGTTCACCTCGTCGCCGCTGGTCCTGGACCGCGCGGATCGTGTCGTGCTGGTGCACGAGGGACGGGTCGCGGCGGTGGGCCCGCACCGGGAGCTGGTGCGGGACGACCCCCGGTACCGCGCCGTCGTGACCCGCGAGACCGACGAGGAGTCCGCCGCCCGGGACGGCGCACCGACCGACGACGGGCTCACCGAGCGTGTACTGGCCGAACTGGAAGAGATCGAGGAGACCGCATGATCGGCGTGGCGCCACCGGTGTACGACCCGGCGGCCCCGACGGTGGCGAACACGCTGCCCGTGGGCGCCCCCACGACCGTCCGCACCTACGTGGCCGAACTGTTCCGCCGGCACCGCCGGGCCTTCCTGCTGCTCGTCGCGGTGAACACGGTCTCCGTCGTCGCCTCCATGGCGGGTCCGTACCTGCTGGGCGGCCTTGTGGAGCGCGTGTCGGACGACGCCCGGGAGCTCCACCTGGAGCGCACCGCCGCACTCTTCGTCCTCGCCCTGGTCGTCCAGGCCGTGTTCGTGCGGCTGGTCCGCCTGAACGGCGCCGTGCTCGGCGAACGCATGCTCGCGGATCTGCGGGAGGACTTCCTCGTGCGCTCGGTGGGGCTGCCCCCGGGCGTACTGGAACGGGCCGGGACGGGAGACCTGCTCTCCCGGATCACCACCGACGTCGACCGGCTCGCCAACGCGATGCGCGAGGCCGTACCGCAGCTGGCGATCGGCCTGGTGTGGGCGCTGCTGCTGCTCGGCGGCCTGACCGTCACCGCTCCGCCGCTCGCCGCGACCGTACTGCTCGCGCTGCCGCTGCTGGTGATCGGCTGCCGCTGGTACTTCCGACGTGCCCCGTCGGCCTATCGCTCCGAGGCCGCCGGTTACGCGGCAGTGGCCGCCGTCCTCGCCGAGACGGTGGATGCGGGACGCACCGTCGAGGCTCACCGCCTCGGCGAGCGCCGTATCGCTCTCTCCGACCGGCGGATCAAGGAATGGACCGCCTGGGAGCGCTACACACTGTGGCTGCGCTCGGTGCTCTTCCCCGTTGTGAGCATCACGCATGTCACGATCCTCGCCTCCGTGCTGCTCATCGGCGGGGTGTTCGTCCTGCACGGCTGGATCGGCGTGGGCCAGCTGACGACGGGCGCGCTGATCGCGCAGATGCTCGTCGACCCGGTGGGCCTGATCCTTCGCTGGTACGACGAGCTGCAGGTCGCCCAGGTGTCGCTGGCCCGGCTGGTCGGGGTCCGCGACATCGAGCCGGAGGCCGGCGACACCTCACTCACACCCGACGGACGCGACGTCGAGGCCGACGAGGTGCGCTTCGGCTACCGCGCCGGAGTCGACGTGCTGCATCGGGTCTCCCTCGAGGTGGCGCCCGGTACGCGGCTCGCCCTGGTCGGGCCGTCCGGTGCGGGCAAGTCCACGCTGGGCCGGCTGCTCGCCGGGATCTACGCGCCCCGGGACGGCCGGATCACCCTCGGGGGTGCGGAACTGTCCCGCATGTCCGCCGAGCGCGTGCGCTCGCACATCGCCCTGGTCAACCAGGAGCACCACGTCTTCGTCGGTTCACTGCGCGACAACCTGCTGCTGGCCCTCCCCCACGCCCGCCACCAGTCGAGCGAGGAGGCGACCGCGGCCGCCGCCGACGCCGAGCTGTGGGCAGCGCTGGCGGCGGTCGACGCGGACGGCTGGGCACGCGCCCTGGACGACGGTCTGGACACCGAGGTGGGCTCCGGCGGTCTGGCGCTCACCCCGGCCCAGGCACAGCAGATCGCACTGGCCCGGCTGGTGCTCGCCGACCCGCACACGCTCGTGCTCGACGAGGCGACCTCCTTGCTCGATCCCCGCGCGGCCCGCCATCTGGAGCGCTCACTGGCACGCGTCCTGGACGGGCGCACGGTCGTCGCCATCGCGCACCGACTGCACACGGCGCACGACGCCGATGTGATCGCCGTGGTCGAGAACGGACGGATCAGCGAGCTCGGCAGCCACGACGAGCTGGTCGCCGCGGACGGCGCGTACGCGGCGCTGTGGCGGTCCTGGCACGGCTGACAGTCGGGCCGCCGGTTCCGAGCCGGCGGCCCGTCCCGGATCGTGTCCCACCGCCCCCGCGTACCTGTGCCGTCCTGCGACCACGGTTGCCGTTGCGCAGTGACGTTGCGGAGTGGAAGGCTGGAGGTGGCAACGGCGCGGGGGACGTGCCGCGGCCACCCGCTTCGGAAGGGCACGGCCCGTGCACGGCGCTACCCGTGTCCGCCGTGACGCACGCGGCGGTGCCCGGTTCCGTCCCATATCTGGAGGTACCCGTGGACAGCACCGACGGTTGGGGAGACGACGTCTACCAGCCCGACGGATCCGAGGTGCAGGACGACGCGGGGCTGCTCGACTCCGAGGACACCCTGCTCGCCGACGGGGTCGGCGACCCTCTCGACCGGGGCTGGTCGCCACCGGAGCGGCCCTGGGCCGTGGATCACGTGGGAGTGACCGCGTCCGAGGGGCACCGTGGGGAAACCCTGGACGAACGGCTCTCCGAGGAACTCCCGGACATCGCGATCCCCGACGGCGACGGTATCGGGGACTGGATGGACGGCGACGGGGAACCTCTGGACAGCGAGGTCGGCGACGTTCGCTCGGGCCGCCTCGTCGCTCCCGGTGAGGGGGCGCACGAGGACGAGGAGAGCGGTCTGATCGCGAGCGACGTCGGCATCGACGGTGCGGCGGCGTCGGCCGAGGAGGCTGCCGTGCACATCGTCGACGAGGACACCTCGTTCAGCTGACACCGCCGGTCCCCCGCCACCCAGGGAGCAGCCCATGCAGCAGGACAAGCACCCCGACTACCACCCCGTCGTCTTCCGCGACCGCGCCGCCGGATACGCCTTTCTCACGCGATCCACCGCGAGCAGCGACGAGACCATCGAGTGGGACGACGGAGAGACGTACCCGGTCGTGGACGTCGAGATCTCGTCCGAGAGCCATCCCTTCTACACGGGCAAGGCGCGGACCGTGGACACGGAGGGCCGCGTCGCCCGGTTCGAGCGTCGGTACGGCGGCGCGGAGCAGCAGGGCGGCCGGGAGGCGGACCGGTAGGCAGCCCGCCGTACCCCGGCCCCGGTCAGATGACGTTGAGGGCCGCCGCGCAGCCCACCCCGCCGAGCACCATGAAGACCGGCATCAGCACCTTCAGCTCGACCCAGCTGCCGGCGCGGAACCGCATCACCTTCGGCGGGCCCAGGGGGTACCAGCGCTTGCGGCCCACGGGTATGGGCCACAGGATCGGGCAGCCCGAGACCGTGAGCGCGTCACCGATGTCGTGCACCAGGGCACCCAGGACGATCGGCATGCCGAGCCACAGATACTGCTGGCCCGGCTCCGCGAACAGCCAGTCGGAGCCGTTGCCGGGCTTGTCGAGTACGCCCGCGAGGATCCAGGCGCTCGTCGCCGCCAGCAGCCACACCAGGACATCGCTGCTCGAACCGCGTGCCGCCCGCCAGAGCAGCCCCTCGATGGCGAGCACCATGTGCACGAAGAGGATGGCCAGCACCGCCCAGCGGCCGCCCGTGATGGCGAGGACGGAGGTGCCGGCACCGATCAGCACCGCCCACAGCCACGTGTGCGTCAAGGTGCGGTGACCGCCGGACCTGCGCGGGTCCCCCGCCTTCCTGGTCCCCTTGTAGACGGCGTAGGACAGCTTGTCGACGATCTCGCACACCCAGCGGGAGATCGGTCCGAAGGACCGCGAGATGGTGGCCGCCTTGTGGTCCAGATCCGGAGCCAGCGCGGCGCCCGCGCAGATCAGGGCCCCGACCAGGAGCACCGGCCAGGGCATCGGGTGGCCCGCCGCGGCGGCCGCGGCCCCGACCCCGAGCCAGGCCGCGGCCCCCGACAGTGAGTGTGCTGGTCCCATCATGGCCGCTTCCCGCCCCATTCTTCTTTTCGCGCTGCCCAGTTGCCGGTGTGCGCTGACGCCTCGTAGGCGCCACAGCGTAGCGTTCGTGATCTTCCAACCGGCATCCGATTCCCCCATCCGCTGCCCGGGCAGGCAAGATGGGGGCGTGACCCTCATCGATCAGCTCCCGCAGACCGCAGACCCCGACGCTCTCTACGAAGCCTTCGAGTCGTGGGCCGGGGAGCGCGGTCTCACCCTCTATCCCCATCAGGAGGAGGCACTGATCGAGGCGGTCTCGGGAGCGAACGTGATCGTTTCCACGCCGACCGGCTCCGGCAAGAGCATGATCGCCGCCGGTGCGCACTTCGCCGCTCTCGCCCGGGACGAGGTCACCTTCTACACGGCGCCGATCAAGGCGCTGGTCTCGGAGAAGTTCTTCGAGCTGTGCAAGCTCTTCGGCACGGAGAACGTCGGCATGCTCACCGGCGACGCCTCCGTCAACGCGGACGCCCCTGTGATCTGCTGCACAGCCGAGGTCCTCGCATCCATCGCGTTGCGCGACGGCAGGCAGGCCGATGTCGGCCAGGTGGTCATGGACGAGTTCCACTTCTACGCCGAGGGCGACCGCGGCTGGGCGTGGCAGATCCCGATCCTGGAGCTGCCGCAGGCGCAGTTCATCCTGATGTCGGCGACCCTCGGCGACGTCTCGATGTTCGAGAAGGACCTGACCCGCCGCACCGGGCGGCCGACCACGGTGGTGCGCTCCGCGACCCGTCCCGTCCCGCTTTCCTACGAGTACCGGCTGACCCCCCTCACCGAGACGCTCACCGACCTCCTGGACAGCCGGCAGGCCCCGGTCTACATCGTCCACTTCACGCAGGCGCAGGCCGTGGAACGGGCCCAGGCGCTGATGAGCATCAACATGTGCTCGCGCGAGGAGAAGGACGAGATCGCCGCGCTGATCGGCAACTTCCGTTTCACCACCAAGTTCGGCCGCAACCTCTCCCGTTATGTACGGCACGGCATCGGCGTCCATCACGCCGGCATGCTGCCCAAGTACCGCCGCCTGGTGGAGAAGCTGGCCCAGGCCGGTCTGTTGAAAGTCATCTGCGGCACGGACACCCTGGGCGTCGGCGTCAACGTCCCCATCCGCACCGTGCTGTTCACCGCGCTGACCAAGTACGACGGAAGCCGGGTCCGCACCCTGCGCGCCCGTGAGTTCCACCAGATCGCGGGACGCGCCGGGCGCGCCGGCTTCGACACGGCGGGCCTGGTCGTGGCGCAGGCGCCGGAGCACGTCATCGAGAACGAGAAGGCACTCGCCAAGGCCGGCGACGATCCGAAGAAGCGCCGCAAGGTGGTGCGCAAGAAGGCACCGGAGGGCTTCGTCGGCTGGACGGAGAACACCTTCGAGAAGCTGATCGCCTCCGAGCCCGAGCCGCTCACCTCCCGCTTCCGGGTCACCCACACGATGCTTCTGTCGGTGATCGCCCGGCCGGGCAATGCCTTCGAGGCCATGCGCCATCTGCTGGAGGACAACCACGAGCCGCGCAAGCAGCAGCTGCGTCACATCCGGCGGGCGATCGCGATCTACCGCTCGCTGCTGGACGGCGGCATCGTCGAGAAGCTCGATCAGCCGGACGCCACGGGTCGTATCGTGCGCCTCACGGTCGATCTCCAGCAGGACTTCGCGCTCAACCAGCCGCTGTCCACCTTCGCGCTGGCCGCCTTCGAGCTCCTCGACCCTGAGTCCCCTTCCTACGCGCTCGACATGGTCTCGGTCGTCGAGTCCACCCTCGACGACCCACGGCAGATCCTGGTCGCCCAGCAGAACAAGGCGCGCGGTGAGGCCGTGGCGGCGATGAAGGCGGACGGTGTCGAGTACGAGGAGCGCATGGAGCGGCTCCAGGACGTGACCTACCCCAAGCCGCTCGAGGAACTGCTCTTCCACGCCTACAACACCTACCGCAAGAGCCACCCGTGGGTCGGCGACCATCCGCTGTCGCCGAAGTCGGTCATCCGCGACATGTACGAGCGGGCGATGTCCTTCACCGAGTTCGTCTCCTTCTACGAGCTCGCCCGTACCGAGGGGATCGTGCTGCGTTACCTGGCCAGCGCCTACAAGGCCCTGGAGCACACCGTCCCCGACGACCTGAAGTCGGACGATCTGGAGGACCTGATCGCCTGGCTCGGTGAGATGGTGCGCCAGGTGGACTCCAGCCTGCTCGACGAGTGGGAGCAGCTGGCCAACCCCGAGGAACTGACGGCCGAGCAGGCCCAGGAGAAGGCCGACGAGGTCAAGCCCGTCACCACGAACGCCAGGGCCTTCCGCGTCCTGGTCCGCAATGCCATGTTCCGCCGGGTGGAGCTCGCCGCTCTGGACCAGGTCGAGGAACTCGGCGAAATGGACGGCGAATCCGGCTGGGACGCCGAGGCGTGGGGCGCGGCGATGGACAAGTACTGGGACGAGTACGACGAGCTCGGCACCGGCCCCGACGCCCGCGGTCCCAAGCTGCTGATGATCGAGCAGGAGCCGGAGCACGGGCTGTGGCGCGTCCGGCAGGCCTTCGCCGATCCGAACGGCGACCACGACTGGGGTATCAGCGCCGAGATCGACCTCGCGGCATCCGATGCGGAGGGCCGTGCCGTCGTCCGGGTCACCGACGTCGGGCAGCTGTGAGCACAGGAGAAACCGATTCATGACGAACCCGGCCGAGAGGCTCGTCGACCTGCTCGACCTGGAGCAGATCGAGCTCAACATCTTCCGTGGCCGCAGCCCGCAGGAGTCCCTGCAGCGGGTCTTCGGCGGCCAGGTGGCCGGCCAGGCCCTGGTCGCCGCCGGCCGCACCACCGACGGCGAACGGCCGGTGCACTCGCTGCACGCGTACTTCCTGCGCCCGGGCATCCCGGGCGTTCCCATCGTGTACCAGGTCGAACGGGTGCGGGACGGCAGGTCGTTCACCACCCGTCGGGTCACCGCCGTACAGCGGGGCCGCACGATCTTCAATCTGACCGCTTCCTTCCACGTGCCTGAAGAGGGGGGCTTCGAGCACCAGCTGCCGCCGGCGCGGGAGGTGCCGGGCCCCGAATCGCTGCCGACGGTGGCCCAGGAGGTCGAGAAGCACCTCGGCACCCTGCCCGAGACGCTGGAGCGGATGGCGCGGCGTCAGCCCTTCGACATCCGCTATGTGGACCGGCTGCGCTGGACCACCGAGGAGATCAAGGACGCGGAACCGCGCAGCGCCGTCTGGATGCGTGCGGTGAGCCCTCTCGGGGACGACTCGCTCGTGCACACCTGCGCGCTCACCTACGCGAGCGACATGACCCTCCTCGACGCCGTCCGGATTCCCGTCGAACCGCTGTGGGGGCCACGGGGCTTCGACATGGCGTCGCTGGACCACGCCATGTGGTTCCACCGGCCGTTCCGCGCGGACGAGTGGTTCCTGTACGACCAGGAGTCCCCGATCGCGGTGGGTGGCCGCGGCCTTGCCCGCGGCCGCATCTACGACATCGAGGGACGGCTGCTCGTCTCGGTCGTCCAGGAAGGGCTGTTCCGCCGACTCGAGCGATGACGCCGGGCGTACACGGCCCCGACCCGGGCGCGCCAGGTCAGGAGCTCCCGCGGCACAACCAGCCGAACATGCCTCGTGAGGAGGTCGGATCCGCCCGCATCGGCGGTTCCTGGGGGGTGCTCACGCCTCCGGGAGGACCGGCCGGCTGCTCGGACGGCGCCCCCGGCGCGGGGCGGTACCGGCGGGCCTCGACGACCGCCTGCGCCAGGTCGGCCCGGAGCCAGCCGATCTCGTCGTCATCGTCCGCCGTCGTGATCCGCGCGGCGATCCGTGCAGCGGGCGAGTCGGGCGATCCCGGTACGGCCTGCGTGGGTCGGAGCCGGTACAACTCGGCACGCTCGTACGGATCGCGGACGGTCTCCTCCACCTGCGCCGGGTCGAGGTGGGAGGCCACCACTGCGGCCTTGGCCCAGAGGTCGTCCGTCTCGCGCAACCGGAATCCGAGGTGGCGGCCCCGCCAGTTGCGGGGCCGCAGATCCAGGCCCCCGTCCAGTTGGTCGCGCACCCCCTGCGGCGTGCGGCCTGCGAGCAGTGGCGCGTTGGCCTCGCCGGTGGCGAACTGCCGCAACTCCTCGGCCAGATACAGCCAGACCACGGCCTGGTAGCGGTTGACGTACCACTTGACCGGCACGATCAGGCCGAGCCGGGCGAAGCGCGTGAACCTGGCGGGGGACACACCCATCAGGGCGGCTCCGTCACGTGTGCCCATCACCTGGACCCGCTTCCGGAGCGAATCCGGGAAGTCCTCCTCGCCTCGCACCCGGTCCAGCTCCGCCCGCGTGACGCGACGGACTCCTGTCTCACCGGGAACGGTCCGCACATAGCCCAGTTGCACAGCGAGCTCGAACTCGCCGCGCTTGAGGTCCAGTTCGCGCACGGCGCCGCTCAGGGCCAGCGATGTGCGCCGGGAAGCGGCACCCGGAGCAGTGCGGGTGGCCTCGGCGACGGTGGACGTGATCGTGTTTCCGGACATGGCGGCTCTCCCCCGTGGAGTCCGTGGCGAGCGCCCAGTGCGTCCGCCTCGGAAAAACCGTAGCCGGATCACCGAATTCCGTTTTCTGCCTGTGGATAACTCGGCGCATCGCCCTTCCTCGCAGGCCCGAGGGGCCGTCCGCGGTGCACGTCCGATGCCGTGTCGACGGTCCGCGAAGTGTTCTTGTCCTGCGCAGGGGGTCAGCCGTGGACGCGCGCCCGCGGGAGACCACAAGCACGCGTGCGGACCGCCCCGGCCGGGATCCGTGGACGGCTCACAGATCGACGGACGGCGCGCGGTCCCGTTCCCGTGACTCCACAGCGAGGTGGTCCCCGACCCGGTTCACGAGCAGCGTCATCTCGTAGGCGATCTGGCCGATATCGGCCTCGGCCGCGCTGAGCACACACAGACAGCTACCCGGGCCCGCGGCGGTGACGAACAGGATCGCGTCATCGAATTCGATCATGGTTTGCCGCACCTGGCCCGCACCGAAGTGGCGGCCCGAGCCCTTGGCCAGGCTGTGCAGACCGGACGAGACCGCGGCCAGGTGCTCGGCGTCCTCCCGCCGCAGCCCTGTGCTCGTTCCGGTCACCAGTCCGTCGTTGGACAACAGCAGCGCATGCCGTATGTACTCCACGCGCTCGGTCAGATCGTCCAGGAGCCAGCCGAGCTCCGTGTTCTGCCCCATTTTCCTCTCTCCCCGTGAAGTCGCTCCTCCTCGCCGGAGGATCCGATCAGCCAGCCTTCACCACAGCCGCCTTCGCGGCAAGCAGGATGGAGGCATGGCACAGAAGATGACCGACGAGGAATGGCGGGCCTTCGTCTCGGACGGCACCCGCACCGGGAAACTCTCCACCGTCCGGGCGGACGGAAGTCCGCACGTGGCACCGATCTGGTTCCTGCTCGATGGCGACGACCTGGTCTTCAACACCGGGAAGGAGACGGTGAAAGGACGGAATCTGGCCAGGGACGGACGCGTCGCCCTGTGCGTGGACGACGACCGGCCGCCGTACGCGTTCGTCGTGCTCCAGGGACGCGCACGGCTGTCGGAGAATCTGGACGAGCTGCGGCACTGGGCGGCCCGGATCGGCGCCCGGTACATGGGTGAGGAACGGGCCGAGGAGTTCGGTGCCCGCAACGGAGTCCCGGGCGAACTCCTCGTGCGGGTCCGCATCGAGAAGGCGCTGGCCTACTCCGCCGTCTCCGAGTAACGCGTCAGCCGACGGAATCCAGCAGCCGGGCGGTGTGCATCCGCCCGGCGTACTCCACCAGCCGGATCAGCACCTCCTTCCCGGAGTCCCGGTCCCGGGCGTCGCACAGCACCACCGGAGTGCCCCGGTCGAGATCGAGGGCACGCGACACGTCGTGGGCGCCGTACGTGCGGGCACCCGCGAAGCAGTTGACCGCCACCACGAACGGGATGTGCCGGTGCTCGAAGTAGTCCACCGCGGGGAAGCAGTCCTCGAGTCGCCGGGTGTCCGCGAGGACGACGGCGCCGAGGGCGCCCTGGGACAGTTCGTCCCACAGGAACCAGAAGCGGTCCTGGCCCGGCGTGCCGAAGAGGTACAGCGAGAGCCCGGACCGGATGGTGATCCGCCCGAAGTCCATGGCGACCGTCGTCGTGACCTTCTGGTCCACTCCGTCGGTGTCGTCGACGGACTGGCCGGCCTCGCTCAGCAGCTCCTCCGTGCGCAGGGGCCTGATCTCGCTGACCGCACCCACCAAGGTCGTCTTGCCCACGCCGAATCCGCCGGCGACCAGTATCTTCAACGCCAGGGCGGTCATTTCGTCCTCGGAGGCGTCGGAGTGCTCGGAGACCATCGATCACTTCTCTCGGGAGTGCCGGCAACGGTCGATGTCAGTACATCCGTGCGGAGTCAGCATCATGACAACTGCAACCCGCCCGCGAGGCCTTGGACCGGTATTTGACCGATCTGACCACTTGCGGCCCATTCGGTTCCGGAATCGGCGCACATCGCGGCGCGAGGTGGATCCGGTGCACCGTCTAAAGGGCCCTCAACCCCTCGATGACCTCGCGCAGAATCCGTTCGTCGGGCAGCTGGGCCGGCGGTACGGGGCGCGAGACCGTGACACAGCCGAGCTCCAGCAGATCCCCCAGCAGCACACGCACGACGCCCACCGGAAGGTCGGCGTCCGCGGCCAGCTCGGCGACGGACTGCGTCTCGATGCGGCACAGATCGATGAGGGAACGGTGCTCCGGACCCAGTGAGGCGTCGTCGACCCCGTCCAGCGCCCCGATGTCGAGGGAGACGAGGGCGATGAGGTCGAAGCGCACCCCGCTGGGTCCCGGTGCGGTACGCCCGCCCGTCATCGCATAGGGACGGACGAGCGGTCCCGCCTCGTTGTCGTACCACTGGCTGCCCGGCCCGTCCGGAGCGCCTGTCCGGTCGTCGGTCATCTGCGACCGCCCTCGGCCGTCATCCGGCGGCGGGCGGCCCGGCGGACGCCCTTGGCGGGGTGTAGAGGTGCTCGCCGACACGCTTCACCAACCGTGCCATCTCGTACGCCACCAGACCGATGTCTGCCGTGACGGCGGTGAGAACGGCCAGACAGGATCCGTCGCCCGCGGCCGCCACGAAGAGGAAGCCGTCGTCCATCTCGACCATCGTCTGGCGGACTCCGCCGACACCGAAGTGCCGGCCCGCACCCTTGGCGAGGCTGTGGAAGCCGGAGGCGACGGCGGCGAGGTGCTCGGCGTCCTCACGGCTCAGATCGGAGGAGGCGCCCACCGCCAGTCCGTCGTTCGAAAGCACCACGGTGTGTCGCACTTCCTTGACGCGCACCACCAAGTCGTCCAGCAACCAGTCGAGTTCGCCCGACCGCTGGGCGGTCCTCATACCGGGGTCCTGGATCATGCAGGGTCTCCTTCGCTGCTGTCGCCGACGTGTCCTGCCGCCCGCCCGGCTGCGCGGCCCCCGCCACGCACCCAGCCTTCGCGATAGGCCGCCATGCGGTCCCGTACCAGTTCGGGTGTGCGCTCGTCGTCGCGCACCGGGCCCCGGGGGCCCGTGGTCGGTTCCTGCTCGCTCTGCTTGCGCAGCTGGGGGGCGAGGCTTGCCTGCCGTACACGCCGCGGCAGGTCCTCGGAGCCCTCCGAGTCGTCCCCGCTGCGGTGCAGCCTCAGCGTGGTGACCCCGGGTGGCGCCTTGTCCGGTGGGGCTCCGGCGGACGTCCGCATGCCGGCCGGGGCAGGGCCCGCCAACGCGGGCCGCTCCTCGGCCTGTTCCACCGGCTCTTTGCTGCGCACAACGGCGGCCACGGGCGCGTGCTCGTGGCCCTCGTGCCGCTCGGCTTCGGCCGGCCGGGCGGGACGCCCCTCCGCCCCGTGGTGCAGCAGCGCGGTCGGCAGCAGGACGACAGCGGTGGTGCCGCCGTAGGGCGAGGTCTGCAGATGTACCTTGATCCCGTGCCGGGCGGCGAGCCGGCTGACCACGAAGAGGCCGAGCCGGTCGCTGTCGAACAGGTCGAGCGCCTCGGACTGCTCGATACGCCGGTTGGCCTCGGTCAGGGTCTCCCTGCCCATGCCGAGTCCCCGGTCCTCGACCTCGATGGCATAGCCGTTGCCGACGGGCTCCCCGCTGACGCGCACGCGCGTGTGGGGAGGCGAGAACTGGGCGGCGTTCTCGATGATCTCGGCGAGCAGATGCGTGAGGTCCGCCACCGCAGAACCGGTCACCGAGGCTTCGGGGAGGCGTCGCACCTCCACGCGCGCATAGTCCTCGACTTCGGAGACGGCGGCCCGTACGACGTTGGTCAGTGAGACGGGCATGCGCCAGGCACGGCCGGGCGCGGCTCCGGAGAGGATGATCAGACTCTCGGCATGGCGCCGCATGCGTGTGGTGAGGTGGTCGAGCCGGAAGAGGTCGCTCAGCTCGCTCGGGTCCTCGGAGCGGCGCTCCATGCTGTCGAGCAGGCTGAGCTGACGATGCACCAGAACCTGGCTGCGCCGGGCCAGGTTGACGAACACGCCGGAGATTCCGCTGGCGAGCTCCGCGCGTTCGGCCGCGGCGCGCAGGGCCGCGCGGTGCACGGTGCCCAGCGCCTCGGCGACCTGTCCCGTCTCGTCCTCGGCGGACAGTCCCGGCGGCGCCTCCGCATCGACGTCGATCTCCTCCCCGGCACGCAACTTGCGCATGGCCTCGGGCAGTTTGCGCCGCGCGATCTCCAGGGCGCCGTTGCGCAGGCTGACCAGTTCGACGACGAGTCCCCGTCCGATCCTGACGGAGATGACGAGCGAGGCGGCGACGGCGACGAGCCCCAGCAGGACCGCGGCACCGGCGGGGGTGAGCACACCGCGCGTGAACGGGTCCGCCCGGTCCGCCACTCCTCGGCCCGCGTCCGTCTCGATGGCCCGCATTCCGCCCTGCACGCGCGTGTGCGCCGGGGTCCAGGTGGCCGCGGGCGCCGCGCCGACGGCCTGGGCACCGGGCTTCCCGGCCAGCACCTTGTCCTCGACCGCGCCGAGGTCGGCGTATGCGTCGCTCCTGGCGATCCGCTGCCAGGCGGCCTGTTCCGAACCGCGCAGGTCCGCCACGGCGGATTCGGTCAGCGTCCGCCGGGTGTCCACGGCGCCCGTGAACAACCTCAGACGTTCGCCGTCGAGAGTGCCCGCTAGGCGGGCGCTCGTGAGGACGGCGTCCTCCTGGGCGAGCGACTCGCCCGCGCGGGAGAACTCCAGCAGCACGCGCGCGTCGGAGCCGAGGTCGGCGTCCTGGACGTCGGTGAGCGCGCCGCCCACCGCGAAGGCCGTGGCGATGGTCCTGGTGTACTGCCCGTACGTCTCGTCCCAGCCGACGCGATGGGCGAGAAGGTCGCCCCGCAGGGAGCGCAGTGCTTCGGCGCCGGTGACGAAGGTCTCGAGCCTGCCGGGGAGGCCGGAAGGCAGATCGGCACCGTCGGCGACCGTGTTGCGGTCACCGAGCCGCAACTTGGCCACGGCACGGTCGGTCCGGCCGGCCAGGGCCTTCAGGTCGTCCGGACGCTCGGCGGCAGGGTCGGTCGCATAACGCACGGCGGCCACGCGTTCGGCCTGGATCGCGGCCACGGCGTCGGCGAGCGGGGCGCGAACCATGGAGTCCACACGTTGGAGCCGGCGCAGCCCTGCGATGTCCTGGGCCGTGGTGACGGTGGCGTAGGCCCACAGGGCGAGCAGGGAGATCACGGGCACCATCAGCAGGCAGACGATCTTCGCCCGGACGGTACGGGGGCGGATGTGCCGGCGTCCCGCCCGCACGGGCGGATCGGACTCCGTGCCCCTCGGCTCGTCGGTCTCGGGGCGCTCGTCGGCCGGCGGGCCGGCGTGCGCCCTTCGGCCGCGCACCGGAGGCGCGGGGTTCGGTCCGGCACCGGCCGTGCGGGCCCTACGGGATGTTCGCATGAACTCCTCGCTCGGAGAGTGTCGGGAACGTGTCGTCCGGGCCCGCGGTCAGTGGGCCGCGCTCTCGACGGGTCGCTGGGCCGACGCGGAAGCCTCGCGCTCCCCGGCTGTCGGCGACAGGGCGACGAACGCCGAGGTGAGGAAGAGATAGGACCCGAGGCCGACGGCGAGGGGGAAGATGAACTGCATCGCCGTGGCCCCGGGAAGGGACGCGCCGGACGGAGTGACATGAACGCTCACTGCGAACATTCCGGTGTAGTGCATGCTGCTGACCGCCGCGCCCATGACGAGCGAGGCGACGGTGACCGCGACGGGCGACTTGATGTTCAGTCCGGCCCACAGGGCCGCCGTCGCCGCGACGACGGCGATCAGTACGGAAAGCCCCACCATCAGCGGGTCGTAGTGCACCGCCCCGTGCAGCCGCAGCGCCGCCATGCCGAGGTAGTGCATGCTGGCGACGCCGAGGCCGGTGGTGAGGCCGCCCAGGACGAGGGCCCGGCCGCGGTCACGGCTGTAGCCGACGGCGAAGACGCCGGCACCGACGACGATCATGGCTACGAGCAGGCTGAGGATGGTCAGCGGCACGTCGTAGCGGATCTCGGTACCGGTGGTGGCGAAACCGAGCATGGCCACGAAGTGCATGGTCCAGATGCCCGTGCCGATCGCCGAGGCCGCGGTGAGGAGCCAGTTGCGACGCGACCTGCCGGTGGCGCTCAGCGCGCGAACCGTACAGCGCAGCCCGAGGGCCGCGCCTATGCACGCCATCACGTATGACAGCAAGGGTGTCAGCCAGCCGAATGCGGCGTGGTCCATGTGTCCCATGGCCACGGGACGCTAGTCGGAGCGCGAGCGCACAGAGGGGGCGCATTTCGAAAGGTGTTGCAATCTGACACAGTCAGGCCCTGGAACGATCGCATCACGCTCGAACATGTGCACTGCGGCACCGTTCGTGGGGGTGAGGAATCATGGGGAACATGAGCGACGACCACACACACGTCCAGGAGTTCTTCGGGGCGCGTGCGGCCGACTGGGATGCGCGATTCCCCGACGACGGTCCGGCGTACGCCGCGGCGGTCGACGGTCTCGGACTGCGCTCGGGTGATCGCGTGCTCGACGCGGGCTGCGGCACGGGCCGGGCCCTCACGCCGCTGCGTGCCGCCGTAGGGGCCTCAGGGGTCGTCCTCGGCGCCGATCTCACCCCGGCCATGCTGGAGGCCGCCGTGCGGGCCGGACGCGACCGCGACGGCCTGCTGCTGCTCGCCGACGTGGCCGCGCTCCCTGTCCGGACGGGATCCCTGGACGCGGTGTTCGCGGCCGGTCTGATCGCCCACCTGCCGCGTCCCACCGAGAATCTGCGGGAGTTGGCCCGGGTGGTGCGGCCCGGCGGTCTTCTCGCGCTGTTCCATCCGATCGGGCGGGCGGCGCTCGCGGCCCGGCAAGGCCGGCAGATCACCCCCGACGATCTGCGCGCCGAGGCGAACCTCGGCCCTCTGCTGGCCGGTTCGGGCTGGCGGATGACGTCGTACGTCGACGAGGACTCACGTTTCCTCGCCGTGGCCGTCCGCGCGGGCTGAGCCGCAGCCGGGGAGCCACCTCCGCCACGAGCACGTCCGGGTCGCCGGACATGGCGTTGAACCCGGCACGCACACCGCGTCCTCGGCCTCCGGGCCCTGGCCGTCGCTCAGTTCGCCGTTCGATCGGCGGGCCGCCCCTTTTGGCACGGACTGCGCCATCGCGCAGGCCACCGCCCGGGCCGATTCGCCCCCTACTGCCGACGTCCGGCTCACTCGGGCGGAAGGCCTGCCGCATCGCCCGTCCGCCGGACCGGACATCCCTGGACACCAGGGACGGGACGGGTCCCCAGAGCGGCGACGCGGAAGCCGTTCGGATAGCCCTTGATCTCCGGGTTCTGCCGTGCGAAGTGGGGAGCGCGCCGTGGAGGCATGAGGCGTACGAGACGGCCCCGGACACGGACCGCGCGGCGCACCGACGCACGCGTGGCGGCACTCGGCGGCTCGTACCGGAAGGCTTCGAGGAGCGAGTCGTCGAGCAGGGCGAGCGTCGCCAGGCGAACCACGGGAGCCAGCGCGCGCGGGTACCAGGAGGCCATCAGGTCCAGGGTCGCGTCGGAAACGCGCCGGGCTCCCGCGTCCGTCCCGAAGTGGGCCTCCTCGTAGGCGTCGAGGAAGGTCTCGAACTCCTCGTAGGTCTCCGGGATGTCCTTGATGCCCATGTACCGCCCGAGGGTGCGGTAGTACACGACGGATGCGACCGTCTCGTGCCGGGAAAGCCTGCGCCATCCGTAGGCGTCGATCCATCGCTTCGGCGTCACCACGAAGGTGCACAGCACGTACCGCATGTCGTCGTCGGCGATGTCGTAGCTGTAGTGCATCTGGTTGATGCGCTGGATCGCGGTGCGTCCCTGTTCGCCGTCGAAGCCGTGCTCCACGATGGTGCCGAGCAGCAGCGCGGTGTCGTCGTAGCGCTTCTGGGTCCGTTCGGTGAGCTCACCGGTCTCCGCGAGCAGACGACCGATACGGGGGACGGCGTAGGTGCGGTAGAGAGCCAGTTCCAGGGCACGGGTGTAGTCCCAGGGGAACTCGTAGGCGGTGCTGAGCCGGTAGATCTCCAGGGCGTCCTTCTCAGGATCCAGACGCCTGATCCGTTCGAGTCGATCGAATCGCTTCACTGTCCTGTCCCCCTTCTGCCATCGCGGCTTCGACCTTAGGTTGAGAGCAGCAGATGCACGTCGAAGAAGGCAACCGCGAGGGGGAAGGTGGCCCGGCATGTTCGACAGGATCCGCACATCGGTCGGCAGACTCGTCAAGTCCCTGCGCCTGGAGGAGCCCGCAGGCGGCGAGAAGCGCACGCACAACCTCTTCGAGGCGGCCTCCGAGTATGTCGCGGCGTGTGCCGAGGACGACCGGGACCGGATGGACGAGGTCTCGACCTGGGTCTCTCCGGAGGCGCTGTCGTTCGGCGTGAGCGAGCTTGCCTGCCGCGCGGTCATCGCCCTTGCGCGGGAGCGCGACGAGTCACCGCGGGCGGTCGCGCGCACGCTTCTCGGTCTGCCCGCCGCCTAGTGCGGACTTTCCTCCGGTCGATTCGCCCGGTCCGGCCTGACACGTGCGGCTCTTCATGGAATTCGCACTCGTGACAAGTGGCTCGCGGGCGCATTAAGGTGCGCCGACGGACGAAAGCTTGGGGAGGATGGCATGGCCGGGACGGACGAGGACGCCGTCGCCGCCGAGGACGACGCGCTGTATGTGCTGACGGCGATTCTGTTGACGCCCGCGCAGTTCCCGAGCGTGCTGGGCGACGACTTTCCTGAGGCCTGCGCGGCTCTCGACCTGCCACCCGTCGCCGACGGATACGGGCTCGTGCTCGGCCAGGACGGCGATGGGGCGCGCTGGACGGTGGTGGTCGACGACGTCTCGCTCGTGGCCGTGGCGATCGCGTCCTGGGACTGCGGCATGGAGTACGACCTGTCGCCCGACGAGCGGTCGGTCGTGGCCGCTCTGCCGGGCTGGCCGCTGGCCGTGGCCGTCGCGGCGCCCAACGTGCCCGCACCCCACGACCCCGGTCCCGAACTCGTCGACCGCAGGCCGCTCGCGCCACCGGACACCGAGGCCTGGGGGCCCGCACAACGGCGTCTGGGTGCCGACGACATCGCACTGCGGTGGGCCGTCTGGCGCGAGCAGCTCGACGACAACGCCTTCGCACCCGCAGACGACGGGACGAAGGCCGAGAAGGGAGTCGAGCCGGCCGAGGTCGTGGGCGAGAGCAGGCTCAGCACCGGCGTCCGCCGCGTCCTCGCCGAAGCACGCGCATACGTGGACGCCCCTCCGCCGCTGGGACGTGTGCGGTCCTCGTTCGCTTCGGGAGACGCGCGCATCCTCCGCGCCGACGGGCCCGGCTGGTCCATGATCGCCCGGACCGACGACATCGCGTTCGTCCTCCTGGACGAGGAACCCGGCGAGGTGGTCCCCGTGGGCCGGGGCCCGGAGCTGCCGAGCCTGCTGGCGGCCCTCGACAAGATGGCGGTACGCCCGCTCTGAGACGTCCGGCGCATCGGGATGGATCAGCGGCCGGCCGCCAGGGGCGCGTTGTGTGCCCCCATAGGGCCCGCCACGTCCCTGTGGCCCGCACCCATGGTCGGCGGACTCCCGCGGCCGCAGCATGGGCAGCTCCGTGCTCCCGTCGCGTCCCGGAGGCCCCGCCATGCGCCTGTCACGAAGCGTTGTACTGTTCGCCGCCGCCCTGCTGGCCTCGACCCTCGGCGGCCCTGCCTCGGCCGTCGGCGGTGACCCCTGCGGCCGGCAGGAGAAGGTGCGGGTACCGGGCGCCGCGTTCCAGCAGAGCGCCTGCCTCTATGACATGACGACGTCCGCTCTCGCGGGGACCCCGTACACGGACATGGCGGATCAGGCAGGACTGACGGCCAAGGACACCCGCAGCCCGTCCGGCGTGTCGGGTCTGCAGATCGACGGCTACTTCCCGGACGACTCGCACACCAACACGACGCACGGCTGGAACCACGACGCCCAGTTCGTGATCCGGCTGCCCGACCACTGGAACGGCGGCCTCGTCGTCACCGGAGCGCCCGGAACGCGCCGGCAGTACGCGACCGACACGGCGATCTCCGACCGGGTCCTCGCCCAGGGGTACGCGTACGCGGCCACGGACAAGGGCAACAGCGGGGCGGACTTCTACCGGGACGGAAACCGCCCCGGTGACGCGGTCGACGAGTGGAACCGGCGTACGACCCAGCTGACGCTCGCCGCCAAGCGGGTCGTCGCCGCACACTACGGACGAGCACCCCGGCGGACGTACATGACCGGGATCTCCAACGGCGGCTATCTGACACGCTGGCAGCTGGAGCACCGGCCCGAGCTGTACGACGGCGGCGTGGACTGGGAGGGCGCCCTGTGGACGGCCGAGGGCCCCAACCTCCTGACGTCGCTGCCGGTGACCGTGGCCCGGGCGCTCGGCTCGGCCCGGGACGAGGACCTCTACGCGGCCGGGTTCGCCCGGGGGTCGGAATTCCTGTGGGCGTACCACGAAAAGGCCTACTGGGGTCTGACGCAGAAGATCTATCGCGCAGAGTTCGACCCCTCGTACGACACCGCCTGCCCCGGCGCGTCCGCGGGGTCGACGGCGGAGGAGATACTCGTGCCCTGCCGCTCGGACGCGGCGTACGACTACGCGGCCCGACCGGCGTCCGTGCACCGGGCGGTGGCCCGCGTCGCCCTCACAGGACGGATCGGGAAACCGCTGATCACACTGCACGGCGACCTGGACGCCCTGCTGCCCAAGGCCACGGACTCGGACGTCTACGCCCGCATGGTGGCCCGTAGCGGACGCGGCGCACTGCACCGCTACTACACCGTCGAGGGCGGCACCCATGTCGACGGCCTCTACGACACCTATCCCGACCGGCTGCGGCCCGTCCTGCCCTGCTACCGGGCCGCCTTCGACGCGCTCACCGCCTGGGTGGACCGGGGCGTGCAGCCGCCCGCGGACCGTACCGTCGGCAGGCCCGCGAACGGCGACGTGGTCGGCTCCTGCGCCCTGACGGACGCCCCGGCCGGCCGCTGACCCCTCAGCGGCCGATCTCCTTGCGTGCGACGCGGCGCAGCCTGCGCCGCTGGGAGGGGTCCAAGGTGAGGTACGCCGCCGTGGGGACCCCCACCACGATCAGAAGGACCGCCCACCAGGGCAGCCAGATCCACAGGACGAGCCCGGCCAGCACCGCCCCCGTGGCGATCTTCGTGTTTCTCGACATGTGTCGCCTCCTTCGCGGCCGAAGCCGCTCGCGGGCCTCGGCGGCACCGCTCTCTGTTCTGAGAACGGGCACGTGCTCCGGCCGGTTCCGGACCGCGACCCTGAGAGAACCCTGAGCCGCGAACCCTGACACGCGCGCGTGGCGCCCGCCGGCGAGGAACGGCCGGCGGGTCCCGCCGCGGATCAGGAAGCAGGGGTGGCGAAGAGCGATTCGAGGCCGCTCGGGAGGCCGCTGGGCAGCTCGCTGGGGAAGCCGGACGGCAGCTTCGTCGGCAGGCTCGAAGGGAGCCCCGAAGGCAGTTCTGTGGGCAACTCGGAGGGCAGCTCGGTGGGCAGTCCGGACGGGATGCCGAGGGAAGGGGCGGACGAACCGCTCGGACTGCTCCCGGCGGGCGGCTTGCGCTCCGGGGACCCGCCTCCGCGGTTCACCAACAGGACCGCGGCGACGATTCCCAGCGCCACGATCACGGCGACGGCGAGGAAGATCACACCGCGGCGCGGACCGGGGGTACCGGGCGGTCCCTGTGGCGGTTCCGGGGGCAGGCCGCCCCCGGAGCCCGGCGACCAGTGTCCGTCGCCCGGTGGTGGGCCGTAGCCGCCGGAAGCGGGGCTCCCGTAGGGCGTGCCCTGGTCGCGGGTGGGCGGACCGTAGCCGCCGGAGACGGGGACATGGCCCTCTCCGGACGGCGGGCCGAATCCGCCGTGGTCCGCGGGCGGCGTGTCTCCTGGTCGCTGGGGTGGCATGGGCGGGATGGCCATACCGCCAGAGTTGCCCCGGACGGGCCCATGGCGCGACCCCCGCACGGCGGTTGATACGGAGTCATGTCGTGGATCGCATGATTCCGGAGCATTGCGCGCGGAGGTCGCCCACAGGCGGGATTCGGCAGCGATCAGCCGCGCGCGCCCAGCAGGTGGTCCATGGCCAGCTGGTCGAGACGCTCGAAGGCCATGCCGCGCGCGGCGGCCGCCTCCACGTCGAACTCCTCGAAGGCACCGCGGTCCGCGAGCAGGGCCTCAAGGCCGTCCGCCGCGGTCGGCTGCGCGAGCTGGTCCAGACGCGAGGCGCGCAGGGCCTCCTGGACCTCCGGGTCCGCGCGGAAGGCCGCGGAACGCTCCTTCAAGATGAGGTAGTTGCGCATGCAGCCCGCGGCCGAGGCCCAGACGCCGTCGAGGTCCTCCGTCCGCGGCGGCTTGAAGTCGAAGTGACGCGGGCCGCTGTAGCCGGCGCTCTCCAGGAGGTCCACCAGCCAGAAGGCGGACCGCAGGTCGCCCGCGCCGAAACGCAGGTCCTGGTCGTACTTGATCCCCGACTGGCCGTTGAGGTCGATGTGGAAGAGCTTGTCCGCCCACAGGGCCTGGGCGATGCCGTGCGGGAAGTTGAGGCCGGCCATCTGCTCGTGGCCCACCTCGGGGTTGACGCCGTAGAGCTCCGGGCGCTCCAGGCGCTCGATGAACGCGAGGGCGTGACCGACGGTCGGCAGCAGGATGTCGCCGCGCGGCTCGTTCGGCTTGGGCTCGATGGCGAAACGCAGGTCGTAGCCCTGGGAGGTCACGTACTCACCGAGGAGGTCGAAGGCCTCCTTCATGCGGTCGAGGGCGGCGCGCACGTCCTTGGCCGCGCCGGACTCGGCGCCTTCCCGGCCGCCCCAGGCGACATAGGTCTTCGCGCCCAGCTCCGCCGCCAGGTCGATGTTGCGGATGGTCTTGCGCAGCGCGTAACGACGGACGTCCCGGTCGTTCGCGGTGAAGGCCCCGTCCTTGAACACGGGGTGCGTGAACAGGTTGGTGGTGGCCATCGGCACGGTCATCCCGGCCGCGTCGAGGGCCTGCCGGAAGCGCTTGATGTGCGACTCGCGCTCGCTGTCCGAGGATCCGAAGGGGATCAGGTCGTCGTCGTGGAACGTGACTCCGTAGGCCCCGAGCCCGGCGAGGCGCTGAACCGTCTCCACCGGATCAAGGGCACGCCGGGTGGCGTCGCCGAAGGGGTCCCGTCCCTGCCAGCCGACGGTCCACAGGCCGAAGGTGAACCTGTCCTCGGGGGTGGGCTGGTAGTTCATGCCACGGCTCCTTGCTCGCTGAAGACTATTTCGTCATGGCGCTTAACAAATTAGTATGCGAAGGCATCTCTGGGAAGAGACGATGTGTCCCTGTACGAAGACTTCGTACGGTGACGAAGTGTGCACACAGGGCCGCAGGGGCCCGCGACACGCCCTCACAGGCCAGATCCCGCCAGCCGCGGAAGAGGAGAGCCCGATGTCAGCAGCCGAGGGTCCGCTCGTCGTCGGGGTGGACTCGTCCACCCAGTCCACCAAGGCCCTGGTCGTCGACGCATCGACCGGACAGGTGGTGGCGACCGGTCAGGCACCGCACACCGTCTCGACGGGCGCGAGCCGCGAGAGCGATCCGCGCCAGTGGTGGGACGCCCTGTGCGAGGCACTGGAGCAGTGCGGCGAGGCGGCCCGCGAGGCGGCCGCGGTCTCCATCGGCGGCCAGCAGCACGGACTGGTCACCCTGGACGCGCACGGCGACCCGGTACGCCCGGCCCTGCTGTGGAACGACGTGCAGTCGGCGCCCCAGGCCCGCCGGCTCGTGGAGGAACTGGGCGGCCCGAAGGCATGGGCCGACCGCACGGGCAGCGTTCCCGGCGCGTCCTTCACGGTCACCAAGTGGGCGTGGCTCGCGGAGAACGAGCCGGAGGCCGTCCGGGCGACCGCGGCCGTTCGTCTGCCCCACGACTACCTCACCGAACGTCTCACGGGTCATGGCACGACCGACCGCGGCGACGCCTCCGGCACCGGCTGGTGGGCGTCCGCGACGGAGTCGTACGACGCGGAGATCCTCGCGCACGTGGGACTCGACCCCGCCCTGCTGCCCCGGGTGGTGCGCCCCGGCGAAGTCGCCGGCACCGTGCGTGACGCCCATGACCTGCCCTTCTCCAAGGGCACCCTGGTCGCTCCGGGAACGGGCGACAACGCGGCCGCCGCCCTGGGCCTCGGCCTGCGCCCCGGCACCCCAGTGCTGAGCCTCGGCACGTCCGGCACGGTGTACGCGGTCTCCAAGCGCCGCCCCACCGACCCGACCGGCACCGTGGCGGGCTTCGCGGACGCGCACGGCGACTGGCTGCCCCTGGCCTGCACCCTGAACTGCACCCTCGCCGTCGACCGGATCGCCGCGTTGCTGGGCCGGGACCGCGAGGCCGTCGAACCGGGCACCGGCGTGACACTGCTCCCCTTCCTCGACGGGGAGCGCACCCCGAATCTCCCGCACGCCACGGGACTGCTGCACGGCCTGCGGCACGACACCACGCCCGGCCAGCTGCTGCAGGCGGCGTACGACGGGGCGGTCCACTCGCTGTTGGGTGCCCTCGACCTTGTGCTCGACGAGGACGCCGACCGCACGGTTCCGCTGCTGCTCATCGGTGGCGGTGCCCGCGGCAGGGCCTGGCAGGAGACGGTGCGCCGGCTCTCGGGGCGTCCCGTGCAGGTGCCGGAGGCCAAGGAACTCGTCGCGCTGGGGGCCGCCGCGCAGGCTGCCGGACTGCTGACGGGCGAGGACCCGGCCGCCGTCGCCCGGCGCTGGGACACGGCCCGCGGTCCGGTGCTGGAGGCCGTGCAGCGTGACGACGCGGCCCTGACCAGGATCGCCGGGGTACTCTCCGACGCGGCACCGCTGCTGGAGCGCGAGCCGGACCGGCACTGACGGGATCCGAGGGAGGCATGACCGCACCGCTGCACGAAGCCCATCCGTCCAGCCCCGGCCGCCGGCTGCCGGACACCCAGCAAGGCATGCGCCGGCGCAATCTGGCACGGGTCATGCACACCGTGAGCGCCGAGGGTCCGCTGTCGCGTGCCGCGGTCGCCTCGCGGATCGGCCTGACCCGGGCGGCCGTCTCGACACTGGTCGACGAGCTGATCCGTACGGGACTGCTGGAGGAACTGGGGCCGGAGCGCCCGGGCCGCGTCGGGCGACCCGGTTCCGCGCTGACCGTCAGCGGTCGTGGTCCCGCCGGGATCGGTGCCGAGATCGGGGTCGACCACCTCGCGGTGTGCGCGGTCGATCTGCGCGGTGCCGTACGGGCGCGGGCGGTGCGGCACGGCACGAACCGCGGCCGCCCACCGCAGCCGGTGCTCGGTGAACTGACCGCGCTCGTGGGTCAGGTGGTGGCGGAGGCGGAACGGGAAGGGCTGTGGCCCGCCGGACTCGCCGTCGCGGTGCCCGGCCTGGTCGCGCGCGATGCCCGGACCGTCGTGCGTGCCCCCAACCTCGACTGGCACGATCTCGACCTCGGGCCCCTGATTCCCGCCCGACTGCCGCTGACCGTCGACAACGAGGCCAACTTCGGCTCGCTCGCGGAACTGTGGCTCGGCGAAGCCACCCCTCGTGACTTCCTGCACGTCTCGGCGGAGATCGGTATCGGTGGCGCGGTGGTCGTGGACGGGCGGCTGCTGCGCGGTACGCACGGCTTCGCCGGCGAACTGGGACATGTGCCCGTGCGCCCCGACGGACCGGAGTGCGCGTGCGGTGGGCGCGGCTGCCTGGAGCAGTACGCCGGCGAGGAGGCGGTGCTGCGCGCGGCCGGACTGCCACCGGGTCAGGACCGTGTCGGGCTGCTGGCCGAACGGGCCGCGCAAGGCGACACGGAGGTGCGCGATGCACTGGGCGAGGCGGGGACCGCGCTCGGTATCGCGCTGACCGGAGCCGTCAACCTGCTGGACCCGCAGGCGGTCGTGGTCGGTGGTGCACTGGCCGCCCTGGCGCCCTGGCTACTGCCGTCCCTGGAGCGGGAGCTGGCACGGCGGACGGCGGGCCGGGGCTGCGCGGTGGCGGTGTCGCGTCTGGGGCCCGAGGGACCGCTGCTCGGCGCCGCGCACTCGGTCGTGCGGGCGGTGCTGGACGACCCGGCGGCCGTCGCGGAACGGGTGTAGCGGGCGGGCCGCACCGGCGGAGCCGCCTGCGAGGGCCCTGCGGGCCTCTCGACGGGCCGCTCCCCCTCCAACGGGTGAGGGAGTTGTCCACAATCCCGTCGTCGTCCACCAAGGACACCGCCCCCTTCCTGCTCAACCGCCCAGCGCCTTACCGTTGTTCACGCGAGGCGCAGCTGCCGGGCGGCGACCGCGCACGAGTCGGATCGGGGGATTCATATGGCGGGGCAAGCACCTTTGGGCTTGCGGCGCGAGGCGATCGGTCTGCGCGAAGTCCTCTTCCAGAGCATCACGGCGATGGCGCCGGCCGCCGCGGTCGCGGCGTCCATCCCCTCGGGAGCCGCCTTCGCGGGCGGCAGTCTTCCGCTTGCCGTCCTCGTCGCCCTCGTGGCCTGCCTGTTCACCGCGTCGTGCGTGGCCGAACTGGCGCGCCGGCTGCCCTCGGCGGGCTCGGTGGCGACATATGCGGCGCAGGGGCTGCATCCGGCGGTCGGTTTCCTCGTCGGCTGGGGCTACGTCTTCGTCGAGGCACTGGTACCGCCGCTGCTGCTCCTGCAGCTCGGCTTCACCACGGCAGGGACGCTGCACCAGGAGTGGCCCTCGTACCCCGAGGACCTGTGGTGGCCGTGGGCCGTCGCCGGAGCGGTGGTCATCGCCGCGGCGGGATACTTCGGCGTGCGGGCTTCGGCCCGCTTCGGCACGATCCTCGGTGCGTTCGAGGTGCTGGTCCTCCTGGTCTTCGCGGTCTGGCTCATCGTCAGGGCGGGCGGTGACAACACGCTGTCCGTGTTCGGCACCTCCCACACCGCCAAGGGATACGAAGGCATCAGTGGCGTGTTCGCCGGGTCGGTGTACACGGTGCTCGCCTTCGCGGGGTTCGAGGCCGCCGCGCCGCTCGCGGAGGAGACGAAGGACCCGCGGCGCACGATGCACCGTGCTGTCCTAGGGGCCGCGCTGGCGATCGGCCTCTTCTACGTGGTCACGACGTACGCCATGACCGTGTACTTCGGTCCGGACCGCTTCGCCGGCTTCGGTGCCTCGGGAGCGGCCTCCTGGGAGGGTGTGGCGCGTGCGTCCTTCGGGCTCTTCTGGGTCCTGGTGTTCCTGGCGGTCGTCAACTCCACCGTCGCCAACGCCAACGCGTGCGCCAATGTGTCGACCCGCACGGCCTTCGCGTTCGCGCGGATCAAGGTGTTCCCGGCCGTCTTCGCCCGCCTCCACCCCCGTCACCTCTCCCCCGTGGCCGGAGTCCTCGTGCAAGGCGTGGTGGCCGTCGCCGTCATGCTGGGGCTCGGCCTGTACTACGACCCTGTCACCGCATTCCTCCTGCTGGCCACGGTCATCGTCACCGTCGTCATCGGTGTGTACATCGTCGTGAACGCGGCCTGCACGGGCTACTTCCTTCGCCGCGGGCGCGAGTCGTTCAGCCCGGTGAAGCATCTGCTGTTCCCGCTGCTGGGCATCGCCGCCTTCGTGCCCGCCCTGCTGACCGCGGCGGGCCTGCCCGTCTTCGACTTCGTGACCACGCTGTCGGCACCGGTGTCGTACGCCGGGCCGATCGTCGGTGTCTGGATGGCCGCCGGGGTCGTGGTGCTGCTCGTCCTGCTGCGGCGCCGTCCCGGGCGCATAGCCGAGACCGCCCGGGTCCATCTCGACGATTCATCCGCACCCGATCCCCGCCCGAACGGAGCCGTGCAGCAATGAGTGATCCCCGAATCCTGACCGTGCGCCCCGCGCCCGGCGAGTACGCGTGGACGTTCGGCGGTGCTCCGCCCGTCGCGCGGATCGTGCCGGGCACCGTGCTCGACCTGTACACCGAGGACTGCTTCGCCGGACGCGTGCGGTCGGAGAAGGACCTCGTGTCCGAGGTGTGCGAGTTCCCGTTCCTGAATCCGCAGACCGGTCCGTTCCATGTGGAGGGCGCCGAGCCGGGCGACACCCTTGCGATCCACTTCGTGTCGATCGAGCCCGCCCGGGACTGGGCGGCCTCGACCACGGTGCCTCTGTTCGGAGCGCTGACCTCCACACACACCACGGCCACCCTGCAGCCGCCGTTGCCGGAGACCGTGTGGATCTGGCAACTCGACCGGGACCGGCGTACCGCCCTGTTCACCGCGCACGACGGCGACATCAGCGTCGAACTGCCGATGGATCCCATGCACGGGACGGTGGGCGTGGCGCCGGCCAATCTCGAGGTGCGCTCCGCTCTCGTACCGGACGCGCACGGGGGAAACATGGACACTCCGGAGATGCGGGCGGGCGTCACCTGCTATCTGGGAGTGAACGTCAAAGGCGGGCAGTTCAGCCTGGGCGACGGGCATGCCAGGCAGGGTGAGGGCGAGACATGCGGTGTGGCCGTCGAATGCGCGATGAACACCGTGGTGATCGTCGAACTGCTCAAGGGGATCGCCACGCCCTGGCCGCGGATCGAGTCCGACACCCATATCATCTCGACCGGCTCGGCCCGCCCGTTGGAGGACGCCTTCCGGATATCCCAGCTCGATCTGGTGCAGTGGCTGGTGCGCGACTACGGCTTCGGCGAGTTGGACGCGTATCAGTTCGCCACCCAGACGGTCGAATCGCCGCTGGCGAACGTCTGCGACACCAACTACACGTGTGTGGCCAAGATTCGCAAGGAATGGCTGCCCGCGCGCGAGACGCATCGCGGAATCCACACGCAGTTGCGCGAAACGGCCGCAACACTGGGGCGTTGAGCACTCCAGGAACAAGACCGGCACAGCTGCGGACCTCAGGCGCGGAAGGCACTTCCTCCATGGACCAAGACGCTTCGGAACAAGCGGAACACCATTTGAGCAGACGACGGTTGCTGAAGGGCGCGGCCCTCGCCGCGGTGCCCTACGCACTGCTTCCCTCGGTACCCGCCGCCGCCCGCCCCCGGATCGTCGATCATCCCTTCGCCGTCTGGATGGCGGCTGACCCGGCCAACTTCACGGCCTCGGCCCGGCCGCTGAGTCATCCCGTCGACCGCGTCGTCATCCATGTGACCCAGGCGACCTACACCAACACACTCGGCATCTTCACGAACCCGCGCAAGAAGGTGTCCGCCCACTACGTGGTCCGGTCGGTGGACGGGCACATCGCGCAGTGCGTCCGCGAACACGACATCGCCTGGCACGCGGGCAACTGGGACTACAACACGCGCAGCATCGGCATCGAGCACGAAGGATGGGTGGACCGGCCCGGCTACTTCACCGACTCCATCTACGAGGGGTCCGCCCGGCTGACGGCGGCGATCTGCGCGAGATTCGGCATCCCGAAGGACCGTGCGCACATCATCGGGCACTACGAGGTCCCCGGCACGGACCACACCGACCCGGGACCGGACTGGGACTGGGCGCGGTACATGCAACTGGTCAACTTCGGCTGACGGCAAGGGTCCACGGCCGTCGGCTCCTGATGGGAGGCGAGGCCGACGGATCCCACCCCGTGCGCTCGGCGGCCTCCCGGGACCGGGCTCCCGCCATGGTTCCGGGGCGAACGCGGCTTCCCCCGGCCCCGTTCGGGTCGATGACGGTCCAAACGGTTGTCGACCGGGACCCCCGGAGTGACGATGTCCCCAGCGGAGCGCCGTCCCGGGAGGCCGAGTTGACCGATGTGTGGGTGGCCCTCGAGCCGGGGGCCGATCCCGTCGAGCGAGCACGGGAGTTGCGTCGCGCCCACGAGACGTTCAGAGCGGTGGGCACGGTGGCGCGCCGGGTCCGCCCTGTGGTGGCCGAGTCGTGGCGACGCTCGGCGCGGGCGGGCGTGGGGCCCGACGGTACGGCCCGTGTGGAACTGACGGACGGCGACCTGGGTTCCTACCGCGCGGCACACCCGCTCGCCCGGGTGATGCCGCTGGTGCGGGAGCTGATGGGTCCGTTCGCGTCGGACGGGGAGCATCTGCTCGCCGTGTGCGACGCGCAGGGCAGGCTGCTGTGGGTCGAGGGACATCCCGCGACCCGGCGGCGGGCGGACCGGATGAACTTTGTGCCGGGGGCGCGCTGGGCGGAGTCGGCGGTGGGGACGAACGCGCCGGGGACGGCGGTCGCCGTGGACCGGCCGGTGCAGGTGTTCGCGGCGGAGCACTTCGCCGTGCGGGTCCAGCCGTGGACGTGCGCGGCGGCACCGGTGCACGATCCACGCACCGGGCGCGTGCTCGGCGCAGTGGACATCACCGGTGGCGACAGACTCGCGCATCCGCACAGCCTGGGGTTCGTCCAGGCGGTTGCGCGCGCTGCCGAGTCTCAACTGGCGCTGCTGGCACCGGCCGAGGCCGCGGCGGACAGCGTGGAGCTGACCGCGCTCGGCCGCGACGAGGCGCATCTCCTCGCGGACGGCCGCACGATCAGGCTCAGCCGCCGGCACAGCGAGATCCTGCTCCTGCTGGCCAGGCATCCGGAAGGACTGACCGGCGACGAACTGCTGTGCGCGCTCTACGAGGACGAGTCGGTCACGCCGGTCACCTTGCGCGCCGAGCTGGCGCGCCTTCGACGCGTACTCGGTCCCGGACTGCTCGCCTCACGCCCCTACAGGCTGACGACCGCGGTCGAGTCGGATGTGGCGGTCGTGGAACGGCGGTTGGCGTCCGGGGCAGTGGCGGAGGCCGCGACGGCGTACCGGGGCCCCTTGCTGCCGGGTTCGCAGGCACCGGCGGTGGCCCGGCTGCGACGCAGGCTCGACGACGGGCTGCGCACCGCGCTCATCGCCCGCAGGGACCCCGACCTGCTGGCCGACTGGGCGAACGCTCCGTGGGGCGAGGACGACCTCGACATCTGGCGCGCGCTCGCGGCGGTGCGGCCGACGGCGACGGTGCGGGCACGCCTCGACGAGCTGGAGTCGGAGTTCGCGGCACCCCGGTGGGGACGCGCGCTGCCGCACTGACAAGCCGCGCACGGGCACGGCGTCCCAGCGGTGCGCTCACCGTGCGTACGACCCGACAGCCACGCAACGCGGACGAGCCGCGCTCGGGCAAGGCCACACCGCAGCGTGCTCACCGTGCCCGCGGCGCGGCAGCCACACAACTCGCACCAGCCGCACACGGACATGGCCCCCGCAGCGTGCCCACCCTGCATACGGCCCGACACAGCCACGCAACGTACTCGCAACGTCGCATTCCCTAGCCTCGCGCCGAGAGCTGCCCAACGGCGGGCAGCGCTTTCCCGGGAGGCAGAGCCGCATGACCCGTTACGCAGCGCCCGGAAGCGAGGGCGCGATCGTCTCCTACCAGGCGCGCTACGACCACTTCATCGGCGGTGAGTACGTGCCGCCGGCCCGCGGTCAGTACTTCGAGAACCCCAGTCCGGTGAACGGGCAGCCGTTCACGGAGATCGCCCGGGGTACCTCGGAGGACGTGGAGCGGGCGCTGGACGCGGCGCATGCCGCTGCACCCGCCTGGGGCCGTACCTCCGTGACCGAGCGCTCCGACGTCCTCCGGAAGATCGCCGACCGGATGGAGGCCAACCTGGAGCAGTTGGCGGTGGCCGAGAGCTGGGAGAACGGCAAGCCCGTCCGGGAGACCATGGCCGCGGACATCCCCCTCGCCATCGACCACTTCCGCTACTTCGCGGGGGCGATCCGGGGGCAGGAGGGTTCGCTGGCCGAGCTCGACGACGACACGGTGGCGTACCACTTCCACGAGCCGCTCGGCGTGGTGGCGCAGATCATCCCGTGGAACTTCCCGATCCTGATGGCCACGTGGAAGCTCGCACCGGCCCTTGCGGCGGGCAACGCGGTCGTCCTCAAGCCCGCGGAGCAGACCCCGGCGTCCATCCATGTGTGGATGAGCCTGGTGGCCGACCTGCTGCCGGCGGGTGTCGTGAACATCGTCAACGGCTTCGGTGTCGAGGCGGGCAAGCCCCTGGCCTCCAGCCCGCGCGTGGCGAAGGTGGCGTTCACGGGCGAGACCACCACGGGACGGCTGATCATGCAGTACGCCTCCGAGAACATCACCCCCGTGACCCTCGAACTGGGCGGCAAGTCCCCGAACATCTTCTTCGAGGACGTCTGGTCGGCGAACGACGACTTCCGCGACAAGGCGCTGGAAGGCTTCACGATGTTCGCGCTGAACCAGGGCGAGGTGTGCACTTGCCCCTCGCGGGCCCTGGTGCAACGGGGGCACTACGCCGAGTTCATGGAGGCGGCCGTCGCCCGCACCGAGCAGATCAAGGCCGGTCACCCACTGGACACGGAGACGATGATCGGCGCGCAGGCGTCCAACGACCAGCTGGAGAAGATCCTCTCCTATCTGGACATCGGCCGTCAGGAGGGCGCGAAGATCCTCACGGGCGGTGAGCGCATCGAGCACGACGGCGAGCTGAAGGGCGGCTACTACGTCCAGCCGACGATCTTCGAGGGCGACAACCGGATGCGGATCTTCCAGGAGGAGATCTTCGGTCCGGTGGTGTCCGTGACGTCGTTCAACGACTTCGACGACGCCATCAAGATCGCCAACGACACGCTGTACGGGCTCGGTGCCGGTGTGTGGACGCGGGACATGAACACCGCGTACCGCGCGGGCCGCGCCATCCAGGCGGGTCGTGTCTGGACGAACTGCTACCACCAGTACCCGGCGCACGCTGCCTTCGGCGGCTACAAGGGCTCGGGCATCGGCCGCGAGACGCACAAGATGATGCTGGACCACTACCAGCAGACCAAGAACCTCCTGGTGTCGTACTCGCCGCAGAAGCTGGGCTTCTTCTAGAGCCCCAGGAAGGGCGCCTGGCCGGGAAGAAGACCCGGCGGGCGCCCTTGTCCGGCATCGTCCGGGCCGCTGCTGGAGACGGTGCCGCGCACGGAAAGGGACCGGCGTGACCGACCACTGCCGTCCGGCACTCGGGAACAGGCCGACGGCAGTGAAGTCGCGGGACCTTCGTGTTCAGCCGACGTCGCTGCGGCCACCGACGGGCATCGAAGGACGAGCTGCGGGCAACGTTCAAGACCGCACGCGGCTCCGGGAGATTCATCGCGGGCCGACCTGGACGGGCGGCCAACGCCAAGGGCCCGACCGGGACCTCGCCGGCCCGGGCGATCACACATGCACGTCACCGCACAGGTGGACGTGCAGGCCGAGGGCGCTGAGCATGGCGGCCTTGGCCGGCAGTGCCTTGTCCGCAGTGGTGGTGTCGGGGGCGTTGGCGACGTTCGGCGTCCGGGTACGGACGGGTCGGGTGTCGGATCCGTGCGGAGAGCCGTAAGGGCGAGAGAACCGTCGCGGTACCGCGGGGAAGCGGACCGGTGGGATCAGGGGCGGGCGCCGTCGTTCAGGGCGACAGTGTGGTCATCGAGGCTGCGGTGCCAGTCGCTCACCCCGTGCTGACCACCGGTGCCGCCCGAGGGGACGAAGTCTTCCAGCTGACCGACGACCCACGGGTCGAACATCGCGATCTGGTCCGCGATCCAGGGATCGACCCGGTGCTGGGTATGGACGGTGGCGACCTTGGTGTCCGCGACGACAGTGGACCGGACCGCGGCGTGCCCGGGCGTCTGCGGGGTGGCCGCGATCGCCGAGCCGCCGGCAGCGAAGAGAGCGCCGCCGAGAAATGCAGCGGAGACGCCCGCGGTGGTGAGACGCCGCACCAGCTTGTTCATGGTCTTTCCTCCTTGCGCGACCCATCGTCCGGTGGATGCGAACGGTGGGGTTCCTGCCGTTGTGTCGGCGATCTCAAGCTACGCACTCCGGCATAGTTGAACAATGAACTATTGGGGTGAAACACATCACCGGGCGATCGGGAATGATGCGCCGAATCGCTTATCAAGCCCCCGTATAGGGTGAAATACGACGAAGTGGCGAACGTCACCCTACCAAAACGGGCGAAAGGTGCGAGCGTCAATGTCGTGCAAATTTCAACGACTCATGGTGCTACGGGGACCGCGTCCAGTCGCCCCGGCCGCATCCGGTCACGCCGGTCCCGACGGCCTGATCCAGCCCAGAGACCGCTCGACGGCGCGCTTCCAGCACTCGTACTCCCACTCCCGCCGTTCCGGGTCCATGTCGGGCATCCACTGCGCCGCCCTGTGCCAGTTGCGGCGCAGAACCTCCAGGTCGGGCCAGAAACCGGCCGCGAGGCCGGCGGCGTACGCCGCCCCGAGGGAGACCGTCTCCGCGACCAGGGGCCGCACCACGGGCAGGTCGAGGACATCCGCAAGGAACTGCATGAGCAGGTTGTCGGACGTCATGCCCCCGTCCACCTTGAGTTCCTTCATCGCGAGCGCCGAGTCGGCGTTCATGGCGTCGACGACCTCGCGCGTCTGCCAGCCGGTGGCCTCGAGGACGGCCCGCGCCAGGTGCCCTTTGGTGATGTACGAGGTGAGCCCGACGATGACGCCGCGGGCGTCGCTGCGCCAGTGGGGTGCGAAAAGGCCGGAGAACGCGGGGACGATGTAGCAACCGCCGTTGTCCTCGACGGTGAGCGCGAGCGTCTCGATCTCGGGCGCGCTGCTGATCAGGCCGAGGCGGTCGCGGAACCACTGGACCAGTGAACCGGTGACGGCGATCGGGCCCTCGAGTGCGTAGACCGTGGGCTGATCCGCGATCTTGTACGCGACGGTGGTGAGGAGCCCGTGCCGGGAGCGCACAAGATCGGTACCGGTGTTCATCACCAGGAAGCTGCCGGTGCCGTAGGTGCACTTCGCCTCACCCGGCGAGAAGCAGGTCTGTCCGAACAGGGCCGCCTGCTGGTCGCCGAGCGCAGCCGTGATCGGGACACCGGGGAGCACGGAGCGGGCCTGCCCGTAGGTCTCGATCGACGGCCGGATCTCCGGCAGCATCGCGCTCGGGACCCCGAAGAACTCCAGCAGTTCCGGGTCCCAGGTCAGCGTGCGGATGTTCATGAGCATCGTACGGCTGGCGTTGGTGGCGTCGGTGATGTGCAGGCCGCCGTCCGCGCCACCGGTCAGGTTCCAGATCACCCAGCTCTCCACCGTCCCGAAGAGCACCTCACCGTCCCGTGCCCGCTGCTCCAGGCCGTCGACGTGATCGAACAGCCAGCGGAGCCGGGGCGCGGAGAAGTAGGTGGAGGGGGGCAGACAACAGCGGTCGAGGAAGAACGCGTCGCCGGGGCTCCGCCCGAGGTCCTCGACGAGCTGCGCGGTCCGGACGTCCTGCCAGACGATCGCCCGGCACACCGGGGCACCGGTCCGCCGGTCCCACAGCACCGTCGTCTCACGCTGGTTGGCGATGCCGATGGCGGTGATCTGCCCGACGTCTATGCCGACGCCGGACAGCGCCTCGGGCACGATGCGCTCCAGGTTGCGCCAGATCTCCGAGGCGTCGTGCTCGACCCAGCCGGGCTGGGGGAAGAACTGCCGGTGTTCTCGTTGGGCGACCGTCACCAGCCGTCCGCGGTGGTCGAACAGAATGCATCGCGTGGAGGTGGTGCCCTGGTCGATGGACATCACATACCGTTCAACCATGATCGGGACTGCCTTCCGATGCGTCGCGGCGGCGCCGGGAGCTACCAGCGGGCCGCGCCCAGGTCTCTGGAGATCGCCCGTGCGGCTTCCCGCAGCAAGGTGATCAGGGCCGGTTGCGGCCGGCCCTTGGTGTCGCAGATCCGTTCGACCGGTCCCGACACTCCGATCGCACCCACCACAAGGCCGCCGTGCCCGCGGATCGGCGCGGCGACGCCTGCCTCCCCCATGGCCATTTCCTGCACCTCTGCGCCCCAGCCGAGCTCCCGCACCTCGACGAGGGCCCTGCTGAGATCCTCGGAGCGCACCAGGGTGTGCCGGGTGTACTCCTCGAGGCCCGCGTCCACGAGCGGCTCCACGGGCTCGGCGCCGAAGGCCAGCAGCACCTTGCCCAGGGAGCAGGCGTGCAGGGGCAGCAGCGTGCCCACGTCCAGCGTCTGAAGGGTGTCGTCCGGCCGGAAGACGTGGTGCACCACGAGCACCTTGCCTTCCAGTGGTGTACCGAGACGGACGGCCTCCCCGCTGCGGGCGGCCAGGGCGTCGGCCCAGTTGATCGAGCGCGACCGCAGCTCGTTGACGTCGAGATAGCTGGTGCCGAGATGCAGCAGTGCCGCTCCGAGCTGGTACTTTCCGGTCGCCTCGTCCTGTTCCACGAAGTCCACGTGCTGGAGCGTACGCAGAATGCCATGGGCGGTGCCCTTGGCCAGCCCCAGCGACGACGCCACCTCGCCGAGCCCCAGCCGGCGGGGACCGCCGGCGAGCAAGCGCAGGATCGCCGCCGCCCTCTCGATGGACTGGACTGGCCCGGCCATGAGCCGATCCTAATCCGGATCGCCTCCCGGTTCAGGACGGCGTTCGGTAATGCCGACCACCCCTCATTGACCCGCCGGATCTCCGTCCATAACGTGCCTGAACGCCCGGCGTCCGGCCGGCGGCTCGCCCCGAGGAGGAGGGCACATGGCAATAGCGCAGCTCAACGCCGCGCCTGTGGAGGGAGTGGAGTACGTCTTCCCGCTCCCGCACTCTCCCCGAGCCGTCTCCACCGTGCGCCGACGCGCGGAGGCCATTCTGACCAGGTGGAACCTGCCCGCGGGCGTCGCAGAGGATGTGCTTCTCGTGATCTCGGAGCTGCTGACGAACGCGGTCGTCCATGCCTTCCCGCCGGCGGCACTACGGCTGTCGCGTGCCCGGCTGAACGGGCGCGATGCCGTACGCGTCGCGGTCACCGACATGGGACCGGCCGTACCCACCTGCCGCTCGTCGGCGACGATCGATCCGGACGAGCACGGCCGGGGGCTGTGCATCGTCGCCGCGCTGTCGGCCCGGTACGGCGTGGAGGTGCACCCTGAGGGGACCAGCCGCTGGGCGGAGGTACTCGCCGGGTGACGGCGGGGGGACGGCCGCGGCGGACGCCGTGGGCCACCTTCCGCCAGGATCAGGCCTGTGGCGGTGCCGCTCCCCGCAGGACCGCGATGCAGCTGCCCACGGCGGACTGCAGCTCCTCCAGCCGCTGGAGCATGTCGTCCTCATACAGGTCGTCCAGGTCCTCGACGTCGTCGAGGGTCAGCTCCTCGAACACCTTCGTCGCCCGCTGCAGGCTGCTGTAGAACTTGGTGCGGCGCTCCCGAAGACGCAGGTCGGGGTCGGCCTCGACGGTCCGGGCCACGAGTTCCTTCACCGTGTCGTACGCCTCGGCGGCCCACGGTCCCGCCTCCTCCCCGTCGTCCAGCTCGTCGATCAGGGAAAGATGACGCTCGGCCTGCGCACGGAGTTCGGCGGGCGCATCGATCGTCTGCCCCGCAGGGGTCTTGACCTGGCCCTTCTCCACGATCTGCCGGACGTACCCGATACGGTCCGCGACCCGGCTCTCGGTGGCCACCGCCTTCTTCAACTCGTCCGTCCTGGCGACGTCACGGGCGAGCTCGGTCTGCAGGGCCGGGTCCTCCCGGAGCCGGTCGAGAAGGGCGGCACGCGCGGCCCGGGCGGTGGCGGGGTCGGCCAGGATCGCGGCACGCAGTGCGGTGGGATTCTCGGCGACCTCCAGCGCCTTGGTCGGCCGGATGCCCTCGGCCTCGGCGGACGCGGCGATGGCCTGACCACGCTCGGACGCGGCGCTGGTGCGGGCCGTGTAGTAGGCGAGCCAGGCGTCGGAGTCCGGCAGCGCGATCTCCTGGCCGGGGACGAGGATCTCGAAGTGGGGGACGAGACCGTCGTCGGCCGCCTTGTCCCACGCCTTGTAGTACCGCATGACCCGCTCCGGGGAGCATCCCGCCAGCTCGGCGAACCGCTTGGCGGAGATCTTCGGGGTCTCCCCCGCCGGCTGCCCGCCGGGCCGTACGCTGCGCGCCACCTTCAGGGCGAACGCCCAGCCGCCGGTGCGGGCGTACACCCCGAAATCGTGGGCGTCACGCGCCACCGTCCCGTCGACGTCGGACGCCTCCGCGTCGCCCGTGGCCGCCGGCTCCACCCAGAACCCGTCGTCCGCGGGCGTCGCCCGGACGACCGGTGCGTTGACGGCCGACGCCTCCCGCGCGGGCTGCTCGTCCCCGGGCGAACCCGTCGCTCCGGACGGATCGATCGTTACGGTCACTGGAAACACTCCCGGGCACTCGGACTGCGGGAACCGGAGCGAGCAGCCTATATGAGCCCGTTGTCACGGCTTTGCGCCCGCTCCCGGCTGCCGGCCGGCTCGGGGCGGACCGGCCGGCCGACCGGGTTCCGGAGGCAGGGACCGGCGGTCGGGCCCGCGTCCGTGCGGCCGCAGGGAACCACCACCCGCCGGTTGCGAAGTGCCCCGCCCCAAGGTGAAGTACCGCCCCACGAGGAGTACATCCGGCGTGGAATGCGCCGTGCCGTCGATCCGTTGGGTTCTGCTGTGATCAAGTGATGCAGGAGCACGGCGCTGCACCGAGCGCGGAGGGATGGGGAACCGATGGGTGATGTCACAGGCACGGACGGCGCAGGCCCGCTGAAGGCGGCCGTCGGACGGCACGGCGTCTGGAGCGTGGGACTGCGTTCGGAGGACCAGGCGCGACGCGGCGAACTGGCCGATGCCGCCGCCGAACTCGAAGAACTCGGTTTCGGTGCCGTCTGGCTCGGCGGCAGCGCCACGGTACGCCACGCGGTCCCGCTGATCGAGGCGACCTCGAGGCTTGTCGTGGCGACCGGCATCCAGAGCATCTGGCAGCACGAGGCCGCCGGGACCGCGGCGCACTTCGGCGAGTTGGAGAAGGACCGTCCCGGGCGGTTCCTGCTCGGACTGGGCGTGAGTCACGCCAAGATGACGGAACAGTACCGTCGCCCCTACTCGGCCATGGTCGACTACCTGGACGCGCTCGATGCCGCCGGGGTCCCCGCGGGACGCCGGGTCCTCGCCGCACTCGGGCCGAAGATGCTGGAACTGTCCCGCGACCGCGCCGCCGGCTCGCATCCGTACCTGATGACGGTCGAACACACCGCCGTGGCCCGGGAGATCCTGGGCACCGCACCGCTTCTCGCGCCCGAGACGAAGGTCGTCCTGGACACGGACCCGGACCGGGCCCGTACGACGGCCCGCGGCACCCTCGCCCTCTACCTGACCCTGCCCAACTACACCAACTCCCTCCTCCGTTTCGGCTTCACCGAGGACGACTTCGCCGACGGCGGCAGCGACCGCCTGGTCGACGCGCTGTTCGCCTGGGGCGACGACGACCGCATCCGGGAGCGGATCGAGGCGTTCCATACCGCTGGCGCGGACCACGTCGCCGTCCAAGTGGTCGACGCCGGGCCCCGCGACGCCCTGCCGCGTGCCGCGTGGCGCCGTCTGGCGGAGCTGCTGCGCTGACGTCCGGCCGGACGGCGGTCGCCGCTGTCAGTGGTGCGGCCTACTGTGGGGGCCGGTCAGTTCCAGGACGAGAAACGGGAGACACCATGACGACCCTTCCCGACCGGCCCCGTACCGCACTGCTCGTCATAGATGTCCAGAACGGGGTCGTGGACGGCTCCCACAACCGCGACGAAATGATCGCGAACATCAACACCCTGATCGACAAGGCCCGCGCCGAGGACGTCCCGGTGGTCTGGGTGCAGCACTCCGGCGCCGAGCTCGTGCGGGGCAGCGAGAGCTGGAACTACGTCCCGGAGCTGGTCCGGCGCGACGCGGAACCGCTCATCCACAAGACCTACTTGGACTCCTTCGAGGAGACGGACCTGGAGTCGGTGCTGGCCGGGCAGGGAGTGGGCCGGCTCGTCGTCACGGGTGCCCAGACCGACGCCTGCATCCGCTCGACCCTGCACGGGGCCCTCGTCCGTGGATACGACGCGACGCTGGTCGCCGATGCGCACACCACGGAGGACCTCACGGCATACGGAGCGCCTGCCCCGGAGCAGGTGATCGCGCACACGAACCTCTACTGGCAGTGGCAGAAGGCTCCCGGGCGCCGCGGCGGAACCATGGACACGGCGGAGGTGAGCTTCTCCGCGGAGCAGGCGGACTGAGGCGGCCGCACACCGGGACCCGAGGACGATCGACAGGTGCCGCACGGCACCGACGCGAAGCGTGGGCGAGGAGCGAACGAGGGTTGCCGCGGCGCTCACGCGTCAGGGGCCCCCGCAAAGAGAGCCCCTGACCCGAGAAGACTTCCGACGTCGCCGTCGGGACGACAGGATTTGAACCTGCGACCCCTTGACCCCCAGTCAAGTGCGCTACCAAGCTGCGCCACGTCCCGGTGCGCTTTCCGCGGTGATCCGCGTGATCGCGCGGACAGAACTTTACCCCACGGCAGGTACTGCCCCGAAGCGAGCGGGAGGTGCGGGACAATCGGGGTATGAGTGACGCATCGGAAGCCCGGGCTCGTCGAGGGCGCGACCGGGACGCGGAAGGGCGGGCCCGCAACGCCCGGCCGCGGGACGGACTGGGGCGGCCCCTTCCGTACGACGCCCAGGGGGTCGCACGCCAGCCCGAAGGGGTCCTGCGGACTCCTGACAACAGCGTCACCGAAGCCCAGGCCCTGCTGGACGCCGGGAAACCGTTCCATGCGCACGAGGTCTTCGAGGACGCCTGGAAGTCCGGGCCCGAAGGGGAGCGCCCCCTGTGGCGCGGGCTCGCCCAACTGGCGGTCGGACTCACGCACGCGGCCCGCGGCAACGCCACCGGTGGCACCCGGCTGCTGCGGCGCGGCGCCACGGCCGTGGAGGGCTGGGCCGCACAGTCGGGACAGAGCCGTCCGTACGGCATGGCACTGGCGGAACTCATCTCCTGGGCAAGGGAGTTGGCCGCGATGGTGGAGCGGGACGCGGCCAAGGTCGACGCGCGGGAGTGGGCCCCCCGGCTTTGCGGCCGGCGGCCGTAGCGGGCGGAGGCGGGGGCGTCGGGCCGCCCGCCCGCGCGGTACGGCAGACTCGGGGGGTGCGAAAGATTCATGTCATCGGCATCGGAGCGGGCGACCCCGACCAACTGACCCTGCAGGCGGTCAAGGCGCTGAGGAGCACGGACGTGTTCTTCATCCTCGACAAGGGCGAGTCGAAGTCGGACCTCGTCCAGCTGCGCCGGGACATTCTCGACGCACATGTGCCCGAGGGGGCGTACCGCCTCGTCGAGGCGCGCGATCCGGAGCGCGACCGCTCCGCCGGGGGCGCCGCCTACTCCCCCGCCGTCGGCGACTGGCGTTCGGCGCGTGCCGGCATCTACGAGCGGCTCATCGTCGAGGAACTGGGCGAGGACGAGACCGGAGCGTTCCTGGTGTGGGGCGACCCGGCGCTGTACGACAGCACGCTCGGCATCCTCGAGGAGATCCTGGACCGGGGCGGGGTGACGTTCTCCTACGACGTCGTGCCCGGCATCAGCAGCGTCTCGGCACTCGTCGCAAGGCACCGCACGGGACTCAACCGGGTGGGCCGGCCCGTGCAGATCACCACGGGCCGGCGGCTGGCGGAGGGGTTCCCCGACGGGGTCGACGACGTCGTGGTGATGCTCGACGCCCATCAGACCTTCCGGCAGTACGCGGACCAGGACATCGACATCTACTGGGGTGCCTACATCGGCACTCCGGACGAGATCCTCGTCTCCGGTCCACTGGCCGAAACGACACAGCACATCGAGCGCCTGCGCGCTCAGGCGCGGGAGCGCAAGGGCTGGATCATGGACACCTATCTGCTGCGCAGGCGTCCGCGCGGCTAGGACCTGTCTTTGGATCATGTCGGCGTCGCGGGGCGTGTCACGCGCATCTGCCGTGCTGTCGCCGGTTGCCGACGCTCCGTTTCCGTGCCCCAGCAGCACGCACGACTTTCTCGACACGATGCCTCCAACCCCGCGACGGGAACGGGCGGTTCGTCGCGGCGCACCGCGCGAACGCCCGCCCGGCACGACGGGCGACGAAGGACGACCGTCGTCGCACGACTGCCGGCGTGGGTGAAGAGGGCGCATCACCGCGACGGGACGGTGCACGCCGTCGGCACGGCCCATGCGTCCGTCATCGGGGACCGAGCCCCAGGAACGACAGCACCCCCACGACGTCCGGCACCGTGGTCACCCCGTCGGGCAGCGGCGGACGGCGGACCATGACCACGGGTAGCCCGCGATCGCGCGCGGCCGTGAGTTTGGCCGCCGTCGCCGTTCCCCCGCTGTCCTTCGTCACGAGCACATCGATGCGGTGCTCGACGAGCAATGCCGTCTCGTCCTCGACCGTGAACGGCCCGCGGGCCGAGAGCACCCGGGTGTCCGGCGGCATGGGCGGCTGTGGGGGCTCCACCGACCGCACCACGAAATGGATACCGGCCAGGCCCGCGAAGGCCGCGAGCCCCAGTCGACCGGTGGTGAGGAACACCCGTCGGCCTAGCGCGGGCACCAGGGCCGCCGCGTCCTCCAAGTCGGCCGCATCGTGCCAGCGGTCTCCGGGGACCGCGCTCCAGCCGGGCCTGCGCAGCACCACGGCCGGAACGCGCGTGGCCACCGCCGCCCGTGTCGCGTTCGCGGTGATGCCCGTGGCGAACGGGTGCGTGGCATCGACCAGCGCGTCGACCCGGTGCCCCCGGAGCCAGTCGGCCAGTCCCTCGACGCCGCCGAAACCCCCGACGCGAACCTCACCTTCGAGCGCACCGGGCCGGGACACCCGCCCTGCCAGGGAGGTGGTCACCCGCACCCCGTGCCGGGAGACGAGCGACGCGGCGAGTTCACGTGCCTCTGCGGTGCCGCCGAGGACCAGGACGTGCGGGGACATGGTGCCGAGGGTACGGGCAGGCCTCCCTCCGGTCTCCTGCCGGTACCCGCGGCCGGACGGCGCGGCGGTCGCATCGTGTCCCGCACGCCGCAGGGCGGGTGGCCGCCGGCCTCGTTAGGGTCCTGCCATGGATTCAGTGCGTGCCGTCCTCATCGACATCGACGGGGTCCTCACCGTCTCCTGGCAGCCCCTGCCCGGCACGGTCGACGCCCTGCACGAGATCCGTGACTCCGGTCTCGCCGTCGCCCTGCTCACCAACACGACCTCCCGCACCCGCGCATCGATCGCCGGGACCCTCTCCGCGGTGGGCTTTCCCGTCGCGGCCGAGGACATCCTGACCGCACCCGCCGTCACGGCCGCGTATCTCGCGGACCGTCTGCCGGGCGCACGGTGCTCGCTGCTCAACAGCGGCGACATCCGCGAGGATCTCACCGGCGTCTGCTTCGTCGACGACGCGGACACGGTCCCGGACGTCGTGATTCTCGGAGGTGCCGGCCCGGAGTTCGACTACCCGGCACTCAACCGGGCCTTCGGCCACCTGCAAAGAGGCGCGCGGCTGGTCGCCATGCACCGTAACCTGTACTGGCGCACCGACCAAGGTCTGCAACTCGACTCGGGGGCGTTCCTGCTGGGGCTGGAGAAGGCCGCACACACCGAGGCCGTCGTCACCGGCAAGCCGTCGCCCGCGTTCTTCGAGGCGGCTCTCGCCCATCTCGGGGTCGGCGCGGATCAGGCGCTCATGATCGGCGACGACATCGAGTCCGACGTGCTCGCGGCCCAGCGAGCCGGGATCACCGGGGCCCTGGTCAGGACCGGCAAGTATCTGCCCGAGACGCACCGGGCGGCGAGCGGTGCGCCCGATCACGTCCTCGACTCCTTCGCCGACCTTCCCGCCCTGCTCCGGTAGTCGGGCGGACACCGGTGTGACGCGGGCTCAGCGCAGCAGCAGCTGGACGCCGCCCACGACCGTCGCCGCGATCACCAGTTGCTCGAACAGCCGCTGATTGATCCGGTTGACCGCCCATTTCCCGAGGAACGCGCCCGGCACCACGAACAGCGCGAGCGCCGCGTCAAGCAGCAGTGAGCGGCCGTCGATCAGCCCGAGACCCGCGCTGAAGGGCACCTTGGAGACGTTGACGATCAGGAAGAAGAAGGCCGAGGTGCCGAGGAAGCCGAGCTTGCGGAATCCGGCCGAAAGGAGATACATCGACATCACCGGGCCGCCCGCGTTCGCCACCATCGTGGTGAAGCCCCCGAGGACGCCGTAGGAACGTGCCTTGGCACGGCCGGCCCGTGTGGTCACCGAGTCCGGTTCCACGTCCTGGTCGGCGCGTCGGCGCCGCCACACGGTCACCGCCGCCATCAGCAGCAGGATCGCACCGATCGACGTCCGTACGACCGCGTCGTCGGCCCACACCAGGAACAGCGTGCCGAGCACGACGCCCGCGGCGACCGCCGGGAACAGCCGCCACAGGGTCGGCCAGTGGGCGTGCCGACGATAGGTCAGGACGGCGAGGACGTCGCCGACGATCAGGACGGGCAGCAGCACGCCGGTGGAGGCGCGGGCGGGCAGGACGGCGGCGAAGATGGCCAGGCTGACGGTGTTGGCGCCGCTCACGGCGGTCTTGGAGAAGCCGACGAGCAGCGCGGCGAAGGCCAGCGCGGCGAACCCCCACAGGGATATGTCCCAGAGCGTCATCGTGTTCATGCGGTGACCGATGCTATGCCCACGCATCTCGCCGCGTCAGGGGTGTCTCGCCTGGTGATCCGCGACGATCCGGGTCCTGTGTTCCCGCACGCCCGGGGTCCGTTGGCGCCTCGCGAGGGTCTGTCGTCCACCGGGGCCGATCGGTGCGGATGTGGACACGCACCCCTCGCCACTCTCAACGTATAGCGCACCGGGGGGCTTGCGGCAAGGCCCGGTTCGTGCCGCACAATCGCACACCGACGCCGGAACTTGCGGAAATGGGAGATTCACGAAGTGCATTTGCTTTTGTCGGTTCATGGGGCGTGCCGTGACGTTGTGCCGGTGGGATGCCGCGTACTGCCGTCGCGGGCGCTCGGCGCGGGGCCGCACGTGTGTGCGGCCCCGGACTCGGCGGACGCGAACCCGGATCGGAGCTGCTGACATGAACTTCCTGACCACCAGCGCGTTCGACCTGCCCGACAACCTCTCCGCCAAGGCCGACCCGTTGCTGATCGCCGATGACGAGCGGCACTTCGCGGCGATCGCCGACACTCTGGAGCAGACGATCGCCGAACTGTCCGACCGCCTCGACGCCGCACTCAAGTCGCCCGGTGGCATCGGGCGGCAGGCTATGGACCGGGACGCGGAGGTCCACCGGCTGACCGCCCGTCTGCGCGCCCTGCGTCGCTTCGGCCTGGATCTGTGCCTCGGCCACATGGTGGACGCGGACAGCCCCGAGCCCCTGTACATCGGGCGACTGGGCCTGACGGACAGTACGGGGCGCCGCCTGCTGATCGACTGGCGCTCGCCGGCGGCCGAGCCGTTCTTCGCGGCGACCCACGCCCATCCGATGGGTCTGGTGAGCCGCCGCAGGTACCGCTGGACCCGCGGACGGATCAGCGACTACTGGGACGAGGTGTTCACCGCCGACGGACTGGCGCGGCGCGCCGCTCTGGACGACCAGTCCGCCTTCATCGCCGAGCTGGGCGGCAGCCGCTCGGACCGGATGCGGGACGTGCTCGCCACCATCCAGGCCGACCAGGACGCCGTCATCCGGGCGGCCTCTCCCGGCGCCCTCGTCGTCGACGGCGGTCCCGGCACGGGAAAGACCGTGGTCGCGCTGCACCGCTCCGCCTACCTCCTCTACTCCGACCCCCGCATCGACCACCGTCGGGGCGGCGTGCTGTTCGTCGGCCCGCACCAGCCGTACCTGGCCTACGTCTCCGACGTCCTGCCGAGCCTCGGAGAGGACGGGGTGCGGACCTGCACCCTGCGGGACCTGGTCGCGGAGGGGGCCGGAGCGGCGTTCGAGACCGACCCGGCCGTCGCCCGGCTGAAGTCCTCCGCGAGCATGGTGAAGGCCGTCGAGACGGCCGTGCGGTTCTACGAGTCGCCGCCCACCGCCGCAATGTCGGTGACCACTCCCTGGGCCGACGTTCGGCTGACTGCGGACGACTGGGCCGAGGCGTTCGAGGCACCCGACCCCGGTACCCCGCACAACGAGGCGCGCGACCAGATCTGGGAGGCCCTGCTCACGACGCTCAGGGACAAGCACGACGACGACATCTCGCCCGATCTGTTCCGAAGGGCGCTGCAACGTGACGAGGAGCTGGTCGGGACCCTCAACCGCGCCTGGCCGCTGCTCGAAGCCGCCGACCTCGTGGGAGACCTGTGGTCGGTACCCGCCTATCTGCGGTTGTGCGCTCCCTGGCTGAACCCCGACGACGTCCGCAGGCTGCAGCGCAGGGACCCCCAGGCCTGGACGGTGTCGGACCTGCCGCTTCTGGACGCCGCCCGGCAGCGCCTCGGCGACCCGGAGTCGTCGAGACGCAGGCGCCGGCACAAGGCGTCAGTCGCCGCCGAACGCGAGCGCATGGCCGCGGTCATCGACAACGTGCTCGCGGCCGACCAGGACGGCGAGGGAGCGGTGACGATGCTGCGCGGACGGGATCTGCAGGACAGTCTGATCGACGAGGCCGCGCTGCCCGGCACCGCGCAGGAACCGCTGGCCGGCCCGTTCGCGCACATCGTCGTGGACGAGGCCCAGGAACTGACCGACGCGGAGTGGCAGATGCTGCTGCTGCGCTGCCCTTCCCGGAGCTTCACCATCGTCGGGGACCGGGCCCAGGCACGGCACGGGTTCACCGAGTCGTGGCGTGAGCGGCTCGAGCGGATCGGGCTCGGCCGGATCGATGTGGCGTCCCTGACCATCAACTACCGCACGCCGAAGGAGGTCATGGCGGAGGCCGAGCCGGCCGTACGGACCGTGCTCCCGGATGCCAATGTGCCGACGTCCGTCCGCAGCACCGGAGTTCCCGTCGTCCACGGCCGCGTCGCGAACCGGGACTCGATCCTCGCCGGCTGGCTCGACGGGCATGCCGACGGGGTCGCCTGTGTCATCGGCGATCCCACGTTCCGGGCGACACCACGCGTGCGGTCGCTGACCGCGGAGTTGTCGAAGGGGCTCGAGTTCGACCTGGTCGTCCTCGTCGACCCGGAGGCCTTCGGGACGGGTGTCGAGGGGGCGGTCGACCGCTATGTCGCGATGACCCGGGCGACCCAGCAGCTCGTCGTTCTCACGAGCTCCTGACGCCGGCCGGGCGGTTTCGGCGACCGCCCTCGTCCTCGGCTGCCAGGGCCTGTCGTCCGGATCCCGGCATGATCCGGACGACAGGTCCTAAGCGCGCTCGACGAGCACCGTGCTGCCCTGGCCGACGCCCACGCACATGGTGGCGAGGCCGCGGCCGGCACCGGTGCGCCGCATGCGGTGCAGCAGGGTGGTCAGGATGCGGGCGCCCGAGCAGCCGAGCGGGTGGCCGAGGGCGATGGCGCCGCCGGTGGGGTTGACCAGGTCCGGGTCGATCCCGAGGCGGTCCACGCAGGCGAGGGCCTGGGCGGCGAACGCCTCGTTGAACTCGGCCTCCTGGATGTCGCCGATCGTCCAGCCGACGCGTGCGAGCGCCTTCTCGGTCGCCGGGACGGGGCCGATGCCCATGACGTCCGGGTGGACACCGGCCGAGGCCCCCGCGACATAGCGGCCGAGGGACTGCAGGCCCAGCTCGTTCAAAGCCTCCTCGCTGACCAGGAGGAGCGCCGCCGCACCGTCGTTCATGGGTGAGGCGTTGCCCGCCGTGACGGTGCCGCCCTCGCGGAACACCGGCTTGAGACGGGCGAGTTTCTCGTACGACGTGTCCTCGCGCACACCTTCGTCGGCCGTGACGGTGACACCGTCCGCCCTGGTGACGGGAAGCAGCTCGGCGTCGAAGCATCCGTTCTTGCGGGCGTCGGCCGCCCGCCGGTGGCTGCGCAGGGCGAAGTCGTCCTGGCGCTCGCGGGTGATGCCGTACCGCTCGGCGACCTCTTCGGCGGTCTCGCCCATGGACAGCAGACCGTGGAGGTCCTTCATCGCCGGGTTGACCAGCCGCCAGCCGAGGCGGGTGTCCACGGTCTCCATGCGGTGGGGCAGGGCCTCGTCGGGGCGGGGCAGCACGAACGGGGCGCGGCTCATGGACTCCGAGCCGCCCGCGAGCACGATGTCGGCCTCACCGGCGGCGACGGTGCGGGCGGCCGTGGTGACCGCCTCCAGGCCGGAGGCGCACAGCCGGTTGACCGTCGCGCCCGGCACGGACTCGGGCAGGCCGGCGAGGAGGGCGGCCATGCGGGCCACGTTGCGGTTGTCCTCGCCCGCCTGGTTGGCGGCGCCCCAGTAGACGTCGTCGATGCGCGCCGGGTCCAGGGCGGGCACGTCGGCCATCAGACCGCGGATCACGGTCGCCGCGAGGTCGTCGGGCCGCACGGAGGACAGAGCGCCACGCAGTCTGCCGATGGGAGTGCGGCGGGCTGCCGCGAAGTGGACGGTACGCACGACGGGACTCCTGAGCACCCTCGACGAGTAATTAGCACTGCTAGTTTTTGACTATAGAACGCCGGGCCGCCACTGGGAAGAACCACCTCTTCGGTATCCCCGGATCGCCCGCCTCCCGCCGGGTTTCACCCCCTGCCTCTCGGGCACCCGGGCGCCCATGGAGTGGTTGCGGCACGCGGCATGCGTGGAGGAGGACCCCGACTTGTTCTTCCCGGTCGGCACGACGGGACCGGCTCTGGTGGAGGCCGCCGCCGCGAAGCGTGTGTGCCGACGCTGTCCGGTCGCTGCCGACTGCCTCGAGTGGGCACTGGACACCGGGCAGACGGCGGGCGTCTGGGGAGGCACCGACGAGAGGGAACGCGCCGCACTGCTCCGGTCCAGAAAGCGGCGCATGACAAGGAGAAGCGCACGATGACCGTGGTGCACAGCACCCTTCCCGAGCCCGCACGTGCCATCACCGGGGAAGCCCTGCAGGAAACGCTGGTCGACCTGGTCGGGCTCTCCCTCATGGCGAAGCAGGCCCACTGGAACATCGTCGGACCGAGGTTCCGTTCGATCCACCTCCAACTCGACGAGGTGGTGGCCACGGCACGCTCCTACTCCGACACCGTGGCCGAACGCGCGGCCGCGCTCGGCGTCCCGCCAGACGGCAGGCCGGAGACCATCGGCTCCGCCTACGGCCTCCCGGACGCGAAGGAGGGCTGGCTGCGCGACACCGACGTCGTCCGGTTGATGGTCGAGTCGCTCGGGACGGCGATCGGGCGTCTGCGCGCCAGGATCGACGCGACCGCGGAACCCGACCCGGTCACCCAGGACCTGCTGATCGGGCTCACCGCGGAGCTGGAGAAGCAGCGCTGGATGTTCGAGGCGGAGAACTGGCCGCGGGAGGACTGAGCGGACGGGCACACATACGGACACGAGCACGTACGGAGCGGAGGGCGACCCGCGAGGGCGAGAGGAGAGTTCACGATGGCCGACGCCCTGGAGACGGACGCACTGTGGGACGAGTTCCAGCAGGTGGTGAACATGACGTCCCAGGAACTCGCGGCCTGGCTGCGGGTCCAGGACGCCGACGATGACACGGGATCCCCCGGCAGGGCGGACGGCCCCCGCGTCGTCGCCATCCTGCAGAAGCGGCGTATGGACCTCACCGACGACGACATCCGGGTCATGCGCGAGGTGGTGGAGAAGGTGACGCTCGAGCAGGACCGCCGGAGGGGTCGGCGATCGTCGCGGTGAAGGCGGCCGTGCCCACCGGGACAGCGGTCCGGGAGCGCCGGTTCAGCCCGTCGCGGACACCGAATCCGGCGCCACGGACCGGGCGTTGATGGGTGCCGCGCCGTCAGGAAGGCGGTCCGGGCCGTCCCGGGCACGCCGCACGAGCGACTCGGGCCGGTGGGACCGGCCGGCACGGGCGGCGCCACGCCGCAAGGCTCCGACCGGCCGCCACGGTATCCGGTGGCGGCCCTTGTGTATGGCACATCCGGCGGCTCGGGTTAGTCTTGCCGCCGTACCGGACACGGGGTGCCCCATCTGCGGGCTGAGATCACACCCGTTGAACCTGAACCAGTTCGTACTGGCGGAGGGATGTCTTTCATGCCATTGGCGCATGTCTCCGGCGGGTTGCCCGCCGACGGCCGGCGGACCGTCTTCGACGGACGGATGCCCACCGCTCCCGGGGATCTCAGGGTCGAGGGACACGGCATCGAACCGGTCCCCGAGAGCAACCGCTACGGCGGCGCGGGCCGGCTGTTCACGGTGTGGTTCGCCCCCAATCTGACCATGACCGGTGTCTTCACGGGCACCATCGGCATCACGCTCGGCCTCGGCTTCGGCACGGCGCTCGTCGCCGTGGTGCTGGGCACGGTACTGGGCGCCGTCCCCACGGCCTACCTCGGCACCTGGGGAAGCCGCACCGGCGCGGGCCAGCTCCCGCTCGCCCGGCTCGCGTTCGGACGCGCGGTGGTGCTGCCCGGAGCCCTGCAATGGCTGTCCTCGATCGCCTGGGACGCACTGATCGGCCTGTTCGGCGGGGACGCGCTCGCACGCCTGTGCGGCTGGCCGTTCTGGCTCGGGGTGCTGGTCATGATGCTGGGGCAGGGTGCGCTCGGGGTGCTCGGTTACGAGGCGATCCACCGTCTCCAGATCGTCATGACCTTCGTCCTCGCGGCCGCCTTCGCGCTGATCGCCGTACGGATGCCGGCCGGCGTCCATCCTGCCCTGACGGGCAGCGCACACGGCGCGGACCGGGCGGGCGCGTTCGTACTGACCAGCACGATCGCCCTGAGCCTGACCTTGTCCTGGGCCCCGTACGCCAGCGACTTCAGCCGCTATCTGCCGAGCACCACGTCCCGGACCCGGATGTTCTGGTACACACTGCTCGGTCTGGTGGTGTCCTTCCTGGCCGTGCAGGTCCTCGGCCTGTGGGGTGCCTCGGCGCTCACCGACCAGACGGCCGCCGGGGTGGACCAGTTGCTCGGCGGCGGAGCGCCGGGCGCGTTCGGGCTGCTGGCGGTGGCGCTGGCGGCCCTGTGCAGCAACGCCATGAACGACTACAGCGGCTCGCTGGCGCTGCAGACCATCGGCCTGCGCACACCGCGCCCGGTGGCGGCCGCCCTCGCCGCCGCTCTCGGATTCCCGCTGGTGCTGTGGATGCACGCGGCCGACACCACCGCCCGCTTCCAGAACGTGCTGCTGTTCGTCGGCTACTGGATCCCCGGATTCGTGGCGATCGTGGTCGTCGACTGGCTCGTACGGCGCGGCCGGGTGGCCGATCTCGCCGCCGAGACGGCCCGGCCGCGGTCGGTGTGGCCACCGCTGCTCGCCTTCGCCGCCGCCTTCGCCGCAGCGGTGCCCTTCATGGACACGGGCCTGTACGTGGGTCCGGTGGCCCGTGCGCTGCACGGCGCCGACGTCTCGTACTACGTGGCGTTCCTGGTGGCCCTCGCGGTGTACGCCCCGCTGCGCGTCCGAGAGGAGGGCCGCGCATGACCGCGCCGCCGCGCGTCCTGACCATCGCCGGCTCCGACTCCGGGGGCGGCGCCGGGATCCAGGCCGATCTCAAGACCATGCTGGCCCTGGGCGCCCACGGCATGAGCGTGGTCACCGCGGTCACCGCGCAGAACTCCGTCGGGGTGCAGGGCGCCTGGGAATTGCCGGTGGATGCGGTGCGCGCACAGTACCGCAGCGTGGTCGACGACATCGGCGTCCAGGCGGTGAAGACCGGGATGCTCGCCTCGCCCCGCCTGGTCACCGTAGTGGCCGAACTGCTCGCGGACGTGGGGGTCCCGGTCGTGGTGGACCCGGTGAGCGTCTCCAAGCACGGGGACCGGCTGCTCGCCGACGACGCGCTGGACGCGGTGCGCACCAGGCTGCTGCCGCGCGCGACGGTGACCACGCCGAACCTGGACGAGGTCGCGGAGCTGACCGGCATCGCGGTGACCGACGAGGAGGGCATGCGCCGCGCGTCCGCGGAGCTGCTCTCGTACGGGCCCCGATGGGTGCTGGTGAAGGGCGGGCATCTGCCCGGTGCGGCCGTCGACCTGCTGACCGACGGCCGCGAGGAGCACTGGCTGCGGGCTCCGCGCCACGACAACCGGCACACCCACGGCACGGGCTGCACCCTCGCCTCGGCGGTCGCGGTGGGGCTCGCGCAGGGTCTGGAGGTGCCGCAGGCCGTGCGGCAGGCCAAGGAGTACGTCACCGAGGCCATCGCGGCGGGCTTCGCCCTGGGGGCCGGCATCGGTCCGGTGGACCACGGATGGCGACTGCGGGCGGGTGGGTGACGGCGACGCCGCACCGTCATCCGGGGCGCTGCGCGTCGAGCGATGCCGTCCGACCTGGTGTGATGGAAGGGCACCGCCGAATCCGTTCCGGAAGGACCGTACTCTGAACACCCCGCTCGCCGAGGCCCTCTCCATCGTTCTGCTCGTCGCCGTACTGGCCGGCGCCGTGGTGCGTCCGTTCGGGCTGCCGGAAGCCGTGGTCGCGGTTCCGGCGGCAGGCATCGCGATCGCGACCGGCGCCATCTCCCCGGCCCATGCGGGGGCCGAGGCCGAGCGGCTCGGGCCGGTGGTCGGCTTTCTGGCGGCGGTGCTGGTACTGGCCCACTTCTGCGACGTGGAAGGGCTGTTCCGGGCGTGCGGCGCCTGGATGGCACGCTGGGCGGCCGGCCGGCCCGGTCGGCTGCTGACCGCGGTGTTCACCCTCGCCTCGGTGATCACGGCCGTGCTCAGCCTGGACGCCACGGTCGTGCTGCTCACCCCGGTGGTGTTCGCCACGGCGGCCCATATGGGCGCCCGTCCCAAGCCCCACCTCTACGCCTGCACCCATCTGTCGAACACGGCTTCGCTGCTGCTGCCGGTCTCCAATCTCACCAACCTGCTTGCGTTCGGCGCCTCGGGGCTGAGCTTCACACGGTTCGCCGCCCTGATGGCCCTGCCGTGGCTGGTGGCCGTCACCGCCGAGTACGTCGTCTTCCGCAGGTTCTTCCATCGGGACCTCGGCGCCGGAGCCGCGGCCCCGGTGCGGGAGGAGCCGCCCGCGCTCCCCCTGTTCGCCCTGCTGACCGTGGCCTGCACGCTCGCCGGGTTCGTGGTCGCGTCCGTCTTCGGCATCGACCCCGCATGGTCGGCGCTGGCCGGAGCGCTGGTCCTGGCCGTGCGTGCGCTCGTCCGGCGCCGGGCCACCCCCCTCACGGTGGTGCGGGCGGCGGCGCCTTCCTTCCTGGCGTTCGTACTGGCGCTCGGCGTGGTGGTGCGCGCAGTCGTCGACAACGGGCTCGCCGGCGCGCTCGGCCGGGTGCTCCCCGACGGGACCGGCCTGCCCGCGCTGCTGGGCATCGCCGCCCTGGCCGCCGTGCTGGCCAATCTGATCAACAATCTGCCGGCGGTCCTGGTCCTGCTGCCGCTGGCCGTCCCGTCGGGTCCGGGCGCGGTCCTCGCCGTCCTGCTCGGCGTGAACATCGGCCCCAACCTCACCTACGCCGGCTCGCTGGCCACACTGCTGTGGCGGCGCATCGTCCACCAGCACGAGCACGCCGTCGACCTCAAGGAGTTCACCCGGCTCGGAGCGATCGCCGTGCCGACCGCACTGGTGTGCGCGGTGGCGGCGCTCTGGGTCTCCCTCCACGTCCTCGGCGCCTGACGCGGCCGGCCTCGCCCGGTCGGGCGCGCGCCACCGGCGCGCGCTCCGGTGGCGCGCCGAGATCCCGCTCCCCGCGGTGAGCAACTCCCGCCCCGCCGTCCGTACCTGATCGCGACAGCGGTACGAGCCGCACCGAGCGAGGTCCGCCGCACCCGAGGGACACCCGGGGGCGGTGGATCCGGACCCAAGGAGCACAGCATGCAGGCGACCGCGCAGATCGGCGTCACCGGGCTCGCGGTGATGGGCCGCAACCTGGCCCGGAACTTCGCGCGGAACGGGTACACCGTGGCCGTGCACAACCGCACCCCGACCCGAACCAAGGCGCTGGTCGAGGAGTTCGGGCACGAGGGCGCGTTCGTGGCCGCCGAGACGGCCGAGGAGTTCGTGGCGGCGATGGAGCGTCCGCGCCGCCTGATGATCATGGTTCAGTCGGGCGACGCGACCGATGCCGTGATCGAGGAGTTCGCGCCGCTCCTGGAGCCCGGGGACATGATCATCGACGGTGGCAACGCACACTTCTCCGACACGCGGCGCCGGGAGCGGTCGCTGCGCGATCAGGGCATCCACTTCGTCGGCGCGGGTTTCTCCGCCGGCGAGGAGGGCGCCCTGCACGGACCGAGCATCATGCCCGGCGGTTCCCCGGAGTCATATGCCTCGCTCGGACCGATGTTCGAGAAGATCAGTGCCGAGGTCGACGGCGAGCCGTGCACGACGCACATCGGCACCGACGGCGCCGGGCACTTCGTGAAGATGGTGCACAACGGCATCGAGTACGCGGACATGCAGGTGATCGGAGAGGCCTACGACCTGCTGCGCCAGGTGGCGGGATACTCCCCCGCCGAGATCGCCGGCATCTTCCGCGAGTGGAACAAGGGGCGCCTGGACTCGTATCTGATCGAGATCACGGCGGAGGTGCTCGCCCACGTGGACGCCTCGACCGGCGAGCCGTTCGTGGACGTCGTCGCCGACGCCGCCGGGCAGAAGGGAACCGGGCGCTGGACCGTGCAGACCGCACTGGACCTGGGCTCCCCCGTCACCGCCATCGCCCAGGCGACCTTCGCCCGCGCCGCCTCCGGCCAGTCCGCGCTGCGCCGTGCCTACCGCGGACTGCCGGGCGGCACGCAGTGGACCTCACCCCGTACGAGGCCGAGCGCTTCACCGCACAGGTCGAACAGGCCCTCTACGCCTCGAAGCTGATCGCCTACGACCAGGGCTGGAAGATGATCCTGGACGCCGCCGAGGAGTACGGCTGGGAGATCGACCTCGGCGCGGTCGCCAGGATCTGGCGCGGCGGCTGCATCATCCGCGCCGCCTTCCTCGACCGCATCCGCGCCGCCTACGCCACCGATCCGGGTCTGGTCAGCCTGCTGTCCGACGCGGGGTTCGCGGCCGAGATCGGGGACGCCCAGGTGCCCTGGCGCGAGGTGATCGCCACGGCGGCCCGCAGGGGTGTGCCGGTGCCGGCGTTCTCCGCCGCCCTCTCGTACTACGACTCCCTGCGCGCCGAGCGCCTGCCGGCCGCCCTCACCCAGGGCCAGCGGGACTACTTCGGCGCGCACACCTACCGGCGGGTCGACCGCGAGGGCAGCTTCCACACGCTCTGGGGCACGACCGACCGCGCCGAGACGCAGTCCTGAACCGTCCGCCGGGCTCCCGTTCGGGGAGCCCGGCGACCCGGACGCGCGCACCGCTCCCCTGCGAAGGAACCGCCCGAAGGCCGTACGACACTTACCCGCATGACTGATGCACCGCAGAAGGCCAAGGTCCCCGCGTGGCGGCGGCCGACCGACGGTGAGCACCGCTGGCAGGTCGCCGCGGTTCTGGCGCTCATCATCGCCGCCCAACTCGCGGAGCCCCGAAAGCTGACCCTTCACCCTCACTGGCTGCTGCCCGCCGTGGAGGGCGTCTTCCTTGCGGTGCTGCTGCTCAGCAATCCGGGCAGGATCAATCGCGAGTCGGTTCCGCTCCGCAGCGCGTCCCTGGCCCTCGCGGCGATCGCCAGCCTGGCCAACGCCTGGTCCCTGGTGCTGCTGCTCACCGCCCTGCTCACCGGGCACGAGGAGCGTTCCGCGAGCTCACTGCTCCTGGTCGCGGCCGGCATCTGGGGCACCAACATCGTGGTCTTCGCCCTGTGGTACTGGGAGTTCGACCGTGGTGGCCCCGTCGCGCGTGCGCACGCCCACCGCGCCCATCCCGACTTCCTCTTCCCGCAGATGCAGGTGCAGGAGCTGGTCAGCCGGGACTGGGAACCGGCGTTCTTCGACTACCTCTACGTCTCGTACACCAACGCGACCGCGTTCAGCCCGACCGACACGATGCCCATGTCACGGTGGGCGAAACTGCTGATGCTCATGCAGTCGGCCGTCTCCATCGTCACCGTGGGCCTGGTCGTGGCCCGCGCGGTGAACATCATGCGGTGACCGCGGGAACGACGGCGGCCGGAGGCCGGCCACCGAGGTCCCCTTCGCAGCACGGGATCGCGTGTCGGGGCGCCGAGGGCCCAGGCACGCGATCAGTGCAGTTCGGCCCGCGCGGGACTGTCGCCGAGGAAGCCGCCCGACTGGTGCTGCCACAGCTTCGCGTAGGCGCCCTCCGATGCGAGCAGCTCCCGGTGGGTGCCCTGCTCGACGATCCGGCCGCGGTCGAGGACCACCAGCCGGTCCATGCCGGCGACGGTGCTCAGCCGGTGCGCCACGACCAGCGCAGTCCGCCCGTCCATCAGCCGCCACAGCGCTTCCTGGACGAGGATCTCGCTCTCGGAATCCAGCGCGCTGGTCGCCTCGTCCAGCAGCAGGATCGGCGCGTCGCGCAGGATCGCCCTGGCGAGGGCGACCCGCTGCCGCTGTCCGCCGGACAGCTTGACACCACGCTCGCCCACCATGGTGTCGAAGCCGTCCGGCAGCGCGTCGGCGAACTCCGTGACGTGCGCCGCCTCGGCGGCACGCCGGATCTCGGCGTCGGTGGCGTCCGGCCTGGCGAACGCGATGTTGTCCCGCAGTGAGCGGTGGAACATCGCCGGGTCCTGCGGCACATAGGCGATCAGACTGCGCAGGTCCGCCTGTCGCAGGCTGCTGATGTCCTGACCCCCGACCAGGATCCGGCCCGCGTCGATGTCGGTCATCCGCAGCAACAGCCGGGTCAAGGTGGTCTTGCCGCCGCCCGACCGGCCGACGAGCCCGATCCTGGACCCGCTGGACACGGCCAGGTCGAGCCCTTCGAAGAGCGGCTTGCCGCCTCCGTGAGCGAAGGTCACCCGCTCGAAGCGGACATCGCCGGTCCGGGACCGAAGGACCTCCGGCGTCTCCGGGTCGAGCACGGTCGGAGGGGTCAGCAGCAGTTCGGTGAACTGTGCGGCCTCCGTCATCGAACTCTCCAGACGACGGTAGATCTGGTTGAACTCGAACATGATCCGGGTGGCGTTGCTGTAGTACGTGAAGGCGACCACGACGGCCTCCACACCGTGCTCGCCCCCGCCCAGCATGACCGCGAGCAGCAGGCCCAGGGCGTTGGTCAGCACGGACATCGGCGCGACCAGTGTGTCGATGCGCAGGTTGCCGTAGTCCCAGGACTTGAGCGTCAGACGCCGCGACTCGGCGACGCGGGACCGGTGCTCGGCGGCCTCGCTCTCCTCTGCGGCGAACGCCCGGACCGTGTCCATGTTCATCAGGCTGTCGGCGACATGGCCGGACACCCGGGCGATCGCCTCCTCGCGCTGATCGACGAGTGCCTGGCGGCGGCGGATGAGGGGCACCACACACAGCGCCGTCAGTGCGATCATCGCCAGGAGCCCGACGACGAGCAGCGGTTCGTAGCCCCACAGCACCACCGAGCCGAACAGCAGCGGCACGAAACTGCCCACGACGTTGAACGTCAGCGTGTCGACGAACTCCTCGAAGCGGGAGGCGAAGCTCAGCACCCGCTTGGTGAGCGATCCGGCGAAGTTGTCGTGTAAGAAGGCGGCGTCCCTGGCGAACAGTTCGTCCATGCCGATCACGTACAGGCGCTCGATGCCGAGGGCGTCCAGACGGTTCAGGCAGTGGAGGCCGAGGCGCCACAGCGCCTCGGCGAGCAGCAGGGCGCAGCCGAAGGCGAGGACGTAGGGAAGCATCGAACCGACGCCGATGCCGGAGTCGCCGGCGATGCGGCCGACGAGTTTCGCGACGACCAGCGGCGCGATGTAGTTGATGCCGATGTTGCCCAGCGCCGGCAGCAGCATCGCGGGCAGCGTCAGCCGCCGCAGCCGTGCCAACTCCCTTACGTAGTAACGAAGTGCCAGGAGCGCGGAACGCTTGCCCGGCACGACCTTGCGCGAATCAGGTGATCCCATCCCAACCCTGTGGTGTCGTGCGGCGGCGTCACGTGCTTCTTCCGGGTGGTGACGCCACCTCGATGGCCGTGTGGAGGTGTGGTTCGGGTGGGCGGCCCTCATTCGGGTCGCGAGCGGTCGGACGGGGCACGACGGGGTGCCACATGCGGCTCGTGGGGACAACGACGGACGAACAGGGGCAGACCAGGAGTCGAAGTGTCCCGCGACGGCGCCCGTGGAGTCCAAGCGTTTTCCCGGAGGGCGGCGAACCGCGTACGGCCGTGGAACGGCGGCCCGGTCACGGCCCCGCGATGCCTGGCCCGCACGGCGGCCAACCGGCGTATGGACGTGCGGAAGGCCGTCTTCCCATCTCTGAGAAAACGGCCTCCGACCTGCAATGAAGCTGGTCGGGACGACAGGATTTGAACCTGCGACCCCTTGACCCCCAGTCAAGTGCGCTACCAAGCTGCGCCACGTCCCGTTGCCCGCCTGACCTGGGGTTTCCCCCGGCCGAACGCGCACAGAAACAATACCGCACTCGGGCCGGTGGTCGCGCACCGGTTTGTCTGCCGGTCACCCGCACGTCAGTCCCCGGCCGCAAGCCCCAGCTCCGGGTGGTGGTCGAGAAGGCGCGGCGGGGCCGCCTGGCGCCAGGAGTCGGCCAGGATGTCGCGCAGCTCCGCCTCGTCCTCGAGGGTCGCGAGGCGCACTCGGATCCAGGCGAACTGCGCCTCATGATCGGCGACCCAGAACTTCTCGGGCTCGGCCAGGACCAGCTCGTCCCGCTCCTCCTTGGGGCACCGCACCGCTATGGACGTCTCGTCCTCGGGCAGCGTGGCGAACATCTTCCCCGCGACCCTGAACGTGGGCATGTTCCAGGCGATCTTCTCGGCCGTGTCCGGCAGGGACAGGGCGATACGGCGTACGTCTTCGGCGTCCGGCATGTCCCGCACCGTAGCCAATGCCACTGACAGAGACCGCACGCTCAGCGGGAATCCCCCACATGCTTGTAGAAGACCGTCGTCGGGTGCAGGACACCGGCCGGTGTCGCCGCGTAGTCCGGAATCGCCCCGACCCGTGTCCAGCCTGCGGAGCGATACAGGACCTCGGCAGGACTGCCCGTCTCGGTGTCCAGGTGGAGCAGGGTGATCCCGGCCGCCGAGGCACCCCGTTCGGCCGTGGCCAGCAGCCGGCGCCCGAGGCCACGGCCGCGGGCCTCCCGGTGCACCATGAGTTTGACCAGTTCGCCGCGGTGGCGGCTGTTCGCCTTGTCGGGGAGGGCCAGTCCGACCGTGCCCGTCACCCGGTCCCCCTCATGTGCCACCCACACCGCGAGCGCGCCCGCCTCTACCGCGGCCGCCCGCGCCCTCCACCAGGCGACCGCCTCGGACCGCTCGAGCGGCGCCAGGAAGCCGATCGAGGCTCCGCCGTGCACGGTGTCGGTCAGCAGTTCGGCCAGGCCCTCCGCCCTGGCGAGCACCTCGGTCCCGCTCAGCGCGGAGATCGTGGTCATGGGAGCACCACCACCAGTGCGTACCGGGCGCCGTCGGGTCCGGGGCAGCGGAACCGGGTCGGCCCCCACACCCGCAGCCGCAGGCAGTCGCCGGCGCAAAGCCGGTGCTCCATGTCCCCGGCCGTCACCTCCAGCGCGCCGTCGATGACCCAGATGTGCTGTTCGAGCCCGGGCACGGGCGGCCGGTCGTACGCGATGTCGGCGCCCGCCGCGAGCCGCCCCTCCACGAGTTCGCCGCGCAGCCCGGGATGCGGAGGAGACACCGACCGCCGTACGAAGCCGGAGGCCGGGTCCTGCCACACGGTCTGCTCGGCGGCGCGGAGCACTTGTGCAGGCTCCGCCTCGACCTCGCTCAGCAGCCGGGACATCGTGCGGCCGTAGACCGCGCAGAGCCGGTTGAGCAGCGAAGCGGTCGGGCTGATCTCGGCACGTTCGGCCCGGGAGAGGGTCGAGCGGCTCACGCCGCTGCGCTCCGCCAGTTCGTCCAGGGACCAGCCGCGTTCCGCCCGCAGCTCGGCCAGGCGTCCGGCGAGCCGGGCGTCCACGCTGTCGATCACTTCGCCGTCCACATCCGGGATATTATCCCACATACGAGAATCGTTCCCGGATGCGCACAGGACTCCGCCGGTGAAGGCAGGCCCCGGCGGGGTGGATCAGTCCTCGGTCGCGGCCTCCGCCAGCGCGTCCAGTACCGGCCGGATCAGAGGGTGCTCCTCCGCGCCCCGGCGCACGGCGGCGAAGACCCGGCGCGTGGGCGCGACCCCGTCTACCGGGCGGACGACCACGCCGGTGAGGTCCATGCCACGCAGGGCGGAGCGGGGCACCAGGGCTACCCCGGCACCGGCGGAGGCCAGCGCGACCACCGCGCGGAAGTCGTCCGAGAAGTGTTCGAGGCGGGGCTGGAATCCGGCGTGCTCACAAGCGAGCACGACGACGTCGTGGCAGGGATTGCCGGCGTACGGGCCGATCCACGCGTCCCTGGCCAGCTCGCCGAGCGGGACCTCGCCCGCGTCTGCGAGGCGGTGGGTGAACGGCACCACGGCGTCGAAGGGCTCCGCATACAGCGGAACATGGGTGAGCCGGGGGTCGTCCGCGTCGGGTGCGCCGCGGTACTCGACGGCGACCGCGACGTCGACCTGCCGGTCCAGCACCATCGGCAGGCTCGCATCGCCCTCGGCGTCCTGGACCCGCACCCGGATTCCGGGCGCGGTCCGGGCGAGCCGGGCCAGTGCGGGGGCGACGACCAGCCCGATGCCGGTGGCGAAGGAGGCCAGAGTCACGGTGCCGGCGGACCCCGCGCCGTAGGCCGCCAGCTCGGCCTCGGCGCGCTCCAGTTGGGCGAGGACGGCGTTGGTGTGACTGAGCAGGATCTCGCCGGCCGGGGTGAGTCGCACGCCCTTGGCACCGCGCTCCACCAGCCGGTGGCCGGTCTCCTGCTCCAGCGCGGTGAGCTGCTGGGACACCGCGGAGGGGGTGAGATAGAGCGCGGCGGCAGCAGCCGTCACGGTGCGGTGGTCGGCCACCGCACGGAGGATGTGCAGCCGCCGCGCTTCGATCATGCGACCGATTATCGCAAGAGCGCGGGGCGTCTCAGGCCTCCAGCTCCGCCCGAGCCGCGACGAACGCGTCGACCGCGCGGTCCACGTCGTCCGTGGAGTGCGCGGCGGACAGCTGCACACGGATGCGCGCCTGGCCCTGCGGGACCACCGGGTAGGAGAACCCGATGACGTAGACGCCGCGCTCCAGCAGCAGCTCGGCCATGCGGCCGGCTCGCGCCGCGTCGCCGATCATGACCGGGGCGATGGCATGGTCGCCGGGCAGGATGTCGAAGCCCTCCTCCGTCATGCGGCGCCGGAAGAGCGCGGTGTTCTCGGCGAGCTTCTCGCGCAGGTCACCCGCCGACTCCAGCAGGTCGAGCACCTTGAGCGAGGCCGCCGCGATCACGGGGGCGAGCGTGTTCGAGAACAGATAGGGCCGGGAGCGCTGGCGCAGCAGCGCGACGATCTCGGCGCGGGCGGCGACATAGCCGCCGGACGCGCCGCCGAGCGCCTTGCCGAGCGTGCCGGTGATGACGTCGACACGGTCCATGACGCCGTGCAGCTCGGGGGTGCCGCGGCCACCGGGGCCGACGAAGCCGACGGCGTGCGAGTCGTCGACCATGACCATGGCGTCGTAGCGGTCGGCGAGGTCGCAGATCTCGCGCAGCGGTGCCACATAGCCGTCCATGGAGAAGACGCCGTCGGTGACGATCAGCTTGCGACGCGCGCCGCCCTCGGAGGCCTCCTTCAGCTGCTGCTCGAGGTCCGCCATGTCACGGTTGGCGTAGCGGAAGCGGCGGGCCTTGGACAGCCGGATGCCGTCGATGATCGAGGCGTGGTTGAGGGCGTCGGAGATGACGGCGTCCTCCGGACCGAGCAGGGTCTCGAACACACCGCCGTTGGCGTCGAAACAGGAGGAGTACAGGATCGTGTCCTCCTGGCCGAGGAACGCGGACAGCCGCGCCTCCAGCTCCTTGTGCACCTCCTGCGTACCGCAAATGAATCGCACGGAGGCCATGCCGTAGCCCCAGCGGTCCAGGGCCTCGTGTGCCGCGGCGATCACCTCGGGATGGTCCGCGAGCCCGAGGTAGTTGTTGGCGCAGAAGTTGAGCACCTCGCCCGGACGGCCGCCGGCGCTCACGCGCACGGTCGCGGACTGCGGGCTGTCGATCACGCGCTCGGGCTTGTGCAGCCCGGCGGCGCGGATCTCGTCGAGGGTGGCGCGGAGGTCGTCGCGCACGGAGTCGAACATCGGAAAAGCTCCTTGGGTACGAAGGGCGAGTGGGGCGATGGGCGGTGCCGGCGTCGGGAGAGCGCCCCGGGCGGGAGACGGCGCCCGATCCGGGGCGGCCGAACACGGTCGGCCTCTCTACGCCTGCTCAGACGGCCCCGGGGCGAACCGGACCGCGCATCAGGCGGTCCAGTCGAGGATGATCTTGCCGCCCTTGCCGCTCGCCGCGTCCGCGAACGCCGCCTCGAAGTCGCGGTAGTCGTAACGTCCGGTGATCACGGGGGCCAGGTCGAGTCCGCCCTCCAGCAGGACCGACATCGCGTACCAGGTCTCGAACATCTCGCGCCCGTAGATGCCCTTGATCGTGATCATGGAAGTGACGATCCGGGACCAGTCGACGGGGAACTCCTGGGACGGCAGCCCGAGCATCGCGATCCGCCCGCCGTGCGTCATGTTCGCGATCATGTCGCGCATCGCCTCGGGCCGGCCCGACATCTCCAGACCGATGTCGAAGCCCTCGCGCAGCCCCAGCTCGCGCTGGCCGTCGGCGATGGTGGCCTCGGAGACGTTCAACGCGAGGCTCACGCCGATCTTGCGTGCCAGCTCCAGCCGCTCCTCGCTGACGTCGGTGATGACGACGTTGCGGGCGCCCGCGTGGCGGGCCACGGCCGCGGCCATCAGACCGATCGGACCGGCCCCCGTGATCAGGACGTCCTCGCCGACCAGCGGGAAGGACAGAGCCGTGTGGACGGCGTTGCCGAAGGGGTCGAAGATCGCGGCGACATCGAGGTCGACGGGGACCCGGTGGACCCACACGTTCGAGGCTGGCAGCGCCACGTACTCGGCGAACGCGCCGTCGCGTCCCACGCCGAGACCGACCGTCGCACGGCACAGATGGCGGCGTCCGGCGAGGCAGTTGCGGCACTTGCCGCACACCAGGTGCCCCTCTCCGCTGACCCGGTCACCGATCTTCACCTCGGTGACGTCCCGGCCGGTTTCGACGACCTCGCCGACGAACTCGTGCCCGACGACCAGCGGGGGGCGGATGGACCGCTGCGCCCAGCCGTCCCAGGAGCGGATGTGCAGATCGGTACCGCAGATCCCGGTCCGGAGGACCTTGATCAGTACGTCACCGGGGCCGACCTGCGGCTCCGGGACGTCGGTGAGCCAAAGTCCCGGTTCAGCCTTGTCCTTGACCAGCGCCTTCAACGCCACGGCTCCTGTGGGTGCGATCCCGGAACCGGGCATGCCGAAGGAGCCCCTACCGGGAGGAGAGATGAGATCACTCAGAAATCTGCCGTACCGGCGGCGCCCGGTCCATCGAGGATTTCTTAAGCTCGGCCGCAGCTTTCCTTCACGCCCTGTCTCCGGCGGCCCCGGTCCGTTCCTGCTCGATCCGCTCGGCCAGTTCCGCGGCGAGCGCCTTGATGGTCTCCAGTCCCGACCGGCCCCAGGGGCGCGGTTCGAGGTCGATCGCGCAGACCGTGCCGAGGGCGAGGCCCGCACGGTCGACGAGCGGGGCGCCCATGTACGAACGGACGCCGAGTTCGTCCACGACCGGGTTGGAGGCGAAGCGCGGGTAGTCGCGGACGTCCTCGAGCACGAGCGCCTTGCCCCGGACCACGACATGCGGACAGAAGCCGTACTCGCGGCCCAGGTGACGGACCGGTTCCGGGTCCGCGCCGTCCGCTTCGGCGACGGCGAGGAGCGGCCGGTCGCCGGGCTGGTGGAGTCCCGCGAAGAACTGCCGGTGCTCGCCGATGAAGTTCACCATCGCGAAGGGCGCGGCGGCGACGTCGGCGATCCGGTCGGCGAACGCGTCGAACTCCGGTTCCGCGCGCTCCCCGAGTCCCAGCAGGCGCAGTCGCTGGACGCGCGCGGCGGCGTCCTTGTCCTCCGGGGTCAGCAGCAGTCGTCCCGGGGTCATGCGCGGGCCCCCCGGCTCGCGGTCGCCGCCGGGGAAAGCGCGAGGAGATGACGGACGAGCGTGAGCAGGGTCTGCACGCCCGAGCTGGAGATCCGGGCGTCACAGCACACGACGGGGATCTCGGGGGCGAGGTCCAGGGCGGAGCGCACCTCCTCCTGGCCGTAGCGGTGGCCACCGTCGAACTCGTTGACGGCGACGACGAATCCGAGGCCGCGCTGCTCGAAGAAGTCGACGGCGGCGAAGCAGTCCTCCAACCGCCGGGTGTCGGCGAGGATCACCGCCCCGAGCGCCCCTTCGGAGAGCTCGTCCCACATGAACCAGAACCGCTCCTGTCCGGGGGTCCCGAACAGATACAGCACATGCTGCGCATCGAGGGTGATGCGGCCGAAGTCCATCGCCACGGTCGTCTCGACCTTGTTCTCGATGCCCTCGAGGCTGTCGGTCGCGGCACCGACCGTGGTGAGCAGTTCCTCCGTGCTCAGCGGCGCGATCTCGCTGACCGCGCCCACGAAGGTCGTCTTGCCCACCCCGAACCCTCCCGCCACCAGGATCTTCAGGGCGGTGGGGAAGGGGTCAGAGCTTTCGTCGTAATCCATCGAGCACTGCCTCCAGAAGGGACCGGTCGGTGGGGATGTGGTGGTGGGCGGGGGGCTTGGTGGTGAGCGCCCCGCAGTCGACGAGGTCGGACAGCAGCACCTTGGTCACCGCCGCCGGAAGCCTCAGGTGAGCGGCCAGTTCGGCGACCGAGACGGGTGCCCGGCACAGGTCGAGCGCCTCGCAGTGTTCGGGGCCGAGGTAGCCCAGGGGGACGACACCGGTGGTCCTCACCTGGGACAGCAGGTCGAACGCGGTGCTCGGCCGGGTGCGGCCGCCGCTGACCGTGTAGGGACGTACGAGCCGTCCGGCTGCGGCGTCGAGCCAGGGGCCGTCGCCCGCCGCGGTGACGTTCAAGGCCGGGTCGCCGTGGAGCGGCGCGGAGCGGTCGCGAGATACGGCCGCACGCTCTTGACGAGCATCGCCATCTCGTAGCCGAGAACAGCGGCATCGGCCTCGCGGTCGGCGAGGACGGCGAGACAGGTGCCCGAGCCCGCGGTTGTGACGAACAGCAGCGTGGAGTCGAGTTCGACGACGATCTGCCGGACGTCGCCCCCGTCGCCGAAGCGGACGCCCGCGCTGCGGCCGAGGGAGTACAGGCCGGATGCCAGGGCGGCCATGTGGTCGGCGCTGTCCGGGTCGAGGCCGTGGACGGACTTCACGAGCCCGTCGCAGGACAGGAGGACCGCGCTCGTGGTGTGCGGCACGCGCTGCACGAGCCCGCTCATCAGCCAGTCGAGGTCGGAGGCATGGGCGGTCGGCACTTCGCTCGCCATGATGGATCGACTCCTTGGGGTTCGCGGGTCTGCGGGAGCGGGCGGGGTCGGTGTGGTCATCCGGGCGGTGCACTCCCGTCCTGCCGGACGGTCCGTTCCCGGTCGGGCTCGCGTCGGGGGCGTACCTCGGCCGTGCGCGCCCGGTCCCCGGCCGGTGCTTCGGCAAGGGGCGACGGCATGTCATCGGGGAACGCCGGCTCGCGGTACGGGACGTCCGACCGTGCCTCTTCGTGCCGGTCGGGGACGGCCCCCGCACCCGTGTCCGGATCGTCGTGGCCGGGCTCCGCCTGCTCACGTGCCTCGGCGAGGCCGATGCCCCGCTGGAAGGCGGCCATCAGGCCCGGGTCATGGCCGATGTGCTGCTCGCCCTCCTGGCGTGCGGGCGGCGTCGGTCCCCCACGAAGCTGGGGTGCGAGGTGCTCCTGGGCGCGGCGGCGGGGCAGCCGGGGCTTGCCCATCGTGCCGCGGACGGTACCGACCAGGGGAGCCGGCCGTCCGTCGACGGGCCGCTCGACGATCGGCCGGTCGCCGGAACGGAGTCCGGGCAGGGCCTCGGCGGGGTTGGGCCGGGGACTGTCGGCGTCGCGCACGGGCAGCGGGGAGCGGTCGCGCTCGTCCAGGACCAGATCGTCGCCCGGCCACTGCGATCCGCGCACCGCCGGCTGCTCGGAACCTCCGAGAGGCGGGTGTGCGGCCCGCGCGCCCCGGGGCGGAGGGACGTGCGGGCGGTGGTTTCCGGGAGCGATCTCTCGCGGGCCTGCGGCACCGGGGGTCCCGACCGGTCCGGTGTCGGGGTCGGTCACCTGCGGCTCCTGGGGCGCCGCGCCTCCGGCCGTGCCGGGATCCGGACCGATCAGCCCCTGCGGCACCACGAGCACCGCCTGGACACCGCCGTAGATGTTGGTCTGCAGCCGGACGTGGATGCCGTGCCTGCGGGCGAGTTGCGAGACCACGAACAGGCCGATGCGACCGTCGGCCAGCAGGCCGGCGACGTTGACCTGGTCCGGGTCGGCCAGCAGGGTGTTCATCCGGCTCAGTTCGGCCTGCGGCATGCCGAGCCCGCGGTCCTCGACCTCGATGGCGAGCCCGGAGGTGACCTGGCCGGCGCGCAGCAGGACCTGAGTGTGCGGAGCCGAGAACACCGTGGCGTTCTCGACGAGTTCGGCCAGCAGGTGGATGACGTCGGCGACGGCGTGGCCGCGCAGGGTGCCGTCCACCGGCGGTACGAGCTTGACCCGTGCGTACTGCTCGACCTCGGCCACGGCTGAGCGCAGCACTTCGGTCATCGGGACCGGATTGCTCCACTGACGGCGCGAGACCGCACCGCCGAGCACGGCGAGATTCTCCGCGTGGCGCCGGATGCGGGTGGCGAGGTGGTCGACGTGGAAGAGGCCCTTGAGCAGGTCGGGGTCCTCGATCTCGTTCTCCAGCTCGTCGAGGATCGAGATCTCCCGGTGCACGAGGGACTGCAGGCGCCGCGCGAGGTTCAGGAAGACTTCGAGCTTCTGCTCGCTGCCGGTCTGGCTGGAGAGCTGTGCCGCTTGCAGGACCGCGGCGGAGGCGCCGTCGTGGGCCCGCGACAACTCGTCGGCGAGCAACTCGAACTCGTCGCCGTCCTTGGTGGGTTTGCCGCGGGGTGTGCGCGTGGGCGGGGTGTCGCCGCGGCGGATCGCCTCGACCAGGGCCCGCAGGTCTGCCTCACCGCGCGCGCTGGTGCGGCGCAGCATCTCGAGCCGCTCCGCGACGGATGTGGCGGCGCGCTCGGCGGCCACGGCGGCGATCGCGATGCCCGCGAAGGCCACTCCGAGGGCGCCCGCGAACACGGCCCACATCAACAGCGTGGGGCGCGCGCCGGTGGCACGGACGGTGAAGAGCACGGCGGCGGAGGCGCTGAGGGTCACCGCGACGCAGGGCAGGATCGCCAGACGCAGCAACTGGGGCCGTATGGCGGTGGCGGGGGGCGCGGGGACGGTCTGGGCGACCGGTCGCCCGTGCCGCCCGCCCTCACGGCGGTCTGCGCGTGCGGCCGGTGCGCGAAGGTGAGACATCGGCGTCCTCGTACTCGGTGCGTCGGGGGCGTGGGGTCCCCGCGGTCTGCGCGACTCGGGCGTGCGCCATCGCGGCGCCGGGTCGGGAAGGCCGAGGAATGGCGGCCCTCCGTCGCGCGGCGGCAACTCAGCGTAGTCGCGTTGAAGGCCCGCGCGGAGGGCTGTGGACAAAGTCCTCCGGAGAGCTTCCCGCTCTGGTATGACGCGTCGTACGACCGACCGATAACCAACCGGACACGCGTTCCCACCGCAGGAGCGAACCGATCAGAGCTGGTCAGAAGCGGTCGGGAACAAAGGGCGAGGGCCGAGGAGCCCTGTGCTCCTCGGCCCTCGCCGTGGTCCCGCGACCGCCCGGAAGGTCAGCCCGCCGGGACCGTCTCCGGCTCCCCGGATCCCGCGGGGCCCTCACCCGGGACGTCACCCGGAGTGTCGGCCACGGGCGCCGGCCAGCCGCCCTCCGGCTCGACCGCGACCCCGCGCCACCAGGGCTCCGACGGCACGGTCGGAGCCGTGGGCTCGAAGGGCTCACCCGGGCGCGGCAGCGCGACCTGCGCTCCGGCCGCCCGCGCCGCCTCGACGGTGCCCTCGCCGGGCTCGGCCCAGGGGTGCGGCGCCAGATTGAACGTGCCCCAGTGGATCGGCAGCATCACACCCTGCGGGCTGCCCCCCTGGAGGTCGAGGTGGGCGCGCATGCCCTCCTCGGGCGTCATGTGGATGTCGGGCCAGTACTCCGAATAGGCGCCGATCTGGATCATGGTGGCATCGAACGGGCCGTGCGCGGCGCCGATGTCCTTGAACCCGTCGAAGTAGCCGGTGTCGCCGCTGTGGTAGATCCGGTGCTCGTCGCCGGCCACGGCCCAGGACGCCCACAGGGTGTGCTGCCGGTTGCGCAGACCGCGGCCGCAGAAGTGGCGGGCCGGGGTGGCGGTCAGGCTGAGGCCGCCGACCTTCGTCGTCTCGTTCCAGTCCAGCTCGCGCAGCCGGTCGGCCGAGACGCCCCAGTGCTCCAGGTGGGCGCCCACGCCGAGCGGTATCGCGAACACGGTGTCCGTCCCCGCCAGTGCCTTGATGGTGGGCAGGTCGAGATGGTCGTAGTGGTCGTGCGAGATGACGACGACGTCGACCGGGCCGAGCGCGGCGAGCGGCAGCGGCACCGGATGCAGGCGCTTGGGGCCGGCGAAGTCGAAGGGCGAGCAGCGCTCCCCCCACACCGGGTCGAACAGCACCCGGTGCCCGTCCATCTCGGCGAGCACACTGGAGTGCCCCATCCACGTCAGCCGCAGTCCGCTCGCGGGAGGCCGGGCCAGATCGGCGTACGTCGTCGGATGCACGGGCACGGTGCCGGACGGGACGCGGCGGACCCGGGCGTCCTTGCGGAAGTAGACCTTCGCCAGCTCCAGCGTGGAACCGCCGGACGGGCGGATCCGGGTGCCCTCGGGGTTCACGAAGACGCCGTCCGCGAAGTGCGGCGATCTGCGGATGCGCGCCAGGCGCTCCCCGCTCGGATCCGCGCCGAAAGCGGCGGGCCGCAGCGCTCGGAGCCCCGAGCTCAGGGAACGTGAACCGGACACAGGACCTCCAGTGGAGTCGATGAGATCTTCCATTATTGTCGGCCCCTCCTCCGACGACGGGCCTGCCGTGCCACAGGGCGACCTCCCCGGCGCACAGCGCGACACGTGCGGGCCCGCATGTCACATCCGGGGGGTGCCCGTTCGTCGCAACGGTGCGGGCGCTCGCGAAGGGCGCCCCGGAACGACGCACTGGAGGTGCCCCATGGCCCGAGTCTCCCTGACCCCGCGCCGCACGTTCTTCTTCCGCTTCATGGAGTGGTACTCGAAGAAGACCTACGGCAAGGTCCTGGACCCCGGCAAGGCGCTGGCCCATCAGCCGGACGTGCTGCGGGCCGATCTGCGCTTCGAGCGGTCGGTCGCCAAGTGGAACCGGCTCGACGCCGACCTCAAGGCCCTGGCCGAGATGGCGACGGCCGCGTCGATCGGCTGCTCCTGGTGCATGGACTTCGGCTACTGGGTGAGCCGGGAACGCGGCATGGCCCGCGAGAAGCTCGTGGACGTGCCACGCTGGCGCGAGAGCGGCGCCTACACGGAACTGGAGCGCGACGTCATGGCGTACGCCGAGGCGATGACGGCCACCCCGCCCACCGTCGACGACGAGCTCGCCGCCCGGCTCGTCGGCCGGCTCGGCGAGCCCGCCTTCGTCGAGCTGACGGCGATGGTGGCGGTGGAGAACCTGCGCTCGCGCATCAATGCGGCGCTTGGCCTGACGAGTCAGGGCTTCAAGGACTCGTGCGACGTGCCGCAGGGTGCGGAGCCGGTGTCCACCGCACGCCAGAGGCGGTAGAAAGCCCTCGAAGGGCGGCTCCCGCTCATCGGGTCCCGGGCAGGCAACTGAATCACCGTTCAGTACAGTGGGCTCATGACCACCGATCGGGGCGCGCCCCTCATCACGCTCGTCTGGACCGACCACATCACCGGCCACCGGGGCTACCTCGTCGTCGACCGCCTCGTCCGGGGCGTCGCCAGCGGCGGGCTGCGGATGCGACCCGGCTGCACGCTGGACGAGGTCGCCGGGCTGGCCCGCGGCATGACCATGAAGGAGGCACTGCACTACAACCCCCGGGGCCGCTACGTCCCGCTGGGCGGCGCCAAGGGCGGCATCGACTGCGATCCCCGGGCCCCGGAGGCCTACGACGTCCTGGTGCGCTATCTGCGCGCGATGCGGCCGTACGTCGAGACGGTCTGGGCCACCGGGGAGGACCTGGGACTCACCCAGGACCTGGTGGACCGCGCGGCCGCCGAGGCGGGCCTGGTGTCGTCGATCCAGGCCGTGTACCCCCTGCTCACCGACGAGGCGGCGGCCCGGGAACGGCTCGCCGACGCCTTCGCCGTCGAGGTGGACGGGATCGGTCTGGACGCGCTGGTCGGCGGGTGCGGGGTCGCCGAGTCCGTGCTGACCGCCCTGGACCGGGCCGGCCTGCCGTATGCGGGCACCCGGGTGGCGGTGCAGGGCTTCGGCACCATGGGTGGGGCCACGGCGCGCTTCCTGGCACGTGCGGGACTGTCGGTCGTCGCGGTCGCCGATGTGAAGGGCACCGTCGCCCATCCCGACGGACTCGACGTGGAGGCGCTGCTCGCGGCGCGCGACGCCTACGGGACGGTGGACCGGGGGGCACTGCGCCCCGCCGACCGCGAACTGTCCGGGGACGCCTGGCTGTCGGCCGAGGCCGAGGTGCTGGTGCCCGCCGCGGTCTCGTACGCCATCGACACCGAGAACCAGGAGCACATCACCGCACGGTGGATCGTCGAGGCGGCCAACATGCCGGTGCTGCCCGAGGCGGAGGACCTGCTCGCCGCGCGCGGGGTGAGCGTGCTGCCGGACGTCGTGGTCAACTCCGGGACCAACGCCTGGTGGTGGTGGACGCTGTTCGGTGACGTGGGCGCCGACGCGGAGGAGGCCTTCGCCTACACACGACACTCGATGCGGGACCTGGTCGGCCGGATGCTGGACCGGGCGCAGGCCGACGGGACGAGTCCGCGGACGGCCGCGCACGCGCTCGTGGCGGACCGACTGCCGCTGATCGCCGAGCGGTTCGGCTGGTACCGGTGACGTAGGGTTGCTGCGTGACGAGGGTGCGGTTGAGCGTGGCCCAGCGGCGTGAGGAACTGCTGCGGGCCGCCGTCGAGCAGATCGAGGCGCGGGGCGTCGCGGCGGTGCGGATCGCCGATGTGGCCTCGGCACTCGGTGTGAGCAACGCACTGGTCCTGTACCACTTCTCGACCAAGGAGAAGCTGGTCGCGGAGGCGTTCGCGTACGCCGCCGAGGACGATCTGGCGCATCTGCGCAAACTGCTCGGCCGCCGTACGTCGGCCCTGCGCCGCCTGCGTGCGGCGGTGCGCTGGTACGCGCCGACCGGGCAGGCCAAGGGCTGGCGGCTGTGGATCGAGGGCTGGGCGGCGTCACTGCGGGAGCCCGCGCTGCGCGAGGTCACGCGTGGCCTCGACCGGCAGTGGAAGGCCGGGATCACCGAGGTTCTGATGGAAGGGGTCGCGGCCGGCGAGTTCCGGTGCGCCGACCCGGCGGGCACCGCTATACGGCTGACAGCGCTCCTCGACGGGCTGGCCGTGCAGATGACGGCGTACAAGGGCACGGTGGCGCGAGCACGGGCGCAGGAGTGGGTGGACGAGGCGCTCGCCCGCGAACTGGGAGTGGATCGCTCCGCGTTGACGGAGCCGAAGGGCTGACGCCGGTCTGGTCCGCCGGGTCGGCGGCACGCGTCGACGCGGTACGGGTCGGCGCGTGCCCGGTCCCGGCACATCCGGGCCCCGGGCACGCGCCGGCCCGTACCGGCAAGAGGGGCCGGTTCAGACCGCCTTCGCGATGCGCATCTTGATGTCGTCCGGCGACAGGGCGCCCTTCGCCACGACACGGTCCCCCGAGGACTCGCCGCGCAACCGCCGTCCGATCCACGGGACCAGGTACTCACGCGCCCAGTGGATGTCGTCGCGCCGTACCTCGAGCGTGCCGCGCGGCGGCAGCGGCGGCCAGGCCTGGTCGGGGTCGGCGGGCACCTCGACGCCGAGCACCTGTCCCGCCCGCAGGGCGACGCGGGTGTGCCCCTCGGGCGAGAGGTGCAGACGGTCGTCGTCCCAGGCGCGCCGGTCCTGGACGGTCTTCAGCGACCACAGGTCGAGCACCGGGCAGCCGTACCGGTCGGCGATCGCCCGGACATGCCCGTTGTACGTGGCGATCTTGCCCCGCAGATGCTTGAGCACGGGGACACCGCGGGTGTCGAAGCCCGTCGTCACCATCACCGTGCCGACCGCGGAGGTCAGGGCGGCGATGGCATGCTCGAAGCGCTCGGCGACGTCGTCGGGGTCGGTGCCCGGCCGGATGATGTCGTTCCCGCCCGCGCAGAAGGACACGAGGTCCGGGGCGAGTTCGACGGCCTTCGGTAGCTGGTGCGCGACGATCTGGTCGAGCAGTTTGCCACGCACGGCGAGGTTCGTGTACGTGAAGGCGCCTTCGGGCCGCCGATCGGCGAGGAGCACCGCGAACCGGTCGGCCCAGCCGACGAACTGCCCGTCGGGGCCGGGATCGCCGACGCCCTCGGTGAAGCTGTCCCCCACCGCCACGTACGACCCGATCACTGATCTGTTGTCACTCTTCGAATCGTCTGCCACGTCGGTCCATGATTCACCTTGCGATGTGAGCTACGCGACCGTAGGCAGGGGTTGACGGACGGTGAGATAAGCCACGCGCCGAATTCGGTCCGATCCGGAATAACGCTCCCATCGCCGATGTTGGTGGAGCCACTGCACACGGCGGCCGGGACGTGCCGCCGGCGGTCGCGGTCGCCGGGCACGGTCCGGGGTCTTGACCGCAGGACGGCGGGCAGATCGCCGTCGATCATCGGCCGACAAACCCATGTCGTATCGTCGAAGCGCGGCCCGTCGGCGAGCAGCGCCGACGGACGGATGGGAGGAGCCCTCGTGACGCAGCAGGTCCCGTCGACCGAGCCCGAGCTGACCGGGGTGCGCAACTTCCGCGACGTGGGCGGTCTGCCGACCGTGGACGGGCGGCGCGTGCGGCACGGAGTGCTCTTCCGGAGCGGCCACCTCGCCCATGCGACGGAGAAGGACGCGGCGTTCCTCGGCTCCCTCGGCCTGCACACGGTCTTCGACTTCCGCAATGCGGCGGACAAGAAGCTCGAGGGGCCCGACGTCGAGCTCCCCGGGGTGCGCAACGTCAGTCTTCCGCTCACCGATCCGGCGGACGGGGCCGAGTTCTGGAAGATGGTCAGGGACGGCAACATCGAGCAGCTGCGCACGCTCCTCGCCGAGGGCAAGGCCGCGAACCGCATGATCGTCTCCTACCGCACCATCATCCGGGAGCGCACGGCCGAACACTCCCAGGTGCTGCGCTCCCTGGCCGAGGACAGCGTGCCCGCGCTGATGCACTGCGCGGCCGGCAAGGACCGCGCGGGACTGTCGATCGCGGTGACGCTGCTGGCCCTCGGGGTCGAGCGGGAGGCGATCGTCGCGGACTACCTGGAGTCCAACGCGAAGCACCGCCGCTACAAGGTGCACCGCAACGGTTCGTCGCCCGACACGTACTCCCCCGAGGTGATGGAGCTGCTCAGCCCGCTCTTCGACGCGCGCGCCGAGTACCTGGCGGCGGCGATCGACACCGTCGAGGAGACCTGGGGCGGTGTCGAGGACTATCTGGAGCGCGGGCTCGGGCTCACGCCGGCGGTGCGGGAGCGGCTGCGCGGTCGCCTGCTGGACTGAGAGCCGCCCGCGCCGCCGCGAAAGGGCCGGTCACTTCGCGCCCACCTCGAACAGCAGATAGACGAAACCGGCGAAGAGGTGGCCGACGGCGATGTAGATGATCAGGCGGACCCACAGGGCGCGGGGGAACTTCTCCTCCATGTCCCTGCGCTGGGGGCGGGTCTCCGGCTGTTCGGTCATGGCATTTCTCCAGGGGTGGGTCCGAGGCACAACGTGGCGGTCGGGCTCTGCAGCAGGGTGTGGACGAAGAGCAGATCGGTGCCGCCGTGGTCGACGGCGGCGATGCGGTGCGGGGTCAGTGAGTCGAAGTGCGCGCTGTCCCCGGTTGCGAGCACATGAGTGGTGTCCCCCAGCCGCAGGCGCAGCCGCCCGCTCAGCACGTACAGCCACTCCTCGCCGGGGTGGACGCGCACGATGTCGCCCTGCGCGCCGTGCGGGACGTGGACGCGGAGCGCCTGCATGCCGCGGCCCGGTGCGCCGGCCTGCCAGTACGTCCAGCCGCCCGCCCGGGTCGGCTCCATGTCGGGGGCGCGGACGACCGCCTCCTGGTCGGCGACGGTCTCGCCGAGCAGTTCGGAGACGGTCGTACCGTAGATACGGGCGAGCGCGAGCAGCATCGGCAGCGAGGGCTGGCGCTGCCCGGTCTCGAGCCGGGAGAGGTGCGCGGGCGAGAGCCCGGCGGCACGGGCCGCGGCCTCGAGGGTGAGCGAGGCTCGGCGCCGCAGCGCGCGCAGCTGCGGCGCGACGGCGGTAAGGTCCTCGCCGGGCCCGGCCTCGTTCTCGGGAGAGCTCATGCTCTCTATTCAGCCGCAGGTTTGCCTCTGCGGCAAATTTCTTGCCTCAGAGGCAAAGCCCCTCCGGTGCGCGCCTCAGCGGTTGGCCACCGCCTGCTTGATCAGGGTCTTTCCGAAGTCCCACATCAGTCCGCCACCGTGCGCGTCGTCCATGACGGCGGTGAAGGCCTCCACGAACCGGTCCACGTCCCGCTCGTCGATGGTCAGCGGCGGGATCAGCTTGATCACCTCCAGATGGTCGCCGGAGACCTGGGTGAGGATCCGGTGCCGTTGCAGCAGCGGGACGACGACCATCTGTGCGAACAGCCCCTTGCGGGCCGCCTGGAGCATGGTCCACCGGCCGCGCAGCTTCAGTGAGCTGGGCCTGCCGAACTCGATCCCGATCATGAGTCCACGCCCGCGTACGTCGCTGAGCAGCTCGTACTTGTCGACAAGCGTGGCCAGACGGGATTTCAGCTGCTCCCCCACGGCGAGGGCGTTCGCGACGATCTGCTCGTCCTCCATGGCGGAGAGAACCGCGAGCCCGGCCGCCATCGCCTGCGCGTTCGATCCGAAACTCGCCGAGTGCACCAGCACCCGGTCCATGGACGAGTAGACCTTCTTGAAGATCCATTCCTTGCCCAGGGTGGCGCCGACCGGTACATAGCCACCGGACAGCGCCTTCGCCACGCACACCAGGTCCGGCTCGACGCCGCCCTCGTGCTGGTAGGCGTAGAAGTCCCCGGTACGGCCGAGACCGGTCTGCACCTCGTCCGCGATCAGCAGGGCCTTGTGCTTGTGCAGCAGCTCCTGCGCGGCCTGGAGATAGCCGGGCGGCGCCTCGTGGACGCCCTTGCCCTGGATGGGCTCGACGATGAGGGCCGCCACGTCCCCCTTCCGGAGTTCCCGTGCCAGGGCGTCGAGATCGCCCAGCGGCACCGCCGTGTCGGGCAGCAGCGGTGCGAACCCGTCGCGGAAGCCGCGCTCGCCGTTCACCGACAGCGAGCCGGTGGTCAGACCGTGGAAGGCGTGCTCGCAGTACAGGACGCGCGGCTTGCCGGTGGCGAAGCGGGCGAACTTCAGCGCGGTCTCGACCGCCTCGGTTCCGCTGTTGCCGAAGAACACCCTGTCCATGTGCGGACTGTGGCTCAGCAGCTTCTCCGCCAGCAGCCCGGGCAGCGGCTGGCAGTCGAAGCGGGTGAGGTCGGCGAGCTGTGCGTCCAGGACGTCGTGCAGCGCCTTGCGGACCACGGGGTGGTGGCGGCCGAGGCCCATCACCCCGAACCCGGCGAGCATGTCCAGGTAGTCGTTGCCGTCGGCGTCCCAGAAGTGGGCGCCCTCGGCCCGCTCGTAGACCTTGTCGAAGCCGATGGTGTGGAGCATGCGCGGGAGCTGGTGGTTGAGATACCTGGTGTGCAGCTCGTAGCGCTCGGCCCCGCGCTCGGCCAGGAGTGCTCCGAGATCGAAGTCGCGGTTCCCGGAAGGGGTGGTCATTCGTGCTTCTCCTTGGACGGCTCATCCTTGACGGCCAGGCTCGCGCTGATCCGCCCCGCGACCTCGACGGGTGTGAGCCCGATGTCGGCGAGCAACTCGCCCCGCTTGGCGTGCGCGAGGAACTGCTCCGGGATCCCGAAGCGCCGCACCGGCACGTCGACGTCGGCGTCCGAGAGCGCCAGGGCGACCCCTGAGCCGACGCCCGCGGCTCTGCTGTTGTCCTCGACGACCGCGACGAGGCGGTGTTCGGCGGCCAGGCCCGGGAGCGCGGGGTCGACGGGTTTGACCCAGCGGGGGTCGACGACCGTGCAGCCGATGCCGCGCGCCTGGAGCAGCTCCGCGGCCTGGAGGCAGACGGGAGCCATGACGCCGACGGCCACCATGAGCACCTCAGGGCGGTCGGCGCGGTGCAGGACATCAAGGCCGCCCACCCGGTCCACCGCCGGGATCGCCGGACCCACCGACTCCTTCGGGAAACGGATCAGGGTGGGCGCGTCGTCGACGGCGACCGCCTCCCGCAGCTGCGCGCGCAACTGGTCGGCATCGCGTGGCGCGGCGATCCTGAGGCCCGGCACCACCTGCAGCACAGACATGTCCCACATGCCGTTGTGCGACGGTCCGTCGACGCCCGTCACCCCGGCGCGGTCCAGCACGAACGTCACACCGCAGCGGTGCAGGGCCACGTCCATGAGGAGCTGGTCGAAGGCACGGTTGAGGAACGTCGCGTAGACGGCGACGACCGGATGGAGTCCTCCTGTCGCAAGGCCGGCCGCGGAGACGGCCGCGTGCTGCTCGGCGATGCCCACGTCCCACACCCGGTCCGGAAAGCGCTCGGCGAACTTGGTCAGGCCCACCGGGTGCAGCATGGCCGCCGTGATCGCCACGACGTCCTCGCGCTCCTCGCCGATCCGGGCGATCTCGTCCCCGAAGACCGACGTCCACGACGGCCCGCCCGAGGGCGCGAGGGGCTCGCAGGTGAGCGGGTCCATCACGCCGACCGTGTGGAAGTGGTCCTCCTCGTGGGCGAGCGCGGGCTCGTAGCCGCGGCCCTTCTCGGTGAGGCAGTGGATCAGCACCGGACCGTGGAAGCGCTTGGCGCGCCGCAGCGCCGACTCGACGGCCCGGATGTCGTGTCCGTCGATCGGGCCGACGTACTTCAGCCCCAGGTCCTCGAACAGGCCCTGGGGCGCGAACGCGTCCTTGAAGCCCTTCTTGGCGCCGTGCAGGGCCTCGTAGACGGTGGTGCCGACGACGGGTGTGCGCTGGAGCACGTCCTTGCCCCAGGCCAGCACCTTCTCGTAGCCGTCGGTCGTCCGCAGGGTGGCCAGATGGTTGGCGAGGCCGCCTATGGTCGGCGCGTACGAGCGCTCGTTGTCGTTGACGACGACGATGAGCGGGCGGTCCTTGGCCGCGGCGATGTTGTTGAGCGCCTCCCAGGCCATGCCGCCGGTGAGGGCGCCGTCGCCGATGACCGCGACGACATGGCCCTTCTCCCCCTGCACCTGACGGGCCTTGGCAAGCCCGTCGGCCCAGCCGAGTGCGGTCGACGCGTGACTGTTCTCGATGATGTCGTGCTCGGACTCCTCGCGGGAGGGATAGCCGGAGAGGCCGCCCTTGCCGCGCAGCTTGGAGAAGTCCTGACGCCCTGTCAGCAACTTGTGCACATAGCTCTGGTGGCCGGTGTCCCACAGGATGCGGTCGACCGGTGACTCGAAGGCCCGGTGGAGCGCGATGGAGAGTTCCACCACCCCCAGATTGGGCCCCAGGTGACCGCCCGTCCTGGCGACCGCGTGGACCAGGAACTCCCTGATCTCCTCGGCCAGTCGGCCCAGCTCCGCCTCGGACAGCGCCTTCAGGTCGCGTGGTCCCCGGATGCTCTCCAGAATCGTCACGCTCGGGCCTCCCCTATTTTTCGAATCGCCTCCTGAGCGCAGAAGCCGGTGTCGAGAAGGCGACCAGGCCCGGCCCTGAGGGCCGGGCCCGCACGTCGTCACCTTCTCGGCACCGTCGCGCTCCTTCACATCACTCACTGGTAAGTCGTTCAAGCGACCGTGACGCCCTGGGCCCCTGGCGTGGTGACGGCCGGCTCGCCGGATGCGACGCCGTCCTTCTCCATCTGCTCGGCGAGCTTCATGGCCTCCTCGATCAGGGTCTCCACGATCTTCGACTCGGGCACCGTCTT
>NZ_LMWH01000082.1 GCF_001507435.1 Streptomyces sp. NRRL F-5122
CCGAGATCGTCCGCGGCGGCGTCATCTCGGTCGCCCACGGGCAGTCCGGGGCCCCCGCCGCACTGGACGCCGCCGACGTCAGATGCTCCCCATACGCCTTCGCCTGACCCTCAAGATGCGACGCCGTCTCACCCGTCGACTTCAACACACCCTGAATACCCTGCGGCTTCAGATCCCAGCCGGTCATCCCCGTCGCCCTCCGCGTCCAGCCCAGCAACAGCCACCGTCACGTGACGACCCGAAAGCCGCCCAGGCCTGCCGACGGGGCCGGCCGTCGTCCACGCCCGCCGGCCCCGCCCAACACCACCCACGTCAGCCGATGTTGTCCACCGCCGACTTCGCCTTCGCGATCGTCGACTGCGCCGTCGAATCGTTCTGCTCCAACGTCGACTTCAACAACCCGATGATGTTCTTGACCTCCTGCGACGCACGATTCCACCGCAACTCCTTGCCGTGGTACTCATCCGCCACACCATCAGCCGAGAAATCCGCCATCGCAGCCTTCACCTGACGATCACGCTGCGCAATAACCTCCTCCAACCGGCCGATCACCGCCTGGATATTGCCCTGCGCATCCGCCGACGCACCCGTGTCATACGACCGACGATCCGCACCCGAACCCGCCATCACACACCACTCCCCGTAAAGACCCGGCCCAACAACCCCACACCACAGCACAATTCAACGGAACGCCGCACCACCGAAACCCCACAGCTCAGCGGAAACGCGCACCATCGAAGTTCGCCGCCGACATCTGCCCCCGAGCGTTGTCACCCTGCTCCTGATCACCCGAGGAGAACGCCGAATCCATCCCCGACTGACCACCCAGGATCGCCGCCAACGACCCGTTCAACTCCTTCGCGATCCCATCCGCCCGCAACTTGAACTGATCGAACGCCACCCGACCCGCACCGTTGAACTTCCCCTCCAACGGCTGCGCCGCCTGCACCAACTGACGGATCAACGTCCCCAGATCATCACTCGACCCACGCGAATCCTTCATCAGCGTCGACAGGGTCTGCGCCCCCATATCGAACTTCATCTTGCCTCCCC
>NZ_LMWH01000083.1 GCF_001507435.1 Streptomyces sp. NRRL F-5122
CGCTCCGGTGTCGGTGCAGTCGATGACGACGACGCGTACGTCGGACATCGGTGCGACGTTGCAGCAGATCGCGGAGTTGACGGCGTCGGGTTGCCAGATCGTGCGGGTGGCGTGTCCGACGCAGGATGATGCGGATGCGTTGGCGACGATCGCGCGGAAGTCGCAGATCCCGGTGATCGCGGACATTCACTTCCAGCCGAAGTATGTGTTCGCCGCGATCGAGGCGGGTTGTGCGGCGGTGCGGGTGAATCCGGGCAATATCAAGCAGTTCGACGACAAGGTGCGGGAGATCGCGAAGGCGGCCGGGGATCGTGGGACGCCGATTCGGATCGGGGTGAACGCGGGGTCGTTGGACCGGCGGTTGCTGCAGAAGTACGGCAGGGCGACTCCGGAGGCGCTGGTGGAGTCGGCGCTGTGGGAGGCGTCGCTGTTCGAGGAGCATGGTTTCCGGGACATCAAGATCTCGGTGAAGCACAACGATCCGGTTGTGATGATCGAGGCGTATCGGCAGCTTGCGGCGCAGTGTGAGTATCCGTTGCATCTGGGTGTGACGGAGGCGGGTCCGGCCTTCCAGGGCACGGTGAAGTCGGCGGTGGCGTTCGGTGCGCTGTTGTCGCAGGGCATCGGTGACACGATTCGGGTGTCGTTGTCGGCTCCTCCGGTGGAGGAGGTGAAGGTGGGCGCGCAGATTCTGGAGTCGTTGGGTCTTCGGGAGCGTGGTCTGGAGATCGTGTCGTGTCCGTCGTGCGGTCGTGCGCAGGTGGATGTGTACAAGTTGGCCGAGGAGGTCACGGCGGGGCTGGAGGGGATGGAGGTTCCGCTGCGGGTCGCGGTGATGGGCTGTGTGGTCAATGGTCCGGGTGAGGCGCGTGAGGCGGATCTGGGTGTCGCGTCCGGCAACGGCAAGGGTCAGATCTTTGTGAAGGGTGAGGTCATCAAGACGGTGCCCGAGTCGAAGATCGTGGAGACCCTGATCGAGGAGGCCATGAAGCTCGCCGAGCAGATGGAGAAGGACGGCGTCGCATCCGGCGAGCCG
>NZ_LMWH01000084.1 GCF_001507435.1 Streptomyces sp. NRRL F-5122
TGGAACGGCTTGAGCAGGTAGTCGTCGCCTCCGGCGGCGAACCCGGACAGACGGTCGGTGATCTGGTGGCGAGCGGTCAGAAAGATGACAGGGGCCACAAAGCCGTTGGCGCGCATCGCTTGGCACACGTCCCGCCCGTCCGCATCGGGTAGTCCGATGTCCAGGACGGCCGCCGCGATGTCCCCCGTGGCCAGTCGCAGGGCGCTCGCGCCGTCGGCGGCGACGATGGGGATGAAGTCCTCGTCGGACAGAAGTCGGCGCAGCACATCCCGCAGGGCGTGATCGTCTTCAACGGTGAGGATTTTAGGGTGCATGGCCCTCCGCCGGTTTCCGGACCACGGTCGTGCCCTCGGTGTACGAGTCGGGGAGCCACCTGGCCAGGGCCCACAGGCAGGCTCCCAGCCAGCCGACCGCGAACAGCCATCCGCCGAGGACGTCGGTGGACCAGTGCACTCCGAGGTAGATGCGGGTCAGGCCGACGAGCAGTGCCCAACAGCCGATGACGATCCGCAGCGGCGTCGCGCCGCGCGGGGCCCACAGCGACACCGCGGCGATCAGCACTCCGGCGGCGAGGGCGGACGTTGTGGTGTGGCCCGAGGGGAACGCCCAACGCGTTGCGTGCGCCGCCCAGTCCGTTGTGGGGGGCCGGGTTCGATGGACGAGCTGCATCACTTCGAATCGCAGGGTTTGGCCCACTGCGAGGCAAGCTAGACAGAGCACGGTGGTGAGCACGCGCTGCTTCGGCGACCGTCCTGCGAGGAGGCCTGCCAAGGCGGCAAGGACATAGGGGACGGCGCCGGTTCCTGTGGCGGTCACATCGCGTGCCACAGTCACGGCAGGATGCGGGCGGTGTGCGACCGACCACGAGAGGAATCGGTCGTCCAGCCAGTGCGGCACATCGGCGTGGACGGCAGAGGCGAGGATCGCGAACGCGGTCCCGGCGCCGAGGGCGGTCCAGCCGGCCGGGCGGGAGACATCGGGGCGGCTCATGAGGCGAGCAGCAG
>NZ_LMWH01000085.1 GCF_001507435.1 Streptomyces sp. NRRL F-5122
CTTGCGGAGTCGGAACCAGTAGAAGCCGTGGCCTGCGAGGGTGAGCAGGTAGGGGAGTTCGCCGATGGCGGGGAAGCGGACTCCGCCGATGAGTTCCACCGGGTGGCGGCCGTTGAAGCGGCTGAGGTCGAGTTCGGTGGGCTGGGCGAACCGGGAGAAGTTGTGCACACACATCACCAGGTCGTCCTTGTACTCGCGCAGGAAGGCCAGGACGGCCGGGTTGGAGGACGACAACTCCGTGAAGGAGCCCAGACCGAACGCCGGGTTCTGCTTACGGATCTCGATCATGCGGCGGGTCCAGTGCAGCAGCGATGACGGCGACGACATCGACGCCTCCACGTTGGCGACCGGGTAGCCGTAGACCGGATCCATGATCGTGGGCAGGAAGAGCCGGCCGGGATCGCACGAGGAGAAGCCCGCGTTGCGGTCCGGGGTCCACTGCATGGGGGTGCGGACCGCGTCGCGGTCCCCGAGCCAGATGTTGTCGCCCATGCCGATCTCGTCGCCGTAGTACAGGATCGGCGAGCCGGGCAGCGACAGCAGCAGCGCGGTGAACAACTCGATCTGGTTGCGGTCGTTGTCCAGCAGCGGGGCCAGCCGGCGGCGGATCCCGATGTTGGCGCGCATGCGGGGATCCTTGGCGTACTCCGCCCACATGTAGTCGCGTTCCTCGTCGGTGACCATCTCCAGGGTCAGCTCGTCGTGGTTGCGCAGGAAGATGCCCCACTGGCAGTTGGAGGGGATCGCCGGGGTCTTGGCCAGGATCTCCGAGACCGGATAACGCGACTCACGCCGCACCGCCATGAAGATGCGCGGCATGACGGGGAAGTGGAAGGCCATGTGGCACTCGTCGCCACCACTGCCGAAGTCCCCGAAGTAGTCGACCACATCCTCCGGCCACTGATTGGCCTCCGCCAGCAGCACCGTGTCCGGATAGTGGGCGTCGATCTCCTTGCGCACCCGCCGGAGGAACTCGTGCGTGGCCGGCAGATTCTCGCAGTT
>NZ_LMWH01000086.1 GCF_001507435.1 Streptomyces sp. NRRL F-5122
ACCGTCATCTCGGCCGCAGTGGCCTGATCATCAGCGAGATCGCTTACGGGAACTGGCTCACCCATGGTTCGCAGGTGGAGGCCGAGGCGGCTGTCGCGTGTGTGCGTGCCGCGCTGGAGACGGGCATCACCACGTTCGACACCGCGGATGTCTATGCCGGGACGCGGGCCGAGGCGGTTCTGGGTGATGCCCTGAAGGGTGAGCGCCGTGAGGGTCTGGAGATCTTCACGAAGGTGTACTGGCCGACGGGTCCGGGCCGTAACGACCGGGGGCTGTCGCGCAAGCACATCATGGAGTCGATCGAGGGGTCGTTGCGGCGGCTGCGGACCGACTACGTGGATCTGTACCAGGCGCACCGGTACGACGTGGCGACGCCGTTGGAGGAGACGATGGAGGCGTTCGCCGATGTCGTGCACTCCGGGAAGGCTCACTACATCGGTGTGTCGGAGTGGCCTGCGGAGCAGATCCGGCGTGCGCACGCGCTGGCGCGTGAGCTGCGTATTCCGCTGGTCTCCAACCAGCCGCAGTACAACGCGCTGTGGCGGGTGATCGAGGGCGAGGTGGTGCCTACCTGCGAGGAGCTGGGTATGGGCCAGATTGTGTTCTCGCCGATCGCGCAGGGTGTGCTGACGGGCAAGTACGAGCCGGGTCAGCAGCCGCCGGCGGGTTCGCGTGCCACGGACGACAAGGGTGGCGCCGGCATGATCGCGCGGTGGATGCGTGATGACGTGCTGGCGGCCGTCCAGCGGTTGAAGCCGCTGGCGGCGGAGGCGGATCTGTCGCTTGCGCAGTTGGCCGTGGCGTGGGTGCTGCAGAACTCCAATGTGTCCGCGGCCATCATCGGTGCGTCGCGGCCGGAGCAGGTCCAGGAGAACGCGAAGGCGTCGGGCGTGGTGCTCGAGGCCGATCTGATGGCGCGTATCGAGGAGATCCTCGAGCCGGTCGCGGTCACCGACCCCAAGCGCGTGCACGACAACGTACCGGAGCGCCGTCCCTGAGAC
>NZ_LMWH01000087.1 GCF_001507435.1 Streptomyces sp. NRRL F-5122
GCCGGGCGGCCCGGTGCTGGGAGTCCTGCCCGACGCCGACTACCCGGAAGAAACCTTCACACTGGACAAGGACGCCGCGCTGGTCATGGTCACCGACGGCGTGGTCGAAGGACCAGCCCTGACACTGGACGCCGGACTGGAGCGAGCCGGAAAGCTGGCCGCCCAAGCCGTCCATGACGGGCTGAACGCCGAGGAGACCGCCGACCTCATCCTCGACGACGCGGTCGCAGAAAACCATCTCGACGACGTGGCCGTGCTGATCATCCGACGCACATGACAGCATCCACGGCCTCGTCACCAACAGAGCGCCAAACTCCTGGAGTTACGCCGCATCGGGCCAATCACCCTAGCCCAGATCCTGGTCAGCTGGTCGCTCCCAGGCTGCTTTCGCCGATGTCGCATCGATCCCAGCCTTCGGGCCTGACCAGTAGGCAACGGCTCAACCGGGCCAGCGACCGCAAACTGAACCGAGCAATGCACACGATCACCTTGATCAGGATGCGACTCGATTTTGCCACGGATCCATACGTCGCCCGCTGCATCGCCCAAAGGAAAAAGTCCCTCTCAATGCGCGACGCTGCCTCAAGCGCAACATCTGCCGTCAGATCTTCAAGGTCCTCGAGCGAGGGAACCAGTCGCACGTCGAAGGGTTTCCTCGAGCGGCTTGACACGACGTAGCAGCCTCGGGGTGCGGCGATCGGCGCCGGACGGCCGCCGCGTGCCCTCTCACGACGAGTGCACCACCGCGTCCAGGTGCGGCAGGTAGTGGTCGAGCCGTTCCCGCTTGGTGCGCAGGTAGGTGATGTTGTTCTCGCACGCCGGTATCAGCAGCGACACCTGCTTGTCGACCTTGATGCCGTGCCGCAGCAACGCCTCTCGCTTGCGCGGGTTGTTGGAGAGCAGACGCACCGACCGCACCCCGAGATCGTGGAGGATCTCCGCCGCCACCTGGTAGTCGCGCGCATCCACCGGCAGG
>NZ_LMWH01000088.1 GCF_001507435.1 Streptomyces sp. NRRL F-5122
GACACGGCCGGTGAACTCGCCGGCTGCTCCTTCACCGCCCGCGCCCACACCCTGCGCCGCGCGCCCGGCTCCGGGACGGTCGGCGACTGGTACGAGCACTCCCTGACCGAGGCGTTCTGGCGCACCCTGCGCAGCGAACTCGCCCACCACGCCCGGCCGGAAGCACACCACCACGGCCAGGCACTCCTCGACACCCTCGAACGCCTCACCCGCCAAACCTGACCACCACCCCCGGCCAGAACCCACACCCGCCCCGCACCCATCCCCGGCGCCCGTATCCGGCGCCCGCACGAGACACCCGCCCCCTCCACGCCCCGCACGCCCGGACCGCGACCTGCCCGCTCCGCCCCGGTCTGCCAGCCCTGACCGCCCGTTGTTTGGCGTCTCTGCCCGCTTGTTCTTCGATCCGTCACATTCGATCCCGCTCATGACGAGGACATGGACATCACTCCACCCCTGCCCATCGCCCAGGTATTTCGGACCGAGATGAATCACGGCGGACCCCTGTCGGCGACTCAGGCGCACCAAGTCATGCTGTACTGCGCGCTGGATGCGGCGTGCGTGCCGCTGGACCCGCCTGCCGTGCAGGCGGTCGTCCGGCTGGCGCAGTTGGACTATCCCACCGTGCAGGCCGTCATCGACTGGGTCACCACGGCCGCGACCCGGCGGCCCTGACCCTGGCCCGCTCCGCACCGTTCGGGAACAGGCACCCGCCCCCCGATCCCGCCCCCGGATCACGCTCCTGGGTCTGCTCGTCCCGGCGCCGTCAGGCTTTCCGTAGGCGCGCGCAAGGCCAGCGGGGTGTCGGACGGTTCGACGGGCGCCCGCAGGCGCCGGGGAGCAGGAGCGGAAAAGAAGGCGGAAAAAGAGAAGGAGGGGAGGGGGTTCAGGATTCGTCGGCGCGGAGCAGGGATTCGACGAGTACGGCGACGTGCCGGCGGTCGGTGGGGCTGAGTTTGTGGACGCTGGCGATG
>NZ_LMWH01000089.1 GCF_001507435.1 Streptomyces sp. NRRL F-5122
AAATTTCAGGAATAAGGGGTCGGTCGTCGGGTACGCGCCTGCTTGCCGGAGGACAGGCCGGCGGGATGAGACCGAACGACCGGGAGGGGCGCGTCGTGGCGACGACGACCGTGCAGATGGCCGAGCAGATGGTGGAGGTGCCGCGGATCGCGGACCCGTCCAAGGCCGCACCCAGGGACGCGCGGGAGTTGTCGAAGCTGTTCTTCGAGCAGCTGGCGGTGCTGGAAGAGGGGACACCCCAGTACAGCTACGCCCGCAACACTCTGATCGAGATGAACATCTCCCTGGTCCGCTTCGCGGCCGGCCGGTTCCGCAGCCGCGGGCCGGAGGAGATGGAGGACATCGTCCAGGTCGGCACGATCGGGCTGATCAAGGCCATCGACCGGTTCGAACTCTCCCGCGAGGTCGAGTTCACCTCCTTCGCCGTCCCCTACATCGTGGGGGAGATCAAGCGGTTCTTCCGCGACACCTCTTGGGCCGTGCACGTGCCCCGCAGGTTGCAGGAGGCCCGCGTGCAACTGGCCCGCGCGAAGGAGGAACTGCACAGCCGGCTGGGCCGCACCCCCACCACCAGGGAACTGTCCGAACTGATGAGCCTGCCCGAGGACGAGGTCGTCGAGGCCCAACTCGCCTCCAACGGCTACGCCTCCGCCTCCCTGGACGCGGCGATCGGCAACAGCGAGGACGGGGAGTCCGCGCTGGCCGACTTCATCGGCGACGAGGACGCGGCCCTGGAACTGATCGAGGACTTCCACACCCTCGCCCCCATGATCGCCGAACTCGACGAACGCGACCGCCGGATCATCCACTGGCGGTTCGTCGATGAACTCACCCAGGCCCAGATCGGCGAACGCCTGGGCGTCTCCCAGATGCACGTCTCCCGCCTGATCTCCCGCCTGCTGGCCCGACTGCGCGAAGGCATGCTCACCACCCAGTGAC
>NZ_LMWH01000090.1 GCF_001507435.1 Streptomyces sp. NRRL F-5122
CCGAACACCCGCTGCCCTACCGACAGCCCCGTCGTGCCGTAGCCGAGGGCGGTGACCACTCCGGCCAGCTCGTGGCCGGGGATCGAGGGTGTCCTGTCACGGCCGGCGCGGTCGGTCCAGGTCGATGGCCATTCCATCTCGGTGGGGACGAAGCCCGATGCGTGGATCTGGACGATGACGTCGTTGATCGCCGCGATTGGCTCGGGCCGCTGTGTCAGCTTCATCCCAGCGGTTCCTGCGGCCTGGTCGGTGACCACAATGGCTTTCATTGAAATCGTCCCTTTCTCGCATGTGTGGTGCGTTTTGGCTTCCGGCTAGGTTTTAGATGAAGGTGAAGAGCTGGTCGGGGTCGAAGCGGGAGATGGGGGTGGTGTACACCTTCTGCGGGTCGGGGTAGCCGAGGGCCAGCAGTACCGTCGTGGTGTGTCCGCTCTCGCGGATCTTGAAGGCCTTGTCGACACTGGTCGGGTCGAACCCCTCCAGCGGGGTGGCGTCGACGCCGAGTTCGGCGGCCGCCATCATGGTCAGGCCCACCGCCATGTAGGTCTGCTTCTCCATCCAGTGGTTGAGGTCCTTGTAGCCGTAGTTGCGCAGGTCGAGGAAGTTGCGGGTCATCGATTCCCACAGCTGCTGCTTTGACGGGTCAGGGAACCGGCCGTCGGCCCTCTCCTTCGCGAATACCGCCTCGAGGTGGCTGTCGGGCAGATCCGCCCGGGTGGTGAGGATGATGGTGTGCGAGGCGTTCAGGATCTTCTCGGCGTTGTCCTGGAACCGTTCGCCCAGGTTGTCGGCGAGCTGCTTCTTGCCTTCGGGTGTGGCCAGGACGTAGAAGTGGTTGGGCTGTACGTTCACCGATGACGGCGTGGAGCGCAGGAACCGCAGCAGCTGCTGCAGGGTGTCCTCCGCAATGGTCTTGCTGGGGTCGAAATACC
>NZ_LMWH01000091.1 GCF_001507435.1 Streptomyces sp. NRRL F-5122
GGTGGGTGATCAGAAACGCGAAGAGTGCTCCTGACCTGCAACGATGGGACTTGTCTAGGGTCCAGGTCGTCGCATGAAAGAAGCACTCTCCAGGTGAAGAAGCGTATCGGGTCCTACCCGCGTGTCCGTACCGAAGGCGATGGTCGCGGGGTGGTCTCCCAGGCCGGTGGTGTGCTGCTGGTGGAGACAATCCGCAAGACCGGCCTGGACAGAGCGATATCGGCGGCATTGGCGCCGTGGCGCAAGCTGCGCGCGGTACATGATCCGGGCAAGGTCCTGCTGGATGTGGCGCTCGCGGTCGCGCTGGGCGGGGACTGTCTGGCGGATGTCGGGATGCTGCGGGCCGAGCTGGCCGTGTTCGGGCCGGTGGCTTCCGACCCGACAGTCTCCCGCCTGATCGACACCCTCGCCGCGGCCGGACCGAAGGCCCTTCACGCGATACGGGCCGCACGCGCCGAAGCGCGCAAGCACGTCTGGAACGTGGCCAAGCATGCAGCCCCGGACGCCGCAGGACAGGTGATCGTCGACCTGGACGGGGTGCTCGTGCTGGCCCATTCCGAGAAGCAGGACGCCACCGCGACCTGGAAAAAGACCTTCGGACACCACCCGCTGATGGGGTTCGTCGATCACGGAAGCGGTGGCAGCGGGGAACCGGTGGCCGGCCTGCTCAGACCGGGCAACGCAGGCAGCAACACTGCCGCCGACCACATCACCACGGCCCAACTCGCCCTGGCCCAACTGCCGAAGAAGTACCGACGCGGACGCCAGACACTGATTCGTACCGACTCCGGAGGCGGAACGCACGAGTTCACAGCCTGGCTCGCCCAGCGGGGAAGGTGGCTGTCGTACTCGGTCGGCATGACCATCACCGACGCCATCCACCAGGCCGTCCTCAAAGTCCCGCCCGCCGCATGGACGGTGGCCGTCGAG
>NZ_LMWH01000092.1 GCF_001507435.1 Streptomyces sp. NRRL F-5122
GGCCGAAGGGAATGCGGCTAATCGTCCGCAAGGAACGGCCGCATCCCGGAGCGCAGTTGCGCTTCACCGACGCCGACGGCCTGCGGCTCACCGCGTTCGCCACGAACACCACCGGCGTCCCGATCGCCGCACTCGAACTGCGGCACCGCCAGCGGGCACGCGCCGAGGACCGCATCCGCGCGGCCCGGGCCACCGGCCTGCGCAACCTGCCCCTGCACGACACCGCGCAGAACCAGATCTGGCTGGAGATCGTGCAGGTCGCCCTTGACCTGCTGGCCTGGATGCCCATGCTCGCGCTGACCGGCAAGACCCGCACATGGGAGCCCCGCCGTCTCCGGCTCCGCCTGTTCTCCGCCGCCGGCCAGATCGTCACGACCGCCCGCCGCCGGCACCTGAGATTCGCACGCCACTGGCCCTGGACCGACGCGATTATTGATGCCCTGGCACGGCTCGAAGCTCTCCCGAACCCCGGCTGACCAGCGCGTTCCCGTCCCTACGAGCAGCACCACTCCGACCGGAGCCGTGGAACCCGGCGCCCACCCGACGCGACAGCCGGGTACTCACCCTGCCCGATACATGCGCAACAAGCCGAAACGGCCCGCCAAATGAACCGACGGACCGTCACGAAAGATCGAGG